>JAJPIF010000014.1 GCA_021324885.1 Pseudomonadota bacterium
AAATAGTCGAACCCGAGCATGTCCATCAGGCGCGCGGGACGGCGCTCGGCGTCTTCCAAGGCGAGCCAGCGATTGAACTGAAGCTGCGCCTGGCGCACGGTCGCCTCTATGCTGGGAATGCCTTGGCTTTCAAGCGCGGCGTCATCCGCCTCGGTGACGAAGGCGATCTGGTTCTTCAAGTCGGCGAGCCGGTTGTTAACCGGCGTGGCGGAAATCATGAGTACGCGAGTCTTGACGCCTTCCTTGATGATGCGCCGCATGAGCCGGTCATAGCGGGTCTCGCGATCGTTGTGCGTCGCCTTGTTGCGAAAATTGTGCGACTCGTCGATCACGACAAGGTCGTAGTTGCCCCAATTGACGTGCCCCAGATCGATGTCGCCCGAGACACCGCCGTCGCGCGAAAGGTCGGTGTGGTTGAGCACGTCGTAGTTGAAGCGATCGGAAGCGAGGAAGTTACGGCGATCATTGGCCTTGTAGAGCGTCCAATTGTCGCGAAGCCGTTTCGGTACGAGCACAAGAACGCGGTCATTGCGAAGCTCGTAATACTTGATGATCGCCAGCGCCTCGAAGGTTTTGCCGAGGCCGACGCTGTCCGCGATGATGCAGCCACCCAGGCGTTCGAGTTTGTCGATCGCGCCGACAACTCCGTCGCGCTGGAACTTGAACAGCTTTTTCCAGACCGTCGTGTTACGGATTCCGGTGGCGGATTTTACGATCCGCTCCTCGTCCAGCTCGTCACCAAGGTCTTTGAAAATCTGGAACAGCGTAAGGTAGTAAATGAGCGACGGCGGTTTGTGATCCGTCAACTCGCGCAGTCGCGCGAGCAACGCGCTTTTGGCCTCATCCGTCGCCGGCAGACTGCTCCACAGAGAATCGAACCAGGCTCCCAGCAACTCGCATTCTTCCTTGCTCTCGGCACATTGAATCAGACTGAACTGGTTGCCCGGAGTGAGCCCCAATCCGTCGGTCGTGAACGCGCAATGCCCGGTGAGCACGCGGGACGGCGCACCAGCGCCGTTCCCAATCGAGAACAACGCTTGCGGCAGCGGTGAGGGCGCGCTTCGAAGATCAACCTTCTTTTCGATCCAGGCGGCAAGCTGGCGGCTGAGTGCGCGCGTGTTGAGGCGATTTCGAAATGGGCGATCGGCCTCACTTCCGAGTAGTTGCGGTTCGCTGTCAGTCGGCGTCGGAATTACCAGACGGCACCGCTCGATATTTTCGAGCAAGCCCTTGGCTTCGCCAAACGCAAAGACTGAGAAGGACGGCGACGCGATGTCCAAAGTCGCCTGTGGACCGAGCGCGGCGCGAATCTCGTCGATAACGCGATTATCGCCGATGTTCTTGATCAGCTTCACGTCGTTCGCCCACCCGGCGCGACGGTCCTGGCCGGCCGAATCGCCGTTCAAGGACCCGTCTGGGATCCCCGCAGGAAATCACCGCTAAATTAGCAGTTTCACTCCTTTACCGCTATTGTCGGGTGATATTTGATGCAGCGATAAGCTGGATCAGGCCGCTGCGCGGGCGTTTGTAGCGTCCTAGTCATGCGATGGACGGGAGCAGGGGTGATGCGGAACGTGCGTTCTGGAACGCAGCCATTTCGATATCGCGAGCGCGCCAAGGAAATCCTGTTTGCTGCGTAAGAATGCTGGCCGCCATTCGGAAGAATTGGATCCAGCCTTCGTAAAATGGCCAATCGCCTGGCACGGTGAGCGTCGTTTTCTGCGTGCCAGAAAGGACTCCGAAGGTGCGACCAAGCCGCTGGCATCGGCTTCGGCGGTATACTCCGCGCGGTAGCCTACAACCCATTTCGCTATCCAGCTGTCGACCATGCGAAACCGCTCGGGGCACAGGAACGCCGGAAAGGTCGCCGCGACTGGAATGCTCTTCGTTCGCGCGACCAGTGATCGGGGAGTCCCTTCCCGTCGGGATCAATGATCATCTGCACGATGTTGCGCACGTCGCGGACTTCGTGCGGCGTGCGCAGCCGCACCTCCGAAAGCGGGTTGTATCTGGCGCCGTCGCCGTCGGCGGATGCCGGCGCGAACCGGAGGCAGAGTTGCCCCATGCGCTTTCGCGCGCCAGCCGTGAGCGCCCAGTTCTCGCCCTTGAGGTCGTGAACCAAAACCGGGTGCGGCCACATGAGCAGTGTGGGCGCCACGATGCCGACGCCCTTGCCGCTGCGCGTCGGCGCGAAGACCAGCACGTGCGCCGGCCCGCAATCGCGGATGAGGGCGCGGCGCCAAGTGCCGAGATAGACGCCAGCGCGTCGCGCCTTCGGACCTACCAGGCGCAGACTTGCGGCGATGTTATGGACATAAACCGCCCCGCCTCTCGATCAGCCGCGCTGCCTTGAGATCTCGCGTCGTCGACCAGCGCGCGGAGCCATGCAAGTCGCATGGGTTCGCCAGCCATCCCTGGCGCGCTCATCCCGATTGCGCCCATCGCTAAAGCGGCGACGACGGCGGTCGGATAGAGCGCCTGCCGCGCGCACAGTGCTCAGCGCCGGCGCCTCATGCCAGCGAATCCACCATGCGATCCACCCCCACGGTGCGTAGATCCTCATTAAGTTAGACCGTGTTCCTCCATAGTGGTGCGCCGCATGAACGGCTGGCAAAATACACCCAAGGTAATCATCAAATCGTACACTGCCTAAAACAAAGCAATATCTATTAAATGCCGGACCCGGCCGATGATGACTATCAACCATTTTCCACTTGACCGAGACCACCGAAAGACGCTACTCCTTCCGACCGTGCCGTAGGCGGTAGGTCGTTTAACGGTATGTACGTCGCCACGTCTTTTCTTAACACTTGCTGACCGGGGAGGATGGTTATCGCTTTTGCTGGCCTTTCAACTGCTACAGAGTCATTGGTGTTTACGCGTTGGTCTATAGTTTACTGACGATCTTTATGTGCCTCATGGCAAAGCGTGTCCGGACTTCAAGCGCCCGTAATAATTTCCGCACGCAACCGGACTTGTTGACCTTCCGCTTCGAATCAACACTCCTCGGCGTTTTCTCAGCGCTCATTAATGTGATCCGCACTCGCCCAGATGTTATATCAGGGCATAATCCAGTTAGTTGTTCCTCGGTTCAGCTGGATAACAGGAAGGAGTGCCACACAGTGTACAAGATCAAACCTGAAGACAAGGCATTTGTCGAGGAATTCAAAAAGTGTCCAATTGGGCATCATTCGCCAGGTTTACAGCGGATCCTTAATCTATTCCGCGGTGAGGCAACAGCCGGAAAATACGTGCTTGTCTGCACGACACCTCACAAGCAATGGGCACTGGGTGTACTTTCCGGAATACGTGGTGAGCCGATCAGGATGACTGGCGAGGTGTTCGAGTCGCTGATAGACGCGGAATGGTATGTCTTTCAGCGGCGCTGGGCCAAATATACCGGGGAAGAGCTGACTAAATAAAAAGTCTCGTACGGCTGCAAGGGTGTGGGGAGTCTATAGCCATGAAAAATATAGTGGGATACAGCGACAAGATAAGTGTGTGTCCTGGCGAGACTATCCATTTCATGGTCTCTTGTGAAGTGTCACATTATAAAGCGACGCTCGTAAGAATTATCCACGGAGACACCAATCCAGACGGCCCGGGCTTTAAAGCTGAGCCTGTTAAAAGCGAGTTTGAGGGCAGTTATAGGGGCCGTAAGCAGGTGATACGGTCGGGTTCATGCGCTATTGTCCCCAACCATCAAACTTTTGAGAAGCTCGGCAGCTTCTCGGTGCAGGCGATGGTATGGCCAACTACTCCAGGACAAGGCCGCCAGAGCATGCTGAGTCGTTGGGATTCCAAATCAAACGCGGGTTTCATACTTGGGCTTGACGATAAGGGAGGACTTTTGCTGACGCTTGGGGATGGCACCGGGGCGCTTGAACACGTCGCTACCGGCCGGGCCATGCTGGCGCGGGAGTGGTATTTCGTGGCTGCAACGTACGATGCCACTGGCGGCGATGTCTGCTTGTACCAGGAGCCGCTAAAAGTCCATGCCAAGATGGACACGTCAGCCGAGCTGCAGCAGACGGCGAAGGTGAAACCCCGCCATGATAATGGCGCGCCGCTTATCATCGCTGCTCATTATGCGCAGACACGCAACGGCCGCACGGAGACTAGCGGGCACTACAACGGTAAGATTGACAGACCAGTGTTGGCGAATCGGGTACTGAGCAGAGTTGAGATGGAACGGCTGCGCGCCAGCGTTTCGCTTTCGTCGCTGGGCAGCGAAATAGTCGCGCTGTGGGACTTCTCTAAGGAGATATCGTCAGACCGCATCATTGACGTATCGCCGAACCACCATCATGGAGAGACCGTAAATCTTCCCACCCGTGCTGTAACCGGGTGGAACTGGAACGGTGAGGAAATGTGCTGGCGGCACAAACCCGAGCACTACGGCGCCATTCACTTTCATGACGACGACCTCTATGATGCGGGTTGGGAGGCAGACTTCGCGCTTACTGTGCCGGAAGAGCTCAAGAGCGGCGTTTACGCAGCGCATATCGAGACTGATGACGACGAAGACTTCATTCCATTCGTAATCAAGCCTCGTCCTGGCAAGGCGAACTCAAAATTAGTGTTCCTGGTGCCGACGGCAAGCTACATGGCGTACGCAAATGAACACACCGGAGTCGATGGTCCGCTGGCGGAGCTCGTAGCCGGCAGAGTTCTGCCGCTTCAACCAACCGACGTGTTTCTGAATGAACATCGAGAGTATGGCGGTTCATGTTATGATTCTCATTCAGATGGCAGCGGAGTCTGCTACTCATCGCGTTTGCGGCCAATACTCACTATGCGCCCAAAGTACCAGTCGTGGTTGGGCGGGATGGGTTCATCACTGTGGCAGTTTAACGCAGACACCCATATTATCGATTGGCTTGAACAGAAGCAGGTCGATTATGACTGCATTACTGATGAGGATCTTCATTATCAAGGTTATTCGGCGCTGGTGCCATATCGGGTCATTATGACCTCTACTCATCCCGAGTACTGGTCGAAACAGATGTGGGACTCACTCGATGCTTTCAAAAGGCAGGGTGGGCGACTGATCTACATGGGTGGCAACGGCTGGTATTGGCGTATCGCGTATCATCCGACGAAACCCGGAGTCATCGAGGTCCGCCGCGCCGAAGGAGGCATCCGAAATTGGGCGGCGGAACCGGGCGAATACTATCATAGCTTTACCGGAGAATACGGAGGGCTATGGCGGCGGCAAGGCCTTGCACCTCAAAAGATGGCGGGCGTGGGCTTTTCTGCGCAGGGCTTTGACATTTCCTCTTACTTTCGACGACGGCCGGACAGTTTTAACCCGCGCTGCAGCTTCATTTTCGACGGCATTGGCAAGGACGAGCTGATTGGTGATTTCGGCCTGATTGGCGGAGGAGCCGCCGGTCTCGAGATCGACCGCGCGGACTTTCTCCTTGGGACGCCTCCAAACGCTTTGGTAGTAGCGAGCTCGGAGAATCACACGCCCGTATACATGGTTGTGCCCGAGGAGCTTTTAGCAAACGCTCCCGGTATGTGCGGCGGTGAAAGCGATCTGGTTCGCGCCGACATGACGTTCTATGAAACGCCTGAGGGTGGCGCGGTCTTTTCTACCGGCTCTATCGCATGGTCGGGCAGTCTATCACACAACAACTATGAGAATAACGTGTCGCGAATTATGAGTAATGTGCTGAAACGCTTCCTTGACGACAAACCGTTCTGAGTCCGTCGGCTTGTCTGGATGCGAGGTGTGCGCTCGCAAATCCCGATGCGAATTGTTGGATGGTTTCGGAGGAAAAACGACGGGAAGGACTGCCTTACGACGCGCGTTCTGTTTCGACGCATCGTGACAGGCGGCGAGCTTCTCCGCGCCATCGCGGAGCAGCGCCTCGTCGACGATCGCATGCCAGCGATAGAGCGACCCGGTTTTGTGTCAGGTCGTCCGTATCGCTGCTGCATCTCCGTCGAGGCCGCGCATGTAAAGCGTGTCGCGGGTTCGCTCAGCGGGGAGCATCCCGAACTCGGTCAAAAAGGCTTCCATCTGGGCGAGATCCGAGGGGCGTGGAACCTTACATATGCGATATCTTGAATCTTGATTCCCATGAGTTACTTCCTATTACTGCCGTGGGAGTATTGCTTCGATCGCGTCACGCATGATGCGCTCCGCCTCAGCTCTTTTGAGACCAAGCCCATGAAGCAGAATTGTGCCAAGTCCCTGTGCGAATTGGCGTACACGTCCCGCCGGTAGGTCGAGGGCGCGGTTGAGTCCGGCCGTGAAAACACCCATTACGTATGCGACCACGACATCCTCGGAGGTCGCGACGATCCTGCCTTGAGCCATGCCTTCCGCGGCGTCGCGACGTACCCCCGAGTTGATGGGCGCCGCGGGATCGGTCGCGCGAGGGAAAAGCCGCCTCATTGCGGTTGCTTCCTGCGGGGCGGTGATGCCGAGATGCAGCACGCTCAAGAATGCGCGTGCGATCCGCTGCGCCGGATCGATGACTCCCTCGTTCACGCGCGCGATCTCACCTTCGATTCGCGCACGTGACTGCGATGCGAGTTCGCGTTCCAGCGCGTCCTTGTCGGGGAAGTAGTTGTAGAAGGTTCCACGGGCCAAGTCCGCGCGCTCTACGATTTCATCGACACTCAACGCGTCCATGCTGCGCGAGACGAGCAATGAACGTGCGGCGTTCAATAGAGCGTCGCGAGTTGCAAGCTTGCGCCGCTCACGCCGGCCTGGAGTCGGCCGCAGTGTGTGATCGGTTTCGCGACCAGGGGTTGGGTTCACCCGCCCTCCAAATGACGTGTTTGTCATACTTGACATAAACGTCAGTTTTGGACATACTCGTCAGGCAAGTCAAGAGGGGTGATGCTGATTTTGAAGCCTCTGGACTTACGGTCTTAACGAAGCCATTTGAGGGGTCGAGTAACATGTCGCACCAAGCCAATGTCCGCCAGTTCGCTCCGCCCCCGGCGTTCCGGATGACGATCGTTGGCGTGGCGGCGCTGGTCTCTCTAGCAGCCCTGAGTTGCAAGAGAGCCGCGACCCCTGGCGCTCCCCCGCCGATTCCCACGGTGACGGTCGCGACGGTCGTGCAGAAGGACGTGCCGATCTATGAGGAATCGGTGGGCACCGTGGTTGGATTCGTCAACGCCGACATTCTGCCGAAAGTATCGGGCTATCTGCTCAAGCAGGACTACCAGGACGGCACACGCGTCCATGCGGGCCAACTCTTGTTCGAGATCGACCCTCGCCAGTATCAAGCGTCGCTTGATCAAGCGCTCGGCAATCTCGCCCAGGCACAGGCTCAATTAAAGCAAAACCAGCTGAATCTCGACCGCTACACCAGGCTGTTCAAGGCCGCTGTGATTCCTAAAGAGCAGTTTGACAACATTACCCAAGCGACCCGAGCAAGCGCGGCGGAGGTGCAGGCCGACGGGGCCGCGGTCGAAAGCGCGAAGCTGAATCTTCAATGGACCAAGGTCTATTCGCCGATTGACGGCGTGGCCGGGATCGCGCAGGCGCAGGTCGGCGATCTGGTGGGCGCGAGCACTCTGCTCACGACGGTCTCGCAAGTCGATCCCATTAAAGTGTCGTTTCCCGTGAGCGAAAAGCTGTACCTGCGCTTCGCCCCTCAGCTCAACGTACTCGGAAGCCCACAGGCCGAGCCGTCGCCGCGAATTGAACTGATTCTCGGCGACGGCTCCACCTACCGTTATCCGGGCCGGCTCTATGCCGTCAATCGGCAGGTCGACGTGCAGACCGGCACGATAACGATGCAGGCCCTTTTTCCCAATCCCGAAAACGTTCTCCGTCCCGGGATGTACGCGAAGGTCCGCGCCCAGACCGACGTCCAGCACAACGCACTGCTCGTCCCTCAGACCGCCGTTTCTTCAATTCAAGGACAATACGAGGTCGCCGTAGTCCGCGCCGATAACAAGGTGACGCTCCGTTCGGTGACTCCGGGCATGAAGACAGGCTCGTTGTGGGTGATCGACGACGGGCTGAAGCCGGGGGAGCGCGTCGTTGCCGATGGAGCGCAGAAGGTCCAGGAAGGAATGGAAGTGAAGCCGGTCGTCGCAACTGAGCAGACGCCGCCCATGTCAAGAACTCCTGCGGCCGGTCTCAACGCAGTCGGGCAGGAGTAGCTTCATGTCAAGGTTCTTCATCGACCGGCCCATCGTCGCGATCGTGGCCGCAATCTTCTTCGTCATCGCGGGCGCAGTGATGGTCCTGCGGCTCCCGATCGCGCAATTCCCGGATATCGTGCCGCCCCAAATCCAGACCGCCGCTACCTACCCCGGCGCCGACGCGCTCACGATGGAGCAGTCGATCGCTACGCCGATCGAGGAGCAGGTCAACGGCGCCAAGAACATGATCTACATGCAATCGATCAACGGCAATGACGGCACGACGACGCTGCAGGTCAGTTTCGCTGTTGGGACGAACGTCGATCTCGATCAAGTGCAGGTGCAAAACCGGCTGTCGCAGGCAACGTCCGGTCTGCCTGCTGCGGTCAACAATTACGGTCTTGTGACGCAACAAACTGTGGGAATTCCTCTGCTGGTCTTCGCGATCACATCCCCGCATGGGACCTGGAGTCAGAATTTTCTCGCCAACTACATCGCGATCAACATCCAGGATGAGCTCGCCCGCATCCCCGGCATCGGCCAGGTGAAGGTCATGGGCGCCGGCAATTATGCCATGCGAGTATGGGTGGCGCCCGACAAGCTGGCCAAACTGCAACTGACCGTGGCAGAGCTGGTGAAAGCGCTGTCGGCTCAGAACGTGGTCAACCCCGCGGGAACCATCGGCGGCGAGCCGGCGCCGCCCGACCAGCAATACACCTATACCGTGCGCGCGCAGGGGCGGCTACTGGACGCCGAGCAATTCGGCAACGTCATCCTCCGCGCCCATCCCGACGGTTCGTTCGTACGGCTCAAGGATGTCGCGCGGATCGAACTCGGCGCCGAGAACTACACGCAACAAGCGTTTATCAACGGCAAGCCGGCGGCGTTTTTGCTTCTTTACCAGAACCCCGGCTCCAACGCGCTCGAGGCCGCCAATAGGGCGAAGGCGCGGATGGCCGAACTTGCCCGGCGGTTTCCGCAGGACATGCAGGAAAGGCTGGTCCTCGACACAACGGTGCCGGTGACCGAAGGAGCCTGGGAAATCATCAAGACCCTGCTCGAAGCGATCGCGCTGGTGGTCCTAATGGTCTACGTCTTTCTGCAGAGCTGGCGCGCGACCCTGATTCCGATCCTGACCATCCCGGTATCGCTGGTCGGCGCCTTTATGCTCTTTCCCGCCGTCGGCTTTTCGATCAACACGCTGTCGCTGCTAGGGCTCGTCCTGGCGGTCGGGTTGGTGGTTGACGATGCGATCGTCGTGGTCGAGGCAATTGAGTCGAAAATCGAACAAGGTCGATCGCCGCGCAACGCGGCGATCGAGGCGATGGACGAGGTCAGCGGCGCGCTGGTGGGCATCGCGCTAGTGTTGTCGGCTGTGTTCATCCCCGCCGGCTTCATGACCGGACTTACCGGATCGTTGTACCGACAATTCGCCCTCACGATCGCGTTCTCGGTCCTGCTCTCGGCGTTCAACGCGCTGACGTTGAGCCCCGCGCTTGGCGCCATGATCCTGCGGCCTCGACTGGCGAGGCGCCGCCGCGGCCCGCTGCAATTTCTGTTTGGCCTGTTCAATGCGGGCTTCGAGCGCGCACAGAACGGCTATGTTCGAATCTGCCGGCTGCTTGTCCGCAAAGTCGGCGTTGCGCTGATCATCCTGGCCGGCTTTGTCGTGCTCGCCGGCGGATTGGGCAAGACGCTCCCGCGCTCGTTCTTGCCGGATGAAGACCAGGGCTATTTTATGGTTAATGTCCAGCTGCCGGAAGCGGCCTCGCTCCAGCGCACGGTGGCGGTGATGAAGACGATCGACGCCATTTTGAGGAGCGAGCCGGCTATCGAATACGTCAGCGGCATCGGGGGCTATAGTATGCTCTCTCAGACGAGCAGCCCGCGTAACGCCTTTTTCTTCTGCAGCTTGAAACCTTATGACGAGCGCATGACGGCGGCGCTGCAGGCTGGCCCGATTATCGAGTCGGTGAATGGTAAGCTGTTCGGGCTTCCCGGTGCCATAGCCTTCGCCTTCCCGCCGCCCGCCATCCCCGGCATCGGCCAGGCCAGCGGTGTCGATTTCTTTATCCAGGACCGCGGCGGCCATGATGTGGACTATCTCTGGAGCAACACTCAAAAGTTCCTCCCCGCCGCGCATAAACGTCCGGAGATGGCGCAACTGGCCCTTTTGTTCACCCCCGCCGTTCCGCAGCTCTTCGCCGCCGTGGACAAGGACAAGGCGTTCAAACTCGGCGTCCCGATCAACGATGTTTATGAAGAACTGCAAACCTTGCTCGGCGGCTACTATGTGAATCAGTTCAACCGCTTCGGCCGCGTGTGGAAAGTATTCCTAGAGGCGGAGCCGCAGTACCGGAACAAGCCGAGCGACGTGGGCCAGTTCTACGTGCGCAACAGCAACGGCGGGATGGTTCCGCTCTCCACGCTCGTCACAATGAGGCGTGACACGGGTCCTGAATACACCACCCGTTTCAACGAATACCGCAGCATCGAGATATTCGCGGTGCCCGCACCCGGCTACAGCACCGACGACGCGATGCGGGCGATCGCGGAGATCTCGGACAGCGTGCTTCCGCGCGATATGGGATACGCCTGGAATGGAATCAGCTACCAGCAGTCCATTGCCGGCGGCGGCGCGGGCGTATTCGCGCTCTCGATCGTGCTGGTCTTGCTCATACTCGCCGCGTTGTATCAGAGCTGGTCGCTGCCGTTCAGCGTGCTGCTCAGCGTACCAGTGGCGGTATGCGGTGCGTTTTTCGGGCTATGGTCGCGACAGCTCGACAACGATATCTACGCGCAGATCGGCCTGATCATGCTGATCGGGTTGTCCGCCAAGAACGCCATCCTGATTGTCGAATTCGCCAAGGCTGAACTCGAAAAGGGTGAATCCGTGATCGAAGCGGCACTCAAGGGCGCGCGCCTGCGCCTGCGGCCAATCCTGATGACCTCGTTCGCCTTCATTTTCGGCCTTTCGCCGCTTTGGTATGCGCTGGGCGCGGGCGCCATGGCCCGGCGGCTCATTGGCACGGTCACCATCGTCGGCATGGTGTTTTCGAGCGGGATCGCGATTTTTCTCGTGCCGCCACTGTTCGTCCTGGTCGAGCGGCTGTCACATCGTGTCAGGGGCGAGCGGATGAATGAGCAGCCACTTGCGAAAGAGCCGCGAGAAATCGCCCCGGTCCCTGCGTCCGGCGCTACCGATTAACGTGCCATGCAGAGCACCTTTATGAACGGAGGATAGGACAATGCCTGAGCAAGAGGAAAAGAAGGACTATTTGGAGCTCTTCGATGTCTCGGACAACTCGGTAGTTGGGACAGTTCCCATAGAGAGGGTGAAACACGTGCCGCGAATCGGTGAGCGTATCTTTCTCCCGCTCCACCATCCAGGAGATTGGGTCGAGTTCAAGATCGTCGACATCGAATGGTTTCTGAGCACAAGTCAGAGCCAGTTCGGAGAACCGGGCACGATTCGGGTCACTCTGTATGCCGAGAAAGTTCGGCGTAGCTAACGAAACAGCACGGCTGATGCTTGCCACACTTCCCGCAGGCTGTAACGGCAATGCGGATGACGGCTCAGGTCAGGCCGTGGCGGCCACCGTCAAGAATACGGCCCTCGGCCGTGTCGTGGGTGGCGCGGCCTGGCTTCGTGGCAATCGGAAACCACTCTTAGCCTGTAATACCGGCCACTGAATGGACTCTCCAAGCGCAAATGATATCGCATTTGGCCTGCCGCTGGTCATTTCTCTGGTCACGATCTTGTGCACGATCGTAATTCACGCACTCGCGCTGCTGGGCATCATCCATTTCGTTCGCCACCAGCACCGCTTAGGGCACGCTGGGGTCAGCTTTTGGCGAGACGTGGCAATCGTGGCCATTGCAACGCTGCTTGCCCTAATAGCTCACTTAGTGGAAATAACAATCTGGGCGTTCGTGTTCATCTTTTGCGGGGAATTCGCGCAATTCGCCGGTGCTTTTTACCACTCCGCGGTGAATTACACCACGCTGGGCTACGGTGATGTGGTGATGACACCCTTCTGGAGGGCATTGGGACCGCTGGAAGCCGCCGATGGTATGCTCATGTTCGGGGTGTCGACCGCGATAATTGTTTCCGTAATTCAATTGGTGGTTCGGACGAGATTCAGCGATCTTCCTAGCTTATAGGTGCGATGTGATGGCCAAGAGGACTTTGAGGATTCTCCCGTTTCCTGATCCAGTTCGGGAGTGAGTAATCCAGGTTCATGGGCCGGCGTCCCTCGCGGCCTGTTGCGCAAAGACGCTGGGTGGAACGTAGCCCAGCGAGGTGTGAGGTCGGCTCCCGTGCGCTCGAGATTGCGAACCTCTGTCCGCCGAGGAGCCTGGGCGACGCGGTCCGGATGGCCGGCGAGTCGGCAAGCCTTATTTCGGCCGGCTGACGCTGCGCGGATAAACCCCGATTTGCGAGGTTATAGGCAATAAACGTGCTACCATTTGGACGCGGCACCTGAGCCGCTGATGTTCGCTTACGAAGGATGGTGTCGAAGGATAAAGCACAAGAAATCTGCACCTGCATGATTGTGTATTCGGGGTGGGCGTGAAAGCAAAAATCGCCTCTTAGAGGAGGTTTCAGGCAATGGCCGTGACGGTAAAGAAAGCGGTTTTGTGGCGCAAGGAAGTGGAAAATCAGCCCGGCGCACTTGCCGCGGCGCTCGGGCCGCTTGCGCAAGCGGGGGCCGACTTGCAGGTTGTAATGGGATATCGCCTCCCGGGTAACGAGAACAAGGCCGTCATCGAGGTGCATCCGGTTGCCAATAAGAAGTCCAAGGCTGCAGCGGAGGCGGCCGGCCTGTCCCCATCGTCGATTGCCACGCTGGCAGTCGAAGGTGACAACAAACCCGGTCTTGGTCACGCTATCGCCACGGCCATCGGGGAGGCCGGGATAAACATGGCCTTTATCGTGGCGCAGGTTGTTGGCAGAAAATATTCGGCGGTCTTCGGTTTCGAAAGCGAGGCCGACGCAAACCAGGCCGCGGCCCTGATCAGGAAGGCGGCGCCTGCCAGGAAGCGATGATCAGGGGTACGCGCTGGTGGCGATGACGCTCACCACGCCTTGACGCATGCGGCGCAACAGTTCCTCGCGCGATACCGCCCCCAGACTGTCACGCTCTCGAAAGTAGCTGAGCACCTTTTCACCTGCGGCAACATCGCGCTCGGCAACCCGGCGCAACGAGGCCGGCAGCGCCAGCACTTCATTTATTGACGAGAGTACGCCGCCGCCCCAGGTCGTCGGCCGGCACGGCGAAGAGCTGGGTTTCGGGTCCATCTGGCTGCCGGAGCATCCGGTGATGCCGGTTTCGACGCGGCGTTGCCGGATGTCGATCCGCGGGGTGGCTCTTCGACTATTGAACGAAGGTGGCGGATGGCGAACTCGAAAAAGACGCCATGGACCGTGCAGATTGACCGGATGGCATCCGGTTTTGGGAAATAACTCGTGCCAAGGAGCAAATGCGATGAGGTACCTGCTGGCGATTAAAGGCGGCGAAACTCTAACCGAGGCGGATCGGAAAAGATTTATCGAGGAACACATCCGCTTGCAGAACGAACTTACGAAGCAGGGGAAAATGGTGGACTGCCATCCGCTGCGCCCGGCAGCGGAGATGGTCAGGATTGAGGCCGTCAAAGGCGGAGGGCGCAACGTGATCGACGGTCCGTTCATCGAGACCAAGGAACTGCTGGGTGGCTATTACGTGATTCAAGCCGCATCGCGGGACGAGGCCGTGCAGTGGGCGAAAAGGATTCCCCTGACCACCGGCTGCGTAGAGGTTTATGAAATAACCACGATGTAATCAGCGCCCGACCCTGCGCCGCGACCCAGGCGGATCCATCGGCGTCCCGTTTCAATGTCTCCCCGACCGGGGAGCAACAGCGCGCCGGGGTTTTTCGGATACAATTTCCGGCGCGGCACGCAGACGGCGCCGATCCCTGAGCCTGTTCTCCGGTTCGCGGCGCGATGCGCAACCGGGCTCCCACCTGTCAGCGCGATCGCCGACATCAGGGCGTTCGCAAACGAGGACTAGCCGCCCGGATTGAACAGTTCGACCTGGACGCATAATACCTATCCAGACATGGAGTGCTGAGCGTCGCTTCGGATGCTCGACAGGACGGGCCCATGATTCATTCGCATTACTTTATCGCCAACCAGGCGGGAATGCCGCTGGACGAATTTTTCACCTACTGGCGCAAGCGCCACGTGCGCGCCGTCTCCGGGCCGGTGCCGCAGATCAGGCGCTATCTCCAAAGCCATCGCATATCTGGGTTGGACGGCAGCTCGATCTATGAGGGATGCGCCGAATCCTGGTACGACGGCGTCGAGGAGGTGCTGGCGATGCGCAATTCGCCCGCTTATCAGTTGATGCTGGGCGATGAGCGCCTTCAACACGTTTTGGGCGCGCGAGCACCTGGTTATCTGGCCGAAGTGATTTTCCGCGCCCGCGGGGATTTGCGCGCGAGATTGAAAATCGTTGGGCGGCGGCCTAGTTGTGAAAGGCATGAAAATCGGCATCGGGGCATTTATTGACGAGAGTACGCCGCCGCCCCAGGTCATCGGGCGGCGGTGCGAAGAGCTGGGTTTCGAGTCCATCTGGCTGCCGGAGCATCCGGTGATGCCGGTTTCGACGCGGCCTCCGCAGACCAGCGTCAGCGACCGCGTGTTCGAAAATCAGCAGGTTCCGCAATGGTACACGCGCATCCCCGATCCCTTCGTCACCCTGATGGCGGTGGCGGCGGCAACTTCGCGGCTGAAGCTGGGCACCGGAGTCTGCCTGGTTCCGGAGCACGAACCGATCACGCTGGCCAAGACTATCGCCACCCTCGATCTGTTCTCCGGCGGCCGCTTTCTGTTTGGAATCGGCGCCGGCGGAATCCGGGAAGAGTCCGAAGCGATGGGCGTGGATTTCCGCCGCCGATGGGTGATGACGCGCGAGTACATCCGCGCGATGAAGGAGCTGTGGACCAAAACCGAGTCGCAGTTCGAGGGCGAGTTCGTCAAATTCCCGCTGCTGAAGTCGATGCCGAAACCGTTGCAAAGACCCCATCCGCCAATCCATATCGGCGCGGGCGGAATCGGCCCCAGTTCGGCGCGCGCACTCAAAGACACGGTCGCGATGGGCGACGGATGGGCGCCGGTCGCCGTCCCCCCTGTCCGGCTGAAGCAGGACCTTGCCGCATTAAAGGAGATGTGCGCGCAGGCGGGACGCGATTTCAGCCGGATCGAGATCACGATTTTCATGCCGATTGAACTGGACGATCCGCGCGAGACGATCCGCGCCTATGAGGAAGCGGGCGCGCATCGGCTGGTCTTCACGCTGTTCGCGCCGCAGCTTGGCGAAGCGGAACTGGAAAACGTGGCCCGCCGCTATTTGCAGACCTGAAGGCGGAAGCGCGCCGAATGAAAATCGGTATCCTCGCCTATATAAATGAGAACACGGCGCCTGCCGACGTTGTCGCTCGCCGATGCGAGGAACTGGGCTTCGAGTCGATCTGGTTGCCCGAGCATCCGATCATGCCGGTCAGCTTCACCCCGCCACCAACGAAAGTAAGCGGCGAAGCTTACCAGGAGCGCGCGGGCGACTGGTACGCGCGGCTCCCCGACCCGTTTGTGCTTTTGACGATGGCGGCTGCGGCCACGAGCAGCATCCGGATTGGCACCGGGATCTGCCTGGTCCCCGAGCATGAACCAATCACGCTGGCCAAGACCGTGGCCACGCTCGATTACTACTCCAACGGCCGGTTGCTTTTCGGAATCGGCGCGGGCGGGATTCCCGAGGTCTCGCAGATCATGGGCGTGGATTTCCGCCGCCGATGGGTGGTTACGGGCGAGTACGTGCGCGCGATGAAATCGCTCTGGACGCGCAATGAATCGAGCTTCGCGGGCGAGTTCGTCAGTTTTCCGCCGGTCAAATGTTTTCCCAAGCCGCGCCAGCAACCCCATCCGCCAATCCACGTCGGCGCCGGCGGTATCACCGCCAACTACCTGCGCGCGCTGCGCAATACGGTGGCATTCGGCGACGGATGGGCGCCGCTGGCAATCGCTCCCGATCGGCTGGCTGAGGATCTGAAGACGCTGGAGCGGATGTGCGCGCAGGCCGGACGCGATTTCAGCGCGATCGAAATTTCGATTTTCTTCCCGGTCGAACTGGGCGATCCGCGCCAGACGCTGCGCGCCTATGAAGCCGCCGGGGCCCATCGGCTGGTTTTCAATCTGTGGGCGCCGCGCGCCAACGACCCGGCGCTGGATGACCTGGCGCGCCGTTACATTGGAATCTAACCAGGAAGGGTGAAACCGCCGATGTCGGATCAACCAAAGGCTCTGGATGGGGTGCGGGTGCTGGAGTTCACCAACTACATTGCCGGGCCGATGGTGGGCCGGATGATGGCCGATATGGGCGCGGAGGTGGTCAAGCTGGAGATGCCCCCGCGCGGCGATTACAGCCGCGGTCCGATGCCGCCGCCCGACGCCGTTCAGCGCTACAACCCGATTCATGCCTTTTATAATCGCGGCAAGCGCAGCCTGTGCGTGGATGTCAAACGCCCCGACGGCGCGGCGCTGGTGCGCGATTTGATTCGTCATTTCGACGTGTTTATTGAAAACCTGACGCCGGGACTGGTGCGTAAGTACGGGTTGGGCTGGGAGGATCTCAGCGCCCTCAATCCGCGCCTGATTATGTGCTCGGTGTCGGCCTTCGGGCAGACCGGGCCGTTGGCGTCCTTTCCCGGCACCGACGCGATCGCGCAGGCGACCTCGGGGATTACTTCGCTGACCGCCGACGCCAACGGCACGCCCATTTTCACCGGGGTGTTCATGGCTGACGGCAATGCCGGGGTCAGCGCGTATGGCGCCGTGGTGACCGCGCTGTTCTTTCGCGAGAAATCAGGAAGCGGACAATATATCGATTTGTCGCTGAGCGAATCGATTTTCCATCTGCACGACAACTCGCTGGCCAGTTGGCTGTTCACTCATGAGCAGCCCGCGCCCTTCGGAAGCCATCGCAACGGCGACTCGCCGCACGGATTTTTCAAGGCGCCCGATGGCTATCTCATCCTGGTCGTCCTGAACCATCGATGGGAACATCTCACCGATATCATTGGGATGCCGCAGCTCAGGGAGGATCCGCGCTTCCTCACCATGCCGGACCGATCGGCCCACCGCTACGAGCTGGCCCAAATCGTCCAGGAATGGATCGAGCGGAACTTCAACAGCCGGGACGAGGCGATAAAGTTCTTCCGCGACAACGGCATCATCGCCGCTCCCGTGCTCACGATCCCGCAAGCGGTCGAGCATCCGCAGTTCAAGGAGCGCGGCACGATGGAGACGATCGAGGTCCCCAACGTCGGGCCGGTGGCATTGCCCAAGGCGCCGTTTCATATGTCGAAGACGCCGGCGCGGATTGCGCCGCACGTCGCGCTGCTGGGCGAGGACAACGGCGAAATCCTGGCCACGTACCTGGGATACGGGCGCGAGCGCATCGACGATCTGATGCAAAGCGGGGTAATCGCGCAGGACCCCACGATTGCGCGCCGGCGCTGAGGCCGGCTGGAACCCGACCGCGCACATGCCTGCCAGGGGCGGACGGTCATGGTGGACGAGGGCTGGTCGCGCGCCTGAATTTTGTTCAATCGCAGGCTTCAGGCCAGGCGCTTGATAAATCGCGCCGGTAACCGTAAAGGAAGGGAAATCCGCGGCGAAGGAGAATTGACCATGAGCGAGCTGCTCTCAGGCAAAGTGGCATTGGTCACCGGTGGCGCTTCCGGTATCGGCCGGGCCACAGTCAGCGGATTGCTCAAGGTGGGCGCCGCAGTCGCGGTACTCGATCGCGACGAGACCGGGCTTAAGGAAGTCGTTGAACGCGGACGCGTCGCGGGCGGCAACACGCTGGCGGTGCCGTTCGATCTGACGAACATCAAGGAAATTCCCGGCGTCGTGGCGGACGTCGTACGCCAGATGGGCCGCATCGATATCCTGATCAATGCCGCGGGAGTCGCCGGGCGCGGCCAGCCGCTGCTCAAGCTGGAGGAGGACGACTGGGATTTCATCCAGACCGTCAATCTGAAGGCGCCGATGCTCCTGATAAAGCACGTCGCGCAGCATATGGTGGATCGCGGCGGCGGCGGCCGCATCGTCAACATCAGCTCAAGTTCAGCTTTTCGGGCACGCCAGTCACCCACGGCCTATGCCTGTTCCAAGGCGGCGATCGTCCAGTTGACGCGCTGCGCGGCGGCGGAACTGGCGCAGTATGACATCAACGTCAATGCGGTCGCGCCCGGATTCACGATCACCGGGATGACGCGTCGGATGGGCGAAGAGTCATTTCAGCGCGCGGTGTCCAGCGGCCCCCTGGAAAATCTTTTCCATCGGCCTTCGCAGCCTGAAGATGTCGCCGAAGCGATCGTATTCTTGTGTCTGCCCGGCAGCCGCCAAATCACCGCGCAAACGATTCACACCAGCGCCGGCGCGGTGATCCGCTAAAAGCTTCCCGATCCTGCATCTGAACCGTCGTGGAGCGCCCAACCAGCTCCACGTCGGCGTTTTGGGCGCAGACCCGTTGCGACGAATCGACCCGCGTACATCCGTTTCCAACTCGGTAAGGCTTGCGCCAGGCGACCAACTCCGCCCTTGCGGCTTGGACTAAAGGCCGCAACCGATCCGACTCAAGCTGGTCTGAAGGAAATAGCTCGCCTTTTGCCTGGCATCCGACGGCGAAGAAAAAGCAGAAAAAAAGAGAAGGACCTTAGTCTAATCGCCTGGAAATTGGACTGCCATTTCGAGGTGCTGCCCCCGCTTCGTTTTCCGTATGAAAAGATGTGAAAATCGAACATTTTTGAGACGCTAAATGTTTCTTCACGAGGGCGAAAGAAAGCGGCAGATCGCGGGCGGGTGGCAGAAGATACCTTCAGTTATCGCTTCGATTGTTTCAGTAGAAAATAAAGAAGAAAAAAAATTATTTATGGCCAAGAGCGCTTGACGTCTTCACGTATGACAGGTAAAAAAGAAGGGACTTGGACAGCGTAAGCCAAGTTAGGCGCACATCTCGACCGTTTTTTGCGAAAAAACAATCTGTAAAAAAAGAAAGCAGATCGCGAAGGTGCGTGCATAAGAACAAGACTTTCGGCTTACGGCCAGGCCTACGCGGCGTTCAATCGATTGTTGCCGGAATTGACGCGAGAACTGCAAGGACGATGGCGCTGCAAAGCTTTGGAAGTCGTCGGCGAGTATGGCGAAGTTGAAGTTAACTGAGTTGGTGCTTCTCGCTCCAGTGGCAGCTTTAGCTCTGGCTGCCATCACGATTCCTTATGCGCGTCGATTGGCGTGGCGGCTGGAATGGGTCGCCAAACCCACGATCGACCGCTGGCACAAGACTCCCATTGCCTTGCTCGGCGGCGTCGTAGTGACCGTGGTCTTTTGCGCGGTGGCAGGATTGTTCGGAGCGCCGCCTTGGCTTTTGTTCGGCGCGTTGCTGCTGTGCGCCCTGGGTCTGATCGACGACCTCGTCTCGCTGCGGCCGCGGACCAAACTGATCTGTGAAATTCCCCTCGCGATTATCGCCGCGCTGGCGGTAAAGGTCCCGTTTTTCCTGCCCTGGGGATTGCAACAGGCCGCGCTCGCGTTTTGGATATTGACCGCAATCAATGCCTTCAATTTGATCGACGGACTTGACGGATTGGCAGCGGGGCTTGGAGTAATTGCCACTCTCGCCGTCGCCGTCATCGCGCTGACCCATCACGATCCTGGGGAAGCGATTACGGCTCTGGCCCTGTGCGGGGCGTTTGGCGGCTTTTTGATCTACAATCTTTCGCCCGCCTCGATCTACCTTGGCGACGCAGGCTCTCTGCCCGGCGGTTTCCTTTTGGGGGTGCTATGTCTGCAAGCGGTCAGATTTAACAGCGAGTCGAAGCTGGCGATTGTGGCCACCCCGGCGTTGCTGCTGGCGGTGCCGATAATTGACACCTCGATTGTTACCGTAACGCGCCTGGCGCACGGCCGGGCGATATCCAATCGCGGACTGGATCACTGCCATCATCGAATCCACAACCTGGGGCTTTCGCAAAAGCGCGTGGCCTGCGTGTTATGGGTGATGGGCGCTCTGGGGGCGGCCTGGGCGGTGTTAATCAGCCTGGCCTGGAAGCCGATGATTGTCACCGTCCTGCCCTTGTGCGCGCTGATGTTTGCCACGGTCGGTCTGTTCCTGGCCAACCTGTCCTTCGAGCACGAGCCGCCCGGCCGTGTTTACGGCGCCGTCCCGCGGATGGGGCGTCTTATTCTAAGTTTGGCGTACCGGCGGCGGGCGGTTGAATTCGCCCTGGATTTTCTGGTGATCTCCTCCGCTTATTACAGCGCGCTCCTGCTTGATCGGGATTTCCAGGTTTCATGGCCGCTGGTGATACATTTCTCTCATGGCCTGCCCGGGGCCTGCCTTGGCGCCTACCTTGCTTTCATGATCACCGGCACCTATCGGCACATGTGGCGCTATGCCAGTATCGAGGCGGCTTTGCGACTGGCCTTCGCCGCCGTTTTGGCCGGGGTCTTCGCGGCCGGACTTTCCTTAACGGCGGGTGTGCGGATGCCGCTGCCGATGCTGGCCCTGTTCATTATGTTGACGGCGAACCTGCTGGTCAGCACGCGCATGTCGTTTCGGATTTTGAAAACCGTCCTGACCTATTTTTCCGCGCCTGTGCGCCGAGTATTGGTGGTCGGCGCCGGATGGGCGGGGGACAGCGCCGCGCGCGAGTTGCTGCGCGACGACCGCCAGCGTTTAAGCCTGGTCGGGTTTCTGGACGACGACGTATTCAAGCACAGCAAGATAATGCGCGGTTACCGGGTGTTGGGCGCGATCGGCGATATCGGCCGGGTATATCGGCAGACCGGCTTCAACGAAATTCTAATCGCCCAGGACGAGACGGCGGATTCGGATGTCGAAAAACTCCAGGCGTTTGCCATCGATCACAATGTCTCGATCCATCGCTTCATGGCTCGGTTCGATTCGCTGGCCAGTCCGTCCGAAAATGGCAAACTGCTCAATCTAAAAGCGCAGCGCATTGCCTGACGAGTCGGAAGGACAGACCGGGACGAGCCCGATTGATCCACGGGCCATTAAATCAAAAGAGGTGAACCCATATTCGTCCACCCCTTTTGATGGAAGTGCAAAGCCAAACCGGCGCCGCTCAACCTCGTATCGACGCGGGCATGGCGGCTCGCGCTACCGCCGAACCGACATCAGGCTGGCTTGTTTTCCGGCAGCAGTTCCGGCCATGACACCTGTTCGCGTTTGCCCGACAGCGGGCGTGAGCCGGGCTGCACCTGGAAAGCGTCGGTCAGGCCCAATTCCTTGCCGTATTCGCGCAGGGCGGGGGCGACCTCCTGGGCGAACAGCCGGATGCTGGTCATGCGATCCTCGTGAGTGGCGGGACCGTTGACCTGCGAGATTGCCAGCGCGCCGCAGCGCAGCACCTCCAGGATGTGCTTGATTTTCGGCAGCACGGTCTTGGGAGTGCCGGTGATGATGTTAAGGCTTTCCTGCGCCTTCTGATAGCCAGCGTAAATGGCTTTGCGCGCCTCTTCCAGGTCGATCTCGCCGCGCGCCAGGCGTGTGCGCGCGCTGACCGCCGCCGCCTTCTCATTGTGCTGATCGGGGGTGGCGCTCAGTCCCAGGAATGACGTGCGCTCCTGCTTGGAGGCGGCCTGCTGGCGGGCCAGGCGCTTGGTTGCCTCCTTGGAGTTGTAGCCCGGCGGCAGGGTCCATTCGGGGCGGGCAAAGGCCGCGCCGCCGCCGCCGTACAGATTGTATTTGGCGACTTCCTGCGCCTTCTCCTCGGTCTCGGCGACGAACACGTTCTGCATGTAGCCGAAATTTTCCGGTCCCGCCTGAAAACCCATCTGCGCCGCGCGATCGGCATAGATGTTCCACAACTCGCTGGTCGCCTTCAGCCCGGTCCCCAGGCCGATATAGGGATAACGATGCTCAGCCGCCCAGATTACCGACTCGGGACTGAGCAGCCCCGGAATCCAAATCGGTGGATGCGGCTTCTGGTAGGGCAGCGCCCAGGGATTGACGAAGCGGAAATGGAAATGCTTGCCCTCAAAGCGAAACGGCCCCGGCTGCGTCCAGCACTTGACCACCAGATCGTGCGCCTCGTTGAAGTATTCGCGGTTAAGCGCCGGGCTGACGTTGTTGAAGAGCTGCTCGCTGCCGGCGCCGCGAACCCATCCGGTGACCAGGCGCCCGCGCGAGATCAGGTCGATTTCGGCCAGCTCCTCGGCCAGACGGATCGGATTGCGCACCACGGGCAGCGGATTGCCCAGCAGTACGATTTTGATCTTTTTGGTGATGCGGGCCAGGATCGCCGCCTCCACGTCCATCACCGCCCCCATGCAGAAAGGCGTGCCGTGATGCTCGTTGAGCACGACGCCGTCCAGACCCATCTCCTCGACGTACTGCATCTCGTCCAGGTAGGTGTTATAGAGGTCGGAGCCCTTTTCCGGATCAAAGAAGCGGTTGGGAATCCCGAAAAATCCGCGGTTTTTGATCACTTCATCTTCGGGAACATAGCCATACGGCCGCTCATGGAAATATAACAGTAGCATCGCCTTGGTTCCTTTACCTGAATTTCAGACCGCAGGCCTCGTCGCACCCCGGACCGGGAGGTCCCGCTGCCCGCGGCACGCCCGCTGTCCGCCGCTCCGACCTTAATCGCCCGGCGGGCGCGATTGTATGGCAAAACGGGTGTTTTGAATAGATCGCGTTATAGATTTCCGTGAAGGTCGCGAAAAAGACGGTCCGGGCTACCGGCAGGCCGCGCAGCGGCAGGACGCCCGCCGCCAGCGATTGACTACACTTTGAAGCCGCCGTCGACGTGTACCACCTGGCCGGTTATGGCGCTGCCCAAATCGGAGCACAGCAGCACCGCCATCGGGCCCAGTTCGTCGGGTTCGATCACGCGCCGCTGGATACTCTGGCTGTAGGCGAACTGCTTCGCTCCTTCCACTGTGGTATTCATTGCCCGCGCCATTCGATCCCAATCGACCATCGCGGTGTTGGTCCATCCCGGATTGATCATATTGACGTTGATGCCCCAGCGGGCCACCGCACTGGCCAGCGATTTGGTGTAGCCGACCAACCCGTGCTTGGCGGCGGTGTAGGCGAGAATCGCCCCGGCGCGATGGGCGGAGCCGGACCCTGTACTCAGGACCCGTCCCCATCGGTTTTTGATCATGTAGGGCAGCGCGGCGCGGGTGACGTAAAACACCTGGGTCAGGTTGAAGAACAGGCAATCCTCGAAAGTCTGCGGATCGAAAGTGACAGGATCGATTTTGGCACCCTCGCCGATACTGCCGCCGGCGTTGTTGACCAGGATGTCGAGCCCGCCCAGTTGCGCGGCCGCCTGACCAACGCGCTCCTCGATATGATCGCGCCTGGTGAGGTCGATTGGTACGGCGAAGGCGCGCCGTCCCAGCGCCCGAATTTCGCCCGCCACCGCATCAAGCTGCGCCTGGGTGCGCGCCGCCACCGCGACGTCGGCGCCCGCGCGCGCCAGCGCCAGCGCGATCGAGCGTCCGATCCCGCGTCCGCCTCCGGTCACGAGGGCGCGTTTGCCGGAAAGTACCTGGTCCATCTGGTATGTCCTTCACACAGGACCTAACCCCCGACCCCTTTCGGGGGTTACGGGTTAGGTCTTTTGGTTTCTCACCAGCAGTTGCTGCCACAGCGAATTAACTTGCGTGCGCAGCTCCTCGATCGTGCCGCTGTTGTCAATCACCAGCGACGCGTGTTTGCGGCGTTCCTCGTCGGGGAGTTGCGCTTTGATGCGGGCTTCGGTCTGTTCGGGCTTCAGCCCGCGTTCGGCTTCGATGCGCCGCAGCACCTGCTGGCGCGGCGCCACGACCAGCCAGATTTCATCGAACAGCGGCTGCCAGTGCGCCTCGATCAGGATGGCGGCCTCGATCACGATTGGCGCCGTGACTCCCTGCGCGCGCATCTCGGCCACCATCTCGCGCATCCGATCGAACATCCGGGGATGCACGATCGCCTCCAGGCGCTTTAGCTGAGCGGGATCGGCGAATACGATGGGACCCAGCTTTTTGCGATCGATCGTGCCGTCGGGCGCGAGGATTCCCCGGCCGAAGGCGGCGATCACGTCGTGGTAGGCGGGCCCGTCGGGGCTATAGATGTTGTGGCCGACCTTGTCGGCGTCAAAGCTGGGCGCGCCCAGCTCGGCCAGCATCCTGGCCACCGTGCTTTTGCCCGAACCGATTCCGCCGGTCAATCCGATGGTGAGCATCCTGGTCTAAATCCTGCCTCTCAAACCGCCTTGAGTTTTTCCGCCTCAGCCGATCCGCCCGGCTGCGATTGCAGGCCGTAAAGATAGCTGAAAAATCCACCCGCCTTGATCAGTTGGTCAAAGCTGCCCTGTTCCTCGATCCGTCCGTCGCGCAGCACCAGGATCCGAGTGGCGTTCTGGATCGTGGACAGGCGATGAGCGATCACCAGCGTGGTGCGCCCGCGCATCACCTCCTGCACGGCGGCCATCACCAGCGCTTCGGTTTCGGCGTCCAGCGCGCTGGTGGGCTCGTCCATTATGAGTATCGGCGCATTCTTGATCAGGGCGCGGGCGATTGTCACCCGCTGCGCCTCGCCCTGGGAAAGCTGATGGCCGCCGGCGCCGACGACGGTGTCCAGTCCGCCGGGCAGCCTGGCCAGCAGCGGGCCCAGCCGCGCCATCTGGGCGGCGCGCGCGATTTCGTCGATGGTTGCCGAAGGTTTGCCCAGGGCAATATTGGCCCGGATGGTGTCGCTCAGCACCATCGGGGGCTGCAGCACGATCGCGATATTCTCGCGCAGCGAGCGGATCGTGTACTGCTCGATGCGCCGGCCGTCGATCGCGACCACGCCTTCCTGTTGCTGGTAAAAACGCGCCAGCAGACTGGTCAGCGTGGTCTTGCCGGCGCCGGTGGGGCCGACGATCGCCACCGTCTCGCCCGGGTCCGCCTTGAAGCTGATGTGTTTCAGCACCGGGTCGCCGGGGCCGTATGCGAAAGTGACGTCGCGAAATTCGACTTCGCCGCGCAGCCGTCCAGCTGCCCGCGCGTCGGGCCGGTCCGTGATTTCGGGCTCGAGCTCGAGCAGCTCCAGGCAGCGGCGCATTCCGGCCACCGCGCTCTGCACCTGGCCATAGGTCTGGAACAGTTGATTGATCGGCGCGTAAAGCGAGGCCAGGTAAGTGACGAACACCACCAGCTCGCCGACGCTCAGTCGATGCTCCAACACGTGCAGCGCGCCGACGTAGATAACCAGCGCGGTGCCGGAGGCGATCAGGATGTTGACTGCGCCGCTGTAAACGGTCTGAAACAGGTAAAGGCGCAGGTTCTCGCTCAGGCTCTCGCTGCTTTTTTCCACGAACTCGCGATGGACCTCGGCCTCGCGCGTGAAGGCCTGCACCACGTGAATCGCCGACAGCGCCCGATGCGCCACATTGTAGAGATCGCTCTCCTTCATCCGCGCGCCGGTGGCCAGGCGGTCGATACGCCCGCTGATCGTGCCGATCAGGATCAGCAGGAGCGGAACCACGCCGAGCGCGACCAGCGTCAGGACCGGGTCGATCCGCAGCATCATCAGGAACATCGCGGCCAGCAGGATCAGCGAGGAGAAAATCGGGAACATCCCGTTCATCGCGATGGTCTGGACCGAAAAAGTGTCGTAATTGATCCGCATCATGAGGTCGCCGACTTCGCGCCGGCGATGGAACGCGAGCGACAGGCGCTGCAGATGCTCGAACAGGCGCGAGCGCAAATCGTTGACCATCCGCTGGCCGATCGAGATCGTCAGATAGTTGTTGGCGACCTGCAGCAATGAGACGGCGAGATAAAGCGCGACCAGACCCACGCAGGCGGCGGCCAGCAGCTCCCCGCGCGTCAGGCCGCGCAGCCAGCTCAATTGGGGCGCGGCGGTGCCCAGCACGCTGTCGATCACGATTTTGAGCGGCCACGGTTTGAGCACTTCGAAGGCCGAGATCACCACCACCTCGAAGATTGCCACAATCAGGCGGCCCGCGTACCGGCGCATCTGGGCTGCCACCTGCGCATAGATTCGCGCGCTGCCCATCAGGCGCCTTCCGAAATCACGGTTGCGTCAACCTGCAGACGATCCATCGCTTCAATCAAACCGTCACCCAAAACGGAGGGCAAGCGCGAAAGCGGCGCGATAGCAACTATCGCGCACCATGCGATCGCGGCTGCGGCCGCCGCACCGGCGGCGATCCACTGGCCGGTCGCGATCAGGCCCAGCACGATCGCGGCGGCGATCAGAATTGGAATTGGCGACGCCGCGACGCGCCAATGCAGATAAAGGCCGCCGTCCTCCTGCGCCAGGGTATTGAGCGGTACCCGCACCATCGAACCCAGCATGATTTGCAGGTCGAAAGGCTCAAAGCCGGTATTGCCCTCCACGGTCAAGCCGCGGCGAAACAAGGCGTAGCGCAATTGCTCGGCGACGGCGTCGCGATCGGGTTGGTCCGCGCCCTCGCGCGCCGCCATTGCGAGCCTGATTGAACCGCTGCGCCGCGGCATCCCGGCCTTCCCGATTTTCGGCGACGACAGCGCATGCCAAAGCGCCGCCCGTATGCGCGCATAGCTGCGGATGGCAGGGCCAAGTATCGAGAGCAGGGCGACCAGAGCGCGCGTCGCCAGACGGTCGCGCTGGCGCTCCAGCCTGGCGCGGGCGGCATAAACGGCGGCGCTGGTGGCGGTCAGAATCAGTCCCGCGCCGCCCGCTGCGATCAGCACCGATTGCCTGCCGCCGATTCCGCTGGCGAGCAGCACCAGCGACAACGCCAGCCACCAGGCGCTCGACGCGAGTTCCACGAGCGGCTGACCGCCGGCGGGATAAATCGTCTGAAACAGGCCGCGGCCCATCGCGCCATAATAAATGCGGGGCAGCCCCAGCCATCGCGCCTGCCATCCGTCGTACCCATAAACCCGGCGGCGGCCAAGCTCGGGATACTTGCGCGCCAGCAGCGCCTCGGCGGCGCCGTAGCCGCGTTGCTGCGCCAGGTAGGCGCGGATCGATCCCCGCCGCTCATGCGTGACCACGGCGCCCGGAGCATAGGCGATCACCGCGCGAGCTCGCAGCAGGCGCCAGGAAAAGTCAACGTCGTCGCCGGCGGCCGTGAACAGCGGATCGAAGCCTCCCAGGGACTGGGCCACGGCGCGGACCACCGCCATGTTGCATCCGCACACCTGCGCCAGACTGTCGTCGGATTGGCGCACCTCGCGCGGCTGGCCGGGGGCGGCGGCGATAGCGGCGGCCAGGATGGAGGACGCGGCCGGTGGAAAATTGGGTCCGCCCGCAGCGGCGGCGGCGCGCCTGCGGATGGCCTCGACCAGATGGTAAAGCCAGTCGCGATCGGCGGCGGCGTCGGCGTCGATAAAGGCGGCGATCTCGCCCGTCGCCGCGCTCAGCCCGGTGTTGCGGGCCGCACTCAATCCCTGATGGGGCAGGCTCAGCACCTTGACGCCCGCCTGTTGCGCAATTGCGCGGGTGCGGTCGGTCGAGCCGTCATCGACCACGATCACCTCGAATTCGGGGTAATCCAGGCGCGCCAGCGACTCCAGGCATGCGCCCAACGTCGCCTCGGCGTTGTATGCGGCGACAATCACGGAAACCGCCGGTGGGGCATCCAGCGGGGGCGGCAGCGGATGGGCGTAGACCTGGGCCACCGCCGCGAATGCCTGCTTGGGCTTGCGCTCGCGGTCCACGATGCCGAAGGCCCAGTCCGTGATTTCCATCCCGCCGCGGTACCATTCGTCGGTGAACGCGAAGATGATAAATCCGCAAAGCCCCAGTTCGAAGGCGGCGCGGGCCTGCCATTGGAGCAACTGCGCCTGATGGGCCTCGCCTTCGCGGATAGTGTCCATCCCGGTCTCGCTCAGCACCAGCGGACGATCGCCGGTGATGGCCAGTAGATGGGTCAGGTAGCGGCGGAAATCGGCCTCGCGATGGAGATAGACGTTGAAGCAGATCAGGTCGAGGAAGCCGAGTTCGAGGTATTCGGCCGACGGATAATTGGAATAGGTGAACAGTCCCTCGGGATCGATATTCTTGGCGGTGTCGTAGAGTTCGGCCACAAAGCGGCTGACCCGGCCCATCCCGTACCATCGGATCAGATCGGGGCTGATTTCATTGCCCAGCGAATAGCTGAAAATCGCCTCGCGAAACGGGCGCATCTCGGCGGTCAGCCGGGCCACCGTGTCGCGGATTTCCCGCGCGCCCGCCGCGGTTTCCAAAAACAGCGTGTGCGAAGGCCACAGCAGTGAAACCATCAGGCGCAACGAATGCTGCGCGGCCAGTTCGAACATCCAGGGCGGTGCGGGTTCATAGACGCGGATCACGTTGACGCCCAATTCGCGCATCAGGGCGAAATCGGCGGCGACCCGCTGCGGTTCGGGATATTTATCACCGCGGGAATTGGGCGCGAAGGTGCCGTAGGAAACTCCCCGCGCGTAGAACTTGCCGCCGCCGTCATACAGGTATTTGTCGCGAGCGATCAGTCGTGCCATCGGCGGTTGTCGGCTTCCAATGCGGCGTTGCGTGTGGCCGGGCGGTCTGATACCGCGCCTCGGCGTCCCCAGAGCTAATCGCAAAGCCGCCAGCCGCGCAACGCCCCTGCTGGCGCGCCGTGCAAACGCCGGACCGCTGGGGCGGCGCGCGGACCTTTATTAACCACGGGTTGAGTGGAAGAATTATCGGGTCTCATATCGCGGCCTTGTCCCGACGTGTGGATGCAGCCCGCGCCGGATGGTAAATAGGCACAAGGCGCGAGGGGTCGTTGCGGTGCTGTTTAATTCCTATCCCTTCATCCTGGGTTTTCTGCCCGCGGTATTGCTGCTGTATGGCTGGTTGGGCCAATCGCGATGGCGCAGCGCCACTCCGGCCCTGCTGGTAACGGCGTCATTGTTTTTTTACGCCTGGTGGAATTGGCATTTTCTGCCGCTTTTCCTGTTCTCGATCGGGTTCAACTACCTGTGCAGCCGGATGCTGGCGTGGAAGGCGGCCTATCCCGAAGGCGCGCAGAGCTTCAGACGGCGCGTCGTGCTCGCGATCGGCATCGCGGTCAATATAATCCTGCTCGGCTATTTCAAGTACCGCGACTTCCTGGTCGGCAGCGTTAACGCGGCTTTGGGCGTCGGATGGCCGCTGCTGCATATGGAGCTGCCGCTGGCGATCTCGTTTTTCACCTTCGAGCAGATCACCTACCTGATGAGCTGTTACCGCGAGGAGGAGGGTACCGGCGACTTCCTCAGTTACGCGATGTTCATCACTTTCTTTCCCCATCTGATCGCCGGCCCGATCGTGCGCTACCGCGAGATCTATCCGCAGTTCAACCGCAACAGCAGGTTTTGCCTGCTGGCGGACAACCTCGCGCCAGGGCTGATGATCTTTGCGATCGGTCTGTTCAAGAAAGTAATGCTGGCCGACACCTTCCGCGACTTTGTTGGCCCGATCTACGAGGCGCATTTCCTGCCCAGCTTTCCCGACGCGTGGGGGGCGACGCTGGCCTTCGCGCTCCAGGTTTATTTCGACTTCTCCGGCTACTCCGATATGGCGATTGGCTTGGCCCGTATGTTCGGTGTGCGCTTTCCCGAGAACTTCGATTCGCCCTATCAATGCACCAACATGGTCGAGTA
This sequence comes from Pseudomonadota bacterium, assembly GCA_021324885.1. Classification (GTDB taxonomy): domain Bacteria; phylum Desulfobacterota; class Binatia; order Binatales; family Binataceae; genus JAJPJA01. The sequence continues at coordinate 29,831 of JAJPIF010000014.1, forward strand.
CTGGCATCGATGGCACATTACGCTGTCGTTTTTCCTGCGCGATTACGTCTACATCCCGCTGGGCGGCAATCGCAAAGGCGAACTGCGTCAGCATCTGAACCTGTTCCTGACCATGCTGATCGGCGGATTGTGGCACGGCGCGAGCTGGACTTTTGTAGTCTGGGGCGGGCTTCAGGGAATTGCGCTGAGCATCAATCACGCCTGGCGCAAACACAGCGCCCTGCGGCTTCCGCGGCTGGCCGGATGGGCGCTGACCTTCGGCGTGACGCTGTTCGGCTACGTGTTTTTCCGCTCGGCGTCGTTTGAGCGCGCATGGCAAATCGTGCGCGGGATGGTCGGGGCGAACGGCTTTGCCTGGCGCCCGCAATGGGGCTCGTTTACCCGGGAAAAATACCACGCGATTTTGGAGGGTCTGCTGGTGGTGTGGTTTTGCCCCAATCGTCAAACTATCATGCAATGGGACTGGCTGGGCGACTACGTGTATGCTGCCGCTTTTGTGGCTTTGGCGGCGGTGAGCCTGCTTAATCTGGCCAATCCCCCAGCCTTTGTCTACTTCCAGTTCTAGCAGGGTGTTGAAAAAGCAAATTCGGACAGCTTCGATGATAATGATTGTCAACACCCTGCAGAAAAACTGGCTTCCTTCCTTAATCTTCTCTCCCTGCGGGAGAGATAAGAGAGAGGGAGCAGGGCGTGAAAATCCTTTTTCAACGGCCTGCTAGGGTAGTTTGCCGATGGCCTCACGCCGCCGCCTTTGCCTGATGCTGATCGGTCTGGCCGCCGTCTTTGCCGTCTCAATCGTGGTCAATCTGGTGGTCAATCCCTGGGGCGCATGGCCAATCAATCTGATACCGGCCAAATACCGTGTGATCGTCCAGGAGCGCGTCGCCACACCTTACCTGCTGCGCACCGCCCGTCCCAATACGATCCTGCTGGGTTCCTCGCGGGTACGTTTCGGGATGAAGATCGAGCAGGGGCTCAAGGACGGCATCCAGAACGCGGCGCTGTGCGGTTCGCATCTACCGGAAATCGCCAAAGAAGTGGATCTGGCCCTGCGCAATCCCAATCTAAAGCGCATCATCTGGGGGCTGGAGTTTTACACCTTCAATTCCCGCGATAACGTCTGCTCGACCGAAACCTGCGCCCGCCTGGACGGCGATTTGGGGCTCAAGCTGACCGACAATGTTTTAAGCGAGGATACCCTGGCCGCCAGCTACCACATGGCGATGCGGGCGTGGAAGGAAAAGACTTCGGCGGACGCCGCCGTGCCGGTGCCGTGGCCTGATTCCTATATTTGCTACTCCTTCGCCCATCCGCATCCGCCCACTTTGGCCGGGATGGACGAGGTGCATCGCTTCCGCGAAGTCGCCAATCTGCCCGAGTACCGTTATTTTGACTACTCGGCGCGCCAGCGCCAGGAATTCCTTCAGATAGTCGATCGTATCCGTGACGCCCACGTGGAACTGCTGGCGTTTATCCCGCCGCTGACGGAGTTCGAACTCGAGATGCTGCGGCAGACCGGTCGATGGGCCGATTTCGAGGACTGGAAGCGCTTTTTGGCGCAGCATATCAATTACGTGGATTTTTCCGGCTACAACCGGATCTCCCACACCGATCGCCTGTTTATCGACGCCTGGCACATGGAACCGGCGGTCGGTGCCACTATCATGCGCAGGCTGTTGGGCGATCCGCCGCCCCGATGTCCCGACGCCGCGATTGTGCTGGATTCGGCCCTGACGGTCACCGCGGACAATGTCGATCAGATCATGGCCCTGCAGGAACGGCGCAAGCGCGAGGCCACAGCCGAACCCAACGCGTATTCCCGGATGGTAGCGGCGGCGATCATCAAGCGCTATGGCAACAACTTCACCCCGGCTCCAGCGCTCTCCGCCAGCAGATAGCGCTGTCTGGGCGGGGCCTGTAGAGGCGCAGACGGTACTGTCGGCCCCGTTTGCGATTGACAAAATCGCCAGCGCCAACGAACAATAGCTCCATCCAAACCCATCCACAATCGCAATTGCGGCCCCGCGATCCCGCGGCCCCTGCATCCGGGGAAGCTCCCCAGGGCACCGGCAGGCTGATCCTGTTGTGGTACGCGGGCTTGAGCGTTGCCGCGCTCCTGACCCATTGGGCGATGGGCGCGGAGTCGGCCGTCTTCTCCGCTGGCCTGGCCGCAGCCGCCATCGCGATTCCGCTTTTGCTGCTGGGCCATACGATGCGCAGTTACAGCGCGGTGCTGAATTCGCATGTCCTGGTTCCCGCGATCGGGCCGATCGTGATCGCGGTGCTGATCGTCGAATACATCGAATACAACAAACATCTGGAGGACGCTCAGTCGGCCGAACTTATCCCCGCCGAGCTGGTGGTGCTGTCCGATGTAAAATGGTCCGCCGCCGGCGAAGCGGGCGGACGCCTGAGCGGCCATGTCGTCAATCGCTCGCCCCACGAACTGGTGGGGCTGAGTATCGAAATGGTGCTTTACGGGGGAAGCGAGGAACTCAGCCGCACGCGGGCGCAGGCCGAGATCGACGTCGATCCCGGGCAGGAGGGCGATTTCACGGCGGCCACCTCGCGTCCCCATCTTGCGGATGTTTCGCTGCCCTGTACGCGGGCCGATCCGTTGCTGCCCGCGCCGCCGAAAAACGCGGCCGGCCAACTCCAATGTTTCTTTCAGGTCACCGCAACCCGGGGCAGGGAAGTATTCTTCTGAAGCAAATTCCTGAAGCGGCAATTTCGCCTTCGTCTGCGCCGCTTGAAAGCATGCGCAGCGTTGTCACACTATCTCGCAGCCGACGCGGATGTTGTTGCAGCCGGGATGGCGGATCTTGACAGCGGACACTGGCAGCCAAAGCTTTTCTATGTCAGATTGCCGGCTATTTCAGTCCGCGCACAATCGGCAGACGGGAGGAAAAAACAATCGATGGATACTTGCGAATATTGCCATCAGGACAAAGAAGATGCGCTCAACCGCTTTTACACTCATCCGGAAACCCATCGCAACACGTTTCTTACCTTGTGCGAATCCTGCGAGAACAAGGTCAGGAACTCCGAATGGGGCAAGGGCGAAGCCGGAACGTGGCTGAAGGAGCATCTGCTGAGCTGAGGCGGCTGGTTTTGCGCCGCTTCACGGCTCCGATGAGAGGATCGACCATCACGCCAAGGCGCGATCCGCTACAGGGGGCGCGCCCGTACGTCGATCCAATCGTTAACCTCAATCGGCACCCTGGACGGGGGCGGTCCGCAGCGCAGGTTGAATCGGGCCGCCCGCCCTCACGCTGGAAGTGACCGGCGCCGGGCTGTGGATCTGGGCGGGCGCCACTTTTTCTCCTTCCAGAAAATCCCACCACGAGGACGGCTCTCGCACCGCGCCCAAATCGATCGGATTGGTCAGGGCCTGAACGTTGCGCATCACCACCGGACCCGGTTCCTCGCGCATGTTGTAGGTTGCCGGCGGCAAGGCGACCGTGAAGGCGCCGTCGGATCCGGTGGTGGTCAGGTACGTATCGCCGGTGACAATATTCTCGAAATGGATAGCGCGTCCGGCCAGCGGCTGTCCCTCGGGGCTAAGCAGCCTGCCGGACACGATTACCGACGCCGTCTCCACCATCTTTCCCGCGACTCCGGTGCGCGGACCAGCGGCGGCTCTGGGCGCAACCGCCAAAGCCGCGAGCCAGAACGCGAGCAGTAGAAGAATTTTTGTACGCGTCATCGGGATATTAATAGCCAGCGGCAATTTATCGCTCAAATCATTTCCTTTAGCCGTTAGCGATTAGGCTGTGCGAGCGGCGTTTGGAAACCTTGCGGCCACTTGCGCGGGAGCCGATAGCATCTTGAGCGGACCTTTTACCGGCGTGCGCGGCAGGCTATTGTGCACGGCAACAGGGAGTGCTGACAAACCATGGAACGAGTCACCATTTATCACAATCCCGCCTGCAAGCATTCGCGCGGCGCGATGGAAATACTGCAATCGCGGCAGGTTGCTCACGACACTATCGAGTACCTCAAAACTCCGCCCGACCGCGCGGCACTTGAAAAAATCATCGACCTGCTCGACGAGCCGGCCGCCGAGCTGGTGCGGGACGACAATCGTTTCAAGGAACTGGGGTTGAAAAAAGCGGACTACCAGAGCAAGGAAAAAGTGGTCGAGTTGCTGCTCAAGTATCCCGAACTGATGCAGCGCCCGATTATTATCCGCAGTGGCCGTGCGGTCATCGCCCGGCCGCCGGAAAAGCTCCTGCCGCTGCTGGAAGGTTGACCTTGGTAGTCTTCGAATGCTCTGGGAACCAGGACGCCAATTGCGGTAAAGGAAGGGATCGAAATCAGTCTGCACCCGGACATCGGGCAATCCTGACCCCTGTGCCAGCGCCGCCGGTCAACCTTGCCTCTTCCCGATGGGAAACTTGAGGACGGCTGGAAACGTACCGCGGCGCCGAGGATCAGGCGCTCTTCCTGACCTTGCCGCTGCGGATACAACGGGTGCAGACCAGCATCCGCTTGACGCCGCCGCCAACCTGGGCGCGCACTTCCTGCAGATTGGGGTTCCATCGGCGCTTGGTTTTGTTGTTGGCGTGGCTGACGTTGTTGCCCACCGAGGGCTGCTTGCCGCAAATCGCGCAATGTCTCATCTTGACCGGCTCCGGTTTCGTGAGTGTTCTAAGTTATCCTCAGATCACGCGCCGGGGAAGAGGGGAGGGCGGTTGTGGATAGCCCTCTTTGCTATACTTGAACCGGCCTTATCCCCGATTCACTGTGCTGAAAGTGCCCGACCGCGTCATCCATATCCTGCCCGAGCAGGTCGCCAGCCAGATCGCGGCCGGAGAGGTGGTGGAACGGCCCGCCTCCGCAGTCAAGGAGCTGATCGAAAATTCGCTGGATGCCGGCGCCCGCCGCATTACGGTTGAAATCGAGGGTGGCGGCGCCGGTTTAATCGCGGTGGCGGATGACGGCTGCGCGATGGGTCCGCATGACGCCGTGCTGTCGCTGCGCCGCCATGCCACCTCCAAAATCCGCGACGCCTCCGACCTGGCCGCGATCCGCTCGCTGGGCTTTCGCGGCGAGGCGCTCGCTTCGATCGCCAGTGTTTCCCGGATGGAACTGCGGACCCGGCGGCGTCAAGATCTGAGCGGGATCCATCTGAGTGTAATTGGCGGCGAACTTGCGGCGCGCGCGGAGTGTGCGATGGCGCCGGGGACGCGGATCGAGGCGCGCGAGCTGTTCTTTAACACTCCCGCGCGGCTTAAGTTCATGAAATCCATCGCGGCCGAACAGTCAGCCACGATCGAAACCGTGCAGCGCCTGGCCCTGGGATGCCCTTCGGTTGGCTTCGAGCTGCGGGTTGACGGCAGGAGCGTTATCGATATCGCTGCAGCCAACGGGTTGCTGGAGCGATTTCGCCAACTCTACGGTGCCAAAGCGGCCCAGCGGATGCTCCCGGTGGCGGGCGGCGGCGAGGGGCTCCAGATCGAAGGCCTGGCTTCGGTAAGCCAGGAATCGTTCCCCACCGCCCGCATGATTTTCATCTTCGTCAACGGGCGCGCGGTGCGTGATCGGATGGTCATGCGCGCCATCAGCAACGCGTATGCCACCTTGCTGCCGCGCGGGCGCTACCCCGCCGCCGTCATCTTCCTCACCCTGCGCCATCAGGACGTCGACGTGAACGTCCATCCGATGAAGGCCGAGGTGCGCTTCCGGCGCGGCGCAGCGGTGTTCGAGGCTGTCTATCGCGTCCTGCGCGCCCGCCTCGCCAACCAGACCGACCGTGGGGCGACCGCCGTCGACAACCTGGAGATGGAGGTCGTCAACGGGGTTTTGGCGCCGCCTCCTGATCGCGCCGCTGCCGCCCCGTCGCCTGGTCCCGGGCAGCGGGTATGGACCGGTGAGCCGCTCTCCGGCGCGCCACTTGCACCGCCGGCTCGGGAGTACGGAGCGGCGCCGCCCGGCGGGTCGCTGCGCCTGGTGCTCGAATCGCAGGCGCCGGGCCCGGCCCTGCAGCAGCAAAACCTGGGGATTGGTTTCAAGCCGCGGGCGCCCGAGGACGCCGCAACCGCGGCCGGCGGCGGCGCAGTCCCGGTTTATTCGGAACTCAAGCTTGTCGGCCAGATTTTCGCCGGCTATATCGCGTTGGAAAGCCCCGAAGGACTGTTGCTTGTCGATCAGCATGCCGCGCATGAAAGAGTGACGTTTGAGCGGCTCAAAGCGCAGCTTAAGCGCGGCGCAATCGAGGTCCAGGCGCAACTGGTGCCCGAAACGGTGGAGATCAATCCCGCGCGCGCAGTCCAAATCCAGACGGCGATGCCGAAACTGCGCGCGTTGGGTTTCGATCTCGATTTGTTCGGCCCCAACACGCTGCTGCTCAAGGGAACTCCTGCGGTTTTCGGCGCGCAGGGCGGACGCGCTCTGCTCGCCGACATGCTCCAGAGTATCGGCGCGACCGGTGCCGGATGGCAGGCCGAGGACGGCTTCGAGACCCTGCTCAAGCAGTTGGCCTGCCACGGGTCGGTGCGGGTCGGACGGATTTTGAACCACGCGGAAATCGAGGCTCTGCTCGCCGACCTCGACCGCACGCCGTTCAAGACCAACTGCCCGCACGGCCGCCCCGTCCATATCCGCTTCCCGCGCGGCCAGATCGAGCGGATGTTCCGCCGATGACCAGATGTTTGCGATAATGTGGACGATGCGCTGACAGCTTTAAGAAATGGCCTGGTATTCCAACGGCGGCGCAACGCAGGCCGTCGCCCGTTTGATCAAATGACGATTCATCGCTGCCACGAACCTGTTTTTTCTTCCCGCTGGATTGACCATTCTGACGTGGGCTGAGGGTGTGACGCGTGCCTGAGCAGATTCAACTGCGCGCCGGCGCCGCGGCTACGTCGAACTCGGCCTGCGCGGATCCGCGAATCAAAGTCGGCTTTATTGTCGGGCCGACCGGAATCGGCAAGACCGCGCTGGCATTGGAGGTGGCCGAGCGGCTGGGCGCGGAGATCGTCAACGCGGACTCGCGCCAGCTCTACGTTGGGATGGACATCGGCACGGCCAAGCCCAGCGCGGCCGAGCGCGCCCGCGTGCGCCATCATCTGATCGACGTGCGCACGCCGGGCGAGCCGCTGGACGTGGCCCGTTTCCGGGCACTGGCGCAGGAGGCAATCGCCGACGTTGCTTCGCGGGGCAGGCCGGTACTGGTGACGGGCGGCAGCGGCCTTTATCTGCGCGTGCTGCGTTACGGCATTTTCGCCGGTCCCGCCGCCGCTCCCGGCCTGCGCCGGGAACTGCTCGACGCCGCCCGCGACCACGGCGTCGAGTATCTCTACGACGAGTTGCGCCGGATCGACCCGGCCGCCGCCCACCGCCTGCAGCCGCGCGACCTTTACCGGATCGTCCGCGCGCTCGAGGTCTTCCGCCTGACCGGCACCGCGATGAGCCAGCATCAGGCGGCCCACGGCTTCAGCCGCCCGTGTTATCAGAGCCTGACGATCGGACTTAAGATGGAGCGCGAGCGGCTTTACGCCGCGATCGATCGGCGCTTCGATGCGATGATGGCGGCGGGGTTGATCGACGAAGTGCGCGCTTTATTGGACCGCGGCTACGCTCCCGACGCTCCGCCGCTTTCGACCATCGGCTACAAGCATCTGGCGGCCTGCCTGCGAGGGCAGAGGACCGTGCAGGAGGCGGTAGCGCTGGCCAAACGCGATACCCGGCGGCTGGCCAAGCGCCAGCTGACCTGGTTCCGGCGCGATCCTGAGATCGTGTGGATTGACGCAGACGGCGGCGCGGCGCAGGCTTACAGGCTGCTGGCCGATTTCTTTGGATCGCCGGCGAGTACCGAACATGCCCAACAGCGCTGACTATATGGATTTCGAGCAGCCGCTGCGCGAACTCGACCTGCGCGCGGCGCAGGCCGATCCCGAAACGCGCCGCGAATTGGCGGCGCGGCGCGAGCAGTTGCAGGCGGAGATCTTCGCCAATTTAAGCGCGATCGATCGCGTGCGCCTGGCGCGCCATCCGGGACGCCCCCAGACCCTGGACTACGTGGGCGCGCTGATCACCGACTTCGTCGAAGTGCACGGCGACCGCCGCTTCGGCGACGACGGCGCAATCGTGGCGGGGCTCGGCTATTTCAAGCGCCATCCGGTCGCAATCGTCGGTCATCAGCGGGGCCGCTCCACCGCCGACCGGATCAAGCGCAATTTCGGTCGTCCCAACCCCGAAGGGTATCGCAAGGCCGCGCGCCTCTATGAACTGGCCAGCCGCTTTCGTATCCCCTTGATCACGTTTATCGACACCCAGGGCGCCGAGCCTGGAATCGGCGCCGAAGAGCGCGGGCAGGCCGAGGCGATCGCGCGCAACCTTGAGCTGATGGCGCGGATGGAAGCGCCGGTGATCGCCTGCGTAATCGGCGAAGGCGGCTCGGGCGGAGCGCTGGCGCTGGGCGTGGCCAACGTGATTTTGATGCAGGAGTACGCCTGCTATTCGGTAATCACCCCGGAGGGCTGTGCGGCGATCCTGTGGCGCGAGGCCACCCCTGAAAATGTCGCCGCCGCCGCCGATGCCCTGCGCCTGTCGGCGCCCGATCTGCTGCAGTTGGGAATCGCCGACGAAATCATCCCGGAGCCACCCGGCGGCGCCCATCGCAACGCCGCCGCCGCCGCGGCCGCGCTCGGCAGGGTGCTCGCGCGCCATCTGCGGCGCCTGCTCAAACTCAACCCCTCGGCTTTGCGCGCGGATCGCGATCGTAAATTTGCCCGGATGGGCGCCGCGTTCGTGCTGGACTCCGGCGCCAACGGCCAGGACCGCGTTGAAAAAAAGCGCCGAATCAGTTAGCGATTTGCCCGTGTCCGTTGCCGAGGAAAATAAGGCAGAGGGGGAAAGCCGAAAGCCCGCCGATCTGGCCGCGCTGCGCGAGCGCATCGATCAGATAAACCGCCAACTGCTGGAGCTGATGGCCGAGCGCGCGCGCCTGGCGGTCGAAATCGGCCATCTTAAAGACGCCAACGGCGCCGAGGTCTATCAGCCGGTGCGCGAGCAGGAGATCCTGGAGCGGCTGGCGCAGCTCAATCCCGGCCCGCTCAACTCCGAGCACATCCGCCGCATTTTCACCGAGATCATCTCGGCCTGCCGCTCGCTGGAGCGCAGGGTGCGGGTGGCTTTTCTCGGGCCCGAGTACTCCTACACCCATCTGGCGGCAGTCAACCGCTTTGGCTCGAGCGCGGAGTTCGTTGCGGCCGAGTCGATCGCCGGCGTGTTCGCCGCGATCGGCGCCGGTCAGGCCGATTTGGGCGTGGTGCCGGTGGAAAATTCCACCGAAGGTTCGGTCACGCTTACGCTCGATCTGCTGATCGACACGCCGCTGCAGATCGTGGGCGAGCTGATGCTGGCGGTGCGCCATGCGCTTTTGTCCTTAAGCGGCGAGCGCGCGCGGATTCGCAAAATCATCGCGCATCAACAGTCCCTGGGCCAATGCCGCAACTATCTGGCGGCCAATTTTCCCCATTGCGTGCACGAATCGGTGGCGTCCAATTCGCTGGCGGCCAAAATGGCGGCGGCCGACCCGTCGGCGGCGGCAATCGCCTCGGCGCAGGCAGCGGCGCCCTACGGACTGCGGATCGTGGCCGACGGAATCCAGGACATGGCTCAGAACATCACGCGCTTTCTGGTCATCGGACGCGAGGGCGTGGCGCGCAGCGGCGCCGACAAGACCACGCTGCTGTTTGCGATGCCGGAGAAGGTCGGGGCCCTCAACGCGGCGCTCACGATTTTCGCCCGCAAGTCGATCAACCTGAGCATGATCCAGAGCCGCCCGCAGCGCTCGCGTCCGTGGGAATACGTCTTTATCGTTGACCTCAAGGGCCATCGCGAGGACCCGCCGATGCGCGAGGCGCTGGCGGCGCTGGAGCGCAAGGCGCTTTTTATCAAGGTGCTGGGATCGTATCCTGAAGGCAGGCCGGCGGATTAGGCGGAAAGTATCACTCCATTGAAATTAACAGATCTGGTGTTGCCCTCGGTTGCCGCGCTGAAACCTTACGAGCCCGGCAAGCCGATCGAAGAAGTGCAGCGTGAACTCGGCCTGACCGATGTGGTCAAGCTGGCCTCCAACGAAAACCCGTTGGGCCCGTCCCCGATGGCGGTGGCGGCGCTGCGCGGCGCGATCGAGGAACTCAACCGTTATCCCGACGGCGGCAGCGTGATGCTGACGCGCAAGATTGCGGCCCATCATGGCGTCACTCCGGATCATATCTTTCTGGGCTGCGGCTCGGTGGAGATTCTCAACCTGCTCGCCTACCTGTTTCTCCGCCCCGGTCTCAATGCGGTTACCTCCGAGCATGCCTTTGCGATTTATGAACTGGCCGACGCGGCCAGCGGCGCGATCACCAAAACCGCGCCGATGAAAGACTACACTTTTGACCTCGACGCGATCGGCGATCTGGTGGACGCGCATACCCGGATCATCTGGCTGGCCAATCCCAACAATCCGACCGGAACGATTTACCAACGCGAGGCCTGGGAGCGGCTGCTCGCGCGGCTGCCCGATCACGTCGTGATCGTCGCTGACGAGGCCTACTTCGAGTTCGTGCGCGATCCGTACTACCCCAACGCGCTTGACTATCTCGGCGCGCAGCCCAGGCTGATCGTGCTCAGGACGTTTTCCAAGATTTTCGGCCTGGCGGGGCTGCGGGTGGGCTACGGCGTGGCCGATCCCGTGATGGTCAACCTGCTCAACAACGTGCGCCAGCCCTTCAATATCAATCTGATGGCGCAGGCCGCGGTGCTGGCCGCGATGGACGACGACGAGCACGTGCGGCGCACGCTGGAGGTGAATCTGCGCGGAATCGAGTACCTGGAAGGCGAGTTCCGCCGGCTTAACCTCGCTTACGTTCCCACCCAGGCCAACTTCTTCCTGGTCGACGTGGGCGACGGGATGAAGGTATTCAACGCGCTGCTGCGCCAGGGAGTAATCGTGCGCCCGATGCATGGCTACCGATTCCCGCGCCATGTCCGGATCAGCGTGGGCCTGCCGGAGGAAAATCGCAAACTGATCGCGGCGCTGGAAAAGGTGCTGCACCAGCAGGCATAAATCATACATGTCGATCTCTCGCCTTCAATTCTCTCTCCCTGAAAGGAAGAGAACTGCGCCCGTCGTTGCGGGCGCTGGGAGGGGGACCTTGCTCGGCGCGCTATCCTTCAGTGCGCGGCTGAGCGATATCTTCCTGCAATTCCCACGATCGGGTGCGACAAAGATCGCTCCCGCGCGGGCGGCAGCCAATTTCCAATCGCGCGCCGAACCGATGGCGCGTTTGGCAGGGGCCCTCTGGCGGCGGCGCAGCGGCGCCCATCTTTTCCTTTCAGGGCGAAAGAGTTGACGCGATGACCGTCCTGTTTTCCCAGATGACGATTTGCGGCGTGGGGCTGATCGGCGGCTCGCTGGCGCAGATTGCCCGCGCCCACGGACTGGTCGAGCGCATTGTCGGGCTGGGCCGCACCCAGCAAAACCTTGACGTCGCGCTGGAGCGCGGGCTGATCGATTTGGCCACGCGCGATCCGGCGCAGGCCGCCGCCGGCGCCGATCTCGTGGTGCTCGCCTCGCCGATTGCGGCGATGCCCCAGTTGCTTGCCGCGATGGTCCCGCATCTGCCGGTCGACGCCGTTATAACCGACGTCGGCAGCGTCAAGGCCTGGGTGGTGGAAAAGCTCGAGCCGCTGCTGGGACCGCAAATGGCGCTGGTCGCGGCCCATCCGGTGGCCGGCAAGGAAACCACCGGCGCTGCTGCCGCCGATCCACAATTGTTCACCAACCGGCGCGTGATTATCACGCCGTCGGCGCGCACCACCGCCGCCGCGCTGGACAAGGTGACGCAGCTATGGCTGGCCACCGGCGCGCGCGTGGAGCGGATGGCCGCCGAGGTGCACGACCAAATCCTGGCGCGCGTCAGCCATCTGCCGCAGGTTGTATCCAGCGCGCTGGGGGCCGCGCTGGCTGACGAGCAGGTAGCGGGGCGCTTTGCCGCCGCGTTCGGCGCCGGCGGTTTGCGCGACACCACGCGGCTGGCGCTGTCTTCGGCCGAGATGTGGCGCGACATCTGTCTAACCAATCGCGACGCGATCCTGGAGGCCCTGTCGCTGTTCATTGCATCGATCGAAAACTTCCGCCGCGCGATCGAAGGCGGGGATGCCGATGCGATCGAGGCGGCGTTTCGCGCCGGCCAGCGCATCCAACGCCATCTGGCGCCGCCCGCGGCCCCGCGCCGCCCGCGGCCGATCGTCGCGATCGACGGGCCGGTGGGCGCGGGCAAGTCCACGGTGGCGCGCGCGCTCGCGCGCGAGCTTGGCTTTGATTATCTCAATACCGGCGCGATGTACCGCGCGCTCGCGCTTGAGGCGCAGCGGCGCGGGATCACAGCGGAGGATCCGCAACTGGAGCAGAAGCTGGCCGCGCTTTTGCGCGCCATCTCGCTCTCGTTTGAGGGCGAGAAGATCCTGATCGACGGCGCCGACGTCAGCGCGGCGATCGCCGATCCGGCGATCGGCGATCTGGCCTCCAGGCTTTCCACCCTGCGCGCGGTGCGGGAGCGGATGGTTGAGCTGCAGCGCGCGGCTGCGGCGCAGGGCGGCGTGGTGATGGAAGGGCGCGATATCGGCACCGTGGTGTTTCCCGACGCCGAGTTCAAATTCTTTCTCGACGCCGGCGTGGAGACGCGCGCCGCGCGCCGCTTTGCTGAACTTCAGGCCAAAGGCGGGAAAACCACGCTGGCGGAAGTGACCGCGGCGCTGCGCGAGCGCGATCAACGCGATTGCACCCGCGAAATTGCTCCGCTCAGATGCGCGGACGACGCAATCGTGATAGACTCTACCTATCTCTCAGTTGCGCAAGTCGTTGAGCGATTATTAAACGAAATTCACAGGCGGTTTCGAGCCGGCAGCGGGACTTGAATCGGGCCCAGCTCGGTTGTATGGATTCGGATGAGCCGATCGAATTCCGCGCGGAAGGTCCCAATTAAATGGATAAAGGTTTGTCTAACGCACCACACGGAGGAGACGATGAATTTGAGTCGTTGATGGAGAGAACCCTCAACGCGCCTCGTCCAGGCGATGTCCTGAGCGGCCGCGTCCTGCTCATCACCCGCGATTACGTCATCGTCGACATTAACTATAAATGCGAGGGCCAGGTGCCGCTCGCCGAATTCATTGACCCTGAGGGCAACGTCACGGTGAATGAAGGCGACGAGATCGACGTTTATTTTGACGGCACCGAGACCGAAAACGGCACGGTGATGCTGTCGCGGGCCAAGGCGGAGAAGTTCAAGATCTGGCGTGAGCTGGAGCGCGCCTTCCAGACCGATACCGCAGTCGAAGGCGTGGTGCTGGGCAAGGTCAAGGGCGGGTTGAAGGTCGATATCGGCGTGCCGGCATTTCTGCCCGGCTCGCACGTGGACATCCGTCCCGTGCGCAATCTGGATCGCTATATCGGCCAGCGGGGGCGGTTTCAGATTCTCAAATTCAACCGCGCCCGCGCCAACGTCGTGGTCTCGCGCCGCAGCGTGCTCGAGCGCGAGCGCGCCTCGCTCAAGCAGGAGACGCTGCGCGTGCTCGAAGAGGGCGTGATTCTCGAAGGCACGGTCAAGAACATCACCGACTATGGCGCCTTTATCGATCTCGGCGGGATCGACGGCCTGCTGCATATCACCGACATGTCATGGGGCCGCCTGCAGCATCCCTCCGAAGTGCTGAAGGTCGGCGACAAGGTCAAGGTGGTCGTACTCAAGTACGACCCCGAGCGCGAGCGCGTTTCCCTCGGGATGAAACAGATCATGGCCGACCCCTGGACTGAGGCTGCCGCCAATTATCCGGTCGGGCGGCGCGTGCGCGGCAAGGTCGTCAGCGTCACTGACTACGGCGCCTTCGTGGAGCTGGAAAAGGGTGTCGAAGGATTGATCCACGTCTCCGAGATGAGCTGGACCAAGCGCACCGTCCATCCTTCCAAGGTGGTCAACGTCGGCGACTATGTCGAAGTGCAGGTGCTGGGCGTGGACGAAGCCAACCGCCGCATCTCGCTGGGACTCAAGCAGACCGAGCCCAACCCATGGCAGGTGCTGGCCGAGCGCCATGTGGCGGGCTCGCATGTCAAGGGCAAGGTCAAGTCCATCACCGACTTCGGCATCTTCGTCGAGATCGAGCCCGGGATTGACGGCCTCGTGCATATCTCGGACCTGTCGTGGACCAGGAAGATCAAGCATCCTTCGGAGCTCTATCGCAAGGGCGACGAGGTTGAAGCGGTGGTGCTGGGAATCGACGTCGAGAACGAGCGGGTGAGCCTGGGAATCAAGCAGCTCAGCGACGATCCGTGGAACACCATCGCGCAGCGCTACCCGATCAACACCAAGGTCAGCGGCAAGGTTACTTCGATCGCCGACTTCGGCGTGTTCGTGGAGATCGAAGATGGCATCGAGGGGCTGATTCACGTCTCGCAGTTGAGCAGCGAGCGGGTGGACAAACCCTCGTCGCTGTTCAAGGTGGGCGATACGGTCGAAGCGCTGGTGGTGCAGCTCGATCCCAAGGAGCGGCGCATCGGGCTTTCGATCAGGGCGCTCAAGCAGCACGAGGAGCGCGAGGAGATGCAGGCTTACATGCGGCGCGAGGATCGGGGCGCGCGGTTCTCCTTCGAGGATATCCTCAACGAGGAACTGCGCCTGGACCGCGAGGACGGCGAGAGCCGCGGCGCGCGGGGCAAGGTCCGCGAACGATAGTCGCGCGCGGGACTTCGCGGTGGATCATGTCGCAGCGCGCAAGTGCAGGCTCCTCCGCTATCGGATGCGCGTTTAGAATTGCGCGGCCCCTGTGATGGAACAGCGGGGCGGATCGGGCGGCGATCAGCAGGGCGGATGGCGCCAGTTGTGGGCGCCCTGGCGCTCCGGCTATATCCGCGCCAGTCATCGGAAGGACACTCGATGCATTTTCTGTTTCGGCGCCTTGAGGGAGGCCTCACGCCGGCGCCGCCTGGTGCTGTACCTGGATCCCCAGGCGTGCGTGATGCTCAACCGTTATCCATACAACAACGGCCATCTGCTGATTGCTCCGCGCCGCCATCTGGCCGACCCCGAACAGCTGTCAGCGGCGGAGGCGGCGGCGATCGGCGCGCTGCAAACCGCGAGCGTAAGAATTTTGCGCCAGGCACTGGCGCCGCACGGGTTCAACCTGGGCGCCAACCTCGGACGCGTTGCCGGTGCGGGGATCGCCGACCATCTGCATTGGCACGTGGTCCCGCGATGGAACGGCGACACCAATTTCATGCCCGTGCTGACGCAGACGCGGGTGGTCTCCGAACATCTGGATGCCAGCTACGCCCTGCTCCATCCGCTTTTCAGACAACTCCAAATTACCGTATCCTGAATGCAGGAAACGAGGTCCGCTTATGGACGAAAGCTTGCTTCGGATTGCAACGGTGGGCGAACTCAAGCGGTCCGGCTATCAAGTCAAGCCGGTGCGTATCGAGATGCGCGAGAATCTGCTTGCTCTTTTGCGCAACAAGCAGCGCATCATGCCCGGAATTCTGGGCTATGACGATTCGGTGATCCCGGAGATCGAAAACGGAATTCTGGCCGGCCATCACATGGTTTTCCTGGGCGAGCGCGGGCAGGCCAAATCCCGCATCATCCGGGCGCTGGCGGATTTGCTCGACGAGTACGTGCCGGCGGTCAAAGGATGCGAGATCAACGACAATCCGCTGGCCCCGATCTGCAAGGAATGCCGGCGCAGGCTGGCCGAGTCCGCCGACGCCCTGGAGATCGAATGGATCACCCGCGACCGGCGCTACGCCGAGAAACTGGCCACCCCCGATGTTTCGATCGCCGATTTGATCGGCGAGATCGATCCGATCAAGGTGGCCGAAGGGCGCTACCTGGCCGACGAGGAAACCATCCACTACGGTCTGATCCCGCGCACCAACCGCGGCATCTTCGCCATCAACGAACTGCCCGACCTGACCGAAAAGGTGCAGGTGGGTCTGTTCAACCTGATGGAGGAAAAGGACGTCCAGATCAAAGGCTATAAGATCCGCCTGCCCGTGGACCTGGTGCTGGTCGCCAGCGCCAATCCCGAGGACTACACCTCGCGCGGGAGGATTATCACGCCGCTCAAGGATCGCTTCGACGTCCAGATCCGCACCCACTATCCCAGGACTGTCGAGGACGAAATCGCGATCATGGAGCAGGAGGCGGCTTATCCGGTCTCCGCCGGGATGGAGGTGCTGATCCCGCAGTTTATCAAGGACATCATGGCGCAGATCACGTTTGAGGCGCGCGGCAGCAACGAGATTAACCAGGCCTCCGGCGTCTCCGTGCGCGTGACCATCAACAATTTCGAATCGATGATCTCCAATGCGGAGAAACGCGCCGTGCGCAACGGCGACACCGTCGTGGTGCCGCGCCTGTCCGATCTCCATTCCGTCTACGCCTCCACCGCGGGCAAAATCGAGATGGAGTACGCGGGCGAGGAGAAAAAGGAAGAGGAGCTGATCGAGCGGCTAATCAATCGCGCCGTGCTCAAGGTGTTCGACAAGCTGGTGAAAGTCGAGGAACTGAAGGAAATCGTCGCCTACTTCGATCAGGGATGGGGCGTGGAGGTCTCCGACATGTCGCCGGTGGACGAGTATATCGAAGCCGTGCGGACCATCCCCGGGATGAAGGCGGCCGTCGCCAGGCTGGGAGCGGCTGAAAGTCCCGCGCTGATGGCCGCGGACGTCGAACTGATCCTGGAAGGCCTGCACCTGCATCAGAAACTCAACAAGGAACGGCGCGGCGGACGCTTCGCCTACCACGCGTGAATGGCAGGCCGGAAAGCCGGTCCCACGCAGCCAAGGATGGTCAGGCAATGGCGCTAATACGCTATACGCAATGGGACGGCTCCCAGCGCATCCGGCTGGACGCCGACAAGGTGCTGGAGAAACTGTCGGAATATCTTTCCTACACCGACGACGTGCGCCAGGCGATGGACTGGCTGACCCGCCAGGGCTTCGATATCGACGGCGCCCGCGTGATGGGCCTGGACGAGTTTCTCGAGGAGCTGCGCCAGCAGATCCGTCAGCGCTACCGCGACTTCAATCTGAAAAACGCGCTCTCCGAGATGGAACGCCGCCTCCAGGACATCCTCGATCGCGAGCGCGACACGCTGGAGGCGGGCCGCCAGCAGGGCAAGCCGGGGATGCAGGACAAGATGCGCCAGCTCGCCAGCCTGCCCTCCAAACTGTCGCAGGCTTTGCGCAAGCTGGAGAACTACGAATTCGAGGATGCCGAGGCGGGCGAGGATTTCGAGGACCTGCTGTCGGAATACGAAAACATCCGCGATTTGGAAAACTTCCGCGACCGCTACGGCCAGATGTTCCACGGCCCCACCAGCCTCAATTACGAGCAGGCGCTGGACCTGATGCGCGAAATGGAACGGCTCAAGCAGCTTGAGCAGGACCTGATGTCGGAGAACTTCGAGTCGATCTCGCTGGAGGAACTCAGGGAGCTGCTGGGCCAGCAGGCGATGCAGGATTTCCAGAACCTGCGCCAGGTTGTCCTGCTGCTCAAGAATTCCGGCTACCTGATGCAAAAGGGCAATCAGCTCCAGCTCTCGCCCAAGGGTGTGCGGCGGATCGGCGAACTGGCCCTGCGCGACATCTATCAGGGCCTGCTCAAGGATCGCCACGGCGGCCATCTGACCGACTACCGCGGGCAAGTCGACATGAAGCCCGAGCAGACCCATACGTGGGTCTTCGGCGAGCCCATGAATCTGGACCTGGTGGGAACGCTCAAGCGCGCGCTGGCTCGCGGGCCGTCGGTGCCGCTGAAACTGGGGCCTGAAGATTTCCAGGTCTACGATAGCGATTACGGCAGCTCGTGCTCCACCGTGCTGTGCCTGGACATGTCCTGGTCGATGAGCTGGGAAGGACGCTTCGCCGCGGCCAAAAAGGTCGCGATGGCGATGGAGACGCTGATTCGCACCAAGTTCCCCCGCGACTTCTTTGCGATCGTGGGATTTTTCACGCGCGCGGTCGAACTCAAACTGCGCGATCTGCCCGAGGCGTCATGGAACATGGGCGATCCGTTCACCAATCTGCAGGACGGGTTGCGCCTGGCCACTGATCTGCTTTCAAAACATCCGGCCAAAAACCAGCACATCATCGTGATCACCGACGGCCAGCCCACCGCCTACTTTCTGAAGGATCGGCTGTACTGCGAATGGCCGCTGTCCTTCGGCGGCATCAGCGTGCGCGCGGCGCAGGAAACGCTCAAGCAGGTCGAGCGGGTCAGCCGGATGGGGATCACGATCAACACCTTCATGCTGGATGATTCGCCCAGCCTGCGCGCGTTCGTGGAAAAGATGACCCAGATCAACCGCGGCCGCGCGCTCTACACCCGTCCCGACCATCTGGGCGAATACATGCTGGTCGATTATCTGTCGAAAAAACGCAAGCGCATCTGATTTTCCGTCTGTGGATGTGCTTTGCGCTACTCGCGCTGGAAGCGGCGGATCTCCACTTCCCTGCTATCCGTGTCGAGAATCGCGTAAGAGCCGCGGCGGTCCTGATCGCGAGGCTCGGAACATGAGCCCGGATTGATCACCATGACGCCGCCGGTCCTGTGGATCATCGGCATGTGGGTGTGGCCGATGATGATGAAGTCATAGGGCAGCGAGCCGACCTGTTTCAGAATCGGGCTGTTCGCGTAAACGTAATCCTCGTAGGGCGGAAGCGGGCTGGCATGGGTGACGAGGATGCGGATGTCGTCAACGCTGGTTTCGATCGACAGCGGCCGGGTGGACAGGAATTCCAGCAGGTCGGCGGGGTACTCGCTCTGGCATTTCCTGAGGTACTGCGGATTGCGTCCGCCCAGCAATACCGCTTCGTGATTGCCGCGGATGCATTGCACCTGGTTGTCCCGCAAAATCTCGACCGTCTCGGGACAGAACCGGTATTCGCTGATCGAATCGCCCGCGCACAAAATCATGTCGGTCGAGCCCATGTCGCAAAGCGCGTTGCGCAACGCCCGCGGGTTGGCATGTATGTCAGAAATGATCCCGATCTTCATCCGCTTTCCGCCATCCTCAGCCTAGGCGGTTTCGCCCACTCGGGCAACGCCAGCAGGCGCCCGTATCAGATCGACTCGCAGCCAGCGTTGCCAGGGATGACGAAATCGCGGCGCAGCGCTAAGATCGCGCAACGCCAGGATGGCAAAGGAGCGTCACCGGATGGACAGCAACAAGCTTCAGGAATTGGCCGACCGCAGCGAAATCGCCGAAGTGATCTATCGCTACTCGACCGGGGTGGACGGCAAGGATTGGGAGCTCTTCCGCACCTGCTTCACCGATCCGGTCAATGCCGATTTCACTTCGATCGGCGCGCCGGCGCCGCGCACCTTCCCGCTCGATACCTGGGTCCGCGTGGTGCAGAAGACGGTGAGCCCGTTCAAGGTAACCCAGCATTACAACTCCAACGTGACGATCCAGGTCGACGGCGACCACGCCAGCGCAATCGTGTACCTGAAGGCGCGCCATCTGCGAGCCGATGACCCCGAGGGGAAGAAGTTCTGGGATGTGGGCGGCTACTATACCGATCGCCTGGTGCGCACGCCTTTGGGATGGAGAATCGCGAGCGTGAAATTTACCCAGACCTGGAGCGAAGGTCAGCCCTGATGCTCCACGATTGAGCCGGGCTCCAGCACGCAGCATTTCTGGATTTCGGTCTGCGCCTTGTCCGAATCCATCGGATAGAGATGGGAATGGCCGATTGCGACTCCCCATCCGATGTCCTCTTTGAGGTAATAGATGCCGCCTGGGCGCGTGTCGAATTCAACTTCGTCGGCGGCTTCGGTCTCCGTATGGCAGGTGACCGTGCCGGGCTGGACCTTGAACACCTGGTAGCCGCCCGGTCCAAGCCGCGCTACCGAATCGCCGCACACCACCGGCGGCCGCAACAGCGAACCGGCGTAACTGTAGGGCCGGTAAAGGTAGATCTCCGCTTCGTTGGCGGCGGCGCGCTGCCGCTGGAACGGCTGGCCCGTAACCGCGCATCCAGCCGCCGTCAGGCATAGCAGGAAAATCGCGCCCCGCATTTCAATGCCCCTGGCCTGCCGCGGCCGCCTGCGCAAGGCGGCTGGCGTCGCGGTAGAGCTGCTCGTCGATCTTCTGGCGCACGGCGGCCTTGGCGGCGTGCTCCAACTCGATATAGGTCGGTTGATAATAGAGCGTGTACTCACGGGTCAGTTTGACCTTGGCCGTATAATCGCCCAGTACGCGGTCGCCCTGGCTGATTCCCAGCGACGCAAAGGCCGTGACGCTGTAATTGCCCAGCGGATAGCCGACATAGGTCAGCGGATCGAAAGCCGATAACGCCAAGGGCACCGTGTAATGGTCGTGCGAGAGTTCCTCGCGGTAGTTGAATACGATATCGCTCGAATTCGACAAGGAGGCGGCGACCGCCGGCGGCAGGGCTTTGGGATTGCCGTCCAGCAGCCGCCCCTTGAACGGCAGCGGTACGGCAGCGGCCTGCGCCTGCGGTTGTGTCGTCGATTCCTCAGCGGCCGGCGCCGACGGTGCGCCGATAGGAACACTGAACGTATTGGCGTATCCCTGGACCGAACAGGCCGCCAATCCAGCCGAAAGCGCGGTCCCGAGCGCGAGCCGCGCCACTGTGCGAAAGACAGACACCGAACAAAATTCCACCATAATCCTTGGACGTAACGTAAGAGAGTTCGTTTCAGCCATCAACGCTACCGGCGTTCCAGCCGACCGCCAACCGCAGCCGCAAAAACCTGATTCGCAACTGAAACGATCGGCGGGACTCTTACGTCATACCTGCATCCGGCCTGTGTCAGGAGATCGGCGATGAATCGGCGCGGCTTCATCAAGGGCGCGGCGGCGGTGGGCTCCGCCGCTGTTCTATGCGGTCCGTTTTCGTGGTTGGCGCGCGCTGCGGCGCAATCTGACAACCGCGCCCGGCTGGTCGTCGTCATGTTGCGCGGCGCGGTTGACGGCCTCAACGTGGTGCCGCCTCACGGCGAAGACGCCTATTTCCGGGCGCGCCCCTCGATTGCCGTCCCGCCAGCATCGATTATCGATCTTGACGGCCATTTCGGACTCCATCCGGGACTCTCCGCGCTGATGCCGTTGTGGCATGAGCGCAGCCTGGCCTTCGTCCACGCCTGCGGTTCGCCCGATCCGAGCCGATCGCATTTCGACGCGCAGGATTATATGGAGTCCGCAACCCCGGGGGTTAAGAGCACGCCCGACGGATGGCTTAACCGGCTGCTGGCCGCGATGCCGCCGCCGCATCGCCCTACCGACGCGCTCAATCTAGGGCCGGTGGTGCCGCGAATCCTGTCAGGTCCCATGGCGGTTGCGAACATGCCGATGGGGCGGGGAGCGGCGCGCCCGCTTCCACTGGATCGTCCGCTAATCGAGCAGAACTTCTCCCGCCTGTATCAGGGAGCCGACGCTTTAAGCCGCGCCTTCCAGGAAGGCTACCAGGCGCGTGAGAGGCTGTTGGGCGAGCTCGCCCGCGATATGGAAGCGGCCGATCATGGCGCGCCCCATCCCGACCGTGCCTTTACCGACGCGTGCGCGCGCGTGGGCCGACTGATGGCGCGCGATCCCTCGATCCGAATAATTTTCGCGGCGCTGGGCGGATGGGACACGCATGTCAACCAAGGCGCTGCCGATGGACAACTGGCCAATCACCTGCGGCCTCTGGGCGACGGCTTGGCCACTTTGATCCATGAGATGGGTCCCGCCTACCAGGATACCGTAATCCTCGTCATGTCCGAATTTGGCCGCACGGTAAGGGAGAATGGCAACGGCGGCACCGACCACGGGCACGGCAACGTGATGTGGGTGGCGGGCGGCAGGGTGCGCGGCGCGCGAGTGTACGGAAGATGGCCGGGTCTGGGTGAAGCGCAGCTCTACCAGGGCCGCGACCTCGCCGTCACCACGGATTTTCGTGACGTGATAAGCGTCGTCTTGCGCCGTCACATGGGAATCAGCCCCTTTCATCTGCGCTCGGTCCTGCCCGGATTTGATCCGGCGCCGGGGGAACTGGACGCAATGATCGAAGCCTGACTATCGCCCGATCTTCTGGAACTCGCGCCATCCGATTTCCGCAATCGCGCGGGCGCGGCCCCCGTAGTCGCGGGCCAGCGCGTTGGCGGCGTTGCCCTTGATTGCGCGCACCATGATTCCCTGGAGAATCGCGGCCAGGCGGAACAGATTGAACACGATGAAAAAATCCCAATGTTCGATTGCGCTGCGTCCGCTGCGCCGGCAGTAGGCTTCCAGATATTCGGTTTCAGTGGGAATGCCGCCCTTGCCGTCCAAACCGGCGATCCCCAGCCGGTACTCCTCAGGGGTCAGACGCCAGATCATCATCGTGTAGGCGAAATCGGCGCGGGGATCGCCCAGCGTGGACAATTCCCAATCCAGCACGGCGGCGACGCGCGGCCGTACAGGATGGAAAATCATGTTGTCGAGTTTGAAATCGCCGTGAAAGATGGCGGTCTCCTCGCTGGCCGGGATGTATCGCGGGAGCGCCTCGATCAGATGGTCCATCGCGTCGATTTTTTCCATCTCAGCGGCGCGATACTGGCGCGTGAAGCGATCGATCTGGCGGGCGAAGAAGTTGCCCGGCTTGCCGTAGTCTGCCAGACCCAACGCCGCATAATCGAGCTTATGCAGACGCGCGGCGGTGTCGTTGATCGCGTCGTAAATCGCCGCCCGTTCGGCGCTGCTGACGTCGGGCATTTTGGGGTCCGGATACTGCCGCCCCTCGACATAATCCATCACGAAAAACATCGTGCCGATTACGCTGTCTTCGGTGCATAGCGCGTGCACGCGCGGCACCGGAACATCGCTGTCAGCCAGCGCTTTGAGGATGCGATACTCACGATCGACCGCATGAGCCGAAGGCAGCAGCGCGCCCGGTGGTTTGCGCCGCAGCACATAGCGCTTGCCGCCCGCTTCCAGCAAATAGGTCGGGTTGGACTGGCCGATACCGAATTGTCGGGCGCTCAGGGCGCCGCTGAACCCCTCGACGTTGCGCTTCATCCAACGGGAAAGGGAATCGAGATCGAGCCGATGGCGCTGCTCAAGCTGATCCACCGGCGCAGCTTCGTTGTCCATCAAGGCGCCTCCATCGCCGCTTTCGGATATTAGCCGATCCGGGGCTCCGATCGATGCTGGTCGTGCATATCCGGCGCAAATCGCATAATAATGTTGGTGCGAAGGCGCTTGACAGGAGGAACAAATGGCCGGACCTTGCGACGGACTCGTGGTTTTGGACTTCAGTTGGGGGATGGCCGGCGGACTTGCCACCGCAGTCCTGGCCGATTTCGGTGCCGAAGTCATCAAGATCGAACCGCCCAGCGGCGATCCCTTTCGCTGCCATCCGGCCTGGATATCCTGGAACCGCGGAAAGAAAAGCGCGGTTTTCGATCTGAAGACCGCCGAGGGGCGCGACCGAGTCCATCGACTGGCCGAGCAGGCCGACGCGGTGTTCGAATCCTTTCGTCCCGGAGTCGCGCGGCGGCTGGGGATCGATTATGCGACGCTGGCCGAGATCAACCCGCGTCTGGCGTACGCCTCCATCACCGGATGGGGCCAGCAGGGCCCGCTCAGCCAGGTGCCCGGCTACGAAGGCGCAGTCGCTGCCAGGTCGGGCCGGATGAAGGATTTCACCGGCCAGATGAATCGCGAAGGCCCCACCTACACCGCCGTCCAGGTCGGAACGTGGGCCTCGGGGCAGGCCGCCCTGCGCGGGGTTCTGGCAGTGCTGCTCACGCGCGAAGAAACGGGGCGCGGTCAATGGGTCCGCACCAGTATCCTGCAGAACATGATCCCTTACGATTTGGCGGGCCTTATCATGCGCCAGCTTTCGCGCATCGATCCCAAAAGCTTTCCCGCAGGCTCCCTGGGCGCCGCCATCCGCTTGCCGATGCTCCAGTATATCCCGGTGCGGACCAAAGACGGCCAATGGCTCCAGCACGCCAACCTGATGGACCGGCTCTTTCGCGCCTACCTCAAGGCGGTCGGACTCGGCTGGGTGCTCGAGGAAGAGCTGTTCAAGACCGCCCCCGTCCTCAAGCATGAGGCGCGCGAAGCGCTGCGCGAACTGATCCTCAACAAGATGCAGGAGCGCACGCTGGATGAATGGATCGAGCTGTACAAGGCCGACGGAAATATCGCCGGGGAGCCATACCGCTATGCCGTCGAGGGAATGAAGCACGAGCAGTTCCTGCACAATCATCACGCGGTCGAAATTGACGATCCGCGGGTCGGCCGGCTGACGACGGTGGGGTTGCTGGCGCAACTGAGTGAAACGCCGGGCCAGGTCGGCGGTCCCGCTCCCGAACTGGGCCAGCATACGGCTGAAATCCTGCAGCGCATCGCGGCCAGCACGCACCGCGCCGCGCCAGCCAGGTCCAGGGGCCAGGCGGATTCGCAACCCTCCCCCAGGCCTGTGTTGGAGGGGTTGCGGATGTTGGATTTTTCGATGGTGATCGCGGGTCCGTATGCCGCCGAGATGCTGTCGGAGATGGGTGTGCGGGTGATCAAGGTTGATGCGACTCCGGAGCGCGAACAGGCCATCAGCACGGGCGGCGGGATGGCGCCGATGAATCTGAAGAACCACGCCGGCAAGGAAGCCATCCAGGTCAACCTGCAAAGCGCCGAGGGCCAGAAGATCATCCATCAACTGGTCGCGCAATCCGACATCCTGCTGCATAACTTCCGCCCCGGCGTACCGCAGCGTCTGGCGATCGATTGGGAGACCTGCCGCCGTATCAATCCCCGCCTGATCCACGTCTATGTGGGCGCGTACGGCGCGACCGGTCCGCACCATCGACGGCCCGGCGCCCATCCGATACCCGGTGCCCTGTTGGGTGGGGCGCTGCGCCAGGCCGGCCGCGCAAACCCGCCGCCGCCCGATCAGCCGATGGACCTGGAGCAGATCAAGGAAGTGTCACGCCTTCTGATGAGAGCCAACGAAGGCAATCCCGACCCCAACACTTCGCAGGCGGTCGCCACCGCAATCATGCTGGCCCTGCTGGCGCGCCAGCGCACCGGACGCGGACAGGCGATCGAAGTTACGATGCTTCAGGGGAACGCGTGGGCCAACGCGGACGAGGCCTATGACTACGAGGGCCGGCCGCCCTACCTGTTGCCCGACGCACAATGCTACGGCCTTAACGCGTTATACCGCCTGTACCCGGCCGGCGAGGGCTGGGTCTTCCTTGCCTGTGTCTTCGATCGCGAATGGGAGGCGTTGTGCCGCGCCATCAACCGCACGGACCTGCTGAGCGATCGGCGTTTTGCCGGACCATCGGACCGCAAGGAGCATGACAGCGAACTGGCCGCCGAACTTGAAAAGATATTTAAGGCTCGTTCCGCCCAACAGTGGGAAGAGCTGCTGACGGCCGCGGGAGTCGCTTGCGTGGAGGCCGACACCAGCGTCGGCGAGTTTCTCGAAGAGCATCCGCAGGCGATCGCCAACCGGATGACGGTGGAGGTCGAGAGCCCGCGCTTCGGCCGCTATCTGCGCCACGGCGCGCTGATCGATTTTTCCGCTTCTCCCGCGCGCCTGGAACACGGTCCGTTCCTGGGCGAGCATACGGTCAAAGTGATGCGCGAGCTGGGCTACAGCGATGAGCAGATCGCCGATTTGCGTTCGCGCGGCGTGATCCACTGGGAGGAGCCCCGATTGAAGGCCGGGGCCTGAAGCCGGTCATTGCGTGAGTGAAATCGCCAGGGCGCCGTCCAGCGGCGCCGTTCCGGTCAGGTCCAGCGAGCCATTGATACCGTTGCCGATCCAGTAGCCAGTGATGTTGCCGTTGCTCACGGATTGCAACCAGAATTGGGCAAAACCCTTGACCCGGCAGCATCCCCCGGCCGCTCCCCAGTCCACTAAAATCAGGGTGACCGCCCGCCCGTCGTTGGCCGTATAATCCGGAGGGGGCACCGCCGTGCCGGAGGGGTCCTCGCTGTAGCCCAGATCGATCCGGTTCAGGATGGCCTCGCTGACCGGGCCGGTGGTGGCTGATTTGTCGGCAGCCACCGCATCGTTGAGCGACAGCTTGCTGTCGTAACCGTCAGGGAAGACCGCGGTAAACGGCCCGCCCAGGTGCAGCGCACTCCAGTAGTTGGGCGGGATGGTGGTGGTCGGGTTGGGACGAAACAGCAGCACCGTGCTGGTGCCGTATGAGTACGGCGTCGTATATTGCAGTCCGATAGGCACGGCGCCGATGACCGCGCCTGCCTCCGCCACGGTTGCCGTGGCCGTCACCGCGATCGTGGCCTGGTTCACTCCAACCAGGCGCGCAAAATAGAAATTCACGATTCGCCGCACCTGCATCGTGAGATTGCACGCGGCCAGGGCAAACGGCGGCGGCGTCACCATCGAGCATCCGGCCGGCGGCACCAGCGCGGGACATGCCATCGGTGCCGGGCTGGACCCGGGTGCCGGACAATTGGCGCCGTACGCGGTGACAATGGAAGCCAGTTCGCGCTCGTGGATTCCGTTGAAACAGTTGGCGTAGGTTTCGGCGGTGGCAATCGCCCTGCAGGGCTGATTGGGAAGATATTTGGCGCCCGACAGCACCGAAGCGTCCGCTGCGGTCTGGATCTTCACGTAATTAAAGAAAAGATTGCCCACGTCCATCGCCAATCCGACACCCCCGATAAAGGCCGGTAAGGCTATCAGCAAAACCGTAAGGGTCTGAGCACGGCCGCGGCCAGCGCGCGGCCCCCTTGACTCTCCCATAGTCCCCCCTTTGGTTTATCCTATTTAATCAATGTTAATTTAGTTACATTCAGCTTCGCTTCACACTCCTGCGGTGGCGACGCGAAACAAATCGGGGTCGCGCTCGAATCACCGTGATCAGAGGAGAACCGCCAGGGCGTGGACATCGCCCAAGCATAAAAGGTCCCCCCTTATCCTGCTCAAGCTATATAGCTCTTAACTGGGTCGATTTTCAACGGCCCTCACGGGGAGCACCTTGATGCGGAGGCGCGGAAGCGACGAGGACGCTGACCTTTGAAGCGACGGAAAATTTAAAAAATAAATTTCTTTAGCGTACGCAAAAACTCATGGCCTCAATCTGCGAACGCATCGGAGAAAGCCGATATTACTAACAGTAAGAATAACCTTTGTACAATTAGTTACCCATAAAGATAAAGAACATCCAAATCACCAGAAAGAATCCTCGATAAAATTCACTTGCCGGCCAATATCAAAAAATATAGCGCTGACCAGATTTCCTCAAAATCCATGAAATAACGCGAAATCAATGACCGGATTTCATTTTTACACGTGCGTGAAGCAAGGAGCGCACGTGGAAAAAATATTGATTGCCGCGGTGTTTGGTCAATTAATATTACAAACAGTATGTAATGTCTGTATTACATATGGTCCTTAAAAATCAGTGGTAACGTGACCAAAAGTATATATGCATTTGGTAAGTTCTTTCTTGACTTGTACAATTCGTCTGAGTTAATCTTAGTTGCGCTGAAAGTTGCGATTTCCTGCTGGTGTCCAGTCTGGCCTGGAAAGCTCTGTGATGGGTGGTTGAGAGGGAGGGCGCAACGCACCATCAGTTGCCGCCGCTGATGGGCGACGCAGCGAGAACGATGGCGATCTTGGGAGAATGTGAAAAGCGATTTGAAACTGCCCGGGATTGCGCCGATGGCGATTGGTCCGCATCATTGCGCGTCCTCGATTGATTGCTTCTCACTGCGCGCAGCGCCGGCCGGTGCGCCCGGACCGTTGGATGGAAGTAAGGCTGAGGTTTGAGCTTGGAATCCATAAAAGGAAGACTAAGAGAGCAAACCATGAACCCAATAAATGCCAGGATCAAAACCGTTGCCGGTTTGAGGCTGCGTTGGGGGCGCAAACGCAAGGGCCAGACGCTGCTCGTGATGCTGCTGGTGTTGCCGGCTTTTATTGGAGCCCTGGGCCTCGCGATGGATGTGGGGAACTTCTATTTCCAGTATTACCGGGCGCAGGAAGCGGTGGATGCGGCGGCGCTGGCCGGCGCCACCTGCCAGGCGGAGTCGTCCAAGTGCACCGCCGGGGGCAGCAGCACTGCGACCACCTATGCGCGGACCAACGACCCGAATATGACGCTTTTGCCCAACCCGGTCGCGGCGCCGTTCTTCAATAGCAGCTATTGTCCGGCGAGCACGTACCTGACACCCTGCGAAGTTACGGTCTCGGCCACGCAAACCGTGAACTATTACTTCGCCCGGTTGGTCGGGGTGAACAGCGGCACGTTCGATGTCACCGCGACCGCGGTGGGCGGGCCGCCAAACACTTACAATCCCGGGACCGGCACCAGCAACATGATGCCGATTGGACTTGATTACACCACCCCATACAAGGACGGGAATCCCATTTCGCTGGCGTTTTTCCAGTCCCCTGGCCCGGGAAACTGGGGCTTCGTTTTGCCTCAGTCTGAAAGCGGCAAGATGGACCTGAAGGCCGATATCCAAAATGGCGTGCAGTCAAGTATGTCCATATGGAACGGCACATCTACGCCTACTTCGGCACCCAATCAATTCGTGACCACGCAATCGGCGTCGGGCATCGGCAACTCCTTCAAGTATATGGACACCTACCATTATTCTTCGTGTGCCGGTGAAACTCCGACCAATGATCCCAGCAACCCGTGTCTGGTCTGCATACCGCTCGTGAATTGGAGTTACGCTTCGGGTTGCGGAGGTGCGACCTGCACCGTGCCCATTATGGGTTTTGCGGAATTTTTTATCACCGGGGTAACGGGTCCATCCATGGGCGGGACCGGAAAAAGTGCGAACATCACGGCGACCTGGGTGCAGGGCCTGTGCGGCGGCTCGGGATTTAACCAGGGCAGCGGCACGCCTCCACAGGAGGGCGCGATCGCGGTCCAACTGATTCAGTAGGTCTCGAAGCCAGGCCGAAAGAGGGGTAAACAGCCCATCTGAATTTGCCCAGGCGCAAGTCGAACGCGGCGACTGCGAGCGTCGGCCATAAGCTCGCACGCCGCGTTTTTTGCCATATCGCCCAGGATAAAAGCGCGCAGAAAGCTCGATCCGAGCGGATTTTCGCATCCGGCGGCAGGCTTGCGTTACGGCTTCGCAACCGCCGTACTGAACCGGCCAGACTTCATTTACCCATTTAGAGCTCGACCACGGGGCCTTGCCACAAGGACTTTGCGGGCGATTGGCGAATAACGGTCCGGCGCGCATCAGCGCCCGACGCCATAAGCCTGTCGGTCGGACTGCCGGCGAAACCTACTGGAAGTACGCGAGCTTGACAGTCGGTTTTATCTGCATTAATTTAAGGTGCGCTTAAAGATGCAACTTTACTGAGGATTTCCAGTCAGGCTAAAAACGTGTGTGCCGGGAGCATCCGTGAACGAAGCGCAGTTGTCCCGGGTATTCCATTGAGGTGCGGAGACAGGGTTCAAAAAGAACATGCGAGTCTCACCGCAACGGCCTGGTTGCAGTTTTCTCCTGGGAGATTGGACGCGCGGTTCAAAGCATTCATCGGGGCAGCGTGAATCGCCGGGTTTGGCCTTGGCTTGATTCTTCTTGGCTGCGAACTGCTCATATCACGTGGTCGCGGCCCCATGGGCGGTCACTGAAAAGCGGAATTGGTGTTTGAGCCTGGAACGCATTGAAAGGAGAAAAGTAAAAAATGAAGCCAGTAGTTGCCAGGATCAGCGCCCTCGCCCGCTGGAGGCCGGAACTGGGACGCAAAGGGAAAGGCCAGATGCTGGTCCTGATGCTGCTGGTCTTGCCGGTTTTCATCGGCGCCATCGGGCTGGCGATGGACGTGGGGAATTTTTACTTCAACTACTATCGGGCGCAGCAGTCGGTTGACGCAGCCGCGCTGGCTGGGGCCACCTGCCAGGCGGAGTCGCAGAGTTGCAGTTACACGACGGGTTCGAGCAACGTTCCAACCAACTACGCCACCACCAACAATCCCAACATCACGCTGGTTCCCAACCCGGTTGCGTCTCCGGTTTACGACCCCGCCTACTGTCCATCGCCAACTTATCTGACACCGTGCGAGGTGACGGTTTCGGCAACTCAGACAGTTCCATATTATTTTGCCCGCCTGGTGGGGGTTAACAGCGGTACGTTCGACGTCTCGGCAACGGCAGTGGGCGGGCCGATGAACCAATATAATCCGCCTGGCGGCACCGGCAACATGATGCCGATCGGGCTTGACTACACCACCCCCTACACGGATGGCAATCCGATCAGTTTGGCGTACAAATTCTCTGCCGGCCCGGGCAACTGGGGTTTCCTGGCGCTCGGTGGCAATGGTGATGCGGTGCTAACCAAAAATATTGAATACGGCGCTCAGGTCAGCATGTCGCAGTGGGATGGAACCTCCACGCCTTCATCGCAACCAGCCATGTTTGTGGACACTGAGCCGGGTGTCGGAAGAGGGTTCACGGCTATGAACACCTACCGGTACTCAACATGTGCCGGGCAGAGCGTCACCGACTATCCCGCCAACAGCCCGTGCGCCGTATGTATTCCTTTGGTGGACTGGAGTTACGATTCGTCCACCAATTCCGCCAGCGGCGGCTCGTGTACGGGCAAGTGCACCGTGCCCATCATGGGTTTCGCCGAGTTTTTCATTACTGGTGTGACGGATCATGGCTCTTCGGGTACGGTCACCGCAACTTGGACTCACCACCCGTGCGAAGGTGGCGTGCTTTCTCCCGGAGGACCGACTGCCGTCAAAGAGGGCGCAATCGCTATCCAGTTGATCAGGTAGGCTTCGTAGCGAGCCGAACCAGCCTACGAAACAATCCCGTCGCAGTCGCCCAGGTGCAAGTCGAGCGCGGCGGCTGCGAGCGTCGGCCATAAGCTC
The DNA here is from genome assembly GCA_021324885.1 of Pseudomonadota bacterium. Taxonomy (GTDB): domain Bacteria; phylum Desulfobacterota; class Binatia; order Binatales; family Binataceae; genus JAJPJA01. Next base: position 60,705 of record JAJPIF010000014.1, read on the forward strand.
GCATGCCGCGTTTTTTGCCACATCGCCAGGATAAGAGCGCGCAGAAAGCTCGATTCGAGCGGATTTTCGCATCCGTCGGCAGGCCTGCGTTTTAATTTCGCGGTCCAAACCTACGACAAGTACGTAAACTTGACGCAAATCGCTTACCTGCATTAAATTAAGGGGCGCTTTCGAGGTGCGCATAGTTTCGTTTCCGTATGCTTGGTTGGATCGCAAGACCTATTACAGCGCTGCCGTTTGTCGTGATTTGCGTTGCCATCTGTGGATGCGGCAACGACCACAACTCACCTCCCTTGCCAACTCCGGTGCCGACTCCCACACCTTCAGTTGTCACTTACAGCTCAGGCGGCAATTACCCTGAGGGAATCGGAATCGACGGGTCGGACCACGTCTGGATCGCAAACCGATACAGCGATAGTGTGGCGGAGCTGACCAATGCAGGCACGCTCCTGGCCACATTCCCGGTAGGACATCGGCCCCACGGGCTGAAGATCGATCGCAAAGGCACAGGCGCCATCTGGGTACAGAATACGGCTGGCGGCGGTCCCGGCGCGCTCTCATCATGTCCGGGCGGGACCACCGGTACGGTCACCGCCCTGGCGGGTAGTGGCGCCTTGATTGGCAGCTTCTGCAGCGGCGGCGACAGCCCTCAGCATGCTCAGTTCGACGCTTCCGGGAACGTCTGGGTGACCAATCAGGGAAGCAACACGGTTGCCGAAATCAACGGCAGCACCGGCGCGCTCATCAACACCTTTGCGACCGGCGAAGGCCCACATGCGATTGCAAAGGACCAAAGCGGAAATTTCTGGATTGGCAACTACTACAGCGGAACGGTAAGCGTGCTCAATTCGTCCGGCACTTCGATCGGGACAATTCCCGAAGACCGGCTAGGGTTGCAGCCTACCGGCAATGATATCGATCCTTCGGGCAACCTCTGGCAATCGGTGCAGAGCATCGATCAGGTGGCGGTTTTCGCGGCAGCGCCGTCATTCGCGCCGATCCGGACCGAGGCCGTGGGAGTCGGCCCGCGCGGTGTTACCATCGACGCCGCCGGCAACGTTTTCGTTGCCAATCAGCAATCCAACAACGTGATCGAGTTCAACTCGACCGGCAGCCGCATCGCCGAGTTCCAGGTGGGCGCGTGTCCGGAGAACATGGCGGTCGATTCCAGCGGCGATGTCTGGGTCACCAACGCCTGCAGCAGTACGGTTAGCGTGCTCAAAGGTGTCGCGGTACCGTCGCCCCATTCCGACGACGATTCCAACGGCTGACCTTTAAATCGTTCCGGTTCGTGTAAAGCGCGCTGGTTCCTGTGGTCAGAAGCAGCAGGACCCTGCTCCATTGAAGGTGCCGACCCGCGGCGAGCCTTCCGAGGTTTGGGCGGACCGTGGTATTCGGGAACAGGTCGGCGGTCGGTAAAAGCCGAGGCGTAACTCGAATCGATCGGCCGGCACTACATTCGTCCACCGCGACGGTGAGGGTTATGGAAGCAGATAAGATAGGCGTCGTTTGTCCGGTGGAAAATCTGAGCGCCGCCGAAGCCGCCGCGACCATCAGGAAGGCGCAGCGGCTCGGATACGCCTCATTCTGGATCGGCGAACTGGTGGTCGGGCGCGATCCCTTCGCGATGGCGGCTTTTCTTTTGAGCCAGACCGAGCGCATCAAGGTGGGACTGAGCGTGGCGATTATCTGGAAGCGCCAGCCGGCCACGATGATGAACGCCGCGCGGACGCTGGCCGGCCTGTTCGACAATCGCTTCGTCCTGACGATGGGCGCGAGCCATCGGCCGTTCATCAACCGCTACGGGATGCATTACGACAAGCCCTACCGCTACATGTGCGAGTATGTCGAAAAGATGAAAGCGGCACCTTTCCTGGGACCCAGGCTGGCGCAGGAACCGCCCGTTTTGCTGGCTGCGCTGATGCCGAAGATGCTGCGGCTGGCGGGCCAGACCGACGGCGCGATCGTCACCAACGGCACGCCCGAACTGACCGCGCGCGTGCGCGCGGCATTGGGCCCGGGCAAGAAGGTGTACGTGATCCAGAAGATGCTACTGGAGACCGACGCGCAGCGGGCGCGCGCCGCCGGCCGCTCGATGTTCAGTTTCTATATGCGGCTGCCCAACTATGCCAACAGCGTGCGCTCGCTGGGATTCAGCGAGGCCGACTTAAGCGGCGGCGTCAGCGACCGCCTGGTTGACGCGCTGCTGGCGTGGGGCACGGAAGACCAGTTGCGCGCCGCGCTGGACGCGCAGTTGAAGGCCGGCGCCGATCACGTCTGTATTCTGCCGCTGGCAGCCGGCGCCCCCGCCGCTGGCGTCCCGCTGCTCGATCAGCGTACCTTCGAGGCGCTTGCCCCGCGCTAGCGAAGCCGTATGACTGGTTTGACGCGATGAACCGGCTTTCCCAACCGCGTTGCCCGCCGCCTCTGGACCGTCCGCTGATCCGTCTGATGTGGATCATTCCCGCGGCTTTGGGTCTGTGGACGCTGATACTGGCCGGCTTCGCTTTCCTGCTTGGAAATCCAATTGGTTTGCGGGCTGCGGGTGAGATTGAGGTCAGCCTCGCCGACTCGGGTCAGGGCGCGCCGGGAGGCGCTCGCAGCGGCGATAACAGCCCAGCTCGTGCCGCGGGGACAAGCAAAAAGTACGCTGGTTCAGCGCCGGGCGGACCAGTTACGGCGTCAAGGTCCCACGCGGTGGCGTTGTCCAGACCGCATCCAAAGCGGCCGGGAAGGCGGGCACATTCGCTCGATCATAACCCGCGATTCAGCGGTCGCGACGAGGACGCCGGAGCTGAATCATCAGCACATCGGCAGTATGAAGCGTCTGCAGCCAGGGCAATCGCGCCAACTGCGGGCGAACAGCCCAAGCCGCAGCAGCCGCCGCGCACCGCAATCGCCGGTCTCGGAAATGGTACGCCAAAGCCGAATGGCGCAGGCGGCTTGGGTGCGAGCGCCAAAGCAGGGGCAGGTAATGGTAGCGGCGCTGGAGGTGAAACGGTCGCTGGCGGCGCCAATCAGGTCTATAACCTGGTTGACCATCCGCCGGTGCCGGTTTCCAGGGTCATGCCGGCATATCCCGGCGCCGCCCGGGCCCAGGGAATTGAAGGCGAGGTCGTGCTGCGCGCGATTGTTGATCAGGATGGAGCGGTGGAGCGCAACATCGTGGTGGTGCAGTCAATTCCGCAGCTCGATCAGGCCGCGATACAGGCGCTGCGGCAATGGCGTTTCGAGCCGGGACGGGACGCCGCCGATCATCCGGTGCGCGTGCTGATTGAGGTGCCGCTGCGATTCCGGCTGAGGTGAGGGAAGAGAAAAACAGAGGCCAGGCAGTGGTACGGAATCCTTTTCTCCGTGCCCACTTCTCATTTCTCTTTCCTCGCTTCTATCTCTTCTTTCCTCCGTGTCTGTTCCTGGCGGCGGCGGTCGCTGATTAGATCCTCCAATTCGTGCATGAACTCTTCGATATCCTTGAACGAGCGGTACACGGAGGCGAAGCGGACGTAGGCGACCTGGTCGATTTCGTGGAGTTCCTTCATGACGGCGCCGCCGATGAAGGAGCTGGGGACTTCCTTACCGCCGTGTTCGAGCACGGCGGCCTCGACCCGATCGGCGACCCGCTCGATCACTTCCATCGAGACCGGGCGCTTTTCACAGGCTTTTTTGAGACCGGCGATAATCTTGAGGCGATCGTAAGGCTCGCGCCGGCCGTCTTTTTTGATCACCATTGGTGCGATCTCTTCGACCCGCTCGTAGGTGGTGAAGCGGCGCTTGCAGCCGGAGCAGACCCGGCGGCGGCGGATTGCGGTGGCGTCGGCGGAAAGACGCGAGTCGATGACACGATTGCCGCTGTGCCGGCAGAAGGGGCAGCGCATCGGTCAGGTCGGAAGTACCCCGTGGGTATCGCTCGCGTCGGACGGCATGAAGCGGGCACGTCCCCAGCTTACGCGCGGCGCCGGCGCCTGACGGCAGATGCGATCCCGGCGGGGGAAAAATGGTGAACACATTGGATTCAGAGCGTGCGGGCGCCTGAATCCATACAGGTCAGCTCTTATGCGCCTGGATATAGTCAACGACGTCCTTTACGGTACGGATTTTCTCGGCTTCTTCATCCGAAATCTCCATCCCGTACTCTTCCTCCAGCGCCATCACCAACTCCACGATATCCAGTGAATCCGCACCCAAATCCTCGATAAATGAAGCTTCCGGCGTGACCTCATTGGCAGCCACACCAAGCTGCTCGCTGATGATCTCGCGGACTCTGGTTTCAACGTCTGCAGCCATCGATAACTATTTCCTCCTGCGGCAGCATTCCCTACAGCCATGAAGACCTGCGTGCGTGCCGGACAATTAAAAAGCCCACCTCAAGCCGCGCGATCACGTTCCGAATCAGTGACACAGGCGGCCGGGTAAGCGCAAGGCGCAAGCATAAGGACTTACGGCCGGCCGCGCAAGTCAGGATTCGCACCGCTCAGGCTTGTAATCCACCGAGCGCCGTCACCGCGGCCGCCAATGAGGCGGGGTCTTCCACCGGATGCATGGTGACGTCGCGGCTGATGCGGCGCATCAGGCCCGAGAGCACCCGTCCCGCACCGAGTTCGACGGCGTTGGTAACGCCGGCGGCAACCAGCGTGCGCATCGAGTCCTCCCATTTGACCGGGGCGGTTATCTGTTCGACCAGCAGCGGCACGACGCGGCCGGGATCGCGATTGACCTGCGCGTCGACGTTGGCGATCACGCCGAAGGAAAGCGGCTTGACCGTAACTGCGGCCAGCACCGGCGCCATCCGCTCCTGCGCCGGTTTCATCAGCGGACAATGGAACGGGGCGCTGACGTTAAGTTCCACCGACATCCGGCCGCCGCGCTCCTTGGCAATCCCGACGGCGCGTCTGACTGCCGCGGTATGGCCGGCAACCACGATCTGGCCGGGCGCGTTAAGGTTGGCTGGCACCACGATCTCGTGGCCGCCGCAAGCTGTCTTGCAAACCTCCCTGACGATGTCCATTTCCAGCCCGATCAAAGCGGCCATCGCGCCCTGTCCCGCCGGACATGCTTCCTGCATCAGACGCCCGCGCTCGCGCACCGCGCGCACGGCGTCGGCAAAGTCCAGCGCGCCGGCCGCGACCAGGGCGCTGTACTCACCCAGCGAATGGCCGGCGGCCAGCTCAGGTGTCAGCGGCAATTCCGATTGCAATGCGCGCAGGGCCGCGATCGAGGTGGTGAGGATCGCGGGCTGCGTGTTGGCGGTCAGCCGCAACTCCTCTTCGGGACCCTCGAAGCAAAGCCGGGAAAGCCTGATGCCCAAGGCGTCGTCCGCCTGCTCGAAAACGGCTTTGGCGGCGGGAAACTGCTGGGCGAGCTGGAGGCCCATGCCGACTTTCTGGGATCCCTGACCGGGAAAAAGCAAGGCGATTTTCATATTTTGTCAGTGCTTGAGAGGTTCGGGCCTGCTTGACGGCGCTGCTCCCGTGATCTCTCTGGGTTTGGCCGCGCTCTTTTCATGTGAATTTTCAGTTGTGCGCGGGCCGGGTGGAGGGATCGATTCCGGCTCGGTTGCGCGGATGGCCTCGGGCTTGGCGCCTGCCACCGCGCCGTTGAGCGAACCAGTGCGAGGACGGACCGTTGACGCCGGTTGCGCTTCGGCCTTCGCCGCGCCCGAATCCGGATGGCCGTCGCTTTTCTTGAGCTCGTTTTCCTTGGCGCGCAGATGCAGCCGCTCGCGCATGCGTCCGAAGATTGCCCGGATTCCCTTGCCCCCGGTTGGACTGTGAACGGCCGCGGACATTTTGCCCAGCAATTCGTTGATGTCGCGGTTGAGCGCTTCGCCCAGCGATTGGTTGGCGGCCGCGCGCAGCGCGTTGCGGATCGCCCGGGCGTCGGAGGAGCCGTGGGCGATGATGGCGCGGCCGGACAGGCCGAGCAGCGGCGCGCCGCCATATTCGGACGGATCCAGCCGCTCGCGCACCGCGCGCAGGCGTTTGCGAATCAGCAGGTAGGATAGCCGTCCCGCCATGCTGGTTGCATAGACGTCGTGCAAACCCGCGAGCACGAACCGGGCGCAGCCTTCCATCGTTTTCAGCGCGATGTTGCCGGTGAAGCCGTCGGTGACGACCACGTCGGCTTTGCCCAGGTTTATATCGCGGCCTTCAACGTAACCGATGTAGTTGATGTAGGGCGCGGACTGAGAGAGCATGGCGGCGGCGGTACGCGTCAGTTCGGTGCCCTTGGAGGACTCTTCGCCGTTGGCCAGGATTGCCACCCGGGGCGCGGGCAGGTTACGCAATCGACGCATGTACGCGCTGCCCATCACGGCAAATTGCGCGAGGTTGACCGGCTTGACCTCGGTATTGGCGCCGGCGTCCACCAGCAACGTGATTGCGTCGATGGTGGGCACGATCGAGGCGATCGCCGGACGGTCGATACCAGCGAGGTTGCCCAAAAGCGTGATCCCGATCGTCATCATCGCGCCGGAATTGCCAGCGCTGATTACGGCGTCCACTTCGCCGCGCTTAAGCAGTTGGTAGCAGGCGTGGAGCGAGGACTGCGGCTTGGACAGGACGACCTCCAGCGGCGGGTCGTCCATCGTCACGACTTCGGGAGCATGTTCGATGGTCAGGTTCAGGCCGCCGCATTCGTATTCGGCCAGTTCCTTTTCCAGGGTGGCGCGGATGCCGACCAGGACGACGTGCAGATTGAGTTCGCGGGCAGCCAGCACGGCGCCTTCGACGGCGGCGCGCGGCGCATAGTCGCCGCCCATCGCGTCCAATGCGATTCTCACCGCGCTCTCCGCCGCTTACTCCTTGACTTCGGCCAGTTGACGCCCGCGGTAGGTGCCGCAATGGCGGCAGATGCGATGGGGCAGCGTGGGTTCCCCGCATTGCGGGCAGGCGATCGCGTTGACCGGCCTGAGCGCGTCGTGGGCACGGCGCTGGTCGCGTTTGGATTTCGAGGTGCGGCGTTTGGGTACCGGCATGGGGGTCTGTTCTTCCTTTGTTGTCAGTTTAACGTCTGATGAATCGCGCCTGGTTTCAGCGGCGCGAAACCTTGAGTGAACGCAAGGCGTCGAGCCTGGGATCGAGGTTCGACGCTGAACACGAACAGGAGTTCAGATTAAGATTGATGCCGCATTGAGGACACAATCCGCGGCATCCGTCGCCGCACACCGGCGGCGCTGACAGCGCCAGCAGCAATTGCTCGCGCACCAGGGGCGAAACGTCCACCTCTTCTCCCTGGTAGGTGGAGAATTCCAAATCCTCGGCGTTGAGATTTCTGCCGCCGTCTTCGCCTATCGATTTGGGAGCCAGAACGAAGCGAAAGTCGCGCCGGCGATGCAGCGGGAAATCCTCCGCGCAGCGCGCGCAGGTGGCGGTCAGTTCGGCGTCGAGCGAGCCCGAGAAAAAGATTTCCATTCCCGAACGGTAATAGGAAAGATGGATAGCGTAGGGCCGCTGGACGCGATATTCGCAGACCGGCCCCTGTTCCAACAGCCGATTAACGTCAGCTTGCGGCTCGTGGTAATCGAGCGTCTTGACCTTGGCCGAAATATCTTCAACTCGTAATTTCACCGGAGTGCCCGCACCGGACTGAGAAAGGCAGCCGGTCAAAAAATTATGGCATTTCGCTCGCCTGGTTCAAATATGGTCCACGGTCAAGTCCTGCCGGCAATCAGCGCGGCCTGGGCCCGCGTCTTGCCGCGGTTTTCACTCCCACCTGTGGACAATCGGGCAGCAGCGCGCATTGCGCACAGCGCGGGGCGCGCGCCACGCAAATCAAGCGTCCATGAAGTATCAGACGCATCGAAAACGCCGTCCACTGCTGCGGCGGCAGGATTTCACTGAGGTCCGCTTCGATGCGGTCGGGGTCGGTTTCGGTGGTCAATCCCAGGCGATAGGCGACTCGCCGAACATGAGTATCGACCACCAATCCCGGTTTGCCGAAGACATGGCCCAGTAAAACATTGGCGGTTTTGCGCCCAACCCCGGGCAAAGTGACCAGATCCTCCATCCGGGAGGGCACCTCGCCGTTGAAGCGCGCCATGATTTCCTGGGCGGCGCCTTTGAGCGCCCTGGTCTTCTGGCGAAAGAAACCGGTGCTCGCGATCAGTCTTTCGATTTTGTCAACCGGCGCGGCCGCCATCGCGGCGACATCGGGGATTTCGGCAAACAGCACCGGGGTGACCTTGTTGACGCGCTCGTCGGTGCATTGGGCGGACAGAATCGTCGCCACCAGGCATTGCCATGGAGTTTTGAAATCCAGGCTGATGCGGGCCTGCGGATAAAGTTTGGCCAGCGTGGCGGCGATTCGCGCCGCTCTGGCGCGCAAGGCGGATTTGCTCTCGTCCCCGGCCATTTCAGAATTTTCGGCTGGCGGCAAGCGCGGCGCCAAACTGCCCAACCTCAAGGTTTACACGTTCCGCTGTCCATCCCAGCTCCGAACCCATCAGACATGCCGCCCTGGGCGCCACGGCCTCAGCCTGGGCGGGATTGCGCCGCGCCAGCGCGGTCCGCCGTACCATGAAATCCTCCAGCGTACGCGCCATCTCGAAACGCGCCGCAAACACGGCTTCAACCGCCAGTATAGGACATTGCGGACCGAGCGGTTGTCCGAGCCACGGCTGTTGTTCGACTATCGCCTCCAGCAGCGCGAGCCGGGTACCGTAGCGCTCGGCCAGTTCGGTGCGCGGGGCGGCGGTGATAGTATCCGCGGGCGGGAGGGTTTGGGAACAGGGGCGCGCTCCCGGCAGCGGCGTCGTCAGGGTCGGCGATTTGCCGGACGGCTTTCCCAGTTCGCGACAGACCAGGTCCACGACGCGCTCGGCGATCCGGCGATGGGTCGTCAGCTTGCCCCCCGCGATCGATACCATCCCGCTGTTGGCGGCGAGGATCAGTTCCTCGCGCGGGAGCATCGAGGGAGCCTTGATTCCCTTGACCGCAACCAGGCTGCGCAATCCCGCGAAGCTGGTCGCCACGTCCTGGTAATCGAGCCGCGCGTCCGCGACGGTTTTTGAGACCACTTTGAGCAGGTAATCGACATCCGCGGCCTGCGCGTGGACCTGCTCGGGTGCGCCGTCGTAGTCGGTGTCGGTTGTACCCAGCAGGACCCAATCGCGATTGCGGATCAGAAAAACGATCCGGCCCTGTCCGTCGGACAGCACCAGCGAATTGCGCACGGGCACGCGCTCAGGCTTGAGCATCAGATGCACGCCCTTGGTCAATCGGAGGGTGGGTTCGGCGCCGGGATCATCCATCCGGCGGACTGCGTCGACCCACGGTCCGGACGCGTTAACGAAAATCCCGGCCCGGATCGCGAGGCCGCTGCCGCTGGCAACGTCTTCGACGTGCGCGGCGCGGATTGTGCCGGCGCGTTTGTCGAAGCCTGTGAGTTCCATGTAATTGGCCGCCGCGGCGCCATGAACAATTGCGTCCAGCACGTTTTCCAGCGTCAGACGCGAGTCATCCGCGTGACCGTCATAGTAAAGCGCGCCGCCGCGCAAGCCTCCGCGCGCCAGCGCCGGTTCGATCGCCGCGATCGCGTCGGCGCTGAGCCGCTGATGGCGATAGGGCGGGGGCGTGAGGGCGAGCAGGTCATAGACGAACAGGCCCGCGGACAGAGCCAGTCGCGACACGGTCCGCCCGCTGTAAACTGGAAAAAGAAACGGGATGGGACGGACCAGATGAGGTGCGGTGATTCGGCTCAGCCGTTCGCGTTCGTGCAGGGCTTCGTAAACCAGGCGCAACTGGCCCTGCGGCAGATAGCGCAAACCGCCATGAATCAGCTTGGTGGAGCACGAGGAAGTCTGACCGGCGAAATCGCCCTTATCGATCAGCGCGACGCGCAGCCCGCGCATCGCGGCGTCGCGCGCCACCGCGGCGCCGTTGATGCCGCCGCCGATGACGGCGAGATCGAATTGTTCAGTCCTCAGTCGGTGGATCTGTTCGTCGCGCGAAAGAGGATGGCTGGCCAACTGCAAGGCACCGGCGGCTGATAGCGCGCTTTATTCCTCGGATTCTTCCTGGAATGAGTAGCGCTCTTCCAGCCATGGATCGGCGCGGTTGTGGTAGCCGCGAACTTCCCAGAATCCGCGCACATCCCGGGCCAGAAATTCGATTGCGCGCACCCATTTGGCGCTCTTCCAGGCATACAGTTTGGGCACCACCAAACGCAGCGGAAAACCGTGGTCGGGCGTCAAATCCTGCCCGTCGTGCCGGTCCGCCAGCATCACATCGTGGTCGAGGAAATACTGCAGCGGCAAGTTCGTCGTATAGCCGCCGTCGCAATGGATCAGGACGAAGCGGGCGTCCGGCTTGAGTTTGACCAGCTTCATCAGATCCTCCACCTTCACGCCCTCCCACACGTTGTCCAGCCGCGACCACGTGGTTACGCAATGGAAATCCGCGACCATCCGGCTGCGGGGCAGCGCGCGAAACTGTTCGTAATTGAATTTCAGCTCCTGCTCGACTTCGCCCAGGACCCGGAAATCCCATGTCTGCGGATTGAATCGGGGAACGGGTCCATAGGTCAGCACGGGAAATTTGGTGGTGAGATATTGTCCCGGCGGCACCCGCTTGCTGATATCGTCGGGTTTCAGAATCCTGCCCATAGCCTGATTTAATAGCTAAGCGCGATCGGCGGCGGAAGAGGCCGACGAATGCATCGCGCCGATGACGGCGTCGGTCATCTGCATGGTGGTGGCGCTGCCGCCCAGGTCGCGGGTGAGCGTCGCGCCCGACTGCAGCACGTCGCCGACGGCCAGCCGGATGCGGCGGGATTCATGGGCATGGCCCAGGAACTCCAGCAGCATCGCGCCGCTTAAGATCGCAGCAATCGGATTGGCGAGCCCCTTGCCCGCGATATCCGGAGCGGTCCCGTGCACCGCTTCGAAAATCGCGCCCTTGTCGCCGTAGTTGGCGCCCGGCACCACGCCCAATCCGCCAACCAGACCGGCGCACAGGTCCGAGACGATGTCACCGTAGAGATTTTCCAGCAGCAGCACGTCGAAGGACTGCGGATCGGTGACCAGGCGCATACAGGCGGCGTCGACGATCTGTTCTTCGTAGCGGATTTCGGAAAATTCCGAGGATATCTCGCGCGCGCACTTGAGAAACAATCCGTCGGACAGCTTCATGATGTTGGCCTTGTGAATCGCGGTCACGCAAGCGCGCCCCTCCCGCCGCGCGTATTCGAAGGCGAAGCGGGCGATCCGCCGCGACGCTTTCGCCGTAATCACCTTGATGCTTTCAACCACGCCGGGCGTTATCTGATGTTCCAGGCCAGCATAGAGGTCTTCGGTATTTTCGCGGACCACGACCAAATCAACGTCGCGAAAGGGCGTGTGGACGCCTTTGAAGCTGTGGACCGGGCGCAGATTCGCGTAAAGGTTGAAGGTCTTGCGCAAATAGACATTGATCGATCGGTAGCCCTCGCCGACGCGGGTTTCCAGCGGGCCTTTGAGGGCGACGCCGGTCTGGCGCAGGGACTTGATGAGCGCATCGGGGACCGGATTGCCAACGCGCTTGAACGCGGCCATCCCGGCCAATTGCTCGTCCCAACGGATCTTGACGCCGGTCTGTTCGATCACCGCAACCGCGGCGGATATCACTTCCGGTCCGATGCCGTCGCCCGGAATCAGGGTGACGACGCGCGCGGAATTGGAGGACGAATCTTTCTTCATAATCAAAACTGGGCGGACGATGCCTCAATAGTTTACCAGAGCGATAAAGATGTCGGAGACATTTGTACCTGTGGGACCGGTCTGGAACAAATCGCCGCATTCTTTAAACAGCGCGTAGGAATTGTTGCGGGCCAGATATTCGGATGGACTGCGCCCCGCTGCACGGGCGCGCGCGACCGTCTGCGAGCTGGCGAAAGCGCCGGCCGCGTCAGTGGGTCCGTCAATTCCGTCGGTTCCCGCACACAACGCGACGATGCGCGCGTGCGGCGCGAGGCGATCGAGCTCGATGGCCAGCGAAAGCGCCAATTCCTGAGCGCGTCCGCCCTTTCCGCTGCCGCGCACCGTAACCACGGGTTCCCCGCCCGCCAGCACGCATCGATTCTCACCGCTCAATGCGCTCAGATGGGCCGCCAGCGCACGGCCGAGGTCGGAGGCTTCGCCATAAAGTTCCCGCCATCGCTCGACCTTGTAACCTAGCGACGACGCCGCGACCGCCGCACCATCCAGGGCGGCGGCGTTGTCGCCAATAATAATGTTGGTCGCGCGCTCCAGAACCGGATCGCCCGGTTTGACGGTTTCTTCAAAGTCTCCGGCCGCACCCGCTTCCAGATGTTCCCGCACTCGTTCCGGCGTGCGGCCCCACAGCGAATGGCGAATCAGAACGCCGCGCGCCTCTTCGTAGGTGGTCCGGTCGGGGGCGGTCGGACCGGAGCCGATCGTGGCCAGGTCGTTGCCGCGTACGTCGGACAGAATCAGGCTGAGGACTTGCGCCCCGTGGCAATGGCGCAGCAGGCACCCGCCCTTGATCGCCGACAGATGCTTGCGCACGGTGTTAACCTCGATGACTGACGCGCGCGCCCGCAAAAGCGAGTTGGTCACCGCGATTTTGTCTTCCAGCGTCACCGGTTCGGCCGGTGCCGCGAGCATAGCGGAGGCGCCGCCGCTGAGCAGGACCAGCAGCAGGTCCTCGGGCGTCAACCCGTCAACCATCGCCAGCGCCGCGAGCGCCGCGCTGACCGAGTTATGGTCGGGGATCGGATGGCCCGCGCGGAAAATCCGGGTGGCGGCAATTTCGCGCGTCTCGCCCGCCGGTACGACAGCGACGGACGCGGCGATGCGTCCTGCCAGTTGCTGATTGGCCGGATACAGCATCCGCGACGCCGCCTTGCCGACCGCCAGGACAAACACGCGTTTGGCCCCGGCAATCAGATCGGGCACGGTTTGCGCCCCGTTCAGTTCACCGCGCAATGCGGCTGCGGTGAGGCGGTCGGGCGCGACCGCGTCAAGCGCGGCCTGAAAAATACGCACCAGATGCTCGCGGGCCTGATTCTCGAACTGCATTGTGCTGGTTTAGTTTATCAGCCCCGTCAGCCTTCCAAAACGGCCCGCTCAGGGACCGCGGCCAGGCCTCGCGGCACTTTCTTCCCGCGCCGATGGCTGTTACTAACACAGGACGCGCGCGGAGTTGCTGCAGCGGGTCGGCTTTTGGGACTCGCCCGGGTAATTCCACGCCATGGACGTGTATGAAACGGATTATGTGGAAGAGCCGCGTGAGCCTCCTGGCGGCGCTATGGCTGGTGCTTGCCGCAGCCGGGGCCGCCCCTGCGGTGATTGCCAAACACGCGATGGTGGCGGCGGAACATCCGTTGGGTGCCGATGCCGGCGTGCGGATTCTCAAAGCCGGCGGCAACGCGGTGGACGCGGCGGTGGCGACCGGGCTGGCCGTGTGCGTGGCCAATCCTTCCTCGTGCGGGATCGGCGGGGGCGGCTTCATGCTGATCTACATGGCGCAGACCGGCAGGATTTACGCGCTCGATTTTCGTGAGACCGCCCCACACGCGGTCACCGAATCCACTTTCATGCGCAACGGCAAACCGGATGAGGCCCTCTTGCGCAAAGGGCCGCTTGCGGTCGCTGTTCCGGGTCAGGTCGCCGGGTTTGAAGCGGCGCTCAAGCGTTTTGGCACAATGAAGTTTTCGCAGGTCGCGCAGCCCGCGATCGAACTGGCTCGCGACGGCTTTCCCTGCGGCGAGCATCTGGCCAAAGAAATCGCGCGCACCGCCCCCCTTCTGACCCAGGACGAAGGCCTGAAGTCAGTTTTCCTCCATCCCGACGGTTCTCCCCGCAAGGAAGGCGAGACCATCACGCAACCCGAACTGGCCGCGACGCTGCAGGCGTTCGATGACCATCCGGTGGAGACCTTTTATCACGGTGAACTGGCCGCCCGGATTGCCGATTTCGTCAAAGGGCGGGGTGGAGTCCTGAGCGCGGAGGATCTCGCTTCATACAAATCAATCTGGCGCGCCCCGCTCCATCGCGGCTACCGCGGCTACCAGGTTTACTCGATGCCGCCGCCGTCTTCGGGCGGCGGGATGCTGCTGGAGGCCCTGGAGATCCTGGAGCCGGGCGGCACCCCCGGACTGGGGCTGAATTCCCCGCCTTACCTGGCGCGGCTGATCGAGACGATGCGCCAGATCTTTATCGACCGTGCGATTTTCTACGGCGATCCGGAATTCGTTCGCGTGCCGATCGATTTTTTGCTCTCGCCCCAGCGCATCGACGGCATCCGCCGCAAGGCTTTCCAGATTCATCCTCCCGCCGCGGTGCCGGAAGCTCCGCGCGATCACGGGACATCCCATCTTTGCGTGATTGACCGTCAAGGCAACATCGTTTCGCTTACGACCACGATTAACACCGCCTTTGGCGCCAAGCTGACGGTCCCGCACACCGGTATCGTTCTCAACAATGAGATGGACGACTTCGCGCTGGCGCCGGGTATCGCCAACGTCTATGGACTGCGGGGCTCGGGTCCCAACTCGATCGCTCCGGGCAAGCGACCGCTGTCCAGCATGACTCCCACTATCGTGCTGAAAAGCGGCTCGCCGGTTTTGACGGCGGGAGGATCCGGTGGACCGACGATTGTCACCGCCACCTTGCAGGTGCTGCTCAACGTGCTCGATTTCCACCTTGACGCCGAACGCGCGATTCGCTCCCCGCGCATCCACGACCAGTACTATCCCGCCGCGGTTTTCGTGGAGGATGCGATGCCGGTGTCGGTGCGCGACGCCCTGGCCGAAATGGGATTTCAGATCAAGGCGGTGCCGATGCTCGGTGATGAAGAGGCGATCCAGATAACTGCCGACGGTTACGTCGGCGCGGCCGATCCGCGCAAGGGGGGCGCGGCTGTCGGTTATTAGTGTGCGGCCGTCTCACCTCGCGCCCGCACATCCGGTAGACTCCAACGATTGTATGACGGCTGGTAGCTCTCAAGCCGCGGCCCCGGTTTTATCTGGCCCCGATACTGGCGCGCCGGCGCCGATGAGCAGGCGCGAGGTGGCGCAAGCGGCCGCGCTTGGCCTGCTCGGCCTGGTGGTATTTTTCTTCCATCTGGGCAGCTACGGTCTGTTCGAGCCCGATGAGGCGCGCTATGCCGAGATCGCGCGCGAGATGATCGCGACCGGCAGTTTCATCGTTCCTCATCTCAACTATGTTCCCTATATCGAAAAACCGCCGTTGCTTTATTGGACGACGTCGCTGGCCTTTTACCTGCTGGGCACCACCGAATTCGCGGCCCGGCTGGTTCCCGCGCTGAGCGCGATGGCCGGCGTGGTCGCTACATGGTGGTTTGCGCGCCGCACCTTTGGCTATCGCCGCGCGATGCTGGCCGCCGCGATTCTTATCACCAGTCCGTTGTACGCGGCGATGGCGCAGGTGCTTACCACCGACATGCTGCTCACCGCGTGCCTGGCCGTCACCTTTTTCAGCCTGTTCCTGCAATGGCGCGAAGGCGGGCGCTGGTGGATGGTTTCATACCTTGCGATGGCGCTGGCGGTCCTGACCAAAGGTCCGGAGGGAGTAGTGCTCCCCACTGTGGCGGCGATCCTGTTCTTACAACGCCGCCACGAGTTAAAAGGTGCGCTCGCCCGCTTTCATGCCTGGGGCGGGCTGCTGATCGTGCTGGCCGTGAGCTTGCCGTGGTTTGTAATCGTGGCGGCGCGCCTGCCGGGTTTTCTTTATTTTTATGTCGTCGGTGAGCATTTCAAGCGCGCTTTCGAAGCCAGCTACAGTCACGACCAGCCTTTCTATTTCTATCTGCCCGTGATTATTGCCGGGATGCTGCCGTGGTCGATTTGTATGCCGCTGCTCACGCGGGGAACGCGCGGGTCTGCGCGTTCGTGGTGTGGATGTTCGGCGGTGGTCGTGCTGGTGTTGTTTTCGATCGCCAACGCCAAGCTGATCCCGTATGTCCTGCCCGCGCTGCCGCTGCTGGCTGTGCTGCTGGCCGACTCGATCTTGTGCGCCGTCGAAAATGGCGGCGCGGCGCTGGTCAAGTGGCTCGGACCGGCATTGTGTATCGGCGGGATCGGCGCGATCGTGTTCGCCGCCCTCGCACCGATGATTCACAATCGCGATATTGCCTTGCTGCCGCGCGTCATCGCAGTATCGGGCGCGATAATTCTGATTGGCGGATTATGGTCATCCTGGGAGCTGTGGCGCGAGCGTTTCGAGCGGGGACTGGCAATAATCGCGCTTGCTGCGGCGTCGGTGCTGATTGCTGCAACTTATGGCCGTATCGATGTCCAGGCGCTCCATTCCTGGGCGCCGCTGGCGCGAGCGATCCAATCCCGCGCGCCTTCGGCGACCCTGATCGACTACCATCGCTATCCCCAGGCGATTGCGTTTTACACTCGCCGCCGCGTGCTGGTGGCCGGTCCCTTTCTCAGCGAACTGAGTTTCGGTGCGGCCCATAGCGCCGATCGCGAACGCTATTTTCCCGCCACCGACTCCGACCTGATCGCCCGCTGGCACAAGGAGCAGTCCGCAGTGTTGATTATCGACCAGAGCGATTACCGGCGGCTTGCGCCCCAGTTGGGGCCGGCGCGGATTATCGCCAGCCAGGGACATAAACTGGCCGTGGCCAGGGAGCCGGGCTGAGATGTCCGGCGCGCCAGCCAAATTTGAACCGGTTGCGGCCTCCGAACCGGTGCGCGAGCGTCGCGCAATCGGCAGCTACGTACTCAAGGCGGTCCTGGGCGTCGCTATCCTGAGCTTCGTGCTGAGCCGCGTGAACCTGCATCAGCTGGTCCATCTGCTGACGCGCGAGCGCCCCGCCTATTTTCTGGCCGCCACGCTGATCTACGTGGCGGGCCAGATGGTGGCGGCATATCGATGGCGGATGCTGGCGCGCATGGTGGGTATTGTCGGCAGGTACCTGGAGTTTCTGCTCTATTTCTTTATCGGCGCGTTTACCAATCTGTTCGTTCCCGGATTGATCGGCGGCGATGCGGCACGGGCGCTGTACCTGGGCCGACGCCATCGCCAGATTGGCAAGGCGGTCGCCTCGGTGGTCGCCGACCGTGCTTTTGGCCTGCTGGCGCTGATCTGGCTGACCGCGGTGTGCGTGGCGATACTTGGACGCGGGGTTTTCCCATCCTCCATCACCACCCCGATCGTCCTGATCGGCTTGGGTACGGCCGCCGGCTATCTTCTGATGCCCCTCGTATCCGGATTGGAGAAATACCTGCCCCGCCGTATCGCGGCGACGGTCGCGATGCTCTCGCCTTACCTCAATGGACGAATCGCGCTGCTGCCCGTGATCGGTCTTTCTCTCCTCCTTCATCTGATCCAGGTGGCCGCGCAATACGTCCTCGGGCTGGGTCTGGGCCTGAGTTTTCCGGTGTGGATGTTTCTACTGTGCGTACCCACGACCAACACCCTTGCGTCGGTGCCGATCACGTTTAACGGCCTCGGAGTGCGTGAGGGGATGTACGTGGTGCTGTTTGGGATGGCCGGAGTGGGCAAAGCCGACGCCGCTGCGATGGGCCTGCTCTGGTTTGGGATTACCACCTTCGCAGGTCTGTGCGCCTCGGCCGCCTTCATCGCGGCGCCGACCCCAATCGAACGTCAGGCGCCGCTTGATAAGCGCGCTTCGGAAAGCTCGGGTAACCGCCCAAAATAGTCGATTTTGCCGGGAAAATGCCCTGTCGCTCGCTCTGATAGGGATTTAACTTGCCTTAGTGTAAGCGCGTTTGTAACATTGGACTAACCAATCGGACAGGATGTTGTGAGGGGCCTGCATGGATTACATGAAAACCTTGTTCCTTAATCCCCCGTCTTACGACGATTTTGACGGCGGCGCGGGCTCTCGCTATCAGGCAACTCGCGAGGTGTGGTCCTTCTGGTATCCAACCTGGTTGGCTTATCCGGCCGGAATGATCCCTGGAGCGCGGCTGCTCGATGCTCCACCGCATGGCTACAACCTCGCCCGCACGGTCGAGGAAGCCAAAAACTACGATTTTATTGTGCTCCACACCTCGACGCCGTCGCTGCGGATGGACAGCCGGACGGCAGAGGCGATCAAGGCCGCCAATCCCAATGCGATCATTGCCTTTGTCGGCGGCCATCCGACGGCCGCCCCCGAGGAAACGCTCAAAGTTTCAGAAGCGATCGATATCGCCGGGCGCAAAGAGTTCGACTATTCGATGGTCGAAGTGGCGCAAGGGATGGATTGGAGCCGGATCGGCGGTATCAGCTACCGCAAAAACGGCGTGATATCGCATAATCCCGACCGCCCCCTGATGACGGGCGAGGAACTCGATCGGCTGCCCTTTGTCACCGAAGTTTACCATCGCAACCTCGATTACCTGAAATACAACAGTCCGTACTGCCAGTATCCCTACGTCTCGATTTATACGGGGCGCGGATGCCCGGCCAAGTGCACCTTTTGCCTGTGGCCGCAGGTGACGCAGGGCCATAGCTATCGCACCCGCAGCCCCGAGAACGTTTACGAGGAAGTGGCGGCGATGAAGGCCAAATTTCCCAAAATGAAGGAGGTCTTCTTCGACGACGATACCTTTACCGCCGATCCTCCGCGCGCCCGCAAAATCGCGCAGTTACTCAAGCCGCTGGGAATTACCTGGTCAACCAACTCCCGCGCCAACGTCGATTTCGAAACGCTCAAGATCCTCAAGGAAGGCGGACTGCGGCTGTTCGTGGTCGGCTACGAAAGCGGCAACGCGCAGATTCTCAAGAACATCAAAAAAGGCGTCGGGCTGGAGCGGGCGCGCCGCTTCACCAAAGACTGCCACCAGCTCGGCATCCTGATCCACGGCACCTTCATCCTCGGGCTGCCCGGCGAAACCAAAGAGACTATCGAGGAATCGATCCGCTTCGCCCGCGAGATGGACTGCGAAACCATCCAGGTGTCGCTGGCCTCGCCGTATCCGGGCACCGAACTGTTCCGCCAGGTCAGCGAAGCCGGCTATCTGGCGGTCGATCCTCTGCTGGACGAATCGGGTTACCAGCGTTGCACGGTCAACTACCCGGGATTAAGCGCGGATGAGATTTACGGCGCGGTCGAGCGCTTCTATCGCAGCTTTTATTTCCGTCCCCGCTATATTTTCAAATCGCTGCGCAAGATGGCGACCTCGACCGAGGAGTGCAAGCGCCTGGTGAAGGAGGGAGTCCAGTTCATCTCCACCATGCGCCAGCGGCGGGCGCAGTCGGCTTCAGCGTAAGGCGATGGTTCAGGGGCAAACGCAACTTGAACTGCGGTTGGATTTGAATGCATCGCGACGGCGGCCCTGTGTTGGTCCGGAATTTCACCTGGATGCGAAACCTGGTCTCCGTCCGCAATCGCTGATGACAGGGGCAGGGCCGGAGAACCATTTTGTGGTTCGTGAACTGGCTCAAGGGGAACTCTTGAACCGATTGGCTGGCTTTAACCGTATATTTTCCGGTGCTTCGGCGCGCGGGTGCTCCCAATGAATTGGCTGCGTGACCTGGCGCTTGCCGGGATTTTTATCTCCGCCGGTTATTACGCCGCCACCGTTGCCGCGGCCTATCGATTCAGAAAACGGGCGTCGGCGCCGCCGCGCCCGCTGCCGAAAATCGCGCCGCGCGCCGTCCTGCTGAAACCGCTTCACGGCGTCAACGACAGCCTGGCCGATAACCTGCTGAGCTTCATGGAGGTCGATTATCCGCGCAAGGAATACGTGTTCGGCGTCTCCAGTTACGAGGATCCGGCTGTTCACGTCCCGTTGGCGATCAAGCCGCGCTATCAGACCTCGCAGATCACGCTGACCGTGGGCGGCGATCCATCGGCGGCCAACCGCAAAATCGGCAAGCTGATCCGGATGGTGCCGCGCGCCACAAGGCCCGATGTTTTCGTCCTCAGCGACGCTGACATCGCCGTCGAAACCGATTATCTGCGCCGCGTGATCGGCGACCTGTACGCGGACGACAAACTGGGGCTGGTCACCTGCGCGTACCGCGCGCGGCCCTCCCGCCCCGACCTCGGCGGGCGCCTGGAGGCGCTTTATATCAACACCGACTTCATGCCGATGGCGATACTGGCGGACACCTTCGAGCCGCTCCATTACGCTTTCGGCGCGACCATCGCCATCAAACGCGAGGTGCTGGAGGAAATCGGCGGCTTCGAAGCGATCAAGGATCTGCTCGCCGACGATTTCCATCTGGGAAACCGCGCCGTCCAGCACGGCTATAAAATCGGCCTTTCCAGCGCCCTGGTGACAATCGTCCCGGGCGAGCGCACCTTCTCCGATTTCTGGCACCATCAATTGCGATGGGCCCGGACCTATCGCACCGTGCGCCCGATAAGCCTCGGCACCATTCTCACCCACGGTCCCTTCTGGGCCGTGCTGCTGGTGCTCAGTGGCGGATTGAGCGCGGGCTCAATTGCGATTGCGGCGGCGGCGGTCGCGGCACGGCTGGCGATGGGCGCGGCGATGATCAAGGGTCTGGCCAGGCTGCCCTTGTCGCTGTCGGATCTCGGCCTTCTGATCGTTAAGGACTTCTGCATCACGGGAATCTGGTTCGCGAGCCTGCTTGGCAACACCGTGCGATGGGGCCAGCGGCAGTACAGGATCACTGCGGACGGCCGCCTCGAAGAGATCCGCTCGCAGGCAATCCAACCGGCTCAGGAGGCTTCCCAGCGTCAAGCGCTGAGCGCGATGGCGTCCCCTGAAATCTCAGACGCTTCGCCCGGTACCCGCTGACTTCGGTTGACCGCAAAGTTCATCGCCCTCAAATTCTACCAGCGAGGTTTGGTGTCGAGCGGGACGCCGAGTGCGACCTTGCCGATAAATTCGCGGGCGCGGGTGTTGGATAGGGGATGGTTGATGCCGGCGCGGACGTCGCGAAACAGCCGCTCGAGCGGGTTGCGGCGCAAAAAACCGTGCGCTCCGGCGATCTCCATACAGTAGTCAACGATCCGGATCGCGTTGTTCACGGCTGCATACTTGGCGGTAATCAGGCGCGCCAGCCCCTGTTCGCCGGTGAATGATTCCCGATTTTCCACGTAATCGCGCGCCGTCGTCAGATACAGCGCGCGTGACTGCGCCAGCAGCACTTGTGCATCCGCGAACGCGAATTGGACGCCCGGCAAATAATTTATCGGCCGCTCCAGCATAAAGGGCTTGTGGCGCTGCGCGAATTCGCGGGTGAAATTCAGCGCCGCCGCCGCGACGCCCGTGTACACCGCGGCAATCGAAAGCTCGAACCACGCGAAAAGCGATATCGCTTCAGCGCCCAGCGGACCGACCGGACGCGGATCGGCCATCGCAGCGGCCGGCACGCGCACGTCCTTCAGGATCAAATCGTGGCTGGCGGTCGCGCGCATCCCCATCGCGTCCCAGCTTTCGATCAGTTGGAGACCCGGCGTGGTGCGTCCGACCACGAAGGTGGCGGAGCACAATTGTCCGTTGTTCTCCACCGTCGCCATCACCATGAAGTAATCCACCACCGGAGACAGGCTGGTGAACACCTTGCGCCCGTTGAGCACGTAGGCTTCGCCGTCGCGATGCGCCCTGGTGGCGAACAGTCCCCAATCGCCGCCGCCCTCGGGTTCACTGAGTCCGCCGCCGATAATCTTTCGCTGCCGGCCGACCAATTCAAGGAACAAGCCCTGCTCCGGACGCTCCTGTGGCGCGGCCCGTTCGACCATGCTGCCGAGGCCGAACAGATGCATGTTGATGGCGAGGGCGGTGGCGCCGCATCCCTGGGCCAGCCGCTCCTGGCAAGTCACGAAATCCAGCAGGTTCGCGCCCAGTCCGCCGTAACGTTCGGGAATCACCAGCGCGGTGTAACCTGATTGCTTCAGGGCCTCGATATTCTCGAAGGGAAAACTGTTTTCGCGATCGTAGCGCTCAGCGCGGGCGGCAAACTCGTCAGCGAGTTTCGCGGCCAGTTCAAGGAGTTGCTTTTGCTTATCGGACATCCGTAAATCCTGCGCCCCAAACCTTCGGGAAGACTGCGCCCGATCATGGCGCAAAATTCGTGCAGAATGCCAGCAGAACACCGAAATCCGCGAAATATCCCGACACCATCGCCAAGGAGTTGGAAAATCGATGCGTTCTTCCGGACATTTCATGCGCCGCGGGCGCCGCTCTTTCTCCTCGCTCCCATCAGCGCATAAGGCATCATCGTCTGCATCATATCGACCTTCGAATCCAGGCTCTTGCCCAGACCGCTGAGCAGACCCATCACGCGGCTGACCAGCAGAATATCTCCCGGCACTTCGACGATCGGGTTGGCGTGCAGCGCGCGCGGCAGTTCGTCGGACATCTCCTTCATCAGGTCCTGATCGGCATAGGCCTTGCCGCGCCGCACGACGTTGCCGACCAAAAGGTCCGAAACCTTGACCATCCCCTCCAATGAGCCGTCGCGCGTCCTGAATCCGAGGTCGGCAAAGGCTTGCATGATTGCGGCCTGATCGGAGGTCAGGACGGCGAGGGTAAGGCGCACGATGCCTTCGCGGAAGGCGGGCGGAAAGTCCTTGGCGAGGCCGAAATCCAACAGGATCAGCCTGGGCCCCGGCTGCACCAGGATATTGCCGGGATGGGGATCGGCCTGGAAAAACCCGTCGCGCAGAATCTGTTCGCAATAGATCTCGACCAGTTTCTGCGCAACCTGATGACGATCGATATTGGAGTCCTTGAGTTCGGTGATTTTCACCCCTTCCATGAATTCCATCGTGAGCACGCGGCGCGAGCTGTATTCCCAGTAAATCTTCGGCACCGCCACGTCAGGACGCGCCGCGAAGTTGCGCGCGATCCGCTCGCAGTTGCGTCCCTCGTTGATGAAGTCGAGTTCGAGGGGGATGTATTTGAGCATCTCGCGCGCAACCACGGTGAAATCGAAATGCGGCTCCAGCCACGCCAGGATTCTCAGCACGAACGTCAGGTTGCGCAGATCAGCATGGACGCGCGACTCGATTCCGGGATATTGCACCTTGACGGCGCATCGGCGCCCGTCCGCCAGCCGCGCCTCGTGCACCTGGGCCAGCGAAGCGGACGCGATCGGCCGCTCATCGAAAAAGGCAAAGATGGCTTGCAGCGGCTTGCCCAATTCGCGCTCGATCTGGGCGCGGATCATTGCGAAGGGGCGCGGAGGAACGCGGTCATGCAGCACCGACAGAGTGTTCACCCATTCATCGGGCAGGATATCGGCGCGCGTACCGATGAACTGGCAGGTCTTGATCAGAAGACCTTCGAGCTTGATCGCAGTACGGTACAGCGCGCGCGCCGACCTGAGGTCATGACGCCGGTAGCGCTGGGCGGATTTGGCGCCGCTGACGAAGCGGCTCCATAACTGAATCGCTTTGTAACCGGCATAAACCCGTGTCGCCAGGATCAGGACGATCGCGAACCGCCACATCCGCTCCCATCGTCCCACTTCTTCCAGGCTATAGCCGAAATTGCGGGTTATGGTTTTGCTGCTGTTGGTAACTGACACACCACTATTCGTATCCAGGGTGACTCCGATTTTGCATCCAGGGCGACCCCGTGAGCCGCCCGCGCGATAAATTCGCCGACACGCCCACTGTCGCCGCAAGCCGTCCCGGCATATTGTTGGTTTGGCGTCCAAACCTTCCGGGTCGCTCGAAAGCAAACCGGTGGCGTCAGCGTTGATTGTACTTGAACGCGGAATTTACTTACAGTCGAACGGTCCGGCGATCGCGTGATCGGCGGGCGTGCGCGGCAATCCCGAGGGTCTGGCCGGATTCGATTTGAATGACAGCGCAAAACACAACTGAAGTCCCGGACGCGAAGCTGGCGGATCGGCGGGGTCCGATCATCAGCCGGATCACGCGGCGTTACTATGTGCTGTGGTGGGTTTACGCGTTTGGCGGCGGGTTTGTGTTCGGCGTCTATCCCCTGTTTTTGCGATCGCGGGGACTGTCGGAACTGGAGACCAACAGCGTCCTGGCAACTTACTTCCTGGTGACGTTTCTCACCGATGTTCCCACCGGGGCCTTTGCCGACGCGCTCAGCCGGCGCGCGGCCTTCGTGCTCGGATGCTCGCTGCGCACATTTTCCTTCGCGCTGTATTTTTTCGCCCATCATTATCTATTGTTCCTGCTCGCCGAGAGCATCGACGCCGTCGGCACCACCTTTTGCAACGGCGCGATCGACGCGTGGGCGGTGGACTCGCTCGACCACGCCGGTTTCACCGGGCTGAAGGATCGAATCTTCTCGCGCGTATCTCAGCTCACCACCGCCGGATGGCTGCTCTCCGCGATGATTGGTTCGTACGTGGCCAACGTCAATCTCGCGTGGCCATGGCTCCTTGGCTCTGCCGGATACCTGACCAGCCTGTTCGTGGGCGCGGCGCTGATGCGCGGAGGCCCGGAGAAAATCGCGGCGCGCCCGGCGCTGGCCGAATTGATTTACCAAGTGGCCCAGCGCACGCGCGGTGGGTTGCGCGACGGATTTAGCATCCGTCCGGTCCTGCTGCTGGCGCTGGCCGGCGCGGTCCAGGTGGCGGCCTGGGCGCCATACTTTATGTTCTGGCCCCAGTATTTTCATGAAAACCTCGGCGTCGCGATCTGGATGATCGGATGGCTTTACTGCCTCTTCAGCACCGGACGGCTAACCGGCGCCGAATTGATCGTGCGGTTTCAGCCGGCGAGCTCCAACCGCGCGTCATTGTTAACGATGCTTGCGCTGGGCACCGGGAGCATGCTGCTGGGCGCCGCGCTGACGCACAACCTGGAAGCGACGCTGGCGATGCTGTTCGCGATGAACATGTGCAGCGGGGCGCTGCAACCGGTCAGCCAGGCCTGGATCAACGAACATCTGGAGGCGCGCAACCGCGCCACGCTGCTGTCGTTTCAAAGCACGTTCGCGACCTTTGGCGGTGCGATGGGCCTGCTGCTGTGCGGATGGATATCTGATCGGCATGGACTGCTGGCGGGATGGACCGCGGCGGGAGTGATCGGCTTGTGCCCGGCGGTCTTTTACTGGATGCTGCGGGGCGAAAAGGTGCGCGGCGCGGCGATGCCCGAGTCCGCCGCTGAGACGCGTCAGGCAGCGCAGACCCGTCGCGCGGCGGCCGACGCTTCGTCCGTCGCGCAATAGCTCGTGACTATTGCATCCATAGCAACACAGCGGTGAGGCTTGCGCCGGTTGCGTTGAGCGGCTCAAGGCTGGCGGGCGCGGCTGATTACTTCCTTGCTGCTGTCGTACGCGGTTCGGGCCGCCTCCGCAATCGGAAGTTCCTGCTGCTGCGGTGAGATGATCTCCACCGAGATGGGTGCGTTGACGCCAATCTGATCGAGCAGGCGGACAAAGTCGATCAGCGGAAACACTCCCTTGCCCGGCGCACATCGATGGAGCGTGTCATACAGCATATCCGTCTGGCTGGCGGCCATCCTGGGCGCATCGTCGAACTGTATGGCCACGATTTGATCGGGCGGCACGCAACGCAGCGTCGCGGCGTCGGCGCCGCTGTGGAAATAATGCCACGAATCAACCAGCAGCCCGCCGTTGCGCCGCCCGGCCATCCGGCAGATTTCCCACGCCGTTGCGGGGTCGGGGATTCCAGTCCAGGGTAGAAATTCGATGGCGACGAGCAGTCCATGGGCCGCTGCGCGATCGCACAGCGCCGCGAATCGCTCCGCCGCTGCTTCGATCGGCTCCATCTCGGGGGCTGGGCGCAACTCCCCGACGTTGATGTGCCGCGGGCCGAAAGTATCGGCCATCCGGTACATCCGATCTTCGATTTTACGTGCTGCCGCGCCGCGCTCACCGCCATGCGCCCAGTCGGAGACGAACTCCAATTCGGCGATGCCAATCCCATGGTCATTGAGAATGGAGCGCATTTCCGCGTCGCTTAATCCTGCCGCCCGGCAGGTATCGTAATCCTCCGCTGTCCAACCGATCCCGGCAAAACCCGCCGCAGCGGCCGCCGCCACGCGCTGCGCAAAGGAATGGCGCGCCGGCTTCATCACATCGGCGCCTGAAATCGTGTAATGGCTGGCAATCAGATCATCGGGACCAAGCGCGCGGTCCATTGGGATCTCCTCGAATCTTAACCTGCAGCGTTCCCCATCCTCATTCGGTCAGAAAGAAGGCAAAGGATGAGGCGGTCTAGCCGGGACCGCCCTCCGCCGCGGCCGTCTCCGTACCGTGGTTTACGGTCAGACCTTTGCGCACGCGCACACGCAGCGTGGGACGGCCGGGAACCTCGACCTTGAGGCTGCGATAGCCGCCGCGTTCCGGATCGGGAGAGGTAAATCCGAGGGTGTACTGCTGGCGCAACTCCTCGCTGATCGATTTGGTCGCCTGGCTCAGCAACTCGCCGTCTCCCACCTCGCGGATGATGTAGGTCTTGGCTCCGGTTTCGGTGGACAGGATCTGGAGCGTGCGGGCGTCAACCCGGTCGTCGGAAGAGCCGCCCAGCAAAAAGGGACCAAAGACAACGCCGATGCCGGGCGTTGACACATTGGGATCGCCGATTCCGATCGAATACACCAGCACGCCCTGACGCCGGGCCTGCGCGACCACCTGGTCGATGCTCGACGAGCTGGCCGTATCCATCCCGTCGGTGACGACGAGCAGCGCCTTTTTATCGTAGCGCCCGCGCTGCACCATTATCAGGCCGTCGAGAATAACGTCGTACAGCGCCGTGCGTCCGTAAGCATGCAGCAGTGCCAGCCGGCTCATCACCGCCGCATGATCGGTAGTGAATGGCTGGAGCAGGTAGGGGTTGTCAGAAAAGGCAAACAGAAAAACGTCGTCGCGGGGATTGAGATCGTTGATAAACTCGGCAATCGCGGCTTTGGCCTGAGGGATTTTGGGTTCCATGCTGCCCGAAGTATCGACCAGGATGCCGATCGAAACTGGAGCGTTAAGGTCCTTGCGGAAAAACTCGATGGGACGCTGCTGGCCGTCCTCGTAAAGACGGAAATCGTCCTTGGTGAGGTCGGTGATGTGGCTTCCAGTCTGATCAGTCACGGTAACCGTGGCCTGAGCATAGCCCGGCTGCGCGCGAAGTTGGCGCGAAGGAATTTCCAACTCCGGTCCGACCTGAGGAGCCAGACCCGGAATGGGCGCCGGCAACGCCGCCTGGGGCTGGCGCGGACCCGCCGGTATTTCCAGGACTGAACTGCCGCCTGATCCCTGGCTGTGGGGTATGATCGGAGCGGGCTCGACCCCGTCCTGTTGCGCCAGGGCGATAGCATACATCAACAATGAAACTGACGTTGCCAAAACCACCAGAGATAACGATCTCAGCGCGCCCGTTTTGGTTGCTCTCACGACGGTTACCCCCGCGTAATCATCTTGCTACTTGCATAGGGTGGCGGCAAGCTACTGCTGTATACGCGAGCGCAATCAGCGCAACTTTTTTCCGCAAAGGCGAAGGTGGAGGGAAAGCGCGGTTGACAGGATCCGAGTAATTTGTCCGATTCGGCGCCAATTTCCTCTCTCAGGATGGGAACCATGACCGCGGCCGAGCCGTGGCACTTTGAGCGGATTTCGCTGCGCAACGGAATCGGGTTGCGCGCCGCGGTGGCGGGCGACGGTCCGCTGGTCATCATGCTCCATGGTTTTCCCGAGAGCTGGTACTCATGGCGCCATCAGTTGCGCGCCCTGGCGCCCCTTTATAAGTGCGTCGCTCCCGAATTGCGCGGCTATGGCGAAAGCGACGCCCCGCACGGAATCCACCACTACCGTGTCGAGGAGTTGGTTGGCGACCTGCGCGGCGTCATCCATCATTTCGGATGCGAGCGGGCGGCGGTGATTGGGCATGATTGGGGCGGAGCGATTGCGTGGGTGGCATCGCTTATGCACCCTGAGGTAATTGAACGGCTGGTGATACTGAATTGTCCACATCCGCGCCAGATGCGGCGGCTTCTGCGCTCAAATTTCAGGCAGTTGCTCCGCAGTTGGTATATTTTCTTCTTCCAGCTCCCGTGGCTACCCGAACTGGTACTGCGCGCCGGCAATTTCTTTCTGCCGCTACAGGCGATGCGCGCGGGCGCGGTTCACAAAGAAGCTTTCAGCGATCAGGACCTGGAGCATTTCCGCCAGGCGCTAAGCCGGCCCTATGCGCTGACCGCCGCTCTCAATTACTACCGTGCGCTGGCGCGCCGGGATTTGACCGGCGAGCCGCCTGCGGGTCATTGGCTGGCGCGAAAAGTGGCGGCGCCGACCCTGCTCATCTGGGGCGAGCAGGACATCGCCTTGACCCGCGAGTTGACCTGCGGGATGGAAGATTTGTTTGCGCGCGACTTTACCATTAAGTATGTGGCGGACTCCGGTCATTGGGTGCAGCAGGAAAAGCCCGAACTGGTCAATCAATTGATCACCGAGTTTCTCTCCACGCCGGTTGCGCAGGCCTGAACCATTGATGTGCAGCCATTGCCAGGTTTTGAAGGGTAACTGATGAAGCGACGGTTTGTTGCAGCCGCCCTGACGGCGCTCCTTATAATCGTGATGCCCTGGACGGCTCGCGGCCAGAATGTCACGCCCGAAAGCCTCGGCAGTTCCGGGCTGATTGTGGCGGGAGCCGCCGGGGATCGGCGCGCGGTTGGGATCGGATTTTTCGTCGAGGTTCCCAGCCGCAGTTTCAAGGGCCAATCCTTCATCTACCTGGTCACGGCGCGTCATGTGCTGCTCGACAGCTCCGGCCGTCCGCTGCCGCGGATTTCGTTTGTGATCGCGCATGGCAAGGCCGGCGGGCCGGTCACCTCATCACTGCCCTCAGCCGATCAATGGTATTTCGACCCGCACGACCGCTTTGCGGATGTCGCGGCGCTGCCGTTTTCGCCGCCTGGCGTGGATTTCACCACCGTTCCAATCGGCAGCGTGCTGGAGGGATCGGGTTCGGAAAATCTGGGCGCCGACGCCTATTACGTGTCGTTGCTGAACGATGAACAGTCCGCCCCGATTATGACGGTTCACTTCGGCCGGGTTTCCGTGGCCGATATGGTGGCGGGGAACATCCCGGGCGTTGGCCCGCAGCATCTATGCTTCCTTGAGGGATTGAGCGCGCCGCAACTGAGCGGGTCGCCCGTCTATATCCGCGGCGCCGACCGCATCTGGCTGTGGGGCTTGATCGAGGCGAAATCCTCGATGGAAGCGGCGGGCAATGGCGGGACACCAGGCATGATCGGCGTCCTGCCGGCCCTGAAAATTGCCGAGACCGTCAAGGCGATGGCTGCCGCCCAGGATCGCCATGCGTCCAATCTTTGATTGCGACATTCCGCGTTGATTCAAAACCTGCTTCCGGTCCGCTTGCACGAGCCGGAACAGGAAGGTGATGGGAACGGCTGCGCTCCGTTGCACTTCCGGGTAATTGAAGTCGCAAGGGCTTTGGTACACTCTTTCAGGGTGACCGGTTTAACCGACGCTTTCGTTTATGCATGCTCTCGTAGGTCAAAATTTTCTCGATGATCTGGCGCTGGTGTTGTGCGTGGCGGCGGTTGCGACGGTGTTCTTCCAGTTGCTGCGCCAGCCGTTGGTGGTCGGCTACCTGGTCGCCGGAATGGTCGTGGGGCCGCACGTTCCACTGCCGATTTACGTCAATCCCGAGCGGATTCGGGAAATCTCCGACCTCGGAGTTATCCTGCTGATTTTTTCGATCGGCCTGGAATTCAGGTTTCGCCGCCTGCTGCGCCTCGCACCCACTGCCGGACTGGTCACCCTGTTCCAGGTCACAACCATGATTGTGCTGGGGTACACGGCGGCACGCTGGATGGGCTGGACGCCGATGGAAGCGCTATTCACCGGCGCTATCGTTTCCATTTCCAGCACCACGGTCGTGGCCAAAGCCTTCGAGGAGCATAGGGTCGAAGGCCGCGTCCGCGAGTTGTCCCTGGGAATACTTCTGGCCGAGGACCTGACGGCGATCATCCTGCTTGCCGTGCTGGCCACGCTGGCGGGAGGAGAGGCGTTCACGCTCTATTCATTTTCTCTGACCGGGGGACGGCTGATTGCCTTTCTGGCCGGGCTCGCCGCTATTGGATACCTGATCGTGCCTTACGCGATTGCTGGCGTGGCGCGTTTGGGGCGCGCCGAAACGCTGCTGATCGCCGCGGTCGGGGTCTGCTTTGCGTTCGCGATGACGGCGGCGCAGGCGGGTTACTCGGTCGCGTTGGGGGCGTTTGTAGCGGGTTCGCTGGTGGCGGAATCCGGCTACGGCGCCAAGGTCGAACAGGAGATCGGGCCGGTGCGCGACATCTTCGGCGCCATTTTTTTCGTCTCGGTCGGGATGCTGATTCAGCCCAATCTGCTGATCCAGCATTGGCGCGCGGTAGCCCTGATCACCAGCGTGGTGGTCGCGGGCAAAATCATGGGAGTCTCGGGCGCCGCGATGGCGATCGGCGAGCGCCCCACGGTCGCGATCAGGACCGGGTTTGCGCTGGCCCAAATCGGTGAATTCTCCTTCATCATCGCGGAGGTCGCCCGCTCAAACGGCGCCGGACGGGATTTTCTGTATTCGATGGCGGTCGCGGTTTCGACCATCACGGCCTTCCTGACCCCCTTCCTGATCCGCGCCTCCGAACCCGCCGCCCAACTGATCGAGCGCACGGTCCCGGCCCCGCTCGCCGCCGTAGTGGCCCAATACGTAGGCTGGGCCGGCCGCCTGCGCGGTAACCTGCGGATCGAAGAGTGATACCCAATTGGATCTTCTCTTCCTAACGGCAGGACGGCCTCTTGCGGCCCCCAGGCTTCCACGGCGCTATCAGTCGGCGCACGATCGGTAAATAAATATTCAGCGCAGAGCGTTTGGTCATGTTGAAAGGTCCGAGTCATGGACGTCAAACCAATCGGAGCCGATGAGGGTCTGATCTATCGCGACCTGCGGCTGCGCGCGCTGGCGGACTCCCCCGACGCTTTCGGCGACACTTTGGAACACGCCCTTGGCACGCCACGGGAAACATGGATCGAAAGAGCGCGGGAGATCGCCGCTGACGGAGGCCACGAGCAACTGTTCATCGCGCGCGATAATGGAATCCCCTGCGGCACCACATACGTGCGGATGGCATCAGGTGTTGCTCACATCTACGCAATGTGGGTCGATCCGGCCTTCAGGCGACGTGGCATCGCGTCGGGCCTCCTCGCTACCGCAACCGCGTGGGCCGAGAATCGAGGCGCAACGCTCCTGGAGCTTTGGGTGACGGCGGGCAATGACGGCGCTGCCAGATTATATGAGCGGGCTGGCTTCCAACTCACCGGCCGGCAAGACGCTTTACGTCCCGGCTCAAAGCTGAAAATCCATGAAATGGCGCGCCAGTGCGGCAGAAGATGAGCCTCGCTTAACGCTTGGGGCCGCGGGGAAGTTGAAGTCTGGGGTCGTCCACGCGATGCCACAGGCCCTTGGCGCTGCCGCCGGCGAGGTCAAACGGACCCCGCACCGCGTCTTTGAAACATCCGCGAGTATGCAAACGCGCATCCCGGATTGCGCCGACGCCGCCAGCGCGTTGATAGCCCGCCCCCCGCGGCTACTTGCTTTACTCGGCGCGAGCGGTTACCAACAATAGGTCCGATAGCCGCGCTTGCGGCGGCGATCCACCAAGTGCTCCCCGGTAGCTCAGTCGGTAGAGCGGACGGCTGTTAACCGTCAAGTCGCTGGTTCGAATCCGGCCCGGGGAGCCAGTCATCGGCGGAGGAGCCCGCCCCAGCCGTCGATACGAACGATTTTTCTCAGTCTGCCGCTGAAGCCTGATTGACGTTTTTTGAAAAAACTTTTTGCAACAGCGCCTTCGATTTACCGATTATGATGTTGCCGGTTGGCAATTTATCGCCCGCCGCCCGATAGCCGAGCCGTGACGCCTCACGCTTGAGCGGCCGCTGGTTGGACGGATTGTTGGACGCGCAGGGGAGTGCAGGCGATGGTGGCGATACTACCGGCGGCCAGCAACGCCACGAACGTTTCGAAGGCGTAGAGATAGCTGCCGCGCAGGTCGAAGATGCGGCCGGCGATCAGCGGTCCCAGGGCGGCGCCCGCGGTGTGGAAGAAGCCGATCAGACCGTAGAGCGAGCCGAAGCGCCGCAACCCCATCGATTCGGCCATCACCAGCGGCAGCACAGCCAGCGGCGCGCCGAAGGTCAGGCCATAGACCGCGACGAAACCGATTAGCGGCAGTTCGCGGCGCGCGCCGATCAGGAACAGGATTCCCGCGGCCATCCCCAGTAAAGCCGCGCTGAGCGCCGCGCGCGGTCCGGCCCGATCCGCGGTCCATCCCATCACGAGTTTTCCCAGGCCGCCCAATGCGAGCATCACGCTCAATGCGAATGCGGCGCGTCCCGGCGCATAGCCGATTCCGATCAGGTAGGGCACGCAATGCAAATTGGTGCCGGAAACCGCGACCGCGAAGCACAGCGTCGCGATCGACAGCATCCAGAAGGAGCGGCTGGCCAGCGCCGCGCCGGTTTCCATTCCGGGCAGCCTGGCGGCGGCATCCGCCACGCCGGAGTGCTTTTGGTCCGGCGGGCGCGTGCGCACCAGGATCAGGACGATTGGGACCACGACCACGAACACCGGCGCCGCCAGTATCAGATAGCCCAGGCGCCAGCCCATCAGGCGGATTACGCGATCCGAAATCAGCGTCATCACCATTCCGCCGATCGACGTCCCCGCCATCGTCAGTCCCATCGCAATGCCTCGCCGCGCGCCGAACCAGTTGGCGATCACCATCGAGCACGGCAACAGGGTCGCAGCCCCGATTCCCAGCCCCAGTAGCAGGTAGGCAGCGACCATCACCGGATATGAATGGGCCATGCTGGCGATCGTGAATCCACACGCCGCGCAAATCGCGCCGGCGGCGATCACGAGTCGCGCCTCGACTCGGTCGAGGATCCATCCGATAAACGGCGCGCTGACGCCGGCGGCCAATGCCAGCGCGGTCTGCAGAGATGAAAGGCGCGCGCGGCTCCATCCGAAACTGCGAATGAGCGGCGTAAAGAAAACCCCGGCCGTGTTGTAGCCCGATCCGAAGATGAAAAAGAGGGTGATAAACAGCGCCGCCACGACCAGCCATGCGCGGGGCGGCGTGTCGCGATCGACCGGCAGGCCCTGATGTTGTCCGGTCACTGCGCGGCGCTCATCGGCACATAGCCTTCGACGCCGTCCTTCATGCGGATCTTCAGATAACTCAGCGCCTGGCCGATAACGTGGATATATTTGCCGCGATGCACTTCGGCGAGCTTGTCGGAGAATTCATTGGGCGCCGCATAAACCGGCGAATCCGCGGTGAGCAGGAACTGTTTGTCGTACGGAGTCACCAGATAGACGGACGACGGCTCGATATAAGCCGTGCGGCCGTCCTTTAATTGCACCTGCAGATACGATTTGGTCGAACCCGTGACCTGGACGTACTTGCCCGCGCTCAGCGTGCCGATCTGCTCGCTGCGTTTGCTGGCGCGGGCGTAGATCGGTGCTCCCACCGTCTTGACCTTAAGTCGCGCATTGGCCGGCTCGACCAGGGTTTCCACGGCGGGCGCTGCGACGCGGCGGCGCCGGCGATGGCGCACGCGCTTTTTATGATGGACCGGAGCGGGGGCCGGAGCAGCTTCCGGCGGTGCCACTCCTGCGGGCGGTGGCACCTCGGACGGGGGCGGAGGTGGGGGCTCGCCGGTCTGCGCGCGCACAGCCGGCGGCGCGGTCAGGGTGAGCGCGAGGAGCAGCACAAAGGTGAAACGGCGCATTGCTAACCTTTCCTGAGCCCCGGTTTAGTCAGGGCGTCTGCATATTAGACGTAGGGATCGTCGGCAACGTCTCAGGCAACGCAACGATCAGCATTACTCGGCCATCTGAATTCAGTCTGCAATCGCGGCGGGTTCTTCCTCGATAATCGTGTGCCGCCCGCGGCGGCCGGACAACTCCGCGCCGGCATGATGGGGCAGCGGCACGAACACCAGCGACCCCAGCAATCCCAGGCCGCCGGTCAAAAGGAACGCCGGCACGATGTCGCGGGCGGTGAGCGCCCTGGAATGATCGATTGCCATCCCGACGCGCAGCGCGAGCGCCGCGATAGCCACGCCCAGGCTGATACTCAACTGCTGTCCCATGCTGGCCAGGCTGCTGGCATTGCTCATCAGTCGCTGCGGCACGTCCGCGTAGCCCAGCGCGTTGATACAAGTGAATTGTAAAGAGCGGAAGAAGCCGCCGGAGAACAGGACGATCGCGATGACCAGGTGCGGGGTGGTGGGCCGGAACAGCGCGCAACAGAGCATGAAGGCCGCGCTGATTACGCCGTTGAAAATCAGCAACGTCCGGAAGCCGAACCAGCGGATAATCGGGTTGATCATGATCTTCATCGAGAGGGCGCCCAGCGCGCTGGCGAAGATGATCAGTCCCGACTTGAACGGATTGATGCCGAAGGCCAGTTGCAGCAGCAGCGCCAGCAGAAACGGCATCGCGCCGATTCCCATCCGAAACAGCCCGCCGCCGACGGTCGAAACCCGGAAGGTCGGAATCGAGAGCAATCCCAAATCGATAATCGGATGGCGGGCGCGCCGATAATGCAGCACGTACAATCCCATCGAGACAGCGCCGCCAATCATGAGGGCGGCCACCAGCGCGGGCGGAAGTTCGCCGCGCCCCACCGACTCGAAGCCGAAGACCAACGCCGCCAACCCGATTCCGGTCAGCGTGAATCCAAGCAGGTCGAGCGGGGGAACGTTTTCCTCCCGGATGTCCTTGATGAACAGCGTCACCATCACGATTCCGAGCAGGCAGATCGGTACGTTGATGAAGAAAATCCAGCGCCAGGTGCTGTAGGTGACGATGAAGCCGCCCACCGGCGGTCCGACCACGGGTCCGATCAGGGCGGGGATACTCAAGTAGGACATTGCGGTCACCAGATGGCGTTTCGGGACCGTTTTCAGGATTACCAGGCGTCCGACCGGCACCATCATCGCGCCGCCGCATCCTTGGAGAATTCGCGCGCCCACCAGCTCGGGCAGCGACTGAGAAAGCCCGCACAGCACGGAGCCGATGGTGAAAATCACAATTGCGGCGCGGAAGATGAGCCGGGCGCCGAAACGATCGGCGACCCAGGCGCTGACCGGAATGAATACGGCCAGACTCAGCAGATACGACGTGATCGCCAGGTTAAGCCGGATCGGGTCTTCGTGCAGCGACCGAGCCATCGCGGGCAGCGCCGTTGTAATAACGGTGGAGTCGAGCAACTCCATGAACAGGGCGCAGCCGACGATAAGCGGGACCAGGACTTCGGTGAATTCGCCGTCCTGCGCTGGAGCGCAAGCGTCAAGCGCAGAGGACCCGGTTGAATTTGAGCGCAGCGGTGGGGGCTGTTGAAAAAACCTGAACAAGCATTTCCTCCGGCGGCAGCCATGATCTCCTGCCGGGGCTTCAGCATCACGTCTCGCCGCTGGACTTGGTTCGGCAGTTCAGCGGCACCTCTGATGCAGATTATGCCAGCAGGCAACGGTTGGGACTACTACGATTGGTTAAGCAGTTGCGCCAGATGGATTGGGCGGCGGCCAGGGCAGAAATGCGCGATTTGCGAACGGCAGGAAAAGCCGTCGCTGACCACGATTGTATCGGGTCGGGCAGCGCGGACCGCGGGAAGCAGCACGCGCTCGCCGATTGCGCGGGAGACTTCGTAGTGTTCCGCGTTATAGCCGAACGGACCGGCCATCCCGCAGCATCCTGAGTCCGGCGTCTGCAGTTCCAATCCCGAAATTCGCTTCAGGATCGCGATCTCGTTATCCAGTCCGGCGATCGCCTTCTGATGGCAATGGCCATGGAGCAGCACGGCGCGCCCGGACAGAGCGGGCAGGACGATTGCGTCCGCTTCGCGCGCCAGGAATTCGTCCAGCATCAGGCTTGATTGGGCGATTTTCGCGGGCCGCCGATCCTTCGGAAACAGCGCTGGCAGCTCGTCGCGAAACGTCAGCACGCAACTGGGTTCGAGTCCGACGATGCTCCGGCCAGCATCGACCAACGGAGTCAGCGTGTCCATTATCCGGGTCAGCCAGCGCCTTGCCAGATCGAGCATCCCCTGGTCGAAAAGAGGGCGGCCGCAACAGAGATCCACGGGGGGAAGCTCGATATCAAAGCCGCAGCGCTCCAGCAGCTCTACCGCGGCCCGTCCGACGTCGGGGTCGAAGAAGTTGGTGAAGGTGTCGGGGAACAGGACCACTTTGCGCCCGCGCACGGCGCTCGCTGATCGACGGTAAAACCAGGTACGAAAGGGCTGGGCGGCAAACGCCGGCAGCTTGCGGTCGGGATGAATCCCGAAAAGCCTGCGCATGATGGATTGTGCCATATTCAGCCGCATCAGGCGGTTGACCGCAGCGGGCGCGAATTGCGCGAGCGCGCCAGCCTGATGGATGCGGCCGAAGAGCTGAGCCGAAAGCGGCCGGCGATGGCGCTGGTAGTAATGCGACAGGAACTCCGCTTTGTAAGTTGCCATGTCCACACCAGCCGGACATTCACGCTTGCATCCTTTGCAGGCCAGGCACAGGTCCAGCGCGTCGTAGAGCGCGTCATCGGCCGGCTTGCCGTGAAGGAAATTCCCCGTGAGCGCCTCGAACAGCAGATGGGCGCGCCCGCGCGTGGAATGCGCTTCCTCGCGCGTCGCCATGTATGAAGGGCACATGGTGCCGCCGTCGGTGCGGCGGCATTTGCCAATCCCGACGCATCGCGAGGCTGCTCCCGCAAAACCATGGTCGGCGCTGAAATCGAAATTGGTTTGCCGGCTTTTCAGTCGGCCGTTTCGACTATGCTGCGGGGAAGCGGCCAGACGCAGATGAGCGTCGAGAGCGTCGGGGGCGACGATCACGCCCGGATTCATGCGATTGTCGGGATCGAAGATGCGTTTGAATTCCGCGAAGGCCTCGATCAATTCAGGCGGGAAGATCTTCGGCAGCAGTTCGGAGCGCGCCCGTCCGTCGCCATGCTCGCCGGACAGCGAACCGCCGAACTCGGCGACCAGATCAGCGATGTCCTCCACCGAATGGCGAAACTGGCGCACGCCATCTGGCGTGGAAAAATCGAAATTGATCCGGCAATGGACGCATCCGTCGCCAAAATGGCCATAGAAGGTGGCGGCCTCAAGCCGATGTGCGGCCAGCAAGCTGTCGAAACGGCGCAGGAATCCGCCCAGTTTTTCCGGCGCAACGGCGGTGTCTTCGGCGCCCGGCCAGGTGCGCGGACGGCCGGCGATAACGGCGCTGGCGCCCAGTCCCGACTCGCGCAATTCCCACACGGCGGCCTGTTCGCGCTCATCGCTGAACAATTTGCAGGTCGGGCGCACCGGGAATCGCTCGGCCGCGCGGGCCAGCTCCGCCGCGCGCCCGCGCGCCTGCTCCGCGGTGTCGGCGCCGAATTCGACCATCAGGTAGCCGCCGCCCGGTGGAAGCCTCCGCTCGACTTCCGATCCGCCCACCTTCATCCGGCACAATTCGACCAGGCGTTGGTCGAATCCCTCCAGCGCCTGCGGACGATGCTCGAGGATCAATGGCACCTGGTCCGCCGCTTCGAACATCCCCTTGAATCCCATTACCAGCAGCGCGCGATAGCGCGGACGCGGCACCAACCGCACCGTCGCGGATTGAGTGATGGCCAGCGTGCCTTCGGACCCCACCAGGGCGCGGGCGACGTTGAAGCCGTTTTCGGGCAGGAGCTGGTCGAGGTTATAGCCGGAAACGCGGCGCGGAATACGGGGAAATCCGGCGCGAATCGCCTCGCCGTAGCGCTCTGGCAAAGCCTTCAAGCGCGAGAAGATCAACTGCGATCGTTCTTCCGCAGCGCCGGCCTCCGTGCCGGCGTCCAACCGCAGTCGGGTGCCATCATAAAGCAGCGCGTCGAGCCCGATCAGATTGTCAACCGTCTTGCCCCATTGGACCGAATGGGCGCCGCAGGAATTGTTGCCGATCATACCGCCCAGGCAGCATCGATTTTTGGTCGTCGGATCGGGCGCGAACTGAAGGTCGAATTTGGCGGCGGCCTGGTTGAGCTGCGTCAACACGACGCCGGGCTCGACGACCGCTGTCCGCGCTTCGGGATCGATTTTCACAATCGAGTTGAGGTACTTGGAAAAGTCCAGGACCAGCGCGGCATTGCAGGTCTGACCGCCCAGCGAGGTGCCGCCGCCACGCGCTAAAATCGGTATCTGGTTGTCGCGCGCCAACGCGAGTGCGGCGCCGACGTCGCCCTCGTGCCGGGGTATGACGACGCCGAGCGGGATCAGGCGATAGTTGGAGGCGTCGGTGGAGTACAGCGCGCGGCTGCCCTCATCAAAGCGGACCTCGCCCTCAACGCGGCGCCGCAGCTCATCCTGAAAGACTGGGAGAGAGACTTTCACCTCAATTCTCTCCCTTTGAGGGAGAGAGCGTTCAGCGCCCGCTGCGCGGACTCACGCCGGGTTGATCGCGATCTTTCCCATCACCTCGTTGCGTTCCATTATTTCCTGCGCCCTGCCAAGTTCCTTGAGCGGCAGCACCTTGCCGACCACCGGTTTGATCTGGCCGGACTCCACGAAGCGCAGGGCGTCGATCAGCTCCGCTTTGTTGCCCAGATGGGAGCCCAGGTAGTTCTGCTGCTTGTTCCACAGCAGGCGGATGTCCATGTGGGCGTCGAAGCCGGAGGTGGCGCCGCAGACGACGATAGTGCCGCCCCATTTCAGGCACTGCATCGAGATTGGCCAGGTGTCGGCGCCGGTATGCTCGAAGACGATGTCGGCGCGCTTGCCGCCGGTGAACTTGCGGACTTCCTTGAAAACATCCTGTTTGGTGCGATTGATCACGAACTCGGCGCCCAGTTCGCTGCACATTTTCAGTTTGTCGTCGCCCGAAGCGACGGCGATGGGACGGGCGTTGAACAGCTTCGCCACCTGAATCGCCATGATGCCCAGGCCACCGGCGGCGCCCCAGATCAGGACAAAGTCGCCGGCGCGGATTTTGGCCCGCGTCACCAGCATCCGCCACACCGTGACCAGCACCAGCGGCAGCGACGCGGCTTCTTCATGGCTAAGTTTGGCCGGCTTGGGCAGCACGTTGACGGCGGGAAGCTTGCAGAATTCGGCGTGACCGCCGTCGAGCGGACCGGTCTGGAAGCCCCAGATCTTGAAGTCTTTACAGAAGAATTCGTTGCCGGCGGTACACTGTTCGCATTCGCGGCACGACAGTCCGCAGTGGGAAATCACCTCGTCGCCCACCTTGACGTTGTGCACGCCGGGTCCGATTTCGGCGACCACACCGGAAACGTCGGACCCCGAAATGTGGGGTAGAATGATTTCCATGCCGGGCAGACCCCGACGCGCCCAGATATCGTTGTAGTTGCACGCAGAGGCCTTAACCTGGATCAGGACCTCGTTGTGACCGACCTTGGGACGTGGAGTTTCCTTGTATTGAAGAACCTCCGGTCCGCCATTTGCTTCGAAAATGACCGCCTTCATATCGTGATGCTCCGCTTGTGACGCAAAGTTTGCTTAAGAATCTTAAATCCGAAAGCTCAACATAGGTAGCCTTTTGTCGTTTTTTACACAACAGCCGCTCGGTCGCGCCGCCCGCTACCCACGCGGGTTCAGCCATACGCCGGGAGGGTCGGCCGCGGCGCCAGTTGATTGATCCAATGCAATTCCATAGAAATCAACCGGCTTGCGGCGCTTTTTCCATCCACCAGGCGCCTGGATGCTCTCCGGCCTGTAAAGCGCTGCGAGGTTGGCACGGATCGTCGCTGTGCGATGATATCCAGCAGTCGCACGGTCAATGAAAGACCGGCATAGTGGTATAAAATGGCTGTCAGAAAAATCGAGCGGGGGCATTACTTCGAGGATTTCGAAGTCGGCCGCGTCTTCAAACATCATTGGGGCCGCACCATCAATGAAGGGGATAATTCCCTCTTCACCAGCGTGACGATGAATTTCAACCCGGTCTACTTCAACCGCGAGTACGCCCGCAGCCTGGGTTTCAACGATATCATCGTCAATCACATGCTGGTCCTGAACGTGGTTTTTGGGCTGTCAGTGGAAGACCTCAGCGAGCGCGCCATCGCGCACCTGGGATATGAGAAGGTGAAATTTCTGGGCACGGTCTATCCGGGCGACACTCTGACTTCGCAATCGGAGGTGCTTTCCAAGCGCGACGCTTCGCGGCCCGATCGCGGAGTGGTCAGGTTCCGCACCAGCGGATTCAATCAGCGGGGCGAAAAGGTGCTCGAATACGAACGTCCCGTGTTGATTCGCAAACGCAATCCCGCGCCCGCCAAGGAGTGATGCAGATGCCCGCCGTTACACCGGAACACGAGGAAATCCGCCGTTCGGTGCGCGAGTTTGTCGAGCATGAAGTGGCGCCGATCGCCAACGACCTCGACCGCCAGGAGGCCCAGATCCCCGAGCATATCATCAGCAAGATGGCCGAACTGGGCTACTTCGGCATCATCTTCCCGCCCGAGGAGGGCGGGATGGGCCTGGACTACATCTCGATGGCGATCGTTACCGAGGAGTTGTCGCGGGGGTGGCTGTCAGTCGGATCGGTGATGACGCGCAATCTGATTACCGGCAGCCTGCTCCACAACAACGGTACTCCCGAGCAGAAGAAGAACATCCTGCCGAAAATCGCGCGCGGCGAGGTAATGACGGCGGCGGCTTTCACGGAGCCCGACACCGGATCGGACACGGCGTCGCTCAAACTGCGCGCGGTCAGGCAGGGCGACGGCTATTTGCTCAAGGGCGCCAAGATGTGGTGCACCTTCGCCAATCGGGCCAATATCCTGACCGTGATGACGCGAACCGACCCCGACCTGTCCAAAAAGCATCGGGGGCTGTCCCTGATGTTGTTCGAGAAGACGCCCGGTGACGATTTCGCGCCGCCCCATCTGACCGGATCGCGCATCCCGACCATCGGCTATCACGGCATGAACAGCTATGCGCTGTCCTTCGACGACGCCTATGTTCCGGCGGGCAACCTGATCGGCGGCAAAGAAGGGCAGGGCTTCTACCAATTGATGACCACTTACGAAGCGGCGCGCATCCAGACTGCGGCGCGCGGCGTCGGGGTGGCGCAGGCGGCGTTGGAATGCGCAGTGAAATATGCCAAAGAGCGGACGCAGTTCGGCGTTCCGATCGGCAACCACCAGGTGATCCGCCATAAGCTGGCGCACATGGCGGTCGAGATCGAAGCGGCGCGCCAACTCGCCTATTTTGCCGCGTCGCAAAAGGATACGGGCAAGCGCTGCGATTACGAGGCGGGACTGGCCAAGGTGTTCGCCGCCGAGATGGCGGAACGGGTCACGCGCGAGGCGATGCAGGTACACGGCGGCTACGGCTATTCGATGGAGTTCAACGCGCAGCGCTTCTGGCGCGACGCGCGGGTGCTGTCGATCTTCGAGGGCACCAGCGAAATCCAGCTTGAAGTAATCGGCCGCCGCATCATGGAACAATCCTGAGGCCGGGAACGCAACCGATGAGCATCACATCAGAGGGCAGCTATTTCGAAGACTTCACCGTGGGCGACACGCTGATCCATCAGCGCGGCCGCACTATCACCGAGACCGACAACCACATGTTCACCTCACTGGTGATGAACACCGCGGAACTCCATTTCAATCAGAATTTGGTAGAGCGCGAGCCGGAAACCTATTTCAACGGGCGGCGCGTGGTGTATGGCGGAGTCGTGCTCGCCTTCGTGGTGGGTCTGGCCTCCGAGGACACCAGCGAAAATGCGATCGCCGAACTGGAAATGGACAACGGGCGCCATACCAATCCGGTCTTCCACGGCGACACGCTTTATGCCGAATCCACGGTTTTGGAAAAACGCGATTCGCACCGCCCCGACGCCGGAATTGTCAAGTTCAAGCTGGTGGGCAAGCGGCCCGACGGCACCGTCGTGGTTGAGATCGAGCGTTCGGTGCTGATCAAGCGCAAATCATATTTTCTTAAAAAATCCTGAGAGGCTCAGACGATGTTTGTTCTCGACGGCGGCAAACGCTTTGTGATTCCACGCACCGAGATGACCTATCCCGGCCATAACCTCAAGCTGCATCAGAACGCCGCCGATCCGGTCAAGGCGCCGGTTGATCATGTGATGGCGGATTTCGAGGACGCCTGCCCCTACGAATTCAAAGGCGAGAAAAGCCGCAAGGTGATGGTCGAGGCGCTCAACACGCTGGATTTCGGCAACAAGGTCGTCACCATCCGGCCCAACAATATCCACTCCAGCTTCTTTAAGGGCGATATGGAGGCGGTGATGCTGGGCGCGCCCAACCGCTTCCACGGCATTATCCTGCCCAAAACGCGCGGGCCCGAGGAAATTGTCGCGGTCTCCAAACTGCTCGATGATCTCGAGAAGCGCGGCGGATGGAAATACAAAATCCAGATCGAATCGCTGATCGAGACTCCGCACGCGCTGATCAGGGCTTACGAGATCGCGAGCGCGTCGGAGCGGATGGCGGGGCTGATTTTCGGCATCGCCGATTTTGCCGCCAACCTCGGTATCCGCGAGATCGTCGAGGATCAGAACCGCAATTTCCACTATTGCAAACAGGCGGTGGTGGTGGCGGCTAAAGCGGCGGGTCTGCACGCGATCGACAACGTTTATCTGCGTCTGGTGCGCAAGGACGATCCGCCTGAGCGCGTGGCCGAAATCGAGCGCGGCCTGCGCGAAAAGAACATCGGCGCCGCCAATCTGGGGATGGACGGCACCTGGGTGATCCATCCGCAGCAGGCCGCGATCGCCAACGCCTGCTTCTCGCCCACGGCCGAGCAAATCGAGGAGGCCCGCCGCGTCGTCAAGCTCTACCATGAGAAAGGCGGCGGCTCGATGGCCGACCCGAAGACCGGCGATATGATCGACGAGGCCACGATCAAGATCGCGCTGATGGACCTCGCCAAGGGCGTCCAGATGGGCTTGGTATCGCAGGAAGAACTGGCCGACTGGTCCGCCCGCAGCCGCGAGATCACCGGCTACGACATCCTACAGTTGATGCGCCGCGTGCAGTAGCCGCCTCTGAAGGCGCAAAGTTGGATCGAGCAGGTTGCGGACAAACGATTTTCGGCGCTCTGCCAAGGGAGATCGCGCCCTTCCTGGCGCTCTCTTCGGGAGAGGC
This sequence comes from Pseudomonadota bacterium, assembly GCA_021324885.1. Classification (GTDB taxonomy): domain Bacteria; phylum Desulfobacterota; class Binatia; order Binatales; family Binataceae; genus JAJPJA01. The sequence continues at coordinate 103,702 of JAJPIF010000014.1, forward strand.
GGGGTTACGATCCTGTAGTGGAATGGAACAGCGGGTTAAGCCGCGGCGCCGTTATCGCTACGTCGAACCATCCTGCCGCCGAAGCAGCAGCATGTTGCCGGTACCGTCCAGGTAGGTTGGGCCGCTTTTCAAAACCGGCAGATAATCACGCATCTGTCGCGAGGCCAGGGCCTTGTAGGTGTCCTCGCCGACTATCAGGTACTCAGGCCAGCGCGCGGGATCGATGGCTACGACCGGAATAGTCATTCCACTGTAAAATGCGACATCATAGTTGAGTCCGAAAACATAGGCGGCCTTTGCCGTGCCGATAGTGCGCGCCGCCTGAGCGGCGAAATCCCTGAGAGTGATTGTGTTGGCGGTCGCGGGGAGCACGTACAGATTTGCCACCATCGAAAGGCACGCAACCCCAGCCGCGGTGCAGGCCGCGAATTTGCCCGGCCCCGGAGCGGTTCGAGCCAGCAGATAGCCAATGGCGATCATGGCGGCGGCGATTGCCACAACCGCCAGTCCATGGGCGCTGATCGCGGCGGCGAGCTGCGGTACGAACCCCGACGCCTTGATATCAAAGGCGGCCAGCGGTTTGCGCGCAAGATCGGGCCAAAGTTTGATCAGAGCGGCGCCGATTACACCCGCTATCGCCGCCGCGGCGAAGAACAGTCCCATCGCGGCCGACAGGATGCGCATGCACACTGGCGTTGAGATTCGCTCGAGTTCCCCGGCCAGATAAAGTCCGGCCATCGCGGCCAGCGCCGGATACAACGCAAGCAGGTAAACGCCGCGTTTGGCCTCGGCGAAGCTGTAGAACAGCAGGACGACGGCCAACCAGATCACGAGATAACGCAGGCGCGGATCGCGCGTCTTATCGCTGCGGGCCAGATGGAAAATTACGGCCGGCAGCAGGAGCGACCACGGCAGAAACCCGGCGAGCAGGGCCAATTCGACGAAGTAAAACGGATGGCCATGGCCGGGGTTCATCCCGGCGCGGTTGAGATAGGTATAAACATTTTCAGCCAGGATCTGTTTGTCAAAAAAGGCTTTGCCCCCGATCATGATCGCGGCGCCATACCAGCCGCCGGCCAGCACGCCCACCACGATCGCGCCCTTCACCAGATCGAGCCGCGCCAGCAGGTTTAATCGGCGCTCGACAGCCATAAACACCAGCGCGACCAGCGCGGGCAACACCACGCCGACCGGACCTTTGGCCAGCACCGCGAGGGCGAGCGCAAAATAAAGGGGCAGCCGGCGCGCGGTCAAATCCTCCGCTATCATCAGGAACTCGAAAAACGCGACTTCCATGAAAAAGGTCAGCGTCATATCGACCCGCGCGCCGCCGGCGGCCTGAAGATACTGGAAATTCGTGGCCAGGATGAGTGCGGCGAACAGGCCTGTGGCGGCGCTGAACAACCTGCGCACGTACAGATAGCAGCAAAGCACTCCCAGCGTCGCCAGGATCGCCGAAGGGAGGCGAATCGTCCATTCACCCAGCCCGCCGCTGATCAGCGCAAGTGACGCAATCAGCCAATGCATCAGCAGCGGTTTGGAAGGAATCTCCACTCCCGCGCGCATCGGCAACAGGAATGAAACGAGGCTGTGGCCTTTGAGCATATCAAGCACGGTCACCGCCTCGCGCGGTTCGCCTTTGGTATAGAGCGGATAACCGCCCAGGTTCACGAAAAAAGCGCTCAGACACAAAAGCGTCAGCAAGGGAATGGCAAACCGCGGCGCCGCCGCCCGCTCCAACCACTGCTCGACAAACTTTGCAGCCGCTGCAGGACTTTGCGGCGCAGACCGGCTGCAGGCCGCAGGCGCGGCGCTTTGCTCGATGTCAGGGAGTCGTTGCGCTGATCCTTCCGCGTTGGTCACCACACGGACTTAAACATACGGCGTCCGGCGGCGAAAGATAGCCGCCTGCTTGAACTGAATTGAAGACCGGTGCGGATGTTGGCGCATCCGCACCGGGCTGGCCTGACGTGCCGCAAGCATCGCGGACACAATCGAGGCTGGCCCCGATATTTTAGCGCAACAGGATACCCGGTGAATGGCGATTTGTGCGAGACTTGGGATGGCGCAAACGCCTCGCTGATACGATGCAGGTCAAGCGATCCGATGTCGCAGACGAACATTCCTTTGGATTGGCGATGAACAACACGGTGCAACTGTCAGTCTATCCGCATAACGCCAGGCCGCCCGCCGCGATCCATGAACTGGCATCGGCGATTGAAAAAGACGGCGGCGCCGCGCTGGCCGCCTATCAGGAACCACTGGGTTCGCATTGGCAGCTTTTTGCGATGGTTCCGGCGGCGAAACTGAAGCCCACGCCGTTTCAGCGCGACCTCTCTGCGGCTCACCTCAAACGCCTTACGGAGGTAATGAAGAAGCTGGACCGCTTTACCGAGCCGGTCGTGGTGGTGCGCGAGAAGGACGCCTATTGGACCCCCAACGGGAACCATCGGCGCGCGGCAGCGGCGAAGCTGGGAGGCGGCTTCATACCGGCGATCGTTATTCCGGAGCCGGCGGTAGCTTTCCAAATACTGGCGCTTAACACGGAGAAGGCTCACAACCTCAAAGACAAAGCGCTGGAAGTGATCAGGATGTATCGCGCCCACCTGGAGCGCACGCCGCAGGCGGCCGAGAAGGATTTCGCCTTTGAGTTCGAGCGCGCATACTTCGCCACGCTTGGAATCCTGTACGAGAAGAACCGGCGTTTTTCAGGCGGCGTCTATGCGCCGCTGCTGAGCCGGGTCGATAACTTTCTGAGCGCGAAACTGAGCGAGGCGATCAAGGAGCGCGAGGAGCGGGCGGCACAAATCGAGCGCGCCGCGCAGGTGCTGGCGGCGCTGGTGGCGCGCGGCAAAAAGCGCGGACTATCGCATCCCTACCTGAAAAATTACATCGTGGCGCGATGCAATCCACTGACACGGGCGCGAAAAAATCTGCCGAGCTGCCGCGCGGCCTTGAACAGCCTGATTAAGGCGCTGGAGGAATTCGATCTGGGCGCGGTGCATTTCGGCCAGATTCAAAGCGCGGCGCAAATTGCCGCGGCCGTCGCGGTCGAGCCGCAATAGCCGAATAGCGCGCAGTTTTGTTCGTATTAGCGGCTTGATTCGCTCTGGCGGTCCGACTTGCTTGACGCCTGAGGCGCACAAAGTAACAATAAGTTGGCCACCCTTGATTGTGTCCGCTGTGCTCGGGCGCATCAGGCCAGCCCGGCGCGGGCGCGGCAACGCCCGCGCCGGGTGATTCCAGGACCGACTTTCCTCGCCCCCTCCACGCTCGCCGATATCGGCGCGGTCAGTTCAATTACGTCGCGCAATGCCGCGCATCTGTGAGCGCCAGGAATCCGATCTGACCGCCAATTCATCCGTTTGCGATACAAAGTCATCAATTACATTTCATTCGCTACTACGCCGACTCAGGATTCGAGCTTACGACTACTGAAGTATACATCGCGGCTTTGGCGTAGCAAGTAGATCTTACGCGCGGCGCGAGGTTTTCGGAATAAAATGCAGCTTCACCCGCGCACAATTTGCACGAAATGGATTCTGAACCAAGCGAGCCGTTCGGAAATGAGTAGTCAGAACGAAATTTATTAACTAATAGATATATTTGATGCGGTATGTGTGTCAGCAGATCGCATAAAAAAGATTTTCCGCAATCTGCTTCTCTCGCTCTGGTTTGTCCCGAAGGAGAGAAGCCGGGGAAGGCAGCCATCTTTTATCCAGGTCGCGGGCGGCGGAAAAAAAAGGGCCGCCGAAGCGGCCCCTGGGGATCGAAGCAATTGGAGTTTGCTATCTCATGACGGTGTCGAGACCGCCGGGCGACGATAACGTGGCGACGTCGCGGTACTTCGCCGGCACCTCGTCATCGATCGTCGAGCGCTCGTCGTTGTTGGCGGTGGCATGCTTGTTCTGGAAATCCCACTCCAGGCTCATCCCGGTGGTGTAGGTCAGGATTGTGTTTTCACCGTGGAACTCATGCGGCACCAACGCCTCCCACAGCACTTTGTAGAGCTTGCCGGTGCGGTCGTAGCCCTCCGCCCCCTCCATCGCGCCGATCTTGGTCTGCCGGTCAATATAGAACACGCGATGCGAGTAGCAGTAGGCGCCCATGATCGGGAGCGGCTGCAGATCGATAATGTCGTAGGTGCGGAGTTCCCATTTGTTGGTTCCGGCTTTGGGCCATCCGGGCAGGGTGCCCGAACTGGTGCCGCCGCCGCCGATATAAGCCGCCGCCGAGTAGGCCTTGGCCGGATCCATAATCACGGTCAGCAGCTTCTTGGCGCCCAGGTAGTGCGCGTCGAAGTTGGTGGGCATCCATCCGCCGTCGTCCTGGACGTAATCGGTGCCCAGCACCGGCGAGCATCGCGCGGCCGATGACAAGCGCAGCGAACGGCGCAGCGAAGGCAGAAAGACGTAGTTCTCCTGGAACCGCGCCGGGTCCGACGGCTGAAGCTGCAGTTCGGTGGTGTACTTCGACTGTTCGGGCGAAGCGATCAGGTAGCGGGCGGCAAACAGGACCCCGTTTGCGTAAGGCAAGGTGACGGGCATGCCAGGCTCGCTCAGATGGGACAACTGGTACCAGGTATCGTCGGTTTCCTCTTTCGATACGTTGTCGTACTGATCGACGATCCAGTCGTAAGTGTAGTAATGGAGAATCGCCGGCCGGAACACGAGCCAGGCATTGTACATGATTTCGGCGGCTTTGTTGGGCCCGCTGGGATTGGGAAAAGGCACACCCGCGGTATAGTTCTTGATGGTCCAGCCGCCAGTCGAGAGTTTTTCCAGAGTCGCCTGTCCGCCGTACTTTTCGGTGTCCTCACGAAATTTTTTCGGCAGGGGAAAATCATGGGTGGGGCCGACCTCGATCGTGAACTCCGGTTGCGGCCCGATTTTCCAGTGATAATCGCCGCTGTACAGCGCCTGCAACCAGACCGGCATGAACTGGCGGTATTGTTTCCAGTTCTGCACAGTGATTTTGGTGCCGGGTGCCACGGTGTCGGCCGAGGTGGCATCGGCGAGGGCCTTGAAATTGGCCTCGTCGAACATGGTTTCCGCGCGCGCGTTGCGGACCAGGAACAGGAGCGCGCACAGGCTTGCGAGCCCTCCAAGCACGGTCAGGGTTCGTATTCTCATTTCCAAACTATCCTCCCGTTTCCGAGCAGCGCTCGGTTGTCAGCGCATCAATTCGAAACCGGCTGGATGGAACAATTCACAGTGGCGGCTGACGGATCGAGCTGGCGGTCGCCGCCGGCAGGAGGATTCGGGCGCGCAGCTTAAACTGCGGCCCTCCATGTGAAACCCCATGGTAAGCACCCCATCCCCGAAGAATTTTTCGAGCCAGCCAAGCCTGGAGTGCAAAGTAGCAGTCAGTCGGAGCAACCACGCGGGGCCGCACGCACACGCCTTCAGAGCAGTCCATCAAGGCCAGTAGCTGTCTCGTATTAGTTGTTCAGCCAAAAGGTGTCAAGCGAACCGCAAGACCCTCAGCGGACGCCCCGAAAAATCGCGGTTGAGGCACTTTTGATGGAGCGCCGGACCGCCATTTCAATCGCCATCCAGGACGATGCCGGGAGCGGGAAACCCGCGGCACATCGAGCGGACCTCTTCGCCGATCCGCGCGATTGCCGCGTCGTCGTTGACCTGCCGGATCACCTGGTCGATCCAGCCCGCCACCTGCCGCATCTGCTCCTCGCCCATCCCACGGGAGGTTACGGCGGGAGTGCCCAGCCGGATACCGCTGGGATTGAAGGGTTTGCGCGGGTCATAAGGAACGGTGTTGTAGTTGCAGATTATCGCGGCTTTCTCCAGCGCCCTGGCGGCTTTCTTTCCCGGCACGTTTTTGTTCGTCAAATCGACCAGGATCAGATGGTTATCGGTGCCGCCCGAGACCAGATCGAAGCCGCGGTCCATCAATTCTTCCGCCATCGCGCGGGCATTGCGGACAATCTGATGCCCATAATGCTTGAATGCGGGCGTTGACGCTTCCTTGAGCGCAACCCCGATGGCGGCGGTCGTGTGATTGTGCGGGCCGCCCTGCAGGCCGGGAAAGACGCTGCGGTCGATGCGGTCGGCGAATTCCTTGCGGCACAGGATCATTGCCCCGCGCGGCCCGCGCAGCGTCTTGTGGACGGTCGTCGTAACCACGTCGGCATAAGGAAACGGACTGGGATGGGCTCCGGCGACCACCAGACCGGCGATGTGCGCGATGTCAGCCAGCAGCAGAGCGCCGACTTCCTTCGCAATTTCGCCAAAGATGCGGAAGTCGATCTGGCGCGGATAGGCGGTGGCTCCCGCCACGATCATCTGCGGGCGTTCGCGCAACGCCATCTCACGTACGGCGTCATAATCCAGCCGCCGCGTTTCACGATCCACCGTGTACTGGACCGATTTCCAGAATTGCCCGGTAACGCTGATGTTCCAGCCATGGCTCAGATGACCGCCATGCGGCAGCGCCATCCCCATGATCTTGTCGCCCGGTTTGAGCAGCGCGCAGTACACGGCAAGGTTGGCAGGCGACCCGGAATAGGGCTGGACGTTGGCGTGCTCGGCGCCGAACAGCGTCTTCGCGCGCTCGATCACCATCGTTTCCAGTTGGTCCACATAGCGCTGCCCTTCGTAGTAGCGCCTGGTCGGATAACCTTCGGAATACTTGTTGGTCAGAACCGAGCCGCTGGCTTCGAGCACGGCCCGCGAGACGTAATTTTCCGATGGGATCAGGCGCACGCTTTCCACCTGGTAGCGTTCTTCCTGTCTGATCAGCTCGTAAATTTCCGGATCGGTCTCTTTGAGTGCCTGCACGTCGTGAACTCCTGAGCCCTAGCTTACCGCCAGGGCAGGTGCCATTCCACGATTGAGCGCAGAGCCGGGCTGGATAATCGCGATCGAGGTGCTTTCGCGCATTTTCATGCGCTGCAAAAGTGGATAGATAAATCTGCCTATTGCAGGTCGGGTGGCGTGACCTTTGCGATCCACGCGCGATAATTGCCATCGTAGCCTCGTGCGCGCTGCAGTGCCTTGATCCGCTCGTGCAGGCGCGCAACCGCCTGCGCCGACAGCGGCGGCTTGGCCGCGATGGCGACGGCGACATCCTCGGCCTGCTGATGGGCGCGGCTGCGCTCCGCCTTGCCCAGCGACAGACACTCCTCGCTCAGGCCCAGATAGCTTTCCGCCACCCGGATTCCGATTTCAGTGCCGCTTTCGAGCGAATCCTTGATGTTGCCCTTTCCGCTGAGGACGTTGCCTGCGGCAAAAACCGCGGTGTCGTTGTCCAGCAGCAGTCCGCAGCGGGCGTCGGCGTAACGGTAAACCTCGCCCTCAGTTGGAATATCCGCAATGGGTTCAGGGATGCTGCCGATTGAACTGACGACGAAGGGAGCGCGCACTTCCTCCTCGGTGTGCGGGATTATCCGCGCCTGGCCGTCGACCACTTCCGTCCTGCTCAGGCGCAAACCCACCAGGCGTCCGTCCTGTTCGATCAGCCCGGTGGGGGCGCGAAGGTCCTGGAATTCGAATAGATATTTGCGCTGCGCCTTTTCCAGAATCTTGGCGCGCGCCTGGCGCAACGCTTCGGCCCGCTTCGCGGTGGCGTCGGACGGGATATCCGACAGCGGCATGTCCAGAACGCGCCGGCGATAGAACAGCCGGCAGGGCGCGATTCCCAGTTGCGCCCAGGTCAGGCCGTGATGCTTGAGCACGGCTTCGATCCCCTCGCGCTCCAGCTTGACCATGTCCTCGATGATATTTCTGGCGGCCAGGGCGTCGAGCGTGGCGGTGATCTGGAGCACCTTCACCACGTCGATCGAGGCCAAACCGCCGCCGATGACGATGCCACCTGGGGGCAGTTCGTAGCGCGTACCCTGATAACTTTTTTCCTGATGATGATTGAACCAGTAAATCAGGGAGTTCTGGTAGATCAGGCCGCGGCCGACAAACCGATCGGCTCCTTCCAGCGGAAAAGGCCGATCGCGCCACGCTCCGTTGGCCAGGATGAGGGCGCTAAGGCCCCAATGATGGGCCAGATCGTCGAACTGAAGGTCGCGGCCGAGCTGGGTCAGCGGCACGAATTCGATATTTGGATGGTCCAGCCGCGAGTTGATTTCTTCATACTCCTCCTTGCGCTGCTTGACATGCCATCGCGGCAGACCGTCTTCAATTTTGCCGTAAGGACGCGGGTTTTGCTCGAACACTGCAACCAGTGCTCCGCGCTCGGCAAGTATATGAGCAACCTCGGAACCAGCGGTCGCGCCGCCAATCACCGCGACCACATGGCGCGCGAGAGAGTTATCGATGGCCATAGCTTTCACATCCGGTCGAAAATTTCTTGCGGGCTCGGGAACCGGCCGGAACTCGTGGCCTAATCATTTTACACCTTACGCCCGGCCCAATGTCGGCGTGTGAGCATAGGACAGGAGCATCATTGGCTCAACCACCTTATCAGGAGGATGTTCCACTGCTCTTTGCTGCTGCGCGTGACTACGCCGCAGCCTTGCACGGTCGGGCGCCGGCGTGGTTTCGTATTGATCGACCCGATGAGGCGGCGTTGATCGATCCGATGAAGCGTCACAAACCCTTTCTTCCGGCTGTAATTGCGATGGTTTGGTTTGGCTGCCTGTTGATGGCGACACCCCTTGCGGTTCGTGCCGACAGCGACGTGGCGGTCGGTGAGCAGCACGAAATGCCGTTCCCAGCGGATCAAACGCTGGATCTGGTCGAGGGAGTGCTGCGCGGTGAAGGCCTTCTGTTCGACGTGTTGCCGGATAATTCGATCGTAACTTTGTGGAAACCGGCCGACACCAGCGCCGGCTTTTTCCATTCGTTGGCCGGGATGAATCCCCGGTATCGCTACGAAATCACCCTCGTCCCGGAAGGCGGATCCAAGACCAAAGTTATCGTCAACGTGCGCACCGAATATATCCCGGAGGCGGAAATCGCCAAATATAAGGCGAGCCAGCGTTTCAATATGTTCAAGGAACTGGATCAATTGGCCGCCGATCTCCCGCCCGCCAGCCGTACGCCCAATCGCGGCGGCGTCAATTTCACGCTGCTCCCAAATGAGGACCTCAAGGGTTTGGCCCGCCGGGTGACCGGCAATGCCGACAACTGGAAGGCGATTGCCGACCGCAACGGCCTGACCTCGCCCACTGACGTGACGCCGTTTCAAACCATCTGGGTGCCCGATTCGCTGATCAAGGGCGCCACGCAACCGCCCCAGCCACGGTCCCCCTGAAAAGTTTGCCTATCGGCTGGCGGCCGCCCAGCGCAGGGGCGGAATTCCCGTTTCCCTAATCGGTGGGAGAAGTGACTTCAGCATCCCCCTCGTATTCGGGACACAGGCCTGAGGGACTGACGGCTGCAATCACCGTAAGGAACTGCTCAAAGGTCATGTGCAGGTTGACAAATCCACCCTGGCAGAACACCCATCCGTAGTAGTCGAGAATCTCATCGGGTATCATGACCGGCAAACGAGGAGGGGTGGTGACAATAGGGAACGGACGCGGACCCGGAGAAGGCGTGAAAGGCGTTTCAGCCTTTTTTTTGACGGCATCGTCTTCCCACAGCGGGATGACTTTGCCTTTTAAATTGCTCGCCATAACGTCAGAGTTTGTCTCTTTGGGCTGACCTTCGCCTGCTCATCAGTATTCTCGGCAATGACCATCAGAGTCAAGGCTTTGTAACACACTATTAATCGATCGGTCAGGCCCCTGGCTGAGGGCGGGGTCGGTCCTTTGGGTGGATGAAAAGTAATGTCTACAGAATTTCATGCGGCGATATTGGGTATGGTCCAGGGGCTGACGGAATTCCTGCCGGTTTCCAGTTCCGCCCATCTCACTCTGATTCCGTGGTTTTTCGGATGGTCCGATCCGGGCCTGGCCTTCGACGTGGCCCTGCATCTGGGCTCGCTGCTGGCGCTGCTGGTTTACTATCGCAAGGACTGGATTTCGATTATCAACGGGGCGGTCAGCGGCGAGCGGCGCGGACGCCGGCTCCTGTTCCTGTTGTTGGCGGCCTCGATTCCTGGGGCGATTTTCGGCGTCCTGTTTGAAAAGGAGGCGGAGACCGTCTTCCGCTCTCCGCTGCTGATCGCATTCACCCTGTCGATTCTGGGTGTGATGCTGTGGCTGGCCGACGTCAAATCGCCGCAAAAGCGCAATCTCGACGAGATCAGGATGACCGACGCGTTGCTGATCGGGCTGGCGCAGGCGTTTGCGCTGATCCCCGGCGTTTCGCGCTCCGGCGCTACCATCACCGTTGCCCGCGCGCTCGGAATAAACCGCCAGGATGCGGCCAATTTTTCATTCCTGATGTCCGCGCCGATTATCGCCGGCGCCGGGATGCTCAAGGCCCACGAATTTCTGCGCGCGGGTGTAACGGCGGTATTGGCGGCGGGGTTCGTGGCTTCCGCGGTTTTCAGCCTCCTCGCGATCGCGGTGCTGATCGCCTACGTGCGCACCCGCACCTACAAGATCTTCGTTTGGTACCGCCTCGTTCTGGCCGCCATGATAGTGGCGCTGCTGTTTATGCGCGTATGAAAAATGGGGTGGTTTCGACAGATTCGCTTCAATCTCCACCGAACTCTTTGAGCGCCGGTTTGGGGATGGTCGCGATTACCACGGTAGCGGGTGCGTTGCTGCCGATCGTGACCCGCTATGGCGCGACTCATATCGATCCGCTGCTGTTCTGTTCGGGCGCGACGGTTGTCGCCGCGCTGTGCGCGCTGGCCGCGATTGGCGTCCGCGGATTCGCGACGTTGCTTGACCGGCGCTATCGATTGCCGCTGATGCTGATCTCGCTGTCGGGAAGCTTCCTGCCGGCTCTGGCGCTGGTGTACGGGTTGCAGCGGGTCAGCGCCGTCAGCGCCGTCCTGCTGCTTCAAATCGAACCGATCTACTCGCTGGCGATCGCCACCCTCGTGGTGGGTGAAGCGCCCTCGCCGCGCCAGGCGATCGCAACGGCGGTCGTGCTTGGCGCAATCGTGTTTGCGTTCTGGAGCCGAACGGGTATGGACATCAACCGCGGTGCGTTGCTGGTGGCATTGACGCCCCTGACGTGGCAACTCTCCCACGTCATTACTTTGCGCGTAATGCCGCCGCTGCGTCCGATCACGGTTACCGCGGCGCGCAACGCCTACGCGGCGATCCTGCTGGCGACACTGATCGCCATCCGGCGGCCGTCGGCCCTAGGCGAGTTGGCCAATCCCAACGTGGCCGCGATCCTGCTGGTGACCGGTGCGTTGGTGTATTTTGGGGGAACGCTGACCTGGTACGGCGCCATCAGCCGGCTTTCCCTGAGTTGGACCACCGCGGTGGTCGTGCCTGGCTCACCGGTTTTGGCCCTGGTGTTCGCGGCTGCCCTGCTGGGTGAACGGGCCGGGGCGCGCCAATTGTTGGCCATCGCGATTGCCGTGGCGGGCATTCTCTGGTTGCTGCTCGCCAGCGACCCCTCGCGTCCCGGCGCCGCCGCAATCGAAGCGATCGAAGTGCCGGCGCCGCCCGGTGCCTGAGCCAAATCATGACGCCCAGGCATCGCGTATTGACTGTCAGGGTCTGGTGGTCTTTAGTTTTGCCTGCTGCGGGTTGCAGCCATTTGTAGTTCCAGAAAATCAAGGAGTCAGCGATGGCACGTTTGGTCAAGCACGAGCAGAACCTGCCCTATGAGATTCCCGAAGGCACGGAGCTTCCCGTTTACATTTGCGCCTGCGGGTTGTCCAAGACCAAACCGTTTTGCGATGGTTCCCATCGCAGGACCAAAGACGAGAACGCCGGCGAGATCTATGTCTATGACGAAAACAGCCGCGTCCCGGTGATCAAGCAGTACTGAGTCGATTGCTGCCAGCGCTTGCGGCGAGCAGGGTCGCGGACTGCTGGAAGCGCGAGCGCTCGCAGTAACCGCAGGATGGTCCGGGAGGCGTTGGGAAAGGTTTCCGCAGACGAACTCGGCAGACGGTTTCAAACCCGTTTCCGGGTGCGGCGGTCGCGTCCCGCTGGCGGGCTGCCAAAATTATTGGACGGCGCTGGCGAACAAGCGATAGATCTCTTCCGCGATTTCCTGCAGATGGGCTTCATCCCGCGCGGGGTCGTACCAGTTGCCCAACGAGTTAAGCGCGCCAAACAGCAGGGAGACCAGGATTCGCGATCGAGCGCGGCTCAATTGTTTGCCGTTGGCTCGCGCCAGGTCGGTCAGCAAAGCGCGGCCGGTCTCGGCGTACTGGCGCTCCATTTCACGAATCCTCGACAGGTATGTCTGCGACAGCTTGCTGGTTTCCTGCAGCAGCACCTTGGCTTCGGCGGGACTGGAGATTGCCGAGGTGAAATGGTTCTCGATAAACAGGCGTAGTTTTTCCGCCGGATCGGTGATTTGGGCGGAGCGCTCCTCGTACGATTTGATCAGGCGCTCCAGGCCCCGTTCCGCCACCAGGTAGAGCAGCTCCTCCTTGTTGCGCAGATAGTAGTAGATGCGCGGGAACGAGATGTTGGCGCGCGCCGCGATTTCCCTGATCGAGGCGAGGCCGAAGCTCTTTTCAGCGAACAGGCTGGCAGCCGAACCGAGGATGTTCTCGACGTTGGCATCATGACGGCGCTGACCGCGCCGCTTGCCCTTGGTGGGGCGCGCCGCTCCGGCGGAACCGACTGCTTTGGTCGTTTTGCGCAAGGCCTTGTCGTTTGCCACGTCAGGTGTCCTCGCTCGTGCCACCGTTGCAATTAGCCTCCCTGCGGTGATCCGGTACTGACGGCAAAGCGCCGCTTTCAGCCGGATTTGCACGCTAATGATACCGGAAACGGCACCGCGCGCAAACGCCGGACCAGCCTTTCCCGCGGCCAAACACTGCAGTGTACTACGATGGTACTGCTGAGCTTTCCAGAATGCTCCAAACGACACGCCCGCTGTTGGCATACCCATGTATCCGCCGGAACTCGAGGCGTACCGGGCCGCCATCGCGGGGTTAACTCAACGCGCCAGGGGGACGGCGCGGTCAGGCTGAAGCCAGCTTCACGTGTTTGTTGCAAGCCTTCAGAGTGGCGCTTCCGTCGCCCGCGAACACCTCGATTACACATCCGCATTGCCAGTAGAAATCGTCGAAAGCGCCATTGTCGTCGATACGCTCATCGCAGGTCTTCATGCGGTTGTCAGGTTCCGCGCCCAGCACATTCGCAAACGTGTCGTAAGTTGCCATTTCAAATTTCCTCCGCCCGGGCGTCGCCGCTCTGACGGTTAAATTCCGCTCAGCTCCTTAACCGGGCCTATTATTTCAGTTCCTGACCGCATCGTGCGGCGTTGCAGATCCTTCAGTGATGTTAAGAACCATTTAGATGAACGATTTTCAAGAGCCGCCCATGCCTCGTCGTGTTTTCAGTCCCGCTTGACGCCCACCACCGCATAGACCGGGTCCGCGTACCCGTGCTCGCATTGACGCTCAATTGTCTGGATCCGCTCGAAGCCGCCGCAGTCTTCGAAGTAACGTCTGACCAACTCCACCCGCTGCGCTTCACTTGACCGCTGCCAGATCCATACCGCTTTGGTTGGGAACATCCGGTTCGAAAACGAAACCACGAAGGGCGCGCCGCCGCGCAGCACGCGCGCGACTTCGCTGAACACTTCCACCGGCCTGATCAGGTATTGGATCGACACCGTCAGCGTCGCGCCCTGGAAGCGGCGGTCGTCAAAAGGCAGGCGCGGATCGCGATTGAGATCGTGCACGACCACCGACGTCAGCGCCGGGTTGTCTTCCATCTCGGCGCGATTGAGCCCCAATCCCACGACCTCGGCGGGACTGAGCGCGGGCGGCAGATGGGACCGCCAGCTGCTCATCAGGTCGAGCAGCACGGCATGGGTTGGAAGGTGCTCCTGGAAGATTTCACCGATTGTTTGTATTGCCCAATCGTCGATATGCACCACGAAGCGCGGAAAGCTGTAAAACAGCGCGTCGTCATCCTCGTCGAGACGGCGGAAGAAATCCGGTGGCAGCGGCTCAGCCATAAACCTCCTGTCGAACGCGATTGTAATGGATTGGGGCCGCGACCCGCAAAAGGATTATCCGCGATGGGGTTTGCGCTGGCCTGGATTCCCCGTCTGGCGTTTAATGATTCGGGTCATGCGTCAATTCCAACTGCCGCGGGAATCGGTGGAGGGTGCCCAAAGCGGCTCCCCGACCCGTCTCCCGATCTATTTTTTTGCGACTTCGATCTTCTTCTTCGCCCTGGGTACGGCCAGCGCGCCATGGGCCGCGGCCAGGCTCAACGAATACTTCTATCAACTGCCAGTCCTGGCCTGGGTTCACATTTTCACCCTGGGGTGGATCACGCCGGCGATCCTGGGCGCGATGTTCTGCTACGCGCCCACGGGCGCAACCACGGACCTCGGTTTTCCGCGTCTCGCGATCGCGCAGGTGCTGCTGTACTGGCTGGGTGCGACCGGCGTGATGGCGCACTTCCTGCTCGGCAGCTGGGACGGTGTATGGATGGCCGGCATGGTGGTGGCGGCGACGGTGGTGATGTTCGCGCTCAACGTGGTGCCCTGGATGGCGCCGAAGTTCGGGCGCGGCGGCGCCGAAACGGGTCTGTTGATCGCGCTCTTTTTTCTTCTGTGCGCCAGTTGCCTGGGCACGCTGCTGGCTTTTGACAAGGAGCGCAATCTGCTGGCGGGGACGGTAATGAGCAATTTGTCGGCCCACGCGCATCTGGCCGTCCTCGGATGGGTAACGGTTGCGATTTGCGCCCTTTCCTACCGCTTCATGACCGCGATGGCCCGGGACAAGCCGCGTGTGCCCCATTGGGCGCTGGCGCAGATCTTGGCGTTGGCCGCCGTCAGCATCGGACTGTCTGTGACGCTAATCGCGGGAGTCGGCGGGGTGACCTTTTGGGCGGGTGCGGCGGGCGCGCTGCTGATTGCTTACGCTATCAAGTTGCGGAAATTTGCCGGTCTGCGCCTGCTCACCGGAGATCCCGTGATGCGCCACGCCAATGCCGGCCTGTTTTTCCTGGCGCTGGCGATAAGCGGCGGAATTTACCTGGCCGCCGGCGGCATCAACAGCATGTTGGACGCGCGTTTGGCCGCCGCCTATGGCGTGGCCGGGCTGCTGGGATGGGTCAGCAATTTCATTATCGGCATGTCCTACGGCCTTTTTCCCGAATTGGTGGCGCGGATTCGATCGGCCCTGGACTGGCCGTTTATGAGCGTGGAGGAGCTATCGATCAACGCCGCCAGGTCGCCGGTCTTTTACGTCTTCAATGCGGGCGTTCTGATCATGGCTGCGGGCCTGGTTGGCGGCCAGCTCGCGATTGCGAAGTCCGGCGCCGCCTTGATCGCGATCGGGGGTATTGTCTACAGCGTGGCGACCGGATGGACGCTCAGTTTCGCCTACCGGCGTGGCGGCGCTGAAGCCGACGACCGCCTGCTGCGTGCGGCACAGGATTAGAATCGATGTTTGATTGTAATGCTCCTGCCGCTAAGCTTAATCGCAGCGGGAATCAATGAGATGAAAGTCCTGGTTATCGGCGGGGGCATAATCGGCAACGCGGTTGCCTGGCGGCTGGCTCGCGCCGGCATCGAAGTCACAATCGTGGAGCGGGGCAGGGCGGGGCAGGAGTCCTCATGGGCCGCCGCGGGCATGATTGCGCCGCAAGCGGAGGCCGAAGGACCCGGTCCGTTTCTGCGCTTGTGCGTGCAGGCCAAGCAGACCTTCGAGGCGCTCCTCCCCGAACTCATCGCGGAAAGCGGCGTCGATCCCCAATACGACATGGCCAGCGGCGTGCTCTATCTTGCGCTCAACCAGAACGATCGCGCGGAGCTGGCGGCGCGCGCCCAATGGCAGCGCGAGGCGGGCCTGGAGGTGGAGGAAATCAGCGGCGAGAAGGCGCGCGCGATAAGCCCGATGGTTTCACCCGGTGCGGTCCACGCCCTGTACATGCCCAACGAGAACCGGGTTGACAATCGCCAGCTCACCCAGGCCTTTCTCAACGCCGCGCTCAAGGCCGGAGCGCATCTAATCGAGGATAGCTGGGTCGAAACGATCGAAACGCGAGGCGGCAGATTCGCCGGCCTGCGAATCCAGGGCGGGCGGTTGATCGAAGGCGACGGGGCGGTCAACGCCGCTGGTTCGTGGGCGAGTCAGATCCGGGGGATGGAAGCGGACAATGTCCGGCTGTATCCGGTGCGCGGTCAAATCGTGTGTTTTCAGGCACGCCCCAACCTGTTTGGCCCTTCCATATTCTCGCTGCGCGGATATGCCGTGCCGCGCCGCGATGGACGCGTGCTGACCGGCTCGACCCGCGAGATGGCCCGCTACAGCAAGGATGTGACGCTTGAAGGGATGGAAAGTATCGTGCGCGCGGCAAAGGAGATGTTGCCGTCCCTGGGTGCGCTGCGCTTTCGTGAGGCCTGGGCCGGTCTGCGCCCGGCCACCGACGACTTCCTGCCAGTCCTCGGCGCCTCCCCGACCATTGCCGGTCTGTACTATGCGACCGGACATTTTCGCAGCGGAATTCTTCTGGCGGCGCTCACCGGCAAGCTGATGGCGTCGATAATCACGGGCCGCGAGCCGGAAACCGATATCAGTCCGTTCACGCCAGCCCGCTTCAGCCGGTCCCATCCGAATGCACCGCGGAGCTAGTTATGCGCCTGCTTGCTCTGGTGAAAGATCTGATGTTCCGCTCGAAGATCGACGCAGTATGCGAATCGCTGGGCGTTGAGGTCGCCTATGTCTCGGCCGTCGAGCTTTTGCCCCCGCGCTGTGCCGAGATCTCACCGCAGGTGGTCGTGGTCGATCTGTCGGAGAGGACCTTTGAGGCCGAAACCACGATGGCCGAGATACGCAAATGCGCCCCTGGCGCGCGCGTGATCGGATTCGCTTCGCACGTGGATTTAAAATCGCTGGCCGGCGCGCGCCAGGCCGGATTCACCCGCGTCCTGTCGCGCCAGGAGTTTGCTGCTCAATTGCCCGCGCTGCTGAAATCCGCACCATAGGCGGGCTCGGCCGCCCGCTCACTCCCAATCGGGCCCCTGGCCCGGTACGTATGGGTTGCCGGAATGCGCGGTGAAGCCGCCATCCGCTACGATACAGGCGCCGGTGACGAAGGAGGCCTCCTCGGAGGCCAGAAACAGCATCACGTTGGCGATTTCAGAGGGCTGCGCGAAGCGGCCGATCGGAATATGGCTGGCGAAGGTTTCCTTGAATCCCCTGGGCCGCGCCAGCGTGCGCATGAAGCCCGGGGTTTCGGTCGAACCCGGACAGACCGCGTTACAGCGGATACCCTTGCGCGCGTACTCGATCGCGGTGTTGCGCGTCAGCGCGATCACGCCCGCCTTGACCACCGCATACGCCGCCAGCTTGTAATCGCTGACCAGGCCGGCGGTTGAGGACGTGTTCAGAATCACGCCAGCGCGCTGCCTGACCATGATCGGCAGCACCAACTTGGTGGCGTAAAAGTAAGCGGTCAGGCTCACGTCCAGCGTGCGCTGCCATTCATCAAGTGCAAGGTCCGCGACGCGCCCGACTCCGGTGTAAACCGCGTTGTTGAGCAGCACGTCGATACGTCCGAACCTGTCCGCGGTGGTTTGCACCATCCGTTCGACCTCGGACGGTTTGGCGACGTTGACGGTCACGTATTCGGCGCCGCCGCCCGCGGCTTTGATTTCGCTGGCGACGCGGGCGGCGCCGGCCTCGTCGCGATCCGCAATCATGATCGTGGCTCCCTCGCGGGCAAAGGTTTTGGCGGTGGCTTCGCCGATTCCGGAGCCGCCGCCGGTGATGAGTGCGATTTTTCCTTGAAGACGCATCATGGATTCCTCAATGGTCCGCGATTCAGATAACGCCGTCGCGCCGCAGCGCGTCGATCTCGGATTGGCTGAGCCCGAGCAGATCGCCATAGATTAGTTGATTGTCCTGGCCCAGGGCGGGAGCGCCGCGCCAGATCGTTGCCGGCGTCGCCGAGAATTTGGGTACGGCGGCGATTCCTTTGACGGTGCCGGCCTGACCGTCCTGCCATTGGATATGCATCGCGCGCGCCTGATAATGCGGGTTTTCCGCGCATTCACTGCTGGACATAATCTTCGAGCAGGGTACGCCGATTTCACCCAGTTCGCGCAAGACCTCGTCCGCGGTGCGCCGCGCCACCCAGTCGCGGAACAGCGCGTCGAATTCCAGGCCCTCGGGCGAGTTGACGTGCCATGCCGCGTGCTGCCATTTCGGCTCCCCGGGATCGAGCCCGAGCAGTTTGCATAAGCGGCCGTACTGCTCGCGCAAGGCCGCGATCATCAGCCACTGGTCTTTGGCCCGAAACGTATCCAGCGGCTGCGCCCCCGGCGACTTGTTGCCGCCGCGCTGCGCGATCGCGCCGCGCTGGAAAAATTCAATCATGGTGGGCCCCAGATGCTTGTGCACGACCTCGTACTTGGCCACATCGATCGCCTGGCCCTTGCCGCCGGCGCGCACATGAATCAGCGCCGCCAGCGAAGACCATAACGTGCACAGCGCGGTCATATAGTCGGCGATGTACGGCATCGCGCGTCCGGGCGGCTGCGGATCGGGAAATCCGACGTTGGCCATCATGCCGCCGAAGGCCTGGGCGATCGAGTCATGATCGCTTCCCTCCACATGATCGGAATGGGTGCGGCCCAGGCCCGAAACACGCGCGATTACCAGGCGCGGATTGCGCTTGAGCACGGTCTCGTCGTCCAGGCCGAGTTTGTCCCACAACCCGGGCGGCGAACTTTCCATCCAGATGTCGGCGCGCTCGAGCAGACGCATCAGCAGTTCCGGGCCGCGCGCCGGATCCAGCGTGACGCAAAACATGTTGCGCCGTTCCTGGATCCAGTTCGAGCCGACCCAATGTCCCTCGCCAGCCTCCACCTTCATCCCGGAAGTCCGATACGGATCGCCCTGGCGCGGCGGCTCGATCTGGATCACCTCGGCGCCGATTTCCGCCGCCAGCGAAGCGGCAAAGGGTTGGGCGATATTGGTTCCGGTCGACACGATTCGAACCCCGCTTAAGGCGCCGAACGCTTGCGGCACCAGGTTCCTGTCATTCGCCATCGGCACAGCCTTTCCGTTGAGGTTTTGCCAGCAAACGGACCTAGGCTTTCATATCCTCGCGCTGCGAAGCAAAGCGCGGCGGCAAATTCCCGCGGGCCTGGTTCATTGCGGCCCTGTGAGCGCTCAAGCTATGGTCTCATATCGGATCGCTCGCCGCGCGATGGCGGGAGCAGACGCCGACGGAGGAAACTTGAGATGCGTCTGATGCACACGATGATACGGGTCAACGACCTGGAGGAATCGCTGAAGTTCTACTGCGACAAACTGGGGATGAAGCTGCTGCGCAAGAATGATTATCCGGGCGGCGAGTTCACCCTGGCGTTCGTCGGCTTCGGCCCGATCCGCGAGACCGCCGTGATCGAGCTGACCTACAACTGGGGCAGGCATAAATACGAAATCGGCGACGCCTTTGGCCATCTTGCGATCGGCGTGGACGACGTCTACCGCGTGTGCGAAGAGCTGCGCGCCAAAGGCGTCAAGGTGGTGCGCGAACCCGGTCCGATGGCGCACGGCAAATCGGTGATCGCTTTCATCGAAGACCCCAACGGTTATCGAATCGAACTGGTCGAGGACCGGGTCGGAGGCGACGCCTAGCCATGAAAGCGATTCTTTACAAAGGGCGCAACCAGCTTGAATTGGGCGAACTGCCCACACCGTCGCCCGCCGCGGGCGAGGTGCTACTCAAGGTGCACGATTGCGGAATCTGCGGATCCGATCTGCACGCCGTGCAATTCGGGCTGGGACTCAAGCCGGATTGCGTTCTGGGACATGAATTCTGCGGCGAAATCGCCGCCGTCGGGCGCGAGGTCCGGGGCTTTGAGACGGGTGAGCGGGTGGCCGTGCTGCCCTTCGCCTCGTGTGGCGAATGCGAGCATTGCCGGCGCGGACAGGGTTATCACTGCGCGAAAATGAAAGCGCTCGGATTGGGTCCGCTCCCCGGCGCTTATGCCGAATACGTCGCCTGTTCCGCAGCCAGTTTGCTCAAGCTTCCCGACCGCCTCAATTCCCGCCAGGGCGCTTTGGTCGAACCGTTGTCAGTGGGCCTGCACGCGGTGAAACGCCCCCATCTGCAGCCGGGAACTCCCTGCGTGGTGATGGGCGCGGGACCTGTGGGTCTGGCGGTGCTGTTGTGGTGCAAGGCCATGGGCGCTGACCCCGTCGTGGTGTCGGAAATCGCGCCCGGACGCCGCGAGCTGGCGCAAAAGCTGGGTGCCAGCGCAGTCGTCAATCCGCGCGAGTACAATCCCGCCGCCAAAGTGCGGGACCTCTGCGGACGCCTGCCCCAGGTCATCTTCGAATGCATCGGCGTCAAGTCCACGATGAGCGAGGCGGTCGGACTGGTGGACAAATGCGGACAGGTGGTGGTGGTCGGGGTCTGCATGGAGCCCGATCAGATCATGCCCCTGCAGTGGATTTTCAAGGAGGTCACCGTCCACTTCGCGCTGGCCTACAGCCGCGCCGATTTCGAAGAAACGATTGCGGCGCTGGCGACATCGAAGATCGATGCTGATTCGATGGTTACCGACATCATCGGTCTGGAGCAGGTGCCGGCGACCTTTGCGGCATTGAGCCGGCCCACCACTCAAGCCAAGGTGCTGATTGAATTTCCGCATTGAGTTCGCAGCCGACATGAAAATGTGACCGGCGCGCCTTCCAGCCCGGCTCGACGGCTCAGGCGGCTTTTCTCCTTAAATCAGCGCCATGGTAGATTGCAGGCGCGCCGGCCTCAGATGAAAGCGGGCGCCGGCGCGGCGCTGACAGCGGATGAACCTGATGCGAGGGGATGAGATAAGCGTAGAAGCGGTCAGGACTCGCGAAGCAATGACCGAATTCGCGATGTTCCCGTTCCAGGTCTATGGTGAACGGGACGCGTGGTGGCCGCCCGATGTCCAGAACGAAATCGACCTGATCGCGGGCCGCGCGCCGATTACCGCTTATCTGGAGCTGATGCCGTTGGTGGCGCGCCGGGCCGGTAAAATAGCGGCCCGCGTCACCGCAGTGGTCAACTTCAGATACAACCGCCATTGGAACGAACTCATAGGACAGCTCATCCATTTTGAGGCGCTGCCGGGGCAAACTGAAGTGGCCTGCGCGATGCTCGAGGAGGCTGTGCAGTGGCTGCGCAGCAAAGGCATGAAGGCGGCGCGCAGCGGGTTTGCCGCTTTTTTGGATTATCCCTACGCCATCGATCAGTATGGCAGCTTGCCGTCTTTCCTGCTGAGAAACACTCCGGATTTTTATCATACCTGCTTCAAGGAAGCCGGATTCACGACTGAAAAGGGGATGAGCGACTTCACCATCCCGCTGACGGGGCCAACGCTCGCCAGTTATCCGGCCATGATCCGCAAAGCCGCCGACCACGGTATCCAGGTCAAAACCTGGCGCGAGCACGGCTTTTTGGACGCGGTTGATCGGTGGACCGATGTCACCAACTCCGCCTTCGAGCGCCATTGGGGATGGAATCCCATCACCCGTGAGGAGGTGCGCCCGATGCTCGCGGGATTAGCGCGCACCGAAGTCGGTGACCTGTCGACCATAGCGATCGCTGGTGGCGAAGTGGTCGGATCGGTGTTCGCGGTTCCGGATTTCAGCGGCCGATTGGCCCGGCTGCGTCAGGGGCTGCGTTTGGATCCGCAGCGCGGCGGCGGCACGCGGGGAGCATTGATAAATATCGGCGTGCTGGAGCCATGGCGCGGAAAATCCGTCAATCTGGCCATGGCGGCGCTTTCATTCAGCACGATGGCGCAACGCCGGATGAAATACGCCGGTTACACCCTCGTGCTCGACGACAATTATCCCTCCCGACGCACCGCACAAAAGCTGGGTGGGACGGTGACCGGTAATTTTGTTGTCTACCGGCGCGACTTTTAGGCCCGCCTCCCGATTTTGTGCTCAGCCCGTGCGGATCGAACCGGATTTGCGGTGTAAGATCGATGGCGTGGCAGGCTTTGTGGATGGCCCGGCTTGAGAGCCGGTTTGAGCGGTGGTATTTTTGACCGGTTATACTCCTTGCTCCTGCCGTGTTCAGGGGCTCGAAGTTCGATCCATAAGGAGGATTTGTGCGGCGTTACGAAACAGTTTTCATCCTGCGCCCCGATCTCGGGGAAGCCCAGATAAAACAGTGCGTCAAACGCGTTGAAGATATTGTCGGCAACGGCGGCGGCGACCTGATCGAAACCGACGAATGGGGAATTCGCGACCTTGCCTATCGGATCAGGCGCGAGCGTCGCGGCTACTATGTCCGCCTCGATTACGTCGCGCCCGGCGCGGTCATGAACGAAATCGAGCGTAACCTGAAACTGATGGATGAATCCTTGCGCCATCTTTCGGTGATGGTCGAGGAAGACGCCGACCCGGCTAAGTTGCGCGCCGAAGTCCAGGCGCGTCAACGCCGATTGGCCGAGGCTCGCGCCGCCGCCGCCGCCCCTGAACCGCAGCCATCTGACGAACCGGCCGGCGAAGGAACCGCAGCGACGCAATCCGCGGCCGGACAGCAAACTACGGCTGATCAGAGCTCAACACCGCCTGAAGCGGTGGACGAGATCGAA
The DNA here is from genome assembly GCA_021324885.1 of Pseudomonadota bacterium. Classification (GTDB taxonomy): domain Bacteria; phylum Desulfobacterota; class Binatia; order Binatales; family Binataceae; genus JAJPJA01. Next base: position 126,276 of record JAJPIF010000014.1, read on the forward strand.
AATCCGCTTGCCGTCGAATCCGGGGAAGGCGCGGATGAACACTGAAGCTGAAAAGCGCCGGGTTTACTGTTCTGATTCATAAGACATCCGCTTGTGCAAAAGAGTTTAGAAAATGGCTGAAGGCGAACCACAAATTGAAGAAACCGGTCAGCGCGGCGCTCAGCAACGGTCACGCGGTCCGCGTCCCGAGGGCGAACGTGCAGGGATGGAGGGGCGCGGCGCAGAGCGCGGGATAAGACGACGGCCCGGCGGACGGCGTAAGGTCTGCCGCTTTTGCGCCGACAAATCGCTGAAGGTGGACTATAAAGACGTGCGGACCCTGGGTACTTTCATTACCGAAGGGGGGAAAATCGTGCCCAGCCGCGTCACTGGCAACTGCGCCAAGCATCAGCGGTTGCTGACGGTTGCCATAAAGCGCGCCCGAATCCTGGCTTTGCTGCCCTTCTCCACCCTCGGTGTCTGAGGCGGCCCGCGGATGAAAGGCGCATTGGACGTGACCCGCTCAGCGGCCCTGGCGGCCGGATTGTTTTTGCTGGGCGGACTGGTCCCGGTCCTGGGCGCTGCCGCGATGCTGTGTGCGCCGGCGCCCATCCTGATTTACGGTCTTGACGGCCCCCGCCCCTATTGGCGGATCGCAAGCGCCCTGAGTTTGGCCGGCCTGGCAATCGGGTTGGTCGCCGGTCCCGTTCAGGCTTTGGGGTTCGCCTTGACCATGGGCGTCGCGACGGTGGTCATTGCGGCCCTGATCGAACGCCGATGGTCGTGCGAATGGATTGTTTTCACCGCCACTGCCGCGATGCTGGCGGCCTGCACCACGGCGCTGCTGGTCTGGGCTGGGTCGCCAATCCAATTGGCGCGTCAGTTTCATGATTTCGTGGCGATGGCGATGAGCCATTCGGCAGGCCTTTATGAAAAAATCGGCATGAGTCAGGCCCAGAGCAAAGAATTGAGCGACCAGGTGCTGGATATAACTACATGGCTGAGCCCGGCCCTGGTTGCCAGCGTTGGAGCGTTGACGATTCTGATCAACCTGGGTTTGGCCGCGCGATGGTTGGGAAAGGAGAAAATCGGCTACCAGGTTTTCAGCGGTCTGGTCACCTGGCGCACGCCGGAGTGGTTGATCTGGCTGCTGCTGGCGACGGGCTTTGGGATGTTTATTCCGGTGGCGCCGGCGCGGCTGGCCGCGAGCAACGGTTTCGTCGTTGTCGCCTCAGTCTATTTTCTCCAGGGCTTAGCGATAATGGCCTATTATCTACAGATGTTGGCGATGCCGCGGGTCGTTCGCGGCATGATTTATTTAATCGCGATGCTGCAGCCGGTGCTTGCGGCATTAGTCTGCCTGGCGGGGATTTTCGACATGTGGATAGATTTCCGCCGCCTCAAGCCACCCAGCCAGGAAGCGGGCAGCCTCGACGACTTCTTCTAAATGGAGATTGTGGTATGGCGATGATGCAAGTGATACTGCGCGATGACGTCCCCAACCTGGGGCGGCCCGGCGACGTGGTCCGTGTGCGTCCCGGCTACGCCCGTAATTTCCTGCTGCCGCGCGCGCTGGCGGTTGAAGCCAATCCCAAGAACCTGCGCGCTTTCGAGCATGAGAAACGGCTGGCCCTGATGCGGCGGGAGGCCCAGCGCAGCGAGGCTTTGAAGACCAAGGAGCGCCTTGAGCAACTCACCGTCAGGATTACCGCGCGGGCCGGTGAAGGCGGCAAACTGTTCGGCTCCGTCACTAATCTTGATATCGAACGGGCGCTGGCCGGCCACGGTCTCAAGATTGACCGCCGCCGCATCCTGCTGGCCGAACCAATCAAGGAACTGGGGGAATTCAGCGTGCCGGTGCGGATCGATACCGAAGTCGAAGCTAATCTGAAAATTGAAGTTGCGGCTGAGTAAGGCGGCCGCCCACGATGATAAAACTTTACGACTTTCTCCCCTGTCCCTTCGGCCAGAAGGTTCGTATCGTCCTGGCTGAGAAAAGCCTGAGCTATGAATTGGCCGCTATCGATATCACCAAGGGTGAGCATCGCCGGCCTGATTTTCTGCGGCTTAACCCTTATGGCCGCGTTCCGGTGCTGGTGGATGAAGACACGGTGGTCTACGACTCGACGATAATCAACGAATATCTGGATGACGAATATCCGGACCCGCCGGTGCTGCCGCGAATCGAGTTCAGTTCCCTGCGCGCACGAGCGCGCATCTTCGAGGACTTTGCCGACACTTCGTTCACGCCCCAGGTGGGTCAGCTGATGGCCGAAATGGCGAAGCCTGAAGCTGAACGCGATCAGGGCCGCGTTGCGCGCTTGCGTCAGACGATCGAACGCGTGATGGATTACGTTAACCGGGAATTGCAGGGACAGCTTTTTCTGGCTGGCGAATTTTCCGTGGCTGACATCGGATTCGTGCCCCGCCTGCTGGTGCTCAAGGAATTGGGTATCGAGGCGGCGGCCGGACGCAGCAACGTGGAAGCCTGGATCAAGCGCCTGTTGGAACGGCCCAGCATCCAGGGGCTGCAAGGGGTTGTAATCGAACCTATAGCCGGTGTCTGAAAGGCTTCGGTTCCCGGAAAAACGCGATGCACGGGCCCCGTTACGGGGTGACCGTGCATCGGGAAGCGGAGGCGGCAACTCCGCGGTTATCTGATATCGCTTAGAAGGTCACCTTCGTCATTGGGGAGGCTCGCGCCTGCTCCAATCGATTTGTAAGTCAGTTTGGCCACAAACAACCGGTCATCAAGCCGGCCCAGCCGTTTCAGCATGCCGCCATGCCGGCGGCATCGCGGGCACGCCATCGTGCCACCCAGCAGACCGGCCTCCTTGGCGGTGATGCGCAAATCGAAGGTATGGCCACATCCGGGATTCTCACACGTGGTTCGGTAAATGACGCCGGGATTCTCAAGCTGCTCATTGCGTCTCTGCATTGGTCTGCCTCTTTCCGGAGGAACCGAGAAAGATCCGGCTTGGTTCCTCCTTGCCCAGTTTAGACGTCGGACACCGCGAAATGTTTCAAGCAATCCATATGCCGCACGTCGCTCTTTTAGGATTCTCCTGTTTTTCGCGAAGTATCTGACGTGAATATAGCACGAACAAAAGGCGAATCCATGGCAACTGGTGCAATTTTTCAAACAACAAAGTGCAAAAAAATTGATGCGCTTCGCGCCTCAGGCCAAACCGCTGCCGGTCTTGCTGAACTGCGAGCCGCTTTGATTGAATGCAGAACTGGAATGCAGGCTCGATGATGAGAACCCTCGCACTGGTTATGGCCGGCGGTCAGGGCACCCGGCTCCATCCTTTGACTCGCGACCGGGCAAAGCCCGCGGTGCCTTTTGGAGGCAAGTACCGGATCATTGACTTCGTTTTGTCTAATCTTGTCAATTCCGGCATCTACTCCATCTATGTGCTGGTACAATGGCGCTCGCAGTCACTCATTGAGCATCTTAAGGACGGATGGCAGTTCGGTGGTCTGCTGCCGACCCATTTTGTCACACCAGTCCCGGCGCAGATGCGCCTGGGCGAGACCTGGTATCAGGGGACAGCCGACGCGATTTTTCAGAACCTCAATCTGCTTGACGACACCAAACCGGAGCTGGTTGCGGTGTTCGGGGCCGATCACATCTACCGGATGGACATCCAGCAGATGATCCAGTTTCACGTCGAGCACAAGGCAGCGGTAACCGTCGCTACTTTGCCGGTTGCGGTAGAGGAGTCGCGCCATTTCGGGATTGTGGATATCGATTCGGGGATGCGAATAACGGCCTTCAGGGAGAAGCCGGAGCGAGCGGAGTCGATGCCTGGGGCGCCGGGACGTTGTCTGGCTTCGATGGGCAATTACCTGTTTGATCCGCAGGTCCTGCGTACGGCCTTAATTGATGACGCCGACAATCCGGCGAGCCATCACGATTTCGGTCAGGACCTGATTCCGGGCTTGATCGAGCGCGTTCCCGTGTATGCCTATAACTTCATGACCAACCGGATTCGCGGCGATTCGGAGCAGAATCTGAGTTATTGGCGCGATGTCGGAACCCTGGACGCCTATTACGAGGCGAACATGGACCTGCGCGACGCCCGGCCCCATCTGAATCTGTACAACCCCAACTGGCCCCTTCGCACTGCATATTATAACCAGCCGCCGGCCAAATTCGTCTTTGCTGAAAACGGCCGCCGTGGTCAGGCCCTCCACTCCGTCATTTCGGAGGGAAGCATTATTTCCGGAGGCACGGTGCGCAATTCGGTGCTGGGACGATCGGTGTTTATACATTCTTACAGCGAAGTTGACGATTCGATTCTGATGGATTACGTGGAAGTAGGGCGCCACGCCCGAATACGGCGGGCAATTGTCGATAAAAACGTGTATATCCCTGAAGGTGACGAGATCGGCTACGACCTTGAACGCGATCGCCGCCGCTTCTTTATAACCGATTCCGGAATCGTAGTGATCGCCAAAGCTCCCAAACGCGAGCGCCTGGGCGACATTTCGCTGCTGTGAAAGCCACCGGCGGATTGGTCCCTGAAAGCCTCGAACAGTCCCAACCAACCGCGCCACCATCCGCCGTTGGTTCCGCGCCAGTTGCGCCGCCAGCGATTCCCAGCCGGGGCCGCTCGGATTTGAAGCTCGGCCCATATGACCGGGCGGTTTTCTATCTGATCCTGGCGACCGTTCATTTGCTCAGCCTGCTCCCCGATTTTGCGCTCTACGCCCTGGGAGTTGTCGCCGGGCGCCTGGCGTACCGCCTGGATAAGCGCCACGTCAGGATCGGGCTGAAGAACCTCGAAATCGCATTTCCAGGGAAATCAGCCGATGAGCGCCGCCGTATCCTGCGCGAATCCTACGTCAATCTCGGGCGGACCGGGGCCGAGTATATTCGGCTGGGGGGATTCTTTTATCGCCGGCTGCTGCGCAGGGTGCGCTACGAGGGCCTCGAATTATGGGATGAGATGAAGCGGCTGTCACCCGGCCGCGGCATTCTGATCCTGAGCGCCCACTTTGGCAATTTCGAGTTGCTGGCTGCCGCTCACGCGATGAATGGCCATCAGGTCAGCCTGGTCCATCATACTCAGCGCTTCCTGCCGGGCGAGGCTCTGATGACATTTGTACGCGAGCGCGCGGGAGTGGGGATTATCCGCAAGTACGCGGCTGCCCGGCCCGTGTTGCGTGCCCTGCACCAGGGTCAGATGGTTGGCATCCCGTTCGATCAAAACGCCAAGCGCAGTCAAGCTTTGTTCGTGCCGTTTTTCGGCGAACTTGCGGCGACGACCAGCGGCCTGGCGCGGTTGGCGCGGCGGTCGGGAGCGGCGGTGGTGCCGGTGTTCATCATTCGGGATTCCAACCATCGCACCCATCGCATCCTGATCCAGGATGAAATTCCTCTGCAGCGCAGCTCCGACGCCGAGGCGGACATGCTGGAAAACACGCGCCGTTTCGTGGCCGCGATTGAACAAATCGTGCGCGAATATCCCGAGCAGTTTCTGTGGACGCATCGACGTTACCGCACGCGTCCACGCGGCGCCCCCAGGATTTACGACTGACAGTCGCAAGGGCGTGAAGCCGCGGCTTTTCGCTAATCGCCGATCTAACTTTTCAGGGCCCCGGATTGCGGCAGGCGGGGCGGGGCGGAGGCTGTCCCACGGCGGATCGCAACCAGTAGCAAAGCCAGCGTAAGCAGCCATGCCGCGGGACCGCTGATGAGGGGCGGAAATCCCCAGCCCGACAGCCATCCGGGCGCGGTCTGTGCTCCGGGTGCGAATTTGCGGAACGTTTTGGCGCCTGCAATCAGGCTGGCGTGAAGTCCGATCGCAAAATACACCCGTCCGGTTGTCACAAACGTGATGCCCAACAGCAGTCCCAGCAGAAAAAGTCCAAGCAGACCCGGGGCCGCGGCCATGGGATGACCCAGATGGCGCAGGCCTGCCAAAAGCGTCGCCAGCCCCGCCAGGGGATGGATGCCGTTTAATTGAAAGCGCGCCGGCGATCTGACGAAATGCGCGGCCGCATACACTGCCGAACTGGCGATCAAAGCGGTAGGCTGGCCGTAATCGTCCGCGATGGCGTCGAGCAGGAGTGCGCGAAAAAAACTTTCCTCGATTATCGCGATAATCGCCGCCGCAACAATTGCCGGCAAAAACGTGAGTACGAAAGAAGAAGAATTGGTGCGGGCAATCGGCGGCGCGATCAGCCAGGCCAGCCCCCAAAGAATCCCGATTGCCCCAAAACCTGCGGCCACGCCCAGGCCGGCCGCGCCCAGGTTGTGCGAGGGCTGCGCAAATGCGGTCCGCAGTCGTGCTGGCAACCTCAAATCGCGGCTTTCCCAGCCAAGACCGACCGCCATCGCAACCATCACGACGCGGTCCAGGATTCGCGGAAACGGATAGTGAAATCCCGCCCACGCCAGCGCGGGCGCGACCCACGGCGCAATCAGGGCCGCCGCAATCGCGGCGAGCAACAGGGTTAGGGCGAGGCGCACAGTAAACATCAGGGCCGACCCTGTAGAGCGACCGAGCTGCGGGACGGGCGTGAAAAGCCTCTCCCACGCGGTCCGCTCATAATGTCAGTCCTGGCAGCGGGGAGACAATTGATTGCGGATAACATCAACGGGCGCGCTCGGGGTTGCGCGACGGCTCCAGAACCAGTTCCACGGGACATATCTCCGCCGGCGCCTTGATAATCCGGGTGACGGCGCGGGCGACAGCTTGCGGCGCAAGCATGCGCGTGCGGTCCAGATGCTTGTTGGGCGGAATCAGCGCGGTATCGACCAGGCCCGGAATCACCACCGACACTTTGACGCCGCTTCCCCGCAATTCGTTAAAGCAGGCCCGGCTGAAGGCAATCAATCCAGCTTTGGCCGCTGCATAGACTGCCTCCAACGCCGGGCTGCGCAGTCCCGCCGTGGATGCGATGTTGATGATCGCGCCGCCGCCCTGCTGGAGCATCCGCGCCGCCGCCAGCCGCGTCAGCGCAATCGGAGCCCTCAGGTTGACCGCCAGCATCCGGTCCTGGTCGGCCTCGCTGGTTTTGACCAGAGACCGCCGCGGCGGCGCCCATCCGGCATTATTCACCAGCACGTCAACTCGCCCGTACAGGTCCAGCGTGGTCTCAAGCAGGTTCGACGGGGCTTGGGCTTGCGCCAGGTCAACCAGGACAATAAGCGAATCGGGTGGGGCGAGCCCGGTGGCCGCTCGTGTTGCTTCCAGTTCTTCGCGGGTACGCGCGGCAAGACAGACACGGTAACCCTCGTCCGCCAATTCGATGGCCGTGGCGCGTCCAATCCCGCGTCCGGCGCCGGTGATGATCGCAACCGGCCGGTCGGTGTCACTCATGGTGCGGTTGCGCCATCCTCCTTTCGCTTATTTCGCTGCCAGTGTGAGATGCGATGGACGGGAATCCGGCGGCCAACGCTTGCACCTGGAGCACAACTCGAACAGACTAGCATCCTTATACAACGAATACGTGATGAATCCGCAGGTTTTCAGAGAATATGACATCCGTGGCGTGGTCGAAGAAGACTTCGACGACGACTTCGTAATTGACCTCGGCCGGGCTTACGGCACGATGCTGCTGCGGGCGGGCAAGCGGCGAGTCACGGTGGGACGCGACTGCCGCCTTTCCTCGGACCGCCTGTTCCATCTTTTGCTCGAAGGTCTGCTGCCCAGCGGCATCGACGCGATTGACATTGGCGTCGTGCCGACGCCTTTGCTCTACTTTTCGGTCCTGCAGTGGAAGATGGACGGCGGGGTGATGATTACGGGCAGCCACAACGCCGCCGAATACAATGGATTCAAGCTCGGAATCGGGCCGTCGACGATTTTCGGCGACCAGATCCAGGAAGCGCGGCGGATTATCGAGCGGCGTGAATTCGCCGATTCATCCAGGCACGGCACCGTTACCGCGCGGCCGATCCTGCCCGAGTACGCAGATTTCATCAGGCAGGCCTTTAACTTCAAGCGTAGGTTTAAGATTGTCGTGGACGGCGGCAACGGCTGCGGCGGCGCAGTGGCGGTGCCGCTGATGCGCGAACTGGGTCTGGAGGTGGCCGGGTTGTTTATCGACATGGACGGCCGCTTTCCCAACCATCATCCCGATCCCACCGTGGAAGCCAATATGCAACAACTGATTGCCGCCGTGCGCGAACAGGGTGCGCTGCTTGGGATCGCCTACGACGGCGACGCCGACCGGATCGGTGCGGTCAGCGAGCGCGGCAAAATCGTATGGGGCGACGAGCTGATGGTGCTGTTTTCGCGCGCAATCCTGAAAGAACAGCCGGGTGCGGTGATTATTGGCGACGTCAAATGCTCCCAGCGCATGTATGACGATATCCGCGCGCGCGGTGGGCAGCCGATCATGTGGAAGACCGGCCATTCCCTGATCAAGAGCAAACTCAAACAGGAACATGCCGCGCTGGCGGGCGAGATGAGCGGCCACATGTTTTTCGCCGACCGTTATCTCGGCTTTGATGATGCAATCTACGCGTCCTTTCGGCTGCTGGAAATAATCGACCGCGAAGGCACAGGCGTCGCCGAACTGCTCAGCGATCTGCCGCCGTCATACGCAACGCCGGAGATCCGCGTCGACTGTCCGGACGAAAGTAAATTCCAGGTCGTGAACAAACTCGCGGATTACTTCCGATCGCGCTACCCGGTGATCGAAATTGACGGGGTGCGTGTCAATTTCGATTCCGGATGGGGTCTGGTGCGGGCTTCCAACACGCAGCCGGCGCTGGTTTTGCGCTTCGAAGCGAAGGACCAACAGGCGCTCGACGAAATCCGCCAGCTTTTCGAATCCAGGCTCAAGGAACTGGCCGGCCTTTGAAAGAACTATCGACGCGCGCGCTGCATCGTCGGGCTGCCGCACTGATCATAGCGGGCGGTTTTGGCGCGCGCTTCTGGCCTGCAGCTCGGGAGAAGCGTCCCAAGCCCTTGTTCAGTCTGAACGGACGAACCACTCTGCTCGACGACACCATCGACCGCCTGATGCCGTTGATCGCGCGGGAGCGCATTTTCGTGCTGGTGCCCACAGCTTTGGAAGAAGTGTTTGCCGCCGCAATCGGGAATCGCATCCCCCGCGCCAATCTGCTGCTCGAGCCCGATCGCCGGGGCACTGCGGTGGCGATTGCCTATGGCGCGGGCCTGATCAAGTCGCGTCTGGGCGAGGTGCTGTTGGCGGTGATGCCGGCGGACCACTACATCCATCCGGCGGCCGCGTTCCGCCGCACTCTCAGCGCAGGGCTGCGGCTTGCCGCGCGCGGCGATGATCATGGCTCGATCGTGATTATCGGTGTGCCGCCCAGCCGGCCTGACACCGGATACGGCTATCTGGAAGCCGGCCCGGCGCTGGGCGGCGGCGGATTCAAGGTCAAAAGGTTCGTCGAAAAGCCCAATGCCGCGGTTGCGCGCTCGATGTTGCGGTCGGGCAGGTTTTTGTGGAACGCCGGGATGTTCCTGGTCAGCAGCTCGACCCTGGAAGTCGAACTGGGCCGCCATTGCCCCAGCCTGCTCGCCGCCTTGCCCAAACTGGTCGCCCAGGCTCCCGGATATGAGCGTTCATACAAGCGCCTTGACTTCGATTCCTTTGATTACGAAGTGATTGAAAAAAGCGCCAACGTGGCGGGCGTGCGCGCGGGCTTCAACTGGAACGATGTCGGCAGTTGGGACGGGTTGTGGCAAACCTTGCGCGACGGCACCGGCAACGCGCTGGCGGGCAAGGTCGTCGCGATCGATTCCAAACAGGTGCTGGCCCGCGGCGACCAGCGTCTGATGGTGCTGCTGGGGGTCGAGGACCTGGTCGTGGTGGATACGCCCGACGCATTGCTGATCGCCAATCGAGGGCGTACGCAGGAAGTGAAACAGGTGATCAAAGAGCTGCGGCGCCGCCGCCTGACGCCTTATTTGTGAGACAATCGGACTTCACCGGGAGCGCCCTACGTCGCCGTGAGGCCGCCATCGACTACGAATTCCGCGCCGGTTACGTAGGACGCGTCATCGCTGGCCAGGAACAGCACCACTTTGGCCACATCTTCGGCGGTGCCTTCGCGGCGCAGCGGCACGAACGCGGTGAAACGCTGGCGCTGCTCTTTGGGAATGATGTCGATCATCTGAGTCGCGATGATTCCCGGATGCACCGAATTGACGCGGATCTTTTCCGGACCGTACTGGACCGCGGCAGCCTTGGTCAGCAGCCTCACGGCGCCTTTGGTTCCGTGATAGGCGGTCGAGCCCGCGGATCCGGTCAGTCCCGCCACCGACGAGATGTTGATTATCGACCCGCCTCCCCGCTCGCGCATCGCCGGGATGGCGAACTTCATCCCCAACCATACGCCTTTCTGGTTGATGTTAACGATCGTATCCCATAGTTCTTCGCTGGTCTCCTCCAGCCCGGTGGTGTTGAAGACGCCGGCATTGTTGACGAGGATGTCCAGCCCGCCGAACTCACGCCGGCAGGCGTCCACAGCGGCGCGCCAGTCCGCCGCACGGGTGACGTCAAGATGGACGGCGGCGACGGCGCGGACGCCCACCTTGGAATTGATTTCTTTGGCGGCGGCGTCGGCGTCGAGCACATCGCCGATGACGACCCTGGCGCCTTCGGAGGCGAACAGGCGCGCTTCGGCCGCGCCCTGACCACGCGCTCCACCGGAAATCAGTGCGACCTTGTCTTTAAGCCGATCCATTGTTTTCTCCTCTGACGCAGACAGTAGCGGGGCGGGGCGCTACTATCACTTGCCGCACACCCGCCAGTCCCCAATTCAGGGCTCAGACCGCAGTGTAGCCGCCATCGACCACCAGCTCGGCGCCGGTCACGAATGAGGCTTCGTCGCTGGCCAGAAATACGACGCACCATCCGACTTCCTCAGGCTGGGCGGCGCGTTTCATCGGCGCCTTATCGATAACGGGCTGCAACTGTTCGCGCGGCGCCGTATCGGTCATCGGGGTCAAAATCACGCCCGGATGGACGGAATTGACGCGGATTTTGTCGGCGGCATATTGCGCGGCGGCGGCCTTGGTCAGCAGCCGCACGGCGCCCTTGCTGGCATGATAGGCAGCCGAACCGGGTGAGCCGATAATCCCATAAATCGAGGAAATGTTGACGATCGAGCCGCCGCCGCGCTTGCGCATCGCGGGGATCGCGAATTTCATCCCCAGCCATACACCCTTTTGATTGATGTTGATGACCGAGTCCCATTGCTCTTCGCTGGTTTCTTCAACTCCTCTCACGTCCGCAATACCGGCGTTGTTGACGAGGATGTCCAGGCCGCCGAACTCGCGCGTGCAGCTTTCGACCGCGGCGCGCCAGTCCGCCGCGCGGGTGACGTCAAGATGCACGCCCAGCGCCACGCGCGCGCCGGTCCTGGCGTTGATTTCCTCTGCGGTGCGGGCGGCTTCGGCGTCGAGCACGTCACCGAGCACGACCTTGGCGCCTTCGGCAGCGAACAGGCGGCCCTCAGCGGCGCCTTGACCGCGTGCGCCGCCGGAGATCAACGCGACTTTTCCCTTAAGCCGATCCATGATTGCCGATTCTCCTTTGCGCCATTCAATCGATTGCCTGCGGGTCCGAACGCGCCGCCAGTTCCTGTAACGCGGCAATCAGCGGGACCTGCTCGTTGACGATGGTGCGCATTCGTTCGGAGATTGCCGCGTCAACGGCCAACCATCCGACCGCTTGCTGATTCAGATCGACATTGAGCCGGCCCAACGCGACCAGATCGCCGCTGATGCGCTCCCAGTTATTGATGCCTTCATGGGCGGGACGCTGCGCCGGCCGGACGGCGACATTATTGCTGCTCAGGATTGAATTGAGCGTCGTGAGTTCGGTTTTGAGCGCCTGCGCGACTTCTTCGATTTTAACTTTCATCTGCGGATAGACGCAGACTGCGCCGTGACGTTCCAGACGCTCGGCCAATGCCTGCATGCGCCCGGTCAGCGCCGCCAGTTCCTTGAGCAGCCGTCCCTTGGTGGTCAGCGATTGCGATATTCTTTCCAGAAGTTCCATCGGCCTGAGCGAAAATTCCCGCGCGTAATCTTCAATTCGGCTTGTCCGCGCCTGTTATACCTAGGTTTTGCCCCGCGCCGATGTCAAGCAGGCTTGCGCGGGTGCGCCGTCGCGGGGGCGGCGTCGTCGCTGGGCGCGACGTACAGACATCGCACCAGGAACGATTCACGCTTGAAAAACCCGTTGGTATGAAAGGAGTCGTCGAGTTTTAAAAATGCATAGTCCAGGTAATGGCCCAGTTCGTGGAGCAGGGTGCGCAGGAACGTTTTGGGCCTGACGATGTCGCGGCGCTGCGCCGTGCGCATCCAGACGACCATCCGCGGCGGATGCTCATGCGGATAGAAGATGCCGTGCAACTCGCTGCGGGTGTCGCGCGGCCGCACGCCGCGAATCTCCACCCGCACCGGCGCAATCCCCATGACCCGGCAGATCTCATCGACGAGCCGCTGGGCGGCTTGATTGATCGCGCCCAGCGAGCCTGTCTCAAGCGTCTCCAGCAGCGCGCGGGTGCGCGCCAGCGCGGCCCCGCTGGGGACGAAGTTATAGCGGTCGATGGCGTTGCTTTTGAGATAGCAGCGCTGCGCCCGCGCGGAGAGCCGGTAAAAGAACGCCGGCAACCTTACCGCCTGGTCCGGGGCCTCGGCCATCAGCGTTTCCTCCCCCGCGCTTTTTTTCGCTCCGCCTGCGTGCTTATCATATGCAAACCATCCAGGAGCAGTCCCGGCATGGAGTTGAAGTTAATTGCAGTCGCCAAGCCGCCGGATGTCAATTGCATCATCGGTCAGGCGCACTTTATCAAAACGGTCGAGGACCTGTACGAAGCGCTGGCGCAGGCAGTGCCGGGCATCAAATTCGGCGTCGCCTTCTGCGAGGCCTCGGGGCCGTGTCTTGTTCGCCATACGGGGAGCGACGCCGAGATGGAAAAGCTCGCGGTCGATGCCGCCGCGGCGATCGCCGCGGGACATGTGTTCGTGATCATGTTGCGCGACGCTTTTCCGGTCAACGTGCTCAATTCGATCAAGGCGGTAGCAGAGGTATGCGGCGTCTTTTGCGCGACCGCCAATGCGCTGCGGGTCGTGGTGGCCTGCGACGGTCCCGATCGCGGCGTAATCGGCGTCATCGACGGGAGCGCGCCTAAAGGCGTGGAGGGCGAGGCGGAACGCGCCGCGCGTCATGCGATGCTGCGGCAGTTCGGGTACAAGCAGTAGTTGCAGGCGACTGGAGCAGAGCAGGGCGCCGCGTCCTTTGAGCGGGTGTCTGATAACCCAGCCGGGACCTCGACCTTTTTCAAAGCATTGCTGTTTACCCCGGGCTATACTCAGTTGATGAATCCGCCGGAGCGGACTTTATGACCCGCATTAGCCCGGCGACCGCGCGGAATTTTTGCATTGTGAGCCAAGGGGCTGAAGGCAATGAAATCAAAGGTGCCGAAGTGGCTGCGCAGGATGGGTTGGCGTAAAGTTGCCGTGGGGGTGGTCTTCGCGGGCTTTTTCGCACTGGGTTTTTATGTTTCCGGGGTCTACACCGAAATTTCCGAACTCATTCAACAGCGCCGCGCGGCGCTTACCTCGAGCGTGTATTCCGCGCCCCTGATTTTACGGCCCGGCGCCGATATCGACCAGGCCCATCTTGTGGATCGTCTGCGGCGGCTCAGTTACAGCGAGGTTTCCGCCGTTTCAAAGCCGGGCGAATACGCGCAAACTCCAAAGCAGATATTGATTTTCCGGCGAGCATTCAGATGGGGGTCGAGCCTGTTCCCGGCCGCCCTGATCAATATCGCGCTGGATGAAGGCGACATCACCGCGATCAAGGATTCCGCGGGCGGCAGGCTGGACCAGGTGGAGATCGAGCCCCAGGTAATCGGCCGCCTGATGCCGGATGCGCCGGCCGAGCGCGTCGAAACTCCGTTGCGTGACCTCAAGCCGATCATCGTGCAGAGCCTGCTGGCCACCGAAGATCGCTACTTTTACTATCATTTCGGCTTCGACCCGGTGCGCATCGTGGAAGCCGCGTGGGCCGACCTGAGGGCCCGGCGCCTCAGTCAGGGCGCCAGCACGATCACGCAGCAGCTTGCGCGCACCTTCCTTACCCGTCAGCGAAGTTTCACGCGCAAGTTCCGCGAGGCCGCGATTGCCCTGGTGCTGGAAATCCGCTTGAGCAAGGACGAGATTCTGGAGCGATACATCAACGACGTGCCGATGGGCGATTACCACGGCATCCCGATTTACGGCCTCCCGATGGCGGCGCGCTATGTCTTCGGCAAGGACCTGCACGAAGTCACGCCCGCCGAAGCCGCGACCCTGATCGGAATGATCAACGCGCCTTCGCTGTATGATCCGCGCCGCCATCCCGAGCAGAGCCGCAAGCGGCGCGACACGGTGCTGGCTATCATGCGCAAGGCGGGCCTGCTCGACCAGGAACAATACGCGGCGGCGGTGGCGACTCCAATCAAAGTGGCGGCGGATTTTCCGGTGCGGCCGGCGCCCTACTTCGTCGATTACGTGGCGGCCTTTGTCCATCGGCTGCCCGGGTTCAACGGCGATCTTCAGGGGGTGACGGTGTACACCACGCTGCAACCCGAGATGCAGCAGGCGGCGCAAAAAAGCGTGCTTGACAATCTCGCCCGTCTGGAGCGCGCCCATCGCCGGCTGCGTCATGCCGGTCAGCGTCTGCAGGCCTCGATGGTGGTGCTTGATCCGCGCACCGGCGCGATCCTGGCGATGGTCGGAGGACGCGATTATTCGCGCACCCAGTTCAATCGGGTCACGATGGCGCAACGCCAGCCGGGCTCCGCGTTCAAACCCATCGTTTATCTGACCGCCCTGGATCCGGGACGCAACCCGATCGAGCGGCCCTTTACGCTGGCCTCGGTGCTTCCGGATGAGCCGATGTCCTTTGGCGGATGGATGCCTGCCGACTACGAGCGTTCCTATCGCGGGAGCGTGACGGCGGTCGATGCGTTGGCCGATTCATTGAACGTTCCAACGGCATATTTGGGCAGCCTGCTTGGCACCGGCCCGATGATCAGGACGGCGCATGAGATGGGAATTGGCGAACCGCTTCCCGACCGCCTGCCCATCGCGCTCGGCGCCGGTGACACCACTTTGCTGGAGCTGACGTCGGCTTATGCGGTGTTCGCCGATGCGGGAGTGGAGAATCAGCCTTATGCCGTGGATAGCGTGATTGATGATCAGGGAAAGGTGGTCTATCAACACCAGGCGCAGCCCAAACGTATCGCAACTCCCGCCGTCGCTTATCTGATCACCGGCGCCCTGCGCGAGGTGCTGAATTTCGGCACGGCGGCAAGTTCACGGGCATTGGGCGTGGATTTCCCGGCCGCGGGCAAGACCGGCACCACCGAGGACTACCACGACGCCTATTTCATCGGATACACGCCTGAGCTGGTGTGCGGAACCTGGGTGGGTTTCGATAATCCCGCCAGCATCGGACTGACCGGAGCTCAGGCGGCGCTCCCGGCCTGGGTCGACTTCATGAAAGACGAAGTGCCCGATTCATCGCCTGACTTCCGGATTCCCCAGGGTGTTACGATGGCGACGATCGATCCGCAAACGGGAGGTCTGGCGACTCCAGCCTGCCCGCGGCGGGTAACGGTGCCGTTTCTGATCGGCACGGCGCCGACTCATCTTTGCGCCCTGCACGGCGGCCTGGCGGCGGGGCTGGGGACTGCCAGCGCGGCCATATCGTCCTTGATTTCCGGTGGCGGGAGTCCCGCTTCTTCTCCCAGCCCCGCAGTTGCGGCCGCGAATCCTCCTCCTTCCAATAACCTCTTAAGCAAAGTGGCAGGATTTTTCGGCTCGCTGTTTGGCCATCCCTGACCTTGCGCAGCGTCCGCGCGCAGCGCCGCCCGGGCGCTGCGCGGCGGGCGTCAAACGCCGGCGCGAATCCTAACCCCGGTGGTCAATACCGGCATTCTCCATCTGCTCCAGGTGCCCCACCGGTCCCCGCCTTGCTGACGGTAAGGCGCCGTCTGCGCCGCGAGCCCGCGAACCATACTGCCGCGCTCATCAGGACAATCAACATCAGCAAGGTATCAAGTACGATGCCGCGATGGATACCCATCCATCGATCGAACACCAGCAATCCGACCACGAAACCGACGGCCGCATAATCCAGAAGCATCGCCGCGACCGCTTCAAGTGTCATACCAAGGTTCCTTTCCATGTCTCAGTCCCCGTAAGATTAGACACTCAACGGAGGCGGAAAAATTCAAACGTGAAGCGGCGAAAGCCCCCGCTGGATAGCAATTTGCGATAAACCGTTGGTGCTCGGCGAAGACCGAAGCGATTAGTCAAAATTTATTAGCGAACTACACCTTGCCGAAGTCAAAAGTGGATAGCGTCTTTTCCGCGCAGTTGTTATCAATGCGCGTTGGAAGAAACGAATTTTTCCGTTAATGAGGCGCAATGCGCTCAAGCTTTGCGGCTTGAAGTGGCCATCGGACACGTTAGTCGAATGACGACCGCTTCGAATTGCAGTACACTGTGATTATAGGCAGGACGGGCGAGTGGAAGCTGGCGAAGGGTGCCCGTCGTTATTGGTGCCAGGAACGGTTGTTCGATCGGCTTCGCCAACGCCACGTCAGTGACCGGCCAGACCATTAGCCGCCGGACACGCACGCCAGACAAAGAACTCGCCTCCTGAGTTTTATATGGCGGACTGCGGACCCGCATTGCTCGGTTCGCGGTTCAGACATCATTGGAGATCGAAGCGAAACAGGAGGTATTACGTTCATGTTCAGACCCGGAAGAGACAAGGGTATCGCAACGCCGATCCCGCTGGGAATGGCCACCTTGGGTGTGGCAACGTTCTGCCTGGGCTTTGGACTGATCTGGCAGCCCGCAACCCAGTGGGGCGCGTACTTCGGCGAAGCCGTCCTGATCGGCGGCATAGCCCAGTTCCTGGCAGGTATGTGGGCCTTCTCGTATGGCGACCCGCTCGCCGCAACGCTGTTCACCTTTGCTGGTGCTTTCTATGGATGGTGGGGACTGCATGGAATGGTCCACGCCGGCGCCACAATCGTCCCGTTGAGCGAGGGCGTCGTGTTTGTCGTCAGCGGTATTGCGATGGCGTGTCTATGGCTCGCATCCTTTTACGAGACCATGGTCTTCAGCCTCGCGCTGCTGCTGCTGTGGGTCGGCTGGGTGCTGGCGGGATGTTCGTTATTTGCCGGATCGAGCAGCGTTGCGATCGCGAGCGGTGCGGCGTTGATTCTGTCGTCGCTTTTCGCCGCGTACGATATCTTCGCGGATGCGTATAATGCGGCGACTTTTGAGGACCGGGTTCCGGTGGGCGAGCCGGCGATGGCGCGCGAGCGCGCCGAGCAGGAAGAGCTGCAGCGGCTCCGCCGCCTGCAGTCCGCCATTAACCACCAGGACATCCGGGTGCAGAGCACGGCTGAAGCGCCGCGGGTCTAAGATGGCGCTGATGCGCCCGGCAGTTTGTGGAATCCACAAGCCGGCCCCTCGCGCTCTGTGACATGGCGTTGAAGTTCGAAACGAGCGCGCGCTGCCTGGACGCGCATCCGTGATTCAACTCGCGAGCGCCAAACTGCCATGCAATGGTTTGGTGCTCGCGGCGTTGTTGCCAGCGGCCGGATCAACCGGATAGCGAACCGCCTACGACGTTGTTTTTTGACAATGTTTCGTTGTGAAATTTCGTCCGGCGACCGATCGCGCCGCGACGAAAACAAGGCCGAAAACGGCGGGACCGGACTACCGTATCAATCCATCATCGAATGCTCAGGACCGCCATAGGAACCCTGATAACCGCGCCTGGGCAGCAGCATGATGACCGGAAGGGTAATTAGCAACAGCGGTACAACCAGCGAAAAAACGTCATTGTACGCCATCATCGTGGCCTGATGATTCACTATCCCGTTAATCAGGCCCATGCTCTCCCTGGAACCGGGTATGTATCCGAGCGCGTTGTGGCGCAGGTATGAGGCCAGCCCGCTGCGGGTTTGACGAAACGCGGGATTGAGGCGGGTGATGCCGTCGACCAGGATCGAACGATTGAACTGGGTGCGGCGCGCGAGGACGGTGGCGAACATGGCGTACGCCACATTGCCGGCCTCGCGCCGGATCAGCGTGTACAGGCTGGAAGCGCCGGTCATCTTCTCGCGTTCCATCGTGCTGAGCGAGACCGTGCTGATGGTCACCATCGCGAAACTCATCCCCAGACCCGACAACGCCAGCACCGGCAGGAAGCTCCAGAATGAGACCGCGAGAGAAAAATGCGCGAGCCACCAGTACGAGAGACCCAGGGTTGAAATTCCCGCAGCAACCGTAATTCGCGGGCTGACGTAATTATAGAGGCGGCCGACGATCGGCATTACCGCCAGCATCACCAGGGCGCGCGGGATCAGGACCAGGCCCGCGCGAAAGGCCGGATAACCGAGCAGGTCCTCGGTCAACTGCGGGAGCAGGAAGCTGGAGCCGAACAGCACCAGACTGAGTAATGCGGAGAGCCCGGAGCCGGCGCGCAGTTCGGCATTGCGCAACAGCCTGAAATCGATTACCGGTTCCTCGGCGGTCATCTCGCGGACCACCAGCGCGACCAGGCTGAGCGCAGCGGCCGCCGCGCCCAGGATAATCAAATTGGAGGAAAACCAGTCGAGCTGTTGTCCGCGTTCCAGCACCACCTGCGCCATCGTCAGCCCGATTAGCAGGAGCGCGATACCGGTCCGGTCGATATGGCGCACACCGCGTTTCAAGTAGGGCGGGTCGTGCACAAATGCCGATACCATCGCGAGTCCGGCCACGCAGAATGGCACATTGATGTAAAACACCCAGCGCCATCCATAATGGTCCACCAGCCATCCGCCGAGCACCGGCCCGATCGCGGGCGCGAGCACGACCCCCATCGAGTAAACGGCCATGGCCATGCCCTGCTCTGCGGGAGGAAACGTTTCGCGCAGGATAGCTTGCGAGACCGGGATCAGACTGCCGCCGCCGATGCCTTGCACGGCCCGATCCAGCAACATCTGTCCGAACGTACGCGCGGTGCCGGCGATCACCGACCCGGTGATGAAGATCGCCATCGAGGCGAGGAACAGCCGCCGGCGTCCCATCACGCTCGACAGCCACGCCGACATCGTCACCATGATGATTTCGGCGATGCTGTAAGCGGTGGAGACCCAGGTTATCGAAAGCAGGTTGACGCCGAACGCGCCCATCATGTGCGGCATCGCGACGTTGACCACCGTCACGTCCATCACCGACAGGAATGTACCGAGCAGGACCGCGGCGGCTACCAGCCATTTGCCGGGTGGAGAGGCCTGTCCGACTATACTTTGATCGATCTCAACGGGTTGTGAGCCGGATTGCTGCATGAGGGCGCATTTTCAGTGTCCCGCTTGCCCAATAGCCTGTAAAGGCGATTTTCACCCGCTGCGCTGCGCGACCGATTTGCGCCCGATCAATTTTGCGCCGGCGTGAACGTGGGCGAGGATTTACAGACACAATCGCTCGCCCCTGGTATCAGCAGCAGGACCGCGCGTTTATGACGCGCACGTGGCGCACTCCGGCGCGGTCAGATTCAGGACCACGACGCCCACATTTGACTTTTCAGCAGGCGAGCCGTCGTCAGACGCCGAAGCCTGCTCAAGGATGAGCCGATTGGCGGCAACGCCCCGGCTTTTCAAATAATCGGCGACAGCCTGCGATTGCAGCCGCACGGTTTCGCGGTCACCCTTGCCGCTGACGTACACCAGCGTAGTCGGGTTTTTCCGCAGCAGCCTTGCGGCATAATCAAGCACCGGCCGCGCGCTGGGATCGATGCGAAGATGCTTTCCGCGCGCCAGCAACACATCATGCAGGATCAGACGCTGGGAGACGGCGACTTCAGGAGCGGCGCTTTCCGGCGCGGGCGAAAGACCGAGTACCTGCATCTCAGTGCTGTATGCCCGAGCGGCGAAAACCAAAATGGCGGTGACCGTCGCCGCCATGAAAATCGTCATCGTGTTTCGGATTGACCCGGTATATGAGCGCATCGCGGTTAGACTCCATGTCATAAAATTTAACGTCTTCGCCCGAGCTGCGTTCGCATTTATATCGCTGCGGTGCGAAAAGACTCGCAATGGTCACCGCAATTGCCGTGCCGTCGCTGGATGCTCGCTTACGGACGGGAAAAATCGTCGCGATTAACGCATTTAGTGATGTAGTCGAACGAGATCGTACATGTACAACCCACAGCGAGTTTGCAATTTTTGCAAGGATCGCGTGCGGATGCCGGGCGGTTCCAGCGCCAGCGCAGCATTGAAGCCCTGCGACATGGAACAGGCGTCATGAGTCCGCTGCATGCGGCCTTGACCATTCGCAACTGACGCGGGCGCGTGCGCCGACCTTCAGTCGATGCGCATCGGAAGGTTGACCAAACCGCGGACGTTGAACGACTTTTTGTAGATCGGCTCGACCTCGCCAAGCCGCAGCCGCGGGAAGCGCTCCAGCACTGAGCCGATCGCAATGGATCCTTCCATCCGAGCCAGCGCGGCGCCCAGGCAGAAGTGGATTCCTTCGCCGAAGGCGACGTGATCGTTGGGAGCGCGCCGGATATCGAATCGATCGGCGTCGGGAAATTGCGCCGGATCACGGTTGGCCGCGCCATTGAGCACCACGACGACGGTTCCCGCGCGCAGCGGCGTGCCGGCGAACTCACAGTCGCGAACGACGTTGCGACCGGTCGCCTGAACCGGGCAGTCCCAGCGCAGCATCTCCTCGATCGCGCTGGGCATCAGCGACGGATCGCGGCGCAGCAGTTCGAGTTGATCGGGATGACGCATCAGGGCGTAAAGGCCGTTGCCGATAAGATTGGTCGTGGTCTCATTGCCGGCCAGCAGAAGCAGATTGAAAAATCCCGCGACCTCATCGAAAGTCAACGCGTCCTTTTCCTGCGCCTGGATCAGCATGCTCATCAGGTCGTTACCCGGATTGCGGCGCAAATACTCGTAGCGCTGCTTGAAATAGGCGCGCTCCGCGTCAAGCGCCTCATGAAATCCCGCCGGCGGCGGCGATCCCACTGGCACATTGCTGACTTCCAGCAGCGCGTCCGACCATTGCTTGAACATCTGGTAGTCGGATGAGGGAATCCCGAGGACCTCCGCAATCACCATCGTGGGCAGCGGCTCGGCGATATCCTTCATCGCTTCGAACCTGCCCGCGCGCTCGACTTTGGTCAGTAGCTCGTCGGCAATCTGGCGGATGCGCGGCTCCATCTCACGAATGCGCCGCGGCGCGAAAGCCTGATTGACCAGCCGCCGCAGGCGCGTATGCACCGGGGGATCGGTCAGAATCAGCGTGGGTACGCCGCCGAAAATATGCGCCTGCGAAATCTGGCGGATCGGCGCGCTGGAAAACGTATTCGGATCGCGTAAGGCGGCGACAACGTCGGCGTAGCGCGCCAATAACGCCGTCCGCATCTCCAGCTCCAGCACCATCGGCGGCTGGCCATAGAGCATTTTGTAGAACGGATATGGATCACTCAGAAAAGTTGGATCGAAACGATCGAAAGGAGTCTGGGCGGCAGTCTGTTCTTCCATTTGGCATCCCCTGCCCTGACTGCCGGTTGATCTCCGCCGCCCCGAACTTCAAACCGCGCCGGCATGCCGATGGCGTTTCTAAAGATGACCTATTCAATGAAACTTGGCAAGCTGGTTAAAGTGTTTGGTTAACCTGTCGGTCAGGCGCTTGCCAGACTCCGCTTCCTGAACTCTTTCGGATCAAGCGGAGCGTCGTGAGATGCGCCATAAACACAGAGCGGAAACATAGATCGGTGGTAATTGAGCGCAACGCCGTCCAGGGGGTAGGAGGGCCGAGTGGGGCGATTTGTCCCTGACCGCGTATTTGACACAATGGGGTGATGCGCTGAATGATGGGGTCCTGATCCTGCCATCGCGGATGCTGGAGGATCTCCGGTCGGCATGCCGCATCGGGTTGGGATGGGCCGCGGCCATCGAGAACAGCAATCGGGGCCGGCGTTGCGCAACTGACAAAATTATAGGGAGACTGCGAAAAATGGGTGAAGCCTGGATTATCGATTGCGTAAGGACACCGCGGGGCCGCGGCAAGAAGGATTCAGGGGCGCTGTCCGGAATCCATCCCCAGGAACTGTTCGCGCAGGCGCTGAACGAAGTGGTGAATCGCCACCAGGTCGAGCGCCGCGACGTCGAAGACGTGGTCGTTGGCACCGTCAGCGAAGTCGGCGAACAGGGCGGATGTATTGCGCGGATGGCGGTGCTGGCCGCGGGATGGCCCAACGAAGCCACCGGCGTATCGCTCAACCGGTTTTGCGGATCGGGTTTGCAGGCCGTCAATTTCGCCGCGATGGGCGTGATGTCGGGGCAGCAGGACCTGGTGATCGGCGGCGGCGTGGAAAGCATGTCGCGGGTGCCGATGGGCGCTGACGGTGCCGGTTTGGACGGCCACAACCGCCATCTGCGCGAACTTCATCCGCTGGTTCCGCAGGGCGTGTCCGCCGACCTGATCGCGACCCTCGAAGGTTTCTCGCGCGAGGATTGCGACCGCTTCGCGTACGAGTCGCAGATGATGTGCAAGAACGCGATGGAAAAAGGCTACTTCAAAAAGAGCCTGGTCCCGGTCAAGAACGGCGAGGGCAAGGTCGTCCTGGATCACGACGAGCATCCGCGCCCCAACACCACGATGGAAGGTCTGGCTAAACTCGAGCCTTCCTTCGCCGGCACGCATCCCAACGGCGGCGGCTACCGGATGAAAGACGGCCCCCTCACCTTCGATCAGAAGGCCAAGACGCGCTACCCGCAGGCAGAGGTCGTCAATCACGTCCATACGCCGGGCAACTCCAGCGGTATCGTGGATGGCGCCGCCGTGGTGCTGATCGCGTCGCCGGATTACGCCAAGGCGCATGGGCTCAAGCCGCGCGCGCGGATTTTGCAAACCGCCACTTACGGCGACGAGCCGATCATCATGTTGACGGCGCCGGTGCCCGCCAGCAAACGGGTGCTGCAAAAGGCCAAAATGAAGCCCAGCGATATCGACCTGTGGGAGATCAACGAGGCTTTCGCGGCAATCCCGCTCAAGGTGATGAAGGACATCGGCATCCCGCGCGATAAGGTCAACGTCAACGGCGGCGCGATCGCGCTGGGACATCCGCTGGGCGCAACCGGCGCGATGCTGGTTGGCACGGTGCTCGACGAACTGGAGCGTCGCGACAAGAACACCGCGCTGGTCACGATGTGCATCGGCGGCGGCATGGGAATCGCGACCATTCTGGAAAGGATTTAGTTCAGCGCGCGAAGGCCGGCCACAATCGCGGCCGGCCTTTTCCGTCGCCGCATTTGGAAAACAGCGGCCGGTTGCCTGTTCGTCGCCGCCCGCCATATGGCGCTGACCGCAGGCGCGAAACCAATGACGGCGGGGACGCGCGCCTTGCGTGCGACTTTCCCGCGCCCTGTTGGAGCGCAGAGAGTCAGTCTTTGGGCAAACCCAGAGTGCGCTCGCCGATGATGTTTTTCTGAATCTCGCTGGTGCCGCCCGCGATACGAAATTGCAGGCAACTGATTACCCGGCTCTGCCATCGCGGGGCTTCGGGCAGCAGCGGCATCGACTCCCCCAACTGGGAATACGGTCCCAGCATCTCGGTGGCGAAATGGGCGATTCGCACTCCCAGTTCCGATCCGAACAGTTTGAGCATCGACCCTTCCGGGCCGGGCGGCAGTCCGCGCAGTTGACGAGTGAGCGATCGCAACTGAGTATACTTTGCCGCCTGACATTCAATCGCCAGAGCAATCAGGCGCTGGCGAACCCACGGCGTCTGCCATGCCGGTGCGCCCTCGATTTCGACCCGATTGGCCAGTTCGATCAGCGCGCGGACCGCTTCCGCATGCCCCTCGCCGCCGACAAAAGCGCGTTCGTACGACAAGGTGGTCATCGCGACGCGCCAGCCTTCGTTTTTGGGTCCGACCAGATTTTCCTTCGGCACCTCCACGTCCTGGAAAAAAACTTCGTTGAAATGGGCATGGCCGCTGGCGACCACGAGCGGGCGCACCTGAACGCCCTTGCTCTTCATGTCAAGCAGCAGATAGCTGATTCCCTTGTGTTTGGGGGCGGCTGGATCGGTGCGCGCGAGCAGGAACATCATATCCGCATACTGAGCGGCCGAGGTCCAGACTTTCTGGCCGTTGAGCAGGAAATAGTCGCCTTTGTCTTCGGCGCGGGTCTGAATTGCGGCGAGGTCGGAACCCGCGTTGGGCTCGGAATAGCCCTGGCACCATATATCTTCGCCGCTGAGTATTCGCTTCACGTAGCGGCGTTTCTGCTGTTCGGTACCGTATTGGATGAGCGTCGGACCGCACATCCCGATTCCCAGATAGCCGGGAACAATCGGAGCGCGGGCGCGTGCATATTCTTCGTTGTATATGATCTGTTCGATCAACCCTGCGCCGCGTCCGCCGTACTCGCGCGGCCACGCGATGCCGGCCCATCCGGCGGCATACAGTTTGGCTTGCCACGCGCGGCGTTTCTCGAACACCTCGCGCGAAGCGGCCACCCGCTCGTCCATCGCGTCATAAACCCGCAAATCCGGATCGAGATTGTCCGCCAGCCATTGCCGCAGCTCCATCCGGAATGCTTCCTGCTCAGGCGTAAAGGAAAAGTCCATACTCAGTCCGCTTTTCTCCGCTTCAATAATGCCACCGGCGACGCGCATTATAGGATACGCCAACCAATGCGGATACCGTATTGGGGAGAGCGGGGGAAGGCCGGCTCGACGCGAGCGGGTTTCCGCCGGAGGTGATCCGATGAAATTTGGCGTCGCGATTCGCAACATGGGACCGCAATCCACCGCGGCGACGATCAGGGAATGCGCGGTTGCCGCCGAACGGCTGGGCTATGACGCAGTCTTCGTGTCCGACCATCTGTGTATCCCGCCCGACCAGACGGAAGGTTCGGGCGGACGCTACCTTGACGTGCTGGCAACACTGGCTTTTCTGGCCGGCGTCACGCAGCGCATTCGCCTGGGCATCTCCGTGCTGGTTCTACCCTATCGCCCCCCGGTACTTACGGCCAAACTGATCGCGACCATCCAGGAACTGTCGGCGCAGCGGATGATAATCGGTGTGGGCAGCGGCTGGATGAAGCCGGAATTCGAGGCGCTGGGGGTGGATTTCAAACAACGCGGAGCAATCACCACCGAAACGCTGCGTGTGATCCGCCATCTGTTCGCGCACGAAGCCGAGCCATATCAGGGCAAGCTGGTGAGCTTCCCGGCCTTCGTGTTCAAGCCGCGTCCGCAACGCCCGCCGATCTGGATCGGTGGCAACGGCGCCAACGCGGTCGCGCGCGTGATCGAGTTCGGCGACGGATGGCATCCGATGCTGCGCGCGGCCGAGATGGGTCCGGCAATCGCGCGGGTCAGGAGCGAAGCCGCCGCCAAAGGCAAGACCAGCCTGGAAATCGTCGCCCGCTGCGGGTTCCCGCTCGACGATATGCCTCGCACCCGCGACCGGCTGGCGCTATACGAGCAGGCCGGTGTCACCTACGTGATTGTCGATTTGGGCCGCTACGCGGATTCCGCCCACTTCATCCGCCAGGCGGAGAAGTTCATGAACCAGGCCGCGACCTGAAGTAACAGCCGGATCTCCAGCTATCCTGCTGCTTCATTCGAGCATCTACGAGCTGACGCCGGCGGGCACGGCGGCCCGCCAACCCTCAGCTTACCATCGCGACGCCTACCTTGGCGGTGTCCAGGGTGATGTATTTCTCCGGCACCAGGCGCATCACCTCGCGCCCGCGCGTGTTGATGTGGCCGATGAAACGCTCGCGATTCGCGCCGGTCAGGTGGACCGCGTCAGCCATCGCGTTGAACACCCGCATCTTGGACGCCGCGTCCTCGACGAACTCGACCTTGCCAATCACCGTAACACCGCCCTTGCCTGGAACATCGAAGACCCACGCGGTGCGCGGATCGCGCCGCCATGCCTTGTTCTTGCCGCGATCGTTGGTTGAAGTGGTGTAGATCTGACCGTCGACCACCACGATTTGCACATAGGCGCCCGCGGGATGGCCGTCGCGGCGCAGCCAGGTCACCGTGCCGCCGCCCGCTTCCTTGATAACCTGCATGGTCTGTTCTTCGGTGAGTTTGAATAACGCCAGGTTTTCCATCGGTTCGTCTGCCATCGCACTGACCTCCCGTTCGTTCCAATCGCCATAGCACTGCTGCATCGGACCCGCAAAGCGCAGTCGCAAGTTTCGGGACGCTGGTATACTGTGAGGACGATATGTCTTCGCCAAGCCCTGAAGTTAGTGCGGTAGCGACGCCTTGCACCGCGCCAGCCCAGCGCCATTTCAGTCGCCGCTACCAGGCTGCGATCGTCATAGTCGTGGTGCTTGTGGGATGGGGCGCGATTATCCTGGCCCTGCACTTCGGCCAGAAGCATCACGACCGTCTGGGTTTCGACATCGGTCGGGCCTTTCCTCCGGGCAAGCCGTTCGTGCCCGGCGAAATCTACGCCACCACGATGGCGGAGATTATGGACCACGAACTCAACAGCGGCTTTGGATGGCGTCCCAACGATTTCTTCCTGTGGGGTCCGAAGGTGATGGCGGACAACAATGCCAACCGTCAGATCGGAATCCTGATCGCGCTGCGCGAGACCTGCCGCGTGTTCAAGGACCATCTGACCAAAATTTCCTCCAACGAATACGACCAGAACCTGGTATTGGCCGATAGCGACTTCCGCAACGACCCTTACCGCTGGATGCTGCCGGCGGCGGAAACCAAATACCGCGACGGAGTGAAACATTTGCGCGCCTATGTCGCCGGCCTGCACACCAATCCGCCCACTTCGCGCGAACTCAACCAGCGCAATATCGAGCTGGTGCGTCTGATGCAGGCCTGGAGCGATCTTTTGGGCGACGCGCACGCCAACCTCTATCGCACCCGCACCGACAGCGGGGGTCCGGTGCGCGCCTGGATGGTTGACGACTATTTTTACAAGGCGCAGGGCTACACCGACGTGATCTACTACATGATGCAGGCGGTCAAGCGCGAGTACTATATTCCGCTGAGGACCAAGCCGGTGCTCGCGACCTTGTTCGACGAAGCGATCGATCCGCTGGGCAAGGCCGCGATGCTCAAGCCGCTGATCGTTTTGGATGGCGCGCCCGACGGCATCTTCGCCAACCATCGGCGCAACCTGGACGCCTACATTTCCGAAGCGCGGCAGAAAATCTATTCCATCCGAGAGGAGCTTGCGCAATAGATCAAAGCAGAGGTGGATTTTGATGACCACCTCCGGGCAGCGGCGCCAGGATTGGCTTGGTGGTTGCGTTCCGCTCCGATCGGCGCCACTTTGTTGGGGATAGCAGCGTCCATAGGAGAGCGCAAATGGCTCAACCAGCCGAGTTCGACAAGGAAAAGGCCCAGCGATTTTTGAAGCAATTGATGAAGGACGTTGCGGCGTCGTTCCATTCCGCCATGACCTATATTGGCGACCGGCTGGGAATTTTCAAAGTGATGGCCGGCGCCGGTCCGCTGACCGTGGCGGAGCTGGCCGAGCGCACGGGACTGCAGGAGCGCTATCTGCGTGAATGGCTGGGTTCGATGGTCGCGGCGCAGTACGTCGACTACGACCCCAAAAGCCAGCGTTACAGGTTGCCGCCCGAGCATATCGCGCCGCTGGCCGACGAGGATTCGCCGGTTTTCTTGGCCAGCATGTTCGCCGGCTTGATGCCGCATCTGACGGTTGCTCCCAAAGTCGCCGAAGCCTTCCGCACCGGCGGCGGTGTTGCCCAAAGCGAATATCCGCAGGAATTGTTTGCCGCGATGGAGCGGATGACCGCGCCGATGTACAAGCATTTCCTGATCCAGCATTGGCTCCCCGCCCTCCCGCAGGTGGTCGCCAAGCTGCAAGGCGGCGGCTCGGCCCTGGACGTCGGATGCGGCAGCGGGATGGCGGCAATCAAAATCGCCGAAGCATTTCCCCAGGCCAGAGTCTTTGGCTTCGACCGTCACAGCGGCTCGATCGAGCGGGCGCGCGCCAACGCCAGGGCCGCGGGCTTGGGCGAAACGCGCATCAGGTTCGACGTCGCCGATTGCACCCAGCTTCCCCATTCGACTTTCGACTTCATCACCACTTTTGAAGTCGTGCATGACGCGGTTGATCCGCTGGCGCTGCTCACCTCGATTCGCAATGCGCTGCGGCCCGGCGGCACTTACATGATGGCGGAAGTCAACGCGTCATCGCGGGTCGAGGACAACATCAGCCCGATGGGACGGATGCTGTACTCGGCCAGCACGCTTTATTGCATGACCACGTCGCTGGCCGAAGGTGGCGCTGGACTGGGCGCGGCCATGGGCGAAGCCAAGGCGCGGGAGCTGGCCGAAACTGCGGGCTTCAGCCATTTCCGCCGCCTCCCGATCGATCACCCGTTTGCCGCGCTGTATGAACTTAGAGGCTGAACCGAGGTCGCCAAATTGACTTAGAACCACGGGCAGATCAGCGCAACGCCGTTGCGGCAAAATATCTGAATCAGCGCCGGAATCCATTGTTCGGGGATGCCTGCCGCTCGCGACAACATATCCATCGGCAAAAGCGGCTGCGCCGCCGAAGCGAACGCCAGCCGCCAGCCCATCAGACCGCGCTGACCCGAATAGGGCGCCAGTTCATGTTCCTGATCGGCGGCCAGTTTCGCCTTCTGGCGCGCCAGCTCGACGGCGCGATCCATCCCGCCCAGTTCATCGACCAGCCCCTTTGATGCCGCGGCTGCACCCGTCCAGACTCGTCCCCGCGCAACGGCTTCGGTCTGTGCAGGGTCAAGTTTGCGGCCCTGCGCGACCTTGGAGGTGAAATTCGCGTACATCTCGCCCATCACCTGGTTGAGCTGTTCGAGTTCGCTCTCGGTCAGCGGGCGGGTGATCGAAAGCGCGTCGCCCATCGGGGAGGTTTTGAGGTAATCGACGTTGATGCCGATTCGTTCCAGCAATTCGCCGGCATTGAACTTGGTGTAGACCACGCCGATTGAGCCGGTGAGCGTGGATGGCTGCGCGACGATGGCGTCCGCGCCCATGGCGACATAATAGCCGCCCGAACCAGCCACATCGCCCATCGAAACCACCACCGGCTTGCCCAGCCGCCGCACTTCGTCCACCGCCCGCCATACCATCTCCGATCCCACGCCGGAACCGCCGGGCGAGTTGACCCGGAACACGACCGCGCGCACGCGCGGATCGCGCGCCGCCTGGATCAATTCCGCCGCCGTCTGCTGCCCGCTGATGAACTCGCCGGCGCGCGGCGGCTCGCCGGAAATTACCGGACCCAGTCCGTAAACGATCGCTATACGGGGGCGGTTGCCTTTATCCTCGAGGTAGCGGATTCGCCTTAAATAACGATTGAATTCGACGACGCGATTGGTATGACGGCGGCGA
The DNA here is from genome assembly GCA_021324885.1 of Pseudomonadota bacterium. Classification (GTDB taxonomy): domain Bacteria; phylum Desulfobacterota; class Binatia; order Binatales; family Binataceae; genus JAJPJA01. The sequence goes on from JAJPIF010000014.1 coordinate 155,667, forward strand.
TCTTCCGGCGGCTGGGTGCGGCGCAACCGCTCCATGAGCCGATCCATGAAAGGACGCCGGTGGGTCATGACTTCATCCTGCGGTTCGTATTCCGCCAGCACGTCCTGCGCGTATCCGACGCGATCGATCAGGCCCGCTTCACGGGCGGTGGCGGCGCTCAGAAATCCGCTGTTGAGCAGTTCTCTGGCGCGCGCCGGTTCAAGCCGGCGGGAGCGGGCCAGGTAATCGACCAGCACGTCCTGCCAATCGTTTACCACCGCTTCCAGACTTTCACGCACCTGCGCCGACATGTGCTCGCGGCTGGTGATCTCGGCTGCGCCCTTGTATTCCTTCCATTGCAGACTTTGGGCGCCGACATGAAGATTGGACAACGCGCGCTTGGCGAAGAGGCCGCCGAGGGTGACGCCGAGCATCATCAGGGAGGTGTCGGGATTGGCCACGATTTCGCGCGCCGCCGCCGCAATCAGGTAAGCGTGCGGCTCGGCTGCTTCCGCGTCGAGCACGGCGATGGTGCGCTTGCCGGCGCGCCCGGCCGCCGCCAGCAAGTCGTGCAGTTCCTGCGCGGAGCCCATCCCGCAGCGCAAATCCGCGACCTCGACCATCACCGCTTCGAGCGCCGGATCCCTGACGGCATGCGTCAGCGCTTCGCGCAGATGGTGCATCGTCACCGACTCGCGGCCAAGGATCCGATCCAGCACCGAGCCGGCCGCAAAATCACTGATCCGCCCGCAAAGGCGCATCCGCAGCAGCGAATCGCGTGGAATCCGCGCGGGGCGCAGGATCAGCAGGTAGTAGGCGGCGGCGACTGCCAGCGCGATCGCGGCCGCGACTGCGCCGGCAGCGTACCAGGCGAAAAAGAAAGCGGCAGTGCTTATCACCGCCAGCACTGCGATGATTACTATGATGCGAGCTTTGCGACTCACGGTTGTCTCCTCGGGCCGCGACGGCCGCGGCCGTGTACCGACCATTATAGCCACGTTTCCCGTCGTTGCGGTTTAGACTAGCCTTTCCTCGATGCTCAGGTTCGTCCTTGCCACAGTCAGCCTGGTCTGCCTGGCCGCGTCCGTTGCAGCGGCGCAGAGCAATAATTATTGGCTGACTTTTCCGCTGCCAGGCTTTCATCGCCGCCACAAACCCAAGCCGCCGCCCGAGATTCCCTACGTTGCCTTTGCCCCGGCGCGTGACGTCCAACTCGCCGCCGTCGTGAAAATCGCGCCGGACCTCAAACTGATCGGGCCGGTGGCCCCGTTATGGCTCGGTCCCGATGCGGTCGCATTGCCGGTAACCCGCAACGGCCGCCTCGCCCTGGCAGCCTGGACGGGGAATTATTTCGCCACCTTACGTGTGATTGCCGATTCCGCAACCGTGCATGGCGCGAACATCCTGGATCTCGCGGTCAATCGCGACGGGTCCCGTGTAGCTATCGCCGCCGCTGGTTCCGACGGTGTGCAGATCTGGATCCGCGACACCAACGGCGATGCGCCGGCTTTGGCCGTGGCAAACCTCGGCGTGAATTCCGACAAGGCCGGAATCTCATGGCTGAACACGGATACCCTGGCCGCCGGCGTGCAACTGCAAGCGGCGTCCAACCAACCGAATCAATCGCCAATAATCACACCGGGTCAGACTCCCGCGCAGCGCGAGCCGCAGCGCGCCATTTACATCGTGAAGCCGGGACAACCGCAGCCCGCCTCGATTCTGGACCTCCAATGCGCCGGGCAGATCGACCCCACCAGTCTGCTGTGGAGTCCGGACGGCAATTTCGCGATCGCGCACAGCCAGGAGCCCGCAACATGGACTTTGATCGACCGGGCCCAAAGGTCGTGCAGCGTGATAAGCCTGCCCGCAATCATCCCGGGGCAATTCCTGCTCTGGAACGATAAATCCCGAAGTTTTCTCTTTACCGCGGTGCCGCAAGCCTCGCCCGATCCCGCTCATGTCGGCGTGATGGAATACTCAATTGATTCGCACCGCGCCCGGCTGCTGGCCTCGCCGGCGGCGGCGGCGGTATATGCCGGCGGCAAGGTCGCGGTGCTGGGAAGTCAGCGCCTCAATGCCGCGGCGATTGCTGCCAATCGTGACGCGCTGTTCCCCGCCCAAATCGCCTGGATCGATCCCGGCCGGTCGCAACTCCAGATTGTGCCGACCGGCCTCAACACCACCGCGGCGGCATTGCTGCAAGGCTACCTGAGCGCATCGCAGGCCGGCCTGCTCGCGATAAGCTTGCGCGTGCCGGCTCTCAAGTATCCGTTTACCGCGCTGTTGTGGATGTCGCCCCACGCCGGCGGTCTTCTGGGCACGGGCAGGATCGGCACGATGGTGGCGCGATGGTCGCCGGACAGCAAAAGGGTTGCGCTGCTGGCCGGCCTGCCGGACCATCCGACACTGGCGATCGCCGTCTTGCCGCACTAAATATGCGATCAGCGCACAGCGGACAATCCGCCGGAGATAAGCCATGATTCACAATTTGTATTTCTTTGGCCGCAAGCCCTCGGTCACCAGTTTCGAGTTCCATCGCCATTACCTCGAGGTGCATCCATTCGCCGGGCCGCGCATCAAGAGCATCCAGCGCTATGTCCAGAACCATCGAGTGCACTCGCTTGGAGGCAATTCGCCGTTCGACGCGGTTTCGGAGTTCTGGTCCGCGATGCCCGCCCTGCTGCAATCGCGCCACGAAGAGGGTTCCAAAATCAGAGTCGCCGACGAGGAGCATTTTATCGATCCGCGCCGCACCGCCTGGATGGCGACCACCGACCGCGTCGTGACCGAGGGCAACCTGAAGTCCGGCATGATCCAGGGAATTTTCCAGCTCACCCACCGGATGGGAATGGCAATCGATGAATTCCGCCGCTACTGGGCCGAAGTTCATGGACCAATCGTGCAGTCGCTGCCCGGCCTGATCCATTACCAGCAGTGTCTTGAGCCCGAGGAAGCTTACACCTATGGCGACGTGCGCTGGGACGGAGTCGAAGAGATTTGGTTCGACAGCCTGGAGTCAGCGAGGAAGACCCTGCAATCGGTGGAGTACCAGCGCAGCCTGCTTCCCGATTTTGAAAAATTCTGTGAACCGGTCTGGTACTTTTTCTCCGAAGCACAGTTGGTGATGTGGCCCGGCAAGAGCAAGGAGCAGATCGTGAGCGAGATCAGGGCCAAGGTGGCGCAGGGATGGCCGCAATGAAGGCCCGTCCAAATCACGCGCCGGCGAATAAATCGCTCCGTGGGTGGACGGATGGTATCCAGTGGCAATAGCATGATGCTGATTTGTGGAAGATTCAGAGCCGGCGGCTCGTAGCTGTAAATCGGAGAGATCGAAATGAAGCTGGGATTCTTTTTTGAGTTGCAAAACCCGCGACCATGGGACGCCGAGTCCGAGCATCGCGTGTACAGGGAAGCGCTGGAGCAGGCGGAGTTGGCCGACCAGCTCGGTTTCGATTACGTCTGGGCGGTCGAGCATCATTTCCTCGAAGAATATTCGCATTGCTCCGCGCCCGAGATTTTCCTCAGCGCCTGCAGCCAGCGCACCAAAAACATCCGCCTCGGCCACGGCGTGGTGCTGACCTCGCCCGGCTACAACCATCCTGCCCGCGTGGCCGAACGGCTGGGCGCGTTGGACCTGGTCAGCGACGGCCGGCTGGATTTCGGCAGCGGCGAGTCGTCCTCGGAAACGGAGTTGGGCGGCTTCCTCCAGCAACGCTCGGAGAAGCGCGAGAAATGGCGCGAAGGGCTGGAAGCGGTCTGCCGCATGATGGTGGAGACGCCGTTTCAGGGCTACGAGGGCAAGCATTTCAGCATGCCGGTGCGCAACGTGATCCCCAAGCCGCTGCAAAAACCCCATCCGCCCCTGTGGCTGGCCGCCTCCAAACCCGAAACCATCAATTTGGCCGCGCAACTGGGTATGGGCTCGCTCACCATCACCTTCGTTCCGCCCGAGGAAATCAAGCCGCTGGTGGACAGCTACTACAACAGCCTGGCCAATGAATGCGAGCCGATCGGATTCGCCGTAAACCCCAATATCTTCTTCGTCGCCCCCTTCATGACCGCGCGCACCGAGGAGCGGCTCAAGCAGATGCTGCGCGGCGCGGACGCCTACTTCCTGCATGCCTCCTCGCATTACTTCGGCGACGGCGAGCATGAGCCCGGCAAGACCAGCATCTGGGAAAAGTTCCAGAAAAATCCCATCGACCTGCAAAAGGCCTTTCCCCATCTGTACGGCAAGCCGGGCAATCAGTGCGTCGGCACGCTCCAGTACGTGCGCGACAAACTGCGCAGCTACGAGGAGGCGGGCGCCGACCAGGTCGGACTGATGGGCCAGCTTGCCAACTACCGCCATGAAGATGTTTGCGAGGCGATGGAACTGCTAGGACGCGAGGTGTTGCCGGAGTTCAAGGAGCGCGAGGACAAGCGCGCGAAGCACAAGGCCGCGATTACCGACCCGATGGTCGAGCGCGCGATGAAACGCAAGCCCGCCCCGCGTATCCCCAAACACGACGGTCCGACAATCATCAAAGCGGCGGGGGTTTACTGAATTGGCGCCGCCCGCGCGGCGCGGTCGTGGGCTGTTGATGGTGGACGCTTTGAGCCGCGCGGCGCCTCCCCTCGTTGGTCCCGGGTTTGATAGGCTCAAACGCAAGCCTCGGCAGAGGAGAAAAAACGATGGCTGAGTCTAGCCCGCCCTCCAGAACAATTGTGACGGCCGATATCGAATGGCGCCTGGGCCGTTTCGGATTATGGACCAAGGATCTGTGGTCCGATCCCGCCACGCAGCGCAAGGCCGTCCTGTCGCGGTTTTGGTCCAATGGGCAACTCCCGATGCATCGGCACGTCGGCGACGAACTGCTCTATGTAATCGAAGGAGCAATCTTCGACGAAAGCGGCGTGCTGTATGCCGGCGACGTCGGTTACCGGCCGCGCGGATGTGTACATACCGGCGACAGCCGCAACGGCGCCACCGTGCTCGGCCTTTTTACCGGCGGTTTGGAAGCGGCCGACCAGATCGGCGACTCGCCCCAGACTCAAATCTTCCGCCTGAGCGATATCCCCTGGGAAGAAGGGATTCCCGGAGTTCGCGTCAAACGAATCTGGAGCGATGACGCGACGCGGCGCTTCGTCCTGTTGTCGCGCTTCGAGCCCGGTGCCACCATCGCACGCCATCGCCATACAGGCGACGAGCTGATTTTCGTCATCGAAGGATCGACCGCCGACGATTACGGCGAGGTCACCGCCGGCAACCTCAACTTCCGTCCCGAAGGATGCGTCCACACGGTGACCTCGCGCAACGGCGCGACGGTGCTGAGCTTTGTAAGGGGCGGCGCCGAGCCAGCGTAACGAATTCCACTGCGGCGCAATGCGCATGGCCGGCGTCGTACGCATCGTTTGCGGGGCAGGAATCCTATGAACACCGGAGGATTATCCAAAAAGCGGCTGCGCCGGATGCACGACGTGATGGCCGGATACGTCGAGCGCGGCGAGGTGCAGGGGCTCGTAACTGGTATTATCCGCCGCGGCGAGGTCCAGATTGATGCGATCGGAAGCAAAAGCTTCGAGGAATACAATCCGCTAAAGCGCGATACGATTTTTCGCATCGCGTCGATGACCAAACCGGTAGTCGCCGCCGCCGCCATGGTCCTGGTCGAGGAATGCAAACTGCGCCTGGACGAACCGGTCGATCGCCTGCTGCCCGAACTCGCCAATCGCCGCGTGCTGGAGCATATCGATGCTCCCCTCGACGAGACCGTGCCCGCGCAAAGGCCCATCATGGTACGCGACCTGATGACCTTCACTTTCGGAATGGGCGTCGTGATGGCGCCGCCGGACACCTACCCAATCCAAAAGGCGATCAGCGAGCAGCGCCTGGGCCAGGGTCCCCCGCGGCCCTCGATACCGCCGGTTCCCGACGAATGGATCCGCCGGCTCGGAACCTTGCCCCTGATGCATCAGCCGGGCGAGCGATGGATGTATCACACGGGCCTGGACGTGCTCGGTGTTCTGATTGCGCGCGGCAGCGGCCAGCCGCTGGAAACGTTCATGCGCGAGCGGATTTTCGAACCGCTGGGTATGAAGGACGCCGCCTTCAGCGTCGCTCCAGACAAAGTCGATCGGCTCGCCTACAGCTACTGGAACAATCCTGAAACCGGCGCGCTGGAACTTTACGATCCGGCGCGCAACGGCGAATGGAGCCGTCCGCCCGCTTTTGCGTCGGGCGGCGGCGGCCTGGTCTCGACCATCGATGACTACCTGGCATTCGGTCGGATGATGCTCAATCGCGGCAAGTGCGGCCGCGGCCGCATCCTGTCGCGCCCTTCGGTCGAGGTGATGACGGCCGACCAGCTGACCCCGCAGCAAAAGGCGTTATCCAACCTGGTGCCGGGATTCTTCGATAGTCATGGCTGGGGCCTGGGAATGTGCGTCATCACGCGGCGCGACAGTGTCGCGGCGGTCCCGGGAAAATTCGGCTGGGATGGCGGCTTGGGTACCTCATGGCGCTCCGACCCGACCGAGGAAATGGTCACCGTGCTGTTAACCCAACGCGCCTGGACCTCGCCGAATCCTCCAGATGTATGCCGCGATTTCTGGACCTGCGCGTACCAGGCGATCGACGACTGATGTCTGAACGCCACGATGCTCACCGGCCCAGCAACAGCTTCGCCTCTTCGCTGTACACGCCGCTGGCCGCATAAAGAATCAGCGGCGGTTCGACTTCCAGTTCGATGCCGCCGCCTTTGCGCGCTTCGATGAGCATCGTCGTGGCGGGGAGTTCGAGGCGCGGATGCACCATCCGGACGCGTTTGGGCTCCAGCCTTGCGGCGCGCAACTCGCCGATCAATTCCGCGCCTCTGGCCGCCGCGAACACAAACGCCGCCTTGCCGCCGTGCTTGAGGCTGCATGCCGCAGCCATCACGAAATCCCGCAGCGTCGCGGCGCTCTCGGCGCGGGCCAGGTCGCGCCCCGCCTCAGGACTGCGCCGTCCGGTCCCGCCCGCCCGGTACGGTGGATTGGCAATCACCAGGTCGAAGTCCGTATTTCCCGGCCCCTGGGTTGAAAGTGAGCGGAGATCGGCCGCGATTACTCGCACATTGTCAAGACGGTTGAGCGCCGCGTTGCGCTCCGCCAGCGCCGCCATCGCCGGCTGAATCTCGACCGCGGCCACTTCGCGCGGCGCGTAAAGATGCGCGGCGATAATCGAAATCACACCGCATCCGGCGCCCAGTTCCAGGATGCGCGCGCCGCGCCGTGGACGGATGAAGCGCGCCAGCAGGATCGCATCGACCGAGAACCGGTATCCGCGCCGCGGCTGGATCAGCCGTATCGCGCCGTTTAGGATTGAGTCGGTTGTTTCGCCGGTCATTTTATGGACGCCGCCAAAGGAGAACGCTACGCCCGCATCTTCCGCAAGGCCGGAACGTTTATCGGCAAAGGCAACATAGCGCGCGCGATCGAAGTACTGAAGCAGGGGCGGGAACTGGCCGACAGCCTGGGTGATGCGCGGATGGCGCGGCGGTTCGCCGATGAAATCGATCGTATTTCAGGCCGCCCTCCAACTGCCTGATTCACCATCACCCGCATCCAAAATCTCCGGCAACCCGGTACCAGGTTGACGATTACCAATTCATGCTTAGGTTTGTAGCAAGCAGCAGAAATTATCAGACGCCGCAAATATGCAGATTTTTGGAGGTCAGCCAGTTATGGAAGTTCGCTTTAACGATGGATGGATGAGCCGTCCCGATCAGTGGTTTTTCGATCGGGTCAACGAATTGATGACGCCGCTTCATCGCCGGGCCCCCGGCTCCGACCACTCAATTCCGCCGGTCGATGTAATCGAGTCGGAAGACGGCTATCATTTCTATTTCGAGATGCCGGGCGTCAAGACCGACTCGATTTCGGTCAAGGTCGAGGACGGCGCGCTGATCGTCGAGGCGGAGAGCAAGCGGCCGGAATTCTCCGGCAAGACCACGGCCCATCGCAGCGAACGCCGTTACCCGAAATTCCATCGCTCTTTTCGCCTGCCCGAACATTACGCCAGCCAGCCCGTCACGGCCAGCTACAAGGACGGCGTGCTGGAAGTGATGATCGCGAAACCGGCGCAGGCCAAACCGGTCAAGATCAAAGTCAACCTGAATTAAGGCCCAGGCGCCGCGGCTGCGATGCCGCGGCGCTGTTGTTGTGAGCCTGTTGATTGGCAAACAAGTACACATTGGGGACGGCAACCGCGGCGTGTTATGATTGCGCATCCATAGCGTCGCGCCACGAAGGACTTTGAAATGGTTGGCTGGATCATTTTAGGAATTATCGTTGTGCTCGTTGTCTGGGCCGTCCTCAGCTACAATTCGCTGGTCTCGTTGAAAAACCAGGTCGATGCGGCGTGGCGTCAGATCGACGTCCAGCTCAAACGCCGCCACGACCTCATCCCGAACCTGGTTGAAGCCGTCAAAGGCTATATGCAATTCGAGCGCGAAACGCTCACTCAGGTGGTGGAGGCGCGCGGTCGCGCGATCAGCGCGCCCGATCAGGCGAGCCGGATCGCCGCTGAAAATCAACTTACCGCCGGACTGGGCAGATTGCTCGCCGTGATGGAAAACTATCCGCAACTGAAGTCCGACCAAAGTGTAATGCAGTTGCAGGAGGAATTGACTACCACCGAAAATCAAATCGCCTTTGCCCGCCAGGCCTACAATGACTCGGTGATGCAGCTCAATACCCGCGTCCAGACTTTCCCCTCCAATGTGATCGCGCAACACTTCGGATTCAGGCAGGCCGACTACTTCAAAGCCGCCCCCGAAGATGAGGCGGTGCCCAAAGTTGACCTGTCGCTGGGCGCGAAACAGACGTGAGCAAATCCGGCAAGGTCACGCGCCGAGATTGATTTTATGGCGGCCGATTTCTGGGCCCAGGAACGAGCCAACCGGCGACAGACCCTGATCCTCGTCGCGGTCTTCCTGGCGCTGTACTGCGCGCTCGGACTTGGCCTGGATCTTCTGACCGGCGCGCTGCGGTTTAGCAACGGCGCGCTTGTCGGTTTCCCGGTCCTCACGCTGGCCGCGCTGATCGTCGGTCTGGTTCAGGCGTCGCTTTCCTATTACGGCGGCGCGGCTTTGGTCCTTGCCTCGGTGCATGCGCGCCCGCTGACGCCCGACACCGACCGCCATCGGATGGTCCTGGATGTGATCCAGGAGATGACGGTCGCGGCCAGGATGCCGCCGATTAAGGCCTACGTGATGCCCGATCCGGCGCCCAACGCGTTCGCCACCGGCCGCGACCCCGCGCATTCGTATATCTGCGTTACGCAGGGGTTGATCGACCAGATGGATCGCGAGGAATTGCAGGGCGTGATCGGCCACGAGATGGCGCATATCCGCAACTATGATATCCGCACGATGATGATGATCGCGGTGCTGATCGGCGGTATCGCGCTGCTGTCGGACTTCGTGTACTGGGGCAGAGTGGGCAACGACGATCGTGACGAGGGCGGCGGCAATCTGCTGGCAATCGCGGTGATTATCCTGGCCGTGCTCGCGCCGATCCTGTCGCAGTTGCTGGCGATGGCGGTATCGCGCCAGCGCGAGTATCTGGCCGATGCCAGCTCGGTGGAGTTCACCCGCAATCCGCGCGCCTTGACTCGCGCGCTGGAGCATCTGGCCGCGATCGAAGCGCCGGTCAAAAACGCCTCGCGCGGCACCGCCCATCTGTTCATCATCAATCCGCTGGAAGGCGTCAACCAGCAGGACGACGAAGGATGGCTGGACAATCTGCTGTCAACCCATCCGCCGCTGCAAAAGCGCATCGCCCGCCTGCGCGCAATGGGCGGCGCCACCGCGTCATCTTCGCCGGCGACCCAGGCCTCCAGCCTGTGACAATCGAGAGGAGCGTTATTGAGCGCGCCATTTTGCCGGCGCGAAGGATTGGCCGCGCGCGCCACTCCTACCGATTGCGCCCTTTCATCACCCGCTCGATTTCCCGCCGCGTGTCCTTGCGCGCGATTGCCTCGCGCTTGTCGTACGCGTGTTTGCCGCGTGCCAAGGCCAGTTCGACCTTGGCGCGGCCGTCCTTGAAGTAAATCTTCAGCGGCACCAGCGAATAGCCGCGCTCGCGCACCTTGCCCCACAGCCGCTCGATCTCCTTGCGATGCATCAGCAGCTTGCGCTGGCGGGTTTCCGCATGGCTGAACTGCCCGGCCGGAGCCCAGGCGCCGATATGGACGCCGACCAGGAAGGCCTCGCCGCTCTTAATCCGCGCATAGCTGTCACGCAGGTTGACCTTGTGCGCGCGCAGCGCCTTGACCTCGGTGCCGGTCAGCACCATCCCGGCTTCCAGCGCCTCTTCGATAAAGAAGTCGTGCCGCGCCTTGCGGTTATCGGCCACCAGTTCGTAGCCGTTGCTTTTCGCTTTCTGAGCTTGCGCCATTGCCGGTCAATTGTAGCGCGCCGCACCACGCCGACGGTACGCGCAGCCGCGCCGCGATCCAAAAATTGAGGCGTCAGCGGCGCGGGCCGCGCTGTCCGCGTTCCCGCGCCAGCATTTCCGGCGGGTTGCGACAGGAGCGATCCGGTCTTAGAATAGTATTTGCGTAACCGTAGCGATTTTGACGCAACTTTTTCTTCCGCATTGGCATTCATTGACGGGGGCGATTTGGGTTCGACGGAGGCAAGAGGGTTGTGGTCGCACGCCGGGGTGCTGTTGGCCCGTTAAACAAACAGAACTGCGAAATTTATCCGCAGACAATAACGGTTACGCTCTGGCGGCCTAAGGGCC
>JAJPIF010000001.1 GCA_021324885.1 Pseudomonadota bacterium
CGAAAAACTAAGCCATTGAAAACCACGGAGGCTTCGCAACTCTCAACTCAATCACGCGGACATCTTTAACTGCTTATGGGGCGGACATCTTTAATTGTCACTGACAGACGGCTCGGCGCTCGGGAGTGCGATTGGAGGAATAAAAAACAAACGCCGGGCTTGCGTGCGACGCCCAAGCCCGGCGTTTGCGAACAAATCAGAGTTTACCCGGTCTATTTAACTATCTGGTCAAGACCGCTGGGTAATGCGTAGAGCTGGATATTATGGAATTGGGCCGGTACTTCCGAATTGATCTCGGGAGGCGAACTCGGCCAGGCCACAGAAGCGTGATCGTTTTGCACGTCGTACAAAAGTCCCAACTCACCGCCCGAAGGCAGCACGAAGCTCTTGTGACCATTGACCGTCAGCGGAACCTTGTTGGTGGGTCCCCTGAAAATGATCTGCAATTTGTAAAGCTTCCCGACCTGATCCCAGGTGTCTGCAAAATCCGCTGTATAGGCCATGTTCCTGTCGATATACAGCAGGCGATGGGAATAGCAGTACGATCGCGCACGGTCCGCGGTAGGCACCAAATCGAGCAGGTACACGTCGCGCAGCTCAAAGCGGTTACCCTGCGGCTTGACCCATCCGCTGGCCGCTCCGCCGTAGGTATAGCCGTCGATATATTTGCGGTCGTTGGCAGTCGAGAGCCACGAAGAATGGACCACAAAGAGCAGCTTCTTTTCACCCAGATATCGAGGAATGAACCAATCGGGTATGCCGCTGAAGCCGCCGCGCTGGTCGTCATTGGTCCAGTCCGTGCCCTGCAGCGGGGCGCATCGCGCGGCGCTCGACAGACGCAGGGAGCGCCGCAGCGAAGGTAGAAAAACGTACAGTTCCGGATCGCGCTGCGGATCGTCGGGATAGATCGCCAGGGCAGTCAGGTATTTGGTCTGCTCAGGCAATATCGACTGATCGTAGATCGAGAGATACAAACCGTTGGCGGCGGGATTGGTAATTGGTTCGCCGGCATCGCTGACGTGGGACAGCTTGTAAAACATCTGCTGGCCCAGGTTGCTGGTGATATTCAAATAACGGTCCACGTACGAAACGGGATAAAATGAATGGTACACAGAAGGAATGTAAGTGTAATAGAAATTGTATAAAAGCTGCGCTCCCATATCCGGACCGCCCGGATTGGGAAATGGTATTCCCGCGACGTAACCCTTGATTTGGTACGCACCTGACGGGAGTTTTATCAATTTTGCCTGATTACCGTATTTCTCCGTGTCCTGGAGGTACTTGAAGGGAAGGGGTGTGGGTATTGTGGGACCCACTTCGGCGTAGTCGTTGGGACCATTCCCCATATGCCAGAAATACCGCCCGCTCATGAAAGCCTGCATACCGATGGGCATGAATTTGGCATACTGTTGCCAATTGGCGGTGGTTATTCTGGTCCCGGGCGCCACAGTATCCGGCGCATTCACCGGCTCCAGTTTATTGATCAGGGCGTCGCTGAAGACGTTCAGATCCTGTGCTGAAGTGGCGCCGGTCATTAACGCGAGCACCGCAACGGTTGCAAAGAGAGAAGCCCCCAGCCGCCTTCCGCATAGAAAAATCATAAGCGATTCCTCGCAACGGGCTTTGCTTGCTCCGCCTTTTCTCACATATGGTGGGGATTGTCAAACTGCAAACACAGCGCCCAGGACCAGCCTGGTTTAGGAGAAGTGAGATGCGCTGCGGCCGTTTGGATTGTTCAAGTTCGACAACTACGATGGAATCATGGCCTGATCACTTGCGGCGCGACCTGCCGCCGCAATCCACAAAAACAAACGCGCCGATGTCATTTGCCGGCGTGCAAATGTTCTCCGCTTCTGCCGTCTTTCCACATCTTTGTTCTCTCAAAGGTTTTTGCGATGGAACAGCGCGACTTTGCTTACGACCTGACCGATCCGGCCTTCTTCGCCATCGGTGATCCCTATGCGATCTGGCGCCGGATGCGCGCCGAGGATCCGGTGCACCTGACCAGGGGCCGCATTCGGACACCGTTTTGGTCAGTGACCAGACATGAGGATGCGCTGACTGTCTTTCGCAACCCGGCCGTCTTCAGTTCACAGCGCGTCTCGCCGCTGCTGCCCGTCGATACCTACGCGGAGCAGCACGAACATGAGCGCGAGGACGGCAAAGGTGCGATCCTGGTGATGACCGACCCGCCCTTTCATACCGCGCTGCGCAAGTCGTACAACGCGTCGTTCCTGCCGCGAGCTATCGCCAAATGGGAGGAACCCGCGCGCAAGCTGGCACGGGAGATAATCGGCGAAGTAGCCCCGCGCGGCAGATGCGACCTCGTCTCGGATATCGCCGCTCGCTTTCCCTTGGCGATCATCTGCCGGATGATGGATGTGCCGCGGGACGATTGGTCTTCGCTGCTGCGCTGGAGCAACATGGCGATCGCCAGCGACGAGCCCGAATACCAGATCGGCAGTGCCGAGGAGACCCGCCGCGAGGGCTTCCTGCGCATCAGTACGTACTGCCATCGGCTGGCGCTGGAACGGCGCGGCCAGCCGGTCAAGGATCTGCTCGGCGCGATGGGCAATGCGGAAGTCGATGGACGGAAATGGAACGATCGCGAAATCGCGTTCAACGGCGTGCTCACAGTCCTTGGCGGCATCGACACGACGCGCAACACCACGGCCGGCGCGATGCTGGAGTTCATCCGCCATCCCGGGGAGCTGGAGCGGCTGCGGGCAAATCCCGCCCTGATGCGCACCGCGGTCGAGGAAGCGCTGCGATGGACCAGCCCGATTGCGCACGTCCGGCGCGAGGCGACCCGTGACTTTGAACTGCGCGGGCGCACGATCCGCAAGGGCGATTGGGTGGTGGTCTGGATCGCGTCGGCCAATCGCGACGAGGAAGTCTTTCCCGACCCGGACCGCTTCGACGTCGGCCGCACTCCCAACGAACATCTCGCGTTTCTTTACGGCGAGCATTATTGCCTCGGCGCCCATCTGGCGCGCCTGGAGTTGCGCGTAATCCTGTCCGAATTGATTAGCCAACTACCCGACCTCCAACTCGACGGTGAAGTCCAGTGGACGCAATCAACCCAGGTCCCGGGCATCAAGCACATGCCGGTCAGATTCACGCCGCACGAGGTAAGACCGGCGTGAGCAATCTTTTTGCCGGGCCGTCATGCCCACCGGACCGGGGCGGGAACCGACTATTGCTCAACGCCGTTACAGCGGGCCAAGGATGGCAGTCCGCATTAGCGGCCTATCCGGGCCCAGGCATGTCCGGGCGACGGCGGCGCATCCCGACCATGTAGATGCCGGCGGCCAGCGGAGTGGACAGCAGCAAGGCGTAAATCAGGCCGCCGATTACCGCGATTGCCAGCGGTTGCTGCACCTTCGCGCCTGCGCCCAGCCCCAGGGCCAGCGGCAGCAGGCCGGCGGCTGTCGCCAGCGTCGTCATCAGAATTGGCCTGATCCTGATCCGCGCCGCCGCCACCAGCGCGGCTCTCGGATGCTCGCCGCGGTCGATGTCGCGCTGGGCATGATCGAGCAAAAGGATGCCGTTTTTCGCGGTAATGCCGGCAACCATGATGATGCCCATGAAGGAGGAGATGTTGAGCGTGATGCCGGTGATGCTCAACCCGACTAAGCTGCCGGCCAGACATGACAGCGCGCCGATCAGAACCGCCAATGCTGGCGCGGCCGCGGCAAATTCCCATACCAGCACCAGGAACATCGCGACCGTCGCTGCAACCAGCACCAGTTCGAGTTGATAAAATGATTTCTGCTGTTCGGCATACAGGCCGCCGTATTCCAAGGTGACGCCGGCAGGCAGGATGAGTCCCTTCAGGCGCTCTTTGACTCGGGCCATCGCCGTGCCGAGATCGACGCCCTCAGTGCGGGCAGTGACGTGAACCACAGGACGCAGCCGCTCGCGATCAAGTTCCGTCTGCTCGCCCATCCATTTCAAGCTGGCCAGGGCCGACAGCGGAATTCGGCCGCCGCTGGGCGTGTCGATAAGCGTCTGATCGAGCACTTCGAGACTGTTATGATAGACATGGGGATAGCGCACGCGCACCCCGATCAACCGATCTCCCACACGCAGTTGAGTCGCTACGGTGCCTTCGACCACGGCCCTCAAAGTGGCGCGCACCTCCTGCGCCGAAACCCCGTAGCGTTCCGCCACCGTCTGATTTACCAGGATTTCCTCCTCCGGACTGCTCAGGACCAGGCCGTTGAACAGGTCAACCAATCCGGGCACGGTGCGCAGCCGGTCGGCAATCTGGCGGGCCGTGGCTTCGATCGTTGCCTGGTCCGCGCCAAAAACCTTCACCTCGATCGGTTCAGGCGTGCCGGACAGGTCGCCGATCAAATCCTGCAGGACCTGCGAGAATTCGATGCGTACGCCTGGCACCGATTCCAGTATGCGCCGCCTTACCGACTCCATAATAGCGTCGATGCCGCGGGAACGATTGCTCTTGAGCAGTACCGACATGTCGCCACGGTTCGATTCGGTCAGAAAAAATCCAAGTTGGGTTCCGGTGCGGCGCGAGAACGAAGCCACCTCCGGCGTGGTCTTGAGGATGTGTTCGATTTTCGCCAGCAACGCCTGGGTGTCGGCCAGGGTGCTTTCCGGCGGAGTGGTGTAATCGAGGACGAAAGCGCCTTCGTCGAGGGCGGGCAGATAGTCGGTTCCGATGGTGCGATAGAAGACCAGCGCGATCGCCAGCGATCCGATCGCGACGAACAGCGCCAGCGGCGGGAAGCTGAGAAAAGGCCTGAGGCTCGCAATATACCCGCGCTGGGCCAGGACGAACAGCCGTCCCGGTTCGCGCGCCCGCCCCCGCCATCGCTCGGCCAGCAGTTCAAGTCCAGGTGTGAAAAACAGGGCCAGCAGCAGCGAGACGGCCAGGCCGCCGCCCAGGGTAAAGGCCAGCGCGCGGAAGAAAACCCCGGTAACGCCGGAGAGGAAAATCAAAGGTATAAACACGATCACCACGGTGGCGGTGGAAGCGATTAGCGGGCGCGTCAATTCCCGCAGCGCATTGTCCACCGACGCCTGCGCGCTGCTGCCGCCGGCGTGCGCCCGATGCATCGCTTCGATCATCACAATCGCGTCGTCAATAAACAGTCCGATCCCGGCCGCCAGTCCGCCCAGCGTCATCATGTTGAACGTCATCCCCATGAAGCTCATCACGGCGAACGTGATCAGGATCGTGCAGGGCACCACGACCGCGGCGATCGCCGCGCTGAGCGGGCTGCCGGTAAAACCGAAGACCACGGCGACCGCCAGCAGGAGGCCCAGGACGATTGCGTCGCGCACGCTGTTGAAGGAGTCCTGCACAAGTTTCGCCTGATCGTAGGAAAACGAAAACTGGACATCGGGATAGCGGACCTTGAACTCGGAAAGGATCGCGTGAGTCTGACGCGAGATGGCAGTGACGCTGCCGTCGGGCTGCTCCGATACGCTTACCAGAACGGCGGGCCCGTTCTCGCAACTGGTGCGGATATAGTCTTCCTTGATGCGGAGTTGGACGTTGGCGATGTCGCGGACATAAATCGGCACTCCGTTGACATTGGCCACCGGCACCGCCTGTAGTTGTTCGATCCCGTGCAGATCGGTGGTCACCACTGTCAACAGCATACGATGGGCGTCGAACACGCGCCCGGCCGACTCGATCACGTTGGCTTTGGCCAGGCCGTTGATAACGTCTTGCGGCGTCAGCTGATGTTGGAGCATCCGCGCCGGGTCCAGCCTGATCTCGTACTCCGGGTATTTTGCGCCTACCACTTCGACGCGATAAACGCCGGCGATCCGATGCAGACTGGGCGCAAGATCATACTGGGCGATTTGGGTCAGTTCGGTCAAAGCGCGTACACGAGAGGCAAGGCTGACGTTTAGAACGGGAAAGGTGCCGCCGGTCAGCAATCGCGAATCAACGCTGGTGTCGGGGGGCAGGCGCGAGCGGACTTCGTTCAGTGCAGCATTGAGCAATTGAAAGCTCGAGACCGGGTCGCTGTTTTCGCTGAAGGTGACGTCGATTTCCGAGCTCCCGCGGCTGGTTGTGGAACGCACCAGCGTCACCCCCATGGCGCCGTAGGCGGCTTCCTCCAGCGGTCGCGTGACCGCGACCAGCATCTGCTGGGGAGGAAGATCGCCGCTGTCGGCCAGCACGATCGCGCGATTGAACTGAACCAATGGAAAAACGGCGCTGGGGATGAAGCGCGCCATAACCACTCCCAGAATCGAGGCCGCAGCAACGGCAAACAGCGCAAGCGCGGAATTGGTGTGGCTCAAGTGTGCGGCACCGTCACTTTCACCCTGAGGCCGTCGGAGAGCGCGTAGCCGCCCGAAGTGATTACGAGCTGGCCGGGGTTCAGCCCGGAGGTGACCTGCACTTCGGATTGATTGCGAATGCCGAGCGTGACCAGCGTACGATGGGCTTTGCCATCGGGTCCGGCGACGAAGACGTAAAAGGTGTCGTTGGCCGCGTTTTCAAACAGCGCCGCGGAGGGAATCGCAATCGCATCCGGCGCGCTTTTGGTGATGAGACGGATTTCGACCGGAGCGCCTGCCTGTTCGATTCTTCTCGGACCGGTAAACTCCAGGCGGGCCGAGGAGGTCGCTGCGGCTCCCTGGGTGAAGTTGGGGGCCAATGCTGCTACACGGGCCGGAAAATCAACGTCGGGCTCCAGCGGCGAGGTTACCATCGCCGTCATTCCCGGCCGGACCTGGGAAACTTCATCGACTGGCACCGCAGCCTGAACGTAGATGCTGTTGGGATCGATCAGGTCGGCGAGCGATTGGAGATCGCTGACCATCTGGCCGCTGCTGACCAGCCGTTGTGAAACGACGGCATTTTCCGGCGCCTTAATCGCGATTCCCGCCCCTTTGCTGTAGCGCTCAACCGTCTGCGCGATCGAGGTGGCCTCGGCGGGATCAATCTGGCGGGCAACTTCGAGGCCCTGTTGCGCCGCAATCACTTCCCGGTTCACCACGTAACCAACCAACTGGCCCGCTCTGACCCGGTCGCCGTCCTGCAGGTTGAAATCGATCACCCGGCCGGAAGAGGGCGCCACCAGAGTTATATGTCTTTGGGCAACGGTCGTTCCGAGCAGACGCAATTGCTGGCGCATCGGGATCACCCGAACTTTCGCGGCGGTCACCGACATAATCACCGGCGGCGCGTTTTCCTGCGGAGCTGAAGGACCGCTGCGACATGCGGGTAAATTCAACAGCAACACAACCGGCACCAGCGCGGCCAGCCGTCGGGCGCGGGTCATTGCGCAACACCAAACAGCAATCGCGCCTGTGCAACCGCCTGGCGCGCTGCATATTGCTGGTCCAGTTTGGTCAAATGAAGGTTCTCTGCAGCCTGAAACGCGTCGAGTACTTCAAGCAGCGTGACGTTGCCGCCGCCCAAAAAACGCGCCCAGTCCAAATTAAACGCGTCGGTCGCCGTGGTCTTGGATTGCTCCAGGATTTTCAACTGCCCAAGCGCGTCCTGATACCGTGAGTAGGCGTCGGCGAGGTCGCGTTTCAACTGCAAATCGATCTGCCGCTGATTGGCGATCGCGCTGTGCATCGCGGCCTCAGCCTGCTGAATATGCGAGGTGATCAGACCGCCGTCGAATATCGGCATCGACATCGCGCCGTCATAGGAGGCTCCGAGGTGATTGCCGAAAGTTTCAGGCGGGTACACGCCCAGAAATCCACTGGTCAGGGCCAGCTTGAAGGTCGGGTAGCGCTCCGCGCGCGCCGCCGCGACGGCAGCCTTGGCCGCCTCGATCTGGCGTTGGGCAGCGCGAAGGGTCGGGCTCTTCAGCAAATCGCCGGTGGCCATCGAGGGCAATCCCGTAACCGGCGCGATCTTCAAATCGGTGCGCCCGAAAATTCCCATCAGCGAGCCCAGCACAATGGAG
Organism: Pseudomonadota bacterium; assembly: GCA_021324885.1. Lineage (GTDB taxonomy): Bacteria > Desulfobacterota > Binatia > Binatales > Binataceae > JAJPJA01. Next base: position 7,911 of record JAJPIF010000001.1, read on the forward strand.
CTGTGGGCGCGCATCTGGCGCGCTGCCGCCAGACTAAGTTGCTCCTGGTCCCGCGTGGTGCTGACGCGCAGAACGTCGGTGGCCAAGGCGCGTCCGCTGCGGCGCAGCGCCTGGACGATAGAAACGTAGGCGTTCAGCCTCCGAAGTCTTTTTTCGTGCTCGCTGACCGCCTCGTCGTTGCGCAGCAGGTCGAAGTAGGCGACCGTCGTGTCGTATACGATCTGCGCCTGCGCCGCCTCGATTCCCAACTGCGCCGCCTGCACCTGATAACGTGCGGCTCGCACCTGCGCCTGGCGCCGCCCGCCGTCGTACACGGTATATCCGGCCTGCAACTCAGCCAGGGTGAGACCCCCGTTGGTGATCACCTCCTGGTAACCCGGCGCCTGATAATATTCGCCGGCCGCGGACAGGTCGGGATAAAGCGCGGAACGGGCTCCGGTCAGTTGCGCATCGCTGAATTCGCCGCTGGCGGAGGCGGTCAGGATAGAAGGCGCGTAAGCCAGGGCGCGTTTGATCGCCTGGGCAAGCGTGATTGCATCATCGCTCCGCGCGTTGGACGCAAACACCAGGAGCGCGCCCAAGGCCAGGATAGCCGCAAACAGGTGGCAACGGCCCATGACCTGAGCGTACCCGACCCAATCGATCCGGCCTAATTAATGAACGTTCATGATTGCGCATGGAGGGGCAGCTTGACCGTCACAGCGGCGCCGCCGCCCGGATTGTTGCAGGCGGAGATTTCGCCGTGGTGCAAGCGCACGATTTCGCGGCACAGGCTTAAACCCAGCCCGCTGCCGGCGGTCTTGTGCCCGGCGCCGCGGAAGAAGCGCTCGAAAACGAATGGGAGGTCCTCGGGCGGGATTCCGGGACCGTTATCGCACACGCGTAGGATTGCGCGATTGCCGTTGCGCTCCAGCGTGGCGGCAATCCGCCCGTTTTCCGGAGCAAACTTGATTGCGTTGTCGAGCAAATTGACCAGCAGCCGCCGCAGATGATCCCGGTTGCCGTCGACCACCACCCGGACCTCGGTTTTTGCATCCACGGTGAGATGCCTGGCATCGGTCAAAGGTTCAACCGCCTCGATCACCTCATGCATCAGTTCGCTCATGTCCACCGGGGCGCGTTGCACAAAGGCTTCGTCGCCAAGCCGCGCAATCGCCAGCAATTCATCGGCGCTGGCGCATAATGCCACCGTCACGCGCAGCGCCGACTGCAGAGCCTGGCGCAATTCCTCCGGACTGCGCCCGCGATTGAGTTCGACTTCAAGACCGGTGCGCAGGACCGTGAGCGGCGTGCGCAGCTCGTGCGCCGCGTCGGAGAGAAAGCGGCGCTCGGTGCGCGACGCGGTTTCGAGCCGGTCCAGAAGCGCGTTGATCGAAACGCTCAGCCGCGCGACTTCGTCCACGGCCGCACCGACCGGGATGCGGTGAGTCAACTCTCTGGGATTGATGCGAGCCAGGTCTCGCGCCAGCAAATTGATTGGAGCCAGCGAGCGCCCGGCCAGCCAGTAGCCCAACGCCACCGAAACCAGCAGCAGCAACGGAGTCAGCACCAGGAGAATCGTGCCCAGCCGGGCGATCGAATCGCGCACCGGGGTGGCATCGACGCCGTCTTCGAGCAGCGCGGGCCGGCCATCGATCGACAAGGGCATCACGGCGAACCTGTAAGTGCGACCGCCGTCGAACAGTCCCGGGCGCCGGATGTTGTCGAGGGCCGGGAGATGGGCCTGAGGGCTGCCGAAATCCGCTATCACCGCGCCTGCGACAATCAGGCGGACGCGCTTATGCGGACCGAGGTCGCGCTCGCGGCTGAGACGGCGCACAATGGAGGCTGCGGCGGCGCCGTTAAACCGGGTAATCGCGCTGGCGCTGGTATCCGCTTCTTCCATCAGGGCGGCGTCGAGCGCGCCCCATTGTTGACGGCTGAAGATAACGAACACCGAACCGGCCGCGATTAGAAGGATCGCAGCCAGCACTGCGGCCCAGTAAAGCGTGAGTTTTTGCCTGATGGTCATTGCGGCAGCGGGCTAGCCGCGGCGCATCAAATATCCAGCCCCGCGTACTGTCACGATCAGGGATTCGCTCCCCGCATAGTCAATCTTCTGGCGCAGCCGATTGACGAATACCTCGATCAGGTTGGTAAATTCGTTGAAATCCGCACCCCACGCCACCTCCACGATCATATCCCGGGTCACCACCTGTCCCGCATTGCGCATCAGCAGTTCGAGCAGGATTGTTTCCTTGGGCGAGAGCGAAAGTTCACGGCCGGCGCGCCAGACCTTGCGGCGGATCGTGTCCATTTCGAGGTCCGCCACCTTGAGCACGGGCGAGGGCGAGACAAAATGGCGCCGCGCGAGGGCCTTGATCCGGGCAAGCAGCTCGGCGAAGGCAAACGGCTTGACCAGGTAATCGTCAGCGCCGGAATCAAGCCCGGTCACCCGCTCCTCCACGGAGCCGCGCGCCGTCAGAACAATTACCGGGACCGCACTTCCCCGGCCGCGAAGGTCACGCAGAAAATCCAGGCCGTCCCTGCCGGGCAGCCGCAAATCGAGCACGATCAGGTCATGGCCCTTGCGTGCGAATTCCCCTTCGGCGGCTTCCGCGCTCGGCGCCCAATCGACGGCGAAGCCCTCTTCCGTCAAGCCGCGCAAAAGGCTGTGCGCCAGAGCGGCCTCATCCTCGACCAGCAGCAGCGATAAGCAGTGCACATGATGATAATGCCACCGCGCAACGGTTTTCGCGACGCCGCCCCCGCGGGTCTCCCGTCAGCGGCGACCTGTAACCCACAATTCCCGACCGCGAGCCATTGGTCTGCTTTGATCAGCGCAAGGTGTGCTCGCCGCCGATGCCGCCTACGGCGACCGCTGCTATCCGGGTGGTGCGGCCGCTGCGATTGTGCCATGCATGCATCCCGCCGATTTGTACCACGCAGTCGCCCTGCTTCAGATGCGCTTCGCTGCCGTCGTGGAAGATCAGGTCGATTTCACCGTCGAGAACCACGAGGTAGTCGATGGTTGGCGTCTTGTGCATCACGCCGGGGCTGTCAGTGGGAGGAAACTCAACGATACGGAAGCGCGTCTGGCCGGGCTGGAGATCCATCCGGACGCGGTCGAATTGCGCCGTGAAGTCGTGTTCATCCTTGAGGTCGGGTGCGGCGCCTTCGGTGGCCCAGATTTCGGTCAGGGTAAAGCCTCCCTGCGAGAAGATCTTTGGGCACGGTCCGTCGATAATCGCGTGCGGCTTTGATTGTCCCCCAACGACTCTTCTGGTCATGGTTTCGCCTCCGCTTGGTATTTATCAATCCGCCATGCTCAATTCCCGGACATAACGGCGGAACAGGTCGCCCCGCTCGGCAAAGTCCCTGAACAGACCAAAGCTGGGCGAGGCGGGCGAATGCAGGCAGATGCGGCCTTTGGGCGTATTTTCGTAGGCCAGCGAGACCGCGGCGCCCATGTCGGCGGTGAAGAAGCTTTTGGGCAGCGCCGCCCGCTCTCCGTACTCGCGTTTGATCGCCTGCCAGATTCGCGTCCCCGAGGGCGGAAAAAGAATCAGCGTACGCACCTGGCTGCGGCGCAATCGCTGCGCGAGTTTGTCCATGTCCACACCCCGATCGAAGCCGCCCAGCATGACCGTCGCGACGCCGGATCCAAGCGCGTCCAGTGCGGCGATGGTCGCTTCGGGAATCGTCGCCAGAGGGTCGTCATAGAACGTGATTCCGTTGAATGTCCCGACGCATTCGAGCCGGTAAGCCAATGGTTTGAAGGCGCGCACGGCCGCGGCGACAGCTTCGCGTTGGACGCCGAGGACGCGGCCCACCGCGATCGCGGCGAGAGCGTTGTGCAGATTGAAACGGCCGGGCAGGGCAATCTCGTCAGCCGCCATTATCGTCTCGATCTCGCCGTCGTCGCGCCGATGCATGATGTGGTTGCGCTCGAGAAATACCCTGAGCGCCGGGGCCGGTTCCAGGGCAAATCCAACCCGCTGCGCTCGGGTTAAATCCGCGATCTTACGCGGGATCGGATACATCGCATTGTAGATCAAAACGTCGCCGGCGGTCTGAAAGCGAGTGATGTTTTGCTTGGCGCGAACATAGTTTTCGAAACCGCCATGCAGGTCGAGATGCTCGGGCACGATGTTCAGCAGCACCGCGATGTGCGGGCTGCGATGGATCCCGTCAAGCTGGTAGCTGGACAGTTCGATCACGGCGTAACTGCGCGGCCCAATCGATCGGAGCAGATTCAGCGCCGGCACCCCGATATTGCCGACCAGATGCGAATCCAGACCGCCGGCGCGCAGGATCGCGTGGATCAAAGACGCGGTGGTGCTTTTGCCCTTGGTTCCGGTCACGCCGATAGTCATGCCTGCGTAATTGGCCAGAAAAATTTCGATCTGCGACGTCACTCTGACTCCCGCGCGGGCGGCAGCGGCGATCGCCGGCGTAATCAGCGGAACCCCGGGCGATCGGATCACGACCTCGTACCTGTCCAGGCTTGCCAGGTAGCCCTCGCCGAAGTGAGTGATCGCCTTGCCATCGGCGGCGATCGCGCGTTGCGCTTGCGGATCAAGGCGGTCGATTTGAAGCCGATCGGCGAGCCCGATCTCCTTGTCAGGGAACTCCGCGCGCAGGAACTGGTAAGTCGCGACTCCTTCGCGGCCCAGCCCAAGGATCAGGACCCGGGCTCCGGCCAGTTCAGAAAGCATCATATGGAGATGAAATTGCCGCCTTAAACCGCGCAGCGTATTGCGGCGGCAGATAATGATCGTCGCTCCATGCCGTCAGGATACTCTGCGCCAATGCGGACAAATCCCCAAGCGGCGCAAGCACATCGCGCTCGACCCGTTCGAGCAGCGGCGGGACCGCCTGGCGCTGCCGCCGGCGCCCTTTGATAGTCAAATAAAGGCCGGCCAGAGTCTCCTGGCGGGTGCCGACGCACTCAAAGGGCTTGGCACCTTCCATCCCGAGCAGCGCGCGCACGGGCGCGATCAAGTCATCCTGCTCGAACAGGTCGCGTCCGAAAATCGATTTCATCGTATCGAGCGGGAGAAATGGCGAGAGCGAAATAAAAACGGAAAGGCATTTCGGACAGCGCCCGCACCACGCACCCTGAGTCCCGGCGCGATTGCAACTGCGAAACGCCTTGAAATATTCGCCGCAGTTCGCGAACAGCCGGCAGACCTGGATTTCGAACAGCGGCCGCAGGATGCTGAAATAGCCGACCCCGGGGGCCAGATAGGCTTCCGTGTACTCGCGCATCGCGGTTTCGAAGGCGAAGGTCTTGGAGTACTGATGATTAATCTCGGCGCCCAGAAAGCTGACGTTGCCCTCGTCGGCGCTGCGCTCGTTGGAGACCACGACGCGATCGTAGTCGAACAGCGCGGTGCAGCTTGTTCCGAGCATTGCGAGCAGGGCTGAAAAGGGGGTGTGGCCGTTCAAGTATCCGCGGCGGTTGAGTTCAAGCAGCAGCGGATCGAGCGTGCGCCGCACAACCAGCGGACGCGAACAACCGGCGATCGCCGCCACCTCCAACGCGGCGGGCAGAGGGTTGAGCAGCAAGCAATTGAACTCTTCGCCCGCCGCGCGCAATTCGTGCAGAGTCAGCGCCGAGTCCTTGCCGCCGCTTACCATCACCAGACTGCGCCGGGCATTGTGCAGGGCGGGCTTTGCGAGCACCGCCCCCTTTGGGATTCGAGCCGAAATCTTCAGGAAATCCGGGCTTCTGAAATCGATGCGGTTGATGTAAAAGAATTCGCCCATCCCGCGCAGCCACAGATCCCGCCACCATCGAATTTGTCCTTCATCCAGCGCGCCTGCTTCGATTACAACTTCGCGCGGGCAAGCCGCTTTCCAGTAGGAAAGCATCTCGATGAGGCCCAGATGGAACGCCAGGCGCTCCACCGCAGCCGTATCGAGATCGTCGATGCGCGAGCGCTCGATCGATTCGATCGCGATCTCGGGTGTGAATACGATGTCCGGTTCGAGGAGAAAGCGGAACCGTATCCAGAGAACATTGCCAGCGCGTTCCCAAGCGCAGCTTTGATAGATGAAACGCGGATGTTTGCGGCGCAGTTTTTCCGCCGTAAGGGTCATGTGAATTGCGGCTTTTTCGCACCCTCGCCCGCACCCTCTCCCTGGTCAGGAGGAGGGTGCCGAATGATCGTGAGGAAAAGATTATGTTCGGTCATCCTTACTAGTACTAGTTGCGCAGGATGACGGCGCTGCCTTGATTTTCGAAGGCCCAGCCCAGACAGGCGGCGATGTGACCGTTCTTGACCTGGCGGCATCCGCTGGCGCGGTCGTAGGTGTGTTTGCCTTCGGCCCAGTGGGGGCAGAAATCGTCGGCGCGATGGCGCAACTGGCGCACGTTCTCGATCACCATCGCGATCCCGTGCGTATAGCCCTCGGAAAGGTGGCCGCCGGAGAGGTTGGACGGCAGCCGGCCGTCGATCTTGAGCGCGCCGTCCTTGACGAAATCGCCCGCCTCGCCATAGCCGCAAAAGCCATAGGCTTCCAGGTTGATCAGGCTGGTAAAGGTGAAAGCGTCGTAGGCTGAAACGAAATCGATGTCCTTCTGGCTGACGCCGGCCATCCCGAACAGCCGCTGGCGCCCGTAATTGCCGGCGACATAATGAATCACCGGCCGCGAGTAGTTCCACATCGGATTGTCGGTCGTCATCCGGGCGATGCCGCCCATGATATAAACCGGCGGCTGGCGCAGGTCGAAGGCGCGTTCGCGCGAGGTGATTATCAGCGCGGCGGCGACGTCGGTCTCAAGACAGCAGTCCAGCAGGCGGAACGGCTTGGAGACCCATCGCGATCGCTGATGGTCCTCGATCGTGATCGGCTTTTTCATAATCGCCTTGGGATTGAGCGTGGCGTGATAGCGATGGGCCACCGCGACTTCGGCAAAGGCGCGCGTGGTGTTGCCGGTGTCAGGCAGCCAGCGCATCGCCGACATCCCGAACCGCTGCGCCGGCGTGGTCCATCCCCAGGTCATGTTGAACTGACCGTCGCCCGCGGCGACCGCCTGCCTGACCGGACCTCCCGGGCTCTGCCCGCCCATCCGGCGGTTGGAGCGTCCGTTCATGGAGCGGAACACCACGATCGTGTGACAGCATCCCGCCTCCAACAAGCCGATGCATTTCATGATCAGAGCCTCGGTGCTGGAACCGCCACCCATGATATCGACCGAGTAGTTCAGCCGGATTCCCAGCGCGGTCGCGACATGATTTGAACTGGTCGAGTCCATCGCCTGGTAGCTGGTCATGCCGTCGATGTCGCGCGGCTGAAGCCCGGCGTCATCCATCGCTTTTTTGATCGCCTCGCAAGCCATAGACAACGTGGTCCGGTTGGAGGGACGCATGTGCGGCGTTTCACCGACGCCGACGATGCAATATTTGTCAGTGAGCGTTCCCATCAGTTCCTCCCGCTCCCAATGCGTCTTTGAAAATCGCCGCACGCCGGTTTCGTCCCTCGCGCCAATTCAATTCGGCCGGATAAGATCGGCAGCGTCGGCGAATCCCTTTTGGTATAACCTCTTTTATAGACGATAAGAAAGTACAACGAGCAAGAAATTGAGGGCGAGGATCCTGCGATGGCGGAACTGGTCAAGGAAAAATGCGTAGCCTGCCGGCGCGATTCGCCGCGCGTCACCGAAGCCGAAATAGAGGAACTCGGCGCCCAGCTTTCCGGCTGGAGCGTGATCGAGCGCGATGCTATCCCGCGGCTGCAGAAGGTCTTCAAATTTCCCGATTTTGCCCGGGCGCTCGCCTTTACCAACCGTGTCGGCGGGATCGCCGAGGAACAGGGACATCATCCGGCGCTGCTGACCGAGTGGGGCCGCGTCACAGTGACGTGGTGGACGCACAAGATCCGCGGCCTGCATCGCAACGATTTCATCATGGCGGCCAAGACCGACGAAATCGCGGCGCAAGCGGGCGCCGCCGAGTGAGCACTGGGAGCATGGTTGGCGGAATGCTTGACGTCTCAGGCACTCTCGCCTTCCAGCAAAAAAGTGGAAGGGGAAAAAGCAAGCGCCACAGAGATTCGCGTCACGTTGATTCCCCCGGCCTTCGCTATCGCACAGCCGGATCGAACTGAAAATTTCAGGAAATCCCCGGTCGATTTACCGAAAGTCAGTAGCTGATTAACGTGAAGCGCTGCAGGACGCAGACTTCACCGAATTGATTGGTGTAGCTCACCTCGTAGGTGTGGAAGACCATCGTACCCATCCGGCCCTCGGATTCGCGCAGGTCGGCGAGTTTGGTCTGCACCGTGATGCGGTCGCCGGGCCGAATCGGATGGAAGTACTCCCATTCCGAGCCGCCGTCCAGACCGCGTTTGGGCAGTTCAAAGGGGAGCTTCAAAAAAATGCCGCCGAGCATGCGGCCGAAAGTGGGCGGCGCGATCATGCCGCCAAAGCGTGTCTTGCGCGCCGCCTGCTCGTCGTTGAACAGCGGGTTGGGATCCTCGATTGCCTGGGCAAACTTCTTAATCGCACCCCGCTCGATCTCGTAGGTCACCGGAGCGGTGGTAAAGCCCACCGCCTTCATCATTTCATCAGTCAGGATCTTGTTGGCCATCAATTCATCTTCCCGGTCGGGTCCCTGCGCTCTTTAGCGGAGTTAGTCGAAAGTCGGAGGGCATGCAACGGGAGCAGAATCGACGGAGATCATTCGGGTTACTGGCGCTTGGAAGCGGCGCCGTCCGCACATTGCGGACAGTTTTCCATCGTCGGCGTCTGTTGCAGATGTTCGTGGGGGATTTCGCTTCCACATTCGGCGCAGCGTCCGTACTCACCTGCGGCGATCCGAACCAGCGCGCGGCCGATCGCCTCCAGACGCGCTCTGCCCCGGTCGTCCAGACGCCCCCCCAAGGCGCGCACGATATTTTCCGCCTGCGCCTGCGCCTCGTATTGGTCAGCGTTGGCCTCCAGCCAGCGCAAGTTGTCGTCCACCTCGGCGACCTTGGCGACCAGTGCGCGGCGTTCAGCCAACAATTGCGCGCGAATTTTTTCGATTTCCAACATGACCAGTTACCTCCGCGTTATCAGCGCCTTTGAAGAGCATCATCCATGCCGCCGGCGGTGCGTGGAGTCAGGACCGCCTGGCGCTGCGCCTGGAGTCACTGTGTCCAACCGCGTCAGTCACGATGTCTCCTGCGGGATCAGCGCCGTGTGAAAGTCAGTTCGCCGCATCCTTGTCCTCATCCCTGAAATGCGGGATGACGTGCTTGCTCATCAGCGCCATGCTGCGCGTCACCTTGTCTGAATCCAGGCCGCCCATGCGCGTCCAGCAGAGCAATTGAGTGGCACCAAACTGCTGCCTGAGCGCGGCAATCTGTTCGATGCAGGAATCCGGGTTGCCGCAAATCACGGCGCCTTCGTTCTTTAACTGATCCCAGTCGACCGAGGCGCAAATGGTGCGCAGATGCTCGTAGATTTCGTAGCCGGGCGCGGGCGGCTGACCCGCGGGCGGCGCGATATACTTGGCCAGGGTGCGGTAAGTCCAGAGCACCGGGCCGGCAAAATCGCGCCGCGCCGCCTCTTCGGTCTCGCCGCAGTAAACCATGCACAGGACGCCGATATCTCGCGGCTTGCTCGGATTGGGCGCCAGCTTCAGTCCGTCATGGTAGCGTTTGATCATGTGGGCGGCCGCATCGCCATAAAACCCGAAACTCGGCGCGCAGAGCAGGTTGAACCCGCGCTTGCCGGCGGCGGCGAAACTGTCGCCGCTGACTGCCGCCACCCACACCGGCGGATGGGGCTGTTGCAGCGGCTTGGGCATCACGCGCTCGACCTTAAATCGGAAGTGTTTGCCCGGATAATCCAGCTTCGGTTGGGTCCACGCCTGCAGCACGATATCGAGCGCCTCGTCGAAAATTTCATGCGACTGGCTTTGTTCGATGTGAAAGCCTCGATACTCGATCGGTTGGAAGCCGCGCCCGACGCCGAAATCGACCCGCCCATCGGATATGAGATCGAGCAGCGCAATCTCTTCGGCGATGCGCAGCGGATGGTTGAACGGTAGTACCGTCACCCCGGTTCCCAAACGCAGATTGCGGGTCTGCGGGGCGATTGCGGCCAAGGTCAAAGCTGGCGAGGCGCAAAAGCCGTATTCGGAAAAATGATGTTCGGAGGCCCATACCGAATCGAAGCCCAAATCCTCCGCGCCGCGCATCAGAGCGATTTCTTCCTTGAGCACCTGACGTTCGCTCTTGCCCGCCGGATTCTCGAATAAATGAAGCATGCCGAATTTCACCGAGTTGCCCTCGCTCCCCGCCCTTTCCGCCTTCAGGAAAAGGGGCCCAAAGTTTCACCAGATTCTATCGAGCGTCAATAGCAGATTCGGTGCCAGAACGCGTCAGATCCGCGAAGGAAGACAATCGCGAAATTTATCAGAGCCAAGGCGGCACCTTGGCGGCGTCCGTTTCCACCACCACAGGATCATGAACTTGGCGAGCGTGATCCCCAGACACCCCATCAGCGCATCGATCTACCTTAAGTGCGGGTTATGGACCGACCATTGACGGCGATATAGTAGTTGAACTAATGGATACCTCGCGGCCGGTCCGGCTGCCTGGCTTGGAAAGCTTTTGAAACGGCGGTATGCTACGCCGCGTTTTTACAGAAGGGGTCTGAAGAATGGCAAATGGTGCTGTTGCTGAGGCGGTTAATCCCGCTGCCGCGGTCGGCGTGACGCGCCGCCGCGACGCCTGGTGGGTCCAGCCGTTGGTCGTATTTCTGGCGCTATCGGGCTTTGTCGTGTATGCGACATGGGCCGCTTTTCAAGGTAAGAATTACCGCTACACCGGTGGTGGCGCGAATTACCTATCCCCGTTTTATTCCCCCGAACTGGTCGGCAACCCGCACTATTCGTGGTTCGGCGGCCGGCCTGGGTGGTGGCCCGGATGGCTGGTTTTTTCTCCGGCGCTGCTGATCCTGCCTTTTCCCGCCTTCTTCCGGCTGACCTGCTATTATTATCGTGGCGCTTATTACAAGGCGTTTTGGGCCGATCCACCATCCTGCACGGTCAAGGAGCCGCGCAGCCATTACCGTGGCGAGTCCGCCTTTCCGCTGATTCTGCAGAATGTCCATCGCTATTTTCTCTATATCGCGATCCTGTTTATCGCCGACCTCGCCTATGACGCGTGGACCAGCTACTGGTTTATCAACCCATCTACGGGTCAGGCCCATGTCGGGATGGGAATCGGCTCACTGGTTTTGACCATCAACGTGCTGCTGCTGGCCGGCTATACGTTCGGATGCCATTCGATGCGCCATTTGTGCGGCGGCCGCATCAATAAGCTGTCCGAATGCCCGATGCGCAGCCGGATCTATGGATGCGTCAGTTCTTTGAACTCCCGTCATATGGCCTGGGCGTGGCCGAGCCTGGTCTTTGTCGCATTCAGTGACCTTTACGTCAGGCTGTGCTGCATGGGGGTCCTGACGGACTGGAGGATTTTCTAATGGTCCAGTACGACACCCATGAGCACGATGTGCTGGTGATCGGAGCCGGCGGCGCAGGCCTGCGCGCCGCGATCGAGGCTTCGGCCCAAGGCGCCAAGGTCGGACTGGTCTGCAAGTCGTTGCTGGGGAAAGCGCACACGGTGATGGCGGAGGGCGGCGTCGCCGCGGCGCTGGCCAACGTCGATGACCGCGATAACTGGAAGGTCCATTTCGCCGACACCATGCGCGGCGGACAGTACGTCAACAACTGGCGTATGGCGGAACTGCACGCCAAAGAGGCTCCCGACCGGGTGCGCGAGCTGGAGGCGTGGGGCGCGGTGTTCGACCGCACCAAAGACGGCCGCATCCTGCAGCGCAACTTCGGCGGCCATCGCTATCCCCGCCTGGCTCATGTCGGCGACCGCACCGGTCTGGAGATGATCCGAACACTGCAGGACTACGGTATCCATAAGGGTATCGATGTGTTCATGGAGTTCACCATCATCGGTTTGATCAAGGACGGCGCTCGCGTTGCGGGCGCCTTTGCCTACGATCGCGAGCGCGGCCTGTTCCATCTGTTTACCGCCAGGGCCGTAGTTATCGCGACCGGCGGAATCGGCCGCGCTTACAAGATTACCAGCAACAGTTGGGAATACACGGGCGACGGGCAAGCGATGGCTTACGACGCCGGCGCCGATCTGATGGACATGGAGTTCGTCCAGTTCCATCCTACCGGCATGGTGTGGCCGCTGAGCGTTGCCGGGATCCTGGTTACCGAGGGCGTGCGCGGCGAAGGTGGTATCCTTAAAAATAAGGACGGCCACCGTTTCATGTTCGACGATATTCCTGAGAATTATCGTCAGCAGACCGCCGACAATGAAGAGGAAGGATGGCGCTACTGCCAGGGCGACAAGAACGCGCGCCGCCCGCCCGAACTGCTTACCCGCGACCATGTCGCACGCTGCATCGTGCGCGAAATCAAGGAAGGACGCGGCAGCCCGCATGGTGGCGTCTTCCTCGACATCGCCTGGATCAAGAAAAAAATTCCCAACGCCGAGGAGCACATCAAGCGCAAGCTCCCCAGCATGTATCATCAGTTTTTGAAGCTGGCCGACATCGACATCACCAAGGTTCCGATGGAGGTTGGTCCAACCACCCATTACATGATGGGCGGCATCAGGGTTGACGGGGACTCGCAAATGTCCACCGTGCCGGGCCTGTTTGCGGCGGGCGAATCCGCGGCTGGACTGCATGGCGCGAATCGGCTGGGCGGAAATTCGCTGTCCGACCTGCTGGTGTTCGGCAAGCGCGCCGGCGAGTACGCGGCTAAGTTCGCCAAGGAAAACGGACCGGTCGCAGTCGATCAGCGTCAGATTGAGGAGCTGGGACGCCGGGCATTGGCGCCGTTTGAGGAGAATTCAGGCAACCACGAATCGCCTTACCAGATTCAGAAAGAGCTGCAGACCCGGATGCAGGAGTTGGTCGGAATCGTGCGGCGCGAGGATGAGATGAACCAGGCGCTGGAGCTGATCGGCGAACTCAAGGAGCGCGCCAAACACGTGCGCGTCGAGGGCAACCGGATGTACAATGCCGGTTGGCACCTTTCGATCGATCTCCACAACCTGCTTACGGTGTCTGAAGCGATCACCCGCGCGGCCCTGGTGCGTAAAGAAAGCCGCGGTGCGCATTTCCGCGACGACTATCCGAACAAGGACAACACCCTGGGCGGCTTCAATGTCGTGCTGCGCAAAAGCACCGAGGGAATGAAGGTCTCGATGGAACCGCTGCGTGAGATGCCTGCAGAACTAAAACAGATTATTGAGGAACAACAGAAGTGAGCTCGACTGCAACATTCAAAATATGGCGCGGTGACGCCAACGGCGGCGAGTTCCGCGATTATCAGGCGCGAGTTGACGAGGGAATGGTCGTGCTCGACGCCGTCCATCAGATCCAGGCCGAACAGGCTCCCGATATGGCCGTGCGATGGAACTGCAAAGCTGGCAAGTGCGGCTCATGCAGTTCGGAGATCAACGGTATGCCCAAGCTGATGTGCATGACGCGCCTCAGCGACCTGCCGCTGGACCAGCCGGTCACGGTCGAGCCGATGCATACCTTCCCGATAATCAAGGACCTGGTCACCGATGTTGCCTGGAACTACAGGGCCAAAAAGATGATCAAGCCGTTCAGCCCGCGTCCGCCCGACGCGCCTGACGGCACCTGGCGCGTCGCCCAGGCAGACATCGAGCGCATCCAGGAATTCCGCAAGTGCATCGAATGCTTCCTGTGCCAGAATGTCTGTCACGTGCTGCGCGAGCATCATCTGGAAGACAAGTTCATCGGGCCGCGGCTGCTTACTTTCACCGCCGCCCTGGAGATGCATCCGGTGGACATCGAGGACCGCCTGTACGATTTGCGCAAGCTTGACGGGATCGGTTACTGCAACATCACCAAGTGCTGCACCAAGGTCTGCCCGGAAGAGATCCACATCACCGACAATGCGATCATCCCGCTCAAGGAACGGGTGGTGGACCGCTTCTTTGATCCGGTAACTCGCCTGATGAGAGCAATCACCGGTGACGGCAAAAAGTAGGCGCCTCGCTATGGGGAATACGTACGCTTTCGCGACAAGCGATCAATCATGCAGGAGCGGGCCCCGAGCATGCGGACCGTCCCGCCGCCATGAATAATGAGCGCGCCTATCCCATCCTTTCCCCTACCAGGGGGAGGATGGGATGAGGGTGATTGTCGGGAAACTCACTGCATCACCTGGTCGAGGCCGGCGGGAGTGGCATAGCGCTCGACGTTTTTGTACTTCGCCGCCACATCCTCGGTAAATCTCGCCGGTTCCATCGGCACCGAGATGCTGGAATGCACGTTTTGCAAATCCCACAGCTCGGACCATGCGCCGGCGGGTAATGCCAACTGCTCGCCATTGGTACCGGGTACCGTCAGCGGATAATTGACCTCGGGACCAGTCTTCCACAGTTTGCCGTTCTTGTCGTAAAGGTCCACCCAGCCTGGAGCCATGGTGTCTTTGTCCACGTAAAGAACGCGACGGGAGTAACAATAGCCTTTGGCATAAGAAGGGACGGGTCGGATGTCAATCACGTAGGCGTCGCGCAGTTCCCATTTCGCATACTGGGGGCGCGGCCACATCAAAGGTGGATATGCGATCCGCGTGAACTCCGACTCCGCGGTGCTGTTGATGAAGGGGCGGGCAGAATGCATGACCATCAGGATTTTACGGTCGCCCAGCGATTTGGCGGTGAATTGAGGGATCTGGATGTTCAACAGATTGATGTCGTCGGGGGTGTAATCACCGCCCACCAGCGGAGAGCAGCGCGCGGCGGTGGACAGCCTCAGCGAGCGCCGCAGCGACGGCAGAAATACATAGTTCTGCTGCTCTTCGGTCAGATTATCCGGCACAATGACCAAATTGGTAGTATATTTGGATTGCTCGGGTTGCAGCACCTCGAGATTGGCAACAGTAAACATATCGTCCGCGCCGGGATAAAAAGGCGGCAGACCGACGTCGCTGATGTGTCGAAATTTGAAATTGACCTCGCCCACCACGGTGTTTGTGATATTACCATAGCTGTCGATCTCGGCGTTCCCCACCATTCCGGTCATAACCCAGGGCTGGTAGCGGTACCATGTATCGAACAGGATCTGCTCTCCACGTTCGGGACCGGAGGGCTTGGGGAATGGCATCCCGGCCACGTAGTCCCTGAGCAGAAATCCGCCTCCGGCCATCCGCACCATCTTCACCTGCCCGGCGTACTTTTCGGTGTCCTGGAGGTATTTGGCGGGCAGATGAATCGGCACTGCCGCCGTGACTTGCATGACCGCATCCGGCGGCATCCTCCATGCGTACTTGCCGGCGAACAATTCCTGCATGCCCAAAGGCATCGACTCTTTGTATTGCTGCCAGTTCTGAGTCGTGATGTTGGTTCCGGGAGCCGGATCAGCCCAGGCCAGGCTTGAAATCACAGCCAGCGCTATCATGGAGCCCAGCAACTCCTTCGTACGCATAAGCCGCCTCGCTATATGTTTACCTACGTGATCAGCGAAATCAGCGATTCCAAAGATCCGCAGCGATGCCGACTATCCGTTTTTCTATCGCCGTTCGAACCAATTAGCCTATCCAATAGTATAAATGTGCTCCTAAGGGCAACGATTCAGTCGCTTCTTAAGGCCGCAAATATCTCGATAGGTGACCTGACGATAGGTTGGGGCTTGCGGCTGTGCCGGGATGGCCTGGAGACAGAATCCGTTTTGTCCTAAGCCGGCGCGCAGGCTGTGCCGCGCGCGGATTCGATCAGACGGGGCCGGGTTTTGGGGTTTGCTGAACCGGCTGATGGGCCAGCTCGGGGTTAAAGCGCTGCGCTTTGCGCGCCACGCCGATTGCGGCGGACGGCGGGCATCGCTGCGCCGTATCCAGACTCACTTGCTGGTTGTGGCCGCTCAGGAGATCCGTCTGCGGGGAATAAGCTTGACCGGCGAGAGGGATGGCGTGACCCGGGCCAATGCGTACTTGAAGACGAAAGTCGGGGTCGCCGCCCCCGGCAACCCATTGCGCCAGCGTCTCCAGCAAGGGATCGTGGTAGGGGCAGGACATCTGTCTGAGCAACCGCGCAGTGACAAGCCTTTCCGTGGCCAGGCGGCTTTCTTCCAAGGTGGAAGCCTCGGTCTTGCTCAAGGTCAGCCGTGTTTGTGCGTTTGTGCCTGGGTGAATTGGAGATTTGCTCGGCTAAGCCGGGTAGAGGATTCCGTGGTAAACAACGTGCTTGCGGTGGTACCAACGGACTGGACTAGACCCGCCGCCTCGGTCGGAACCAATGCCGCCAGCGCAAGCGGATAAGCACACGATTGCGATCACATAAGCAATTGCTTTTCGCATACAGATAGCATCGGCTCAGAGCGGTTGCCCATCATCCGCGGGGGGCGAAACCTGCGTCCGGTCGTGGAGCGGCATCGCTTGCGATAATGGTACCGCAGTTTGCCGATTATCTTTTGCCACTTTTACGCTGTTTAGAAGCGTAATTTTCGCGATCCGGAGGGTCAGTTCGCCGCACTCGCGAGATCGATCTGTCTTTGCCCGACTTCGAGCGCGATCGCTTGCTGCCGGCTGACAACCTGTCGCGCCTTCGCCCAATTAACCGCCTGAGCGAGTTTCGCGGACGCCGCTGCCGCACGCGCCGCAGTTTCGGCGCCGGGCGCTTGATCGTAAATGTCGGGGTCGGATTCCAGAAAAATCCGGCCGTCCGGAAGAGAAGTCACGCTCAGCGGTTGGTATATGATTTTGACTTCCTCCCCGACAAACACCTGATGGAACAGCGCCTCGATATCGGCCGCGCCGAGCCTGATGCAGCCGTGGCTGACGAAATGATAAATCGACGACGGGCGATCGGTGCCATGGATCAGGTAGCCCGGCGCGCTGAGGAAGATCGCGTACTTGCCGAGCGGATTATGGGGACCGGGTCCGATCCGGGTAATTACATGTTCACCGCGGTCCTTCATCACGCGCTGGATCGAGGCCGGCACGATCCAGGGCGGGTTTTTCACCTTCCCGACTATCTGAAAGTCGCCGACCGGTGTCGGCCACGACGGGCGGCCCAATGCGACCGGATAGGCGCCTATCAGCACGCCGTCGTCGAACACGAACAGCAGCCGTTGCGGAATGTTGATCAGAATTCCGGTATCCAGTCTCTGCGGAACAACGTGTCGGTCATCGATTTGCACAATCTGGCCAGGTCTCAGGACCTGACCGGGCTTGAGGTGATTGGACGAGGCCAGCACCGATACCGGCACACCATAGCGGCTGCTCAACCGGTTCAACGTATCTCGGGGTTGAACCACGTAAGCAAAATCCGCCCCCACCAAATCCCCATACGGGCCAGTCCGCAATCCGGCAAAACTGCGGCTGGACAAGCCGGAAACAATCGTGACCGCAAGCACAACAGCGGCCCAGCGCGAGAGTCTGGCGGCGTTCATCAGGCAGGACACCTCGCACTGTTTTCGACGACATACGACGCCTGAATGTTCAAAAATTCGACGCCGGCTCTGCTCAACAGTATGCGGAAGGTCTGATGCGGGACGTCAGCAATCCAGGCGGCCCATCTGACGCAGCGCTTCGTACACCACGATGGAAACCGCGTTGGAAAGGTTGAGGCTGCGCACGCCGGCTTCAATAATCGGAATGCGAAAGGCAGGACCGATACCGCTGCTCAGGATCGTCCGCCCCAGCCCCCTGGTCTCGCTGCCGAACATCAGGAAGTCGCCGGGCGCGAACTGCGCTTTTACGTACGATGTCTCGGCGCGGGCCGAAAACAGCTTGAAGCAGGCACCGGCGTGAGCGGTCAGGAAGTCGTCGATCACGGTGTAAGTCCGCAAGTCGACCAGCGGCCAGTAATCCAGTCCGGCCCGGCGCAGATAGCGATCTTCAAGCGAAAATCCGAGCGGGCCAACCAGATGCAGCCGGATTCGGACGGCGGCCGTCAGGCGCGCGATCGATCCGGTGTTCTGCGGTATCTCGGGCCGCACCAGGACCACATTGAGCAGCGGTTCGCTCACTTGGCGGCGATGTCCGCAGGTTGTGCGCGCCCCACCGGGTAACGTTTTCCGGCCACCGTAAAAAAGAAGTTGCCCTCGTTGTCCATGTCCAGGCACTCGCTCAGATGGTAATAAGCCGGGCGCAGAAACCTTGCCTGGAAGCGTCCATTTTTGACCCGGCAGTAAAGGACATTATCGGCGCCGACTTCAAGCGAGGAGGCGTCCAGCGGCTCACGGCTATCGTCATTGAGAAGCACGGTGAACCCGTTCCGGGCGTCTCCCTCCACGGATTTGACGACGTACGGCGTATCCTCGACCGTAATAGGGGCGCGCTCGTCGCCGATCTGAAGGAAGTAGCTGCCGTCGGGGTTGCGGCTGATGCTGCGGCTGAACAGCAGCGCGATGCGGGGATTGTCGATCCGCTCCTCGTCGGTATACCAGTTGCCGTCGCGTCGGAAGGAGATCTTTCCCGACTCGACGGCGTAAAAGCCTGCGCGTGGCATGATTTACCTGCGTCGGCTGTCGAGGACGAAGGTCACCGGCCCGTCGTTGACCAGTTCCACCTCCATCATCGCGCCGAACTCTCCTTCTTCTGTTAGTATGCCCGCCGCGCGGCATTGGGAAAGGAAATACTGGTACAGCTCGCGGGCGCGGGCTGGCGGCGCCGCATGAGTGAAGGAAGGGCGGCGGCCAGCGCTGGTGTCGGCCATCAGGGTGAACTGCGAAACCACCAGCAACGCGCCGCCGGCGGCTGCAAGGTCAAGGTTCATCTTGCCGGCCTGATCGGCAAAAATCCGCATCCGCGCGATCCGCTCGGCCAATTCCCGGGCGTCGGCCTCGGTATCCTCGGCGGCGATCCCAAGCAACACCACCAGACCGCGCTCGATACGGCCCAGAAGGCGGCCGGCGACGCTGACCTGTGCGTGCCTGACTCTTTGAACAACCGCGCGCATGCCAACGTCTTTATAGCGATGGAGCGGATGCCGCAAAAGCTCGGAGGATGGCTGGCGACCGGGCCTGCAGTCTGTCTATATTATTGAGGCACCATGATTCCGATTCTGTTCCGCCTGGGCCCGATAACGATTTACAGCTACGGGCTGATGATGGCTTTGGGCTTTATCGCGGCCGATCTGATCTGCGCCAGCGAGTTCAAGCGTCATGGCTACAAGGCTGAATGGGCTTCGACGCTGATCCTGTGGACGGCGGTTTGCGGGATCGTTGGCGCCCGCCTGTACGATGTCCTGAACAATTGGTCCCAATATGCCGCTGATCCGCGGACGATCATTTTCTCCGGTTCGGGCTTTGTCTGGTATGGCGGCCTGGCGGGCGGTCTCATCGCCAGCTTTTTCGTCGCCCGCTATTACAAAATCCGCTGGTTGGTGCTGGCCGATATGGCGGCGCCGGCGCTGGCCCTGGGGCATGCAATCGGGCGGCTTGGATGCCAGTTGTCGGGCGACGGCGACTGGGGCACAGTTTCCAATCTGCCGTGGGCGATGGCATACCATCGCGCAATCGTGGGCTGGAACGGCCGCACAGTGATGGTCCTGCGCAACAACCATCTCGTAGCCGCTCCTGGATGCACCGACAGCGGATGCGCGCCTTGGGTGCGGGTGCATCCCGCTCCGGTTTATGAGACCATTCTTTATACCGGGGTTTTTCTGTTCCTTTGGTCAATTCGAAAAAAAGCGCACATCGACGGCCAGATCTTCTACCTTTACCTTTTTCTGGCGGGCGCCTGCCGTTTTCTGGTCGAATTCGTCCGCGTCAATCCGCGGGTGCTGTGGGGATTTTCCGAAGCCCAGATCATAGCGTTACTTATGATGACGGTTGGGACTGCCGCATTCGCCTGGTCCAGGGTGACGGCGCCTTCACGCGTGGCCGCCAAGCAGGCGGCTTGAGATCTGCTGAAAGATGAAGAGCAAGACTCTGTCGGTTCTTGGTATTTCGCTGGTAATGGCGGGAGTGCTATTTTTTGCCTTCCGGGCGTTGTATCCGGCCCTGATTGCAAATAATCAGGATAATAACAGTGAGGTGCCGGTGGCAGCCGGGGACATGGCTGCCGATTTTAAGCTTCAAAGCCTCTCGGGCAAACAGGTAACGCTCTCATCGTTGCGCGGCAAGGTGGTGTTTCTCAACGTCTGGGCGACATGGTGTGGGCCATGCCGGGAAGAAATGCCCTCGATGGAGACGCTGTACGAGCATTTCAAAAACCGCCCCGACTTCGTCATTCTGGCGGTCAGCCAGGATCGGCGGGGGCGCGCCGCCGTGCAGCCGTTCGTGGAACGAAATCACCTCCATTTTGACGTGCTGCTCGACCCTGATAACGTGGTGGGCGACGCCTACAACGTCAGCGGAGTGCCCGAAACTTTTATCATCGATCGCAAGGGCCGCATTGTCGCCCACCATATGGGCGCGTTTGACTGGTCTCAAACCGACGTGCGGCAGGCATTGAACGAACTGCTCGATAGCAAGGAGGGCTAGACCGAAGGCGGCTTCACAGCCGCAGCGGTATTCTTTTTAACGGGTCAGGAAATGGCGACTTTGAAGAAACACAGATGGCTTATCAGCATCGCGATCGGTGCAATCTTCTGCATCGTCGCGGTACAGGAATTGACCGTACGGCGCGCCCAGGCCGTGTCTGACAGTTCCTACGAAGAACTGGAAACCTTCGCCAATGTGCTGGCGATCGTCCAGAAGAATTACGTGGAACCGGTCACCACCAAGCAGCTCATTAATGGCGCAATCACCGGGATGCTGGCTTCGCTCGACCCTCATAGCGCCTACCTCACTCCTGAACTCTACAAAGACCTGCAAATCGAGACGCGCGGCAGCTTCGGCGGACTCGGAATCGAGATTACCATCAAAAACGGCGTGCTCACCGTGGTATCGCCGATCGAAGACACGCCAGCTTACAAGGCGGGTATCAAACCCAACGACCAGATCATAAAAATCAATTCCAATTACACCAAGGACATGACCCTGACCGACGCAGTCAAGGCGATGCGCGGGCCCAAGGGGAGCAAAATCACCCTGACCATCCATCGCGAGGGCGTGCCGGAGCTTTTCGCGGTTCCGATGATCCGCGACGTCATCAAGATCAAATCGGTCAAAGCCAAGGAGCTGCCCGGCGGCTACGACTATATCCGCGTCTCCACGTTCCAGGAGCATACCGACGATGACGTCGAAGCGGCCTTGCAGAAGTTCAACAAGGAGAACAACGGCAAGATCAAGGGTCTGGTGCTCGACCTTCGCGACGATCCCGGCGGCCTGCTCAATCAGGCGGTGCATGTCGCCGACGATTTTCTCGACGGCGGAATGATCGTCTATACCGAGGGCCGACTGGAGAGTCAGAAGCAGAAGTACCTCTCCCACAAGAAAAGTGATTTTTACGACTACCCGATGGTGGTGCTGGTCAACGGCGGCAGCGCCAGCGCCAGCGAGATCGTGGCGGGCGCCCTTCAGGATCATCGCCGCGCCGCGATCGTCGGCACCCAGACCTTCGGCAAAGGCTCGGTGCAGACGATTCTGCCGCTGGATGACAAGTCCGCGCTGCGCCTGACGACGGCGCGCTATTTCACCCCAAACGGACGTTCGATCCAGGCCGTCGGCATCACGCCCGACGTGGTGGTGGAGCAACCCAAGCTGATCCAGGCGTCAGCGGAGGTTCCCGGCGATCAGGACGATGAAACGATTCGCGAAAGCGATCTGCCTCATCACTTCACCAATCGCCAGTTCAACCCCAATGGGACGTCACCGGCCGCTCCTCAACCCAAATCCGGCGACAAGAACCAGGAAGCCGCGGTCCTGCCTCATCCCAAGCCGGCCAAGGACGTCCAGTTGGATAAGGCCATCTATCTGCTCAAGCACTGGAAGACCTTCCAGGAGCAACTGGCCAAGAGCGAGAACCTGGCTTCCAGGTAAGCAAAGCCAGCAGGCAATAAGAAGAGGCATCACGGCTTAGGGCCGCGAGTTTCAGCGGCCGGCGATTTCATTCGGTCCGCAACCGAGGTCGAAAAAGGCGTCGCGGGCTAATGGATTCGTCACCTTGGTAGCGAGGATGGGGAAGGCTGGAAAGCCTTCCCCATCATTTTGATTTCCATGGCCTCCTCCGGTCGATCCGCGGATGTGACCGGCGGCGGCGGTGTGTGCTAAGGAAAGTGGGCTGTTTGCGCCAGTTGAATATGATTGAGCGGCGCCGCCTGGGCAGAACGCGACGGCTCGCAAATTGACCTCAGGAGTATCGGGTTGAAATTTGGCTATCTGGAATTTCTTCAGCTTCCCAAACCATGGGAACCGGACTCGGAACATCGCGCGTGGAAAGAGGGACTGGATCGCGTAGAGAGCGCCGACCGCGCCGGACTCGACCATTTCTGGGAGGTGGAGCATCACTTTCTGGAGGAGTACGCGAGTTCATCGGCGTCGGAAAGCTTTCTCGCCGCCGCCAGCCAGCGCACCAAACGAATCCGTCTGGGCTCGGGCGTTACGCTGGTCGCGCCCGCTTACAATCATCCAGCACGCGTGGCCGAACGGGTCGCAGCGCTGGACCTGATGAGCGACGGGCGCGTCGAGTTCGGCACCGGCGAATCCACTGCCTTCGCGGAACTGGACGCATTCCATATATCGCGCGCTGACAAGCGCGCGATTTGGCGCGAGATGGTGCCGGTGATTGCCCGCATGATGGTCGAGACGCCTTTTCGCGGTTACCAGGGAAAGTACTTTTCGATGCCGCCGCGCAACGTCGTGCCCAAACCGTTGCAAAAGCCCCATCCCCCGGTCTGGATGGCGGTGTCGCGCCAGGAAACTATCCTGCTGGCCGCCTCCTATGGCCTGGGCGTGCTCAGCTTCGGATTTCTGTCGCATGTCGAGGCGGGAAATTGGACCCATCAGTACTACGAGGCGCTCAAGGAATGCCGCCCGCTCACCTACCGGGTCAATCCGAACGTGGCGTTCCTGAGCTTTTTGATGTGCAAGCGCGACGGCGCCAAAGCGATCGAACGCGGCCGCGCCAATGAGGGCCTTTTTACCTTCTACTCCAAGCATCACTACGTGGACGGACACCACCAGCCGGCGGCGACCAATCTGACCGCGCAGTACCAGGGTTTGTCGCAGCGGCACAAAGACCTCTTCCACTCCAACTTCACCAGTTGCTTCGGCACGCCTGACGAAATCCGCAAAATCCTGCTCGCCTATGAAGAGGCGGGCGTCGATCAGATCATGTTCATTCTCCAGTACGGGCATTTGCGCAACGACGAGGTGCTGGAATCGCTCGATCTGTTCAGCAAAACCGTGTTGCCCGAATTTAAGGAGCGCGAGGAAATACGCGCGCGCCAAAAGGCGCGCCAGCTTGAACCTCTAATCGAAGCGGCGATGAAACGCCGAATCCAGCCTCGCACCGACTGGTATCCCGAAGATTATGCCTACGATGCCGACGGTGCGCTCGTGTCGCATTACGGCTTTGGCGGCGAAGCCAGGGAGGCGCAGTCCAAAACCAAATAGTCAGAGGAGGGAGGGAAATGGCCGCGGTCAATTCCAAATCGCAGGTGGCTCGCGCGAAGCTGAGCCATCCAATCATAGATTCGGACGGGCATTTCACCGAGTACATTCCGATTCTGCGCGAATACCTGGTCAAGCACGGCGGGCACGATCTGGAGCGGGACTTCTTTGCGGAGTTCAGGAAAACTCCACTCAGCACTGAATGGTACCAGTTGTCATCCGAACAGCGCCGCGATCGATGGGCCAAGCGGCCGCCCTTTTTTGCCACCCCGGCGGAAAACACTTTGGACCTGGCGACCTCCTTTTTCCCCAAGTTGCTATACAGCCGGCTGGATGAGATCGGGCTGGACTATACGGTCTTGTACCCAGGGATCGGTTTCGTCGCGCAGCTTTTCCCCGATGACAACATCCGGCGCGCCGGCACCCGCGCGCTCAATGACTACTATGCCGACGCATTCGGTGAATTCGCCGATCGAATGACGCCGGTCGCCTCGATCCCGATGCATACTCCGCAGGAAGCAATCGACGAAATGGAGTACACGGTGCGCGAGCGCGGTTTCAAGGTTGTGCTTTTTCCCAGCTACATCAGACGCCCCATTCCCGCGCTCGCCCGCAAGTGCCCCGAGGCGAACCTTTACGCCTATCGCCTGGACACCTACGGCATCGATAGCGAATACGACTACGACCCGGTGTGGGCAAAATGCCTTGAGCTTAAAGTTGTGCCCACGTTCCACAGCCCGGGCGAGGGCCTGGTGAACCGCAATTCGATTTCGAATTACGTTTACAACCACATCGGTCATTTCGCCGCCGCCAGCGAAGCCGTATGCAAATCGTTGTTTCTGGGCGGCGTCACGCGGCGCTTTCCTCAACTCAAGTTCCTGTTCCTGGAGGGCGGGGTAGGATGGGGCCGCACGCTGCTGTCGGATCTGAAATCGCACTGGGAGAAGCGCAATCGCGATGCGGTAATGAAATTCGATCCGGCCAGGATCGATCGCGAGCAATTCCTCGATCTTTATCGACGTTTCGGCGGCACTTTGTACCGCGAGAGTGTGACGCTCAAGGACACCGCTCATTTCGTGGCTCAGCGCCAGGACCCAAAGGATATCGATGACTTCGCGCCGTGCGCGATCCAGCGCGCCGAGGACATCCGGGACTTGTTCGTCCCCAGTTTCTATTTCGGATGCGAGGCCGACGATCCTGTCACCTCGTCGGCATTCGACGCCAAACACAACCCGTTCGGCGTCCGCCTAAACGCCGTGTTCGGTTCTGATATCGGCCATTGGGACGTCCCGGATATGACTGAAGTGACGCAAGAGGCTTATGAAGCCGTGGAGCACGGGTTGATCACCGGCGATGATTTCCGGGAATTCGTGTTCGCTAAACCGGTAGAACTGTGGACCGCATTGAATCCCGATTTTTTCAAGGGCACCAGGGTGGAAGGAGCCGTCGCCGAATTTTTGCGCGCCGCGTAGTCCGCGCCGGTCACACGCGACGCGCCACCTTACTTTTGATTCTGAAATAGAGAAATAAGAAGGCGCGAAAAAAGACTCGCGCATCGACGACAGGCGGGAACGCCTGTCCCGGCAAGAAATAAAATTTATTCCAAAACCTGGTCAACGATTCGCTTCAGACGATCCGAATAAGGTTGCGCTAGTAGGGCAACTCGATCTCCGCGGTACCATCGAGCAGCACTACACCGTCCTGATTGGTCATGCGCACTTTCACCGTGACTAGCGGCGCGCCGAAGGCGGATTCGGCCTCTTTGGCGGTGACTTCGCCGTCGGTATAGGTCACGTCACCCTCAAATGGCGGCGAGCGGAACTGCGACTTGGAGTGCCTGACCAGGCCGTCATTGCCGGCCCAGAAGGCCAGATAGTCAGTCACCCAGGCACCCATCGTGGCCCCGTAGCCGTAAGCTCGCGGCATCCCGATTTCGGTGGCTTTACTGGTATCGACGTGGCCGCGGGAAGGGCCCAGATAGAGCCCGTCGCGCTTGCGCGGATCGATTTTGGCCGCTTCCTCGTCAAAGCCGAATCCTTCCACCCATCCCGGGTCCTGATTGATCCACGGGTCCTTGATGCCGGGAGGCGCCACCCATTGAAAGCTGCCCCAGATATTGAACAGGAAGGCGCGATATTCAGTGGACAGCGATGCGATTGTGTGCGGACCGAGCGCGCGGCGCGGCAGCCGATCCCCGATTTTCACCTCCTCGAAATGCGGCGAGACGCCGAGCCGGTTCGACATGATCCAATCATGGCGCACCTGCTCGATGTCCAGCAGTTCTTCACGAGTCCAGCGGCGCATCGGCGGCACCTGCGCCGAATACATCCCGCGCCGCTCCGCCTCGGCGGCCAGGTAGCGGATACTGGTGGAGCGCTCGCGTGCGACCAGCGTGCCGTTCTGGTTGGTATGGGTGGTGTCGCCACGCGCGAACATGGTGGGGCCGGCGAATTTGGTTTCGACCACTTTGTAGTCGTGGAACCAACGCTGCTGGAACAGCCGGTCGCCCGGCCGGATCCGATGGCCGTAAAACCACCATTCCTCGCCGCCGAAAATCAGGTGCGAGCCCGGGATGCGGCCGACGCAGGCGGGCTGCACGCCGTGCCCGTAGTCCATCGCGACCGCGAAGGACTGCGGCGCCACGATGCCGCCGAATTTGGAGTTGCGGGCGAATTCTTCGTCCCAATGAATCGGATTGGGATAATCCATCGCCATTACCCATCGGCGGATATCGGTGGCGGAACAAGGCTCGATCAGTTGGCCGCCGCCCACCGGCTTGCCCACTCGATGATCGACATCGCTGAGATCGAGCTGCGGTTTGGTTTCCGCAGTACGGCTGGACATTTGTAAGCTCCCCGCAATGCTTGTTTGTCGGCTTGCGCCAAGCTTAAGCGCCGTCGTTGTAACACAACCAGTGCCGCCGGCAAAAGCAAAACATCTTAAGGGGCGTTGCGCAAAGCGCAACCACCTGTTTTGGGTTTCAGGATCGGTTTGATAGATGGAGAAGTAACGAATGGCTGGAGGCGTTTATGGATTTTTCCCTCAGCCCGGAGCAGGAGCAATTCAAAAAACAGGTCCACGACTTCATCCAGCAGCATCTGACGCCACAACTGCGCGACGAGGTCGAACGCGAGCAGTATTCGATCGGCCCGCTGGGGAAAAAATTCGTCCGCCTCATGGGACAGCAGGGATGGCTCGGGATCGGGTGGCCCCAACAATACGGCGGGCAGGGACGCGGCGCAATCGACCAGTGGCTGTTCCTCGAGGAAATGGACCTGGAAAGTCTGCCCACCGGCGGCCTGACCCTCAGTTCCGCGGGCCCGACCTTGATGCGCGTGGGCACCGAGGAGCAGAAGCGCGAATATCTGCCCAAAATTCTGACCGGCGAGATCGAGTTCGCGATCGGCTACACCGAACCTGAGGCCGGCTCGGATTTGGCCTCGCTCAAGACCCGGGCCGAGCGCGACGGCGACAGCTACGTGATCGACGGCCAGAAGATTTACACGTCAGCAGCTCATCACTCCACCCATATATGGCTGCTGGCGCGCACGGATCCGGACGCCCCCAAGCATCGGGGAATTTCCCTCTTCATCGTGCCGATCGACGCTCCCGGCATAACCATCCGCCCGCTGGCCACGATGGGCAGCGAACGCAGCAACCAGGTGTTTTTCAAACACGTCCGGATTCCTGCAGCCAACCTGGTCGGCGAGGAGAATCGCGGATGGTACTACGCCGCGATGGCGCTGGACTTCGAGCGGCTGATTCCGCATGCGCGCACGCAACGGCAACTGCAGGACCTGATCGATTACGCGAAAAACTCCGTGGTTGAAGGGCGGCCGCTCAGCAAACATCCGCGGGTCCGCCATGTCCTGGCGCGGCTGGCGGTGCAGGTCGAGGTGGTCCGCCTGTTCTCGCTGCGCAGCGCATGGATGATCGAAAACGGGAAGACCCCAAACGTCGAGGCGTCGATCCTGAAGGTCTTCATCAGCGAACTCAGCGAGCATATCGCCGTTGCCGCCCAGGACATTATGGGGCCCTATGCCGCTTTGCGCAGGGCGGATCGGCTGGCGCCGGCTAATGGACGGATCGAGAGACTTTACCGGGGTTTCCCGATGTCCAAGTTCGCTGGCGGCACCAACCAGGTGATGCGAAACATAATCGCGCAGCGTGGCTTCGGAATGCCGCGCAGCTGAGCCAGTTGGTTCGCCCAACTTCCACATCTTCAGGGAGGGTTTTTGCAATGCGGAGACTAAACGGAAAATCCGCAATCGTGACCGGTGCCGGCCAAGGCATCGGACGCGGCATCGCGCTGGTGCTGGCGCGCGAGGGCGCCGCTGTCGCGGTGGTTGACGTTAATCCCGACACGACCGCGTCAACCGCT
Source organism: Pseudomonadota bacterium (assembly GCA_021324885.1). Taxonomy (GTDB): domain Bacteria; phylum Desulfobacterota; class Binatia; order Binatales; family Binataceae; genus JAJPJA01. Next base: position 35,777 of record JAJPIF010000001.1, read on the forward strand.
CAGGAAATCCAAGGACGCGGCGGTCGCGCAATCGCCGTTGCGTGCGACGTCGGCGTGCGCGCGCAAGTCGATGCCGCTGTGGCCGCCGCGGTTAAGGCATTCGCAACGATCGATATCCTGGTCAACGACGCCCAGCGGATCATCGGTGAAATCAACGTCGAGGATATGACCGATGAGGTCGTCCAGCAGAGCATGCAGTCGGGCTTCATGGGCACTTTCTACTTTATGCAGGGCTGCTTTGCGTACATTCGGGACAGGGGCGGCAAAATAGTCAACGTGGGCTCGGCAGCCGGCACTGAAGGGATGGCCCGGTGGGGCGCTTATGCCGCGACCAAGGAGGCGATTCGCGCAATCACCCGGGTCGCGGCCAAAGAATGGGGCCGATACCGGATCAACGTCAACGCGATCTGTCCGGCCTCGATGACGCCCGCAATCGAACTGTGGATGAAGACCAACCCCGGCGATTTCAACGCCTCGCTTGCGCGCATCCCGTTGGGCCGCTACGGCGATCCCGAGAACGACATTGCGCCCGTAGTGCTGGCCCTGGTGAGTCCGGATTTCGACTTCGTCACCGGGCAGACCATCATGGTTGACGGCGGAGCCGCGATGCTGCGTTAGCTATCCCTTACGCCACGGTTCGTGGCGCGTATAATAAACCGTCCATCCCGCGGCTGCGCAGGCACAGGCGCAACCGCGCCGGCAAGAGAGGAACGAAGATGGAAGCAACGGGTCCACTTAAGGGAATCAAGATCGTGGAACTGGCGATGTGGGCGGCGGGGCCGATGGTTACCGGGATTCTGGCCGACTGGGGCGCCGACATCATCAAGATCGAGTCACCCGAGGGCGATCCCTACCGGGCGCTGAACGTTCATCCAGGAGTGCAGCCGGCAAACATCACCAATCCCAATTTCCGCGTCAGCAATCGCGGCAAACGCGACATCGTGCTGAACCTCAAGATCGAAGAGGGCCGGGCACTGGCGCGCGAGCTTATCGGCGCCGCCGACGTTTTTATGACCAACATGCGGCCCGGCGCGGTCGAGCGTCTGGGACTCGACTACGAAACCCTGCACGCGCTCTATCCGCGCCTGATCTATTGTCATGTCACCGGCTACGGCGACCGGGGCGAATGGCGCGATCGGGCAGGCTACGACGCCGGCGCGTTCTACGCGCGGGCGGCAGTGTGGTCGGCGCTGTTGCCGCCGGGCGATTTCCCCATGATGCGTTGCGGCGCCTTCGGCGACTATTACACCGCGCTGGCCGCGGCGGGCGGTATCTGCGCCGCGCTGGTCGGGCGCGCGAGCACCGGCAAGGGCCAGCGCGTGCTGGCCTCGCTGCTGCGCACCGGGGCGTACGCGATCAGCAGCGCGATGAATCTGGCTCTGCTCGGATATCCGCAGCGGCGCGCGGAGGGCCGCTCGCCTTCGTTCAATCCCTTGATCAACTGTTACCAGGACCGCGACGGCAAATGGTTCTGGCTGCTATGTCTGCAAGGCGACCGGTTCTGGCCCGGCACAACGCGCGCGATTGGGCGTCCGGAACTGCTCGACGACCCTCGTTTCAATTCCCTGGAAAACCGCGGCAAGAATTCGGTGGAGCTGATCAGGATTCTGGACGACATCTTTAAAACCAAAACCCTGGAGGAGTGGGGGCCAATCTTCGATCGCGAGGATGTCTGGTACACGCCCGCCAACGACCTTCCCAGCGCGCTCAAGGACGAGCAGATGCGCATCGCCGGATGCTTTACCAGGATGCCCACCAGCGAAGGCGAAGTCGAAGTCGTGCCGGGGCCGATCGATTTCAGCGAAATGCCCTGGAACATCCGCGCCGCGGCCCCTGAACTGGGCCAGCATACCGAGGAAATCCTGCTCGAAACGGGCCGCAGTTGGGAGGATATCGCCAAACTCAAAGAGCGCGGTGTCCTCGGTTGACAGGCTAGGCTTTACAGCTACCGACTCGCCGCTTCTTTTGCCGTTTGTAATCTAATCGGGCGAGGCAGGGACAATGAAACTCAAGGGACAGGTTGCGCTGGTTACCGGCGCGAGCCGTGGGATCGGCAAGCGGATCGCGATCCAACTGGCCGAAGAAGGAGCCGACATCGTGCTGGCCGCCCGCACTCTGCAGCCAGGTGGAGCACCCTATCCGGGAAGCATCGAAGAGACGGCCGCCGAGGTGCGCAAGCGCGGCGCGCAGGCCCTGGCGCTTGGGTGCGATCTCACCGTTGCGGAACAAACCGAACGGATGTGCCGCGCGGCGCTGGAGCGCTTCGGTCGCGTCGATATCCTGGTGAACAACGCACACCATCGCAGCGACCAGCACTACAGCATGTTTCTGGAGATCAGGCCTGATACCTGGCAGGCTACATGGGCCGCCAATGTGCTCTCGCCGGTGATCGCCTGCAGGACCCTGCTGCCGCAGATGATTGAGCGCCGCCGCGGCATGATCATCTGTCTTACATCTTCCGTAGTCTCAACCGAATCGCCCAATCTGCCCGGCAAAGGCGCCGTCAACGTTGTGTACTCCACCACCAAGGCTGCGCTTCATCGGTTCGCCCAGGGGTTGGTGAAAGAGGTCAGGGAATACAATATCGCGGTAATCCTGGTTGATCCGGGATTCGCGCTCACCGAGCGCATCGAGGTCGAAAGCCGGGGCCTGGGCGGGATCGACACCAGCCGGGCGCAATCGCCCGACGTTCCGGCCAAGGTGGTGCGCTACCTGTGCACCTGCCCCAATCCGATGTTCTTCACGGGAAAGACCATTTACTCCGGTCCGTTCGTCGAAGAACACAATTTGTAGAGAAAGGCTCCTGTCGCCATCGAAATGATCTACGGGCAGATCTACGCGACCTCGACCAACGATCGCGGGAAAAACAAAGCTGGGCGGCGCAACGCCGCACGGCACTCGTGATCGGTCTGCCGGGCAGCGCGGCGTCACCGCCTGGATTTCGGTAAGAGGGGATTTAGGATTTAAAAAATGTCCTCGCCGCGGGAACAACCAGTTACCGCTGCTGCGAAACGCTCTTCGCTTTGGCCTTGAAGTGCGGCAGCACGTAGCGGCCCATCAGCTCCATCGAACGCATTATATTGGCGTGAGGGATTGCTCCAGCCTGCTTAAGGCAGATTACCTGGTCCACTCCGGCGCTCTCGAGGCGTTCCAGCTTGCGGTTGACTTCGTCGGGCGTACCGACCACGACCAGCGGATGCTCCTTGAGCTGCGCATCCGGCGTGTCCCTGGGATCCATGTCCAGATCCATCGCGTGGCGCATATATTCGTAGGAGTAGAGTTGGCCCTTGGCGGCGAACGGTTTGAACAGTTCGGCCGCGTAATGCATGAACCAGCGGGCGCCGTCCAGGCCAACGCGCTCGTCGGCCTTTTTCTCCACCACGTGGCAGATAACCATCGTCGCAAAGATCTCGTTGACGAATTTGGGAATCTGATTGGAACGCCGGGCGCAGGCTTTGCGGAATTTGGCCAGCGCTTTTTGCAGCACTTCGAAATTGAAATTGAAGCTGAGCACGCCCAATCCCCGGTCACCCGCCAGTTCATAGCTGTCGGGCGCCACGCACGCCATCCACATCCGCGGATGAGGCTTCTGGATCGGCTTGGGGACCACGCGTCGCGGCGGAATCTTCATCAGCTTGCCGTCGTATTCGAGGATTTCTTCGGTCCACGCCTTGACGATTATTTCGGTGGCCTCGCGAACTTCCTCGCGGGTGCGCTCGTAATCGACGCTGAAGCCGTCGAGTTCCTGCACCGTAGTCGAGCGGCCCAGCCCGAACTCGACCCGGCCGTTGCTCATGATGTCGAGCACGGCCGCCTGCTCCGCCACCTTGATCGGATGATTGAACTGAAACGGCAGCAGCCGGACGCCGTGCGCAATGCGAATATTCTGGGTGCGCTGGCTGACGGCGCCGAAGAACACCTCAGGGGCGGAGCTGTGCGAATATTCCTCCAGAAAATGATGCTCGACTTCCCACACGAAATCGAAGCCCAGCCGATCGCCGAGTTCGATCTGCTCCAGCGCCTGCCAGTAGATATTGTATTCGCTGCGCTCGTTCCACGGCCGCGGCATTTCCATTTCAAAATGCAGACCGAATTCCATAAATTCCCCCGTCCCGAAAGGTAGGGCGAGCGGCCCCGCCCATTTTGCCGATGCAGACTCCGGGGCGGCGGGCGCGGCGGCCCGCGCCTGCCAGAACCTCTCATGAATGTGTCGTGGTTACGCGCAGCCTTGTCAAGTAAAGCGAAGCGATCTTCCACTTCCCATCCACTTTCCGATAGGTCTCCCGATAATGCCCAAAAGCGTGGAGCACCCGATTGGCGGAAGTGACGATGTCCTCCATAGCCCAAATTCCGGTTGCCGTGTTCTCCGACGTGAGCTCCAGTATCGGAGTGTGTCCCTGATGGACGGTTTGCGCCGGATGCAAAATCCCATAGGCCACGTGTTCCCGGATCTGATCGATCCCGACGTACTTCTGGCTGGCTTGGCCATCGCGTCCGCCGATCGAAGGCGCATTGTCCCACTGCAAGGTCGCATCGCGAGTGAACAGATTCAACCACGACTCCCAGTCCTTGGTGTCAAGGTAATAGAAGTAGCTTGCCTTCAGGTTTCTCAATTCCTCAAGGTCAACCAGCCGCTGTAATGGGTCCATCGTTCCTCCTCGTCATAAGCGTCCGCTGCGAGTGCTTTACTTTATCTCAGGCTTCGTGCGCAGCGGCAAACGCGCAACCGCGCTGCCCAGCGAACCAGGAATCGCAACTTTTTGACGGACGCAGCCATTCTTTAAATACCAGCTTCGTGGGCGATCGAATCGATCCGTGCTTCAGCAAGCCCTGACCGTTATACTGCGTGATCGCAAGGATCGCTCAAAAATGCCTCGGGTTACACCAGCAGACGGTCCGGTTGCCGTCACCGGCGCCTCGGGTTACGTGGGATCTCACGTGGTACTTGCTCTGGTGAAGCGGGGATACACAGTGCGCGCCTGCGTTACCGACTCAAGCAACCCGCGCAAGACCAGTTGTCTCATTGGCCTGAACCAGGGGGGTTATCCTGGACGCGTTGAACTCAGGACCGCAAATCTGTTTCGGGAAGGCGACTACGACGAAACCTTCACTGAATGTGCCGCCGTACTTCATGTGGGTGCCCCATTGGGATACCGCGGGACCAATGGACCCCGGCAGGTGTACGACGGTGCAGTAAACGGAACTGGAAACGTTATCAACTCCGTAAAGAAATCCGGCAATGTAAAGCGCGTTGTTTACACCAGTTCCTTTGCGGCTATCAACCATCCCGAAGCGCCCGGATACGTCTTCACTGAGCAGGACTGGGCCTCCGACAACCGGCTTGGAGATCCGGCCTGGACTCCCGACAATATCGACCGCAAGCCCGGCATCGCGTATGCGATGGGCAAGGTTGCGAGCGAGCGGATGGCATTCCGGATGGCGGCCGAGGATGGCCGGTTCGACGTCATATCGGTGTGTCCGAGCGTGGTTCTGGGCCCGCTGCTCTCTGCGGCTAATGGGCTGGCGGGTTCGTGGCAATACATCGTCGGCAAAATGCTGGCGGGGCAACCGTGCACGCGTGGCTGGCAATACCTTTGGAACATCGTGGACGTGCGCGACGTGGCACAAGCGCATGCTCTGATCGTCGAGAGTGACAACTGCGAAAACGGCAGCCGCTATCAATTGACTGCCTCGGATCGCGCCGGCGAGCTCAACGTGGAGGAACTGCAAACGCATTTGGCGCGTCTGTTCCCGCAGATCAATGTCGGGGGTCCGCCCAAAGAATATGCTGAGATCGTCACCCGGTTCGGCGGTCCATTTGACGGGCCTCGTGCTTACTGCGATCGCGCGCGCACAGAGCTCGGGCTCAAAACGCATCCAGTGGACGACACGCTGTTCGAAACCGGGCGCACGATGATCGAATTCGGACTGGTCAAGCCCGCACTGAAATAACCGGGTGTTTTGGGACGCGGGCTCTCGCACAAGGTCAACAATTGCGCAAATCTGGCGTCACGGGATTGGCCGGCTCTGACCGTGCCGTCCGCTACCTCGCGACAGGTATCGGTGCGAGCAAAGATCGCCGCGCCGCCTTCAGCTTTGACCTCAGCGGCGGTTCGCTCGCCGCCGTCGCGGTCGATGCCCGCCGCGGTCAGCTCTGCAACCTGAGCTTGAAGGTCTCGATCGCGTTGTCGCGCAGATAACGGCGCTTGACTTCTTCCTTGAGTGGAACCTCCCAGGCTTCCCGGGCGCAGCGATCCATGGGCAGCAGCGGATAATCACTGGCCCACATGAGTTTTTTGGCGCCGCGCGAATTGGCGAACTGCCACAATTCCTGGGGAACCCGTTTCGGCACCCATCCTGAGGTGAGCAGGTAAAAGTTCGGATATTTCTGCAGCAGGGCGATGCACTCCACATGCCACGGATGGCCGACGTGCGCGCCCACCACCGTCAGCTCCGGAAACGCCAGCAACACCTCGTCCAGATGCATCGGATGCTGCACCCAACCGGCCCCCTGGAAGGCTGGAAGCCCGACATTCATCCTGACCGGGACGCCCAATTCCACGCACTTCGCATAGATCGGAAAATAGCAGGCGTGATTGGGCGGCAGACCGACCCGCGCCGGCAGGATGAAGCATACGCTGAAGTTGTAATCGCGAATCGCGCGTTCGAGCTGGCGCACCGACTTCATCATACCGGTGGGATCGATCGCGACGGCGCCGAAGAAGCGCCCCGGGTATTTGGACATCATCCCGGCCACTTCCTTGCACACATTGTCGAACGCCGCTTCGTCGGTTTTCTGGCCGACGCGATAAGGATAAAACGGTCCCGGCGGAGTGTTGACGGTGATGATCGACGCCTGGATCGAGCACCGATCCATCTCAGCCACCATCTGCTCGAGCGTCGCTCCCTGGAATCTTTTCTCGCCGAACACTTTGGTGACGAACGGATCGGCCGGTATTTTCATCGACGGCGGATAGGCCACCGTATCAATCAGTTTGTACTCTCCTGCCATGAAGAGATCCTCCTCGCCTTTATCGAGATTCGGTACATCGGCGGCAGTCAAATGTCCACGTCTTACCCAGGTTTTGCGCCAGCGGCCGCGTTGGAAATAGCGCCTCCTCAGCGCAGGCCGCCGCAAGCGTTGATGCCCTCGCCGGTCAGCCACGCGGCGTCGTCGGAGGCGAGAAAGACGATGACCGGCGCGAATTCCAGGCGGGCGCAACAAGGACGGCGATGGTGAAATAGTCCGTGGGAGCGCGCCTCCAATCAGGCGGTCGCGGTGCAACTTCGTAAGAGGAGGGAAAACCGCTCGATCTGCTAGACTCCGGCGAACCAGTCGTAGCCTTGATTTTCCCAATAGCCGCCGGTGTTGTCCGGCAAAAAATTGACCTCGGTCAAATACTTTACCATCTTGTAACCGAGCTTAACCGCGGAATACAGGCGCAGCGGCGCGCCATGGTCGGGCCCCAGCGGATGGCCGTTCATTCCGTACGCGAGCAACGTCTGCGGATGCAGGGCGCTGCCCAGATCCCACGAGGACCAGTAGTTCGAGTCGAAGGATCGAAACTCCACGTATTTGACGCCTCGATCGAGCCCGGCGAGCGCGGCGATATCGCTTACGCGAACTCCGTACCATGACGCGACCGCCGACCATCCTTCGACACAATGATGCTGCACGCGCATTTCGGTGCGCGGCAACTTCTGCAATTGCTCCAGCGAAAGCGACATGGGCCGAGCAACCATCCCGCCGACCTTAAGCGACCAGTGGACCGGCGCCACCGGCATCGAGTCAGAAATGAAGTAGGTCGGAATCGCATCCTCGGGAGTCGCCGCGGATGCCGGTAATTCCGGCGCCAGGCGCCCGGGCGAGAAGAGCGCGGCTTCGAATTTTTCATTCCAGTCCTGCATTCCGCGCAGAAAACCGGCCACGGGATGGAAGCGGTCACATCCGGCCGCCAGCGAGGCCGCCGCCACGCTGATGAGGAATTTTCGCCTTGTCAGCAGGTTACTCATGTCTCCCTCCCGTGATCATGTACACGAATTCCCGGGGATGGAGGGCGACCAAAACCAGATGCGATGCGACGAACAGAGCCAGCAGGCAGAGCACGGCCAGATGGACCAGGCGAGCGCCGTCGTAGCCGCCGAACAACAGCGTGAGCCAATGCAATTGCACGGGTTTGTATAGGGCGAGCCCCGACAGAACCATGATCAGGCCAAATATAATTGCGCAAGTGTACGCAAGCCGTTGCAGGCCGTTGTAGAAATCAGGAGGAGGCGGCGTGCGCCGAATTCGCAGGTAATAGGCGAATTGCGCAATCGCATGGCGGGTGTCACGGCCGGGCTGGAACAAGCGCCGGCGCCATTCGCCGCTGGCGGCGAAATAAATCAGATAGATCAGACCATTGAGAACAAAGAACCACGCGATTGCGAAATGCCAATGACGCGCTCCCGCCAGCCATCCGCCAATTCTCAGCCATTGCGGCGGCGGCGTCCCCTGAAACGGATACCACGTGTATTGCCTTCCCTGTGGTCCGAGCGACGGATAAGCGGCGAAGATTTGCAGGCCGCTGCCGGCCATCAGAATCAGCAAAGGTACGTTCAGCCAGTGGGCGATACGAATGAGTAGTGGTTGACGGCTACGCCCTTTGCCTGAAGCCACTGGCACCGGCTCCGTACCGCCGTTTGGCCCCGCTTCTGGTTCGATATTATTTGCCTGGGTGCGCTCGACGTCCGAAACGCCGTTAGGCCGATCGCTGGGGGCTCTCGCAGGCATCTTGCAGTCACTCCCGGCTCAACGCTGAATCTATCGGTCGTTGCACGCGCGAATTATCTACCTGTTTCACCGCGGTCTCTCACGCGTGATCGTAAACCAGGCGTCCGGATTTGTCGAAGGTTACCAGCGTCGGTATATAACCTCGGTAATCCCGGGTTCACCAGCCGCAGCCGGCCGCAGGAAAGGGTGGCGCAAGAAAACCCTGATTCGGTTCGCTCCGGTCGATAGGCTCACTTTGCATCGGGAGAACAAGTAGCCTATTAAACAGCCGCAAAGGAGAACCAGATGAAGTTCATGTATTTTTTCATGCCGACGCTGCCGGCGACGCTGGAGGAACGCAGGACGCTGCGCCCCATCGCGAGCCACCCTGAACGCTGGCAGCAGATGATTGATGAGGTTGTGGAATTATCGCAGTTGGCCGAAGACGTCGGGTTCGAAGCGGTCAGCTTTCCTGAGCATCACCTGCACAGCGAAGGAATCGAGATCGGCAGTTTGCCGGTGCTCACTCAGCACGTGATCCATCACACCAAACGCATCAAGGTCGGCCCCATCGGCTACGTGCTGCCCGGATGGAACCCGCTGCGCCTCGCGCTGGAAATCGCCTGGCTCGACCAGCTGACCAAAGGACGCACGTTTGTCGGCTTCGCGCGCGGCTACCAGTCCCGCTGGCTGAACCAGATGGCGCAAAAAATCCATGTCGGCGCTACCAGCAGCGACAAAAGCGAGACCGACCGCATCAACCGCGAAGCTTTCGAGGAAGTTTTTCGATTCCTTAAACTCGCCTGGGGCGACGAGCCGTTCCGTTTCAAAGGCAAGTACTACGAATACCCCTATCCGCAGGAAGGTACGCCATGGCCGGCGCACGAGTGGACGCGTCAGTACGGCTTCCCTGGCGAAGTGGACGAGGCCGGGCGGATCCAGAAGATCAACGTGGTGCCGAAACCCTACCAGCGGCCTCATCCTCTCCTGTTCCAGGCCTTCTCGGTCAGCGAGGAGACCATACGATGGTGCGCGCGCGAGCAGATCATCCCCACGATCCTGCTGCCGCAGCCGCCCGTGGTGAGGAAATTTGCCGAGGCCTACCGCGAGGAATCACGTAACATCGGCCGTAATCTCAACCTGGGCGAGAGTATCGGCGTATTCCATAACGTCTATGTGGCGGATAGCGAGCAGCGAGCATTCGACCTCGCCGAGGCCGGCGTCGGCGGAGTGGTGTTCCCAAGATTCTGGCACTACTTCGGCTTTTCCGAAGCATGGCGTCTGCCTGAGGACGAGGCGCGCTACCCGTCAGGCAAGGTGATGCTGCCGGTGTCAGAAGTGACGATCGAACGCCAGCACCGCTGCGGATTCACCTATCTCGGGACCGTTGACAGCGTTCGGCGCCAGATCGACGCGATGGTCGAAAATATCCATCCCGAATGGTTCATAGTGCAGGGCGACCAAGGGCTCCTGCCCAAGGAGGAACTCCGGCGTCAAATCACCACCATCGGCAAACAACTGCTGCCGCGTTATGCCTGAGGGGTTGCGTCGAGCCCCCGGTCCGCACAAAGGAGCACAACATGCGCACGGAGCCATTCCGAGTCGCGATATCGGATCAGGTGCTGCAGGACTTGCGCGATCGTCTGACGCGCGCACACTGGCCGGCGGATTTTGGCAACGGCAATTGGGCCTACGGGACCAACCGCGAATACCTCCAGGAACTCGTCGACTACTGGATTCATCAATACGACTGGCGCAAGCACGAGCGGGAGATCAATAGCTTCTCGCATTACAAAGTTACGATTGATGACGTTCCCATCCATTATATTCATGAGCGCGGCAAAGGACCCAATCCGATCCCGTTGATTCTGAGTCACGGATGGCCGTGGACATTCTGGGACCTGCACAAGGTGATTCGTCCGCTTGCCGACCCCGCCTCGTTCGGCGGCGATGCGAACGATGCCTTCGACGTGGTGGTGCCGTCGCTGCCGGGGTTTTGCTTCTCGACGCCGCTGACCAAAACGGGGATCAACTGCTGGCGCACCGCCGATCTCTGGCTGGTCCTGATGCAGGAGGTGCTCGGGTACAGGAAGTTTGCTGCGGAAGGCGGAGACTGGGGAGCGTTTATCACCGAGCAACTCGGCCACAAGTATCCGCAGCATCTGATCGGGATATATCTCAGCCTTGCGGTGCCGATGGATTTTTTTGGCCGCCGCGCAATCAAAGCCGATGAATATGGCCCCGATGAGCAGGCGGCGCTGGCGCGCTCGAAGGAAGTGACGCCGTTCATCACCAGCCATGTTACGGTGCAGACGACCGATCCGCAGACGCTGGCCTATGCGATGCACGATTCACCGGTTGGGCTGTGCGCCTGGATCCTGGAGCGGCGGCGCAACTGGAGCGACTGCGGGGGCGACGTCGAACGGCGATTCCCAAATGATGAATTGCTGACAAATATAATGTTGTACTGGGTGACGGACTGCTTTGTCACCTCGGTGCGCTATTACTATGAGGCGGCGCACCATCCCTGGACGCCGGAGCATTCCCGCATGCCGGTGGTCGAGGCTCCAACCGCGTTGGGCATTTTCCCGCGCGAGTTGTTTATTCCGCCGCGCAAATGGGCAGAGCGTTACTTCAATCTCAAACGCTGGACGCCGATGACCGCGGGTGGGCATTTCGCGCCCAGCGAGGAGCCGCAGCAGTTGGTCAACGACATCCGCGCGTTTTACCGTTCGTTCAGGTAGCGGCCGGTCAGCTAAAATGAGGCGGCGCGGCTGGCCTACGCCGGCCATCAGCGCTGAACCAGGGTATCCGCTGGGAATGAAAAACTTTTTCCGAATACATCGATGAGGCGCAGCGAGGCCATCTGTGTTTCGCAATCATTAGCTTGCGAAGAGATTCTCGCTTTGAGATTAAATGACGGCCCTTGCCGCCTCAAGCTGTCAAAGTCTGCCGGGAATTCTTGCCAGCCACAGGTTCAATTGCGGCAACAACACCGCAATCCGCCGCAACGAGTTGCTTTCGGCCAGGATCGCCCGGCGCTGTTCCACAGCCCAATTGGCGATGCGGCCGTACTCATGCTCCTCGATCCGCGATACGAACTCGGTGAAAGGCTCGTCAATCGGCCTTGACAACAGGCCTCGCGCCAGCGCGCGCGCCGTTGGCGCGCTCAATGATTGATTTCTGGGACCACCGAAAAAATCCAGCCACGCCTTAAGCTGATGGCGGATCTCGTCGAGCACCGCCGCACGCGCCGACTCCGTGATTGCGTCCAGTTGGGGCGTGGGTACTTCCAGGCGCGAGGCGGAAATGGATGCGAGCCGGTTGGCGATGCGGCGTAGGGTGCCGGCCGCCTCGATGATGGCGTTGTGATCGACGGCGCTGGCGCGGCCCTCCAGCTGAGCGTCGTCGGCGACTTCCAGCATCTGGGCGAGAACTTGCATCGTATCTGAATTGATATTGCCAATCGCGTCCTCGCTGATAGCGCCGGATCCGCCAGGAGCAAGCGCCAGCGTATCGGCGATCACTCGGCGCAGGCGAGGGAGCAGCGAATCACCCGCATACTCCGGCCACAGGATCAGCGCGATTACGGCCACGACGAACGTCCCCAAAAGGATCCCCCAAATGCGCCAGAGCGGACCGTAGATATCAACGGAGGGCGTCAGGCCAGCGAACACGAGCGCGAAGGTCGTGCCGATTTGCTTGCCCGCATAGGCGACCCGGCCGCTGCTTAGCGAACCATAGGCCGAAATGTAGAAGACCACGAAAGTCGCGATCATATAGGCGGGCAGCGTCGCGAAATTCGGCGATACAATAATAATGGCGAGAAGCGAAATCGCTCCCCCGAGCACCGAGCCGACGATGCGCAGAACCATCTTGCGGAATGCCGCACCATACGTCGGAAGCGCGGTTATCAAAACCGTGGTCAGAATCGTGGATAGATCGGCCCGCTGCGCAAACACGCCGATCACGTATCCGATTACGGCGCAAAGGCCTACCTTCAGAGAATAGCGCGTCAGGGCGGGATTGGCCGCCGCCGTCTTTTGCGGCTGAGTTGATGCCACACGCGCTGCGGCCCTTGTCCGCGGCGGCTCGTCGAGCAGGCGTTCGATATGGCTGGTAAGCGCGGACAGCGAATCGGTGAAGGCAGCAAAATGCTCGAGTTCCGCGGAAGTGGCCCGCGCGATGTAAACCGGTCTGACCTCGCTGGTGCGCTCGTTCAGGGCGTCCATCGCCATACGCGCCCGCGTTCGCGACGGGGGAGGAGGATTGTCCGCACCGACAGGAATGTTCACTTGAATTTCGCGGGCGATCTCATCCAATACACGCGCAATTGCATCGACTGCGGCTTGAATCTCGACTCCTAGTAGAGCCTGCATCTCACTGCCAACGCTCTCGCGCGCCGCAATCATCAAGCGGTCCACTTCAAGCGAGATGCGAGCGATGCGTGTGATCGCGGCAAGCAGTATGGCATGCCGATGCGGATCGATTCCCTCAGCGACTGCCTGATCGAGCAGTGCAATATGCGTGGGAAGGTCGGAAGTGGGCGGCGGCACCGCGGGCCGTGCCGCTCCACGGCGGCGCAGGTAGAAGTTCGCGGCCCCCGTCAGGCGCAAGCGGGTGCGTGAGATGCTGGCCGCGAGCGCCTCCAGCAGAAGCGCTTCGCCATACTCGGGCCAGAAAACATTGTCGAAGAGAACCATCAGGCCAACCGCGATAACACTCCCGCCAAACGCACCAGCCGCGGCCCATCCGATTGATCCGGGCGAAAATAACACCCCGAAGTAAAGATCGAACGACACCACCTGGACCAGCAGCAGCGCGGCGCCGAGCTTCAATCTATTCCCAATGTAGGTGGTCGACGAAAATAGAAAGAAGACGAAACAAAGCATCAGCCAGGGCGTTTCGGCCAGGGCGCGCGCCATCACCACCGATGCGGCAAGGGCGACTGCTTCCAGAACCAGCAATAAACTGGCCTTGCGAACGGTTAGCATCGGTCCCGCGCCGACCAGGAGCCAGACCAGATATGTTCCAAGATCGTTGTTGACGTGGCAAATCGAAACCAGGCCAGCGCCGACGGTTCCGATTGTCGCGATGCGAAGGGCGAGGCGCAATTTGCGCGGGCTTGGGGCGAGCTCGCGCGCCAGCAGAGCGCCGAGCCAATCCACCCATCTATAGAGCCCCGGCGCGCGCAGCTCCGGCCTGACAACGCTGATCGTCCCGCCGCTCAATGATCGCCCTGAATCGTGACCACGGCGGTCGCGCCCATGCGGAAAGGAAATGCAGGATCATTCCTGTCTTCGAGGATCACGCGTACCGGAAACCGTTGCGAAAGCCGCACCCAGTTAAGCGTCGGCTCGACTTGCGGCAGTCCCTGGATGGTCGCGCCGTTGTTCTGATACAGCGCCCAGCCGACACCCTGCACAACTCCGCGAAATCTCTTGTTCGGGTAGCTCAACAAGAACACCTGCGCGGCCATCCCCGGCCGAATGTGGCCAAGGAAGTTCTCGCGGAAATTAGCCATCACGTACCAGGTCCGATTGTCGACCAGGCTCAACACCTCGCGCCCCTCGTTGGCATACTGGCCGACGGTGATGTTGAGATTGGTCACATAGGCGTCGAACGGCGCGCGCACGTAGCAGTACTGGAGGTTGAGTTTCGCGTCGTACAGCGCGGCTTGGGCGGCTTTGAGGCGCGCGTTGATGTTCCCGTAGCGGCCGAGGTCGTTGCGGGCCTTGGAAACTTCACTTTGCGCCCCCGCAACCGCGGCCTGGTCCGCCTCGACCCGGCTGCGCGCGTTGAAGACATCATTGGCGGTGACGAAATGACGCTTGAGCAGCGGCTCGATGCGTTGGAGATACTGCTGGTCGTATGCGAGCTGCGCCTTCAGTTGCGCGGTCCGCGCGCCGGCAGAGCGGATAACGTCTTCCAGCGCACGAATCTGGAGATTGGTGAGCGCCAGTTCAGCCTCAGCCCGATCCACCGCCGAGCGGTAAGGGCGGGGATCGACGACGAACAGCAACTGTCCGGGCTTGACGTGCTGATTGTCCACAATCGGCATTTGCACGATCGGACCGCTGACGTGCGCCGCAATACCCACAACGTTGGCCCGCACGTACGCGTCGTCAGTACGCGGGTAAATGTAGTAGAGCCGGATTACATGGATGGCGACTGCGACCGCTGCGGCCACGATGAATATTCCAATGGCGCGTCCGATCAGATGGAGAACCGGCGAATCGGAGACCTTGGCTTCCAGGTTCGCTGACGTGCGATCGAGCTCGGCAATTGCATCGCGCCGTGCAAGGGCCGGATGCTCCGTCGGGGTTTGGCTCGGCTGCTGGGGGTCCAACACCGGGGCCTCTCAGATTCGATTAAAAAAGACCAGGTAAACGGTGCAGGCGAGCAACACCGCGAGACAGGGGTAGATCACAATCAGCGGTCCCAGATGGGGTTCGAGTCGGCTCCATACGAACACCGGGCGCAAGATGGCGGCCATCACGATGCCCACGATCGCGCAAAACAGCCACGCCGGGAAATTGGCGCCTGCCACATTGACCACCGGATCGCATCCCGCAAGCGCAACCGGCACCGTCGCCCACCATCGACGTATACTCACGGCCGCACTCACCATTACCTCGATCGCATGGCTCCGGCGGCGTAGATCACCGCAGCATAGGAAGTCAGCAGTTGCGCCTTGCTCGCGATTAACGTGTAGCGGGCATTGGCGAGGTCGCGCTCCGCGGTCAGGAGTTCGACGATGGTGCTGAGTCCCTGCTGGTAGGTCTGGAAATTGGCGTCGTATGATTCCTGGGTGGCCTCAAGCAGGCTGTGCGCGTATTCGTATTTGCTGCGCGAGGACTGAAGCTCGAAGTAAGCCCGCCACATTTCGGCGACAACCTCGATTTGCGCTGTCCTCAGATCGGCGCGCGCGGCATCGCGGCTGTCCTGCGCGGAGCGCAGGTCGTTGAGCCGTTTGAACCCCGTGAACAGATCCCATTTCAGGGTCAACAAAGCGGAATATTGCGGTTGGCCGAGCTTCACGGTCGGCGGACCGCGGAAGGTGAAATCCCAAACATCCTCGCCATAGCCGGTGGTTAGTCCGATGACCGGGAAAAACTGCGATCGCGCATAGCTGATATCGGCCTCGCTGGCGTGGAGGCTGGCGACTCGCGCAGCCAGGTCGGGCCGCTGGCGCCGGGCCTGCCCGATCAATTCCTCGATCGATCGATTCAACTCCCGGGGCATGGCTTGACCCTCCAGCCCTACGATCCTGACCGGAGGGTCCGCGGAAACTCCAAGCGCGATCGCCATTTGCGCTTCGGCATCGTGAACCATCAACTTAGCATTGGCCAATTCGAACCGCGACTGCGCGACAGTCTCCTTCGCGAGCAGCAGTTCGGGCTGGGTCGCAAGTCCCAAGTTTACACGCTGCTTGACCGCGTCGAAATCGGTCTGGGCAAGCCTCAGGTTCTGCTGGGCTGCAATCACCCCGGCCTTGGCGGCATCGAGCGAATAGAATGCCGTCTCGACGTTGAACACCACCTCCTGGAGCGAACGATTGAAGACCAGATTGGCCGCCAACAGCCGCTGCCGTGCGCTCTCCGACGCGGACTCACGCCGGCCGAAGTCAAGCAAGGTCCAGGTCATTGATAGGAGCGGGTCCGCCTGCCATTGCTTGATCACGCCATAGCCGCCTGGCAGTTGGAAAAGCGTACGTTCATACCCATTGTCGGAACTGAATCCGACTTGCGGATAATAGGGGGTCTGGGCCGCGCCGTATTGCGCCGCCGCCAGACGCGCGCTGCTCCATGCCCGTTGCGTGGCAGGGTTGTTGGCCAGAGCGATATCGACCAGAGCCGGCAGGTCGTACTCCCTTGCCCTCTCGATCGCGACGGGCGCAAACTCCTGCGCTCCGGCTTCAGGGTTGGCGCCCACGGTTGACGGCGCGGGGTTCCACTGTCGGTCCTCGTTGCGCGGCGCCCATCGATTGGGAGACAACTCCGGACGATCGGACAACTGCTCACAACCATGAAGCGCAAGCATCACCAGCGCCAGAAGGACCACCAATCCCGGTATCCTCATGAAACCAAATCGAGTTTCAAGCATAAAATCTGCTCCCCAACCATGCTTCTCGAAATCCCGCGCCACCCACCCCACGCGACGGGTGTTTGCTGCAACCCGATTGCGGAACAAATGGTGGCCGGAGACTGACGCAGCCTGCTTCGATTATGAAAAACCCGCGACGGAGTTCAGTATGCTGGCGAGGTGAGGCGGGGTCGAGTTTTGTCCGGCACAACAGTCCACGATTGCGGACGTTGTTCTTGCCAGGGCACCGGTCAGCAACCGAGAACTATGCTGCGTCTGCGCCGGGCGCGACCCAAATTGGAGTGCGATTGTCTCAAGACGCGGGGTTGGCGCAATAACCATCCATTGGCGGCTGTGATCGCGTCGCCCGCGGGCTGCGTTTACCGATCATGGCTCCAGCATCGGGGCGAGCGGTCGTCGGCGCTCAAGTCGGGATTGCAAAGCAGGTTGGTTTGAGCGCGAACCAACGGCGCTAACAGTAGCAAACCAAGCACAGCCGGACCTGACCGGCGAAACGATTTTGCAGATCGATTTCGTCGCGCGATCGAACTGGATGTCTTCAATCACGAAAACACCGCCGCGCACCGAGGCCCCGATCGCAAAAGCGAAATGCCGGGAGACGGGACCGGCGCGTTTTGCTTTTTTCTCGCTGTTCTTACTTCGCTTTGCTCGTTTCTCTGAGCCCTCTCTAGCGCCGGTTAACCGAATCGATGATCGCCAGCCCTTCCAGCGTCAGCCCGGGCGTGAGGTTGTCGAGCATCAGGCGTTTGAGATGCTGAGTAAGCGCGGTGCGGGCGTAGCGGACCGCCAGCGGCGGCTTGCTGCTGATCTGGCGGGCCAGCTCCCACGCTCGCGCCATCAGTTGGTCACGCGGCAATACTTCGCTGACGATTCCAAGCGCGAGCGCATCCTGGGCGGAGATTCTCTGGCCGGTCAGCAGGAAATAGCGCCCGCGGTTGTAGCCCAGGATTAACGGCCAGACGACGTGCACGCCGTCGCCGGGAACGGCGCCGCCCGGGTAGTGGGCCAGGTCGGCAAAAGCTGCATCGTCGCTGGCCAGCACGACGTCGCTGAGCACGGCCAGTTCGGCGTGGATATAGGCGGGACCGTTGACCGCGGCGATTATCGGCACCTCGATATCGAGCAGGTCCATCAGCAGGTGTTTGCCCTCGAATAAAATCCGGTCCCAGCTTTCGGCGGTAGTGCGGCCGAAAGCGGCGGTGTCCATCTCGGCGCAAAACGCCCCGCCCGTGCCGGTGAGGATCACGGTTTTGTTCTCCGGGTCGCGCGCGATGTCGGTGAACAATTCGCCATATTCCGTATGCGGCCCGGGGGCCCAGACCATTTCCTTGCCGCCGGTATGGAAGGTGACCTGCAGGATGCCCTCGCGCCGCTCCAGGCGGGCGTGCTGGTAGCGGTTTTGATATTGCTCTAATCGGCTCATTGTGCTTGCCTCCGATCGCTCATCGCTTGCAGCCAGACTGAATCGCGATTTAGCGCAAAGGTCAAACAATTTTTAAGCCGCCATACCGCGCGAGGGAGGCAAAAGTCCGGGCGGCAGTTGCGCCGCCAGGTCCGTTCATTGCTCACCGGCCCGAGGTTCAAAACCGCCAGGCGGCTGTTCGAAAAAATCGACCCTGCCGCCGCGCGGCCAAGTCGCTGCCGCCGTTGACAAATGCGGACAATCCGGTCAGTTGGTGCCGCGATGTCCGCGTTTCTCTCAGAAAAAATCTTTGTTTCTCTGGGATTTTTTGGTGGGCCGTCGGAGACTCGAACTCCGGACCCGCTGATTAAGAGTCAGCTGCTCTACCAACTGAGCTAACGGCCCACTGAAGGATGCCATTGCCAACGAAGCCGGCCCGCTTGTATGGGTGGGGTGAGTGAAGGGACTTGAACCCTCGACCACCGGAGCCACAATCCGGTGCTCTGCCAACTGAGCTACACTCACCGCCGTATCGCTGCCGCATCCCGGCTCGCGCCGCTTCCAACAATGGCGCGCCAGAAGGGACTCGAACCCCTGACCCGCGGCTTAGAAGGCCGCTGCTCTGTCCACCTGAGCTACTGGCGCAATCTAAATCGGGGCGAGCCGATTTGAACGGCCGACCCCCTGCTCCCAAGGCAGGTGCGCTACCAGGCTGCGCCACGCCCCGAGTCTTTAGGGATTAACACACCCTCATAATCGTAACAACATGAGAGTTGATTGCGGGCCTGCCACGCCAACCACCGGGTCCATTTTGCCCCTCAAGCCTCCTCGGCAGCGCTGAGGCGGATGGTGCCGCCGCCTTCCCTGGCATCCCCCAATCGTCCGAAGACGGCCTGAGCGACGCGACAGAGCTGCTGAGCCGGGTGCGTGTTTTCAAACAAGACGCGCGCGTCGCTGTAAACCTTTAGCGCCTTGCCCGCGATCAGGTCGCCGAAGTGCGCCGCAAAAATCTCGTCCTTAAGATCGCCTTTGAGAACCTCGGCGCGTTGCTTGCACCCGATTAGAACCCCACTGCACCCTTGATTTGCTGGTGCTGCTACCGGCTGCTGCTTAGAGGAATTCGGCGAAAACCGAGTCGGCCAACTCCAGACCGCGATCGGTCAGCCGGATGCGGCCGTGCTCGCGCAGCAGCAGCCCGCCTTCGACCAGGCGCTTTAGCTGCGCGCCGAAGCGCTCCTCGAAGGACACGCCGAAGCGCTCGCCGAAGCGGCGCAATTCAAGGCCGTCGATCAGGCGCAGATTGAGGAACGCGAACTCCGAGGTGCTAACCATTTCATCCAGCGCTTCGCTTCCGGCCTCGGCGATGCCACGCTCCGCCGCTTGCGCGATATAGGCTGCCGGCAGCCGCAGATTCCACCATCGGCGGCCGCTTTTGCCGTCGGCGGCGTAGCTGTGCGCGCCGGCGCCGATTCCCAGGTAGCATTGGCCGCGCCAGTAGGTCAGGTTGTGCCGCGCTTCGCAGCCGGGACGCGCGTAATTGGAAATCTCGTACATCGCATAGCCGCGGCGCGGCAGTTCGCTGCGAACCATCGCGTACATCGCGGCCTGTTTTTCGTCGGGAAGTTGACGCATCCGGCCAGCCTTCAGCGCGGCGCCAAACGCCGTGCCTTCCTCGAAGGTCAGGTTGTAGGCCGAGATGTGATCGGGGCCAAGCGCGACGGCCGCTGCGATATCGTTGGCGACATCGTCGAGGGTCTGGCCCGGAACGGCGAAGATCAGGTCGAGATTGAGCTGATTGAATCCGGCCGCGCGGGCCTGCTCGACCGCGGTCACGGTCTGCCCGGCGCTGTGAATCCGGCCAAGGAATTGGAGCGTAACGGGATTGAACGACTGCGCGCCGAAGCTGATGCGATTAACACCGCACCTGCGCATCTCGCGCAGCTTCGCCAAGTCCACGGTACCTGGATTGGCCTCGGCGGTGATTTCCGCGCCCGCTTCGAGGCCGAACAGCCGCCCGGCTTCCTCGAGCACGCGTCCGAGCGAGGTTGGAGCGAATAAAGAAGGAGTGCCGCCGCCAAAAAAGACCGTGCGAATCGGATTGCCTGTCCATGGCGGCTGCTCCGCGCGCGCGCGCAGTTCGGCCACCAAGGCATCCACGTATTGTGCTTCCGGCCATCCCTTAACCGCGTAGGAATTGAAGTCGCAGTAGGGGCATTTCGACTCGCAATATGGAATATGAATGTAGAGCGAGAAGCTCACGGATGTAATTTATGCCCGAACAGCGGCCAGCGCCATCCATGCACTACACCGCGGTGTTAGTGCCAGTTATACTCGATTTACCGCTGAGGGTGATTTGCTTTGAGATACAGCATCGAGGTGGAACGGGAAGTGGCGGGGGGAGCGGTTGACGCCGCCGATGCGGCGGTGGGGCGCACGGATGCGGCTGTGGCGCGCTCGGGTTTCAAGATGGCGAGCCTGGTCGCCTCCGGGATGCTGCTCAGCCGTATCGCGGGGCTGGTGCGCGAAAGCGTTTTCGCCCACTACTTCGGCAACTCCAACGCTGCCGACGCCTTCAAGGCCGCCTTCCGTATCCCCAACATCCTCCAGAACCTGTTTGGAGAGGGCGTTCTGTCGGCGTCGTTTATCCCGGTTTACAGCCGGATTCTGGGCGGCGGCGACGAAGAACAGGCCAACCGCCTGGCCTGGACTCTGTGCGCGATTCTGAGTCTGATCGTTTCCGTTCTGGTGCTGATCGGCGTGGTGGCGGCGCCCTACTTGATCGACGCAATCGCGCCCGGCTTCAAGGGTCCTAAGCGCGAGCTTACCACGCTGCTGGTGCGGATCCTGTTTCCCGGCGCCGGACTGCTGGTGATGTCCGCATGGTGCCTGGGCGTTCTCAACAGCCATCATCGATTCTTCGCCTCCTATACGGCGCCGGTGGCATGGAACCTTGCGATCATCGGATTCCTGCTCTTTTACGGGCCCCGCCGCAGTCTGGACCGCCTGGCGATTGTGACCGCCGTGGGCTCGGTGGTCGGCTCCAGCCTTCAGGTTGCCGTGCAGTTGCCGCAGGCAATCCGCCTGGCGGGCCTGCTGCGGGTGAATTTTCGGCGCACTGCCGAGGCGCTGCGCGCGGTGCTCAACAACTTCGTTCCGATCGTTACCGGACGCGGCGTCGTCCAGATCAGCGCCTACATCGACAACCTGCTTGCCAGCCTTCTGCCTGCCGGCGCGGTGGCCGCCCTTAACTATGCGCAGATCCTCTTCCTGCTGCCCGTCAGTCTTTTTGGCATGTCGGTGGCAGCTTCGGAATTGCCCGGGATGTCGCGGGCGACGGGCAGCCATGAGGAAATTTCGCGTCTGTTGCGCGGCCGGCTCAATGTGGGTCTGCGTCAGATCGCATTTTTCGTAATCCCCTCGGCCGCGGCCTTCCTGTTCCTGGGCGACGTAATTGCCGGGGCGATCTTCCAGTCAGGACACTTCACCCGCGCCGACGCGATCTATGTGTGGGGAATTCTGGCCGGTTCCGCCGTCGGTCTGCTGGCGGTCACGATGGGCCGTCTGTATGCGTCGGCGTTTTACGCCTTGTGGGACACGCGCACGCCGCTGAAGTTTGCGGTCATCCGCGTCGCTCTAACCATTGCTCTGGGCTACTGTTGCGCGCTGATCCTGCCGCAGGTCCTGGGGATTGACCGGCGTTGGGGTGTGGCGGGTCTGACGGCGTCGGCGGGTCTTGCCGGATGGGTCGAGTTCTCACTGCTGCGCCATGCGCTTAACCGGCGGATCGGCAGGAGCGGGCTGCCGCGCACGCTGCTGATCCAACTGTGGGCGATGGCACTGGCGGCAGCGGCGGCCGGCTTCGCGATAAAGATTCATTTGCACGGTCACGGTCCCAAGCTGATCGCGCTTGCGGTAATCCCAGCCTTCGGCGCGGTATACTTCGGGCTCGCGTGGATATCCGGAATCCAGGAATTGAATCTGCTGCTGGCGCGAATCCTGCCGCGCTCCGCAACGGGCGAGCGCGGATGAGCCCCGGGCTGCAGCCCTTGGTCGCCGAACAGTGCGCCTATAAGCTATAGTCCAGGCAGAATCCGGCGGTGGGGCATCTGATTGACTCCGCTTGGTTGGGAGGAGAAAGCATCGCAAATGGCGCTCAGAACTGCAGAAGAATACAAGCAATCGCTACGTGACGGACGCAGCGTGTATTTTCGCGGCCAAAGGGTTCCCGATGTCACCACGCATCCGGTAATTGGACTGGCTACCGAGCACGCCGCTCTGGATTACCGGATGGCGGAAGATCCGCGCTTTCGCGAACTCGCTGTCATCAATGCCGACGGAAAGGCATACAGCCGTTATTACCATTTGCCCCGCAACTCCTCCGATCTCCTCAAGCGCAGCGAATTGATTGCGGCCTCCACCCGTGAAGCCGCCACCCTGGTGGTCCTGATCAAGGAAATCGGCACCGACGCGCTCTACGCGCTGCATCTGCTGGGCGCGGAAATGGCCGCCAAAGGCAAGCCCGAATATCGCGATCGCATCGCCCGGTATCACGCCTACTGCCAAGACAACGACCTGGCACTGGCCGTGGCACAGACCGACGTGAAGGGCGACCGCTCGCTGGGACCCGCCGCCCAGGAGCATCCCGATTACTACGTCCGGATGGTCGAGGAACGCCCCGACGGAATCGTAGTTCGCGGCGCCAAGGTGCATACGTCGGTGATAACCAACACCAACGAAGTGATTGTGCTCCCCACGCGCGCGATGCGACCCGAGGACCGCGCCTACGCGGTGGCATTCGCGATTCCGGTCAATACGCCGGGACTCAAACTGATCGCCAGCCCGCACGGCAGCGCGAAAAAGGACCCCATCGAGCATCCGATCAGCGCGCGCCACAAAATGATGGAAACGCTGACGGTCTTCGACGATGTGTTCGTGCCGAAGGAGCGGATCTTTTTGCAGGGCGAGACCGAGTTCGCGGTCTTCGTGGCCCTGAGCTTTGTCCGCTTCCATCGCTTTACCGCGGTCTCCTACAAGCTGCCGCTGATGGAACTGCTGGCCGGCGCGGGCCATGCGATCGCCGAAGCCAACGGGATTTCCGCCGCCGGACACGTGCGCGACAAGCTGACCCATCTGGCGGCCTATCACACCACGGTCCGCGGATTAATCGAACAGGCGGCGGCTGCCTGCACCATCGAGCACGGCATCGCCGTGCCCAACACCCTGCTGGTCAATGTCGCGAAATACCATTTCGCCCACAACTACCATCAGGCGGTCCAAATCGTTCAGGACCTGGCAGGCGGACTGCTGGTCACCGCGCCCTCGGCCGAGGACCTTACCAGCGAGGCCACGCGCGAGTACGTGCTGAAATACCTGGGCGGTAAAAAAGGCTTCGGTGCAGAGCAGCGGCTGCGTCTGATCAACCTGATCTCGGATCTGACTTCGTCGGATTACGGCGGCTACCAGGAAGTCCTTGCGGTGCACGCCGAAGGCGGCTTCGAAGCCGAAAAGCTGCAAGCCTATCGTGAGTACGATTTCAAATCGGTGACATCGTACGCGAAGAAGCTGGCCGGCATATAGCAAAGGGAGAGGGAAGAGAGGTGAGTATTGAGAGTGGGATGAGAAAAGAAAAACGAGAAAAGAGAAATAGAGGCGGAACCTAACTCCGTTTCCCAAAGGGAACGGGGCAAAGCAACGCATCATCCGCGACCTCTTTGGGAACTCGTTTCTCTTTTCTCGAATTTTCTTCTCTCACTCCTGACTCATCTTCCCTCGCTTCTTTGTCTTACTTTTTATCCGTTACGCCGGGAATGATGCCGCCGTAGCCGCCGACGGCCTTGATTACCGTGGGGCCGATCGATTTCGGAAGGTGCGGCTGGCGCTTGCGCTTCATCGCGCGCTCGATTATCGGCTCGATCCGTTTGGCCTTTTCGCGCATCCTGCGCTCCTCGCGCTCGCGGAATTCAGGCATCACCTCGGTGCCGAGCAATTCGATCGATTCGCAGGTCGCCTCGTGCGGCATCCCACCGCATTGCGTCAGCAGCATGATCTGATCGATCCCGGTGTCTTCCCAGATACGGAAGGCGTCACGCGCGTCCTTGGGCGTGCCGAAACACGCTCCGCTGGTGCCTTCGATTCCGACGCCTGCTCCAGGTGTGCTCTTGTACTTCTCCCATACGCTGGTCTTGCCCGGCTCGTGCTCGCCGTAAAGATAGTGATGGCCGAAGGCGTAGGTCATGAAGAAGCAGTGTTCAGGACCAAGCTGCTGAACACGCTGTTTGTCGCGTCCGCACAGGAACAGCATTGTGAAGGCAATATTGGGATTGATCGCGGCGCCAATGGGCTCGCATTCCTCCGCCAGCACGCGGTAGTATTCGTCCGACCATCTCCGCGCCTCCTCGGGCGACACGAAGCCGAAGGTCAACGCGCCAAGCCCGAGCCGCGCCGCCAATTTGATCGTTTCAAGGCGGGAGCATGCGACCCACAGGGGCGGATGGGGCTTCTGGCGCGGCTTGGGGATGATGTTTCGTACCGGGAAATTGATGTACTTCCCTTCATGGCCGCGAAAGGGCTCTTCCACCATCATCCGGGTCACGACCTCGAGCGACTCCAGCCACATCGCCTGCTTTTCCTCACGCGGAACGTGGAAAGCAAACAGCTCGGCGTCCGCTGACGTTTCGCCGGTGCCGAACTCGACCCGACCGTTGCTGATCAGGTCGAGCGTGGCGATGCGTTCGGCTACGCGCGCCGGATGGTTGTAGGGAGTGGGCAACGCGACGATCCCATGCCCCAGGCGGATCTGCCTGGTGCGCTGGCTGCATCCGGCCAGAAATATCTCCGGCGCGGAGGAATGCGCATATTCCTCCAGGAAATGGTGCTCGACCAGCCACACGTAATCAATGCCCACCTTGTCGGCCAATTCGACCTGATCCAGCGCCTCCTGGAAGCGGTTGTATTCCGAGTCAGGTCCCCACGGGCGGGGCAATTGATGCTCATAAAACAGGCCAAACTTCATTTATCCCTCCGCGCACCGGCCCTTGCAATTGACCCTCCGGCGCCGTGGCTAAAGTTGAACTAACGTTACGGATATTCGATCGCTGGGTACCGGGCAAGCCACAGCTATGGGCACTAACGGCGCAGAGCCTGGTCTTCGGCTATCAACGAATGGAGATCGCTGCGCTTGAACAGCCCCTCGACGCTGCGGGTAAAGGCCACTGACAGCACTTCGCCCGGCTCGTCATAGATGCTGGCCTCGTCCTCGGCCAACATGCCGGGATTATCCGGAGGATCGCTGTAAATTTCGGTGCTTACGCCTTGCCAAAACGGCACGTGAAACGGCGGCTTGTAGATGGTCGCGTCCAGCGCGAAATCTGCCATGGTCTGCCAGCTGGCGTTCCTGTCGCTGTCGATCACGCGTTGTTTGCGCACCCAACATTTGACGACCCTGCTTTGCAGCACATAATCCGCATTGACGTCCTGCGCCGCATATTGGGTCTGGGCTGACGCGGTGGAAATCATGCCGGCCTCCTGCGCCGCCTGCACCAGCGCCTTCTGCACGGTGCCCGCGAGATCGGTAGTGTAAAGCCGCTGTATCCTTTCGCCGCGCGAGTCCAGCGTCACGCCAATCTGCTGACCCATGGCGCCGTCCGGAGCCGGACCGTCGCTGTGATTTTCGCAGGCGTCGGCGACCGCCAACACCAGGATATGCCTGGGGGGATAAGTATGCTCAAAGCCCTTTACCAGGCCGGCGTAAAACACCAGATTCTGGTTTGACTCGGATTCAACGTTGGAAGTGTTGTTGACCGTGGAACAGCCGGCGATGATTCCGGAGGTCACCAGAGCCAGCAACCAACCTGCGACAGTGCCACTGCGCCCCGCCACCTGCGTTCCCTAGCTGCCCGGCGCCTGGGTGCGCTCGCGGAACAAAAACAATGTCGCGCCGACCTCCACACGATCCCCGTTTTTGAGCGGCGCCCGCCCGTTGACCGGAACCCGGTTCACGCTCACCACACCGCCTGCCGTGGGACTGACGAAGAAATTCTTGCCCTCGCGGCGTATAATCGCGTGCTGGGGCAGGACCGACTGATCACCGAACAGGCCGACGTCGCTCTCCTCAGCCCGCCCAATAACCGTAACCGGCTTGACCAAAGCATATTCGCGGCCCTCACGGGCATTGCGGCTGCCGCTGCGCACTACCATTAAAGAGCCGCGCTTGAGCAGTTCGGTGACCAGGCCGATAAAGAATCCGATTAGAGCGCCCAGCACAATGATTGCGATCGCGCGGCCGAAGGCCTGGGGAAAAGTAAGAGTCAGGACCTGATAGCAGACTCCGCCCAAAGCGCCGCCCAGAATCCCGCCCAAAGCGCCGTTGCGCTGGCGGGCGGTCGAACGTGATGCGGTACCGACGCCAAGGCCGACGGCGATTCCCAGCACCGCCCATCCCACCGCGCGGCCGTACAGACCTCCCAGTATGTCGAAAGTGACTTCGGCCACGATTAGTCCCGCCGCGCCACCGATTGCGCCGATGATGCCGCCGCTGCGGACGCCGCGCAGCGCTTGACGCCATTGGCCAACGCTCAAGGCCTCGATCGCCGCGAGAAACGCGCCGATAAAAAGGCCAATCAGCGCGCCCAGCACCACGTCGCGCAAATAGACCGAGCGGATTCCGAGAAACGGCTCGGCAGCCGCCCATGCGGCCAGACCGCCCAAGGCGCCGGCCGCAGCGTAAAACAACAACTTTTCGCGGGATACGTTAATCGCCATCTTTACTTGGCAACCGGGCAAGCTCACTCGCGGTGGAAGCCGGTGTCTGTTCTAAATGTGACAGAATGCCCAAGGTCACAGAATGACCAACCGCGCCGTGAACGGCAAGCCTTCAGTTCACTCGCGCGCTCCAATTGCCCCGGTCGCCAGGAGGTTCTGACTGGAAACTGCCGCTCATGTCATCGCTGCGCCGCTGACCCTCGAAATAGAGCACCCTGCCGCCATATGGAACCTGGAACTCGATGTGATTGCCGCGGATGAAGCCGTCGATCGGTGTCAGGCCGTAACCGGACGCGTGAATTACCAATTCTCCATGTAAAAAGCCATTGGGCTGCGGGCGCAACCGCAATTCGATCGGAATATTGTCGCTGCCGGCCAGGCCGTCGATACTTCCCTTGGCCACCGTGGGTGAGTCAAGGCTGGTGGGTGCGCCGCCGTAACCGCTGGAACTGGGCGCTGCCGGTAAACCGATCCCGGGGCTGAGACTGGCCGTCGTCGAGACGACACGAAACCGTTTTTGCGCAAGGTATTGGCCGTTGAGATAAAAGTTGACGGTGTAAACGCCGGGCAAAAATGCATTCCCAGAAGAATTGCCGATCCGCCCGCTGAAACTGACTGTGCGGGCATTTTGCGGGACCATCCGCACGTCGTCGACGCTGCCCAACGTGTGACCGTCGGGCGCGATATAGGCGGCGTCCACCCGGTACTGATTCGTGTCCACCCCGTACAACCGGTTCTTAAAATCGACGTTCCAGCCAACGAACAAAACTTTGGATGCGTCGAAATCCCGGGTCGGACCTGACAGTGCGGTACCGCTCTTGGTGGTATTGCGAAATTGGATAGAAAGCAGTTCCAGTGGATGTTGACGGAGCAGGGCTATTCTGGCCAGGCGCTCCGCCTCGGCTTTGCGCGCCTCTTCCTCCGCGGTCTCGCGGGCTTTCTCCGCTGCTGCCGCCGCCTTGGCTTTCAATTCCGCATTGACGTCCTGGTCGATCGAAAACTGCTGCTCGGCAAGGAGATGGTCGTCGGAATAAAGCCCGACCTTATAATTGCCCAGCGGATGGTCGGTCAGAGACGGCATCAGCGCCACGCCGCTGAAATCAACCTGCCTTTCCCCTGGTCCGACAAATCGGGAGGCGTCGCTGGAGGCGATTTGGAGCCCGTTCGGGTCGAAGAACTTCGCCTCGACCTTGTCACTGCGTCCCTCCAGCCCGGCCAATCGGTTCTTGAAAGTAGCCACCCACGACAGGTACTGGTCATTGGCAATCTCGGTATTGAGGAATTTGGCCCTGGGTTTGGACAGCGGTGTTCCCTCGCGCGTGGAAAGCTGCAAGGTCATTCGCTCGAACTGCAACGGATGCTCGCGTGCCTTTTCAACCAGTTCTTCGTGCTTCCAAGGCAGACTGTCCACGAAGCTTTTGATTCCCAGTTGCTCCTGCAGGAGCGGGTTGGAGTAGATATAGGTGGCGCCGAAGGCCAGCGACCCCACCATGACCGTGAAAATTAGAAACCCCAGCGCGCGGCGCAATCCGCTGCGCCGGCGCGGCGCCGGTAACGGGGTCGAGGTGACAACGCGCGTCAGGTCGGCAGTTCCGGTCCTGGGACTGACGGCGATGGGCGCGCTGTCCAGTCCCGTGCCGTAGAGCATCATGTCGCGGAACTCGTCCACGCTCTGCGGCCTGCTCTCGACTTTGTAACCGAGCGCGCGATCGATAGCTCCGGCCAGATTCGGTGAAATACCGGGGCGCAGCGACTGAACGGGCGGAAAGCTGAAGGGTGGAAACTTCTCTGGGTCGCGGCCGGTCAGCACGTAATGCAGCGTCGCACCCAGCGAATAGATGTCGCTGCGCGGATCAACCTGTCCCTGATATTGCTCGGGCGGCGCAAAGCCCAGGGTGCCGATCATCGTTCCCTTGCTCGCCACCTTGAATAGGCGCGCGATGCCGAAGTCGATCAGCATGACCTTGCCCCTGGGCGTAAGCATCACGTTGGAGGGCTTCATGTCGCGATAGACGATGGGAGGCGTAAAGCTGTGCAGATAGCTCAGCACTTCGCACAACTGGCGGGCGATATCAATTACGACCCCCTCATCCAGCGGATGGCCCAGCGCCGCCATCTCCTCTTCAAGGTTGCGGCCCTCGACGTACTCCATCACCAAATAATGGCGATTGGCCTGATCGAAACGGTCAGTGATTGCCGGTATTGAGGGATGGCGCAGTTGGGCGAGGGTGTCGGCCTCGCGGGCGAAGTATTCATTGGCGTCGCGCCGCTGCTGCGGGTCGATGAAGTGATCGACCATCTCCTTGATCGCGCAGGGCCGGTTGGCCAGACGCTGGTCCTGGGCGAGATAAACCACGCCCATGCCGCCGCCTCCAATCAGCTTCTGAATCAGATATCGCTTTTGCAGCACGGTACCGCTGGGAAGCGGTCCGGTCTGTGCGGCGGGCTGTGCGGAATCAGCCATACGTTATTCGGCGTTTATCACAATTACCGAGATATTGTCCGAGCCTCCTCCGGCATTCGCCGCCACCACCAGCTCCCGGCCAGCTTCCATCGGATCGTGCCGGCGCGCCAGGATTTCCGCGATGGCGGAATCCTCCACGTGAGCCATCAGTCCGTCGCTGCAAAGCAGCAGCCGATCTCCGCGCTTGAGCCGCAGCGTCATCGCTTCAGCACCCGCGGGCGCATTGGCGCGCGCGCCCAGGGAACGAGTGATCACATTTTTATGTTCATGATGGCGCGCCTGTTCGGGCGTGATTTGACCGATATCGACCAGGCGCTGAACCAACGAGTGATCCTTGGTGAGTTGGCGCAACTTTCCGCCCTCCAGCAGATAGGCCCGGCTGTCACCTACCCATGCAATCACAGCATCCGGGGGCGAGATCAGCGCGCTCACTGCAGTCGCCCCCATACCACGCGCTTCCGGGTGCTCCGTCTGATAGCCGATAATGTCGCGATGAGCCTGCTCGAGCGCCGACTGAAGGAGCTGCTCGCGCGAGCCGTTAACCGGCGGCGGCGTAACGGACTCCCTTTGAGCGCTGGCGCTGACATTGCTGCAAGCAACCCCACGCTCAACATAATACCTGATAGTCTCAACGGCAATCGCGCTGGCGGTTTCGCCCGCTTCAGCGCCACCCATCCCGTCGGAGACGACGTAAAGATAGTTGTAGGCGGGCGACACCTGCGAATCCTGCACCAGCTCCACCGCCATCACCGAGTCTTCGTTGTGCTCGCGCACCATTCCGACGTCGGTGATACAGGCGGAGCGGATCCGCAACCGCGAATTAAGCTTGAGCAGTTCGGCTTTGAGCTGGTCCACCCCGGACCATCGATCGGCGGGTCTGAAGGCCAGGGCGCGCCGCACGATTTTCTCGAGGTCGGGCGAAACCACGTGAGGGGGATAGAACCGGATTGGACCGGCCTCTTCGCGCCAGCTCTCGCACTCGATGCGCTCCCCGGTCAGACATGTGTACAGGACGCAACCGATCGAAAACACGTCGGCGCGCTTGTCAACCTGCCGGGCACGATAAATCTCCGGCGCCGTATAACCATCGTTGAGAATAGGTTCGGCTTGAATTTCCGTATCGTTGCTCACGTAATCCAGGCTGATCAATTTGATCCGGCCATCGGCGCCGTAGGCCAGCGAGGTGGGGCAGATGTCGTTAACCCGCATGCCCCGATTGTGCAGATAAGAAACCGCCTGGCAAATCTGGATCGCAGCGCTCAATGCCTCGTGCTCAGCCATTGCGCCTGACCGCGACGAAAAGGGGCGCAGATCCTCGCCCGGATACACCAGGTAAACGCGTCCGTTCTCCGCAAAACCCTCCAACGCGCGATAGTATGCCGGATGGGTAATGATCTGCGACAGGGCGATCACGCGCTCAAACACTTCGCCCAAATCGGCGCGCGGAGCAGCCGGCGGTTCGACGATCGGCTCAGCACCCTCGGCAGCGTCTTCTGGCGGCGCGAGCTCCACGTCGTCCTGGATTTCCGCTTCGCCGGCCACGCCATTAACGGCGGTCTGCGGCGTTGCGTCCTCAGCGATCGCGACGTCCGTATCGGCAGCGGGCTCGCCGCCTTCCGGCTCCGCCTTGACCTCCTGCAATCCGTCAGCGGTTTGATCCGAAGGATTCGACGAAGCTGCCTGCGCCAGCGGCGGAAGTTCCCGAGTCTTGGCCTTTGGGCCGGCGGGATCCTCTTCCGCTGATGCCACCGTTTGCGGTTCTGCCTGAGGCGCGCTTTCCTCCGCCACCACCTCGGCAGCAGGTGCCACGCGCTCGCGCAGCATGAAGCGCTGGTTGGGATCGTCGATGGCAATGGCGCGATAGCGATTTTCCTGGGAACTGCGGGCTATGACCTCGACGATCCTGAAGCGGCCTTGCAGCTCTTTGCCAACCTCGAGCGCTTCGAGAGCCACCACCGGCGGCGGGAGTTCATGCAGACCGCGGCCGCACTTGTCGCAAAAACGCGCATCGTCGGGTGCCGTCTGGCCGCAATCCGGACATGTGATCATGTTACTGCGCCTCTTCGAAACTCCAATGTTGCTCCGCCGATCACCACCTGGCAGCGGTCTTCCAATTTGTAGAGTTGATCGCGGCCCAGGCGCCCGCGGCCGGTGATGAACGTGCCGTTAAGGCTGCCGAGGTCGCGAATATAATAATCGTCGCCCCGTCGGATGATTTCAGCGTGGCGGCGCGACACACGATCGGCGCCGACCTTTAGAACGCTCAAGTCGATATCAGCCTTGTTCGCGCTTGCCAGATTGCGCCCAACAATCGCTCTGTCACCGGTGATCGAAAACCGCAGCGGCTCGTTCTTGCAAATCAGGGTAACCGCCGGTTTGGCGGGTTGCGGCGCCGCCACTCCGTTGCGCGATGCCGTCTGAACAACCGCGGGACGCGAGACCGGTGCCGGCGCGACTGCCTTGGCCACCGGCACCGGAGTCACCGGCCGAGCAGGGGCGTTGGCGACTGCCGGCCGCGCAGGAACGGGCGCCGGCGATGGCGGCCTGAGCTTGCCTTTGAGATCAGCGGTTTTGGCCGTGGGCGAAACCGCTGCTGACGAAACCGTAGGCGTTATCGGGGACGGTGCCCGAGCCGGTTCATTTGCCGGGTGCGGCGGTGCAACCTTTCGGGCCGACGCCGGTACGTTGGCCAGTACCTGCGTGCGCATCGTGGCGATTGACGGTTCGCTCGCGGGCGCCGCTCCCCGCGGCAAAATCGCGGGCTCGCGACCGCCCTCGACAACGGGCAGCGCGTCGCGCATCTCGAGCGCCGATCCGGGCCGCTTGTTGGCGTCCTGTTCCAACGCCCACATCACCACCCGCTCCGTATCCACCGATACTTCGGGGGCGAGTTGCCTTACCGGGGGAAAGCTGAAAGGCGGTTCCAGTTGTGGGTCGCGCCCGGTCAGCAGATGATGCATCGTGGCGCCCAGCGAATAGAGATCCGAACGCGGCTCCAGTTTGCCCAGATACTGCTCAGGGGGCGCGTAGCCGACCGATCCGATTTGGGTGCCGCGCCCACCCGGCGGCAGAAAGCGCGCAATACCGAAATCGATAATCATCGCGCGCCCGTTCTGATCGATCATAATGTTGCCGGGCTTCAGATCGCGGTAAACGATAGGGGGATTTTGACTATGCAGAAAAGCCAGGACCTCGAGGATCTCACGCGCCCAGCGCACGACCTGGCTTTCCGGCACGCGCGCGCCAGCGCCCCGCTGGTCGAGCCATCCCTGGAGGTCGCCGCCGGCGATATATTCCATCACCAGGTAATGGCGTCCGCCCTCGGCGAAATAATCGATCAGGTTGGGGATTCCGGGATGGGACAGTGGGGCAAGCACGCGCGCTTCGCGGGCAAAATCCTCGACCGCTTTCTGCTCCTGGAGCCCCTGGCCAACGATCATTTCCTTGACCGCAACCGGTCGGTTGGCCAGACGGGTGTCGTTGGCAAGATAGACGCGTCCCATGCCCCCGACTCCGATGACTTTACCGATTCGGTAGCGGCCGTCGAGCAGATGACCACTGGCAAGGGGCTCACCCGCTTTCATTGCTCGTAATTATATCCTGTCCAACACGCGCCGAGAGCCACTATGGCGCTCCCATCGGGCGCGCTCTACGAAACGGGTTCGATCACAACCTTCAGGAAGGTCTTGCCGATGATAATCTCGTCGCCGTCCTTGAGGTCCTGCGGGCTACCGACGGCCAGGCGCGGCTGTCGGTTCACGTAAGTGCCATTGAGGCTCCCGATGTCCTCGATCGTCAGCTTGTTACCGTCCACCCGGATCAGGGCGTGCTTGCGCGAGATCTTGGCTTCAGGATCGTCGGCCTCGAGGTCCACTTCCGGAAAAGCTCCGGTCTCGGGGTCCCAACGGCCCACCAGGTTGTTGCCCACTTCAAGCGGGAACTCATGTCCGGGGCGATTGCCTCCGCGGATCAGTTTCAGCTTTGCCTTGATCGCCGGAGCCGCAGCGGCGGGTGGCGGCGTTGCTGCGGGCGCTGGCTCGGTCGCAGTGGGCGTGGCCGCAGGAGTCTCAGCTGCCGGTTCGGGTTGAGCGCCGGCGGCGGACTCGACCGCTGCCGTTTCCCCAACCGCTGGCGGAGGAGTTTCAGGCGGCACCGCGCTGGGAGAAATCGGCGCCGTGGGAGCTTCGGGCGTGGACGGTGGCGGCGTTGATGAAGCTGCGGCGCCGTTGGTTGCGGCAAGTTTGGCGCCGCAGCTATCGCAATAGTCCAGACCGTCCATGTTTTCGTAGCCGCATTCGTTGCACTTGATCATTTTATTTTAAACCTCTTGTACCCTGCTTGCGGGCCCGTTGCGCAGGGCTGCAAGGCGGTAAAATGGGATTTTCCTCATCTATTGTTGTTTCAGCTCTTCCAGCATCTTGGGATCGAGCATTTGGGTTTTGCGCACGACCGCCTGCGCGTTGAGCAGGGTGGTCTTGGCCGCTTTGCCCTGCAGATTCTGCGTTTGCTGAATCTGATCCATGAAATTGGTCAGCGCCTGGGTCGCCTTTACGTTGCCCAGCCGCTGCGTACCCTGGATCGCGTTGCTCAGCAGGCGCGTTGCCCGGTCGACATTGCCCGCCTTCAGCTCCTCTTCCGCCTTGGTTTGCAGCTTCGCGATCGACACCTGATCGACGAGGTTCATGACCCGGCCGTTAACCTTGCTGGTCAGCGCCCGGTCCAGCGTGTAATCGATAGTAATGTCGGCCGCTACGGACTGTTCGTCGGAGCCGGGAACCTGGTAATGGAAACTGGTTTGACCAATCCGCACCGCTCCGGGTTTACGCGGCGGCAGCACCAAGGTGATTAATACTGAAGCCGGCACCCCGGCTTCAAGGTCTCCGACCTGGTAGCTGATGCGTCGATCGGCGTCGACCAGCGGCTCCCCCAAGGGATAAATTTCCGGACTGGCGCGGAACGCCTCGCGAATCTGGACACCTTGCGACAAGACCAGATCGATCCGGCCGTTGCGCACCGAAACCGCGCGCAAACCGGTCAGCTCGTCCTCGAAAATTCCCGGAATTTCGGCGGAGTCGCCGATGAAGTGATATTTTCCGCCGGAATCCTGCGAGATCCGCATCAGCAGCTTTTCATTGAACTCGACTCCAACTCCCATCGCCGAGAACTGGATGTCCGGGTTCTGGCGAACCAGGTCGATACAAGCCATCTCTTCGTAAGTCTGGCCGTCGGTCAGCACCAGAACGCGATTGAGCCGTTGCGGCGTCAGGTTCTTGCGAACCTCATCGATAGCAGCGCGCATCCCTAAGGCCATCTGGGTCCCACCGCCGATTTCGAGCAGGTCGATATCGTCGATCGCCCGCTTGGTTCCGGCCTTGTCGGTGGCGGCTCCGGAGGTCAATACCTGCGCCTTGTCGGCGAAAGCGACAATTGCGACTTTGTCGTCGGGATTGAGATTATCGACCAGGAACTTGACAGCTTCGACGACGAATTCCAATCGGCGCTCGTCGTACATCGAACCGGAACGATCCAGCACGACCCCGAGATTAAGCGGGAGGCGGGCGCCAGCTCCGCTTTGGGCAATTGCTTCGAGCAGCACGTACAGAACGAAATTTTCCGCGCTGGACAAGACATGCTCGCGGCTGGGCAAGGCTTGGAAAGTGAGCGGTTGGGCCATTTCGACACCCCTTTCAACATTGTTAAGCGGCCTTGGTTAACCTGATCATTGCGCCCGATTGCGCGCAGCATTGTCCGTCCTGCGGAAGGCCGGACAGTACCGTTATTTCCAGGCGAGCCGTCCGCAAATCAAGCCATATTTTACGGACTATTTTGTCTAAATGGAATTGAGTACGAAAGGGGGCGGCAGATCGGCGCCAGCTTCGGTCTGGTTTCTTGTCCAAAGCTGGCGTTTACCTGTTAGTTTTTTCGTTTCACCGATTGGACTACCGTGCGGTGGTCCGTTATGACTGGTCAAAACACGAGAGGCTCGGGAGGTTTGCCATGAGTCTGCGCGGTAAGGCTGCCATAGCCGGCCTGGGAATTACCAGGATGGGTAAGAATTACTCCCATCCTAATGCCATCGGCTTCGCCACCGAAGCGATCGAGCTGGCATTGGCCGACGCCGGACTGAGCCGCTCTGACCTCGACGGTGTGTTGGTCAATCCCGGAATGACCTGGGGCGCCGACGTGATGGCGTCCTATACCGTGCAGCAGGTGATGGGCCTCAAAGACATCCGGCTCACCGCCACCACCAATCTCGGCGGCGCCAGCGCAGCGGCACTGGTGATGCACGCCGCGATGGCTATTGACGCGGGAATGGCGAAAACGGTGGCATGCGTGTTCGCCGACGCTCCGTTGAAACCACCGAAACCCGACGCCAAAGGAGCAGGGGGTGGCGCCGCCTATGGCTTTGCCCGGGGCCTGAACGCAGCATATGGGCTATTTGGCGCCAATTCCGGCTACGCCATGGTCGCGCGGCGTCATATGCATGTTTACGGGACGACCAGCGATCAGCTCGGCGCGATTGCGGTGGCGCAACGTAAATGGGCCAACCTCAATCCAATCGCCGAATTTTATAAGGAACCATTGACGATCGAGGATTACCACAGCTCACGATGGGTTGCGGAGCCGCTGCACCTTTACGACTGTTGCCTGGTGAGCAACGGAGCAGTTTGCGTGATCGTCACCTCGGCCCAACGAGCACGGGATTTGAGGAAGCCTCCCGTGTATATACTGGGCATGGGACAGGGCCATCCGGGGGACGATCCTGTGGATACTCTGGCCTCGGGTGCACCGATGGCCAAAGAGACCGCCTTCAGGATGGCGGGAATCGAGCTTCGCGACGTCAATGTCGTCGAATTCTATGATTGTTACACCATCACGGTGCTCATCACTCTGGAAGACTATGGCTTTTGCGCAAAGGGCGAGGGTGGCCCATTTGTATCCGATGGACGCACCGGACCCGGCGGGGTATTGCCAGTCAATACAGGTGGGGGGCAGTTGAGCGCTTATTATATGTGGGGCATGACGCCGTTATCCGAGGGTGTGATTCAGGTTCGTGGCGAGGGAGGCGCCCGCCAGGTACCCAAACACGATATCTGCCTGGTTTCAGGCAATGGCGGCATCCTGTGGACCCATTCGACCCTGGTGTTGGGAGCATCGGCCTGAAGCGCTCGGCGCGGAGAATCGAAGATGACCGAACTAGTTAGACCAATTCCCGAAATCACGCCGGAGTTGCGGCCTTTTTTTGAAGGCAGCCGCAGGGGCGAGCTGGTCGTGCAGAAGTGCGGCAATTGCGGCGACTTGCGCTTCCCGCCCCATCGCATGTGCTCCAAATGTCTTTCCCGCGAGAGCTCCTGGACCCCGGTCAGCGGCGAGGGCGAAGTCTACAGCTTCATCATAATGCACCGCGTTTACCATCCGGCCTTCGCCAACCAGGTCCCGTACGCAGTGGCGATAATTAAGCTGAAGGAAGGGGCAAAAATGCTTTCCAACGTGATCGGGATTGACCCGCACGCGATCAAGTGCGGGATGCCGGTCAGGGTGTCATTTGAAAGATTGAACGATGAGGTGACTCTGCCGATGTTTCGGCCGGTTGGCAGCTAACCATCCACTTAAAGACTACTTGAATTGTCTCAGGCGCTGAGCGATGCTTTAGCAGTACGCGCCCGGGGACGTTGTTCCGAGCGCCCGGAGGCGCAGGCAAAAATGCACGTTCTAGACCCGAAGTACCTCAACAGGCTGGTCGAAACCTCACCCGACATCATCGTTGCCGTAGATATCAAGGGCACCATCGTTTATTACAACGATGGCGCCCGCCGCGGGTTACAGTATCCAGCCGAAGAAATTATTGGTCAAAACGTTACCCGGCTTTATCCCTCGATCGAGGAAGCGCGCCGGGTGATGAAAGCGATGCGTAATTCCAAGGATTCCGGGCGCATCTCGAGTTTCGAATCGACTTTCCGCAACAAGAACAACGAGATGATTCCGGTCGCCATCTCCGCATCGCTGATTTATGACGACGACCACAACGAGATCGGATCAATCGGGTTCGCCCGCGACATCCGCGGGATGCGCCGGCGCGAGCAACTCGCCACCGCCGGCGAAATCGCTATCAGTCTGGCCCACGAAATCAATAATCCGCTCGAAGTCATCGTCAACAACCTGGAACTGCTGGCTCGCGACGTCGAAAGCCGCCTGAGCGACGCCGAGCTGGTGGTGGAAAGCGAACGCCTCGACTCCATCCGCAGCGGCGTCGAGCGGGTCCAGGCGATCGTCCGACGATTGGACGAAATGGCCCGCAAAGGTACTTACGAAACCCGCGATTATCTCCAGGGCAAGCGGATGGCCGACCTTGCGCCGCGCGCCTGTGAAGTGACTCAGCATGAAGCGGCGCCGGTGCGCGAATGGCCGCTGACAGGCATGTCGGTGCTGGTGCTCGACGATGATCCGGCTGTCGTTAGTTCGCTGGCCGACCTGCTGCGGGCAGAACGATGCGTCGTGCATACGGCGCAGCGTCCCAGCAACGCCCTGGCATTGCTGCGAAACATGAAGGTCGACGCGGTCATCTCCGACGTCGTGATGCCGGAGATGGACGGCTATGAGTTCTATCTTCAAGTCAAAGAAGAACTGCCGAACCTGCCCGTAATCCTGATGACTGCCTACTACTACGACAAGGATCACATCATCAAGCGCAGTCGTCTGCGCGGGCTGGAAGGCGCGCTGTTCAAAAAGCCGATCAACCCGAGCAAGCTGCGCCAGGTGCTGCTCCAATGCCGCAACAAAAGCAACCAGCCGCAAAAAGGCCCGGTGCCGGTCCCCCAGGACGCCGCCGACGGCCATGCAGTCCCTCCGCCAAATCTTTCAGCCGCCACCCACGATTTCGCCCGTCCCAACCGCTGACTTCGCTTCAAAACCTGTCGCTTAAAGATTCTCACCGCACTGCCTGCGCTCAAGCGGTGTACCTCAAGCAGGTGCGCGCGATCGACGCAGCGTCGAAGCGGATCACGCTGAAGCTTCGAACCCGGAAATTTACAAGCGGAGTTTGCCGGATTGACTCCTTATCTCGGGCCCGGAATGCTCGATGACAAGGTGAACGTCACCCAGCAGTTTGTCGCCGACGGCTTGCGGCGAGCGCGCTACGTCACCAATGAACGCGTGGAGACGGCGGTGTATCTCGCACTGGTGCTGGAAAAACCGCTGCTGATCGAGGGTCCCGCCGGAGCAGGAAAAACCGAGGTCGCCAAAGTGCTGGCTCAGATGCTCGGCACCGAGTTGGTCCGTCTGCAATGCTACGAGGGTCTGGACGAAGCACGCGCGCTTTACGAATGGAATTACCAAAAGCAACTGCTGCGTCTTCAAGCCGATGAACAGCAGGGGCTGACCTGGGATCATCTTTCACAGCATATCTTTTCGCGCGAGTACCTGCTTGAACGCCCGCTGCTCAAGGCCATTTCCTCGTCCCAGGCCGTCGTCCTGCTAATCGATGAGATCGACAAGGCCGACGAAGAATTCGAGGCGTTTTTGCTGGAGTTGCTTTCCGATTTCCAGATCAGCATTCCCGAATTAGGAACGATCCGCGCCCGACAACGCCCCGCCGTGGTGCTTACTTCAAACCGCGCGCGCGAACTTTCCGAAGCCCTGCGCCGGCGCTGTCTGCATCTGTTTATTGACTTTCCCGGAATCGAGCAGGAACGGCGAATCCTTGAATTGAAGATTCCTGGGTTGGACTCGGCCCTGGCTGCCGCCGCCGCCCGCTTCGTCAATTCACTGCGCAAGCTGGATTTGGCCAAGCAGCCATCGATCGCGGAAACCCTCGACTGGGTCCGCGCACTGGCGCAATTGGGGGTGAAGGAAATCGATCTGTCAGCAGTCCGCGCTACGCTCGGACTGCTGGTCAAACATGAGGATGATCGGTCCCTGGTGGAGAGCAAGTCGACCGCGCTCATCCAGCGCGCGCGCTAAGCAACCGCGACCGCATGATCGGCTCAATCCCCAGCAAACACATCAATCCAATGAGCCCATCCGGCGCCGCAGGTATGAGCGGCGGCAGAGTCCTTATAGCGAAGCGTACATTGCTTCGATCAGGGCGCCAGCGCGCGTGTCCATGATCGCGTCGTTGCGCATCTTGTTCATCACGTAGGCAAAGCCGATGCGTGCGTCGGGATCGGCGTAGGCGATCGAACCGCCGGCTCCCGGATGGCCGAAGTTGCGGGGATTGCGTGCGTTGGGCGCTCCCGGTAGCGGCAGCATAAAACCCAGGCTAAACCGGGTGTCGCGCAGCAATACCATGTCCATGCCGCTTGATTGCTCGGTATGGCAGCGCCGGATGCTTTCGGCTGAAAGCACGCGCTTGCCGTCGACCTCGCCGCCACAGGCCAGCGCTCCGTAAAGCCGCGCCAGCGAGCGCGCGGTCCCGTGGCCGTTAGCGGCGGCAATTTCGGCGCCGCGCCATTCGCGCGTGTTGATCGTTTTAACCTGCATCAAGGTGGCAGGGTTGGAAAGCGCCTTGAAAGTGACGGATTCGGGATTCTTGAAGGCCTCGCTGAACAGGTTGGCTTCACCCGGCGCGGGCGGGTCCGCGCCGATCATCTGCGCCACGCGCGCATCGTTACTCGCGTCCAGACCGATATGAAAATCCAGGCCCAGGGGCTCCGCAATTTCCTCGCGCAGATAGGTACCAAGGGTCTTGCCGGTGATGCGGCGCAGGACCTCGCCGATCAGATATCCATAGGTGAATGCGTGATAGCCGTGCCGGGTCCCCGGTTCCCACCAGGGAGTTTCAGCGGCCAGCGCTGAAGTCATCGCGTTCCAGTCGTAGAGCATTTCGCCGGGTATCTTTTGCCGCAGCGCCGGCAGTCCTGCCTTGTGATTCAGAAAGTGCTTGACGGCAATGTTTTCTTTGCCGGCCTGACCGAATTCAGGCCAGTAGCGCACCACTGGCGCTTCGAGGTCGAGCCGTCCCTGCTCGGCCAGGCGATGCAAACACATTGCGGCGGGACCTTTGGTGGTCGACCACACATTGACGATTGTGTCCCGCTCCCACGCTTTGGTTTTGGCGCGATCGGAAAAGCCGCCCCAGATGTCCACCACAGAGCGATTGTCCAGCGTAATCGCGACCGCGGCGCCAACTTCCCCTTTGTTGGCGAAGTTCTGCGCAAACGCATCCTTGACTCGCGCAAAGCGCGGATCGACGTGTCCCTGAATCTCGACGTTGTCAGCCATCTGCCCGATCCCTGGTGTAAGTTCCTGCAAAAGCTGAGGCTCTTATATCAAGACCGCAGGCCGCCCGAAAGGAACATCCTGCGGCCTATGCGGAAATGGCTGCGTGAGACGGTCCCACGCAGCCAAATTACCTTCAGCGCCCCGGATCGCGCATCGCTGCGGCGGCACGCCGCAGACGATCGAAGTCGCGCGCATATTTCTTGAGCGAATAGGCGCCTCGATTGACGTATGCCGGATGGTACATGGGATATAGCCGCCATCGTCCAGCCTGAACAACCTGGGCGGCTGTGGGATCGAATTCCGCCCTGCTTCCTGCCAGGCAGGACCATACAATCCGGCCAAGGCAGGCGACCAGTTTTGGCCTGATCAACGCCAGTTCGGCTTCGAGATGGCCCCGGCAATTGGTGATTTCCGCCGTGGTCGGGTCGCGGTTGCGCCCCTGCGCGTCGCGCGGATTGCAGCGCACCAGGTTGGTGATAAAGACGCTTCGCAGGCCGGCGGCGGCAATCATGTCGCGCAGCAGATTACCGGAACGATCGCCGCTGAAAGGTACGCCGGTGCGGTCGCCGCCAAAGCGTCCGGGGGCGATTCCGACGAAAGCCACGGCGGCGTCGATCGCGCCCGCACCCGGCACCACCCGCGAACGGCATCGCACCAGCGCCGCGCATCGCTCGCAGGTCAGCATCGAGCGCTGCAGCGTGATCAGCCGTCTTTCAGCCGAAAGTGTCGCCATCGCCGTCACGGATCGCCGCGCCGATACGACCCCGGCGCCTATTCAATGAAGACAATCTTCGGGGCGCGGCGGCGCTCGATAAAGATCCGCGCGCGGTGACGCAGGGCGCCGGCCTGGAATTCGCCGGGGCTGGAGCGGATTTCCTCGGTCAAAGCGGAAAGTTCATTGTACAGCCGCTCGACGTCGATTCCGGCATGGGCGGGGCGCAGTTCATCCAGTGACATCATCGCCTGCGAGAGCAGGTTGATGGTAGCCTGACGACCACCGCGCGCGAATCGCAGATGCAGTCCCGCAGCAATACGATGCAGCGCGCCGATCACCTGCTGGAGCGGTTCAGACGCGTCGCGTCCCGCGTATTCGAACTGCTCGCTGGCGGCGAAGTAGTCGCCTCGATTGAAAGCCTGGATCGCTTCCATGACGGCGGGCGGCAAAGCCGCGGACGAAGTTTGATTCCACGCCATCGGGCAACATCCTTTGCGCCCCGGATCTGGGCCTCAGATCTGTTCCTTTTCCTCGACTTCGTGGTATTCGCGCTCGGACAGGGCCCGCGCCTTATGGCTGCCATAAAGATTATACAGGTCGAACAGCACGCTCTTGTGCGGGCGGACCTTGCCCAGCGGGCATTTGCGCCAGTCTTCCAGCGACTCGTCGCAATAGCCCATGCGGTTCTCACCGCATTTGGGCTGCAGGTAAACCGCGACTTCGGGCAGAACTTTTTTGATCTCCGATCGCATCAACGCGACCATCCGACGGATCTCCCACTGGGCGCGCACGCACAGCCGCAGGTCGCAGATATGGAGCATCTCGGCGAAATTCACCATCACGTGAAAATTAGTCGGAGCCGCATTGGGCAGCACGAAGCGGGCGTCCTCGGCCGGAACGCCGGCGGCCAGTGCGCGCGCGTACAGCGCGGATATTTTGGCTGTCAGTTCTTCGTATTCCTCACCCAGGCCGGCGCGGTTCCACGATTCCGGCATCACGTAGGCCAACCGGTTTTCCTTGAACTTCACGTAGCGCTGGCTTTGCTGCTCGAAACTGATACCGATTCGATGGCGCACGAACTGATGGGACAGCGAGCGCGAGACATTGCTGATGGCAAACCAGAACACCACCTGCTCCAGCGGCGAGGCATGGCCGGTCTTGAGGCGTTCGGCGATAAACTGGCGGATGCGGTCGTGGTTGATTCTTTCGCTCCGGATCTTTTCCCAGATTTCGACCGGCGATTCCGAGGAATAACAGGTCCGGTACGCCGCATACAGCTTCTCCAGCGGCATCGCCGCGAAATCGACCAGCCTGACCGCCATCTGCGCCTGATTGCCCACGGTGGGAAAACCCTTTTCAAATTATAGCTGCCGAGCGCGGCGAATTATATCCGAGGCTCGGATACTTTCGGTAACGCACCGCGCCTGGATGTCCACAAAGTCCGACACGCCGCTAAAATTGCGATAAGCGGAGTACTCGCAGCGATCAAAATGCAACGCACGTCGAATATGGCGTCGCCCGCCTCCCGACGCTCCCCGAGAAGCAGGGACAAAACTGGCGGCTCCAGTTTTATTGATCTTGTATGGTCTCGCGTTGCGCGGCCGC
This sequence comes from Pseudomonadota bacterium, assembly GCA_021324885.1. Lineage (GTDB taxonomy): Bacteria > Desulfobacterota > Binatia > Binatales > Binataceae > JAJPJA01. The sequence continues at coordinate 78,801 of JAJPIF010000001.1, forward strand.
TGCTGTTCCGGCTTGATCCCGAATTGGCTCATCGTATCGTGCTTACCTTGCTGACCATAATGCCCGCGTTTGGGCGACAGAACGATTCTGACGTGTTGGAACAGAATCTTTGGGGGATGCGATTTGTCAATCCGCTTGGGCTCGCGGCAGGTCTGGATAAGGACGCGGTGGCACTCGCGGCGTGGCAGACGCTCGGATTTGGTTTTGCCGAAGTCGGCACGATTACTCCGCGGCCACAACCAGGGAATCCGCGCCCCCGGTTATGGCGATTGCCAGAGCATCGCGCGTTGATCAATCGGTTGGGCTTTCCGGGTCTTGGGATGGAGGTCGCGGCGCGGCGGGTTGAGCGTCTACGCCAGCGACGCCCGCGGATGCGGATTGGCGTCAACCTCGGACCCAACAAGGATACGCCGCCCGAACGTGTCGCCGATGATATCGCCGCGCTTGCGCAGCGGCTTGGCCCGGTGGCGGACTTCATCGTGATTAACATCAGCTCGCCCAATACACCGGGATTGCGCGAATGGCAGGCGCCGCAACATCTGCGGACATTGATCACGCGCGCGTTCGCGGGACGCCTCGAAGCAGGCGCGAACCGGCCGCCGCTGCTGATCAAGTTAGCGCCCGATATCGATTCCGATCAACTTCGACTGATTTGCGAAACAGCGATGGAACTGCGCCTCAATGGAATCGTCGCGACCAACACCACGACTGCGCGCGAGGCCGTCGGCGTGCGCGCCGATTATCCGGGCGGGCTCAGCGGACAGCCCCTGAAATCGCGGGCGCGCGAGATCATCAGCCAGATTTATCGTCACGCGGGCGGGGCTTTACCGATCATCGGCGTGGGCGGCGTGGCCAGCGCGGAGGATGCTTATGGGCATATTTGCGCCGGCGCCAATTTGGTCGAGTTGTACACGGGACTGATCTACGAAGGGCCGGGCCTGCCGACAACAATCGTGGATGGGCTGACGGCATTGATGGAGCGCGACGGATACGGCCGCATAAAAGATGCCGTTGGCAGTTCGGCATAAACCGCGCTTCTTGCTTGAAGTCACAGATGCCGTCACCGTCGGTATCCCGGAAAACGCGGAGCGGAAACCGACGTGGTCAGTGGAAGAGGTTTTCCAGCGGCGCGATTGGATTGCTGGGGGGCGCGTTGCCCCCGCTTCCACCCAGGTATTTGCCCAGGCCCTTGTTGCCCAGATAACGGTTGAGCAGCCTCGACCCCTGCTGCTCGACCGCGTGGCTGGCCGCGCGCTGTACCAGGACCTGCACGTCGGGCTCGATCAACGGATGGGGCAGCCTGCCGCGAATCAGCAGCGGGATTTCGATCTGTCCGCCCTGATTCTCCAGGTACACGACGTTTTTCTTTTCGGCCCGCAGTTCACTGGAGAATTGCGGCGACATCAGCACATGCACCGACAGGTCGACGTTCTTATCCATATCGAACCAGCCGACGCCATTGACGGTATAGTCGTCGGACTGCACCAGGATGTCGTGGGAGGTCAGCCGCGGACCGGTTAACACAAAAGACATCCGCACCAGCTTGAGGTCGGTGTCGGGACTGGAGAACAGGGCCGGATGGCGTTGGACAATCGTCGGCGTGAACAGCGTGCCGATCGCCGGAATACCGTTGATCTTCTTGATTGCCGACCCGACTACATTGACGCCCAATAGCTTGCCCTGGATGACTTGAATTTTCCCATCGCCGGCAAGTGTCGGTTTGATCTCGTCAAAGTTCATTCCCCTGCCGGCGGCATCGATCTGCCCGCTCAGAAGGCCTCTGATTATACCGGCCGCCTTGGCGTTTTGTGCGCTCAGGGCCTGCTGCAGATCGATATGGTTGAGACTGACGGACGTCTGGAAGGGCCGCGGCGGCGCCAGCGCCGCGTTGGCTCTGCCTGCAATGGCTCCGCCGTAAGCGTCGAGCGTGAGCGAGGAAACCTTGACCAGTTTGCCGTCGTACTCAGCCCGCATGGCCAGATTGCGGTACGGAACATTGGATACCATGCCCTGCCCGGAAGTGAGGTCAGTGGTAATGGTGAAGGCAGTGGGCGTCCCCGCCACCGTGCCGTCAGCCTTCAATTGGGCTACTTCCTCGTCGGGAGGACGATCGGGCATCAGTTGCGCCAGTTTGAAATCGTCGGCGCTGAACACATAGTTGGCACGCAGCGGTTGCAAAGACGCCGCCTGCCCCCGCACGCTGGCGTGCGCCGAGCCCAAATTGAAGTTGGTCGGCTCAAGCACCGCGGAGTTCCCGTCCAGGCGAACGGTGCCGGTCAGAGCACTGATTGCGGGAAGCCGGGTGCCCTCCGCCTTTACTCCGACCGCCGCCAACGCGATCGTGCCTCTGGCTTGAGGAACGGGGGCGGCCGACGCAACCTGCAGATGCGCTTCGCTGCCGCCCGATACCTCGTACTTGCTCAGCGTCGCCGCCATTTTGGCAATAGGCGCCAGATCGAAGTGATTGGTATCAACCTGCGCGCTCCAGGCGCCGTGTCCGAATTTCAAGTCGCTCAGACGAGCCTGGAGGTCGGCGAGCTTGACTATGGCGCTGCTTACATCGACCGCTGTTCCTTGGCGTGTTCCCGTGGCCGAGATTTGGAAAGGAGTGCCGGCAGGCTTGTCGAACAAACCCAAATAAACAATTCGGGCGGGAGTGAAATCGGTACTGGCAGCAAAAGTCGCGGCCTGGGGCGTACCCTTTATCCGGACTTTCACGGTTATCGGATCGGGCATGGAGAGCTTGTCCGGAATTCGGCTTTTGAGCTCGGGAATGTCGCGCAAACGGTCCAGATGGATCGGGCCGGCAATGACGTTGAGGGCAACCGGCACATCAAGCACCTGGATTGTCCCGTTATGCGTCAGCGGCCCGACCGTGCCGCTGAGGGAAAAGTTCTGTTTACCGCCCATCGCAGCCAGTCCCAGCCGCACGGGAAACGGCCGGCTGGGATTCATATCGGAGATGGCGAGATTGACGTGTCCTATGTGGATCGGGTTCGAGGCGCCGTCCTGAAAGGTGACCTCACCGTTTTTGATATCGAAGGTCTGAACCAGGAAATCGATCGGTATTCTGGGCGCGCCGTGATGCCCGGCGCGCGGCTGCGCTTGCGAGGCGGTCCTGCTGGCTCCCAGGGTCGCAATGTTAAGTCGTCCTGTGCGATCGCGCAGTACCCGAATCTCCGGGTTGAGCAGGTCGAGACTGGTGATCAGGACATGGCCGGTCAGCAGGGGGAGAAGTTCGACTTTGCCCGAAACCTGCTTGGCCTTGAGGAAGGGAAGCTGCGAGAAAGCCGGATCATCGGCGATTTGCAGACCGGAGATTTCCAGGGTGACGCCCCATCCCAGGGCGATGTGGATATCCTGAGCCGCGACGTCACGCCCAAGCGAGCCGCTGGCGCGATCGAGCAGATATTGACGATTATTGCGGACCAGGGAGTTGAGATTGAGCGCACCATACGTCAGCAGCCCGGCTATCAACAGGAGCAGAACTCCGAAGGTCACTCCAGCCGCTACAAAAATTCTTCGCATTTGAGCACCACGCCGAAATCGACACGGTAGGTGTGGAAATTCTGCGCGAATTGACAGGGGTGACGCAACCGCACGCGCGATGCCTTATCCGGCGACCAATGGCCATGGTTTGAACCGGTCGGCACTTCGGGATTGCTGTGGCACGTTAAATGTTAATTGATCTGTAGCAATTCCTATATGGGATCGGTGAAAAGTCCTCTATCATGTCGATTGAGTGGAGGCCGGAGCAAAAAACTTCGCTGCAGCCTGGTAAACGCGCGCTGATGCGCTTGAAACGTTCACGCGCAAACCGCGCAAGGGCGCCGCTGGCGCTGCGCAAGACGCGACTTATGACGCTATCTGTCTCGCGATCGCTGCGGTCGAAAAAACCGACCGCCAGCGCACTAACCACCGCACGCCTGGCTTCAAAGGCGATAGCGTGGAAGTCTGCCCCGATGCCGAGCGGCAATGGCAATTCGGCGGCCAGCTCCGCCACCGGGATGAAAATCGCCGCGATCGATATCGGATCGAACTCGATCCACATGGTTACCGCGCGGGTGAGCCATGGCGATTTTGAAATCCTCGATCGCGCCAAGGAGATGGTCGGTCTGGCGCGTGGCACTCTGACCAACGGCCGCCTGTCGCCCGAAGCGATGGACTTTGGGCTGAAGACTCTGGCCACCTTCAAACGCCTGGCTGAACGTCAGGGCGCGGACCCGATTCTGGCGGTGGCCACCAGCGCAGTCAGAGAAGCGGCTAACGGGGGCGAATTCGTGTTGCAGGCGTGGGAACAATTCGGCCTGCATGTCGACGTTATCACGGGCAGCGAGGAAGCCCGGCTGATTTTCGGCGCCGCGCGCCATGCGATCGATTTTCGCGATCAGCGGCCGCTGGTGATTGATATCGGCGGCGGCAGCATCGAGATCGTTCAGGGCCAGGGCAACCGGATCAGATGGCAGAAGAGCCTCAAGCTGGGAGTGGTGCGGTTAACCGAACGCTTCTTCAAGTCGGACCCGCCCAAAAGCGGCGAGGTCGCGGCCTTCAAATCCTACGTCCGCGACAAACTGAGGCCGGTGTTCGCGCGGGCCAGGCTAACGCGGCCCACCATGATGGTAGGGACATCGGGAACGCTGCTGACGCTCACCGCGATGGCGGCGGCGCTGCGCAACGGATCGGTTCCGCACAAGCTGCACAATTACGTGCTGAGGCGCAAGGCGCTGGACGAACTCACCGCGAAAATTCTTGCATCCCGCGCCCGCGACCGCGCCCGTATTCCCGGGCTGGAACGCCGCCGCGCCGATCTGATGCCGGCGGGCGCGCTGCTGGCCGCAATCCTGATGGACGGTTTGCGCCGCGACGAAATACGCGCCTGCGAGTGGGCCCTGCGCGAAGGAATCCTGCTCGACTTCATCGACCATCACCAGCGCGAAGTCCGCGCTGCCGAACATGTACCGAGCATCCGGCGACGCAGCGTATTGAGCATGGCCAGCCGCTTCCAGGCTGACCCGGGCCACAGCCAGCAGGTGGCCCGCCTGGCCCTGTGCCTGTTTGACGGCACCAGGTCTATCCACAAGCTGGATGGCGATGCGCGTGAACTGCTGGAGTACGCCGCCCTGCTGCATGACGTCGGTTTGTACGTCAGCCATTCCGGGCACCATCGCCATTCGCAATATCTGATCACACAGGGCGAACTGCGCGGCTTCGATCCGCGCGAGTTGCAGGTCATCGCGACGGTTGCGCGCTTCCATAAAGGCGCACCGCCAAAAGCCTCCAGCCCGGAACTGGAAGGCTTGGATCCGCAACGGCGCAAGCTCGCCGTGATGCTGGCCGCGTTGTTGCGCGTGGCCGACGGGCTGGACCGGACCCATCATGGAATCGTGCGCACAATGCATCTGGGACGCAGCAATGGGCGGCTGGAGATTTCGGTCGATTCGGCGGGGCGCGACGCTGAATTGGAGCTGTGGGCAGCCCAACGCAAATCCGAGCTGTGGGAAAAATGCTTTGGCCTGCCACTTTACTTTCACGCCAAGGCCAGCAATTAAGGAATGGATGACCGGTCTGTACGAGCGCCATCCGTACCCGGGCAAGCTTATCGTCGTCGAGGGGATCGACGGCTCGGGTAAGTCCACGCAACTGCGCCTGATACATCGATGGTTGGAAGCGGCGGGCTATCGCGTTTTCTTCACCGAATGGAACTCCTCCGAACTGGTGCGCCGCGCGATTCGGCGAGGCAAGAAAAAAGGCCTGCTTACGCCCACGACGTTCAGCCTGCTGCATGCCGCCGATTTCGCCGATCGGCTGATCTACCAGATTATGCCGCCGCTCAAGGGCGGAATGATCGTGCTGGCGGATCGCTATGCTTATACGGCGTTTACGCGCGACGTGGCTCGTGGCGTTGACCCTCAATGGGTGCGGGAAGTTTACAGTATCGCGCCGCGGCCCGACCTTGCGTTATATTTCAGAGTGCCCATCGAGGCCTCGTTGGAACGGGTCCTGACGGGACGGCAGAAGCTCAAGTATTATGAGGCGGGGATGGACTTGCGCCTGGCCAACGAAGCTACCGAAAGCTTCCGCATCTTTCAAAGCCGGATCCTCGAGCTTTACGACGCCTTGACGCACGAGTTCGACCTCAAAGTAATCGACGCCGTTCGCGATATCGACGAGCAGCAGCAGGTGGTCCGCCAACTGGTGATGGACGTCATCCGCGGGGTCGAGCCGAAAAAACCTTATGAAAGACAGTCGCTTTTACGGCAACGGCCTGCCGTACAAAAAAACGGCCGGGCTTAAAGGCAGCCTGATCGTAATCGAAGGCACCGACCACGTCGGCCGTTCCACCCAGATTGATCTGCTCAAACCTTGGCTCGAGGTCGAAGGCTACGCAGTGGTCAGCACGCGATGGACCCGCTCCGCATTGCTTTATGAAACGATCGCGGAAGCCAAGGCTGGTCATCGCCTCAACGCCACGACTTTCGCGCTGCTCTATGCCGCCGATTTCGCCGATCGGCTGGAGAATGAAATAATCCCGGCATTGCGGGCTGGATTGGTGGTATTGGCGGACCGCTACATGTACACGGCATGGGCGCGCAACAAGCTGATGGGCGCCGATCCGACATGGTCGCGATCGCTGTTCGGCTTCGCCCTGGTGCCTGACCTGGTACTGTACCTGAAAGTTGACGTCGCTTCGCTGATCCCGCGCGCGCTTGAGGGTAAGGGGATGGATTACTGGGAGTCGGGTATCCATCTGGCCTTCGGCACGGATTTGTTCGAATCGTTTTGCAATTATCAACGCCGCCTCATCCGTGAATTCAATGCGCTTGCCAGGGAATTCAATTTCACCACTATCGACGCTCGGAAATCTCCCGAGTACGTACAGAAAAAGCTGCGCGAGCACATCGGGGATTACCTGCGTCAGAGGAAGGGGGCGGCACAGAACGAAGCGGCGGCAGCTCAGCCCTTGAACTCGTCCAACGGCGCGAGGATTGAGCACGCGCAATCCGCCGGCGCCAGCGGCGCCATCCAACACGCCCCGGACCGGGCGCAGGCCGCCAAATAAGCGTAGCGTAATTTTTCGAACATGCGGGGATGCGGCAATGGCGAAATCGAAGCGGTTATCCCAGCCGAACGCCGGACGGCAGCAGTTATCTTCTGCCAAAGAGGTCTTTGATTCGCCTTTTAAGCAGCTCAAGAAAATTTACCGCGTTCAGGTAAACCAAAAATCCTCGCCACCCTCGAAATCTCCCGAGGCACCTCAGTCGGCAACAGCGGCCACGTCCGACGAAATGGAATTGTTGCGCGAAGCATTGCGCGACGTGCGGCCGCTTGGCGGTCCACGTCATGCGCCGCCTGCCACCGAGACTGGCTCAACCCGCCCGCTTTCGGTTGTTACCGAGGATGCTGAGGTTTTGGCGGAACTGTCCGACCTGGTCGCCGGACAGGGCGAGTTCGATATCACCGAAACCGAGGAGTATGTCGAAGGTGCGCGCGTCGGTCTCGACCCCAGACTGATTGTCAGACTGCGCCGGGGCGAGTTTCCAATCGAGGCGCACCTGGACCTTCATGGCATGACCCAGGCAGATTCACGGCAGGCGCTGACGGAATTCATCCAGGAGTCGGCGCGCAAGGGCCGGCGCACGGTGCTGGTCGTGCCGGGCCGGGGACTTGGTTCGCCGGGTGGAAAGCCGGTCCTCAAGCACGCGACCGTTCACTGGCTCTCGCACGGGATGCTCTGCGGTTACGTGTTGTGCTTCGTGACCGCGCGGCCGACCGACGGGGGCGCCGGCGCGATCTACGTGCTGCTGCGACGCGACCGGCGGCGGGCACAGTTCGACGTGCTCAACGGGACTAAACGCCACGACTGATTGCGAATCCGGCCCCGCGGCAGACGCATGCCTGACTTACCGGCTGAATCAGCCCAGCCAGTTCCTTCCTCGACCATCCCGGCGGGATTGAAGGGGCTCAGCAGCGCTGAAGCGCTCGATCGGTTGAAGAAGCTTGGGCCCAATCGAATCGGCGCCCCGTCGGCCTTCGGGAAAATCAAGGAACTGATCTGGACCGTTGCCGATCCGATGGCCTTGATGCTGGCGGTGGGCGGCCTCGTTTACCTGGCGCTCGGCCAAAGACGCGAAGGTTTTGTGCTGCTCGCGGCCGTTATTCCGGTGCTCGGGATCGACGTGCTGATGGAGATGCGATCGCGGCGCGCGCTCAGGAGTCTGGCCCTCGTCGTTGCTCCAGGGCCAGGGTAGTGCGCGACTCAATCGAGCGCGAGGTCCCGGCGGAGGAACTGGTCCCCGGCGATCTCATTTTTGTGGCGGAAGGCGACGTTGTGCACGCCGACGCCCAATTGCTCCAGGCCGCCAACCTGACGGTTGACGAATCGCATCTGACCGGCGAGGCGGAGCCGCAAGCCCGGACGCCGGACCTCCCGATGGCGGCCGAACTGTGGGCCGGCTCCCGTATATTGACCGGCCATGGTTACGCCCGGGTCTCGGCCACCGGCGAGCGGACGCGTTATGGCCAACTGGCCCGGCTGACGCGGCAATCAGCCGCCGAGATCACGCCGCTGCAGCAAAAGATCGCGCGCATGACCGCCCGGTTTTTCGCCGCGGCTCTGGCCGCGGCCGCCGCGGTTTTCGCGTTCCGGCTGTGGCGGGGTCAACGGCTGGACCAGTCGTTCCTGTACGCGATCAGCGTTGCGATGTCGGCCGTCCCCGAGGAATTCCTCCTGGTTTTCACCGTATTTCTGAGCGTATCAGCCTGGCGGCTTTCGCGTCATAAGGTTTTGGTGCGCCGGCTGACCAGCGTCGAGACCCTGGGCTCGACCACCCAAATCTGCCTGGACAAGACCGGCACCCTGACGCGCGGCACGTTCACCCTGCAGACCCATCTGGTGCTGGATCCGGAATGCGGCGAGCACGGCCTGCTGGAAGCGGCGGTGCTGGCCTGCGAGATCCATCCCGGCGATCCGATGGAACAGGCAATCCTGCTGCACTGCCAGGAACACGGCATCGACGTGCCCCAGCTCCATCAAAAATGGCTGCTGGCTTTGGATTATCCCTTCGACCCGATCGGCAAGCACATGTCGCACGTGTGGAAGTATCGTAATGGCCGTCCTCCGTCGGGGGCCGGGTCTCGAATTGTCGCCAAGGGCGCGCTTGAGGGCATCCTCGCCCACTGCCGAATCGATCCGGAGCAGCGCAATCGGGCGGAAGCCGCCAACCGGGAAATGGCGGCTGCGGGAATCCGGGTGCTCGCGGTCGCCAGCCGGTGGGGCGAGCCGCAGCAGGGCGGCGATTCGCTCGACGGGTTCACCGGCACGCGCGAGCAGGATGAGCGCGAGCTGACGTTGCATGGGCTGATCGGATTCCAGGACCCGTTGCGGCCGGAAGTGGGCGCGGCGGTCCGGGAGTGCCAACAAGCGGGCATCAGGCTCAAGCTGGTAACCGGCGACCATCTGTTGACCGCGCATGCGGTGGCGGAAGCGGCCGGCATCGCGCATCAGGACGACCGCATTGAGACGGCCGACGCGATCGAGGGCCTCAGCGGCAAACAATTGCAGGATCTGGTCGAACGCACCGCAATCTTTGCCCGCGCCCGGCCGGAGCAGAAATTTGCCATCGTGGATGCGCTGCGCGCCGCCGGCGAAATCGTGGCGATGACCGGCGACGGTATCAATGACGCGCCGGCGCTGCGCCGCGCCCATATCGGGGTCAGCATGGGCCGGCGCGGCACGGCGGTCGCTCGCGAAGCCGCCGATCTGGTTCTGCTCGACGACAACTTCAGCTCGCTGGTCGCGGCGATCCGCGAAGGACGGCGTGTCTTCGCCGATCTCCAGAGCGCCTTTTTGTACCTGGTCGCATTCAAAACGATGGTTGTCGCCGTCGCCCTCTCCACACCCCTGCTGGGTATGCCAATTCTGCTCCTACCAGTGAACCTGGTCTGGCTGGAACTGATTGTTCATCCAGTCTCCGCGCTGGTGTTCGACAGCGGACGCGGTTGCGCAGCACTAATGAGCCGTCCGCCACGGGCCCTCGCGGCAGCGGTAATTCCGTTGCGATCCGGTCTGATCGCGGCCCTCTCCGGAGCATTGGTGGCCTGCGGCGCGCTTATGCTCTACCACTATCGCCTCGATTATGGCGAGGCGTACGCGCGCACGATCGCGCTTACCACGATTGTTGCGGGTAGCATCGTTCTGACCGCGGCTGAGCTGGCGCGCGATCGCGCGCGCAGCGCCAGTCGCATACCACTGGGTCTTCGATTTTGGATCGTGAGCGCGCTGGTGGCGGCCAGCCTGCCGCTTCTGATCTCGATTCCATCTGCCGCCGATTTACTTGGCATCAAATGGGTTCAACCGCGCGATTTCGTCCTGGCTTTGCTGATCGCGCTGGCGGCCACGGGATGGCGCGTGGCCGGCCCAATGGCATAGGAATAAAAAAGCGGAGCCTGTTTTGCCGGCTCCGCTTTTTCCGAACGGGCGGTGTCTCGCTAGATTTTCGCCTGCAGAATGAAGGCGATCACCAGGCTGTACAGGGTTAGCGCTTCGATAAAGGCCAGGCCGATAATCATCGGGGTGAAGATCTGACCGGTGCTGCTCGGGTTGCGCCCAATCGATTCCATTGCCGAAGCGACCATCCGGCCTTGCCCCAAACCTCCGCCCAGCGCCGCAATCCCGATACCGAGGTTGGCGGCAAGTGCAATGAGTCCCGCACGCAGCGGAGCTTCTTGGGCAACCGCCGCTGCGGGCGCTCCCTGAGCCATCGCCAACAGGGGCATCACCAGCAGCATCAGCGCGACCGCGACCAATGCGAATCCCAAACGACGTAGCATTTCAGTTTCCTCCTTGCTCACCCGATCCTGCGGCGCTCTTGATCCTTCTCTGTCATCTACCACTCCGCCGTTATCGCGAGCGGGCGCACATTGCGGGTTGTTGCTTTTCTCAGTGCTCGTGGCTTTGCGCGAGCTTGACGTAGCTCATGGTCAGTACCATGAAAATCAGGGCCTGAATCACGCAAACGATCGAGGCCAGCGCGTAGAACGCCAGCGGCACAATCAGATAGGTCAGGCCGGTGAACAGATGCAGCACCTGATGGTCGGCGAACATGTTGGCTGCCAGACGAAGACCGAGGGAAAATGGCCGGAAAAGATTGTCCGCCACTTCGATCGGAAGCATGATCGGCGACAGCACCAGCAGAGGTCCCAGAAAGCTGCGCAGATAGCTGATGCCGTTGCGTCTGAACCCCTGGTAAACGAAGTAAAAAAAGCAAATCGTGCCGAGAGCGAAAGTGAGATCGGAAAAACTGGTCGGCGGTTCGATTCCGGGGATAAGTCCGAAAAAATTGGAGGCCAGAATAAACACAAACAGACTGCCAAGAAATGGCACCAGTTCGCGGTAATGATGTGAATCCATCACACCCGCCACGAACCCGTCGACCCATTCCACCATAACTTCGGCAACCGACCGCAGAGTTATGCTTTCATCGGGAATCGTGGGATCGGCAGCGGCGGCCAGGGTGGCACGCGCGAGATAACCGAATACCAGCAGCAAGGCCATCACGATCCAGGTGCCGACCAGCACTTCGGGAATCCGTCCGCCGCCAATCAATTCCAAAAATGACACTGTCTTTTGCAAGCGCAAATCCTCTTTTTCAACTCAGCGAGCCCGCACATTGACCTCAAACACCGTCCGGTGAGACCCGATGCTGGCCAAGGTTGGCGCGCGCGGTTTCGATCAAGACGGCGATCATCTGGGTCAAAACGCCTACGCCGAAACCGATCCCGTCAATTCCGGTATGGAACAGGGTGAGGTAAACCAACCCGATAAAAAGCACCAGTTTTATGGGCAACGCGATTGCGCCCCATGTGCTGCCCGCGCCGCCGACGGCTCTGGCCAGCAGTATCCGGACCACAAACGTGAGCAGAAAGACGTTGAGAATCACCACACCCGCGCCCAGCAGACAGCTCAAAGCAGCGGCCTGCGAACGGAAAATGAACAGCAGCAGGGCGGCCGCACACGCAATAATTGCGTTGGTGCGTTGAATGGCGCCGATGGCCGGCAATGTCCGCGTCCCGTCCAATTCAATTTTCCTTTTGGAAATCGCGTAGAATGCTAACCAATCGATAAAAACCAGCAAAGACCCCCAGCAAGAACAGCGTCAGGGTCAGATAAGGATCGGTTTTGAAGTAGAGGTCGAGGTAATGGCCGAGTACCGCCCCGGCCAGCATCGGCGAAGAAAATTCCACGCCCGCCGCGCCATATCGTGCCAGCTTGATGGGGCTTAAAGGCATCAAATGCTCCCCGATTCCAGCAAAGATTCCATCGCGGCCTCGACGGTCCGTTGCAGGTCCTCGCGGCGGTGAGCCAGCGAAATGAACAGCGCCTCGAACTGCGAGGGCGGCAGAAAAATACCCCGCTTGAGCATCGCCCGGAAGAAACGTGCGAAGCGTTCCCGATCGGCCCGCTGAGCTTGGACGGCATTGCCAACCTCGCCCACGCCCAGGAACAATGTCAGCAGCGAGCCGACACGGTTAACGCATCCGACCACCCCGCTTGCAGTCAGAGCAGACAGAAAACCCGATTCCAGGTAGGCACCGGCCGCCTCGAGCCGCTCATACGTGCCATCCGCGGCCAGAATCTTCAGTGTCTCTAATCCGGCACGCACCGAAAGCGGGCTGCCCGACAGCGTCCCAGCCTGGTAAACGGCCCCTGCAGGTGCGAGCAGATCCATCAGTTCGGCGCGTCCGGCCACCGCGCCGATCGGGTTTCCCCCGCCGATAATCTTGCCCAGCATGATCAGGTCGGGTTCGGCGCCATACAGTTCATAAGCAGCGCCGAAGCGCAGGCGGAAGCCGGTGATCACTTCGTCGCAGATGAGCAACGCGCCGTTGCGATGAGCCAACGCGCTGAGTTGCTGTAAAAAGTTCCCCCGCGGCTTAACCACTCCCATGTTTGCGGCCACCGGCTCCACGATTATGGCCGCGATTTCGCCGGGGTGCTGGTCAAAACATCGCTCCACCGAGGCATAGTCGTTATAGGTGGCAACCAGTGTCAGCTGCGCAAGTTCGGGTGGCACCCCTGGACTGTCGGGGACGCCCAGTGTCATCGCGCCCGAACCAGCCCGCACCAGCAACGAATCAGAATGTCCATGATAGCAGCCGTCGAACTTGACGATCATGCGGCGTCCGGTAGCGGCGCGGGCGATTCGCAACGCGGTCATGCCGGCTTCGGTGCCGGAAGCTTGTAGGCGCAATTTTTGTGCGATTGGAACAACGGCGCAAATCAGTTCAGCCAGTTCCACTTCGAGACGGGTGGGTGCTCCATAGCTGAAGCCCGACCTGGCCTGATCGGCGACCGCGCTTACCACGCGGGGCTCAGCGTGCCCGAGGATAGCAGGACCAAAAGCGCCCACGTAATCAATATATCGATTGCCGTCTTCGTCTTGAACGTACGCTTGATAGGCCGAAGCGATGAAGCGCGGCGCCGCGCCGACCGCCTTCCAGGCGCGCACCGGGGAGTTCACTCCTCCCGGCGTGCAGCGAGTTGCACGTTGAAAGAGCGCGTTGGAATGATCGCTATTCATGTTTAATGAGCCTCTGCCAATGAGTTCCGCAATGCTGCCATTAGTACGCGCCCATGAAGCCGTCAACAACTCACCTTGAGCGCACAAAACCATTGGGCCACAGCGATTTCATGCGCACTATTCAAAATGGGGCCGAGGTGATAAAAAAAGTCGTAGCCGGGAAACGACCCATTCCATAGCATTTTCGGAACTTTTCCAAAAATTTTGTGCTCAGTCTTGCATGTGTCCGTTAAAGAGTTTAACTCTGCTGGCTTCTGGCCCTTGTAACCGAAGCTGAATGTTTTAGTTTGGCGAAATTGTTTACTGCCTGTTTCATGAGCGGTTGCTGCAGATTTTGGCAAAAAATAGCTGACAGGATGCATCGGACTGGAGTAGTCAAGCAAAAACAAGGCAAAGGTGAACTGTTCTGCATAGAGCAGTTCATCTGAGAAAAAAGTACGAACGAAGTTATTAACAATTGTTGATAACCTTGTGAGTAATTTGCCCGGTTTTTGGCCGGAGTTTATTTCGGAGGAAGAAATGGACGCTCTCTGGCAGCGGGTTGCAAGTCGAGTACGTGACCAATTGGGCGAGGTTGGTTTCGAGACCTGGATCACGCCGCTCAATTTTGTCGGCATGGAGGGAAGGACTGCCACCATCAAGGCTCCCAACAAGTTTTTTCGCGATTGGGTCAACGATCGCTACCTCGATTTGTTGCGTGACTCGCTTTCCGCGGAAGCGGGAATGAGCATGAACGTTACCCTGGTGGTCGACAACCACAACGGCAACGGAAAGCACCCAACAACCGTCCACAAGCCGACCGCTGCGCCAGCACAGCCGGCGCCCCCGGAAACCAATGGATCCGCCCGCGAAGGACGGACACAGCTCAATCCGCGCTATACCTTTGCCGAATTCGTCGTCGGTTCAAGCAATCAGTTCGCACATGCTGCCGCCCAGGCGGTGGCGAATCAACCCGGCGAGAAATACAATCCGCTCTTTGTCTATGGCGGCGTCGGTCTGGGCAAAACGCATCTGGCCACCGCCATCGGCCACCAACTTCAGGCCGGCCAAGACCGCCCGCGCAAGGTGCTTTTCGTCCCGGCTGAAATCTTCATGAATGAATTGATAAGCTCGCTCAGGCGCGATCGGATGGGTGAATTCAAGGAGAAAATGCGGCGGGTCGATGCACTCATACTCGACGACGTGCAGTTCCTTGCCGGGCGTGAACGCACCCAGGAGGAATTCTTCCATACATTCAATTCCCTGCATGCCGAGCGCCATCAGATTGTACTCACCTCCGACAAGGCTCCGCGCGACATCGCCGGGCTCGAGGAGCGGCTGCGCAACCGGTTTGAGTCGGGGTTGATCGCTGATATCGCGCCGCCCGACCTTGAGACCAGGGTGGCGATCGTGCAAAAAAAGGCGGCGTTGGAAAATCTGCAGCTGCTTCCAGACGTTGCCCTCTATGTCGCCCAGAATGTTTCATCCAACGTGCGCGAGCTGGAGGGTTGCCTGACCCGGCTGGCCGCTTTCGCCTCGCTCAATAAGTGCGCGATCACCGTGGATTTCGCCCGGCAGGCACTCAAAGACCTGGTTCGTGAACAGGAAGTGAAGCTGGATATCGATTTGATTCAGAAGCGCGTCTCGGAGTTCTTCCACATCAGGCTGGTGGACCTCAAATCCAAAAAACGCACCCAGCATATCGCCTTTTGCCGCCAGGTCGCGATGTACCTGTGCCGCAAGCTGACCGACAGTTCCTTTCCCACCATCGGAGACCGCTTCGGCCGCGACCATTCAACGGTAATCCATGCCTATAACCTGATCTCGCGCCGGGTCAGCAATGATTCAGGATTCCGTCACTCGATCGAAAAAATCGAGCGCGACCTCAAGAACATTCGTCCGGACGCGGCATGACCTGTGGACAGCGCTGTGAGCAAAATCGATGAAATCAACAGCCGGAGGAAGCCAGAGGGCATGCGGCCATGTCCAACGATACTTGAAGGTTCGTGGTCCACAGTCTTGTCGACAGCAATTCCATCGTGCAGGGAAAGATTTTCCGCAGCTATCAACCAATCAACATCTCCTACTAATGGATCTGTTTTTTATAAAATTAATGAAGATCAGAAGGATCATAGCGCCTGAATGGAACTAAAAGTTGGGCGTTCGGCATTACTGAGCGGACTTAATCTGGCCCAAGGCATCGTGGAGCGGCGCAACACGGTACCAATTCTGGGCAATGTACTGATTGAGGCCTCGGAATCCTGGCTTGCGCTTGCCGCCACTGACCTGGAAGTCGGGATGCGAACCAGGATCGCGTGCGAATCGGCTCATCCCGGCGCGGTCACGCTTAACGCGCACAAGCTGTTCGAAATTGTGCGCGAGGCTGAGACCGACGAGGTTTCCTTGCGATCGCTCGACGGTGATTGGGTCGAGATCAGGTGCGGCCGGGCGCGCTTCAAGATGATGAGCCTTGATCCGCGGACATTTCCGGCGATGCCGACGGCGGCCGAAAAGGCCGACGCAGCCGCGCCGGCTGACGCCGGTAGGACCGAACTGAACATTGGCGCCAAAGTCCTGACCACCATGATCGACAGGACCATCTTTGCAGTCAGTCCTGACGAAACCCGGTACAACTTGAGCGGCGTTTATCTGGAATGCCCGGCGCCGGACACGGTCAGGATGGCCGCGACCGACGGGCATCGGTTATCCATGATTGATCGGCCCGCCCCGGGCTTCTCGATGAAGGGCGGCGCTATTCTGCCGCGCAAAGGACTAAACGAACTGCGCCGGCTGCTGGACGGCAGCATCGAGGGCGACACCATGCTGTGCGTGGAGGCGCAACTGGCATGGGTCCTTCAGGGCAACACTGAAATTTCGATGCGCCGCGTCGAGGGTGAATTCCCCGACTATCGGGGGGTTATTCCCAAGACTTCCCGTTATCAGGTCGCGGTTGGCCGCGACGCCCTATTGGCTGCGCTCAAGCGTACCGCGATTTTTTCCAGCGAACGCTATCACGGGATCAGGATTACGCTCGCGACCAACAGCCTTACGCTTTCTTCGACCAGTCCGGAACTGGGAGAAGCCAGCGAGACCATCGACGTCGATTTTACCGGTGACGAGTTCTCGGTTGGTTTCAACGCTACCTATCTGCTTCAGGCCGCGAGTGCCGTGTCGCCGGAATCGGAGATCATGCTTGGCCTTACGGATGAGGTCAGTCCCGGGGTTCTAACCACGCCCGAGGATTCGGCCTTCCTGTACGTGGTAATGCCGATGCGGCTTTAGCGACCGCATGGCTACTGCCGAGCATGCGCCCGCGGAGGGCGCACGCTCGGCGCAGAAAACAACTTCGGCGCGATCGCGTACGCCTGGCAATTATTCACAGCGAGGCGTGTGACGTGCGTGTGTTGCCACCGCGTTCGATCGCGCTGCGCCGGCACCAGCGGTCGATCTCGTCGATTTTGAAGCGCCAACCGCCGCCGAGCCGGAATCCAGGGATCTCGCCGCGCTTGACCAGTCGGTAAATGGTTGACTGATGACAGTGCAGGTATTTTGCGAGATCCTTGACGGTTACGATTTCCCTTGTCATTTCCTTGTTCAGCATAGCATCACCCCGTTCAGAATTACGGCTCGCTGCGCTTTAGCAGGCCGACCGGACCCGGAAAGCAAGGCAGGTGCTCCTTCCACGGACGGCTTCCGGGGCATAATCCGCCCTGAAAATGGGGGGCCAGGAGTGACCACGACAAGAGCGGAAGCGAGCCGCCAAAAACTACAGTTAAAAGCGTATGTTTGCGATGAGCACTGAGTCAATGAAGTAGTTGTCCCCACAAAGGGATATTTTGTTGTCCGCCTCCAGCTTCCGTACAACCTATCCCTGTGCCATGCTGAAAGCGCAGGCGAAAGGCTCTTGAAAGCAGGAATAATCGGACCACGCGGGGCAGGTAAATCAACAGTTTTTCACGCTCTTACCGGCCTGGCCCCAATCCCGTCGCAACAATCAAGGAATCGCGCGCGTCCGGGCCAAATTCGCGTCCCCGATCCGCGTTTGGATTTTCTTGAGCGCGTTTGTGGATCCAAAAAAAAGATTCCCGTCGAATTGACGGTGATCGACTTCGCGCCCGGTGTGAAGGAGACCAAACCCGGCGCCGTACTTGACGCTAGCTTGATTCCGCTGATGCGGGAACTCGATGCGATCCTGATCGTGGTCGCCAGTCCCCTTATCGGTGGGCCGCCTTTGCTGCCGACACTGAAGGCTATTGAAGACGAATTGATATTTGCCGACTACGAGCAGGCCGAGCGTCGGCTCGAGCGCATCAGGAAAGAGCGCACGCCCGATGAGGTCGAGCGCGCGGCTTTACAATCCGTGCTCAGCTGCCTTGATCATGGCGCGCCTCTGCGTATGCTTGAACTCGGCGTACAGGAACAAAAGGTGCTGTCTCATTTTTGTTTCCTGTCGCAAAAGCCGGCGTTGCTGGTGGTTAATTGTGCCGCGGAAGAGGCCTCGCAGCCGGCGCCCCCGCAGGAGCTTGAAGCCTTGCAGGCCCGAGGCATTGAAGCTTTCCGGATGGCGGCGGCGTTTGAGGCGGAATTGTGGGAGCTGGAGGAAAATGAGCGGGATGAACTTCTGCGTGAAACTGGTCTAAGTGCCAGCGCTGCCGATCGGCTCATTGCTGCTCTGTACCGGCGTTTAGGCCTGA
Organism: Pseudomonadota bacterium; assembly: GCA_021324885.1. Lineage (GTDB taxonomy): Bacteria > Desulfobacterota > Binatia > Binatales > Binataceae > JAJPJA01. The sequence goes on from JAJPIF010000001.1 coordinate 97,054, forward strand.
TAACCTTCTACACCGCGGGCGAACCCGAGGCGCACGCGTGGGCTCTGCCGGCCGGCTCCACGGCACTGGAGGCCGCGGCGAAGATCCACAGCGATATTGCGCGTGGATTCATCCGCGCCGAAGTTATCTCTTTTGCCGATTTCGAGCAGTACGGTTCCGAGACCAGGGTGAAAGCGGCCGGACGGCTGCGGCTGGAAGGGAAGGATTACGTTATGCACGACGGCGACGTAATCCATATCCGCTTCAAGATCTGACCTGGAATCGGCGTTTCACCGCCTCTGCAAAAAATCGCAAGCGAGGTCCCGCTGATGAGAACCTCGCCAAACCGCAAGCGCTTTTGACTTGCGAGCCTTGTGCAGGCCTGAGAAAATGTCCCGATTATACTCTGAATTTGGACTTACCTAACTGACCGACGACCTTGACTCCTGATGCGCCGCCTCGAAACCATCTTCATCGTTGTTGGCATCGCGTTTTACGGATGGCTCATTCACAGCATCGGCCTTCACTCGGTGTTCGCCAACCTGACGCGGGTGGGATGGGGAATCGGCGTCACCATCGCGCTGGAAGGGGTGGCGCGGATCGCCAACACCCTGGGATGGCGCACAGTCATTGAGCGTTGCCCGCGCGGTTTGACGTTTTCCAGGCTGTTCGCGGCGCGGATCGCTGGCGAGGCGATCGACTACACCACGCCATCGGCGCAACTCGGTGGACAGGTCGTGATGGCGCTGATGGTGCGCGACGAATTGCCGATTGCGGCCGGCCTGGCCACCGTGGTGATCGCGACATTTGCGGAAGCGATCGGCCAGATTGGGTTCATCTGCGGCGCGCTGCTGCTCTCGGTCAGACTGGCGTCTTCCCTGCACGACGTGTTCTGGCCGATCATCGGAGGCATCGGCATCACCGTCGCGCTGGCCGCGGGTTTGTTCTACGTGCAAAAGAAACGGCCGTTTTTCCATCTGTGGAAGGCGGCGGCCAAACTCGATCTGCCCGCGCTGGCCACGGTCGAGATTGGGGAGGCGTCGCAGCAGGCGGACGCGATGCTGATCGACTTTTACCAGCGCAACCGTCTGCGGCTGGCTTTATCGTGCTTGTGCTATCTGTTCGCGTGGAGTCTCGGGCCAGTTGAAATCTACCTGCTGCTGGGTTTCCTGGGGCAGAAATCCACGCTTGAAGTTGCGCTGTTGACCGAGGCGTTGGGCCTGTTAATCGAACGCGCGACCTTCATGGTCCCGGCCAAGCTGGTCAGCCAGGAAGGGGGCAAGGCGTTGATCCTTGGGATGCTGGGTTATGCGCCCGGTACCGGCTTTACGGTGGGTCTGCTGCGTCGAATCAAGGAGTTGTTCTGGGTGCTGCTTGGGCTCTCATCGCTGGGCGTGTACCGCTTGGGCGAAAGCGGCGCGCCGATGGTCAGGGAAGCGAGCGCGTCCGAGGATTCGCTTGCGCGCTCCGGCGAAAACCTTAAAGGTTTCGGTTTATGAAAAAGCTATTCGGTGTTCTGGCCACGCTTTTGGCCGCCATGATTGCGTCTCCCCTTTTGGCGGGCGTGATCCTCCATCAGGAAATCACCACCAGCAACGGTGCCAACACCACGACCAGCCATCGCACGGTGATGGTGCAGGGTAACAAGCAGAAGGTGGAGACTGGCGAGCAGAGCATCATCCTCGATTTGGATGCGGGAAAAATGATCCTCCTCAGTCCCGCGTCCAGAACCTACACCGAACTGCCATTCCCGCCGCACGGGCAGATGGCCGCAATGATGCAGAACATGGGCGGCGTCAATCTGAATTTCACCAAGACCGGCAAAACAAAGAAGCTGTCGGGCTACCCATGTCAGGAATACGACAGCAGCGCGAAATCCGCCATGGGTGAATTCAGTGCCAGGGGCTGCTTCTCCTCGGCAGCGCCCGGAGCCGCCGCTTATGCGTCGTTCAGCCAGACGATGGCACGTAAATTCGAAGAAGCCGGGATGGCAAAGACCAGGGGTATGCAGCCCGACGGCATACCAATGGAGCTTGAGACCACCACCAAACTGAGGGGGTTTAATATTCCGGGAATACCACCCGAGCAGGCTGAAAGACTCAAGCAGATGATGGCCAATCGTCCACCGACCACGACCAAATCCGTGACGACCAGCGTCAAGGTCGCGGAGCTTCCCCCCGATACCTTTGGCATTCCCGCTGACTATACGGAACGCAAGGTGGCATTGGGCGGCCTTGGAATGGGCGCGCCGGCGCCCGCTCCGACGCCCTATGAGGGCGAATAGGCGATCGTGTTCAGGTCGGCTGCGTTTGCGCTACATGCGCACGACGCCGAAACTGCCGGCTGGGGGTATCGGCGCGTTGTACGACGCGGCAATACCAAGCGCGAGCGCGGCGCGGGTGTCGAGCGGATCCAGCACGCCGTCGTCCCATAAGCGCGCGGTCGAGTAATAGCAGCTCGATTCCAGCTCGTATTTTTCGCGCGTAGGACGCACGAATTCCGCCTGCTCCGCCTCGCTCATCACCTGCCCTGAGCGCTTTAGCTGGTCGAGCTTGACGGTGAGCAGGGTATTGGCGGCCTGCTCGCCGCCCATCACCGAGATGCGCGAGGTGGGCCACATGAAGAGCAATCGCGGACTGTAAGCGCGCCCGCACATACCGTAGTTGCCCGCGCCGTTAGACGCCCCGATTATCACTGTGAACTTGGGCACCTGCGCGTTGGCCACCGCGTTGACCATCTTGGCGCCGTCTTTGGCGATGCCACCCTGCTCGTAGCGCTTGCCGACGATAAACCCGGTAATGTTCTGCAGAAAGATCAGGGGGATGCGCCGCTGGCAGCAGATCTCGATGAAGTGGGTTGCCTTCAAGGCCGATTCGCTGAACAGCACGCCGTTGTTGGCAATAATCCCGACCTGGTAGCCGAACAGACGCGCAAAGCCGGTGACCAGCGTGGGACCGTAACGCGGCTTGAATTCGTGCATTCGGCTGCCGTCGACCAGGCGCGCGATCACCTCGTGTACATCATAAGGCCTGCGCGTATCTGCCGAGACGATGCCGTATAGCTCGGCCGGATCGTAATAGGGTTCTTCCGGCTCGATCTGGCCAGGGGGATCTCCCGGCGGCGCAGGCAGGTTCTCCGCAATGGAGCGCGCGATTTCCAGAGCGTGCTCGTCGTTTTCGGCCAGATGATCGCTGACTCCTGAAATCCGCGTATGTATGTCGCCGCCGCCCAATTCCTCGGCGCTGACTTCCTCGCCGGTGGCGGCGCGGACCAGCGGAGGACCGCCAAGGAAAATCGTGCCCTGTTCCTTGACGATAATGTTTTCATCGCACATCGCAGGCACGTAGGCGCCCCCCGCGGTGCACGATCCCATCACCACGGCGATCTGCGCGATGCCGGCCGCGGACATCCTGGCCTGGTTGTAGAAGATGCGACCGAAATGCTCGCGATCGGGGAAAACCTCGGCCTGCATCGGAAGGAACGCTCCGCCGGAATCAACCAGGTAAACGCAGGGGAGCCGGTTCTCCATCGCAATTTCCTGCGCGCGCAGATGCTTCTTAACCGTGATTGGATAATAGGTGCCGCCTTTTACGGTCGCGTCGTTGGCCACCACCACCGTCTCGCGTCCCATCAGGCGGCCGATGCCGGTTACCAGACCCGCCCCGGGTGCGTCATTATCGTACATATTGAAGGCGGCCAGTGGCGACAGTTCCAAAAACGGCGCGCCCGGATCGAGCAGTCGGCCAATGCGCTCGCGCACCAGCAGCTTGCCGCGTTGGGTGTGGCGCGCCCGGGCTTCCGGCGGACCGCCCAGCCGTGCCTGCTCGATGTGCTCGCGCAGTTGGCGCACTGCCGCTTCCATCACTTCCCGGTTGTGGCGGAAATCCTCGCTGGCTGTATTTACCCGTGATTCGATCCGTTCCATTGGTTTACCTGGTGCCCAGACGGCGCGATTGCGCTAAATTCTGGATCGCATGTCTATGTCTATCCGTTCCGCCGCCCGGCGCAAGTTGGTGTCGTTTCCCGATGCGAGCGCGCGACCTTAAAGCTCTGGAATTCGACAAGGTGCTCAGTCTCGTCAGCGCTCTGGCGGCGTCCGAGCCGGGGCGGCGTGAGGTGGCGGCGCTCACCCCTTCTACCGACCCTGACACAGTTCGACGCCGTTTGCGGGCGAGCGCGGAACTGGTCCAATTGCGTGCTCATGCCGGCTCGCTGCCCATTGGGGAGTTCAAGGATCAGCACCAGTTTTTCGGCGTGGCCGCGATGGAGGGTGCGACGCTGGATGGCAAATCGCTGCTCGAGGTGCGCCAGTTCGTGCTCGCCGCGCGCCACCTCGAAGCGTTCCTGCGTTCTCGCTGCGAGCGGTTTCCCGCAGTCGCCCAACTGGCCAGTTCGCTGCTCGCGCCCAAGGAATTGGCTGACGCCCTGCTCAAGGCGTTGGCCGAGGACGGCGGTTTGCTTGACGATGCCAGCCGCGAACTCAAGCGTTTGCGCACGCGCTTGCGCGACGAGCGCGCCGATCTGGAACAGCGGCTGGGCCGGATGCTCGATCAGACCGGAATGCAGCCGTTTCTCACCGATCGCGTGGTCACGATCCGCAACCGCCGCTTCGTCCTGCCGATGAGACCCAACTACGCCGAGCGGCTGGAGGGAATCGTGCAGGATCGTTCGGTATCGGGCGAAACGCTGTTCGTGGAGCCGTTGTGGGCGGTGGGTCTGAACAACCGCCTGATGATGATCGAGCGCGAAGTCGAGGCCGAAGAGCGCCGGATCCTCGCTCAGCTTACCGCGATGGTGCGCAGCTACCTGCCGCAGTTGCGCATGACCTTTGATGCACTGGTGGCACTCGACGCGCTCAACGCGCGGGCGGTGTTTGCGGAGCGGTATCGTTGCGTGGAGCCGGCACTGGTTGAGAGCGGCCTCAAGCTGGTCGCCGCGCGCCATCCGCTGCTGATGGCGCGCGGGCGCAGCGTCGTGCCAATCGACGTGCACATCGGGCCGAACCGGCGCGGGATCGTAATCTCGGGTCCCAATACGGGCGGCAAAACCGTCGCCCTCAAAACCATCGGGCTGCTTTGCCTGATGGCGCAAAGCGGGCTGCTGGTGCCGGCTGAGAGCGGCACCCAACTGATGGTGTTCAGCAGCATCTGCGCCGACATTGGCGACGAACAATCGATCGAGGCGGACTTGTCCACCTTTTCCGCTCACATCGCCAACCTGGCCGGGATCATGCGCGAGTTGGAGGAGCCGGCGCTGGTCATCCTGGACGAGCCAGGGGCCGGCACCGATCCGGCCGAGGGAGGCGCGCTTACCATCGGATTGATCAAGTATCTGGCGGCACGGCGATGCGTTCTCGCGATCGCAACTCATTCGACCGCCGTCAAGCTTTACGCCTACAGCAGCGCTGAGCTGGAAAGCGCCGCAGTAGATTTTGATGAACGCCACCTCACACCGCGATTCAGGCTCAAGCCCCACACTGTGGGCCAGAGTTTTGGTTTGGCCGTCGCCGAACGCCTGGGCCTGCCTGGCGAAATTATCCGGGCGGCGCGCGACGCGCGTCCTGCCGGCAGCGCGGAACTCGACGACGCGCTGCGTCGCCTGGAGCATCAACGCGAAGAGTTGGCGCGCCAGACTGAAGAGATGCGGGCCAGGGAGCGGGAGCGCCAGCATAGTCATCAGGCGGTGATGAAGGCGGCGGCGGAGGCGGCTGCTCGCGCTGCCGCGCAAAGCGAAAAGGTACGCGCCGATTTCCGCCAGATGAGCGCGCAATTCCACCGCGAAGCGGCCCGTCTGCTCGACGAGATTAAATCATCGCGCCGGCCGCGCAGCGAGATCCGCCAGTTCATCGAACGCGCCGCCGCCGAGGTCGGTCGAATTGCTCCCGAAGCTCCCGCCGAACCTGCGGACACGCAGCCGCTTAAGATCGGCGACGTGGTCGAATTGGCCGATTCCGATATCCAGGGCGAACTGCTGGTGCTCGAGTCCGATAAGGCGGTGATTGGACGCGGCGGACTGCGGATCGAGGTCGCGCCTGGACGCTTGCGCCGCGCCCGCCAGCCCAAAGCCCCGCCGTCTGCGCCGGTTGTCGTCAGCCCGCTCCACCATGATACCGCGGAGGTCAACCTGATCGGGATGCGCGCGACCGACGCCTTGCGCCGCCTTGAGGAATTCCTCGATCAGGCCTATTTGACCAACAAATCCGAGGTTCGCGTAATCCACGGCGTCGGCTCGGGAGCCTTGCGTCGCGCGGTGCATGAGTATCTCTCCACCTCGCCCTATTGCACCGGCTTTCACGAGGCTGAACCGCATGCGGGCGGTGCCGGCGCGACTATCGTCCAGGTCGGGCTTTAGAAGCTGTAATGCAGGCGCAACGGGGCTCGGGTTCAAGCGCCATCCCCGGAGCGTCGGATAGCGGTCTTATTCAAGACCACCGGACGCGGCCGGTCGCGGCGCGCATCGACGATACAGAAAAAGCCAAACCTGGCGCGTCCAAGCGCGCGCAGCTGATGGGCCTGATTGGGTCCGATATAAATCGTATCCATCGGTTGGAGCATGTAATTCCGGTCCCCAACGCGGACCGACCCGCGTCCGCGCACGCCGATCACGACATGAGCGTGACGATGTTGCTCCAGGCTGGTGTGGCCGCCCGCCTCCAGTTCGAAATAACGCAGGTGAAACGCGATGCGCTCGCCGAGTTTTCCGGCCAACACTTGGCGCGAGGCGCCGGCAAATTCGCCTCCGGCGTGCGCGCTGATTTTGTAGGGTTCCACTTCGACATGTTCCCAGCGGTATTGACGGCGAAACCGCCGCAGCACTGGCGGCTCATCGCTTTTGGCCTGTGCCGGCGATTGGCCCGCCGTCTTCGCATCGGTGGGAGCGATCTTCGCGCGTGCCGATCTACTGGCCAAACGTGACCACCACCTTGAGCGCTTCCTGGCGTTGCGCGGTTTCAAAGGCCTGGGTGACCTGCGCCAGGGGAAAGCTGTGGGTTACCAGATCCGCGGCGCTCAGCACGCCGCGCTCCACCAGGTCCATCGCCTGACGGGTGTCGTCCGGACCGCACGAGTAGCTGGTGATGAAGCGCGTATCGTTGAAGTAAAGGTCGTGCGGCCTGATCGTCATCTCTTCATCGGGCGCGGTCGCGGTGAATTGAACCACTGTCGCGCCTTTGCCCGCCAATTCCAGCCCGGTTTGCAGCGCACGCACGGTTCCCGGTCCGACGATGACCACGTCAGCCATCGCGCCGTGAGTCAAATCGCGGATCCGCTCGACCAGATCATTATCGGCCACGATTGCATGATCGGCGCCCAGCTCAAGCGCGCGCCGCGCTCGGGTTTCGAACAGATCGATCCCGAAGATCCGGGCGGCGCCGGCGTGACGCGCCAGCACCACATGCATCATGCCCATGATGCCCAGCCCGATCACAACGATGGTATCGCCCGGCCGAATGCCGGAACGCCGCAGGGATTTGATCACGCAGGCCGAAGGCTCGATCAGGACGCCGTCGAGGTCCTGGACGCTGTCGGGCAGCGCCAGCGTGTCGCGCTGGTTCACCGCGCTGACCAGAAAATACTCAGCCATCCCCCCGGGGTCGATCTTGCTGCTGCGCCACGTCGGACATTGCACATACTCGCCGCGCCGACATGCCGCGCATTGAAAACAGGGCGCGTGATGATGCACAAAAACCCGCTGCCCCGGGTGAAAGTCGCGCACCTCTGGGCCCACTTCCTCGACTACCCCGACGGGTTCGTGGCCCAGAACCAACGGAGCCTTGCGCCGGATATACCAGGGCATGATATCGCCGGAACAGATACCGCAGGCGGTTGCCCGCACCAGCATGTCGCGGGGACCGACCTCGGGTCTGGGATGATTTTCCACGCGGATGTCACCGAAGTCATACAGGCGTGCCACCTTCATCATGATCGGAACTTCCCAGCCGCGGGCATCCGTGTCAACAACGTGTGTGCGGCTGCCGGAGCTGCTAACCTGTAACCCATGCCGCGTCCAACCTGTCCCCCAATCGCCGCCGACGTGATCATCGAGATCGACGGCCGCATAGTTCTAATCGAGCGCAGGAATTATCCGTATGGATGGGCGATTCCGGGCGGCTTCGTCGATATTGGCGAGACGGTCGAGGATGCCGCGGTGCGCGAGATGCGCGAGGAGACCGGGCTTGAGGTGGAAATCGTCGACATGATGGGCGTCTATTCAAGGCCCGATCGCGACCCGCGCGGGCATACCGTCAGTGTGGTGTACGTCGGCCGCGCACATGGAACTCCGCAGGCTGCCGATGACGCCAAATCTGCGGCGCTCTTTTACCCTGACGCGCTGCCCTCGCCGCTCGCCTTCGATCACGCCGAAATCCTGGCGGACTACAGGCATTATAAGCAAAGCGGCGAGCGCCCCGCCCCGTGGCGCAGACGGTAAGCATCTATGGTCTCTCCCCGATGGAGTCTGGTCGACTTTCCTGCGCAAAAAACCGACTACATCAGAATGCGGGGGAAACGGAAAAGACGGTGCGATCGGCGAAGCTTTCAATTGCGCGGCAGCAGTTCCGCGGCCGGTTGGTGGCCTGACCCATTCGCGCCGCTTGACGGCTCCTCCGGCAGCGAGAGCATTATCACGCTGCGCACTGCGACCAGCAGCGGGGCCAGGGCGATGGCCGGCAGGCCCCGGACCTCCGCGAGCAACTGTTGCACGTGCTGTAAGCGTTCGGGCTTCATCAGGCTCAGCCGGCGCAAAATCTCCGCGCGTTCATCTTCCTTATAATCGGCGAGGATTGCGCGGGTCAGGCGCAGCCGGGCGGCACGCAAGCCTTCGTCCAATTCCTGCGCCGCGCGTCGCTCCCAGCGATCGGTGGTATCGACGGCGCGGATGGCTTTCTCCAGCAATGCGAAATCGATGGCTTCGGCCAGTGCAAAAAAGACCGCGGCGACCCGCTCAGGCGGAAGGTCGAGTTCCTGGCCGATGTGAATTATCTCGATCAGATGGTCGGCGAAATCCAGCCGTGCCAGTTGATGAGCATCGGCTTCCGTTAGACCTGCGATGCGCAATTCGCGGTAATATTGCTCGAAGCGCTGGCGTTCGCCGCCGGCGAGGAAATCCTCAAATCGTGCCGCCAGTTCGGCAAAAGCCGGATGCATATTGCTGGTCGCCTGGCCCAGAGAGGCGGGCTCCGACCGGCCCCTCAGCACGACCCGGGTTGCCCCGAGGGCAGCGCGCCACAAAGCCGTCAGCGCCTGCATCTCCGCCTCCAGCAGGAGTTCATTGCCGCGCGCCTTGATACCCTCAAAAGCCGCCCGCAGTCCGATACAGTCCGAAGCGATCAACCAGGCTCGCACCACTTCTTCGGTGCTGACCTCGAAATCCCGCGTAAGTCCGAACACGAAGGTTGCGCCCATGGTATCGACCAGTTCGTTAACCAACCGGGTGGCCACCAATTCGCGGCGCAGGCGGTGATGCGGCACTTCCTCGCCAAACCGCTGCACTATTGACGACGGGAAGTAGGAGCGCAGATAGCGTTCGACCAGATAGGAATCGTCAACCAGCGCGGAGCGCTGCAGTCGATCGCTGAGGTCCAGTTTGGTGTAGGCCACCACGACCGCCAGTTCGGGCCGGGTCAGGCCGGGAAAGCGCGTATGACGTTGCGCAAGCGCTTCGGGCGTGGGCAGCGCCTGCTCATCGCGCCTGAACAGGCCGCGCTGTTCGATCGCGGTCATGTGTTCGCGAAAGACGCTGGTGTCGGCGCGGCTGCGCACCTGTTCCAGACTGAGCAGCAGGACCTGATCGCGATTGTCGCGCAGCACCTGTCCGGCCACTTCATCGGCGACGTCCTGGAGCGCGGCGTTGCGTTGCGCGAACGAAACCGTACCGCGCTTCAGCGCCGGGGCCAGCAGTATTTTCAGATTGACCTCGTGGTCGGAAAGGTCGACGCCCGCCGAGTTATCGATCGCGTCGGTGTTGATGCGCCCGCCCCGCAGCGCGTATTCGATCCGCGCTTTCTGGGTCAGGCCGAGATTGCCTCCCTCGACCACTATTTTGGCGCGTAATTCGGCTGCCGTAATACGACAGGTGTCGTTGGCGTGATCGCCCACCTGCGCGTCGGTTTCGTCGCTGGCCCGGACGTAGGTCCCGATACCGCCGTTGTACAGCATATCGACGTCGGCGCTCAGGATGGCCCGGATGAGGCTGTCGCTATCCAGTTGATCGGCTTCCACTTTGAGGGCGGCGCGCACTTGCGGGCTTAGCGGGATGATTTTCTGGCCGCGGCGGAACACGCCGCCGCCCGCGCTGATCACGGCGGGATCGTAATCCGACCATTGCGACTGTGGCAGTTCGAACAGGCGCTTGCGTTCGGCAAAACTCCGCCCGGGGTCCGGATTCGGATCAAGAAAGATATGACGATGGTCGAAGGCGGCCACCAGTTTGATGTTGGCGGACTGCAACAGGCCGTTTCCAAACACGTCGCCCGACATATCGCCGATCCCCACCATCGTCGCCGGCGCGCCATGCTCCAGGTCGCGTCCCATTTCCCGCAGATGGCGCTTGGCCGATTCCCAGGCTCCGCGAGCGGTGATGCCGAGTTTTTTGTGGTCGTAGCCGTGAGTGCCGCCTGAGGCGAAAGCGTCGCCCAGCCAGAAGCCCCGCTCTTGCGCTAGATCATTGGCGATATCAGAAAATACCGCCGTGCCCTTGTCGGCTGCGACGACCAGGTAAGGTCCGTCGTCGTCGAGAACCTTGACGCGCGGCGGGTGTGCCACGTGGCCGTCAACGATATTGTCGGTCAGGTCTAGCATCGATCCGATGAGCGTGTTGTACGCATCGATCACATCCTGCTGACTGAAATTGCCGCCCGTGGCCTTGAGGATGAAACCGCCTTTGGCCCCCACCGGCACGATGATCGCGTTCTTGACGGTCTGGGTTTTCATCAGGTCAAGAATCTCGGTGCGAAAATCATCGAGCCGATCACTCCAGCGAATACCGCCGCGTGCGATTTTGCCGGCGCGCAGATGGCATCCCTGCATCCGCGGAGTATCGACATGAATTTCATACAGCGGCGCCACCTCGGGCAGATCGGGAATCCGCCCGCTTTCGAACTTCAGGACGATCCTGGGCACCGGATGACTCAACGGCTGAAAATAGTTGGTTCGCACGGTGGCCTCGACCATCGCCAGTATGCGCCTTGCGATGCGGTCGTCGTTGATGTTGTCGACGGCGCGGAGCGCTTCCACATAGGCCGACTTCATCCGCTCCAGTTCGGCGGCGGCGGTATCGCGCTCGGGATGCGTGCGGGCAATGAAATAATCAACCAGCTGGCGGGCCAGGTTCGGATAGGCCAGGAAGACCCGGCGCAGCGCCGGCCGCGAAGGCGCCAGTTTCATCTGGAAGGCCGCCGCCAGGTAGGCGCGCAGCAGCGCCGTCTCGCGCCATCCAAGCGCCGCGGTCAAAGTCAGCGTGTTGAGCGGATCGTTTTCGGCCAGACCGCTGCGCACCGCGCTCAATGCTTCCGCTAGCAGCGACGCGCCGGGATATTTATCCAGCGGGCGGCGGTCGTGCCCTTCGACCTCAAAGGTGAGCACAAAGGCGGGCTCGCGGCGCCCCTCGACGCGGGGCCGCAGTTCGTGGGCGTCCTCGGACAACACTCTGATGCCAAAGTTCTGCAACAGCGGCATCAGGTCGGAAAGCACGATCGGTTCGTGCGCCTGAAAAATTCTGATCTGCGCCGCGGCGCCGGCTGCGGATGGCGCGCAGACTTCGACCGACGCGCTGCCGCCGGCCAATGCCGCTTCGACCTGCTCGATATCGGCGATTGCGCGCTCGACGTCGGTGGTGGCCCGGTATTCCGCCGCAAAGGCGTCGCGGTAGCGGGCGGCCAGGTCTTCGCCGTGCGGCTCGCCGAATTTTTCGATCAGCTGTTCCTTGAGCCGATCGCTCCAGGTTCGTGTCAACGCGGCGATCTCAGCCTGCAGCGCCGGCACAATGGCGGGATTGGGTTTGGGCGCGGCGAAACAGAAATGCAGGTGCGCGCTATAACCTTCGCGCAATTCCAAATGATAATAGACCGGCCTGGCTGCCAGCCGCTGGGCCAGCAATTCCTGGATCTGCATCCGCACCTCGGAAGAGAAACGCTCGCGCGGCAGCAATACCATCACCACCACCATCCGGCGCTGCGCGTCGGGCAAAATCGTCACGCGCACGTCGGTATCGCCAAAGGAAGCAATGATGGCATCGAGTTCCTGGCGCAGTTCCTTGACCGAGGCGCGAAACAATTCTTCCTTGGGCAGACTGTTGAACGCGGCGACCAGTTCCTTGTAGTCGTGCGACCCCGGCAGCAGACGTTCGTCGTCAAGCAGTTGACGCAGTTTGTCCCGCAGGATTGGCACGTGCTCGGCTTCTTCAACCGCGGCCTTGGAGCTGAACAGCCCCAGGAAACGGTCGAAAGCGACGGTGTGTCCGCCATTGCCGGTGCGGCGGATTAGGATATCGTCCATCGGTTCCACCCGGTGAACATGGGACTGGATGTGGCTTTTGCTGACGATCAGCAACGGTCCATGCGCCAGCATCTCGGGCTCGATCGATTCGATCGTGTCGAATTGCCGGCGCCCGTCTCCGCCCAGCTCCTCCCGCAAAATCCCGAGCGCGGATTTCTCGTCGCGCATGAAGGCCGGATTACCCGCAGCAGGGGCGGCCGTATAGCGTTCGTAGCCCAAAAACAGAAAGCTGCCGTTGACCAGCCAGCGCAGGAACTCCCGCACCTCCACCAGCTCGCGGATCGGGGCGATCTCATCGCAAATCTGCAGCGCCCGCGCGGTCATTTTCGGATAGTCGCTGGTCGCCGCGAGCACCTCGCGCATCCGGCGCTCGATTTCCGCCGCCATATGCTGTGCTGCCGCAGGGTCCAGTTCGCTCTCGAAGATCGCCTCGACCACAGACTCGCGCGTTTCCCGCGCACTGTTCTCCTCAAACGAGATCAGGCGGCCTTCGCGGTCGCGCGCGGCGGTAAAAATCGGATGGAGCAGCGTGAGTACGCGCAGGTCGCTCTGATGCAGATAGCTGCGCCAGCTATCCACGATAAACGGACAATCGGGCATCGCGGTCACAATCGCCGTCACGCGCTCTCCGCCGACCACGATCGTTGCGGCGCCGGCTTTGACCGGCTGCGCGCGGATCGCGAAGAATTCAAAAGCGTCGCGCGCAATGCGCAGGCGCTCGGCCTGGGAGATTCGCGCTGCCAAATCCTCGGGCAGACGTTTGAACAGCCGCGCGGCGAAGACTTCGACGTGTCGCGATTGCTGCGCCTCCGGACCCGGTGCATTCTGCGGCGAGCTTGAATTAGTCACGCCATGAGCCCCTTTCTCTTAAAGGCGCGGATTCGCGGTAGCGCGCTCCGCGCCTCAGCCGTGACTATAATAGAAGGATGAGCCGTGATGGCGCTACGCTGCGCGTATCCGCAAAAGCCGGGTCCAAGCGGACGCGCCCGACCAGCGAGCTCGAGGTTGAGATCGAGGATCTGACGCTCGGACCCTGGGGCATCGGCCATATCGACGGTAAGGCGGTGATGGTACCCAACAGCGCGCCCGGCGACGTGTTGCGCGTTTCGATCACCGAAAGTCGCCGCGACTATTTGCTCGCGCGTCTGAACAGCGTGCGCGCCGGCGGTCCTGCGCGTCGCGCCGCCCCCTGCGCTTTCCTGCCGCGATGCGGCGGATGTGATTGGCAGCATATCGATTATTCACAACAGGTGGCGGCGAAGGGCCGCCTGATTGCCGCCGAACTCAACCGCGCCCTGGGGCTGGAGCTTGATCCTGTCGGACTGGTGATTCCCGCCCCGAAGGAGTTCGCTTACCGCTCCCGCGTCCGTCTCAAGGTGCGCGGCGGCTCGGTGGGATTCTTCGAAACGGCCAGCAACCGTTTGGTCGAAGTCGATCGATGCCTGATCGCTGACGATGAATTGAGTTTCGAGCCCGCCCGTCGCCTGGCGCGCGTCTTAATCGGCCGGTGCGAAGAAATCGAAATCGTCAAGGCGTCCGACCGCCAGGTTCTGGTGGTTTATCTTCGCGGGCGTATCCAGTCAGCCGATGAAACCAAAGCCAGCGAAGCGATGGCGGGCGGAGAGAGGATAGCGGGGATTATCCTGCGCGGCGCGGGCAGCCGCGTTACGCTCGGCGAGGTTGCGGCAACGGTTGAGCTGGAGGCGGGAATGACTGTGCGGGCCGACGCGGACGCCTTCAGCCAGGTTAATCATACCTGCAACCGCCGATTGATCGCTTCGGTGATGGAGCAGGCGGCAATCGATCCGGGCGTCCAGGTGCTTGACCTTTTTTGTGGAGGGGGTAATTTCAGCCTGCCTGCGGCCAGACGTGGCGCGCGGGTCCTGGGGGTCGATGCGGATCCGATTGCGATTACCGCAGCGCAGCGCAGCGCGGCGCAACTCGGGCTTGAGCAAGCGCGCTTTGTCGCGATGCAGGCGCAGGAGATGGCGCCGTTCCTGCTCCGGGCGGGTCATCGGCCGCAGGTCATCATCCTCGATCCGCCGCGCAGCGGAGCCCGGGAGTTGATGAAGATGATCGGGGCCCTACAAGCGGCACGTATCGTGTATGTCTCGTGCAATGTAGCGACGCTGGCGCGTGATTTGCGGATGCTGCGCGGCAGCGGTTACGCCGTGGCGTCGGTCAAAGGCTTTGATTTCTTTCCCAACACCCATCACTGCGAAGTTTTGGCGCTATTGACTTGAAACGACGGCGGCTCATATTGTTACCATTAAGCTGAAGGTCCCGCCTCGGCGAGTTTAAGGCTGTCAGATGGCCAAGCAAGAGAAATCTCCTCGACCAAAAATCACTATCATTCCAGGCCGCGGGGTCGCTCAGACCATCAACTATCTCCTCGAAGACCGCGACGATCTCGAATGGATAATCGCGGTGGGCCGGACCAAGAACGGCGAGCTCTTCTTCTATGATACCGGGGGAGACATCGTCGAGGACCTTGGCACGCTCGAATACCTGAAGTCACGTATCGTCAGGGCCCATTTCGGTGACGAGTACGAATAAAAGCGTCACCAGCCACTGTAACCCCGCTCGCCCTAAAAGCCCTGTTCGATCGCCTCACGCGGCGCCCGCGCGTAGATAACTCCGTTTTCGACCTCAAGCGGAATCCGAAACAGAAACTTGCCGCATGTTCCCGCCGGTCCGGCCAGGCATTCCCCGGTTCTGGGTTCATAGAGCGCGCCATGGGTCTGGCACATCAGGTAGCGGCCTTTCTCCTCGAAAAAGTGATTGTCGACCCAGTCCATGGCGATCGGAATATGACGGCAGCGGTTTACGTAGGCGCGCAGTTCGCCGCCGAAGTTGACGACAAAGCATTCCTCGTCGATGCCGCCAATCGGCAGCATGAACTTGCGGGACTGGCCCGGCGCGATCTCCTCCGCGCGCGCGACCACGAATCGCGGGGCGCTCTCATGCCTGCTTTTGCCGGCTCCCGGCCGGGAATTCTTACGCGGCGGCGCGGCCATCGAAGATACATTATAACATCCGCAAGGACCTGATTGTGCCTTGCCGCAGTCTGGCAGAGGCCGTAGCATCGGTAAATGCGGCCTGTATGCCGCCGCGATGGCGCCAATGGAGAATCCCAGAATTCGCCCGGTTGAGGCTTTTCCGGTTGAACACGAGGGTCAAACGATGATCTGCCTGCGGGATCCGATGGCGATTGCGCCGCAGCCGATCCTGCTCGGGATCGGAGGTTACTTTCTAATCACCTTGTTTGACGGAAAGCACTCGCTGCCGGAGCTTCGGGAGGCTTACTCGCGCCAATTCGGTAAAGTGCTGGCCGCCGGAAAAATCGAGGAATTGATCGCGGCTCTGGATCAGGCGGGTTATCTGGACAGCCCGAATTTCGCCGCGCGCCGCGCCGCTATTCTCGATCAGTTCAACGCCAGCAGCGAGCGTCCCGCTATTCACGCCGGTCTTTGCTACGAGGGAGACGCGCGCAAGCTGCGCGAAGAACTGGCTGCCTTCTTCGATCCTCCCCAGGGTCCCGGACGCAGCCCGCGAAACCGCAACCATGCGGCGCCCGCCGGTTTGATCGCGCCGCATATCGATCCGCGCCGCGGCGGCCCGGCCTATGCTCACGCATATTACGAATTGATGGGATGCGAGCCGCCGGAGCTTTTCATAATTCTGGGAACCTCGCACTACGGCGCCGGGCCGGAACTGTTCACCGCCACCATGAAGAATTACGTGACGCCCCTGGGCGTGGTCGAGACGGATCGAGATTTCGTTGCGCGCCTCGCAAAACGCTACACTGGCGGCGATCTCTTTGCCGACGAGCTGCTCCATCGCAACGAGCATTCGATCGAATTCCAGGCGTTGTTTCTGTCATGGGCACTTGGAACGCGCGGCTACAAGGTGGTTCCAATTCTGGTTAGTTCCTTTCATGAAATGGTAGCGGCGGGAAGGATGCCCGCTGACGATCCGCGCGTCGGGTCCTTCATTGAAGCGATGCGTGCGGAACTGGCCGCGCAATCGCGTCCCGCATGCATCATCGCGGGAGTGGATTTCGCCCACGTCGGACGTAAATTCGGCGACGATCGCGCGGCCGACGACGAGTTCGTCAAATGGGTCGAGCGGGAGGACCGCGACCTGATCGGGAACATCGTGCGCGGCGACCCCGAGGGCTTCTTCCATGCGATCGACAAGGACAAGGATCGCCGGCGAATCTGCGGACTTTCACCGATGTACACGCAGCTGGAACTGCTGCGTGGACGGCGCGGACGCCTGCTCAAGTACGACGTCGCGATGGAGCCGCCAACCCAGTCCGCGGTGACTTTTGCCAGTCTCCTGATCGAGTAGTCGGCGCCGGGCTGGGGTTTTGACCTCGAAATCCCAAACAGTGATAATCTCCCCGGTGATCCGGCAGGCGGCGCTGGATGGGCGGGAGACGTATCGCAGACCCGTCTTCGGGCAGGTTGGAATTGCGACATTTTTGCTGCGGGAAAGTTTTTGAAAATGACTCGACAGGCATCAATCGTCCACAACATCCCCGGCCGCATGCGAATCAGAATTCCGTCGGCCAAAGCTGACCCCAACTTTCTCGAGCAGGCGCGCGTCGCCCTGGCTGCCTTGCCCAATGTGGTGGAAGTAACGTCGAACCCTCTGACCGGCAGTCTTTTGGTGGTGTACTCTCCGGCTTCTCAGCGCGATTTTGAAGGCGCGTTGAAGATGGGCAATGGCAGTCCGCTGCCCTTTGACCTGCACAAGGCCGGGAACCCGCAATCCGCCCCCAGGCGCACAAGCCGCCGGCATCGCAAATCTGAATTTGCGCGCATGGTGACGGACTTCTTGAGCGCAATGGACGACGCCATCAGAGAGAACACCGACAATGTACTTGATCTGAAAACGCTGGTGCCGCTGGTGCTGGCCGGGCTGGGTTTCACGTATGTCAGAACCGCAAAAGGAACTCCGGTCTGGCTGACGTTGATGATCTTCGCCTTCACCTCTTTCATGGCATTGCAGGCCGGCGCCGAACCCGCAGCCGCTGTAGAGAGTGAGATGTTGGCCGAGGAGATAGTTGGCTGAACGGCGCTTTGACCCGCGTTTGGCTCATCTGAAAGAGATCAAAAGTATACCAGCGGTTTTCCAAGCCGTCCCACGTTCGCTGTCTGCCTTGCGGACGCGGTCTTGCGCCCGCAGGGCTGAAAGCGTCAGCGGGCCGTGTACCCGCCTGCGTGCGCTGACCACCAGCGTCACTGCCGAACCGCTAGAGTGAACGGCCGGGGTTGCGCCGGCCAAGCCTGAGCGGGAAGGCGTCGATGTGCGTTTGCTTGATTTAGCGACATAGTCGCGCGTTCGTAACACTGCGGTATTGTTCAGCGGCTAATCTCAGTTTGTTTTAAGCGGCGCACTGGCGCTTCGGAGGAAAACCAATGTTCGTGTCTATCCTGTTGGGGGTAATGGAGATGCTCCTGACCCGAATCCTGATATCGCTGGTGGAATCAATCCTGCTTTAGCTGATAATGCGGCCGTTGGGTGCGGGCGGCGACGAAAAATGTTTCGCCCATTCGTTGATCAGCATCGGGAGCGTGGCGCCTGCCGTGATTGCCAGGCCGTCGGCAAGATTGACTGCAGTAATCCCGAGCAGACGGCGCAACGCCGGCACCATGAATACCGCCCCTTGCAGAACCAGAGATCCCACCACGGCAAGCGTCAGGTAAGGATTGGATTGGCGCCCGGCGAGTTCGATGAAACTGCGACTTTCTGACCGCGAAGGGAGCGCATGAAGGACTTGTCCGCCAACCAGCGCGGTGAATCCCAGGGTGCGCGCACGCGGTCCTCGGCCGTACACCGCGCCGCCATAGGCGTATGCTCCCAAAGCTCCCGCCGCCAACGTCAGCGATTCAAAACCAATCCGCCGGAGATCGCCAGGCCGTATTATGGGCTCGCCCGGATCGCGCGGCGGCTGATCCAGCAGTCCGGGTTCAGGCGGCTCCAGCGCCAAGGCCAGCCCGAGCGAGGTGTCGGAAACCAGATTAATCCAAAGCAGTTGAATCGCAGACAACGGTTGTCCCAAGCCGGCAGCCATCGCCGCGATCGTCATTATCACCTCGCTGAAGTTGGTCGAAAGCAAAAAGTGGACGGCTTTGCGGATGTTCTTGTAAGTGGTTCTTCCCTGCCCGACTGCCACCAGCATCGTTTCAAGTTTGTCGTCCTCAAGTACAACATCAGCCACCTCGCGCGCGACGTCGGTGCCGGCTGTGCCCATCGCAATGCCAATGTCGGCCGCTTTCAGCGCCGGACTGTCGTTGACGCCGTCGCCGGTCATCGCCACGACCTTGCCCGCCCGCTGCAAGGCCCGCACGATTTGAAGCTTGCAACCGGGACTTACCCGCGCAAACACATCGACCCGCTGCGCCAGACCTCTGAGAACGTCAGGATCGAGATCGGCCAGTTGCGCGGAATCGACTATTTCCAGCGAACCATTGCGGCTTAAGTTCAATTCATTGCCGATAGCGTATGCCGTCGGGCTCTGATCGCCGGTGATCATGACGGTGTCGATGCCGGCGCGGTGAAACCCCTGGATCGCTTCGGCCACTCCATCGCGAACCGGATCGGCCAAACCTACCAGACCCAGCCATATCAGATCATCGTGGTGGTCGCCGCGGACCGGTTCGATCTGGTCCTCGCGAAACGCGCATCCCAGCACACGCAGCGATTTGCCGGCCATCGCCTCGTTTTCGACCTCGATCGCGCGGCGATCGTCATCCATCAACTCGACGATATTTCCGTCTTTGAGTTGGTACGCGCACATTGCCAACACCTGCTCGGGGCTGCCTTTGACCGCGGTAACAAAGGAGGGCGGCGCAGCGGTCCGGCGATGCAGCGTGCTCATGAAACTGCGGTCCTCCGATCGCAGCGTCACGCTGAGAACCGGCAGGCTGTCACGCAGTTGAACGATGTCCAGGTTCGCGCCGAGGGCGAGGTCGACCAGGGCATTCTCGGTTGGCGAACCGATCAGTCTGAAAGCGCCGCTCTGCCGGTCGATCAGCGTCTCGCTGCACAGGACGCCGGTTTCGAGCAGCCGTCTGACTTCGAGCGGGAGTTCGGAGCCGGCGAGCGGGCGGACGTTTTCCCAAAACGCCTGGTGTTTGATTTCAAACCTTCTGCCTCCCGCGTACACCTCCACCACCGACATCCGGTTCAACGTCAGAGTACCGGTCTTGTCCAGGCAAATGGTGCTTACGCAGCCCAGGGTTTCGACTGCGTCCAGCCGGCGGATCAAAACGTGCTCGCGGCGCATGCGGGCGATTCCCAGGGCCAGAATCGTAGTGGCAATGGCGGGCAGCCCTTCGGGAACCGCGGAGACCGCCAGCGCGATCGATGTCTGAAGCATCTGGATCGTCCCATAGCCGCGCAGCAGACCGATTGCGAACAACCCGAAGCAGGCGCCGCCGACCAGAATCGCGAGCTGCCGCCCCATGCGGTCGAGCTGCTGCTGCATCGGAGTGCGTGGCGCGTGCGCCTGGCTGGCAACCAATTGAATCTGGCCGATTTCGGTAAACCGTCCGGTCGCTACCACCGCCGCCAGACCCTGCCCACCGGTGACCAGCGTGCCCATGTAAACCATGTTGACGCGATCGCCCAAAGGCGGATTGGCGCCATGCAAGGGATGGATGGTTTTCGTGACGGGCATGCTCTCGCCAGTCAGCGTTGATTCGTCCACGGTCAGGCGATCGGTTTGCACGAGCCGGCTGTCGGCGGCGACGTAACTGCCGGGGCGCAGCACCAAAATGTCGCCAACCGTCACACGGTAGGCGGGGATTTCTCGCAACTTGCCTCCCCTGACCACCACGGCTGACCGCCTGGCTACTTTTTTCAGCGAATCGATCGTTCGTTCGGACTGGCTTTCAGTCGCGTAGCCGATCGCGGCGTTGAGCGCCACGACGCCCAGAATTATCGCCGCGTCCGCCGCTCCGGCGGTCAGTATCGAAATCGCGCTGGCGCCGATCAGCAGCATGATCGGGGTGGAAGTCAACTGATCGAGCAAAATCGCCAGTTGCGATCTGGTGGCCGACCACGGCAGGAGGTTGGGTCCATGCAGCTTGAGCCTGCGGGCGGCGGTCGCGGAATCAAGCCCGGCTCGCAGCGACGTGCCCAGGCGCGCCAGCACCTCGTCAGCGCTCATCTTGTGCCAGGCTTCGGCTTGTTCCCGATTGGAGACTTGGGCCGGGCGTCGCTTAATCCCGGCAGGAGCTACGCCATTGCGCCTGGCGGCAGGCGTGGCGAAACCATCGATGGCCTGACCAATAAACCCGGCGATCTGTTCAGTGGAATAAGAACTGTCGAAAATGACCAGCACGTTCCCGGTCAACTCGCTGGCGCTGACGCGTCTAATGCCGTCAAGCGCAGCGAGCCTGCTTTCCAAAATCCGTTTCATGAAGGGTGAACGATGCAGACCGGGGACTTTGAAACGGGCGCGTCCTGGAACCGCGGTATGGACCGGCTCCACTTGCGCGGTGTTTTGCTGCAAACGGGTGTTGTTAAGTGAGTTCATCCGAATGATTTATGCCAGATGGGTGACAAATCGCGTACGCTGAATAAAATTGGTGCTGACCGGTCGGTGTTAAGGAAGACGCGAGGCAAAGCGACAGGCCAAACCACGATGATATCCGAAGGCCGCGGCTATTTGTAGCAAACGGCGGCTGGGGCGCGATAGTTCGGGAAGCAGTCAGGGATTTGGCGCGCTCCAGCAAGGGTCAACGTCACCGGCGATTAGCCGCGCGCCCCGGCTCATTGCGCGATCACCATAAAGCGGTTGCGAAAGCCGCCCAGGTAAATATAACCAGGTTGTCGATTCAGCCTTTCTCTCCGGCGGGGACGGTGGCAGCTCAACGAGGTTTCGCCGCTTGATTTGAACCATTTGAGGTGCCGTCCTGGTCCGTGAGTGCGCGGGCTTCGGAGCCGTTTCCGCCCGGCGCCTGGACCTCGGGGTGAGCGTCAGGCTCCAGGTTGATGGTTTGGCGGTGGAACTTGCGCAGGCTGGGCCGATGTCCAATGCTGACGAACGCTGTCGGCAGTTGGGTAAGCTGTGAATACAGCTTTTCCTCGGCGGCCAAATCAAGGGAGCTGGTGGCCTCGTCGATAAAGGCGAAGCGCGGGCGGTTGAGCAGCAGGCGCGCGAACGCCAGCCGCTGCTGCTCTCCTCCCGAGAGCACGTCCGCCCAGTGTAGCTCAGCGTCCAGACCTCCGAACTGTTCGGGCAAATGCGCCAGACCGACGGATCGCAAGACCCCCAGCAACACCTCGTCATCGACGGCGCCGGCCCCCGGGTACTGGATCTGCTCGCGCAGCGAACCGAGCACCAGATACGGTTTTTGCGGCATAAAAAGGATCTCCTGCGGGGGCGGGCGCAGGATTCGGCCGCTGCCAAATCTCCATATACCGGCGACCGCTCTCATCAACGAAGTTTTGCCGACCCCGCTGGGTCCATTGATCAGCACGGAATCGCCATCACGGAGTTCCATCGACATATGGCGCAGCAACTCCCGCGTGCCGTCGGGCGTGATCAGGCTCACATCCTCGACCGACAGCTCGCCCGGCGCCTCAGTGACTTCGATACGCGCATGCGCCGCCGTCTCTTCGGCGGAGGCGGTAGCGCAGTGCTCTTCAAACGCCGCCAAACGATTTACCACCGAAGCGTAATCGGTGAGCGCCTGAAACTGGTCAACCACCAATGAGAGCGAGCCTTGCAAAACGGAAAAAGCATAGGCAGCCTGGGTGAACTCGCCGAGTTCGAAACGGCCCGAAAAATAGGCGCCGGCCAGCACGAAGTACGGCACCATCGTGGCGGCGTTGTCGTAAGCGTTGGTAAACAGGGCCAGATGGCGCTGCCAGAGAATAAGCAGCTTGTAATTGCTGACCACATTGAAAAATCGCCGTCTCAACTGATGCATCTCGTCGGACGCGCCGTTGTACAGAGCGATCGCT
Organism: Pseudomonadota bacterium; assembly: GCA_021324885.1. Taxonomy (GTDB): domain Bacteria; phylum Desulfobacterota; class Binatia; order Binatales; family Binataceae; genus JAJPJA01. The sequence continues at coordinate 119,508 of JAJPIF010000001.1, forward strand.
TCGGCATTGTCCCGCGTATGCACCAGCGCAAAGCGGTAGTCGGCTTCGAATCGCTGCTGATTGAAGTTGATCACGACCAGGCGCCGGCCGATGACCGCGGCCAGCCAGGTGCCGACCACCGCATAGCCGATCAAACATACCGCCAGCCAGTGCGAAATTTCCCAGAGAATGCCGAAAAATGTTACCGCGGTCGCAACCGCCTGCAATACGGTCATCGAGTAGTTCAACGCGCCGCCGGTAAAGCTGTTGATGTCCTCGCTGATTCGCTGGTCGGGATTATCCACCGTGTGATCGCGCATGATGTAGTAAAGGGCGTTGCGGCTGAGCATGCGGTGGACGAACCTCCCGGTCATCCAGTCGCGCCAGTCAATCGAGAGCAACCCCGTGATATAGGGGTAAAAGGCCGCGATCGGGACGAATATAATGATCCAGGCGACGAACAGCAGCATCAGACGGTAGAAACGCGCCGCATCTTTGTTCTGCAAGGTGTTCATCACGTCGCGTGAGACATAGCTGAAGACCGCCTGCATCCCGATAGTGCCGAGACTCAGCACGACCATCACGCCGATCAGGATGAGCGCCTTTCGGCGACGCTCGGACACCCAATACGGCCGTATCAGCCGCCACAGGCGCCGCCAGAACAAACGATCGAAGCGGTCGGAAGTAGAACTGTTCAGAGCGGGATTCTGCGCTGAAGGTTGTGCGTCGGCAGGTGAAAAATCATGGTCCATACCTCTTAGACGTTGCCGGGCTGATTTTGTTTGCTGACCGTGGTTTGCCGGCCGGTTTCCGGATGCTTGAGGCAGGTCTGCGCGCTTGCGGCTCATCGCGCCGGCGCGTAGTTAACGCAAAGGCAACATTCCCGCCAAAATCCCGCTTCCCTCCCCGCGATAGGCTGTTATGCGGAAGTCGTATGAAAGACCGAACCAGACCGATGTTGAAAACCGCGCAGAGCGAGTCCGAGTCCGGCTATTTTGAATTCGAAGGGGCGGTGCTCCCCGTCCAGGTGCGGCTCGCCGTGAACACGTCGCATGCCCGCAGCGGCGAGCGGCTGCTTATGCTGGCGGTGTTGACCGACGCGATCAATATTTTCCTCAAAGCCACGGCCGAGCGCCGGCTCTGGAGCGACACCCGCAACTGGATCCGGAGCGTCAGTTCCGATTGTCATACCATCACTTTCGAGGATGCGTGCGACGCTGTGGGCCTCGATCCGGCTGCGTTGCGCGAACGTTTGTTTCGCCTGAAATACGGCGGCCGCGGCGCTGACTTGCCGCGGCGGCGCTGTGCCTTGACGCTCAAGCCGCCCGCAACCTCGCGCGGTCCGGTCAAAGTCGCGCCCATGCGTTCGCGCGGGTCCGTAAGGCGGGGACGCGCGAGCATCTGATTCCCGGGTGATCAGGACAAAGGTTTTTGTCGATTCCAATCGGGGGCCTCGCCGCGCCCGGCGCTCGCTGCGCCGCGTTAAATTTAACCTTCCCTTAATCAGAGCTTAAGAACGTGCGCCATGAATGAATGATAGGTCACGGGTTGAAAAAACGGAGAATGCTGGACAATCGGCGGCAATGAAAGATAACACCGCGGTCGCAGCGCTGAGCGCTCTGGCGCAGGAGACCAGGCTGGCGATTTTCACCATGCTTGCGCACAGCGAGTGTGCGGGCCTGAGCGCCGGCGATATCGGCGGGAAGCTGAATATACCGCTGGCGACCCTCTCCTACCACCTGAGTCTGCTCAAGCGCGCCGGGCTGGTGAGTTCACGCCGGCGTGCGCGGATGATCATCTATTGCGCCAATCCGGCAGCGATCGACGGCCTCATTGAACATCTGATCAAGCATTGCCGCCTCGACAGTGCGCTCAAGGCGCGCTTTGGGCATTGAGTTGACGCCCTCCAGCCGCGCAGTGCCGGGGTCGAACTTAATCCTTCCATAAATCTCATGTAATTCGCCCGTAACTTTGTCGCCCAATAATGTCTGCCGCTTTTTCAACTCCAAAAAAAGGCAAAGGAGAAACATGCGACAGAAGACGATTGCCGCCGGACTCGGCGTCCTCGTACTGGTACTCGGCGGCCTGGGCTCGGCGTCCGCCCAGATATTGATCAATGGTGCCGGAGCGACCTTTCCCTATCCGCTTTATTCGAAATGGTTTGACGTTTATACCAAAGTCAATCCTTCGGTCCGCTTCAATTATCAGTCAATCGGCTCGGGCGGCGGCCAAAAGCAGTTGCTCAGTCGCACGGTGGACTTCGGCGCCAGCGACGCTCCGATGAGCAATGAGCAACTGGCGAAAGCGCCGGACACAATTCTGCATTTTCCAACCGTCATGGGCGCGGTCGTGATCACTTATAACATTCCGGGTATCAAAGCTCCGCTCAAGCTCACCGGTCCGGTTGTGGCGGATATCTGGGCCGGAAAAATCACCAAATGGAATGACAAGGCACTGACCAGCCTCAATCCCGGAATTGATCTTCCGGACAAGGCAATCTTCGTGTGCCATCGATCCGACGGCAGCGGCACCACCTTCATATTCACTGATTATCTGTCAAAAGTAAGCGGCGAATGGGAAAAGACAGTCGGCAGAGGAACCGCGGTGAAATGGCCGACCGGTCTGGGTGGCAAGGGCAATGAGGGCGTCAGCGCGCTGATCGAACAGACGCCGGGCGCGATCGGCTATGTGGAGTTGATTTATGCGATTACCAACAAGCTGCCATACGCGACCATACAAAATCGCGACGGCGGCTGGATCGCGCCGAACCTCGAATCGGTGACCGCCGCAGCGGCCGCCGACGCCTCTGACATCCCGGCCGACTTCCGCGTCTCGATCACGAACGCGCCGGGCAGGCAATCATACCCGCTTTCGTCATTTACTTATCTGCTCGTTTATCAAAAGCAGACCGACGCGGCCAAAGGCAAGGCGTTGGTGGGTTTTCTGCACTGGATGCTGACGGACGGACAAAAGTACGCAGCGCCGCTGGACTATGCGCCGCTCCCCTCTGCGTTGGTGCAACGGGAGGAAGCGCAGATCGGAAAAATCACGCTGCCCAAGTGATGAAATCAGAGCAGTGCGCGTCGCTTTACTCAGATGTGGTCAGCGCAGGCTCAGGACCGGAATTATGGCTCACCAGGTTTTTGGTGCGAGCGATGGACACTCAGTGGCGATCGCGGCTGCCCGAAAAGTGATACGAAGGAAAAGTTCTTTTATTCGAGGAGGTAATGAGAATGGGTCATTCAAAATCAAGCGCCGAAGCTAAATTAGCCATCGGCTGCGCACTGGCGATTGCCGGTTGCGTGGGAATCGTTTCTATTGCCGCGGCCAGTTCGGTGCCGAAAGTAGAGGACTGTGGAATCGTCACGATTTCCACTCCCAATAAGTACATCTGCGATGGAAAGGTGTACACCGCGTATGAACTTCAGCATTTAAGAGAAAAGTCCGAGCAAACGCAGAAAATGGATCCCCGAATGCCGTCGAACGATTCGCAAAGTCGGCAAACGTCAGGTTCCAAAAACCGTTAATTAGCCGCGCGATCGAACGCGGAGGTCAAGAACGTTGAGGGTGCCTGCATTTTTGACGCTTTCAACGATGCAGACAGGAGAGGGTATGTTAACGCTGTTCAAAGGATGCACTAGCACACTTGGGCGCCGGCGGCGAGGAAGCGTGGTGCTCCTGTCCTGGTCAGCGGCGATACTGTCAACGGCGCTGCTGATGTTAACCGGCGCCACGTCGCCGCTTTACGCACAGGCTGGTTTCGCTCCTTCGGTAACCAGTGGAACCAGCGCGGCTGCGGCCACCACCACGATGACGCTATGGACCGATCCGCGCACCGGCCAGGTGTTCACGAGACCGGGGCGCGGACGTGTGCCGATGAGCTTCGCAATCGTAAACCCCGCCGCCCAGCGAGTCCTCCAGCAGCAGCTGGAAGACCAAAAGGCCGAGACCGCCAGACTTGCCCGGCAACTGAATGAACAGCGGACGCAGACCACGGCCGTTGCCAAGCAGGTCAACGACATCACCCCGGCCTGGCAGAATTATGTGGGCAATCTGAAAAACAAGGTGTCCGTAGGAACGCTGGTCTGGTTCGACTACGGTTTGTTCACCCACACCGGCTGGGGTCCGCAATGGCTGACCCAATTCAACGCCCCAGGCCCGGGCAACAACATGTACAACTCCTTCTATCTCAACCGTGCTTATATAAATTTTCTCTTCAGTCCCACCGAGGACTGGACTATCCGGGTAACGCCGAATATCTACACCATGACCGGCCCCACCACCAACCAGTTAGTCGGTCGTAACAGTGCGTATTCCAACTCGCTTATCGGGAATCTGGGCTACCGGCTTAAATACGCCTATCTCCAGTACAATACTCCGTTCAAAGCGCTGGATATACGGAGTATGGCGAAGGACACGATCCAGATTGGCGAAATACCCCAGCCTGAAACGGCATGGGAAGAAGATCTGTACGGATTCCGCTACGTCAATCTGACCACGTGGAACTGGGCTGAATCTTCCACCTTTCCGGGCATCGCCATACAGGGTCCAATCACCTTTGGTCCGGAAGACCTGCAGTATATTGACTATAACATCGGCGTCTTCAATAACGGCGGCTTCCACGCGCTGGAACTGACTAATACCACGCAGTTCCAGGGCCGGGTGTCAATCTATCCGTTTGGTGCGAAATGGCGTTTCGACGGTCTGGGCCTGACCAGTTATTATACTTATGGCTGGAACAACGCGACGCCTGATACGGCTAACCTGCCGGCGGCGCTGAAAGGATCGAGCGCGGTGCAGGAGCGCGTGGCCGAGATCGTGGCCTACACGGCGGAGACGTGGGGGCTGGCCTTCGAGTACGATTGGGGCCGCAACGCGTGGAGCGTTGGCAACGAATTTTCGTCGTCGGGTCCGCCGGCAGCTTTCGGTCTGACCCCCAATCTCAACGCGGCTCTGACCCTTGACCAGCAAGCGTACGCCAACCTGGCCGGCGCTCTGCTGGGTAATGGCAGGGCCTATCAGCAGGGCTTCAACTTCTTCGGCCATTATCACATCCCGGGAACTCGGCTGACTGTGTTCGGCTGGCTGAAGCAATGGAATCCCAACACGCAGGTCGCCACAAATCCGTTCGATTTCCAATACTTTGTGGTGGGCGTCTCGTATCAGTGGAACGAGTACCTGCGGTTCGCGTTGGACACGCAAAATACCCTCTTTTACCATGATCAATACAACTTTCCGGTGTCCTATGCCAAAACGTTTGGTTTCACGGCCCCGACCGGATTCAAGTCAGCTACGATTCCGGACGTTGTGACTCGGGATACGCACGCGGTGATGCTCAATGCGGAGTTCGCGTTTTAACGCGGTTGATGTCTGTCAGGATGTCAGCAAACGGCGCAGCGCCAGCGCGGTGCGGATCATTGCCGCACTGGCGCTGGCCGCCGGTATATCAGCTTGTCACGTGATCGAGCCCTGGCCTTTCGACTCGTCGTCGCCTGTTCCCGGCAGCGAAAGTCCGATACCGGCCAGGCAGTGGATAGGCAAGTACCTGTCAGACGTGACCGCGAAGCTGGGTCCTCCGACCAGCGTACAGCCAATGCTGCAGACGGCGGGCCAGATGATTGTGTATTCGCGTCCGGGAGCACATTACATTTTCGAGACCGCACCGAATGGTAAGATTGTAAGTGCGGTCCAAACCGACTGACACGAAATGTTTATCAGGAAGGTTTTATGAGCCGAGTCCAAGGTGATTTTAAGGCCGCGCAAGTTACAGTGACGGGATTGGGGGGATGCGGTCGGCGGCGCGCGGTCGGAAGCCTTATGGCAGTGCTGATGGCCGCTGCGCTCTTGATGGGCGGCCCGGTTTATGCTGCACGACCGATTCATACAAGCCGCAGATACTGGATTGGCAGGAACATTTCCGAAGCCGAAAAGGAATTCGGAACACCGACGTTTTCGGAGCAGCTTGTGGAAACCGGTGGCCTGCTGGTCATCTACGCGAGGCGCAAGGACAGCGTGCATTTCGTTTTCGAAACCGATCCGGGGGGCAAGATTATCAAGGCGGCGCGAATTGAGTAGTTTTCTTACCCCGAAGCCGCGCGGGTGGAAAGAACGCCCCGCCTTTCCACCCGCCGGCTTGCCTTCCGGTGTCGCGTTAGATAGCCATCTGGTGGACAAAGCTGCCGGCTCAATCGTATGCTGAATGCCCCGCGGGGTCAGGCCCCAGCCGCAGTCGAATTGGCGAGGTTGCGGACTGCTGAGGCCATCGCGTTCGTAACGGATAATTGCGCCTGGGTCGGATACCGGGTATATCGCCCGATGGAAGCGTCAGGTTCGACGGTATGGGACTGGTAAAGACCACGCCGATCGGACAGTTGAAAGCGTTGGGGAGGGCGCCACTGCCCGGACCGGCAAGCCGTCAGGCCCGGTGCCGCGTTGCGAATATTCCGGCGACCAAATCAAACCGCGGCTTGCTCGCGTTTGCCGGCGCGAGTCCGCCACGTTCATCTGCCGCGCCAGCGATGAGACGTTTTTGTCGATGTGGATGCTTGGGATAGTGCCTGTACAACCGCAGAGATTTCGGTCCGGCGCTTACGGGCGAAAGCTTTAAGAGGTCGAGTTGGCGGGGGCGGCACGACTCATCTTGACCTGCCGGTTTGATGACGTTAGGTTAAATTAAAGTCATGGTTAACGTTGCGCGGTCACGAATTTCCTTACGGCTGCTTTGTGCGCTTTTCTTTCTTGCGCTGACCATGGCGGCAGTTACCCGGCCCCTGATTCGGGCGAAGTTCAATTTCTCCCCTGACGTAGTCAGACTTGACCAGGGAATCACTAATCACACCTATCTTGAAGTCGGAACTGCAACGCCCGACTTCTCTCCGGTTTTCTGCTCAGTTCTTGCCTATAGCTTGCAGCCGTTCGTTCAGTCGGAGCGACCAACCGTGGTCTGGGCGACTCGGCAGCTCAACAACTGGCCCATAGTTTTTTTTGGGATGTATCGCCATATTCCACCCAAAAGCGGCGATTCAGATCCCAGCGCCTGACCCTTTTTTCAGATTCTGAAGAGTCGCAGCCTCGAACTTCGGGCTGTTATTCGGACAACGGTCGCAAGCTGAAGCGCGCGGCCGTTGAGATGTGAAATATGGGTAATCGGCGGGCGAACAATGGACCTTCCAACAGACTACAGAAGCAGGATGTGGCGCTTTTGGGCGCAGCTGCTCACTATTCGCCAGATCGCCGGCCACCGTGGACTGTGGCGCACCGTCGCCCATGTGACCGGCAAGGCTTCGGATTGTGATGACCAGCCTCCCAGTAGTGCGGCGATAAGAACCCTTCTGGCGGGTGATGAGCCGATCGGGAATCTGAACAACCAACCAGACCTTAACAGCGCCGCGAATTCCGACGGCAGAGTTCGAACGTATTGCGGCACCCATCCGCAAAGCCCCGGGGGACAGGCGCGCGAGGTCATTTTCCGGGGGGTTCGAGGTCCCTCGCATCCGGGAGACCGCCGTTCCATACGTTGATAGATTTGGGAAAAAGCGGCTGTGTCCGAGTTTAGGTCCCAAGCCCATCAGCGAGGAACCGACGATGCTTAACCTTAGGAAGATTTTGTGTCCGCTCGATCTGGATGATGAAAGTTCGTTTTCAGCGCTCGATTATGCCTGCGATCTCGCTGAGCGAAACGGCGCGACGCTTTACCTTCTTCACGTGGCCCGTACGCCGACCCCCGATATGGACGCTCCGGTTTCCATCGGACCCCATCCGCATTGGGAAGTGGAGGCGCAATGTGCTCTGGAAAAGCTCGCCCGCGAACGGCTTGATGCCAAAGTGGCGTTTGAAGTGATGGTCAGGGGCGGGATTCCCGAGACCGTGATTTTGCGCCTGGCGGCTGAGCTCAATATGGACCTGATTGTGATGGCCACTCACGGTAGAACCGGTCTGGCTCACTTGCTTTTAGGGAGTGTGGCCGAAACGGTCATCCGCGAAGCTCCCTGCCCGGTGTTGACGGTGAGGCCGAAACAAGGTGCGGCGGTTATCAGAGGCCCCGTTTCTCATTCGGCTTAGCCGGCGTGCCGGGGCTCGTTTTGGGACTTAGGATTTTTGGAGAACGACATAGATGCCTAAATTCGCACTGCGCAATCCGTACACGATAATTGTCGGCGCGCTGGCCATCACCATTCTGGGGGTCACCGCGTTCACCAAGATGCCGGTAGACGTTTTTCCCAACATCAAAATTCCGGCAGTGGTGGTAGCAACGTTTTATCAGGGGATGCCGCCCCTGGACATGGAAGATAACATCACGTTCCGTTACGAACGATTCTTCACCCTGGGAAGCAATATCCAGCATATCGAATCGCGCTCGCTGGCCGGGGTCAGCATCATCAAGGTCTTTTTCCAGCCTGGTACCGACGCCGCCACGGCAGCCGCCCAGATGGGAACCCTGGCGATGGCGGACCTGGGGATCATGCCGCCCGGCACTCTGCCGCCGCTCGTGCTCCAATATGACGCGTCTTCACTGCCGGTCGTGCTGGTGACGCTGAAGGGCAAGGGATACACCGAAACTCAACTTGAAGACCAGGCGCGCTACAACGTGCGCAACCAGCTTGCGACCGTAGCCGGCGCTTCGGTGCCGATCCCGTTTGGCGGAAAGTTCCGTCAAATCATGGCCTATGTAAACCGTCAGGCCCTGCAGGCGCGCGGCATGTCGCTGATGGACGTGGTAAACGCTCTGGATGCGTCCAACCTGATTCTGCCCGCCGGAGACGCCAAAATCGGTCCTACCGATTACTACATTTATTCTAACAGCATGATCCCGAAGGTTGCGCAGATTAATCGCGTGCCGGTCAAAATCGGTCGCGGCCAGGCGCCGGTCCTGCTGGACGACGTGGGCAAGGTCGAAGATTCGTCCCAGATTCAATACAACAAGGTGCTCATCGACGGGCATCCCTCGGTCTATATTCCGGTTTTGCGCCAGGTCGGTGCCAATACGATCTCGGTGGTGAACGGAGTCAAAAATCTGATTCCGAAAGTGTTTGGGCTGTCGCCCGGGATGCAGCTCAAAACGATCTTCGACCAGTCGCTCTATGTGCGCCAGGCGGTGAATTCACTGGCGCATGAAGCGATTTCCGGATCGGTGCTGGCCTCGCTAATGATCCTGATTTTCCTGGGCAGTTTCCGCTCGACCTTCGCAATTTTCCTGTCCATCCCACTGTCGGTGCTGGCCGGTGCTTTTGGTCTGTACCTCAACGGTTCGACCATCAACATCATGACTTTGGGGGGATTTGCGCTGGCGATTGGACGGCTGGTGGACGACTCGGTCGTGGTGCTGGAGAACATCAATCGCCACCTCGAACTTGGCAAGGAGCCGGCGGTGGCCGCGCTGGACGGCGCGCAGGAGGTCGCGCTTCCCGTGCTCGCCTCGACCGTGACCACTTGTATCGTGTTCTTCCCGGTCATGTTCCTGTTTGGGGTGGCGAAATACCTGTTCAGCGCGCTGGCGCTGGCCGTGGTGCTTTCGATGGTGGCGTCGTACGTCGTGGCGATGAGCGTCATCCCGATCTTCTGCGCGCGATTTCTGACGGTTGAAGATGCCCGGGCGGCCGAGCACGCGGAAGGCGGCGGCTTTCTGGCGACCTTCAACCGGGTTTATGAGCGGTTTGCCCATCGCTATGAGCGGCTGCTGGGGCACGCTCTGGATCATAAATTTCTGGTTATGCTGGGCGCGGCGCTGCTGTTCGCCGTGAGTCTGGCGATGTATCCGCGGCTGGGAACTGAACTGTTTCCCGAAACCGACGCGGGTACCTTTACCATCAACTTCCGCGCCGCCCCGGGAACACGGCTGGAGCTAAGCACCGCCCTGGCGCGAGAGATCGAGGCGGTGATCCGCCGCGTAATTCCAAAAGACGACATCGATATGGTGCTGTCGAACATCGGTCTGTCTCCCAGCATCTCGGCCATCTATTCGCCCAATTCTTCGGAAGAAACCGGATTCATACAGGTCGAGCTCAAGGCGGGACACAGCAAACCGACCGCCTATTACGTGGAAAAGCTCAAGCGGATTTTGCCGCGTGAGCTACCTGAAGCGACGACCCTGTTCTCCTCGGGCAGCATCATCGACGCGGTGTTGAATTTTGGCGCGCAGGCGCCGATCGACGTGCAGATTCGCGGACCACGCTTCAAGCCGTTGTTCGCCACCGCCTTCGAGGTCCAGCGCCTGATCGGAAGCATGCATCGAGTTTCTCAGACCTTTATTCCGCAGGAAGCCGAGTATCCGACGCTCGATATCAAAGTCGACCGGATCAAAGCCGCGCGGCTGGGACTGACGCAAAAGCAGGTAATATCCTCGGTTATCACCGCTTTGAATTCGAATCTGTACATTCAGCCTTCGATCTGGATCGATCACGAGAACAACGACGATTACTTCCTGACCGCCCAATACCGCGAGGCCGCGTCGGGCTTCGACGCGATCCAGTCGCTGGAAAACATTCCGGTGCGCAGTTTCACCGGCGAGGAAGGTCACGCGCAAAGTTTGCTGTTGCGCGACGTCGCCACCATCGTGCATGAAGCCAATCCATCGGAGGCGGATCACTACAACATCCAACGCGTGGTGGACGTTCTGGTATCTCCGAGCACCCAGGATCTGGGCGGCACCCAGGCGGCGATCCAGCAGCGCCTGGATCGCAAGCTGAAGCTCCCGCCCCATGTAACGATTGCTTACAAAGGCTCGGTGGCCGCGATGCATGCATCGTTCGCGAGCTTCGGCGTGGGCCTTTCGCTTGCGGTTGTCCTGCTCTACCTGGTGATGGTGGCGCAGTTCAAATCGTTTCTCGATCCTTTTATCATCATGTTCGCGGTGCCGATGGGCCTGATCGGGGTCATCTGGACCCTGTGGGCCACCAGCACGACGCTGAACATCGAGTCCTTCATGGGGATCATCGTGATGGTGGGGATCGTGGTTTCCAACTCCATCCTGCTGGTGGACTTCGCCAACGAACGCCGCCGTCAGGGCGAGCCGCTGCGCCGCGCCGTGGTCGATTCGGCGCGCATCCGGATGCGACCCATCCTGATGACGGCATTAGCCACGGTCGCCGGCCTGATGCCGATTGCACTGAAACTGGGCGAAGGGTCCGAAGCCTCGGCGCCCCTGGCCCGTGCTGCGGTGGGCGGCTTGGCCGTTTCCACCATATTAACGCTGTTTTTAGTGCCCGCGATTTATGAATTCTTCTATGCACGCAGGGAGGTGAACGAGTGAGAACGCACATGGTGGTGGTTTTAGTTGCCATGCTGGCGGCTGGTATTGGGCTGGCGGGTTGCGAACAACGCGCGGAGACCAAAACAACCGTCCCATTGCCGGTGGTCAGCGTGATGCGTCCGCAGCGCGCGGACATGGTGCGTTCAATCGAATTGCCGGGAGACCTCGTCGGCTTTTACGAGTCCGCTCTGCATGCCAAGGTCACCGGCTATCTCCAGAGCATCACGGTCGACAAGGGCGACTGGGTCAAAGCCGGACAGGTGCTGGCCACGGTTCAAGTCCCCGAACTGCATTCCAACCTGCGTCAGGCCGAAGCCAATCTGCGGATTACCCAGATCACCTATGAACGCCTGCATCGTGTGCAGCAAACCGACCCGCGGCTGGTTTCGCAGGAGGACGTGGACATCGCGTTCGCCAAGTACCAGCAGGCCAAGGCGACCGTACAAACCCTGCAAACGATGGTTGGCTACACCGAGATCACGGCGCCGTTTGACGGCGTAATCACCGGCAGATTCGCGGATCCGGGGGCTCTGATCAGGGCGGGGGGCGGTGATATTGGCGTGAACGAAACTTCCGGCCTGATTTCGCCGGGCGCCACGGAAGGAGCCGGCGGCCATCGCAGCGGCGGTGGCCCGGTGCTGACCATCGCCAAAATCGACAAGCTCAGAGTCTATGTCTACGTTCCGGAACAGGTCTGTTCGATGGTGCATCGGGGTTCGACGGCCACGCTGCATTTCGAGGAGTTTCCCGGACGCACGTTTAAGGGGGTGGTGGCGCGATATGCGTATTCGCTGGACCTGGCCACGCGCACGATGCTGACGGAGATCGATATCGACAACCCATCACATCAGCTATATCCGCGCATGTACGCCCACGTTACGCTGGAGCTGGCGAACCATCCGGATGCCCTGCGGCTGCCGGTCAACGCAATCGGATCCCTGGGGAACTCGCCGTTCGTTTTCCTGGTCAGCGACGGTCACCTGGTTAAACGTCCGGTTACAACCGGAATCAACGACGGTCAGTATGTAGAGATAACCTCCGGTTTGACCGGTAATGAACTGGTGGTGAGTGCGGTGCGGCCGACGCTGCAAAGCGGCGAAGCGGTTGAATATACGCTGGCGAAGAACAACAAACCCGCCACGAATGTGGCGAGCGAGGAATAGTCGGAGGCTTTCGACCTTTTCGCTGCCGGTGGCGCTTTCGGCTTGAGTGATGGACGCGTATTTCCTTTGATCTGTTCCCCACGCGGTGGAACAAAAGTGAGAAGGAACGGCCGGCGCATCGTTTTCGGAGTCCTTCGCGGGCGGCGGGATGTTGGGCATCAGCATCCCTGACGCCCCGGAATTGCCGATCCTGACTGCTTGCAGCCGGCTGTACTCGTCTTCAATCCAGGAAAGATTGGCAGGCTCGCCTTTTCTTCCGAGCGCCTGCCGTTTTGGTTAGGGGAACTATTATGTGGAAAACCTGGCGTACTTTTACGCTGTCGGGCGCGATTATTGTCGCGCTCGGCAGCCTGACCATGGCGGCGGTCGGCATGGACAACGGGCCGATCGCTCCCGGATCGCAGCTTACCCTCAAGGATGCCATCGCAATCTCTCTCAAATTCCATCCGCGACGGCGTGAAGCCCAGGCGCAGACCGGCGCGGCCGGGCAACGGGTGGGTGAAGCGCGGGCGGAACTCTTGCCTCAGGTTTACAGCACCGCCCAGTATCTGCGAACGACGGTAAACGGCATCGGCAACACTCAGTACTACAACATCGACGGGTTGATTCCGCGCGAGTCGGGCCGCAATCACGATTTGCCCTCCAACGATTTCAGCCAAAGCGCGGATACCTACAACAACTATCTCGGCGGCGTGGCTCTTTCCCAATTCCTGTTCGACTTCGGACGCCATCTTGGGTACGTCGAGCAGCGTAAATTCGAAGCCGCTGCGGCCAGGGCGCAGGAGCAGATGGTCGATCTCCAGTTGATCTTCGAAGTTTCGCAGCGATATTTCGCGCTGCTGGTTGCCCGGCAGATGGTGCGGGTTTATGAGAAAGCTGTCGAGCAGCGCCAATACCATCTGCATGAAGCCCAGGTCAAGGCGAGCGCGGCGCTGCGGCCGGAGCTGGACGTTTATGTAACCAAGGCGGAGTTGGAGCGCGCGCAACTGCGCCTGGTGGACGCCCGCAACCAGGTGGCCGACGCCAAGGTCGCCCTGGATAACGCGATGGGTTTGAGCGAAGCGGCGCCGCAGTACCAGCCGGCCGACGTCCTCACCTACGCGAAAATATCCGAGACCATGGGCGCCCTGGTCCGCCTGGCGATGAGCGAGCGACCAGACCTGATGGCGGTGGAAGATCAGATTCGCTCGATGGGCGCGCAGATCCAGGAGTATCGCAGCGATTTTCTACCTACCGCCAACGCGGTAGGTGGATACAACGCGATGGGCACAGGCTTGCCGGCCGCCAACAATTTCAATGTGGGGCTGGTCATTACCTGGCCGATGTTCAACGGGTTTTTGACCACCCATGAAGTCGAGGAAACCAAACTTCAGCAGCAAGCGCTCGAGCATGCGCTCGAAGACCTGCGTCAGCGCGTGATCCTGCAGGTCAAGACCGCGTTTTTGGACTGGCAGGCTTCCCTGGAACGAATCCGCCGCGCTGAAGCTGCGGTCGCGGCCTCCAGCGTCGAGCTCGAACTGGCCGAAAAGAGATATGAAGCAGGGCTCACCAATATCGTCGAATTGGAGGACGCTCAGCGGCATTACACGTTTGACGACGCGGAATATGCCAATGCTCTGTACAGCTATTCGCTGGCCAAGGCGCAGGTCGGCTTCGCAACTGGAAGTTCGCTGGCCGAGGTTCCGGCGCGCTAGCCATTGGCATGGCGTCGGGATACGTTTACGGCACGCCTGCGACAATCTTTTCTAAGCAATGGATCAGTTTAAGTCTGTCCCTCAATCTCCGTCGCCGGGGAGCGGCGTCCCAGCCGAGGCTGTTTCGCTGCGCACATCCAGGGGGCTTAGCAGCGAGGAGGCGCACCGGCGGCTCGATCTGTACGGTCCTAACGCGGTGGCCGACGAGAAGCCCAGCGTATTGCTCGCCCTGGCTTCTAAATTCTGGGCGCCGGTGCCGTGGATGCTCGAAGGCACGGTGGTCCTGGAGTTGATGCTGGGAAGGTACTTTGAGGCGGGGATTATAGGCGCGTTGATCCTGTTCAATGCGCTCCTGGGTTTTTTCCAGGAAAACCGCGCGCAGGGCGCCCTGGCCTTACTGCGCAGCCGTCTTGCGGTCAAGGTGCGGGTGATGCGCGACCAGAGCTGGCGCCTGATTGCGGCGCAGGACTTGGTGCCGGGCGATTTCATCCACCTCAGGATGGGAGACCTCGTGCCCGCCGACGTGCAACTGATAGAAGGTACGCTTCTGCTCGACCAATCCGTAATGACGGGGGAGGCGATGCCGGTGGAGGGCGGGCCGGGCCAGGCTGCTTTCGCCGGATCGATCGTCAAACGGGGTGAAGCAGACGCCGAAGTCACCGCCACCGGATCACGCACTTATTTCGGAAAAACCGCCGAACTGGTTCGTCTGGCACATACTGGGAGCCACCTTCAGACCCTCATCCTTACCATCGTCAGATACATGGTGGCCCTGGACGGGGCGTTGGTTGCGGCCCTGCTGGTATATTCTCTGGCAGTCGGTATCCCGCTGCGCGAGATGCTGCCGTTTGCGCTGATTCTGCTGGTGGCGTCGGTGCCAGTGGCCTTGCCGGCAACTTTCACCTTGGCAACGGCGTTGGGCGCGCTCGAATTGGCCCGCCGCGGCGTGCTGGTGACGCGGCTGTCGGCGATCGAAGAAGCCGCCGCCATGGACGTCCTGTGCACCGACAAGACCGGCACCATCACGGAAAACCGTCTGACCTTGATCGCTGTGCAGCCCTATCAACCATTTGACGAAAACGAAGTACTGCGGCTGGCGTGTTGCGCGAGCGATGAAGCGACCCAGGATCCAATCGATATGGCGATACTGGCCAGCGCCCGAAGCAGGGGGCTGAACGGAACCGGATTGCAACGCGAACGCCTTATTCCATTCGACCCTGCAACTAAATTCGCGGAAGCGGTCGTTGAAAAGCAGGGGACGGCTTGGCGTGTGCTCAAAGGCGCTCCCTCCGCGATTGCCGCACTGGTACCGGCAGCCGTCGATTTCAGTTCAGACATGCAACGTTTTGCCGCGCAGGGATGCCGCGTTCTGGCGGTAGCCGCCGGCCCGGAAAATGCCCTTTCCTTCGCGGGTCTGCTCGCCCTTGAAGATCCGCCGCGGCCCGAGTCCCGGACCCTGGTTTCCAGTCTTATCAAGCTGGGAGTCAGGGTCGTGATGGTGACGGGAGACGGTCCGGAGACTGCGAAATCGGTCGCCAGTCAGGTGGGAATAGTGGGGCCGGCTTTCACGGCTGCGCAATTGCGCCATCATGCATTCGAGGTCCTCGACGCCAACCTGTTCGCCGGCGTCTTCCCCGAGGACAAGTTCGAACTGGTGCGTTCGCTGCAAAGCCGCGGGCATGTCGTAGGGATGACCGGTGACGGCGTCAATGACGCCCCGGCGCTCAAGCAGGCCGAAGTCGGTATCGCGGTTGCCAACGCCACCGATGTCGCCAAAGCCGCCGCCAGCCTGGTGCTTACCGACCAGGGCCTGACCGATATTGTGGCCGCGGTCGAATCCAGCCGGCGTATATATCAGCGGATGCTGACCTATACCCTGAACAAGATCGTCAAGACGGTGGCCATCGGGCTTTTCGTTACTGTCGGAGTGATGGTGACGCGCGAATTTGTGATCACGCCGGCGCTTATCGTTTTGCTGCTGTTCGCCAACGATTTTGTCACGATGTCGATTTCCACCGATCGGGTCTCGTTCTCAACCGGTCCCGACCGTTGGCGGATTGCCAATCTGATGGTGGCTGGGGGTGTCATCGGGTTCTTCATCCTGGTTATTTGCGGCGGTCTTTTCGCTTATGGCAGCGCGGTGTTGCACTTGTCCCTGCCGCAACTCCAGACCCTGGTCTTCATCACGCTGGTGTTTACCGGGCAGGGGACGGTTTACCTGGTTCGCGAGCGCTCTCATTTCTGGCATTCCATCCCGAGCGGCTGGCTGCTCCTCAGTTCGATCGGCGACATCGTCGCCGTGAGCGCTCTGGCGATCGGCGGAATTCTGATGGCGCCGCTGAGCCCTGCTGTCGTCGGGTTGGTGCTCGGTTCGTGCGTCGCGTACCTGTTCCTGCTCGATTTTGTAAAGGTGGCGGTGCTGAGGAACTTTACCGACGTGGTCTGAACGCAATCGTGAATAAAGCCGCCTCCTCTCAACTTTGAGGCAAGCTGTTTTTCACCTCCAGCGATCCGTTTTACGCGAAATGGCGCCCCACGCCGCCGGGGGCGGGCGCGACGGCCCGCCTTAGCGGCGCAAGAATGCCTCCCAAAGTATGACTTACGCCGGCAGAAGCTACTTCTTGAAGGCGGTCTTCAGCGCCGAGACGACCTGCTTGATTGCCTCTTTCCCCTTGTCGAGATTGTCCGCCATGCTGACGAAGCCGTGGATGGTGCCGTCGTAGCGTGTGCAGGTAACCGGCACTCCGGCTGCCTTCAGTTTCGCCGCGTAAGCCTCGCCCTCGTCGCGCAGCGGATCGTATTCGGCGGTGATTACCAGCGCCGGCGGCAATCCTTTCAGATTGTCTGCGTGGATCGGCGCAGCATACGGATTTTTGCGATCGTTGTCGTCGCGTACGTAATGGTTCCAGAACCAAACCATCGCATCGCGGGTCAGGAAGTATCCTTCGGCCAGTTCCTTCATCGATCCCGTTGCCAGGCTGCCGTCCGTGCATGGGTAGAGCAGCGCCTGGAACACGATTGGCGGTTTGCCCCGGTCCCGCGCCATCAAGGGAACGACGGCAGCCAGATTGCCGCCCGCGCTGTCGCCGCAAACCGCGAGCCGTCGCGGGTCGCAGCCCAATGCCGTGGCGTTCTCCGAGGTCCACACCGTGGCGGCGTAGCAATCCTCGGCAGCGGCAGGGAACTTATCCTCCGGCGCCAGGCGATAATCCACCGATACGGTGACGCAGCCGATGGCGTTGGTCAGTTTGCGGCACAGCGCGTCATGGCTGTCGATATTGCCGATCACCCATCCGCCGCCATGGTAGAAAACCATGACGGGAAAGGGCGCGGACCCATCGGGAGTATAGATCCGAATGGGAATCGGGCCGTTGGGACCGGGCACGCTGCGGTCCTCGACCCGCGCGACCGGCTCGCCGGGACCGCGGGTCGCCGCCGCCGCCTGCTCCATTGCCTTGCGCGCCTGCGGCGGGGTCATCTGCTCGAACTTGAGCACCATCCCGGCCGATTCCATCGCGTCGATCAGTGCCTTAGTCTGCGGTTCCAATGGCATAAGCTTTCACCTGTAGGTCTATGGGCGCGTGCGGCGCCGAACACCAAGCCAATCCTTCGATCCTGATGATGGCACGAGGCAAAAGTCAGTCGAACGTGATTACCGTGCGAACCACCTCGCCCGCTTTCATCGCGCGGAAGGCCTCGTCGATGTCCGCCAGAGTGCCTTTGCGCGTGACCATGTCGTCAAGGTTGAGCCGCCCCTGGCGGTAGTATTGCAGGAACCTGGGCGCGTCGAGGCGAAACCGGCTCGAACCCATGAAGCATCCCTGGAGCCTGCGCTCGGAAAGCAGCGAGACCGCATCCATTTCCACTTTTTCCGTCAGCGGAATCATCCCGATTATCGTAGCCGTGCCGCCCGGCTTGAGGCAGGCGATCGCCTGTTCGGCGACTTTCTTGAGCCCGATACATTCGAAGGAGTAATCGACGCCGCGCCCGGTCAGATTGGTTATGGCCGCGACCGGATCGCCCGCGGACGCGTCGATCGTATCGGTCGCGCCCAACCGCCGCGCCATCGCGAGTTTGTTCTCAAACATATCCACCGCGATTATCTGGAGCGCGCCGGCGATTCGCGCGCCCTGGACGGCGGCCAATCCGATGCCGCCGCATCCAAACACGGCCACCGTCGAACCCGGCGCGACCTTCGCCGTATTCAGTGCGGCGCCGACGCCGGTGGTAACGCCGCATCCGACCAGCGCCGCGCGATCCAGCGGGATGTCGTCGGGGATTTTCACCACCGCGTTTTCATGCAGCAGTTGCTTTTCGGCAAACCCCGCCATCGACAGGATGCCTTGGATCGGCTTGCCTTTGTAGGTCATCCGCGGCGGTTCGCCGGCCTTGCGATTGGTCGCGTTGGTATTGAAGCACAGATGAGGATTGCCGCTCAGGCATTTCTCACACGACCCGCAGAACAGCGCCAGGCACGCAATCACGTGGTCGCCGGGTTTAAAATCCGTTACATCGCCGCCGACCTCCTCGACGATTCCGGCGGTCTCGTGTCCCAGGATCGCCGGCGGCATCATCGGCCACACGCCGTCGGCAAAATGGAGGTCGCTGTGGCATACGCCGCAGGCGACGCTTTTGACCAGAACTTCGCGGCCGCGCGGTTTATCGATGCTTACTTCGTCGATAACCTGCGGCTGCCCGGGTCCGTTGAATATGGCTGCACGCATGAAAATTCTCCGTCCGCGCAAAACTCCGAAGAATTAAGCCTCTGTTCCTGCCGGACAGAGCAGGGAGTCGGCGGCTCAAATCAGGCAATTAGCACGCGTCCGCTCGCGCTGCAAACCAGCACACAAAATAAGGCTGGGCGGCGCCTCAGCCTGAATTCCGGGCTAGGCGCGGGCGCTTTAATTTTCTACATTGTCCACGGTCGGGAAAGCGGCACTGAACGGAGCATCCATGAGACAACGGTACGGCGGACAGCCAGCAGGCCGGCCGCGCAGGGGAATTTCAACCCTTCGAGCCAGCGTCCTGGCGTTGGTAATTGCGATGGCGTCGGGATCGGAAGCCGCCCATGCGCAGATTAAGTTTGACGCCGCCAAATACGAATCGCTTGTGCCCGCCAATTCCAGATTGGCAATCGCACCGGGCACAAAGATAACGCTTCGGAACTGGATTAGATACCGCGATTTCATACCGGTCGGGATGCAAGCGCTGTTCAGCGGCAATTATCCATGGAAAATCGGCGCCGGACCGGAATATGCTATTGAAGTCGGACCGACTACTTCCATTGCATTATCCCGAAAGTACCTTGCCGATACCCGGAAATATAGCGGCAAGGTGCGGCTTAAAAAGGTTTCGACCGGCGGATACACCATCGAAAATTATATTGCCGGCATTCCCTTTCCCGATCCCACCGGACCCGAGATTGGTATTAAAGTGATGTACGACGCCTGGTTCCCCTATTCGCCGTTTGTCTTTGAAATGCTCTTCCTATCCACCTCGATCGACAGATTCAACAATTCTTCCAACTCGACCTCCGACACCGTGATCTGGCGGCTCAATCACATCAGCGATGAAGGCGAACCGCTTTCGAAATACGCGCCCGGATACCTGGAGGCGGATCGCTTCGAAACGTTGGAACCTCAGCAATACAAGTACACCACTCAGCTCAGTCTTCAGCCCGATGATCCTTCGCGCGTGCAGGAAATGTATCTGTTCGATCCCAGCATCCGGCGGTCCATACGCATGTCAACGTCGGCGCGCTGCTCGGCGCTGACCGGCAGCGATTTCGTGCAGGACGACAACGGTTCCGGGTTTTTTTTCAAAGGCGTTGATTTCACCGCGAGATACCTGGGACTGAAGCGGGTACTGGCGCTGGTACATCTTAATCCTGCGGGTCTTACTCCGCAGGGCTATACCACCGGAAGTCCGTTGCCGGGATGGCCCCGGCCGGAGGCAGGCAAGTGGGAATTGCGCGACGTATATATCGTTGACGTGATGCCGCTGCCGTCTGCCGGTGACTATTGCTATTCGCACAAGGTTGGTTATCTCGACCGGCAGACTTATGCGCTTACGTGGGTTGAGATGTATGGGCGCGATTCGAACCTGGAGAAAGTGTGGCCCATTTACCAGACTCCGCGACGGATAGGCAGCGGAGAGAAAGTGATCATCCCCGAAGCAAGCTCCTCCACGATGTACAATCTGAAAAGCGCCCATGCCACGGTCGCCATCCAGGACAGTCCGGTGCGCGTGGACGGCGAGGCGCCGGCGGATCTTCAGGATGCCAGCGTCGCGGCTTCGGCCGGCGGTTTGGGGCAGATCATGAAATGAGATGCGGCTTGTCTGGGCGCATCCGATGGAGTTGACTCGAATACAGGTGGTCGAGGCGCAAGATGCAGAACCACGAAATCGCCGCAATCCTCGACGAAACCGCCGACCTGATCGAAGTCAGCGAGGATAACTTTTTCCGCGTCCGCGCCTATCGCAACGCCGCCCGTACGATCCGCAATCATCCGGTAGCGCTGGCTCAGATGGATTCCAGGCAGATTCGCGCCCTGCCGGGAATCGGCGCCGATATGGCCGCCAAGATTGAAAGCATTATCCAGACCGGCGACTTCCAGGTGCATCGCGACCTTGCCGCCAGGATCCCGCCGGGGCTGATTCAATTGCTGCGCTTGCCGGGATTGGGACCAAAACGCGTCCAACTGCTGAATCAACGCCTGCACGTCCGGGATATCGACGATCTGAAAAAAGCCGTCGCCGCCGGTGCATTGCGCAGCGTGCGCGGCTTCGGTCCCAAGCTGGAGCGTCAACTGAGCCAGGCGCTCGCCCAGGAAAAACCGGCGGAAAAACCGCGTCTGATGCTGGCGGCGGCGGTCCAGACCGCGAATGCGCTGGTCAGCTACTTGAAGCAGTGTGCCGCCGTTGAGCATCTGGAGGTTGCCGGGAGCCTGCGCCGGCGCAAAGAGACGGTCGGCGATCTGGACGTGCTGGCGCTGTCCGCCGACCCTGCCACAGTAATGGATCACCTGGTGCGCTTTGCCCGAATCAAACAGGTGCAGGGCAAGGGTGAGACCAGATGCAGCGTCATGTTGGCGGACGGATTGCAAGTGGATTTGCGAGTGGTGGCGCGGGAAAGTTATGGCGCCGCGATGGTCTATTTCACCGGCTCGCAGGCCCATTGCGTGCACCTGCGCCGCCTCGCGCAAGCCCGCGGCATGCTGCTCAACGAGTATGGCCTGTTCCGTGGCGATGAACGTGTCGCGGGCATCACGGAGGAAGAGGTTTACCGGGCGCTTGGCCTCGATTTCATCCCGCCCGAGCTGCGTGAAGATCGCGGCGAAATCGAAGCGGCCGCTGCCGGCCGGTTGCCCCATCTGCTCAAACGCGAAGATCTGCGCGGCGACCTCCATAGCCATTCGACCTACACCGATGGCCGCGCGAGCATCGAGGCGATGGCCTCGCAGGCGCGCGATTGCGGCCTGGAGTATCTGGCGATCACCGACCATTCACAGCGCGTGGCGATGGCGCATGGACTCGACCCGGTTCGCCTGCGCGATCAATGGCGTGAGATCGAACAGGTCGCACGCCGTCTGCACGGAATCACGCTGCTGCGCGGCATCGAGGTCGATATTCTGGAGGATGGCAGTCTCGATTTGCCCGACGACATCCTGGCGCAACTGGATTGGGTGGTTGCCTCGGTCCATTACAAACTCGGGCTGAACTCCGAGCAGATGACGCAGCGGATAATCCGGGCGATTCGCAATCCGCACGTGGACGTGATCGGGCATCCGAGCGGCCGCCTGCTCGCCAGCCGCGAACCCAGCGCATTCGATCTCGACGAGGTGCTGCGTGTCGCGCGCGAAGAAGGATGCGCGCTGGAAGTTAATTCGCAGCCGGAACGGCTCGACCTCAACGATAGCGCCTGTCTGAAGGCCCGGCATGCCGGAGTCAAGCTGGTGGTATCGAGCGACGCGCACCATCCGCGGGATTTCGCGATGCTTCAATACGGTGTAGATCAGGCGCGGCGCGGCTGGCTGGGACCGGATGAGGTGCTGAACACGCGGCCGTTGGATCAACTGCGCCAGCGCTGATGCTTGAGTGCGGCGGGGAAAGGCCCAAAAATGGAAACCGCAACGATGAACACTTCCGACCAGGTCATCGCGACGATAAACTATCTCGCGGATCCCGGCGAAAAGCCTGTCAGCTACATGTACAGGCCGCCCGCAGGGACGCCGGTCCGATCGTGGCACATCAGTAAGCATCAGGTTGCCATTCACAACGCGCGTGCGATCGCCGATCAACTGTCGCTGGATAGGCAGGGGTTTGTCCTGACGCATCAGCACAGCCGGGTCGCCGACTTTCACCACGACCACGAAGTGCTGTCGGTGTATTATCCGGAGATGGAGCGTCTGGTGAAGGAGCTCACGGGTGCGGCGCGGGTTCTGGCTTTCGATCACAACGTGCGCCGCGGACCGCTGGAGGAAGCGGCCAGCGGTGTGCGCGAACCGGTCAAATACGCGCACAACGACTATACGCTGAAATCGGGTCCGCAGCGTGTGCGCGATCTGCTTGCGGCCGAGGCGCAAACGCTGCTCAAGCATCGGTTCGCGTTCATCAATGTGTGGCGGCCGATTCGCGGCCCGGTCGAGCAGATGCCGCTGGCGGTGTGCGACGCCCGCACGATCGCGCCGGCGGATTTGGTGCCGACCGATCTCAAGTACCCCGACCGCACCGGCGAAATCTATTCATTGGCGTTTAACCCGGGCCATCGATGGTTCTTCTTTCCGCATATGCGCGCAGAAGAGGTGTTGCTGCTGAAGTGCTACGATTCAATGGATGACGGCCGCGCGCGTTTCACCGCTCATGGAGCATTCGACGATCCCAACACCCCCGCAGGCGCGCCGGCCCGCGAAAGTATCGAAGTCCGCACGATCGCGTTCTTCGCCGACTAGCCGAGCGGATCAAGACGACCTGCTTAATCCGTTACGGCGCCGACGCTGGCTGAGGTCACCTGTGCGGCGTACTTGGCCAGCACCCCGCGCGTATAGCGCGGTTGCGGGGCACGCCAGGCTTCGCGCCGCCGGCGCATCTCGTCATCGGAAATATTGAGTTGCAGGACAAGCCTGGTGGCATCGATCGTGATCGAGTCGCCCTCCTTAATCAGTGCGATTGGTCCGCCCACCTGCGCCTCTGGCGCGACGTGTCCGACCACCATTCCATAGGTGCCACCGGAGAAGCGGCCGTCGGTGATGAGCCCGACCGATGCGCCCAATCCCTTGCCGATAATGGCCGAAGTCGGCGACAGCATCTCGCGCATTCCTGGTCCGCCCTTGGGACCTTCATAGCGGATCACAATCACGTCGCCAGGCTTGATCTTATCGGCCAGAATCGCCCCTAGTGCCGCTTCTTCCGCCTCGAACACACGCGCCGGACCTGTCATTACGGGAGTCTTCAAGCCGCTGATCTTGGCTACGCAGCCGTCGGGCGCAAGATTGCCCCGCAAAATCGCGAGATGGCCCTCCGGATAGACCGGATTTTCCCAGGGATGAATAACGTCCTGGTCGCTGCGCGGATTTGACGGCACATCCTTGAGCACCTCGGCGACGGTCTGGCCGGTGATAGTCAAGGCGTCGCCATGCAAAACTCCGTGCTGGAGCAGGATTTTCATCACCTGCGGGATGCCGCCGGCGCGATGCAGGTCGGTGGCGACGTAGCGGCCCGACGGTTTGAGATCGCACAGCACCGGAACGCGTTTGCGCATGGTCTCGAAATCGTCGAGCGCCAACGGCACCTCGGCGGCATGTGCAATCGCCAGCAGATGCAGGATCACGTTGGTGGAGCCGCCGATCGCCATGGCAACGGCGATTGCATTCTCGAACGCCTTGCGCGTGATGATTTGGCGCGGCAGCAGCTGCTTTTCGATCGCGCGCACCAGGACCCGGCCTGATTCGGCAGCGCTGTCGGCTTTTTCGGCGTCCTCGGCGGCCATGGTCGAGGAATACATCAGGCTCATCCCCATCGCCTCGAACACCGAGGACATGGTGTTGGCGGTGTACATCCCGCCGCATGAACCGGCGCCCGGACAGGCGCGCCGTTCCACCGCCATCAGCTCCTCTTCGCTGATGCGCCCGGCGCTGTATTCGCCCACCGCCTCGAAGGCGCTGACGATCGTGAGGTCGCGGCCGTTGTAATGGCCGGGCTTGATCGTACCGCCGTAAACAAAAATCGCGGGTATATTCATCCGCGCGATCGCTATCATGGCTCCGGGCATGTTCTTGTCGCAGCCGCCGACCGCTACCAGTCCGTCCATCGACTGGGCGTTGCACGCGGTCTCGATGGAATCGGCGATAACTTCGCGCGAGACCAGCGAATACTTCATGCCTTCCGTGCCCATCGCGATACCGTCGCTGACGGTGATCGTGCCGAAGACCTGCGGCATCGCTCCCGACTCGCGGACCGCGGCCTGCACCCGCTCGGACAACATTCCGAGGCCGAGATTACACGGCGTGATGGTGCTGTAACCGTTGGCCACCCCGACGATCGGCCGGTTGAAATCGCGGTCGCCGAAGCCTACCGCCCGCAGCATCGCGCGGTTGGGAGAACGTTGAACGCCTTGGGTGATGGTTCTGCTTCTGAGCTCGGGCATGATAACTCCATAGCGCACAGCCGGCGCATCGTCCATAGAGGTTTCGCCGTGGCACCCCCGCGGCTGGTATCAACGCACTCTGACCAGCACCCAAAAGGCACGCGCTGGCGGCAAGCCGGCCTCCCAGGGCCGCACATAGACCAGGTCGAGCCGGGTCGACCCCCGCCGGACGGCATTGAAACGGAAGATCTGGGTGGCGGGCGCGCCAGGCATCGGCCTGGGAGGCTGAACGAGCGTGGGCTTGCCCACCTGCCGCATAACGTTGCGATCGATGTGCGCGACCTTCCATCCGAAGCCGGCTCCCGGAGTCGAGGCGAGCGCCACGACCACGATATCGCCCCGCACCAGCGTCAATTTTCGTCCGTTGTCGGCGCTGGTGACCGTGACGGTGCTGGCCTGGGCGACGCCGCGCGCAACCGCCACGACCGGAATTACAAGCATCAGGAAGACGATTTTGCGCCACCCGCATTTTCCTGTTCTTCCTGCACTTTTTCGTGAGAGACCAGGCTGAGCGTGCCTGAGGCGCTTCAAGCCCCCAATCCCTGCGGACAAATCCTCCAAAGTTGAGTTCACTGTTGCCATCGCGCAATTTCAGAGCTCTCCAGCCTCGCACCAAATCGTATCGTTGGAGTTTAACGCTGGTCTGATAGCTCTGGTGCGGGATATGATTACACATCCAGCCATTTGCGGAGAGAGTTCATGAGACTCATTCATACCGCGTTCGAGCCCAAAGGTGACGGCCCTTTCCCAGCGGTGGTCGCCTTTCACGGATGGGGCGCCAGCGCATTCGATCTGATTGGTTTGGCTCCTTATATCGCCGACGGAAGGTTCCTCATGCTTTGTCCGCAGGGGCCAATCGAGGTGCCGCTTGGCGGACCGGTTGGCTACGGCTGGTACCCGATCTCGATGACCGGCTCCGTTCCCCGCGAATCCGGTATCGAAGAAGCCGTTTCAGCCGCCCTGATTTTCCTCGACCAGGCGCTCGAGCGCTACCCGATCGATCGGCACAAACTGGCGGTACTCGGATTCAGCCAGGGCGGCGTGATGGCTTTCAACGTGGCCTTGCGTCAGCCCGAGCGCTTTGCTGCGCTGATCGGAATTTCCACCTGGTTCCCGCCCGAACTGGCGCACAAGGTGGTGAATCATGAAGCGCTTCAGCAATTGCCCACGCTGATTCAGCATGGCAGCGCCGACCCCGCCATCGAGGTCGGGCGGGGACGGCAATCGGTGGAGGCGCTGCGCAATCTGAAGGTTCCGCTGACTTACCGCGAATACGATTGCGGACACGAGATCAACGCGCAGGGTTTGCGCGATCTCTCGGCGTTTCTGACGGAAAAGGTGATAAGCCCGATAATCCGGCTGTGATACGGTTGGAAAGGCGGGCAGGGAAGGTTTGCCGCTGCGGGCCGGTTTGATTGCCGCTGGCGCTCCGTTTGGCGTATTTTCACAGCAGAGTTCTGGAACCAGGGACGATTGAGGGAGACCCGTAATGCATGATCTGGTAATCCGAAACGGCACTATTGTTGACGGCACCGGGCGATCTGCTTATCGCGGCGACCTCGCGGTGGACGGCGGCATCATCACGAGTGTGGGCGGAAAAGCCGCCGCGGGGCGGCGCGAGATCGACGCCAGCGGCCTGCTGGTTGCGCCCGGATGGGTCGATATTCATAGCCATTACGACGGCCAAGTCGCATGGGATCCCTACCTCAGTCCGTCCAGTTGGCACGGCGTCACGACCGTAATCATGGGGAATTGCGGCGTCGGCTTTGCTCCGGTCAGACGCGGGTCGGAGGATTATCTGCTCAATCTGATGGACGCGGTTGAGGACATACCGGTCCCTACGCTTGCCGCTGGAATCAACTTCGAGTGGGAAACCTTCGGCGAATATCTCGACTCGCTCTCCCGGATGAAGCGCGCGATCGACATCGGGGCGCAGGTGCCGCACTGTGCGCTGCGCGTTTACGTGATGGGCGAGCGGGGCGCGGCCAACGAGCCGGCGACGGCGGATGAAATCGCGCAGATTCGCGCCGTCGTGCGTGACAGCGTCCGTGCCGGCGCGCTCGGCGCAAGCACTTCACGCACCAGGGTGCATCGCACGCGCGACGGGGAACTGGTTCCCGGCACGCTGGCCGGGATCGACGAAGTGATGGCGATTGGGCGGGGTCTGGGCGACGCCGGCAGCGGTGTTTTCGAAGTCATCTCCGACATGCACGGCGTGGATCAGGCGATGGATTGGATGACCGAACTCACCCGGGAAACCGGACTGCCGCTGTCGCTGGCGGCGCTCGGCAACGGTCCGACCGGTCCCGGCGTGCGCCGCCGTCTGGATTTCATGAAGGAATGCAATGAACGGGGCGCGCGGCTGGTTAGTCAGATTGCGGTGCGATCGCCCGGGCAGTTGAACGGACTTGAAACCTCGACCAATCCGCTGCTCAATTCGCCGTCGTACCAGGAAATCGCGTACCTGCCGCTGGATGAGCGGGTTGCAAAGATGCGCGAACCCCGGATGCGCGCCAGAATAATCGCCGAGATGCCCGAGCAACCCGGCAATCCCTTTGGCATGCCGACCGAAGGTTATGTCAACCTTTTCGTTCTCGGCGATCCGCCCAATTACGAGCCCGGCGCCGAGATGAGTCTGGCCGCGATTGCGCAGCGCGAAGGCAGGTCGCCGCACGAGGTTTACTACGATGCGCTGCTCCTGCGTAATGGCCGCGAGCTGATCTATCAGCCGTTCAATTACACGCGCTCCTACAGCCTCGATCCGCTGCTCGATCTGCTGCAGCATCCGGTCAACGTGATCAGCCTGAGCGACGGCGGCGCGCATTGCGCTCAGATCTGCGATGCGAACGCGCCGACCTTTCTGCTGACCCACTGGGTGCGAGACCGTGGTCGCAACGGCCGGCTGCCACTGGAATTTGCGGTCAAACGGCAGACTCGCGAGACTGCGATGCTCTATGGACTGGAAGATCGCGGCGCGCTGCTGCCCGGGCTCAAGGCCGATATCAACCTGATCGATTTCGCAAATCTCAATTCGCATGCTCCGGAAATCGTCCACGACTTTCCGGCCAACGGTAAGAGATTTATCCAGCGCGCCGAAGGCTACAAGTACACGATTGTCAGCGGCGAAGTGGTCTTTCAGGACGGTGAGCCCACCGGAGCGATGCCGGGCAAGGTAATCCGCGGCGCCCAAGCCCCAGGCTGATTCTGGGACAGCTTTCCACCTGGCCCACGCACCCAAAGATTACCAGCCGGTGGCGCGATTGGGGGGCGGTGGCGCTGGAGGGCTGGCGGCGAGACTGACGGGCGTGTTCAGTTCGAAGGGGCTGCGCAGATCCAGTTTCTTTCCAATCTCGCGCAAGGCCGGCAGGACTTCCTGGCCCAGCAACCGGATGCAGGTCTGCGCATCTTCGTGGCTGATGCGCCCGTCGTTTGCCCATAGTGCCAGGATCGACGGCTGCGTTTCCTCCAGGATGATGCGCAACTTTTCCACTACCTGTTTGGGCGTGCCCGCGATAATCGAAAGCGACGCCACCATTTCCTCGAACGACCGCGAGCCCAAACCCGATCGGTAGCCGGCGCGGATTTCGGCCAGTCCGCGCCGGGCCCAGGTGCCGAGATATCCCGACGGCGCCGCCCATACCGGATGCTGAAGGCCGATTAGCTCGCCCTGCATCCACATGAACTCGCGCGCATTGCGCATCGCTTTCTCTTCGGTCTCCGCCACATGACATCTGATCAGGTAGCCGCGCTGTTCGGGGCCGGAGCGGTAGCCCGCGACCATCGCTGCCTGGTCGTAGGTTCTCCAGACGGTCATCGCCTCCTGCACCGGCAGGTTCAGCGCGATATACGGGTAGCGCCGTCGCGCCGCCCACACGATCGTCTCGCGGCTGGAGATGCCCGGAATCCAGACGCGCGGATGCGGCTTTTGCAGCGGGACCACCCATGGATTGACCACGCGGAACTGATAATGCTCGCCTTCCCATCGCCAGGGGCCGGGCGTGGTCCAGGTCTTGATTATGAGGTCATGCGCCTCTTCGAAGCGCGCGCGGTTGAAGGCCGGATTGACATTGGCGGCGATCGACTCGACCCCGCCGCCGCGGACGAAGCCGGAAACCAGGCGGCCCTTGGAAATAAGGTCGATCATCGCCAGTTCTTCGGCCAGCCGGACCGGGTTTTCAGCGATGGGGAGCGGATTGCCCAGCAGCACCAGCTTCACGCGCCGGGTGGTGGCGGCAAGGATCGCGGCGAAAATGTTGCATTTGGCCTGCATGCAAAACGGCGCGTTGTGATGCTCATTGAGCATGATGCCGTCGAAGCCGACCTCGTCCACCAGCAGGTATTCCTCCAGTCGCTCCTGGTACAGGCGGCTGGCCTCCACCGAATCGAAGAACGCGTTGGGGAACAGCAACGCGCTGTAACCGAAGCGATCGCTCTGCTCGGTCGGATAGGCCGACATCGGCTGCTCGGTAAAATACATCAGATGCATGTGGCCACTCTCTTGCTCAGCCCAGGCTTCCAGCTACTAGGATCGATCAAAACAGGGGCGCGGTCTATCACCCGATGGCGCCGATACGCGCTCGCCTCCCGCATGCTATCATCGACTGGCCGCCGTGGCAGGAGTAACAGTGCGATTTTGACATGGGCGCGTGATCGTCTCGCGCCGTTCAATGGGAGGGAACAGCGGTAATATGTTGGCTGAAGCATCAATCAGATTGAAATTAGCCGCCGCCGTCAGCATTTGGCTGTTGCTCGCAAGCAATGCCGTCATGGCGCAGGGTCTGCCCGGCGAGCAGGATTACAGAAACAATTGCGCCATCTGCCATGGCCCCACCGGCAAGGGCGACGGCCAGGCAGTTATGGTCCTGCCCGCGCTCAGGCCCAAGGACCTGACCCAGCTCACCAAAGAGAATCACGGAGTCTTCCCCGCGCAGAAAATCTACCTGGCGATCGACGGGCGCGATAACATCGCCGCTCACGAATTGGGCGATAACCGGATGCCGACATGGGGAGTCAACTGGCAGATGGGAGCCGGTGAGCCCAACCCGACCAGCGAAGCCAACACCCGCCGCCGCATCCAGAACCTGGTCAGTTATATCGAGACGCTGCAGGAGAAATAAGCACCGGGCGGACGGCCTACCTTAAAGGTGTGGACTGCGGCCCGCGGCACCGGCATTGGAGAATCGCGCATGAACGGCATCAAGATCGGGATCGGCTTTGGCCAATGGCAATACGGGCTTCCGGAGCCGGAACTTTTGTGCAGATACGCCGAAACCGCGGAAGCGATCGGGCTGGATTCGATCTGGCTGTCGGACCATATCGTGACGCGCAATCCGAGCCTCGATATCACCTGCCTGTTCGCGATGATCGCGGCGCGTACCAGGCGCGTCAAAATGGGTCCGAGCGTGCTGACCTTGCCGGCGCGCCATCCGGTGCAGGTTGCGAAAACCTACGCCAGCCTCGATTACATCTCCGGCGGCCGGATGATCATGGCGGTCGGCAGCGGCGGCGACATGCGTGACCTCATCGCCTGCGGCGTGCCGATCAATGAACGCGGCGCGCGGTTGGACGAAGGCATCGAAATCCTCAGGAAGTTGTGGACCGAGTCCCATGTCACCCATCATGGGCGCTTTTACAGCTTTGACGATGTCACGATCGAGCCCAAGCCGCACGACGGCCCGCTCGATATCTGGATTGGCGGCAAGAGCGACGCCATTTTGAAACGCACCGCGCGGCTGGGTGACGGATGGTTTCCCGCGCTGACCAGTCCGGAAGAGTTCAGGCGCGACATGGCCAAACTGATCGCTTTCGGCGAGCAATACGGCCGCAAGATCAATCCGCGCGAAGCTGGAGTGCTGCTGTTCACCTATGTCACCGACGATATGGAACGCGCGCGCCAGGTGATGGCGCCGTTCGCACGCGCGCTGCCGATGCCGCCTGAGGAAGTAGAACGCCGATTCATCGTCGGTCCGCCGGCCCATTGCGTCGCGAAAATACGCGATTTCGTCGAAGCCGGATGCTCAAAGTTTGTGCTGCGTCCGTCCTGCCCGCCATCCGAGGTGCTGGCACAAATCGATCGATACGGGCGCGACATCCTGCCGCATTTCAACTGATCCTCCGGCGCTCGACCGTCGGGGCGCATCCGCGCTATAACGACACCTTCACAAGGAGGATGAGCCATGGCGCTATTGCAGGACAAAGTTGCAATGATAACCGGTGGAACTGGCGCATTGGGCCGCGCCGTTACGGAACGCTTTCTGAGCGAAGGCGCCAGGGTCGCGATTCCTTACATCATCGACGCCGAAGTGCCGCTGCTGGAGCAGAGGCTGGGCGACCGTTTCCCCAAATCAAACCTCCTGGTTAGCAAGATCGACGTATGCAACCCGGGCCAGTTGAGCAGGTTCGTGGATGAGGTGGTGAAGAAATTCGGCCGGATCGACGCGCTGGTCAACCTGGTCGGCGGATTTTGGGGCGGCAAGCCGATCGCGGAGACCACGCTGGAGGAATGGCAGGCGATGTTCGACCTTAATCTCAAGCCGACCTTCCTGTGCTGCAAGGCGGTGGTGCCGATCATGCAGAAGAACAAGTACGGCCGCATCGTGTCGGTCGCCTCGCGCAGCGGTCTGCTCGGCGCCGGCGATTTCGCCGCCTACGCGATCGCCAAGGGCGCGATCGCTACTTTCACCTATTCACTGGCCGAAGAAGTGCTCAACGATGGCGTGCTGGTAAACGCGATCGCGCCCAGTACTATCGACACCGAGGCCAATCGCAAGGCGATGCCCAACGCCAAGCACGACCGCTGGGTCAAGCCCGAGGACATCGCCAAGACGCTGTCGTTCCTATGCTCAGAGCTGAACCAGGTGACGTCGGGAGCGGTAGTGCCGGTTTATGGCTTGGCCTAGTTGAATTCAACGTTGGACGCCAGGGTCAAACCGCCGTCGCATACATAAGCTGCCCCGGTGACGTATGACGCCAGGTCGGAGGCGAGGAACAGCACCACGTTGGCCAGTTCCTCGGGCTGACCCATCCGGCGCAGCGGCACCTTCTGCTCGAAGGCCTTGCGCCGCTGTGGATCGGCGGCCATCTGCAGCACCGGCGGCGTGGCGATTACGCCCGGGCAAATCGAATTGGCTCGTATACCGAAGGGTCCGTACTCGCGCGCGACCGCGCGGGTGAAATTAATTACCCCGGCTTTGACAGCGTTGTAGGCGGAGTTTTTCACTTCGGCGAACAGGCCCGAGATCGAAGCGGTGTTGACGATCGAGCCGGAACCCTGATCGCGCATCACCGCCAGCGCCGCGCGGGTGCCGCGAAAGACCGCCGTCAATCCGATATTGACTGCATAATCCCAGAACTCGTCCTTGAAGTCGCCGGTCAGGGTCGGCTCCCATCCGCGGCCGAAGGCGTAGGCGTTGTTGTGCATGAAGTCGAGGCGGCCGAACTGCCTGGACGCCAACGCGACCGCGGACCGAATATCGGCTTCTTTGGTGACGTCGATTTTGATCGGTTCGGCTTTGCCGCCGAACCCGGCGATTTCCGCTGCCACGGCTTTGGCGCCCCGTTCACTATGATCGGCGACGATTACGGTGCCGCCGCGGCGCGCGAACCCGATCGCTGTGGCGCGTCCGATTCCCGACGCGCCCCCGGTTACGATTCCAACTTTTCCGTCAAAACGCATGGCCAATCACCTCCGGCGCCGTCCGGTTTTACCATTTCGGTTCGATCATCGCTATCCAAAGTCCTATGCAGTCGCCGGCGCGCTCGTTAGCCTTTGAGTTGGAACATGGAAAAGCGGCGTGAAAACGAACAGCGCCCGGCTGTGATGCCGGCGGGCGCGCTGCCCCAGCTCATCGATACCCACTGCCATCTGGCGGACCCGCGACTGCAAGCCAGTGCCGGATCGCTGATCGCGCGCGCCGAGGCGGCGGGGGTGCGCGTGATTTTAGCGGTCGGCGCGATCGGCTCGATTCAGACCGATCGCGATACGGTGGCGATCGCCGAACAGTATCGAAACTTGTACGCCGTAATCGGGGTGCATCCGCACGACGCCGGCAGTTGCGATCGGGAGCGGATGGACGAACTGGCGGAGCTGGCGCGCTGCGCAAAGGTGGTGGCGATCGGCGAGACCGGGATGGATCTGCATTATCGCAACTCCTCGCGCGCGGCGCAGGAGGAGGCGCTGCGGCTCCATCTGCGGCTGGCGAGGCGGCTTTCTCTACCTGTCGTTATACATTGCCGCGAGGCCGAATCCATCGTTGCGCAAATCGTTGGGGAAGAGGGGATGCCGCCGCGCGGCGGCGCCATCCATTGTTTCACTGGTAGCTCGGCGGACGCCGCGCGTTTTCTGGAGCTGGGCCTTTACCTCTCGTTTTCCGGCATCCTCACCTTCAAAAATGCCGCAGCGCTGCGTGAAACCGCCCGCCTGATTCCCGAGGATCGGCTGCTGATCGAGACCGACGCGCCCTACCTGACTCCGGAGCCACATCGCGGTCATTTAAACGAGCCGGCCTATGTGCAGTTGACGCTGAGCGCTCTCGCCCGTGTACGCAATGCGGAACCGGCGGCGCTGGCGGCACGCATCATGACTAACGCCGCCACGCTGTTTGGCTTCAGTCCTCCGCCGGTGAACTGATGCTGTAACGCGGGTCGCGAACAGAGTAGGTTGCCCGCAGCGGCAGGAGGGATTTAGCCATGTCAATCATGATCACGGGCGGAACCGGGTTTCTTGGTTCTTATCTGACGCGGCACCTGGTGCGGGAGAAGGGAATCAGGGGCAAACAGATCGTTCTCTTCGACCGTTATCCGGTCACGGAGCGCATTGCCGAGGTGCTGGACGAGGTGGAGATCGTGACCGGCGACATAACCGAACCAACCGAGCTGATCGCCGCAATCAAAAACTACCAGGTGGAACAGGTCTACCATCTGGCTGCGATTCTTGGCGATCCACCGCCCCAACAGGTCGTGTCGTACATGAAAGTGATGTGCGACGGGACTCTCAACGTGATGGAAGCGGCGCGCATCGCGGGTGTCAGGCGCGTGGTTTATGGCAGTTCAGTCGCGGTGTATGTGGGCGGGCGCAAATGGCGCAGCGTCAAGCGATCGGACGAGGAATTGGACGAGGACGATCCGCCCAGTCCGGGCGGCTTTTACGGCATGTGCAAGTTGTACGCGGAGCACGTCGCCGCACTCTATACCCGGCGCTTCGGCCTGCAGACGGTCGGGCTCAGACCCACGTCGGTGTTCGGATGGGGACGCCGAATTCGTGGCTCGTATGTCAGCGGACTGACGCCGATTCCCGAGCAGCCGCATTATATGGTGCTGCCCGAACTGGCCGCCCTGGGCAAACCGATCATGATGCCGCCCGACGATACCGAATCCGACTGGATCTACGCCGCCGACGCTGCCGAGGCCTGGTATTGCGCGATGAATACGCCCAACCCGCCGCGCCTGGTCTACAACATGGCGGCGGAAGTGCGGCGGATGGGTGATGTCACGGCGCTTTTGCGGCGGCTGTTGCCACAGGCCAGTATCACGGTTTCGGAGCAGCGGGTGGCGACCGTGCCTAAAATGAATTGCGGAAATCTGCGCAAGGATCTGGGCTTCCAACCGCGCTACACAATGGAAAGCGGGATGGTCGATTACCTGAACCTGGTGCGTAAAGCGGCAGGTTTACCCCCGGTCGGACCTTGACTGGAGCGGCTGCGCCTTGAATTTTTTTGCAAAATCGCGCTGGTCTAAGCTATTGCATCAGTCTCCATTTTGTTTGATTATGTGATCAAACCATCTGGTTAGGAGACTAGACACAGTGACCGGCATCCCAAATTTCGCGTCGGTTATCCGCAATCGGCGGCGCCAACTCGATTTGACGCAGGAAGAAGTCGCTCGCCGTATCGGCACCTCGGTCGCCTACATTGCCCATCTGGAGGCCGACAGGCGCCATCCATCGGAGAAAGTCGTTGTCGAACTGGCCAGGGTGCTTGGACTGGACCCGCGTGAGCTGTTCTTTTTGGCCAACCCGGAAACCAAGGGCTTGGTGACGCAAACGCTGGAGGGCAACGGAGAATCGGTCTGGGAAACTTTCGCCAAAGATGAAAAACTGCGCGAAAGTCACAAAATAACCGATCAGGAGATGGAAACTCTCTCGCGCGTAGCCCTGATGGGGGAGGTAAGATCGTCGCGGGATTTCATTTTCATTCTCCAGACCATCAGGCACGCGCTGGGCAGATAGCTATAGCGTGCCACCGGTGTCGTAACCTTGGTGGTTATCGGGACGGGGCGACGTTTCTGCAAGCTTTCAATTTACGCCAATCTTTCGCTTCCCGCGGTCGGTGCCGCCTGCCAAAGCCGGACGTTGTTACAGACGGTAGAGTTCTGCCGCTGTTCTGCCCAAAATCCACTCCTGATCCTGATCGGGCAGGCTCCCGATGTTTTTGCGCAGTTCCTGGAGCGGATTGCGATGCGCGTCGATATGGGGATAATCCGTTGCCCACATCATCCGATTGGCGCCGATCGCGCGGGCCACGAGCGGGATGCTGGCTTCATCGACGTCGGTGGAGATCCAGCAGTGCTCGCGGAAGATCTCGCTGGGCTTGCGCGTCATGCGGGTCGTGAATGCGAACAGTTCGAACTTCCCGTCCGCTCGATCCATCCATCCGGGCACCCATCCGCATCCGGTTTCCAGGATGACATATTTCAGCCTGGGAAAGCGGTCGAGCACGTTGCCATGAAAAACGCAGTTGAGATCCATGATCGAATCCTCGGGCAACTGCATGAAGTGGAACCATCGCGGGATGTCCTCGGCGGTCGGCGGATTGTGCGCTGCATGATGCAAGCCGCTGCCCAGTGAATCGGCGCGGACCTGGACGTGCGTGGCAACGGGCAACCCGGCTGCTTCGCAGGCACCCCAAAACGGGTCGTAATAGGAATCGCCGTGAGGGCGCCCATTGCATGGAAAGGGCGTGATGAAAATGCCTTTAGCCTTACCCTTGACGCGATTTACCTCGGCCACGGCAAGGTTCACGTCGCGCAAATTGACGTGGGCGGCCGCGATCAGCCGGTGAGGATCCGCCGAGCAGTAATCAAAGAGCCAGTTGTTGTAGGCTCGGCAATAAGCCGCCGACAGTTCGGGATCCTCGCAGTCCCGTTCCCAGGCGATGCCGATCGTGGGATACAGGATGGCGACATCGATTCCCTCGCTGTCCAGTTCTCTGAGCCGCGCGTGCGGATCGACCGCTCCCGGAGTCCGGCGCAGACCATCTTCGTAGGTCAGCTTTCCCGGCGTCATCACTTCCCGCGGGTCCTGGTATGCGCCTCCCGCCGAGGCCAGCGTTCCGCCCCGCAAAAACGGGCTTTTGCGTCCGTCGATTTCGACGTATTCGTAGCCCTTGCTATCAACGCGAATGCGTATTGCGCGGTCCTTGTATTTGGGCTCCAGGTAGCGCTCCCACATGTCGGGGGGCTCCAGAACGTGTCCGTCGGAATCGACCACCAGCGACTTCGCCATTGTCAACTGCTCCCGGCCTGATCTTTCAATTCGGTATTGATCGCGTTTAACACAACTTGCCACAATTGTCGTTCACGCGGCCAGCCTCGTCAATTTCATCCTGAGGCAAAGAAACGGGGTTTCCCTGGCGGCTTCAGAGGTTCAGACTTGCATTCGAATCGGGCTGCGCCCGGCATCCTGCTATGGCAACCAACACGAATATGCTGACCATTGGACTGGTCCAGATGAGCTGCGTCGAGCAGCCGCGGATAAATCTTGAAAAGGCGCTGTCGCGCAGCGAGGAAGCCGCATCGCGCGGCGCCCAGGTGGTGTGTCTTCCGGAACTGTTCGCTTCGCGGTACTTTTGCCAGAGCGAGGACGTGGCCCGCTTCGAGTTGGCCGAGCCGATCCCTGGGCCCACTACAAACGCGCTGGGAAAACTGGCCGCCGCCCGCAAAATTGTGATCGTTGCCTCAATTTTCGAGCGGCGCGCGGCGGGCGTCTATCACAACACCGCCGTGATAGTCGACGCGTCGGGAGCGATCAGCGGACGCTACCGCAAAATGCATATCCCCGACGACCCGCATTACTACGAAAAATTCTACTTTACTCCCGGCGACCTCGGTTTTCTGGCGCATCCGACAGCATACGGGCAGTTGGGCGTGCTGGTGTGCTGGGATCAATGGTTCCCCGAAGCGGCGCGGCTGACTGCGATGAGCGGGGCGCCCGTCATCTTCTATCCCACCGCGATCGGATGGGAGCGGGCCGAGGTTGCGCAGGTGCGCGCCCGCCAGCTTGCGGCATGGGAAACGGTTCAACGCGGCCATGCCATCGCCAATGGCGTGTTCGTGGCGGCGGTCAACCGGACCGGAATCGAGGATGGCCTCGAGTTCTGGGGCAATTCGTTCGTCTGCGATCCGTTCGGCGAAGTGATCGCGCGCGCCAGCACCTCCGGCGAGGAGACGATGGTCGTGCAGTGCGATCTGCGATTGGTCGAGGAGACGCGCCGCCACTGGCCCTTCCTTCGCGACCGGCGCATCGATGCCTACGGCGACCTGACGCGGCGTTTGCGGTCGGAATGATGGCCTCGCGAATTGCTGATGATATTCGCCGCAGGATGGCCGGTTTCAGGATGCCCGCCGAATGGGAGCGCCATCGCGCGACCTATATGACGTGGCCGCACAACCAGGACACCTGGCCGGGAAAATTTGCCCCGGTCCCGACGCAGTATGCCGCCGTGGTCGCGGCCTTGTCGCACTACGAAGCGGTTCGCATGCTGGTCGAGGACGAGGTCGCGGAGCATCAGGCAGGCGCATTGCTGCGGCAGGCCGGCGCGCGCATTGAGTCGGTGGAATTCCTTCGATACCCCACCAATGATTCCTGGATTCGCGATTATGGCCCCATATTTGTCGGCCGCGCGGACGGGATGCAACTCGCACTGGATTGGAACTTCAATTCATGGGGTGATAAGTACGGCCGCTGCGACCTGGACGACGCAATCCCAGAGCGCCTCGCATCGGGTTACGGATTTGACTGTCTCCAGGTCCCGATGGTGCTGGAAGGTGGCTCGATCGACGTCAACGGCTTGGGGTCTTTGCTCACCACGCAATCGTGCCTGCTCAACCCCAACCGCAATCCCGCCATGTCCAAAGCCGATATCGAGGAGTACCTGCGCGTATATTTAGGCGTCAACAATATCCTCTGGCTGGGTGAGGGAATCGCCGGCGACGATACCGATGGTCACGTGGATGATCTGGCACGCTTCATCGCCCCTGACACGATCCTGACGGTGATCGAGCAGGATCCTGCCGACGACAACTACCGCCCGCTGGCGGACAATCTGAAACGGCTGCAAGCAATGCGCGATCAGGGCGGGAGTCCGTTCAGGATTGAAACGCTGCCGATGCCGCCGGCTCTGTATCACGAAGGCCAGCGCCTGCCTGCCTCGTACGCTAATTTTTATTTCGCCAACGGCGCCGTCCTGATGCCGACTTTCGGCTGTCCAACCGACGAACAGGCGTGGGCGATCCTGAGCCGACTGCTCCCTGACCGCCAGGTAATAGGCCTCCCCTGCCTCGACCTGGTCTGGGGCCTGGGCACAATCCACTGTTTGACCCAGCAGCATCCGCAATAGGCGTGCAGGTCAAACGCCAGGATCGTGGATGGTGCCGCGTGGGATCAGGATGGAGGCACAACCTTTTGCCCAATTAAATCAAAGTTCAATACCGGGACACGATTTCGCGTGACAGTTCCTCGATTCGTTCGCGGGCGCCTTCGTTGGGCAGGCAGAAGGCAATCTCCTGCAGGCCGGCTGCTTCCAGCTCCTTGATGCGTTCGATAATTTGCTCGCGCGGGGCAGTCATGGTGAAGGACTTGATCACTTCTGCGGTCAGAAACTTTTCCTCGCCCGGTTTTACATAGATCGTGTGACCTTCATGCACCTTCAGGTAGCGCCGATCCGACGGCAGATCGAGTTTGTCCACGTATTCGCTGCGGTAGCGTTCAGCAACGCTGCCAAGTTCCGGCGGGAGCTGCGCGGCCACCGCGGAGGCTTCCCATAAGGCGTGTATGGCGACGATCGCGAGCGGTCCGACCTGACTGATTACACGCGGCGAGGTCAGCGACTCGCCGGGTTTCAAAACGCAAACGCCCGCGAACATGGTAATGGAGAAGTTATCCAAACTGCGCCCGGCGCGGGTCGCCGCGTTCTTAACGGCGCTCAGGTTGTGCCTGAAGCTTTCAGGATCCGAAGTCGGCGCCATCCAGCCGTCGCCTATTTCGCCCGCCAGCGCCATCGCCTTGGGCCCCTGCGCCGCAACGATGATCGGGATGGGGTCCTTGATATTGATGTAGCCGCGGTCCGGATGCATGAAACGAATCCAGCGCTCGCGCCTGCCCTCGCGGTAAAGCACCTCCTCGCCGCGCAGCAGCGCGCGGCAAACGCGCACATGCTCGCGCAGCTCGGCGAGCGGGACCGGCGGCAGGCCCATCATGTTGCGGCCCGTAAATCCGGTGCCGAGCCCCAGCATCGTGCGGCCCGGCGCAAGTTGATTGATGGTCGCGATCGAGTGGGCCGTAACCGGTGCGATGCGATTGCTGGGCACCGCGATTCCGGTGCCGATTTTAATTTGCCGCGTGTGCTCGGCCGCCAGCGCCATCGCTGCGTACATGTCGCTGTTGAGCATGTGCGAGTCGTAAAACCAGGCACTGGTGAAACCGAGGTCCTCAGCCACCACCAGATCCTTCCAGGCGTCAATGCGCGTGGGCCAATTCAATCCGAATCTCATGATCTGATGTAGTAGTCGAACCGCTGACGACGCTCAAACGCGCGGCGGTCAGAAGCGGCGATCGATTTGGGGCATCGCGATGCCGACCTTGGATGCCGACTCCTGGGCGGCAGCGGAAAAGATGCGGTAGCTCAGCGTTGATTCGGACTGCGCCGCGCGCGCCGCGTAGATGCGGGCGCGCGCGGCGTGAACCGACTGCTCGTCTGGCGCGGCTTGCGCCGCCCATTCGACCAGATGGCAGGCGATGGCGAGCGCGCCCTCCTCCATCCGGGCCAACGCACGCTCGACCAGACGAGCATATCCGCCCGCGAGCGTGGCAATCTCGCGCGCCTGCTCGGCTGCCGGCGCCGGCTTCAGATGCGCGGGCACACCGTCGTACCATCCGCAATTAGCGCGCCAGACGTTGCGCGCGGCGAATTCAGGCTCATCGAAAATCGGCGCGAGGTAGGGTTTTTCCGCCAGTGCGGCCGGCACGCTGACGGCGTGCGCCACCTCATCGAGCGTGCTGCCCTGATTGATCATGGCCATCGCCTGATCATGAATTTGAGTCAGGTACTCCGCCGTATCGTTCAATGCCTGGCGCACGCGGATAGCGCCGAAAATCGGACTGCCATGGCCGGGCAGCAGCACCTCGGCGCCGGTCCTGGCCATCGCGCGCAGCGCCTCTGCCCAGTCGCGCGCATAGCGCTGAAGCTTTAACGGATGGCCCGCGCAGGGTGCGGCCCAGATAAAGAAGTCGCCGGTGCACAGCACCTTGGCCGATGGAATCAGCACCCAGCAGTGATCGTCGGTTTCGCCGCGCGCGTGATGGCATTGGAATTTTTCCGCGCCGGCAACGACGTTTAGCTGATGGTCGAAATAGGTATCAGGATAAACGAAATCGGAGGGCCATGAGGAGCCGCCGCCATAGATCAGGTCATCGACGCGGCGGTTGTAGTCAGAGGCGCGCCTGTAGCGATCCAACCGCTCGGCGATCGCGCGATGGCCGACGACGCGTGGCCGCGCGACGCGGTTGCGGCCGGCCTCGACGGCGATCGGCGCCGTCCCGCCGGCGTGATCCAGATGGCCATGCGTGTAAATGACGGTATGGATCCGGGCGGTAGAATAGGCGCGGACCAGCGCCAGCATTTGTTCCTGATTGACATAGCTGCCGGTATCGATGAGGACCAGACCTTCGCCGGTCTTGCAGATCGCAAAATTGCCCAACCATCGGCAAAAGGCCACGTTGGGAGCGACTTCCTCCAACTCGCCGGTCGCGGTGAACGGATGTTGTTGGCGGGTGGTGAGCTCTCCGCGCCATAGTTTTTCGGCAGTATCTTTGATCCCAGCCATCGGCGCGCTACCTATCCCAAACGGGAATGCGTCGGGATGGGCGGGTGCAACTGGTGAATGCCCTCGATCCTGGCGTGCTCGACCCACGAGTACTGGCCCATGACGTCGATCAGCTTGCATCCGGTGATTCCGGCCGCTTGCGCACCGACCATATCGATCGAGTACAGGTCGCCCGCAAACAAGGCCTGATGGGGCGCGATGCGGAGGCGCTCCAGCGCGATATGGAAAATACGCGGATCGGGTTTGGCAACGCCGACTACGTGAGAATCAATGATGACGTCGAAAAAGCCGGCCAGGCCATAGCGCTCCGCATCCCCCTGGATGTTGCCATTGGCGTTGGAAACCACGCCCAGTTTAAACCCCGCGTTGCGGAACTGCTCAAGCTGATCGATTATTCCCGGACGTACGACGCGCCACAACGATTGCTCCTGGTTGAGGGCCACAAACCTGTCGCGGCACCATTCCACCCGCGATTGAGGCACACCTGCCGCCACCATCCAGGCCATAAAATACAGTCCGTAGGCTCGATCCAGGTCGATTGGCCCCTCAGCGCTCATCACATATTCGTCCAGCGCCCGGCGGCCGATGTACTCAGCGCGCTCCAGCGCGGTAGCCTCGAGTGTTGGTAAAACAGGCCGAAACTCCTGCGCCAACGCTTCGTAGTCGAGAAAGGCCAGCGTATTGCCGAAATCGAACAGCAGCGCTTTTATTTCATCGGTGCTCATCGGACCCATCTTAAAACAGACGGGCGGTGGGGCAAACCCTGGATTGGATCCTCATACACAGCCGCGGCCGCCTGATTTGCCTTGGAGGGCGGGAAAACGATAAGATACGATGGGTTTCCTGCCGAATCTTTCAGCGCTCACTTGAGCCGATTCACCACCACCGGGCGCGACGATGGGCGGGACTGATAACGGTGTTCAGCGGAATAATTGAAGACCTCGGGACGGTCAAAAGTCTGAAGCCGACTGACAAGGGTGTCCTGATTACGATTGGTACGCGCCTGCCTTCCACCCGAATCAGGATTGGCGATTCCATCGCGTGTAGCGGAGCGTGTTTAACCGTGGTGTCAAAGCAGCGCGGTGCGATTTCAATGGACGTTTCCGCCGAAACGCTGCGGCGCACGGCTCTGGGCCAGCTCAAACCCGCCGACCCTATCAACCTCGAACGCAGCCTGACCTTGAACACGCTGCTCAATGGCCATTTGGTCTCGGGCCATGTCGACGGCGTCGGCACAATCGTTTCGATCGAGCCCGAGGGTGATTCGCGCCTGTTTACTTTCGAAGTGGCGCCCGATCAGGCCCGCTACCTGGTCGAGAAGGGCTCGGTCGCGGTTGACGGCATCAGCCTGACCGTTTTTGGCGTCAAGGGCCGCCGGTTTACCTGCGCGCTGATTCCGCACACGCTCAAGATGACGACGCTCGGAAGCAAGCGTCCGGGCGATATGGTTAATATCGAGAGTGACCTGCTGGCCAAGTACATTGAAAAGTTCGTGAGCAGACCCAACGGGGGCTACGCACGGAGGATGGCGGGACGACGGGGCTGATGTCAGCAAGCGCGATCACATCAATTGCGGGAGTTGCCGCGATCGTAAACGGGGATGGAGGGCAGCCATGAGCGTAATGCAAATACCCCGCAAGATCGAATACGCGCTGCGCGCCATGATCCATCTGGCCGACGTGCCTGAGGGGGTCGCCAATGGCAATCAGATTGCCCGCAGCGAGCACATCCCCAAATACTTCCTGGAAAAGGTCATTCGCGATCTGATGCGCAGCGGGCTGGTGCGCTCACGCCGCGGACCGGGCGGCGGTTATCAACTCGGCCGGCCGGCGGAAGCAATCTCGTTCAAGGACATTATCGAGGCGGTTGAAGGTCCGATTAACCTCAACGTCTGCCTTGAAGATACCAGCACCTGCAGTCTGCAGCCGCGCTGCCGTATGTTCCGGGTCTGGGAGCATGGACAACGTGTCCTGCTCGAAGTATTTTCTCAGACCAACCTTCAGCAGATCGCTTCCTCGAAAATGCCGGTGTCACTCCTCGGCGCTGCCGGCGAAAGCGAATCCGAGGCCGTTTTCAAGGCCTGAAAAAAACCACTTACTCGACCTTTGGCCGGCCGCTATAAGTTTTATATCCGCGGTGTGCGCGCAATTGTCCCCGGGTCAGTGAAGTAGAGTGGGTGAAACTCAGATTGAATCGTGGCCGCCCCGAACGGCCGAACCGGCCGGCATCGAGCTGACCAAGCCACTGAGTGAAAAGGCCTTTTACCTCCAGGAGTTTTACGGTAAGGGCTTGCTCTTCGCGCTGATTCCACCCGCTGGCCAACGGCTGCGCGATCTCGATTCGCTGGCCCGCGCGCTGCGTGAATTGGTACGCAATCAGACCCTGTGCATCCTCGTCGCCAGCGAAGACGTGCTGGCGCGCGTGCAGCGCAAGATCGGCCGGATCGCGCCGCGTCAGCCGCCTCCGATCTTCGATCCCGCCCATGGACTGCGGTCGCGTCCTTATCCTCCCGATTCGGCAGTGACTCAGATTTGGCGCGTCCTGCGCGCCGGGCGCATCGCCGTGGCAGGCGCGCGCACCACCGATCCGGAGGATTTGACAGTTTTTGCGCAGGAGTTGGC
This sequence comes from Pseudomonadota bacterium, assembly GCA_021324885.1. Classification (GTDB taxonomy): domain Bacteria; phylum Desulfobacterota; class Binatia; order Binatales; family Binataceae; genus JAJPJA01. The sequence continues at coordinate 162,956 of JAJPIF010000001.1, forward strand.
GAGCAGGCTGGATGTTTTCAAGCTGGTGCTGCTGGCCCGCGACGGCGGCTTGACCGAAGCCGACGGCCACCGCGATTCGTTTGTGCAAATGAGCCAGATCAACGGGCTGGCCCGGCGCGAGCGCTCCAGGCTGCGCCGCGTCATTTTGCGCGCCGCCAAACGGGCGCTGGAAGACGGCGTCAATTCCGTCAATCTGACCGCGCCGCGCAGCGTGTACGAGGAGCTGTTCAGTTTCACTGGCACGGGCACGCTCTTTACCAGGGCGGCCTACGGCTCGGTCAAGCCCATTGCGCTGGAAGATTTCGAGGAAGCCGAGGCAATGATCAAACGCGGCCAGAATGAAGGGCTGCTGCTCGCGCGCACTGACGAGGAAATCGCACGGATTCTTCCATCATGTTTCGGTTATCGAGTCGCCGACGAACACCTCGCGGGTATCTGTTCGCTGTTGACCGAACCCTACCATCGCGAGCGCGCCGGCGAGCTGACCGCGCTCTACACGCTGACTCGCTTCCAGGGCGAGGGAGTCGGCATTGACCTGGTGCGCGAAGTGCTCAAAGAGGCCCGTGCGCGCAAACTCAAATATGTGTTCGCCTGCACCAGCGAGGAGCATGCGGCGCGATTTTTCAAACGGCTTAAGTTTCGCCCCGTCTCGCCCGCCGACGTGCCCGCGGCGAAATGGCGCGATTATAATCGCGATCGGATCAAGCGTCTGGCGATATTCCGAATAGACCTCTCTCCCACCTCGCGTTGAGAAGGAATTGGCCTGTCACGCATTCGCCGATCTGATCATTTTTGATGCGCGCGCTTTCACCTCGATACCTCGCCGTGCGCCAGCCCTGGAACCGATCCTTGGGACCAACGCCCGCAGACGTTCCATCGGTCCTGCTGCGCCCCGCAAGGGCTTACGCTTGGAATCAAACGATCACCTCCGCTGTGCTTCAAAATGGCGGGGGTGCAGGGGGCGGAGCTGGAGGCGGCGCGGGGACGGCGGCGCCCGGACCGGCACCGGCAAAGCCCCGGCCGTGTCCCGAACCCATTCCGGCCAGCCCAATCGGACCGGGAGGTAACGGCGGCTGCGTTCCCAGGATAACGGTCTCGTAGCCGGCGGGCACCTCGACAATCTGCTCGGGGAACTTTCGGTTAGCCGCGGCGACTTTCCCTTCCATAACGGCGACCTCAGTGGAAGGGCCGTTATACACTGCCGACGTGTCAGCGTACTTGACCTTAAAACGGGTTCCACGCACCGCCAGAAATGCGTTGGGGGTCATAACCGTGAAATCCGCCCCGGACGCGCGCAACCCGCGGTTGACCAATGCCATCAGGCGCCCACCTTCCAAACTGACAGTCGTCTTGTCCGCGTGTATTTCATGTTGATCGACAATCAAGGTGCTGTTTTCACCGAGCTGGATCAAACTGTGATCATCAAGGCTCAGGGTCAGCGTCGAGGAGGCGTCAGTGGTGAGCTTGTCCATCAGGTGGATCGGCATGCCGACGACGGCGATTACGGTCTGGCTCGCGCGTGTGAGCTGCGGGCGACCGCTGACTTGCGAGATCGCGCCCACCGCCGGCTGGGCAAGCGCCTCGGCAAGAACGGCGAGCGGCAGAATCAGCGCCCACACAAGTGCGATTGGCAACTTCCGAAATTCAAGCCGGCGTCCGGGAATCAACCTGGCAACCATTCAAGCTGCGGAAAACCGCGCGTGGCCGTTGGATTGATTGGTCAGTATCGCGGCGAGCCCGGTCAGGTCGTCGTCGTTGTAAAATTCGATCTCGACGCGACCGGGTGATTTGCCTTTGCCCCTGACCACTCGCACCTTGCGCTTGAGTGACCTTTGCAGGTTTTCCACCAGAGCCTGCAGATGAACATCGGCGGGCCGGCTCGGCAAAGCCTTGCCCGGCGGTTGCCGTTTGCGCGATATCTCCTCTGCTCCGCGCGCGGAGATTCCGCGTGTGACGATTTCCCGCGCCGCGCTGATTTGGGCCGCCGCGCTCTGGAGCGCAAGTAGAGGACGCGCCTGACCCGCCGTCAATGCGCCGTTTTCGATCATCTCCAGGACGGCTTCAGGCAGGTCCAGCAGCCGGATCGCGTTGCTGACGTGGGGACGGCTTTTGCCGATGCGCTGGGCGATTTGCTCGTGACTTAAGGCAAATTCGCGAGCCAACCGCGCGAACGCGCGCGCTTCCTCAATCGCGTTGAGATCCTCCCGCGCCAGATTCTCCACCAATGACACTTCCAGCGCCGTGCGGTCGTCGAATTCGTGGACCACCACTGGCACCGTTTCAAGTCCGGCCTCCCGCGCCGCGCGCAAACGGCGTTCCCCCGCAATCAGTTCGTAGCGCGCGCCGTCGGGCCCGGTCTGCAGGACCCGCACCAGCAGGGGCTCGATCACGCCTTGGGCGCGGATTGCCTCAACCAGCTCACCCAGCCGCTGGGGGTCGAAACGGCGCCGCGGCTGGAATGGCGAGGGGATAATCCGATTGACCGGCACATCGAGCAGATTGCCCTGATGCGTCTGGGTTTGCTCTTCGAATGCCGCACCCTCGATCAACGCCCCGAGACCCCGTCCCAATGGTTTGCGTGTCATGATCCCCTCCTACCTTACCCCTGGTCCTCTCCCGCTCAGAGTATGCAATGGTTGCTTGTTTTTCGTCAGGCCTGGTCTCGTGCCACGCCCGTGGTCTGAGCATGACGCTGCACGATTTCCTGGGCCAAGTTACGGTAGCTGTGAGCTCCGGCCGATTTGCTGTCGTATTCCAGTACGGAAAGTCCATGACTTGGGCTCTCCGACAGCCGGACATTGCGCGGAATGACGCTGTTGAAGACCTCGGTGCCGAAATGTTCGCGGACCTCGCGCGCGACCTCATGGCTCAGGCGGTTGCGTCCATCGAACATGGTGAGAACCAGCCCTTCCAGCTTTAGTGCCGGGTTGGGTCCGGTGTTGATCCGTCTGATAGTGCCGATGAGCGAGGTAAGCCCCTCCAGCGCATAATATTCACATTGCATTGGCACCAGGACGGATTGTGCTGCTACCAAGGCGTTCAGCGTCAACAGTCCAAGCGAGGGCGGAGTGTCAATTAGAACATAGTTATAATTATGCGCAGTCGATTTCAAGGCGGAGGCTAGTATCCGCTCTCGCCCTTCCATTGTAGCCAACTCCACCTCCGCCCCTACCAGATTGGTACTGGAGGGTGCCAGGAACAGAAAATGGCGAACGGGCCTGACGATTTCGATTAGCTGGGAACGCCCGATCAAAACGTCATAGATGTTGCGTGAGGGCACTGTTTTTGGGCCGCTGAGTTCACGCCGCGAATCGACACCCGAAGTGGCATTGCCCTGCGGATCCAGGTCGATCAGCAAGACACGCAGTTTCAAATCAGCGAGGGCCACCGCCAGATTAATCGCGGTTGTAGTCTTGCCCACGCCACCCTTTTGGTTGGCAATTGCCACTACACGACCCACATCCGACCTCCCGCCATCCAAAAGAACGGAGACCAAGTCACCGTTTTCGAGTCGCTGCAATTTTAGGCTCTAACGGGGACCAGATGCAAAACCGCGCTGCGAGTAATTGTAAACAGCGCGTAGATCATTGGGAATTTTCCGATTTGCGCCAAACCGCCAGAACCCGATTTACGACGGTCCTGCCATGGCGCAGCGAATAAGTATAGCGCCGATATCCTGCAAGGCCGTTGGTTTGCGCCGCCACTAGCTCCAGGCGCTGAGACGACGAAGCGTAAAGGATCGCAACTCCCGACTTAATCAGGACCGTGCCAGCGATCGAATAGAAGTCGGCCAGCGGCCCCGAGGCGCGCGAAAGTGCGGCATCAAAGCGCTGGGCCGGGTCCTTTGGTTGAAGCCGAATCGCCAGAACCTCGACGTTGTCCAAGGCCATCTGCGCAGCGGCCACGCGAAGAAAGCTGGCGCGCTTACGGCGGGATTCGGCCAGAATAAAGCGAGCCGGACACGCGCTGGCGAGGATCAGCCCGGGGAAGCCGGCGCCACTGCCGAAATCCAGCACCCGTTTGCCGTCCTGGAAGGCGTCCGGCACCAACACCAGCGGCATGAGGCTATCAACGATGTGAAAAGCGGTCTCGGCGGGGTCCTCAGGTTTGGCAGTCAGGTTCGATCTCACGCCCCATAGGGACAGAGTCTGTGCGAAGAGTTCCATCCGGTCCAGGAAGGTGGCGTTGAGCAGCGTTGCCAAAGCAATATTGGAGCAGTAGGACTCCAGTTCGGCCCTGATTGAGGACGCCGTCACTTCATTAAAACGGGATGTTCCACGTGAAACATATAGCCCCGATCATGCTTTGAAGCCGTCGTCGGCTCGCCAAACGCAACCCAGTAGCGGCAGCCGACTTAATGCGGATAGTTTCACGTGAAACTTTCGGGGCGATTACGACCAGTGCGGCTAACGCTCTTTAGATACACCGCCAACAGGGAGACGGCGGCCGGAGTTATGCCCGGCATCCGCGACGCCTGGCCCAGCGAATGGGGCCGGATTTTGCTCAGCCGCTCGCGCACCTCGGTAGATAGCCCCGGAACGCTTGCGTAATCCAGCCATGATGGTATCGCGGTCTCGTCCAGTCGCCGCACCCGTTCGACGGTCTCCGCCTGCCGCCGCACATAGCCCTCGTATTTTACCTCGATCTCCAATTCTGCCGCCTCATCGGGCGTCAGCGACGGTTCAAGACCGGCCATTCGCAAGATCGCGTGATAGGAAACCTCCGGCCGCTTAAGCAATTCGTGCGCATAGGTCGGCTGCTTTATGGGCGCGGACCCTGACGCTCGCAGCAGGCGATTTACCCCGTCCGAGTCTGCAACCAGCACCGTGGACAGCCGCCTGCGCTCCGCCGCGACACGGGCGGATTTCGACGCCGTCCGCTCCACGCTTTCCCGGTTGAGCAAGCCCAGCCGCGCGCCCAAGGCACCGAGCCGGCGGTCGGCGTTGTCTTCGCGCAGCAGCAGCCGGTATTCGGCGCGCGAGGTGAACATACGATATGGCTCGCCCCCGATTCCTCGGGTTACCAGGTCGTCAATCAGCACTCCGATGTAGGCCTCGTCGCGCCGCAGGATTACCGGTGCCTCGTTGCGCCCGATCAGGACGGCATTGATTCCAGCCATTAGTCCCTGCGCCGCCGCCTCTTCATATCCGGTGGTGCCGTTGATCTGACCGGCGAAAAACAAACCCTTTACCAGTTTGGTCTCGAGCGTGGGGTGAAGTTGCGTCGGATCGCTGAAGTCATACTCGATCGCATAGCCGGGCCGCATGATCTCTGCCTGTTCCAGTCCCCTGATCGATCGCACCATTTGAACCTGAACGTCCAAGGGCAGGCTGGTAGATAGCCCGTTTGGATAGACCTCAACCGTATCCCGGCCTTCTGGTTCCAGGAAAATCTGATGGCGCTCCTTGCTGGCAAAACGGACGACCTTGTCCTCCACTGAAGGGCAATAGCGCGGGCCACGGCTCTGGATTACCCCCGAGTACATCGGCGACCGATCAAGTCCGCTTCGGATAATCTGATGCGTCTGAGCGTTGGTGAAGGTCAGATGACACGCAATCTGGTTTTGGCTTATCCTGGTGGTCCGGAAGGAAAAAGGAGGAGGCGGATCATCGCCTGGCTGGACCTCCAAATCCGTATAATCGATCGTGCGCCCGTCCAGGCGCGGGCAGGTGCCCGTCTTAAGGCGGCCGATTCTGAAGCCCAATTGCGCCAGATGCTCGCTCAGACCCATCGCGGCGAAATCGCCAGCCCGCCCGGCGGGATAATTCCTAAGCCCGATATGGACAAGCCCCTTCAAAAACGTCCCGGTGGTCAGAATTACCGCCGAAGCTTCGAATTCCTCTCCGATTTGGGACTCGACCCCACGCACACGATCGCCGTCCAACAGGAGGCGCTCCACGCTCGCCTGACGAATCGTCAGGTTTGGCGTCGATTCCATCACCCGCTTCATCCGGGCCCGGTATGCCGCTTTGTCTGCTTGGGCCCGGCGCGCTCTGACTGCGGGTCCCTTGCGCGTATTAAGGAACCTGAACTGGATCCCGGTCTCATCGATGGCCAGCGCCATCTCGCCGCCCAAGGCGTCGATTTCACGCACCAGATGGCCTTTGCCAATACCTCCGATCGCGGGATTGCACGACATCTGCCCGATATGGTCCAGGTTAAGCGTCAGCATCAGGCAGCGCGAACCCATCCGCGCCGCCGCCAGCGCCGCTTCGATTCCGGCATGTCCGGCGCCCACCACGATAACGTCGAATTTCATAGGCCGACAATAAATTATGCCCCGCCGAAGCGCGGCTGCAAAATGGCCGTCGTTTTCTGACCCTGCCGCCGCGGCAAACGGTTGTAGGCCGCCTTGCTAAACTGATTCCCCGCGTTGGCGTTTGGCCGGAAAGGGAACACTCAAGGAGCGCTTGGTTAACCTAATTTAGGATAAATCTACTTTCCGATGCAGAAGTCGCGGAAAATACGGTCCAGCACATCCTCGGTGCTGATTTGACCGCTGATCGAGGCCAGCGCATCGGAGGCGAGCCCGATATCAACGGCGATGATTTCGGGCGGCATATGACCGGCGATGCTGGCGCGCGCGTCGTCCAGGGCTTGCAGGGCGCGGGCGAGGGCCTCGCGATGGCGCAGGCGGGAAATCGCGATCGTATCCCCCTGGTGGCCGCCTGCCAAAGCTTCAATTTGAGCCGTAATTTCGGCGCGCAGCCGGTCAAGACCTTCGCCCCTGAGCGCCGACACCCGGAGAACGGGCTGGGTCAATTGATGGGCGCGTAAATGGTCGATGCCGATTGCCGCGGGCAGGTCGGATTTGTTGAGCAGCGCAACGCCGGCCCGCCCTCGGCACAATTCGATTATGCGGAGGTCGTCGGGTTCCAACGATACGGAGGAATCGAACACCGCGATCAGCAGGTCGGCCTCCCCAGCATGGGAAAGCGTCCGCTCGATTCCGATGCGTTCGACCTCGTCGGTTACGGAGCGAACCCCAGCCGTATCTTGAAGGACCAAAGGATACGGACCGGCATGGATGGTATCCTCGATCACGTCGCGGGTGGTGCCGGGGATCGGTGTGACGATGGCACGTTCGACGCCCAGCAGCGCATTAAGGACGCTGGACTTGCCGGCGTTGGGTTTGCCGATAATCGCGGCCCGCGCACCGCTGCGCATCAGGCGGCCGCGCGCGAAGCTGTCGTGCAGGGCGGCCACGTCGGCGCGCAATTGGTCAATGCAAGCGGCGGTCTCCGCGCGTGAGGGCAGGGCGATGTCCTCATCGGCGAAGTCGATTTCAGCCTCCAGATGCGCAGCGACTGCGAGCAGCGCCTCGCGCAGGGCGCCCACCCGGAGCTTTAATCCACCATTAAGATGGGACAAGGCTAGCGCAAGGGCGCTTTCGCCGCGCGCGGCCACCAGATCGGCAATCGCTTCGGCGGCGGTCAAATCCATCCGGCCGTTGAGAAAAGCGCGGCGGCTGAATTCACCCGGCTCCGCCATCCGGGCGCCACAGCGCAGCGCCAATCCCAGGACTCTGCGCACCAGGTACGGTCCCCCATGGCAATGCAATTCGGCGACGTCTTCGCCGGTCAGGCTGCGGGGTGCGGGCATGATCACGGCTAGCGCGCGATCGATCGCGGCGTTCGTTTCAGGGTCGCGCACATCGCCCAAAGCCACAGACCGCGGCTTGAGCTGGGTTCCCACGGGAAACCAAATCGTACGCAGGATTTCGATCGCTGCCGGACCCGACAAACGGATTATGGCGACCGCTGCTGGCCCCGGCGCAGTTGCCGGTGCGACGATCGTATCTTGAACGTACATGGGTGAATTAGATTCTCGGCCTCGCTCCTGAAAGATTTTAATCGCGAACGGCCGCAGACTGATAGACGTCAGCTGCCGATGTCGAACCTCTCCAAAGGCGGTACGTATTTTGCTGCTTATCCCGATGTTAAGATTTACACGTTGTTAATTAGCTTTGGTCTTATCAAAGCGCCTCGAAAACGCTAAAAATTTAACTTGGGGCGGATGGTTTGATTTCATTACTCACGGTCAGATGCCGTTTCAACGGGCAGCAGTTGTCGCCCGCACCGACGGGATCGTTGCATTTTTTGGTGAGTGATGGAGCAGGAGGAGGTTCAGTTGAAATCAAAAGAGCCCAAGCAACCCAAGGAGAGAAAACCCAGAACACGTAAGAGCGGACCAGAGACGAAGCTTGTCGCGCCGAAGAGCAGTGAAACGCAGGTTGTATCCGGCGTGGCTAACGGTATCAGCACGCACATCGCCAATGGCGCACTCGAGAATGAACATGGCGTGGCTTCGCAGACCGGGGAGCTGGGTCCATCGCCGGAGATGATCCGCAAGCGCGCCTATGAATTGTTCGTGGCGCGCGGATACGAGCACGGTCATCATGTCGATGATTGGCTGGCTGCGGAGCGCGAACTGAAAATGAAGTATCGCGCGCAGACCTGACGCCAATCCGGCGCACGTGATACGAACATAGCCGGGTGATGGCGTGCTGGTTGGCCGGCCCGCCTTGCGCCGCATGTCGTGGTGTGGTTGCATGAGGGTTTGAACGGCTGTCCGAGCTAGCAAGCCGGCGGTCTCGGCCGCGCGGTGGCGTTGTGCCTTGTGCTGACGGCTTAACCGCGGCGCTGCCTGAATCAGAGAGACGCAAGCAGCTATAAGAATTGACCAAACGAGATGAAACGCACTTATCAGCCCAGCAATCGGCGGCGGAAACGGACTCATGGATTCCTCGCCCGGATGGCGTCGCCCGGCGGACGCCGTGTCCTCAAGCGGCGGCGCAACAAGGGCCGCCACCGATTGACCGTTTCGGTCCCGCCCAAGCAACCCGGTTAGGCCCGGGACCTGACGCCAGTTTCGGGAAAGAGTACAGGCTGCGACGCCACGCCGATTTCCTGTGGGTTCGCCAACGGGGAATTCGGCGTCAGACGGACCATTTTGTCGTCTATCTGGCGACGCTCCGGGAGCACGAGTCGGTGCAGCTCGGATTGGCGGTTTCGCGCCGGATTGGCGGTGCGGTAACGCGCAATCGGATCAAGCGTAGGCTGCGTGAAAGCTTTCGTTGCGGTTTGAGAACCGTGCTGCCCACCGCAAGTGCCGTAGTAATCATCGCCCGAGACGGCGCCGGGCAACTCAAAACCCAGGAGATTACTGCTGAATTGACGGCTCCGCTGTCGCAGATGGCGGATAAACTTGAAGCTACACGGAGCGTCGGGTCTTAACCACAGGTACGGGGCGGGAGTCCTGATGGAAACGATATCCGCTGCTGAATCAGGCAATTTCGACCTTGGCGATCGAGGGACAAGGCCGTTCGGAGCCGCTGTTGTGGCATCGGTTCTGGCCCGCATTTTCGATTTATATCATTGGCTGATCGCGCCATTTCTGGCCGCCTGTTCAGGCTGGTCGTGCCGCTTTGAGCCCAGTTGCTCGCGCTACGCTGCAACGGCGCTAGTTCGGTTCGGAGCTTGCCGGGGCGGCTACCTCACGTTGCGCCGGTTGGGCAAGTGTCATCCGTTTGGCGGTTATGGCTACGATCCTGTTCCCGAACTTCCGCTCGCCGGTTTCGACCATGAGGCCGGTTTCGATGATCGATAAAGGAGTGCTTTGGATACCAGACTTTTAATTGCGGTGGTCCTGTCTTTGGCGGCGGTATTCGCCTATCAGGAACTGGTCCTTAAGCGGCTTTACCCGCCTCGGCAGGAATCACAGGAGCAGCATCAACTGCATTCCGGCCCCAAACGAGCGCTTGCGACTTCTGCCCCCTCGAACCTGCCGGCACCGTCCGCCTTGCCATCCAACCCGCTGCCAGCGCCGGTCCAGGAACAAAATGCGCCGGTGCGAATAATCCAGGTCGAGAACGACGATTTTATCGCGAAATTTACTACCAGAGGTGGGCGCCTGCTCAGTTTGAAGCTGAAAAAGTACCATGAAACCGCCGAGCCCAATAGCCCTCTGCTGGAACTGGTAACGGCCTCTGCGGATCGGCAGTTACCGCTGGGACTGGTGGTCGAGACACGTCAGGGCCGACTCGACGATGGCAATCTAGCTTACCATACCGACGCCCCGTCCAACCTCGCGCTTGCTCATCTGGAGCACGCGGTTATCACGTTTACGGGCAGGGTCGGAGGACTCGAGATCACCAAAACGGTGCGGTTCAGCTCAGCCGGCTACGTTTTTCAGGTCAGCGCGGCGGTCAAAGGACCGCCCGAGGAGGTTGAGGCGGTCGGACTGACCATGAGTGAGCCGCTTAATCCGCACTCCGGGTATTACGACATTCCCGAAGTTCAGACCCTGGTGAATCAAAAGGCTACGGTTGACGCGGAAAAGGCGCTGCGCAAGGGGGTGAAGCCGCTCAAGGGTGACATTACCTACGCTGGTTTTGGCGACCGCTATTTCCTGACGGTTTTCCTTCCGGTTAGTCCTCGCGACGGCACCGTGGCGATGAACTACACCGACAACGAGGCAACGGCCGAGATGCTGTTTTCGCCCGCGCCGGTGGATGGCGTTATGACGGTGTCGGCGCTGGTCTATACCGGTCCCAAGAGTCTCACCACTCTGGAGGAGGTCAACCCGGAGCTGCGGCGGGCAATCGATTTTGGATGGTCGGGAATACTAGCACTTGCGTTTTTACGCGCGCTTAAGTTATTCCATTACGTTGCGCCCAATTGGGGTGTTGATATTATCCTGCTCACCGTGGCTATCCGGGTCGCCTTCCTGCCCATGTCGATCAAGAGCCAACGGTCCATGATGCGCCTGCAGCGCCTTCAGCCTCAGGTGGAAAAGTTGCGCGAAAAATTCAAGGATGACAAGGAACGGCTTAACCGCGAGATGGTCGACCTGTACAAGCGCAATCACGTCAATCCGCTTGGCGGGTGCCTGCCGATGCTTTTGCAGTTGCCGATTTTTATTGGCCTTTACGAAGCCTTGCTCAACGCGGTCGAGCTGCGTCACGCGCCGTTTTTCGGATGGATCAGGGACCTTTCGGCACCCGAATGTCTGCCCATTCCGGGTTTTCCCAAGCTGGCCTTCCTGCCCTGCGGCGGTATCCCCGTCCTGGTTATCCTGATGGGAGTGAGCACCTATCTGCAGCAGAAGATGACGCCCCAGTCGCCTGACCCGAGTCAACAGCGCATGATGATGCTGATGCCGCTGGTGTTTACGGTGATGTTCCTGAATTTTCCGGCGGGCTTAACGCTCTATTATTTTTGTTCCAACGCCTTGGGAATTGCCCAGCAGTATGTTCTAAACCGAGAATTCAAACAGCTCAGCCCGGCTAACGCATGACCCCTAACGACTATATCGAATCCGAGGGCGCCAGCGTCGAAGCGGCCATTAAAGCAGCCCTGACCAAGCTTGGTGCCGAAGAAGCAGACGTTTCCATCGAAGTGCTTGCCACTCCCAGATCGGGCCTGCTGGGACTGGGGGCGCGTCCGGCACGAGTGCGTGTCACCCGCCGCCCGCCGGAATCGGCCCGTAGCGAAGTTGCGTCGCCTCCCTCGGCGCACTCGCGTCAGGAAACCCTTACAATTCGCGCCGCCGAAGTAACCATCACCCGGCCGGTGAAGGAGCAAGCTGCCGCCGAGGAGCTAACGCCCTCCAGACCGCGCGAGGCCTTTTCGGTGGCTGAAGAAGTAAATCCGCAACCGCCGGAGGCGCAGCCATCGGCGCGGCAACTCGATGACGAAGGCGCCGAGGGTGGTCCGCCGCGGCGCAGCGCCAACCTTGAGGACCAAAGCCAGGAAGCTGTAAGCCTGCTCAAGGAAATCCTGCAACTGATGGGCGAGAGGGCGGAGGTCACGGTTTCCACCGAGGTCGAGCTGATTCACATCGATATCAAGGGCGACGGCTCCGGCATCCTGATCGGCCGCCACGGCCAGACCCTGGACGCGATGGAGTACATGCTCAACCGCCTGATCGCCCGGCGCATCAAGGACGCCGTGCCAGTGACGCTGGACGTGGCTTCCTATCGCGCGCGGCGCGGTCAGCAGTTGGAGCGGATGGCATTGTCGATGGGCGAGCGGGCCAAACGCGAGCGCAAGACCGTGGCTTTGGAGCCGATGCCGCCGCGCGATCGCCGCATCGTCCATCTGGCGCTGAAGGATGATCCGTTGATCACTACGCGCTCGGTGGGCAATGGGTACATGCGTGCGCTTGAAATCGTGCCCACGGAAAACAGCCGCGAGCCGTCCGAACACAACCCGCGCCGCCATCAGCCCCGTCATAAGCCCGGCCACCAGGGCGGATTCAAGCACGGTCAGAAAAGAATCGTTTGAATTTGACGCTCGGAATCGAGCAACCGGGCCGCTGATTTCAAGCTTCACCACGCACGCCCGCGGGGCGCGGGCGTGTCTTTCATTGGTGATCGATCAGGCGTTGGGATCGAAACCCCATTTGGCCTTGTTCGCGGCAACCTGCTCCGGACTGGGTTGCTCCTTGGTTTCGTGCTGTTTTACTTTGAAGGAATCAGGGTCATCCACCGTCGCGTGATTGAGCGCGATGTCGTCCTTGAACACCTCGGGTACTGCGGGTTCCTCGAAAATCGCCTGCCACGGGCATTCCGGCTCGCAGGCGCCACAATCGATGCATTCGTCGGGGTTGATGTAGAGCATGTTGGGGAACTTCGCCTTGTCCTCCCCGACATACTCGTAGATGCAATCGACCGGGCAGACGCTGACACAACCGGTGTCCACGCAGTCGATGCACAGGCGGGTTATCGTCCACGGCATAAAAGCCTCACCTCGTTTCTACAAAACCACAAAAGCACGGTGGCCGAATTGGTGCGAACATTTATATCGGTTTCATCCGAATACGGAAAGCCGCTTTACCCCGGGCATTAACCGGACTTGGGCGCTCCTTCTTTGACTCGATCAATTCAATTCAAGCCGTTGCAAGACGGGGGGAAGAGCCTGGTCTGTTAGAATACGCGCTTAAAGCTGGTAAACTCAGTTGTGGGCCATCCTCCGATCACGCTGTGCCCAGCCGAAATTAACCCGTGAACGATTTTAGGCATCATTTCGTACACACCAACGGCATCAGGATGCATGTGCACGAGGCTGGTGACGGCTACCCGGTGCTGCTCTGCCATGGGTTTCCGGAAATCTGGTATTCCTGGCGCCATCAGATGGCGGCGCTCAGCGCGGCCGGATTCAGAGCGATTGCGCCGGACCAGCGGGGTTACGGCGAAACTGACGCGCCCCTGCCGATCGAGGCGTATAGCCTGCGCAATCTGGTCGCAGACCTCATCGGGATGCTCGATCGGCTTGGGATTGCTCGCTGCGCGATCGTCGGGCACGACTGGGGAGGAATCGTTGCGTGGGGCGCGGCGATGATCGCGCCGGAGCGGTTCGAGAAGGTGGCCGGGCTCAACACGCCGTTTCTGCCGCGTCCGCCGGTCAAGCCCACGGATCTGTTCCGGGCGATGGCTGCTGGCAAGTTTCACTATATTTTGTATTTCCAGGAGCCGGGAGTCGCCGAAGCCGAACTCCAGGCCGACGTCCGCCGCACGTTGCGTGGCTTTTACCAGGACCTGGCCGCGTTGAAAATCCAGGCCGGCAGCAGCGACCCGCCGGGCGTGCTTGGTCCCGCCGGCGGCGGCATTCTGGACCGGCTGCCCGATCGGCCCCACGGCAGGTTTCTGAGCGACGGCGATTTCGAAGTGTTCGTCAAAGCTTTCGAGCACAGCGGGTTTCGCGGACCGCTTAACTGGTACCGCAACTTCGATCGCAATTGGGAGGAGAGCGCCGGCCTCGATCATCGGATCAATCAGCCGGCGTTAATGATTTGTGCCGAGCGCGACCCGGTGCTGCCGCCGTGGATGGCCGCCGGGATGAAGCAGCTTGTGCCCAATCTGACCCGAACGATCATTATCAGAAACTGCGGCCACTGGACGCAGCAGGAACGGCCCGAAGAAGTCAATCAGGCGCTGATCGAGTTTTTGCGAAGCTGACCCCGAGCGGTGTTCGCCGTTCAATCCAGAATTGTAATCGGGCGGCCACGCGTTTCCGGCAACATCCAGACCAATATCGCGCCGATCGCGGCAAACAGCGAGCCGATCGCCAACGCGGCGGCAAAGCCGATTTGCGATCGCAGCGCGGTGATCATCAAGGGGGTGAAAAACTGGATTCCGCGGGTAACGTTGAGCAACAGCCCGAGGATCGTGTTGCGCATCCTGGTCGGGAAAAGTTCGGACATCAGCGTGCCCGCGCCCGACCAGATGCCCGTGCCGAATCCAGCCAGCGCCATTGAGACCGCAATCAGCCCTGGCACTCGATCCGCCCAATGCCACAGGATCGTGACCGGCAGCAATCCCAGCGCCATCATGATGCCGTAGCTGGAGAACACCGGCCGGCGGCCGAAGCGATCCGCAAACCAACCGAAACTTAAGTATCCAAGCACGGCGCCGACCTGCATCCCGATCACCAGGCGCCCACTGTGCTGGCTGCTCAGATGGCGGCTCAGTTCGAGGTAGCCCGGCAGCCAACTGTAGGTGAACCAGTAAGCTTCGGAGTTCATCAGCAGAAGAAAAAAGATCACGAGCAGAATCGGCTGGTACGAACGAAGCCATTGCAGATCGGCGCGCCATCGGGACCGCCTGAGGCCGCGCTGGTTGAGCCACACGTCACTTTCCGGCAACCAGCGCCATACCGCGACGGCTACAGCCAGGGCGGGAGCGGCGGCCAGCACAAAAACCGCACGCCATCCGAGGACCGGTTGAATGAATCCGCCGGCGACTGCCGCCAGCAGAATTCCCAGGGGGGCACCGGTCTGCACGTAGCATGCATAGCGGGCGCGGTAGCGGGCGGGAATGGTCTCCGCGATCATGCTTTGGCCGGCCGCCCATTCGCCGCCGATCCCCAACCCGGCAATCGTTCGCCACAGGATTAACGCACCCAGCGAATGCGCGCTGGAGCAGAGCAAGGTGCCGCCACCGTAAATCAGCGTCGTGGCCACAATCACCGGCTTGCGCCCGAAGTGGTCGCCAATCAAACCGAAGCCGATCCCGCCCGCCGCGGTCATAAGGAAAGAGAAGCCCAGGACCAGCGAGGAGCCGGTCGCGCTCAGATGGAGTTCATGTGCGATGCCGACGAGCAGGAAAGAGTAGAGAACAAGATCGAAAAAGTCGAAAATCCATGCGCAGAAGCACAGAACGACGACACGGTAATGGAGGCGCGTCAAAGTAGGAATTTCGTGGAGCAGAGGACCGGGCTTGCCCTGTGCCGCAAGGCCGCATTTTTCTATCGAAGGCACATCAGTTGCACGCGCATTGGCTGCACGGGTTCACAGTCAGAGTCGGAAAGACCGGTGTGGACCCCGCCAAAGCCGCGGCAGGTGTGGGAATCAACGGGGAAACCGGCTTTTCACCCAGGTAGGCCAGACATTGGGTGGTGGCCATCTGGCGGGCTTGGAAGTAACTGGTGGCCTGAACGAAACCGGCCCATAACACCGGCTGGCCGGCGGTCGTGCAGTTGCAGTGAAATGAACGTGAGATGGTTTCGGGCCGCGGCGTGGGAGTAGCGCTGGGAAGGGGAGAGGGCGTGGGCACGATGGTCCCCTGCTGCGCGCGGCCGTTGCCGGGCAGCAGGATCAACAGGATCCAAACCAAGACTCCGAGCACAATCGCATTTGGTGATCTGGTCATTTGCTGCGCGTCCCCTTTTTTCACCCGCTTTGCAAGTCGCCGAGGCTGGCTCCGAGCGTTGAGGTGTGGTTGGCTATCATCGATGCTGCCGCGGCGCCATTCAAGCGCCGCGGTCGCAAATTCAATCGCGGCTGTGCAGGCTTAAGCCTGCAAACCAAGCCTGGCGAGGGGGCCGATACGAGCAATGCTGAAAAGGATTATGCGATGGATCGTGCGGGCCGCCGCAACTGTCCTGGTGCTGTTTGTGATCGCGGTGGTGGTCGACTACTTCACCCATCGCGTTCCTTCCAACTCGGTCCTGGAAATCAAATTGAGCGGGCCCGTGGTCGAACGCGGCAGCACCAATTGGCTGGGCACGCTTCGCGGCAACAATCAGACGGCGCTCGACAATGTGCGCGGCGCGATCCATAACGCCGAGCACGATCAGAGAATCATCGGTCTGTCGCTCAAGGTTATCGACCCGCAGATGGAGATGGCGCAGGCGCAGGAAATCACCGCGATGGTCGGGGCTTTTGCCAAAGCCGGCAAGTGGACCGCCGCCTACATCGAGACCGCCGGCGAATTCGCTCCCGGCAATCTGGCGTACCTGGTGGCGAGTTCCGCGGATGAGGTTTCGATGATGCCGCAGGGGGAATTGAACCTGGTGGGAATCGGGATGCGCGAGATTTTTCTACGCGGCACGCTCGATTGGATTGGCGTGCGCCCCGACCTCTATGCGATCGGCAAGTACAAGACGGCCGCCAATATTTTTCTCGATAAGGAGATGACGCCGCCTCAGCGCGAAGCCGATCAGGGCCTGATCGACAGCTTGTACAGTCAGCTTACCGCGCAAATCGCGGCCCAGCGCCATCTTGAAGTCAGTGCGGTCAACTCGCTCATCAACCAGGCCCCGTTTACCGCCGCCGATGGCCTGCGTGACCGGCTGATCGACAAGCTCGAATATGAAGATCAATACGACCAGCGAATAAAGCATTACGGCGGGACCCAGCACCAGATCATCGATTACGCGTCTTATGTCCGTCAGCCTCTGTTCAGCGGTTTTCGTTCTGGCAGCAAAATCGCGGTCGTTTACGGCTCGGGTGAGATCGATCGGGGCAGCGGTGGCTACGACCCGCTGCTATCTCCCGGCGGCTCTTCGATGGGTTCGGACCCGATCACCGAGGCTTTCGAGCAGGTCCGCAACGACGATTCAGTCAAAGCCGTGATTTTCCGGATTGATTCCCCCGGTGGGTCGGTGATCGCCTCCGAGCTGATCAGGCGGGCAGTCGAGCTTACGGCGAAGAAGAAGCCGCTGATCGTCAGCATGTCGGGTTACGCAGCGTCGGGCGGATACTGGATTTCCACGCCGGCCAGCAAGATTTTCGCCGACCCTGCAACGGTAACCGGCTCGATCGGCGTCCTGGGCGGCAAGTTCAATATTGCTCCGGCGTTGGCCCGGTTGGGCGTCAACACCGAGGGAATATATCAGGGCGACAACGTCACCATGTTTGATTCCTTCACCGACTTCACCCCGCAGCAGGAGTCGATGGTGCGCGATCGGATGCTGGGCGAAGTTTATCAGCAGTTCGTCCAACGCGTCGCCCAGTCACGACATCTGAGCGTCGAAAAGGTGCAGAAGATCGCGCAGGGCCGTGTCTGGACCGGCGAGCAGGCGCTGGGTTTGAAGCTGGTCGATCGAATCGGGGACTTTGACGCCGCCTTGAACGAAGCCAAGAAGGAGGCCAGGCTGCCGCTCACTCAGCCGGTTCAACTGGTAAGTCTGCCTCGTCAGCCCACCCTGATCGAGCAGTTGCTGGGAGGGGGAGCGGTCAGTTCCCACGCCGTGATCGGCGGGGCATTTAATCGGTTAATCGAGCCCTGGCTGGCGGTGCTGCGCGCCGAGCGTATCCAAAGCGGCGGCGCCGGCGCGCTTTACTGCGCGCATCTGCCGCTGATCCGCTGAAGATTGGGGGGCCGCGTGGTGACGAAGCGCCGGTTCCCTCAGCGTGCCATTGTTGATTAGGCGGCCGGGGTTGCTTCCCGACGCGCTTTTGACGGCCCAATTGAGGCCGGCGTAGAGTTGCACGGTGGGTTGCCGGCGCTATGAGATGGCACCTTTTTGACGCTGCGAGGATTCAAATCGATGGAGCGTGTTGCGCCGCCGCTGACGGGAATTAAAGTAATCGACCTTACGCGCTATTTAGCGGGACCCTTTGCCACGCAAATCCTGGGCGATTACGGAGCCGAGGTGATCAAAATCGAGCCGCCCGGCGATTCCCGCGCCCAATTGGGATCGGGCGGTGGCGCGGACAATTACTTCTTCCTGTGCACCAATCGCTCTAAAAAAAGCGTCGTGCTCGATATCAAGAAGCAAGAGGGACTGCGGGTTCTGAGCCGCCTGACCGACTCGGCCGACATCCTGATCGACAATTTCCGCCCCGGCGTCATCGAGGAAATCGGCTTCGGTTACGACGAGCTGTCGGCGCGCAATCCGCGCATCATCTGTTGCAGTATTTCGGGCTTCGGCTCGACCGGGCCGCTGCGCGACAATCCGGGCTTCGATCAGATAGCCCAGGGCATGTCCGGCTTGATGAGCGTGACCGGCACGGTCGAGAGCGGTCCAACGCGGGCCGGTATCGCGATCTGCGATTTGCTGGGCGGGATCTTCGCGGTGCAGGGGATTTTGCTGGCGTTGGAGGTGCGCCATCGCACTGGCCGCGGCCAGCGTGTCGAGACTTCGCTGCTGGAATCGATCGTCAGCATCCTGAGCTGGTCGGCGGGAATTTACTTCGAGACCGGCAAAAATCCAGTACCAGCCGGGAATCATCATCCCCTGGTCTCGCCGCACGGCACGTTCCAGGCCGCCGACCGCCCGTTCAATATCTCGGTCGGGAATCCCGCAATGTGGAAAAAGTTCGTGGCCCTGATTGGCCGCCCGGATTTGGACAAGGACGAGCGCTTTCACGGCGTCCGGCGCCGCGTACAGAATCGCGCAGCCTTGACTGCCGAAGTCAACGCCGCCCTGGCGAGCCATCCGGCGGATTACTGGATCGATGAATTCAATAAGGCGGGGATACCGTCAGGCCCTATCCTCACGATGGAAGAGATTTTCGCCCATCCGCAAATCGCCGCGCGCGAGATGCTGCTTCGCATTCCCCATCCCAGGCTGGGAACCTTCCTGACCACCGGTTTGGGCGTGAAGCTGGCCGAAAGCCCGGGACGCGTTACCCGCCCACCCCTGTTCGGGGAACACACCGACGAGGTGCTGGCAGCGCACGGGTTTGGTCCCGACGAGCGCGCCCGCCTGCGCGCCGACGGCGTAATTGCCTGACCAGGTTCGAGTTCGCAGTTGCCAAGGGCGCTAATTGATCGCGGGCCGCTGGGAAAACAATGCGAGCGATCGACGTTGCGCGCAACGGACACCGCGGTCCATCTCACGCAGCAGCTCGTGGATTAAACGCACCGGGTCGGCAGCGTTCCACACCTGCTTGCCCAGCATCAGGTAATCGGCGCCCGAACGGACGGCTTCGGCCGGCCCGATGCGTTCGGGCGTATCGCACGATAGCTCGCCGGGGAAAACCGTCGAAGTCAGTATCATCACGCGGCGTCCGCATGCGTCGCGCACCCGGCTTACCTGACAAGGCGACGTGACGATACCGTCCATCGAGGCGTCTGCTGCAAGCCGCGCCAGTACACAGATCTGGTCGAGCGCCGAGGCGCATTGCGCCGAACAACTTTCCGGATGGCCGTTCATACCGGCCAGCATCGCAATCGCGACGATGTAGGGGCGGCGCAGTCCCTCATAATGACACAGACGGTTAACTTCATGGCGCACCCGCTTCATCATCTCAAGACTATGTCCGGCGTGCAGATCGAACATCCTGACTCCCAGCCGGGTGGCCTCGGCCGCGGCCTTAGGGGCAACGCGCGGTGTGTGAAATTTGAGATCAAGAAAAACCTCGCCGCCGCGCTGGCGGATTTCGCGGACCAGATCGGGACCGGAATGAAGATATAGATGCCGGCCGACTTTGAACATGCCGACATCGCGCGACAGGTAATCGACCATCGCCAGCGCCTCGCGGCGCGAGCCATAATCGAGTTCGACGATCAAACGCTCCTTAAGCAGGCTTTGCCGGGAAAGCGTAAACCGCCAATAGTCACTCACGCCATCCACCAACCGGGCACACGCCCGCCTTTCGACGCAGTTACTGACGCCTCCGAAGCGACACCACAACGTCAAGGTATGATTTTCTGCTACCGCCATCAAATCCGTCTTGTCAAGTAGGGCCGGCCGTGTGCGCCGTAACCTCAACTCCGGCTGCGATTTGATCCGGCGGCTGCGCGCGTGTTACAAGCGCCGCAGGCAAATCGGACGGAGCGAGAATTCATGAGCGAGTTCGAAGGACAAGTTGTACTGATCACCGGCGGCGCGTCGGGTTTGGGAAAATGTCTGGTCGAGCGGTTCGTGCAGGAGGGCGCGCGGGTCGGTATCCTCGACCGCGCCCGCGAGCGCACCGAGGCGCTTCAGAAGGAGCTGGGTGAGCGCGTCTCAGGGACCGTCGGCGATGTCACGCTGTTGGCCGATAATCAGCGCGCGGTGGCGGATACCGTTGCGCGCTTTGGCCGCCTGGATTGTTTTATCGGTAATGCCGGCGTGTGGGATTTCAACCTGTCGCTGGCCGACCTGCCCGACGATCGCATTGAACGGGCTTTCGACGAGCTGTTCGGAATCAACGTGAAAGGATGCATGTTGGGCGCCAAGGCCGCGATGGGCGAACTGGCCAAGACCAGAGGCAATATCATCTTCACCGTCTCCTTCGCCGGATTCCATCCCTCGGGCGGAGGTCCGCTTTACACTTCATCCAAGCATGCGCTGGTCGGAATGGTGCGGGAACTGGCCTACGAGCTGGCGCCGAAGATCAGGGTCAACGGCGTTGCGCCGGGTCCGATGCCTACGGACCTGCGCGGACTCAAGACTCTTGAGATGGAGCACCGCACGATCGGGGAAGTTGTCAACCCCGAGCAAAGCACCAGGGGTTTGCCGCTGGGAAAATTTCCCGAACTCGAAGATTACATGGGCGCCTATTTGATGTTAGCGTCGCGCCAAAACGGCAGCTTGACCACCGGGCATGTAATCAACTGCGACAGCGGCCTCGAAATCCGCGGCATAGCCCGGCCAGCCGGCGGCGAGCACCTGTAGATCGTGAGACGGCCGCGGTCCCACCGTGAAGAGACGGGCGTGGCAGCGCGGCCTACTGGTCGCTGCGCACTTTGACGCCGGCGCGATCCTCCTGGATCGTGAATGCGGCGGTGGCGTCTTTGTCTCCCAGCCCGTTGACCAGCCCGGCGATGAGGTCCTGTTCGACGGTTGCCGCCACCGCCATCGGCACGTCGAATTCCCGCGCCACTTCGGTCGCCAAACCGAGATCCTTGCGCGCCAGCTTGAGCGCAAAAAAGGCGCGGTCGAAGCTGCCCTTGAAGATCACCCGCGGCAGCATGTTGAGGAAATTGCCCTGGCCGAAAGCACCGTCACGCACGGCTTTGAACAATGCGTCGGGCGCGACGCCCGCCTTGACGCCCATCGTGAACGCTTCCGCAATTACAGCGTTGGTGCAGATGGCGATTTGGTTATGGACCAGCTTGGCGATCGCGCCCGAGCCGGACGGACCGATGTAGCTGACCTTGTCGCCGATCGCGCTGAGCACCGGCTGAACCCGACGGAAGGCAGCCTCGTCGCCACCTACAAAGACACCCAGGGTAGCGCGTTTTGCCCCGGCTACACCGCCGCTTACGGGCGCATCAAGCACGTCGACGCCCTTTTCCTTGAGCATAGCGCTGATCCGCCGGATTACGGTTGGCGAATTGGTGCTCAGATCGACATAGACTGAACCGGGATTCGCACCCTGAGCGACGCCTGACTGACCCAAGGCCACGGCCTCGACGTCGCGCGGTCCCGGCAGCGAGGTCATGACGATTTCGCTGTGAGATGCCGCCTCGCGCGGACTGTCGGCCCATTTTGCCCCGCTGTCAAGGTGGGGCGTGGCGGCCTCGCGGCGAATATCGTAAACCGTCACCTCGTGGCCGGCGCGCATGATATTCAAAGCCATCGGCCCGCCCATGTTGCCCAGCCCGATAAATCCGACTCGCATTGACAACGCCTCCCATCGAAGGTTCCGTGCCAAGCAGCTTAGTCAAAGCGCGTCCGCCCGCCAAACTCAACGCACGGACGATTTAAGGAACAGGGCTACGCCGCGCGGGCGACGCGAAAACTTGGCGTGCCAGAACGAAGCGGGACCGCGCAACCGCTCCTCGTCACTTCAGGGTGAAGGCGCCGCCTGGAGCGTTGCCGGAGCTGGTGAAAGGGATGAACGGGGGGTTGATTGCCTGCACATAGGAGGCCCCGGGGATTGCGGATGCCGGCACGTTGAAAATGAATTCTCCCGAATTGATGAGCGTGAGCGGAATTTTGGGTGCGCCGCCCGCCAGACCTCCCAGGTTTACCACACTGGTGCCTTGCGTATTGAAAAAGTTTATCACCGTCGAAGATGAGAAGCCGGTACCAAATACGGTGAGCTGTTGGGCGCTTTGAGCCACTGACGTTACCGTGATCGGCTGCCCGATAGTTATTGCCACCGCGTTGCTTTTAACGCTGTACGAGCCGTCGGAGCCGCGATTGCTTACGACAAATGACCCAGGACCCGTCGCCGGCGATAGCGGACCCGAGCCCGGCAGGCTGAAATTTACCACAGTCGAAGTCAGGTTAAGACTGGGCGGGATAAAGAAGGGACCGACCTTTCCACCAGTGCAGGCGCAGAACAGATCGATCGCGATTCCGTTGACCGCGTCGAAACCGCTTCCCTGCACAGTGACCGTTGTACCCTGTATGACGACGGCTTCGACGTTGGCCAGCCCAATACTCGGTTCGATGCTTTGGGGTGAGATAGGATTTGAATTGATCGCGGTGATACTCGGTATTCCCAGGGCGGGATTGCCTTGCAGCAAAGCCAACATGATATTGGATGAAACATAACCCTGATCGGTGTTGACTACCTGCACTGAGACGACCCCTTCACCAAGTGGGTTCGAGGCGGGCACGGCCACGGTCAGGCTATTGTTGGTAAAGGCTACCGGTTTGAACGGTCCAGTATTAATGGCGCCGCCCGCGGTTGCAACAAAAAAGTTCACCCGCGAACCTGATGTGAAACCGCTGCCCGTGATGCCGAAGGCGTTGCCGGACTGGATCACCTGAGGCACTGCGCTGATAAAGGGAACGCCGGGCTTCGGAGTGGGGGTTGGACTCGCTGTGGAAGTAGGCGTGGGTGTCGGAGTGCTGGAAGGCGTAGGTGTAGGAGTAGGAACGATCGCGTTTTGGAATTCGAGTACGCGGTTGTCCAGTGTATCAGCCGCGAATAGATCGCTGGTGGAGTCCAGCGCAAGGCCGGACACGCCGCACAAGGTATTGGCCAGTGCCTGCGCCTGACCGCAGAATTTGGTGCCGATCGCCAGCGCCGGCGTCTGGCCCGTCACCAGGGGAGCCCGGTAGCCATCAATCTGATCGTTAAAGGCGTCGGCGGCGAACAGAGCGCCCGACGCGTCGACGGCTACTCCCTGGGGTTGGCAGAGGGAGACACAATTGACACCGGCGAAATTCGTCTGCCCGATGACCGCATCGGCGGTGGGATTGGCGGATGCGCCGGCCGGGAACTGGAGTACACGATTGTTGCGCGTATCGGCGATGTACACACTTCCGCCCGCATTCACCGCAACGGCTGACGGCCCACACAAAGAGTCGGCGGTGGCGCCGCATCCATTAATCCCGCAGGAGCCGTCGAAGTTGCAGGCGTTGGTGCCGAAGTCACCCCCCTGGCCGAAGACCGTATTGGCGGCAAGGTGAGAGGGGTCTGGAGCGTTGAACTTCAGCACGCGATTGTTATTCGGATCGGCCACGTACAGGGCGCCTGAAGAGTCGACGGCCAACCCTGCGGGAGAAGACATACTACTGGCGGTCACGCCGCCGTTATTTTCGATTCGTGACGTAAAGCTGCCGCCCTGTCCCAACACGAGGACCGCGGACTGCCCGCTGGTGAAGCCGCTGGCGAAGGGTGCCTTGTATTGCAGCACCCGGTAGTTACCGGAATCCGCGACCCACAGGTTCCCGGCTCCATCGACCGCCACTCCGGCCGGGGAACAAAGCGTATCCGCGCCGGGCAGCGACGCGCCGGTAGCGTCAACGCGGTTTTGATTGCATCCGGCGGCAAGAAAGCTTGGTTGACCAACCACCAGGCTGGCCGGTGCGCCATTGGTGAAAGACGCGATGCTGCTCCATCCCAGAACCCGGCTGTTGTTGGTGTCGGCGACGTACAGGCGGTTGGGCGAGACGCTGGAATCGATCGCCACCGCGTTGGGCCAATACAAACTATTGTTCTTGGGCGCGTTGACTCCGTTGTAGGAGGTCGCAGACTGACCGAGCACCAGGCCCGCGTCGGTATTGGGCGGATTGACGGACAAGGGTTGGATGTATTCCAGGACCCGCTGGTTGCCGGAATCGGCAAGGAAGAGGTCGCCGCTGTCGTCGGTCGCCACTCCGGCGGGCAGGCAAACGCTGCTCGCGCTCACGCCGCCGTTGTTGCATTGCGAGGAATTGAAATTGGGCTGGCCGAAAACTGCATTGGGCGAGGTCATGCCCGTGGAGGCCGGATCGCTGAACTCCTGGACGCGCGAAAAACTGCTGTCCGACACGTACAGGTTGCCGGCGCCGTCCACGGCCAGTCCGGCCGGAGAGCAAACCACGCCCGCACTGGGAACCGAGGCGCACGGGTTGGTGGCGGTATTGAAGTTGTTGCCCTGGCCGAAAACCAGGTCCGCAGTGGCATTCGTCAGCGGATTGTTATATTCCAGAACGCGGAAATTGCCGTTGTCCTGCACATACAGATTGCCCGATGGATCGAGCGCCACCGCCGCCGGATTGCACAGGGAGTCGGCGCTTATGCCACCCTGATTACAAACCCCCGTGCTGAAACTCCCGCTTTGACCGAACACCCGATCCGCCACTACGTCGGTCGCCAGCGGCAGGTCATATTCGAGCGTCCGCGAGTTGGCCGAATCGGAGATGTAAACATCGCCGGCGCTGTCAACTGCGACGCCGGTGGGATTGCACAGCGTCGCCGCACTGATTGTTCCGCCCTTGTTACATGCGGTCGATGTGAAACTGCCAGCCTGGCCAAATACCAGGTCGGGCTGTGTGTCGGTAGTGAACGGACTGTTGTATTCCAATACCCGGTTGTTGCCCTGGTCAACTACATAGAGGTTGCCTGACGAATCCACCGCCACCGCCGCCGGAAAGCACAAAGTGGCCCCCGTTACCGCAGCGTTGTTGCACTGCGAACCCCAGGATAGAAAATCCGGCTGACCGATCACGAGATCCGCAGGACTGCCGTTTTTGAGCGCGTCGATACTGTGCCAGCCAAGCACGCGATGGTTTCCGGCGTCGGCTGCGTAGAGCCGGTTGGGCACGACGCTGCGATCAACGGCAACAGCCTGCGGCGTCCACATCCCGACGTTGGTGATGATGTTGGCGCCGTTATGAACGAAGTCCACCTGTCCCAGGACGGTATTGGCCGAAACCCCGGCGTTAGAACGTGAAGCTATGCCCAGGAGGAGGCCGGCAAGAAAGCAAAAAAACCCCGCAAGTCCCCCCCTTGGTAACTGACCATGCGACACGGCGACTATGATAGCTTCGGAAAGGAAACTTTACCAGACCATAAGAGTTAAATGACGTAATTTCGGTACGTTTTATGCTCGGTGATAAAGCTATCAGGAACACCGGCGAAGCCCTTGGCAGTAATTATTCTCACACCTGACACCGTGTTTTCGGTAACGACCCTTATGAGTTGAAAGAAGATGGATAGCTCAATTCCGGGCTCATCCGGACCAATGGGGCAGGCGCGTTGCTCGAGCTTCGCAGGTCGTCCTGTTCGGGGCAGGCCTCACGTCCACCCGTCCCGCCGCAAATTCTCAAATGTTGCTCGGTCTCGCGTTGTTCCAGCGCGGTAAGTTGTGCTTGAGTTCGTATCGGGTGCCCTCATCCTCGCTGTCTCCCACGGAAGACTTGTGGAGAGGGAACAGAAGAGAAGAGGGAGGAGTAACCGATGGCCACTGCGAACTTGAGGCGAACGATTGCGCCGCTGCTTTCCGAAGAGGTTCCTACCAGAGAGGCGATTGTGCGAGTGCTGGAACAAGCCGGAATCGACACGATTTTCGGCATGCCCGGCGGCTACATGGGTATCCTCTACAATGCCTTATACGACCATCGCGACACTATCCGCTGCGTGCTGGTTCGCGAAGAGGCGCGCGCGGGCGTGATGGCCGAGGTTTACGGCCGTCTCACCGGGAAACCGGGAGTCGCGCTCGGCCAGGCGGCGTTCATTGCCAACGTCAGCATGGGCGCGATCGAGGCCCATCTGTCGAGTTCGCCGATGCTGATCCTTACCGACCTGAGCGATAACGCGCCGTTTTCGCAGCACGGACCCTATCAGTCGGGGGCGGGCGAGTATGGCAGTTGGGATGCCGCGCGGTTGTTCTCCGCGATCACCAAGATGACGGTGGTGGCCAACAGCCCGTCGCACGCCGTCCAATCCACCCAACTCGCGATCAAACACGCGCTCAGCGGCGAGCCTGGGCCGGTCGCGGTGCTGTTCCATAGCCATTCGCTACGCGGCAAAGTCGGGCCCGAGACCCGTCCGCCGCTTTACGCGACGGAGGCCTATCTTCCCAATCCCACACCGCCCGCCGACCCCGCCGCCGTTGACGAAAGCGCGAGGATTCTGGTGGGCGCCGAGCGTCCGCTGATAATCGCCGGCAACGGAGTGCGAGTCAGCCGCGCATGGCAGGAGTTGATCGCGCTGGCGCAGGCTTTGGGAGCTCCGGTTACCACAACTGGCGGTGGCAAGGGAGTATTCGCGGAGACGCACGATCTCGCGCTGGGTGTATGCGGGAATTTCGGCACGCCGGTGGCCAACGCCGAAATCCCTCAGGCCGATGTGATCCTCGCGGTTGGATCGAAACTGGCCGCCACCGATTTCGCCAACGAGAATCCCAATTTGTGCGATCCGCGCCGCCAGCTCCTGATTCAGATTGATATCGAACCGAAGAATGCGTCATGGGTATTTCCGGCGATGATTAATCTGATCGGCGACGCCAAAACTGTGATGGCGCAGTTGCTCGAGGCACTCAACGCCCGCGGCGTGCTGGCCGCGCAGAAAATGGAACTGGGACGCCGGCGTGTTCATGCCGCACGCCAGCAGCACGGATACTTCAACGCGCCGCAACTCATCTCCGACGCGGTACCGATCCTGCCGCAGCGCGCAATCAGGGAAATCCAGCGCGCGGTAAGCAATGATACGATGGTGTGCTGCGATGCG
Source organism: Pseudomonadota bacterium (assembly GCA_021324885.1). Classification (GTDB taxonomy): domain Bacteria; phylum Desulfobacterota; class Binatia; order Binatales; family Binataceae; genus JAJPJA01. Next base: position 190,007 of record JAJPIF010000001.1, read on the forward strand.
GGCGAAAACCGGATCTTCATGGCGCATTATTTCCAGACCAGGGCGCCCGATACATATCTGCAACCGGCGGGAGTCGGCGGGATGGGTTATGCAATTCCGGCGGCGATGGCGGCGAAGCTGGCGTATCCCAGGCGTCCTGCTCTCGCGGTCTGCGGCGACGGCGGCTTTGCGATCGGAATGAACGGACTGATGACCGCTCTGGACGAAAATATTCCGATCACGGTCGTGGTATTCAATAACAGCGCGCTCGGATGGGTGCGCCACGGCCAGCGCGAACGCAACATTGCCTGCGATTTCGGCAACTTCGATTATGCCGCGATCGCCCGCAGCATCGGTTGCGACGGCGTGCGCGTCGAGCATCCAGGCGAACTCGGCCCCGCGCTCACAAAGGCGCTGGCGGCCGAAAAACCGTCGGTGGTGGAGGTCCGCACCTCGCTCGACGAGTCGTTCATGCGAGTGACGTCGCCCCTGGTTGGCGGCTGAAAGTTGACGTGCGCGGGGCACCGGCTCCCGGTCCGGCAGCCGGCTATGTTATTGAGGACTGCAATGTCCCAGCACCAGTCGTGGAGATTGTGAAAATGGCCGAGCAGAGTCAGCACGTGCTTAGCGGATACAAGGTCCTGGACTTCAGCCAATATATCGCGGGACCCACGGTGACGCGGATGATGGCGGAGATGGGCGCCGAAGTGATCAAGGTCGAGATGGCGCCCAACGGCGACCAGACCCGCGGCATGCCCTATCTCAAAGGCAATCGCAGCGGCTACTTCATCCAGCAGAACCTCGGCAAGAAAAGTCTCTGCATCGATTTCAGAAAAGAGCCCGGCCTCAGCATTATCAAGGAGCTGGTCGCCAGGATGGATGTCGTGGTGGAGAATTTCGGCCCCGGTACCATGAAACGGCTCGGGCTTGGATACGACGTCGTCAAGTCGCTCAATCCCAAAATCGTAATGTGTTCGATCTCCACTTTCGGACAGGACGGGCCGCTGGCCACTCAGCCGGGATGGGATTTTATCGGCGCGTGCTACTCGGGTGTCCTCGACATGGTTGGCGAGCCCGGCCAAACTCCGGTGTTTCCCGGCTTGGCCGTTGGCGATACCAGCACCGGCGTCCATGCCCTGGCGGCGATCGCATGCGCTTTGCTTTACCGCGAGCGCAGCGGTGCGGGCCAGCATCTGGATGTCAGCCTGCTGGATTCCTACTTCACCTATCACGACACCGCCGTCCACGCCTACAGTTTGAGCGGCGGCCAGTACCTGCATCGACGTTTCGGCCGCCAGCACCCGCTTTACACGCCAATCGGAATTTTTGAAGGCCGGCAGCATCCGATCTGCATCATGGCCCCGCTGGACAATCAATGGGCGGCGCTATGCCGTGCGATGGGACGGCCTGAACTGGCGCAGGATCCGCGCTTCGCCACCGCGGTCGAGCGGGTCCGCAACCAGGCGGAAGCGATCGCAATCGTGCAGCGATGGCTGGACAGCACGCCGGAGGATCAGGCGATCGCGGCGATGGAAGCCAATCGCGTTCCCGCGGCGCCGGTCCTGTCCGCCGCTGAAGCGATGGCCCATCCGCATCTGCGCCAGCGCGGGACGGTAAGGACGGTCGAAGACCCGGTTGCGGGTCCGGTGGATTTGCCCGGGTTTCCGCTGCGGTTTTCGGCGTTCCCCAAGCCGCTCGAAGTCCATGCGCCTTTGCTCGGGGAGCACAACGTCGAGGTTTTAGCGTCCCATCTTGGCTACTCGGAGCAGCGTGTCAGAGAACTGGAAGCCCGGGGAGTTCTGGTCAGCAGGAATTGCTGAACTCCAAGCTTCAGGAGGCCAACTCGAACGGGTAGCGGGCATCGGGTTCGAGCTCTCGAAAGGACTGGTGGAGGCGGAAGCCGCGCCAGATTTCAGTCCGAACCATGTACGGGCGAAAACCGGCGTGGGCGCATCCTTTGAGCGATGCGATGTTGTCCTGCTTGACATAGGTCAGGGCCCAGCGCGCCCCCATCGGGATCGCCTGCTCGGTAATTTCGGCCATCGCGGCACCCATTATTCCGCAACCGCGGAAACGCTGGAAAGTGTAGGCGAACTCCAGCAGGACGCTGTCCTTGTCGTACCTGGCCAACTCGCCCTTGAAGTAGGGACGCAGGCGATTCTGCTGATCCGAACTGACCAGCCACTGCATATAGCAGATTGACCCGTCCTCTGCTGCGGCGACATAGCAGGTGGGGATGTTCGCCTTGAGCACCGGCAGGCGGCGCGGCCGTTCGGCAATAATCTGGGGCAAATCGCGAGGCTCCAGAGGACGGATATGGAAGGGGATCCTGGCAGCGGGACGGCGGGCGAGAGGGACGCTGAGGTCTCTGCGCAGTATGTACGACGCTTCGTTGGAATGGACGCGATTCACCAATTCACGCAACATTTCAGGTACTTCGCCATTGCGAATCATCAGAAACGTCGTTTTGGCGCGAAGAGCAGCGTTCATTACCTTGAACCTTCAAACAGCATAACTATTATAAGCGAACCACTTTCCGAAGGATCCGGCAACCAATTAATCCACGCGCTCGATCACATGCAGACGGCGCCAAACGCCTGCCGTAAGCTGCTTACTATCCGAACCGCGAACTCGTCTGGCTAGCGAGCAACTCAAAAGCGCGTTTTAAGGCATCGAGACCTTGGAAACTCGGCCACTCTGGTCGAATACTACCAGCGTGCGTCCCGGATGGTGGCAATAGTCCCAGATCTCCATCAGGTTGGACCGCCATCTGGGGCAATCCGAAGGCGGGCTGCCCCAGGCAGCCAGAACCTGCTCCCTGGTCATCCCGGGCGCCACGCGGCCCTTTTCAATCAGGCTACGGGTTGCCGGATCTATGTTTGGATGGGACGCGAGGTAATTGGCGCGACGCTGCTGGTTCAGTCCCGGGCCGCAGCCGGCCAGTGCGATGAGCAGGACCGCAGCCGCCGTCCTGACCCCGCGTTTTAAGCCTGTTTTAGTCATACTCTGAAGGAAAAAGATCGAGCGGTGGGAAATTTTTTAAGTTTGCGTATCTTTTTCAGAAGTGTAGACGAAAAAAGCACTTCGGCGCAGGCAGCCGACAGATCGTCCGATTTTCCTACACGCGCAACGGTGGAATCATCAGAGGCCGGGCTTTTCTAATCGCCTTTGACGAGGCGATGGGAGTCGCTGTCAAAATGCTGCGTGGAGAATTCAAAGAGTTCGCAATCCTCCAATGCCACCATCTGGTGCACCAGCCCCACCGGCACATCCATGCATTCCCCGGCCGACATTTCGAACTCCTCGAGCACCTCGCCTTCTATCTGATCCTTGACGCGCACGAGCATGCGCCCCGAGCGCAGGAAAAAAGTTTCGTTTTTTATCCGATGGTAATGGAGCGAACAGCGCTTGCCTTTTTTTATTTCGAGAATCTTACCGCAATACAGTTCGTTGTTAGCGATCCACACTTCGCGTCCCCAGCCCTTGGGAACGATTTGGACAGGCTGCCTTGCTCGGCTCATAATCTTCAGGCCCAAATAGCTCGTGTGATGCGAATATGGCTTTTTAACTTATTCTGTGCCATACGGCAAGCGATTAATTGCTAACGATGGCGTCTTCAATTCATCTGGCCGGGGCCAGCAGCTCGATAGTGGACTCGTCAGGCTGCGGGCGCTTGTCGTTACGCAGCGGCAATATACATACATGTGTCGCCCCCGCCTGATGATGGGCCGCGATGCGCTGGCGGATCTGCTCCTCGTCGCCCCAGGCCACAACCGCGTCCACCAGACGATCGCTGCCACCGTCGGCCAAATCCGCGTCGGTAAAACCCAGCGCCTTGAGCATGTTCGCGTAGTTGGGCAGACGTATGTACGTCTTCATGTACTCGCGGGCGACATCCCGCGCCTGGCGCGGATCGGTCTGCAGCAAAACTGCTTGTGCGGCGCAGATCCAGGCGTCGGGTCCGATCATGGCGCGGGCACGGGCGGTATGCTCGGGCGGGACAAAATAGGTGTGAGTACCGCGGGTTTGCTGGGCAGCCAGCGCCAGCATCCTGGGATGGAGCGCAGCGATCACAATGGGCGGTTCCGCTTTGGGCTTCGCCGCCATGTAAAGCGCCGACTTCATCCTGGGCAGGTATTCCCGCATGTAGGAGTATGGCTTAACGAATTCACGGCCACGGATCCGCACCAGTGGTTCATGGCTGACGCCGATACCGAGCACAAAGCGCCCGCCGGAGAGTTCGGCCAGAGTCCGCGCGCCAGCTATCATGGTCATCGGATCGCGCGCCCAGATATTGGCGATACCGGTCGCGATTATCAACCGCTGGGTGTGGGCGGCAAGATAGCCGGCATGTGCGAACGGCTCGCGTCCGACCGCTTCCGCAATCCACATCGCGCTGTAGCCCAGCCCCTCCACCTTGCGCGCAAATGCAGAGGTTTCGCCCGCCGTCATCCCATCGAGAATGGACCACACACCTAATCTGCCGATCTCCATCGCAATACCTTACTGGATTTTGAAATCTATGGCACGTTGACTTGCGGAAAAGGCGTGTAATAGGTTGATCGCGTACATCGTATGCCACAAGTTTCGGGTGCGCTAAGTGGCCCTGGAGTGCTCGAACTCCTGATGGGCACAGGGCCAGTTGTACAAGTAGTACTCTGGTTGTTGGTAGTTTTTTCTGTCGTCAGTTGGGGAATCATCATCTATAAGTTCCGCCAATTGGCGCAGGCACGCAAACAATCGGAAAGATTCATAACTCTGTTTTGGGAATCAAAGAACCTCGCTGCTATCCATAGCGCCAGCATTAATTTGAAGAGCAGCCCGGTGGCCCAGGTTTTTCGCGCCGGATACCAGGAACTGCTGCGGCTGACGCGCGCCAAGCGCCAGGTGGTTAACGCACCCGAGGGCAGTTTCTCGACCGAACTTGGCGGCGTCGAAAACGTGTTGCGCGCAATGAAGCGCGAGGCCAACGTCGAGCTGACCAAGCTGGAATCCGGCATCACGTTTCTGGCCACCACCGGTTCGACCTGCCCCTTTATCGGCCTATTTGGCACCGTCTGGGGCATCATGACGGCTTTCCTGGGATTGTCGGCGGCCCATTCGTCCAACATCCAGGCGGTGGCGCCGGGCATTGCCGAAGCTTTGATCACCACGGCGGTTGGCCTGGTGGCCGCGATTCCCGCACAGATGTTCTACAACTTCTTTACGGCACGGGTGCGCGTTTTGGCGACCGAGATGGAGAATTTCACGTCTGAATTCGTCAACATCGCCGAACGTCACTTTCTGACGTAAAGTGATGCTGAGGAAGGAATGCGGCGTCCCCTCGCAGATTGTACACTGATTTCGGCCCGCTCGTGGGATGAGGTTGGAGATGGCATTTGAGGCCGGACAGCGCGGCAGTCTGGTTTCGCAGATTAACGTCACCCCGCTGGTAGACGTCATGCTGGTGCTGCTGGTCATCTTCATGGTGACGGCGCCAATTATCCAGCAGGGAGTCGAGGTTAATGTACCCAAAGTCAGGGCTGCGCCCTTACCAGGCGAGGAACAGCAGTTCGTGGTCTCGATCACCCGCGACAACCAGATTTATCTTAATGACGCGCGGCTTGATCCCGATGAGCTGACGCAAAAACTTGCGGCGATTTCGGCTGAGCGTCCCGACCGGCAGATTTTCGTGCGGGCCGACGAAGACGTGCCCTACGGCGATGTGATTCGGACGATGGCCGCGATCAAGGCCGCCGGGATTCAAAACGTCGGAATGGTTACGGCGATGCCTGATTCGGCGGCTGGAGGGAAAACGCCGGCCAGACGCAGGCGTTCACGTGGCTCTGCGCGATAAAGACCGTACCAGTCTGTACTATGCGGCATCGATCGGCATATCAGCCGCAGCGCATGCCGCTTTTCTCTATCTGGTTCTGTTCGCGCTGCCGCGATGGTTTCAGCCCGACCAGACACCGCCGCCCGCCTACACCGTGACTATCGTGGATAACCTTCCCGCCGGCGACCTCGGCACGCAAGTACCTGCTTTCAAGCATCAGAGGATTTCTCCGATTAAAGAGTCCTCGCGCGCGGAAAAGGGGGCCGAACAAGAGAAGCCCGAGGGCAAGTCGGCCAACACGAAAATCGACGCTTCCAACACCGACCTGAAAGCACTCGCGCTCAATACCCATCCAACCGAGGCGCCGACTCGCGAGCCTACTCCCACGCCGACCCCGGTCGAGACGCCCGAGCCCACCGCCGCCGCAACCGCGCCGCCGACCCACCGGCCCACGACGCGGCCGCAGCCTACACCGCGCCCGCATCCGGAAGCCTTGCGCGAGCACCATCGCCATAAGCCGCCCGCGCCTAAAGTCAAGCCGCGCGTTATGATTGCTGCGGTAACGCCCAAAGCCGTGCGCACTCCGAGCGTCAGGGAACGTCTGGCAAGGCTGCGCGAGCAACTGATGAAGGAGCACCTTCAGCAACTGGCCAAAGCGGAAAAGACCAGAGCCGAAGCCGAGCGCGAGGAGGAATCTAACGCGGCGGAAACCGACGAACGCACGGCCAGCCGTGAACCCGCCGGCGGTGGTCCTGTCTTTGGATCGTCTGCAACCGAAGGGCGTGGCTATGGCGTGGGATCGGGAACGGGCAGCCTTGGCATGCTTAGGGATCCGGAGTTTCTTCTGTATTATCAAAAAGTGCAGGAGCGGATTAAGAATGCGTGGAGCTATGGAGGGGGAAACAAGGATCTGACCACCACCGTGACTTTTGCGATCGCGCCGGACGGAAAACTCACTGGCCTTGCGGTCGCGCAATCGTCGAACAACAGTGCTTTCGACCAATCCGTGCTACGGGCGATTCGAGGCGCGGCGCCGTTTCCACCTCCACCGGAGCGCTACCGCGATCAATTCGCCCAGGGCGTGCAGGCGGTGTTTAAGCTGGGAGAACTCAGTTCGTGACGCAATTCGCAATGACAAGACGGTCCCGGAGACGTGGACGTCTCTTTCATTTCTCTTTGTTCGTTTTTCTTTTCTCAAGTCTGGCGCTGAACTGTTCGATCGCGGCCGCGGATCAAATCAAATTGACGATCGTGGGGCCGGGATCCAGCCTGTCGCCGATTGCGGTTTCGCAGCTCAAAAACCTCGGCGGCGACGATGACGGCGCCATCTCGCGCCAATTCGTCCATACGCTCGCGCGCGATCTCAAATTGTCAGGTTATTTCCGCCTGATCGATCCGCACGCGTATATCGAAAAAGCTCAGGATTCCGGTTACAGCCTGGGCCAGTTCAATTTCGCCGACTGGAGTTCGATCAATGCCCAGTTCCTGGTCAAGGGTTCGGTCAGCTCCGACGGTCAGCAGGTGATACTCCAGGCGTTTCTGTTTGACGTTGCTGCCCAGAGGCAATTGCTCGGAAAACAGTTTACCGGCAGTGCCGCCGATGTGGGCCGGATGGCCAATCGGTTTGCCGACGCGGTAATGAAGTCGGTGACCGGCACGCAGGGCCCCTTTGACAGCCGAATCGCGATGGTCTCGACGCGCGGCGGCCGCTTCAAGGAAATCTACACGATGGCCGTCGACGGCGAGGACCTGTTCCGCATTACCAACAACCCCACCATCAACCTTTTTCCGAGCTTCGATCGGCGCGTCCGGCGCGTGCTCTATGTTTCGTACAAAAGGGGTGCACCCGGGCTGTACGTGTACGAGTTGGATAGACGACGGGAGATTGAAATTCCCAGCCCGGGCGGACACCTGATTGGCGGTACCATCATGCCCAGTGGCGATACCGTGATTGCCGCCGTCGAAACCGGGGGCGCTACCAACCTTTATCTGCTCGGTCTGGACGGCAGCGTAATCCGCCGCCTGACCCAGGGAGCATCGATCAACGTGGGGCCCGCGGTCAGCCCCGACGGCTCGATGCTGGCCTTTACTTCCGATCGCGGTGGAAGTCCGCAAATCTATGTCATGAGCCTTAGCGGCGGCGGGGCGCGGCGCGTCACTTACAAAGGCAACTACAATACTGACCCCGCGTTTTCTCCCGACGGGCAGGAGCTCGCTTACCAGAGCCGCGTGGGAGGCGGCTTTGAAATTTACCGGATAAAACTCGCGGGCGGCTCTCCAGTTTATTTAACCGACGGACAGCATCCGACATGGTCGCCCGACGGACGCTATATTGCTTTCAGTATGGGCAACGGCGGCGGTCTGGGTCTGTATTTGATACAGGGGGCAGGGGGCAAGGTAGTGGGCAAACTGACAACAGAGGAGGATGGAAATGCGACGGATCCAGCCTGGTCTTCGTGGTTGGGTGATTAGAAAGCACGGTCTCGGCCTGATCTGGCGAATTGGTATATTAGCGCTCGCCGCTACCGTGGCAGCCTGCTCGTCTTCCAAACCGGCCAACCAGGGAGCGGCGGGCGAGAATGGCGGCGCGGGCATGGGAGTCCAGAATCTGGGCTCCGCGGGCGGCAGCTCGTTGAGTCAATTCCAAAGAGGTACGCTGGGAGAACCGGGCAGCGGCGGACCGTTGACCGATATCCATTTTGATTTCGACGACTACACGATAAGGCCGCAAGACGGCGAAATTTTGCGCAATAACGCGAAGTGGCTGACCGACCATGGCAACACCCGGGTCCAGGTCGAAGGACACACCGACGAGCGCGGCTCCGAGGAATACAACCTGGCCCTGGGCGCCAAACGCGCGCAAGCGGCCAAAGATTACCTCACCACGCTGGGTGTATCCTCGGACCGAATATCCACTATCAGTTACGGTAAGGAATTGCCGTTATGCACCGATCATACCGAGGATTGTTGGGCCCAGAATCGCCGCGACCACTTCGTCATCCAGGGAGCTCAATGATCAAACAATATCCAACCGCGCCAGCCGCAATTGCACTGGCCCTGTTGCTGACGTCAGTGACCATGCTGGCCTCCTGTTCCGATACCGCGGACAATCCTCAAGCGAACGAGGATTTCGAGATCCGTTCGATGATCGCCGCGGACCGCCAGCAGATGCAATCGATGGATGAGCGGTTGCGCCGGCTCGAAGGTGAAATCCAGGACCTGGCGCATAACTCACAGGCGCCGGCGCCGATTTCAAGCGCACCGGCACCGCTGGCCGCACCCGCAACACCACCCCCGCAGCTCGGCGCTCCACCATCGCCGGGTCCGATGCCGCCTAACGCTGTGGCTCCGGGCGGGATGACCCCGTCGCCGGGTGCCGCAACAAATCCTGCCGGAGCGCCGCCGGAAGCTGCCGTCAATCCGCCGGTGCCAGCCGAGAGCGCCCCGCAAGCATCCGCGCCCGGCTCAGAAGGCGGGACCATCGCCAGCGCTCCCGCAGCGTCGGGCGGCGCGGCGCCTTCAGCAGAGGACAACACGCAGGAAAACAACC
>JAJPIF010000016.1 GCA_021324885.1 Pseudomonadota bacterium
CCGAGGCGCGGGCGACCATCGCAGCCTGGCGCGACGATTACAACCATTGCCGCCCGCATTCGAGCCTCGGCGCGCTGACGCCATTCGAGTTCGCGCGGCTCAAAACGCAGAGACAGATTCCGCCCCCTGCGGGGGAAAATCACAACCGACTCTACTTATGAACTGATGGGCATCGGGGAGCAGGCCATTGAGACCGGCAATCCCGCTGAGCACGACAAACCCCATCTACTTGTTGCAGTAGACGATTCCCTGCCAAAGGGATTGAGACTGACCTACAAGCCTTGCGCACAACCGCGTCGTCCCTCATCGGTTGCAGTAGACGATTCCCTGCCAAAGGGATTGAGACCTGGCGGTTTCGAATTCCGGCATTGCCTGGTTTGGGGTTGCAGTAGACGATTCCCTGCCAAAGGGATTGAGACATCAGGCTCGTCAGCCAGCGCTCCTGAGCACAGCGCTGTTGCAGTAGACGATTCCCTGCCAAAGGGATTGAGACCCCAAACGGTGTTGACCGTCCAACACCCCGAGTCCGGCAGTTGCAGTAGACGATTCCCTGCCAAAGGGATTGAGACTGATTTCGGAGACAGTCGGGTCACCCGTCATCGGGTCTTCGCAGTTGCAGTAGACGATTCCCTGCCAAAGGGATTGAGACCGCGGAAGGGCGGGCGGGTTGGCTCGTGCCAGGAGTGCGTTGCAGTAGACGATTCCCTGCCAAAGGGATTGAGACGAGCGCGACGCGCTTGCCCAGATCCGCTTGACATCATGTTGCAGTAGACGATTCCCTGCCAAAGGGATTGAGACGGTGGAACCGGCAGCCTCATGATGCGTCGTCACACGCCGGCGAGCCTCGACACCTATAACCAGAATCGGCTTTCGACTTCGCAGGGGTTCGGTCGGCCAATAGCGTCACGGCTCGCCGTGCCGCCGACTGTGATGCCTGACATCCGGAAATCGGCGCCATTTTCTGGCCGCGGGTAAGACGATCGCCGCGAAGCGATACGCCGCTATTTTTATGGCAATGCGAGAGACCGGGTGTTTAACCCGGCAAAAGCGCCTGCGCTATTGCGGCCAATCTAACTAAAACTGCGCCTGGGCGGGGCGGCGGGAGAAGTTGCGCAGGAAGTGCGCGCGCTGGTGAGCGAACCACAGGCTCAGGCGGTCGAGGTACAGGTAAATAACCGGTGTGGTGAACAGGGTCAGCGCCTGGCTTACGATCAGGCCGCCGACGATTGCGATGCCCAGCGGTCGGCGCAGCTCCGAGCCGACGCCGGTGCCGATGGCCAGCGGCAACCCGCCCAGCAGCGCCGCCATCGTGGTCATCATGATCGGGCGAAAGCGCAGCAGGCAGGCCTCGTAAATCGCTTCCACCGAATTCTTGCCCTCGTTGCGTTCCGCGTCCAGCGCGAAGTCGATCATCAGGATCGCGTTCTTCTTGACGATTCCGATCAGCAGGATGATCCCGATCAGCGCGATGATGCTCAGGTCGAACCGAAACAGCATCAACGCGAGCAGCGCGCCCACCCCCGCCGAAGGCAGCGTCGAGAGGATGGTTATGGGATGGATGTAGCTTTCGTACAGGATGCCAAGCACGATGTAGACGGCCACCAGCGCGGCCAGTATCAGCATGGGCTCGTTGGCCAGCGAGGTTTGAAAGGCCTGCGCGGTGCCCGAGAAGCTGGCGTTGATATTGGCGGGCATCCCAAGCTGGCGCTGGATGTCCGTAATCGCTGCGACCGCCTGTCCCAATGACACCCCCGGCGCCAGGTTGAAGGCGATGGTGACGGACGGAAACTGGCCCTGATGGTTAACCGCCAGCGGCGCGTTGGAGGGCTGATAATGGGTAAACGCACTGAGCGGGACCAGCGCGCCGGTATTGGTCTTCATGTAAATGTCTTTGAGCGTGTCCGGATGCTGCCAGAATTGCGGCGCCACCTCCATCACGACATAGTACTGGTTGAGCTCGGTGTACATCGTCGAGACCTCGCGCTGTCCGAACGCGTCGTACAGCGTGTCGTCAATCAGTTGTTGGTTGAGACCCAGGCGCGACGCGGTGGCGCGATCCACGACCAGCGACTCGTCCAGACCGTTGTTCTGCTGGTCGGAGTTGACGTCGGTAATGAGCCGCAGCTTGCGCATCCTGGCCTCCATCAGCGGCCCCCAATGATTGAGCGAGTCAAGGTCCTGACTCTGCAGCGTGTATTGATAAAGCGCATTGGCCAGCCGTCCGCCGATGCGCAAGTCCTGCACGGATTGCAGGTAAAGCGTGCCGCCCGGGATGCTCGACAGCCGGCGGCGCAAACGCCCGATTATCTGCGTCGCGTTCGCTTTGCGCCGGCCCAGGGGCTTAAGTCCGATGAACATGCGGGCGGAATTGATTGATCCCGCCTGCCCGCCGGCGAAGGCGGTGACGCTGTCCACCGCGGGATCGGCTTTGATTGCCTTGACAAACTCGGTGAGGATTCTTTTCAATGACTGGAACGACGTATCCTGATCAACGATCAGCGCGCCCATCAGCCGGCCCGTATCCTGTTCGGGAAAAAATCCCTTGGGAATCACGTAGAACAGGTAGATATTGACGGCCAGCGTGGCCAGCGCCACCGCCAGGGTCAGGCGTGAATGCTTAAGCACCCATGACAGCGCCCGATCGTAGCGCCGATGCAGCCAGACAAAGGCGCGTCCGCTGCCCTGATGCGATTTATCACGGTTGCCCTGGCGCCTGGGCCGCAGGATCTTCGCGCACATCATCGGCGTGGTGGTCAGCGACACCACCATCGAAACCATTACCGCGACCGACAGGGTCACCGCGAATTCACGGAACAGCCGCCCCACGATCCCGCTCATCAGCAGCAGGGGCAGGAAGACCGCGATCAGGGAAACGCTGATCGAGACGACGGTAAAGCCGATCTCGCCGGCGCCCTGCAGCGCCGCTTCAAACGGCGACAGGCCGTGCTCGACGTGACGGATGATATTTTCGGATACGACGATTGCGTCATCGACCACGAAGCCGGTCGAAATCGTAAGCGCCATCAGGGAGAGATTGTCGAGGCTGTAGCCCAACAGATACATCACGCCGAACGTGCCGATCAGCGATATCGGCACCGCGATGCCGGGGATAAGCGTTACCCAGACATCGCGCAGAAACAGGTAAACGACCAGGATGACCAGGCAGATCGAGATCAGCATCGTGATCTCGACCTCGCGGACCGAGGCGCGGATCGTGGTCGTTCGATCCATCACGACGCTCAATCTGATGGTGGGCGGGATCGAGGCCTGCAATTGAGGCAGCGCGGCTTTGACCCGGTCCACGGTGTCGATGATATTGGCGCCGGGCTGGCGGAACACGATGATCAGGACGGCGGGTTCGGCGTTGACCATTCCGGCATTGCGCAGGTCCTGGACGGAGTCATTGACCTGGGCGATATCGGACAGCCGCACCGCGGCGCCGTTGTGATAAGCCACGATCAGCGGACGATATTGAGCCGCCTTCAGCAATTGGTCAGTCGCGCCGATCGCCCATGAATTGTGGCTGTCGGCAAGTTCGCCCTTGGGAGAGTTGGCGTTGGCCTGGCTCAATACCGACCGCACCTCTTCAAGTCCGATCCCGTAGTTGGTCAGCTGCGTGGGATTGAGTTCCACCCGCACTGCCGGCAGCGCGCTGCCGCCGACAATAACCTGTCCGACGCCCTGCATCTGCGAGAGTTTCTGCGCCAGGATCGAGGAGGCGGCATCGTACATCTGGCCGGGATCCTTCAATGCGGAGGTGAGGGCGATTATCAGGATGGGCGCGTCGGCCGGGTTGACCTTACGATAAGTCGGATTTTGCGGCAGATTGGTCGGAAGCTGGCTGCGCGCCGCGTTGATCGCGGCCTGGACGTCGCGCGAGGCGGCGTCGATATTGCGGCTCAGATCGAATTGCAAAACGATTGCGGTGGCGCCGAGCGAACTGGTCGAGGTCAGCTCGTTCAACCCCGCGATGCGGCCGAACTGGCGCTCCAGCGGGGTCGCCACGGATGATGCCATGGTCTGCGGACTGGCGCCCGGCAACTGCGCCGCCACCACGATGGTGGGGAATTCCACCTCGGGCAGCGGCGATACCGGCAGCATTCTGAAAGCGATGATTCCCGCCAGCGCCACCGCGATCGTCAGCAGCGTGGTGCCGACGGAATTGCGGATGAAGGTGCTAGAAATGTTCATCGGCGCCCACCGCAACAGGCTGGCGCGGCTCGCGGATCCGCTGCGGCACGCCGGGGCTGTCGCCGAGGTCCGGGTTGGGATGTCGAGCCCATGCCGCCGACAGCCGATCGAAATACAGGAACACGACCGGGGTCGTATACAAGGTCAGAAGCTGGCTCACCAGCAGGCCGCCGACGATCGAAATTCCCAGCGGACGGCGCAATTCCGCGCCGGTGCCCGAGGCCAGCGCCAGCGGCAATCCGCCCAGCAGCGCCGCCATCGTGGTCATCATGATCGGACGAAAGCGCAGCAGACATGCTTCGTAAATCGCGTCAAGCGCGGATTTGCCCTCCTCGCGCTGGGCCTCGAGCGCGAAGTCGATCATCATGATCGCGTTTTTCTTGACGATGCCGATCAGCAGGATGATGCCGATCAGCGCGATCACGTCGAGATCCATGCCGCACAACTGCAGCGCCAGGATCGCGCCCACACCCGCCGATGGCAGCGTCGAAAGTATCGTCAGCGGATGCACGTAGCTTTCGTACAGGACGCCGAGCACGATATAAACCGTGATGACCGCCGCCAGGATCAGCAGCGGTTCGTTGGTTAAGGAGGCGCGAAACGCCTCCGCGGTGCCCTGGAACGAGGCCTGGATCGCGGCCGGCATGCGCATCTCTTTTTCCGCTTTTTCGATTGCCGCCACGGCGTCGCCCAGCGAATAACCCGGCGCGACATCGAAGGAGATGGTCGCGGACGGGAACTGGCCCTCATGGTTGACCGCCAGCGGCGCCGTCCTTTCCCTGACGGTTGTAAAGGCGCTCAGCGGCACATGTCCGCCGCCGCTGGAACGTATATAGATGTCGCGCAGGTCAGCAGGATCTTTCTGGAACGAAGGCGCGACTTCCAGCACCGCATGATACTGGTTGAGCTGGGTGAAGATGGTCGAAATCTGGCGCTGGCCGAACGCGTCGTACAGCGTGTTGTCGATCATCTGCGGCGTGATCCCCAGGCGCGAGGCGGTGTCGCGGTCGATCACCAGTTCGGTCTCAAGCCCGTTCTCCTGCTGGTCGCTGGCCACGTCGCGCAACTGCGGCAGCGTCTTGAAGCGAGCCACCAGGCGGTTCCCCCAGCGGTTAAGCTGCTGCGCGTTGGGATCTTCAAGGCTCAACTGGTACTGGGTGCGGCTGACGCGATCCTCGACCGTCAGGTCCTGCACCGGCTGCAGATAGAGCTGGATTCCGGTGACGTCGGCGGTGGCGTCCTGCAAGCGCCGGATCACCTGGGTTACGTTGGCCCGGCGCTGACTGACGGGCTTGAGATTAATCAGCAGCCGTCCGCTGTTCATGGTGACGTTGGTTCCGTCGATTCCCACGAACGACGAGAGGCTTTCCACCGCAGGATCCTTCAGCACGATGTTCGCCAGTTGTTGTTGTCGATCGACCATCGCCTGGAACGACACCGTATCCGGGGCCTGCGTGATCCCCTCGATTACGCCGGTATCCTGCACCGGAAAAAAGCCCTTGGGCACGAATATATAAAGCACGATGGTCAGCACCAGGGTGCCGACCGCGACCATCAGGGTGGAAAACTGATGGCGCAGGACCCATTGCAGCGTGCCGCCGTACCATGCGATCGCGCGCTCGAACATGCGCTCGGTGACGCGGTAGAAGACGGGCTGCTCGGTCTGGGGTTTGTGCTCGAGCAGTTTGGCGCACATCATCGGTGTGAGCGTCAGCGAGACGACGGCGGAGACCAGGATGGTTACCGCCAGCGTAATCGCGAATTCGCGGAACAGGCGCCCCACGACATCGCCCATGAACAGCAGCGGGATCAGCACCGCGATCAGCGAGACCGTCAGCGACAGGATGGTGAATCCGATCTGCTCGGAGCCTTTGAGCGCGGCTTGCAGCGGCGAGTCGCCCTGTTCGACGAAGCGCGAGATGTTTTCGATCATCACGATAGCGTCGTCCACCACGAAGCCGGTCGAGATTGTCAGCGCCATCAGGGTGAGATTGTTGAGGCTGTAGCCGAGCAGGTACATGGCGCCGAAGGTGCCCACCAGCGACAGCGGGACGGCAACGCTGGGGATGACGGTGGCGGAGAGGTTGCGCAAAAACAGGAAGATAACCATCACCACCAGCGCGACCGTCAGCATCAACTCGAACTGCACGTCGGCCACCGAGGCGCGAATGGTGGTGGTGCGATCGGTCAGGATCGAGACGTGGATCGAGTCGGGCAGTCCGGCGGACAAACGCGGCAGCAGCTTTTTGATCCGGTCCGCGACGGCGATGATATTGGCCCCGGGTTGGCGCTGGATATTGAGAATCACCGCCGGCGTGGTGTTCATCCAGGCCATCTGCTTGACGTTCTCGGCGCTGTCGGTCACCCTGGCCACCTGCGAGAGCAGCACCGGAGCGCCGTTGCGATAGGCCACGATCAGCGGCCGGTATTCCCTGGCCGTAAGCAACTGGTCGTTCGCATCGATCGTGTAGCCCTGGCGCGAGCCGTCGAAATTGCCTTTGGCTTCATTGACGTTGGCCAGCGACACCGCCGAGCGCAGGTCTTCCAGCGTCAGACCGTAGGACGCCAGTACGGTGGGATTGGCGTCGATGCGCACCGCCGGTTTTTGCCCGCCGCCGATACTGACCAGCCCGACACCCGGCAACTGCGAGATGCGCTGCGCCAGGCGCGTGTCGGCAAGATCCTCCACTTCGGCCAGTGAGACGCGATTGGAAGTGAGCGCCAGGGTGAGAATCGGCGCGTCCGCGGGATTGATCTTGCTATAGACGGGCGGATTGGGCAGGTCTTTTGGCAGATAGGTGGAGGCCGCGTTGATCGCCGCCTGCACTTCCTGCTCGGCCACGTCGATATTGAGATTGAGCACGAACTGCAGCGTAATCAGCGAACTGCCGAAGGAACTGCTCGAAGTCATCTGGTTGAGTCCGGGAACCTGGCCGAACTGCCGCTCCAACGGCGCTGTCACCGACGACGCCATCACGTCGGGGCTGGCGCCGGGGTAGAAAGTCAGCACCTCGATCGTGGGATAGTCGACTTCGGGCAGGGCCGAGACCGGCAGTTGGTAATAGGCGACCACGCCGGCCAGCATGATCGCGACCATCAGCAGCGAGGTCGCGACCGGTCTCAGGATGAATGTGCGCGAAAGATTCACGGCGCCGCGCTCTGCGCGTCCTGGTTTACAATCTCAGGGCTTGGCGCGCCGGTGCTTGATGCCATCCGGACCTTGACCCGGCTGCCCTGCTGGAGCCGGTCGGCGCCCTCGATTACGACGCGATCCCCCGGTCGAACGCCGCTGGTCACCGAACTTATCTCGCCTTCGGTTGCGCCCAGCGTCACCTTGCGCAGGTCGACGGTATTATCGGGCTGGACGACGTAAACGAAGGTGCCCAGGGCGCTGCGCTGGATGGCGGCGGTCGGAATCAGCACGACATTGCGGTCCGTGTCGACCAGCATTTTCACGTTCACGAACTGGTTGGGGAACAGGGAGTAGTCGTCATTGGGAAAAGACGCCTTCAGGCGCACCGTGCCGGTGGTAGTGTCGATTTCATTATCGTAGGTCAGAAGGGTTCCAGTCGCCAGCCTGGTCTTGAGCGTGCGATCGAAGGCTTCCACCGTAAGCCGATCGCCGCCGTGAACGTCCTTGCGGACCCGCGGAAGGTCGTCCTCCGGGATACTGAACAGCACGGCGATGGGCCGCACCTGCGTGATTACGGCCAGTCCCTGGGCGTCGGTCGCATGGACGATATTGCCGGGATCGACCAGGCGAAGTCCGATCCTTCCAGTGATCGGCGCGGTGATCCGGCTGTAGGTGAGCTGGAGTTTGGCGTTGTCGATAGCGGCCTGGTCGGCGGTGATTGTGCCCTGGTATTGGCCGAGTAATGCGGCCTGGTTGTCGTAGTCCTGCTGAGCAATCACCTGGTCTGCCAGCAGGGTCTTATAGCGCGCCAGCGTGATGCGGGCGTTGGCCAGATTGGCCTTGTCGCGCGCCAGTTGCCCTTCGGCCTGCTCCAGTTGCACCTGGAAGGGGCGCGGATCGATCTGAATCAACAGGTCGCCCTTATGGACGATTTGGCCCTCGCGGAAATCGACCTTCATGATCTGGCCGTCGACGCGGCTTTTGACGGTGACGGTGTAGAAGGGCGTCACCGTCCCCAGAGCTTCCAGGTAGCGGTTCAAATCGCCTATTGTGGCCTGCGCCGCCGCCACCGGGATGCCTGGACGCGGCCGGACCGGTGAAGCTTCGGCGTTGGGAACACGCGGTTTGCCCACCCGGGTGAACATCAAATAGGCGCCGCCCGCGACGGCAACCAGGACGATCAGCCATAGACGCCAGGCGCCCGATGAGCCGCCGCCGCGTAAACCCGCTTCACCCGATTGATTCGGCTTGCGCCGGTACTGTGGGATGGTCGAATTCATAGCCTCCCGATCCAACTGGACTGCCGCCGCCCGGCGGCATCCGGAAATAGGCGCGGTCCTGTGGCTTAACCGCAAAGGTTTAGGATATTATTTCAATTATGGACGCCAGAGTCCATAATGCGTTACAAACTGGACGGGGCGCTGATTTTAACTTTAGCGGGCATCACCTTGGCGGACACCACGGATAAGGTGCGGTTGATCCGGTTTGGTCCCCGGCGCAGTCAAAGCGCGGAGCAGCCGCGGCCGGGCCGCCGACCGATCCCGATGCTGCGGGCGCGGATCCTGCACAGCGCGATGGAACTGTTTGGCGAAAAGAGCTTCGAGGAGGTCCCGATCGACGACATCGCCGCGCGGGCCGGAGTGGGAAAGGGCAGTGTCTATCGCCAGTTCGGTTCCAAGGAGCAGCTCTACGCGGCCTCGGTGATCGAGGGCTTCATCCAGCTTCGCACCCAGCTTGAACGAGCGTTGGCGCAGGCCGATTCGATTCCCGAGCGTATCACCGCGATCGTGCATCATACGCTGGCCTATTTCTGGACGCGGCGCCAGTTCTTTATCCTGTTGCGGGATCCGGCCCGGCTTCCGCGCGCGCAGGAACTGCGCTACCGCAAGGAGCGCGGCCAGCTCGCGGCTCTCATCACCCACGTGCTGCGCGAGGGCGCCGCCCGCGGGCTGATTCGCGACGACCTCGACTTCGATCTCATGGCCGAATCGCTGCTGGGAATGATCCGCGGCGTCCAGCGCTACAAGGCCGAACATGTCCTGCTGGAGGACGCCGTCCGCACGATCGCGCAAACCTTCCTGAGCGGCGCTCTGACAAAGAAGCAGGCGTGAAGAACGGGCCCGGTCGTTGTTATCGGCCCCTTGGAAAGGTAGTTTTAAACCACCCGAGCCAGACCAGGTAGGCGGACGCCGTCGGAGTGTGCGAACGAAACCAGGCGAAGCGCCTGATCGTAGCGTGAAACACACGGGCCGCAGATGAGCTCCGCATTTCGCAGTTTGGCGAAAATCGGTACTGTTGCGCTGACTCTACCAAATCTTTTCTTTAAGCGGTAATAATCATGTAAATTTACAGTCATATTTTGAGCCCGGGGAGGCTGCCTGCCGGCAAAGCTCGACGATGGCTCGAACTGTAGATGTGATACATATTCGCGGTTTTCGTTTCTTCCTGGGTTTCGTCATGGTCGCTGCATTTGTTGCCTGCGGGGGTGGCGGCGGAACATCGCGCAACGCGCCACCTGCGGTACCCGTGGAAGTATGCGGGGGAGGGGTGATCCAGCACGTCGTCATAATCATGCAGGAGAACCGCTCCTTCGACGAGTATTTCGGGACCTTTCCCGGCGCCGAAGGTATTCCGATGGATGCGGCGGGCAACCCTGCCGTATGCGTTCCGAATCCGGCCACCGGAGTCTGCGTCAAACCCTTCCATAACCCCAACCTCGTCAATTCCGAAGAGCCGCATGCGCATCCGGATGCCGTTGCCGATATCGATGGCGGCAAAATGGACGGGTTCATCGCCAATGCTCAGGCTTACGAGCGGATGCTGTGTGCGACGCAGCACACCTGCGGCACCATCGACCCGGTGCAGTCGATGAGTTACCACGACAGCCGCGAAATTCCCCACTATTGGGCATACGCTTCCAATTTCGTGTTGCAGGATCACATGTTCGAGAACACTTCGAGTTGGAGCTGGCCTCAGCATCTTTATTTGTCGTCGGAATGGTCGGCGGTGTGCAGGGCTGATAATCCGCTTACCTGCTCCACCAATCTTACAGGTCCGACGATCACGCCGAGCCTCAGGCTGCCGTGGACCGATTTGACTTATTTGCTGCACAAAAACGGCGTCAGTTGGTCGTATTACGTCTTTAATGGAACGGAGCCCGATTGCGACGACGAAGCCCCGTGCGTCGGCAAGCCGCTGAACTATCAGACTCCCAGTATCTGGAACCCGTTGCCGTTTTTCGATACCGTCCACAACGACGGCGAAACCGGCAATGTAAAGTCGTTGGCCGACTTTTACGTCGACGCGATCGAGGGACCGCTCCCCTCCGTCTCCTGGGTCGTTCCGACCTGGGAGGTCAGTGAGCACCCGCCGAATTCGATCGCTGCCGGAGAGCAGTATGTCACCGGGCTTATCAATTCGATCATGCAGGGGCCCGATTGGTACCACACCGTGATTTTTCTCTCATGGGACGACTGGGGAGGCTATTACGATCACGTTCCACCTCCGGCGGTTGACGGCGCCGGTTACGGCTTGCGAGTTCCCGGGATCGTGATCAGTCCGTTTGCCAAACGCGGCTATATCGACCATCAAATCTACAGTCACGATGCTTACGTCAAATTCGTCGAGGATCTGTTCGTTCAGGGTCAGCGTTTGGACCCGTTGTCGGATGGCCGGCCTGACAGCCGTCCGGATGTGCGGGAGGACTTTCCCTTGCTTGGCGATCTCTGCCAGGATTTCGACTTCACGCAGACTCCCAGACCGCCGATGTTTCTTACTCCGGCAAAAACGTATTAGCCGGAAATATCCACCCTCAGCCGACCATGTACCCGCCGGCATCGCAGTTGATCGACTGGCCGGTGATGGTCCGGCTCTCGTCGCTGGCCAGGAACAAGGCGAGGTTGGCGATGTCTTCGGGTTGTGAGATGGTGCGCAGCGGCACCGCCTGAAGGCTGCGGGTCCGCCAGGTTTCGTAGTCGATTCCCTGCTCGCCCGCCATGCGTTTGCCGTAATTGCGCCAAAGCTCGGTGTCGATCCCGCCCGGCACCAGGCAGTTGCAGCGGATCCCATAGGGCCCGACCTCGAGTGCCACGGTTTTGGTGAAGGCCCGCAGCGCCGCCTTGGCCGAACAGTAGTGGGTCTTGCGCGGTATCCCGCTCCATCCCGCGGTGGACGAGAAATTCACGATTGAACCGCTCCTGCGCTCAAGCATCGAACGCTTGAGCACCTCCCTGGTGCACAGCATCGCCGCCGTGAGGTCGATCGCGATGGTCGCATTCCAGTTCTCCAGCGTCTGCTCCCAGACGTACTTGTCCACTCCGGGCGCCGCGGCGTTATTCAGCATGATATCGACCTGGCCGAACTCCTTCATCGCCCGCTCCACCATCGCGCTTACGTCTTCCTCGCGGGTGACGTCGGCGCGCATCCCTACAGCGCCCTGCCCGGCGTCGCGGGCCGCTTGCAGGACCAGTTCCTCGCGCCGGGCGGCGAGCAGGACGCGCGCGCCCTCCTGCACGAAACGTCTGGCCATGACTGGGCCGCAGCCGGTGCTGGCCCCGGTGATAATCGCGACCTTCCCCGAAAGCCTGCCGTTGGCGCTTGCCATCGCGTCGTCCTCCTTTTCTTCCCGGTCGCAAGACTATTGAAACACCAAAACCGCATTGTCAAACCTGCGCGCCGGATAACACCTCGGCGTAACCGCCAGAGAAGCAGGGATCAGGGAAAGCAAAACAGCAAAAGTCCTGCGATCCGCTTTGGTTCATGAAAGGAAAGCCCGCCGGCGAATTTTTTTCCCAACCCGGCGGATGCTTTGGTAAGCCGCTCAGCGTTCGACGATTGGCTGTCGAAGGCGCTTGAAGCCCAGCGGCTGCAGGGACGCCACCAGTCCCTGGTCGATTGCTTCGCCGATTGCCCGCGCCGTCCAAACGCCTTGTGGAGCTTTCGCGGTTGGCAGCAGGATAGCCGGGTGGCTGGCGATGTACAGTTCTCCAGTGGCTCTCAATCCAATGATCTGCCCGGTAACATGACGCGAGAGATCGGACAGCAGATACAAGTGCATGCCCACATTGTGTTCGGGCGGCGGCAGCGACGGCCGCTGCCATTCGCCCCGCGCCAGCATGAACTTGTCCAGGTCGTCGAGCATACGGGTCTCGGCGTTGGGAGAGACGGCGTTGACGCGCACACCTGTCCCCTTCATCTCAACCGCGGCGGTGAAGGTGAACGACGACACCGCGCCCTTGCTGGCGCCGTAATCGGGGCGATACTCATGACCCATCTGCGAGCCTGACGTGGTATTGACGATCGAACCGAAGCGCTGCGCGCGCATGGCTTTGAGCGCTCGTGCAGAGCACGCCAATGTCCCCAGCACATTGACCTCGAGGGTCTTTCGCACCTTGGCCTCGTCCATCTCCCAACAATGTTGCGGCAGATGCACGCCGGCGTTGTTCACCAAGCCGTCGATCTTTCCGAATTCGTGGAGGCAGCGCTCGATCAGAGCCTCGGCCTGCGACCAGACGGTTATATCCGCAACGTGGACCACAGCCCGGCCGCCGGCCGCCCGGATCGCGTTGGCACACTCCTCGGCAGGTTGCGGGTCCACATCGTTGACCACCACGGCGGCGCCCGCGGCGGCCGCCGCCCTGCCCACCGCCGCGCCCAGTCCCCGGCCGGCGCCGGTAACGACGACAGCTTTGTCAGATAGATCTACACCTTGTTCCATAAGCGCTTCATCGTTCGGTGTTACGCCCGCGGCGGCCAAGGGAGCTTGACCCATCCCCTATTTCCAGAAGGCGCCGCGTCAATCCAACGCCAGTTCCCATTGCGCGCCGCGCTCTCCCGCCAGGCTAGTCAGCCTTTGACATGGGGCCGCTGATCGGTGGCAGGGCGGCGGGAGTTTCGTGGGTCCAGTGCCATTCCTGGTCCAGGTTTCCGAGCACCTGGGCTCTGCCCCCGGGATCGAGCAGAATCAGATCGTGGGAGCGGATCGCGTCGGGCACGGCGGCGGCGCCCACCAACTCAACATGAGCCAGTTCCGACGTCTCAACGAAGTTGCATCGCATGCCGCTGTAATAGACCAGTGTGGGCAGCGGGGTGCCGGCAAAGAACAGCTCGCCGCCGGGGTCCGCCAGGTTGGCCGCGCGCGCCTTCATCGCCAGCACATAGCTGGGCATGCTCATTGCGCGCTGATGCTCCGCGGCATGATTGATCATCCTCCATCGCCGGGGCGCATGGATTGCCATCAGCGCGAGCGCCGCTATCGCCAGAACGCCTGAGACGTGGCGGATACGCCCGTCGCGCAGAGCGTAAGCGGGAATCGCGGCTGCCAACAAGGCTGTGGGGATCAGGGCAGGCAGAATGTACCATGGCAGACGGGTCTGGACGGCGCACGCAGCGGCCAGGGTCACAATCAACCACAACAGCCACAACCAGATGGGTGAAGGGATTCGGCTGAGTGCGGGTTTCAATCCGGCGCGCAGACCGCCGATGGTCAGGGCCGCGAGCGGGAGCAGCAGCGGCCACAGATGCCTGATTTCAGTGCCAAAAGTGACCAGCGCGAAATTGGCGCCCAACTGATCGTCCTCCAGATGGGAGGTAACGCGCCGCAAGGTTTCGTAGCCAACGAAGTTGGCCAGAAAGGCCGGATAATTGAACAGAGCCTGGTAAACGCACCAGGGTCCGGCAGTCACTGCCGCCCCGGCCGCCATCCAAATCAATGCGCTCAGACCCACTTCGGCAAAACCGGGAATAATCAGGAAAGCGCCGCCCGCCACGATCAGCGGTAACAGTCCCGCCAGGCCCTTGCTGATAATCGCCAGACCGCAAGCGGCGCCTGACAAGGTCAGCCACAGGCGCCGATGCGGGCCGCGGCTCAGAGCATAGATCGCGAAAGTGCTGAAAAAAATCAGCGGCGCGTCGGTGGCGCATTCCCGGCCACCGCGCGCAACGAAAAAGTAGAAACTCAAAGGAATGATGGCGGCCAGAAGACCGCCCAGCTCACCGATTACAGGCAGCGCAAGCAAATAGAGCAGGACCAGGGTGCCGACGCCGGCAATCACCGACGGCAGACGCGCCGACAGTTCGCTTTCGCCCAGCAAGCGAAACGATCCCGCCACCATCCAGAACAGCAGAGGCGGCTTTTTAACGTAGGGGGCGCCGTTCCACGTCAAATCGAAAATCCGATGGCTATGCAGCGCTTCGTGCGCGACCTGTGCGTAGGTGGCCTCATCCCAATCAATCAGGGGGCGCTGGCGGATGTTCACCGTCAACGCCAGTATCCCCAGTAAAACCACCAAAGCAATTTCGAGAATTCGCCGAAGACGCCTGAGATTTGCGCTCGCAACACCAAAGACCTGGATGGCGGAGACTGACTGCATCAGAGTTGTCCTTCAGATTACCGATGGCTGGCGTGCGAAGCCATCGTGGCGGGGTGATTCGGTTCGGGCGCGAATCGTGTTAAGCATATTGATATTCGGGGAGACGATCGGCCGGAGAAAAAGTCACAGGTAATAACCGCCAATAAAGATTATGGGACGTTTCTTATTGCGCCATTGGACGGCTGTCCTGGTCCTAAGCGTGGTGGCCGCGTGGGCCATCTTCTACCTTCCGCAAACCCCTACCTTCGCCGTACTTGAATTAAAGATGGCGATCGACGCCCGCAACGGCGACCGGGCCGCCCAGTTCGTCGATTTTCAAAGCGTGGTCCGCAACGCCGGCATGCAGATGGTGCAGAATCAGGCGGGGTCAGGCGATCCGCTGGCCGACTTCATCGGCCGGGGCGCGGTCCAGTTACTTTCCGCACCCGCCGCCAACCTGGTCGAGTCATGGGCCAAGCAGAAAGTCGACAATGGCGCCAGGGAAGTACAGATGCCGTTGGCTGCCGTGGCGGGAGCTCTGGTGCTGATGCATAACAACGGTAATACCGCCTACACCCGCTTTCGAGACCGCAAGGGCCAGGTCTGGGACATCCGTATGGCGCGCAATGCCGACGGTCAGTGGCAGGTGGTGGAGGTCAAGAACATTCAGCAACTGCTGCAACGGTTGGAGAATCGGGAGCGGCGCCAGTTGGATATCAATTAGCATTAATTCATATCATCGTTTTTGTTGGAGAATGATATTCTGGCCCCGCTAAGCATTTCCACTTTTCCTGACTGGGTGGCGGAGTCGGATAACGGTGAGCAGCGCTCTCCGCTTCATTGGATTAGCCACCGGTGGCAAAAGGAAAAGGCTTCGGCCGAAGGTTAAATCCCTGATGCGCAAGCTCCTGCTCATCGTGGTGGGTAGCTTAATTGCTCTGGCGCTGGCGGTGGTGTTCGCCGCGTGGTCCGCAGTCAAGCGTCTCAGTCCCAGAGAAATCGACCAGCGAATCAGATCGGCGGTCAAGGCCCAGACCGGTCTGGATCTGATCAGCAGGCGTCTGACCACTGAAATTTCTTTTCACGTTATTATCACTCTGGACTCGGTGCGCCTGCTTAACGGCGATCTGACCGTCGCTCGCTTCGACCGGATAAGGCTGACGTGCGGTTACCGGACTTTGATCTTCCATCGCGGGTTGCCGTTTCTCTCCGTGTCGATTGACCATCCAAAAGTGATTTTGCCGATGCGTTCCGTGACGCCCGGGCCGATGCCGGTTCTGGACCCCGATTCAGTCCGTGACCTGCGGTGGGGGCTGATCCGTTTGTCCAATGTCACGCGCCAGATTGTGATGTCGGCGGCGACTGTTGAGGACCGCGACGGGCGGGTCCTGTTCGAAGACGCCGCGGTGACCGCAACCCACACCTACGCGGCTTCGGCTTGGCGCCTGCGCATCATGGGCATGTTCAGAGGGGTGGCGCTGCCCAATTTCGAACTCGGCGCCAACCTGGTGCTGGCGCCAGAGATGGACGGTCCCGAGGTGCCGTTCGCGCGCGGCTCATTGTGGTTTTGGGACCTGCAACTTCATGATTTCACGACTAAAAACCTCAATCTCCAAGGCAACGTTCAGGGCAACCTGACTTTTCTGGTTCGCTCTGACGGGATCGTCAGGGGACTCGCGCTCACCCGGACCACGGATTTGCAAATCGCAAGTCCGCTGCTCGCCCGACCGATTCAGATGGCGGACCTGATGGTAAGCGCGCATCTGACGCACTCTTTGCAGGGTTTGCAGGTGGCCCGCTTTGCGATCCGCAGCGACGGTCAGGAAATGCTCTCCGGCGCGGCCGATATCACGCCGCTGCCCCCCGACAATTTGCATATCAGCGCCCGCTTCGCCCCGATCAGCCTGGCCGCGGAGCAGATCAGATCGATACTGGCGCGGACCAGGATAATGCCGGTCGGGGTTTCGGATTATGGCCGGATGCTTTCGGCCGGCCGAATCATCCTGGAGCAGTTGACCCTGAACACCACGCTCAAGCATCTGGAAGCGCCCTCGGCGGATATCCTGCTCCGTGAGGTCGCCGCGAAGGCCACCCTTGACGGCCTCAGCTTGAGCCTGCCTGAGATGCCGCCGCTGGCCGAATTGGACGGGAAACTCGACTACGCCGACGGTCTGGTCCGGATCACCCAGTGCCATGCCAGCTTCGGCAGATCCACTCTTAACGAAATCAACATAAGCGGGAATTTGTTGCATGCGGGGGCGCGCCTGCCGTACGCGATCCGGCTGGCCGGCGACCTCGATACCGGCGAACTCTTCAGCGCCTTGCGGAGCAAACTGACGGGAGCTCCGGCAGAGTATCTGAAGCGCATCGATCAATTGCAGGGCCGGGCGGCGGCTCAGGTCGAAATGCATGGCGAGCTGACCAACTTCGCGCCTTCCCCAAGCCCCAGCTACAGAGCCGTGGTGCAGCCGCGCGATGTGACGGTTGGGGTGGCCTCGGTGCCCTCTGAATTAAAGCTTTCCGGCGGCACCATTTTGCTGTTGCCGGATGCAATCGTGATTGAAAGGCTCAATCTCGCGCCGCAGCATGGAAGCCTGTTGGTGAGCGGTCGGATTGAGCGGATTAGGCCGGGTGCGTACGCGCTGACCAACCTTGACCTCCAGGTGCATGAGATAAACGCGCAGGAGTGGCTCCCGCACCTGATTGCGCTCGACATGATGGATGTCCGTGCGCCCGCCAACGGCAGGCTTTCCATTACCAAAGTCAAGGATAGCCCCGGGCCGCAATACCGGGTCGAGGGCAATTTGGGTTTAGGTCCCGGAGAGGTCAGGTTCGCGTTTCTGCGCTCCCCGGTGATCTTAATCGAACCGGCGACGGTCATGCTAAAGGGTGACGGCGGGAGCCTGGCCATGGACGGGGCGACTTTCGAGGGCTCGCCCCTGAATATGACGGTTTCAATCGCCGATATCCGCAAGCCCCTGGTCAGAATCGACGCGCACGCCAAAAAGCTGGACCTTGAAGCGATATCCGCGGTGCGCTTGCCCTGGACCCCGAAAACTCCGATCAAAGTCGACAACACTCCGTTCGAGGGCCACATCGAAGCCGATCAGGCCAATCTATCCCGGCTCCAGATGACGTCGCTTAAGGCCAGCTTCAAACGCAATGCGGATAACTGGCGGGTTTACGACATCCGCGCCGATGCGATGGGTGGCCGGCTTACGATGGACCTGAGCGGGCGGCGGCGCGACGACTGGGTGCATATCATAACCGCTGCGCGCGAGGTTGATATGGCCGAACTGGAAGCGCTGGGCGGTATTCAAACGGTGGCCACCGGCCGGCTGTCATCCGACGCCGATCTCTGGGCGGATACCGATAACGATTTCTTCAATACCTTGACCGGCAGTCTGTCGGCCACCGTGAGCAACGGAGTTCTGCTCAAACTCAAACTGTTGTCGCGGATGCTTTCGCTGGTGGATGTGAGTGAATGGCTTAATGCCAAGATTCCTGATCCACGCGTCAAAGGCGTACCCTTCCGAACCATGAGCGCCCGTTTTATCGGCGAACAGGGCACCTTTGAGACCAGCGACTTTATGCTGGATGGGCCGGTGTTGAAAATTACCGCGGCCGGCAAGATCAATCTGGCCCAAAGCGAGATGAATATGATGATTGGGATGCGTCCGTTTCAGCTTCTAGACACAGTCTTCAATAAAATTCCACTGATCGGAACGCGGCTGGCCCAAAGTCAATCCGGTATTGTCGCCGCCTACTTTCACGTCCAGGGGCCGATAAGCAATCCGATGGTGTTGCCTGCTCCAATCACCTCGATTAGCCATCTTCTGATCAAGACGTTGGCGATTCCGATCAATCTGCTTGTCCCCGATACCGTCAAATAACATCATGAGGCGGCTGGAGAACGGATGGTTGCAACCCCGGCCGCGGCCCGCTCTCATCGTATTTGCCCGCGAGCCAGTCCCCGGTCAGACCAAGACGCGCCTGATTCGAGCGCTGGGAGCAGAGGGTGCTGCGCGGATGGCCGGCGCTTTCATCGTCGACTGCCTGGCGAAGGCGGCTAAGCTGCGAAGTTGCCGGCTGGTGTTGGCCGGGGATCGGGCCGAATCCAGCCCTTACTTCGACTATCTTTCACAGCGCTTTGGCGCGGAATTGACGAGTCAGGGGAAAGGTCATCTGGGCCAGCGGATGGCCCGGGTGTTGAGGCGTTACTCGTCGGCGGGCGCTATCCTGATGGGTGCGGATACCCCCTCGCTGCCGCTCTCATTTATTCGTGAAAGTATCAAGGACTTGCGCGAAGTGCCGGTGGTGGTCGCTCCGGCGCTTGACGGCGGTTATTACCTGATTGGGATTCGCGGTGCGCTGCCCGATATCTTTGGCGACCTGGACTGGGGTGGTGCGGGAGTATTAAGGCAGACCGTGCGCCGTCTGCGCCGGCTGCGAATTCCTTACCGGATCGGACGCTGGTGGTACGATATCGACCGGGCGTCGGACCTGGCTTTCCTCGCCGCGGACCTGGAACAAAGGATCTGCGCAACCGACCCGACCAGTTGTCCGGCGACCGCGGGGTTGCTGCGCGAGATGGGGCTGCTTAAAAATAGGCGGTAAATCGCCATGATCGAGTTGACGCTGTATAACAGGGCGGACTGCCATCTGTGCCGCGAAATGGAAGAGGTGATTTCCGCACAACTCGCCGAGCTTGCGTTGCGGCTGCACAAGATCGATATAGATGGCAACCCGGAGCTCGAGGGACGTTTCGGGACGGAGGTTCCGGTGTTGTTCATCAATGGGCGTAAGGCGTTCAAATATCGCTGCACCGCGCGCGAGCTCCGCAAACGGCTGTCCCGAGAGGCAGGTGTCCGATGGTTGTTTCGAAAGAGGACGGCCCCATCGTAGTTTTGGTTACCGTCCCGGACGAATCGACCGCGGCGCTGATTGGGCGGACGCTGGTTGAGGAACACCTGGCAGCCTGCGCCAACCTGGTCGGGCCGATCCGATCGATTTATCGATGGCAGGGAGCGGTCGAGGACGCCGCCGAGCATCTGATGCTGATCAAGACGCGCGCCAGCCACTGCGCTGCAGTGCAGGCACGGATCCAACAATTGCATCCTTATGAAGTCCCCGAAATAATCGCTCTCGAAATCAAGGAGGGTTTGCCGCAGTACCTGGACTGGATCAGGGAGTCGACCGATCGGACAGGGTAACGGTTGAATAATTGAGGCTGACTTTTGCGCCGACATCATTAAATGTCCGCGACGATTTGTTGAAGAATCTTGTTGACAGTAATTCGGGCGTTGGTTTAGGCTAGCTTAATTCTTTAAGTGGCGGGCGGCTTTAGGCGATGCTTGGAACCGCTTGGGGAGTGAGCACGCCGCCAGGTATCTCCAGAGTTCGTGCAATCCCGATCGGGCCTTGTAAAGTATTGGCTTTCCCCTGACAGGGCCTCAAGCATTGGACATCGTAACCGGAAAATGGCAAAAAGGATGACCTTCGGGGTTGTGAAAAACTCCCGGGGCAAAGGACGCGGGAACACTCTCAGCGGGTCTGCCGGACTCAGAACACGCTAAAGGCTTGGAATTTTTATTGAATCACGCTAAGCAAGCCTTCGTCACAAATCAGGTTTAGGCGCAGGTGGTTTTGGCGCGCTACATGGAGGAGAGCGTTGGCATCCGAAATTGAGGACAGGATAAAGTCGGTTAACGAGGCCACCGGCGAGACCAGGTGGCGGGATTCGATGCATTTCCGGCTCCCACCCGGCGTGATGGAAAGGGTTGAAGGCCGTTCCACCGAAGGCTTGGGCGGGATCGGCAAGTTCGTGCTGCGCTGGCGGGTACCGATCGGAATTCTGCTGGTATCGATCAGCTTGTTCATGATCTATGGCGTGAGCAAGGTGAAAATTGCCACTGAATTTGCGGATTTCTTCCCCAAAAACCACCGCAATGTCGAGCTCTACCGCAAGTACCATAACTACGGCGGCGCCCAGACCTTGATCATGATGGTAAGGGTGAAGAAGGGCGACATCTTCAACTATCCCACGCTGAAGAAAATCCAGGATATCACCAGCGACGTCGACCGTCTTCCCGGCGTTAACCACCAGGAAGTAAAATCGCTCTCCTCCTATCGCCTTGCCTACGCCGAAGCGGTTCCCGGCGGTTTGGACACCAAGCCTTACATGTATCCCGAGGTGCCGACGTCCAAGGCCGCTATCGACGACCTCAGGAAACACGTGTTCGCCCATCGCGAAGAACTGCGGCAATTTATCAGCTCGGATTATAAAGCGGCCAGTATCATGGCCTCTTTCAACGAGGAGTCGCTGGACTATCGCGAACTCTTCGACGGCATCCAGGCGATCGTAGCGAAATACCAGGACCCGGATCATCAGATTTACGTGGCGGGTGAACCGATCGTCCGTGGTTACGGCTATCACTACCTGAAATGGATCGCGTTGTGCTTCGCGGCCGCGGTCCTCGCGATGATCCTGTTGCTGTATATCAGCCTTGGCCATCGCAGCCGCTGGTGGGCGCCGATCGTAACCGGCACCCTGTCGGCGGTTTGGGGTTTGGGATTCGTTGGCTGGATGGGTTACAACTTCGACCCCGTCATGCTGGTCATCCCGTTCATCCTGACCGCCCGCGATCTGAGTCACGGTATTCAGTGGCAGGGGCGCTACTACAATGAGCTTGACGCCTGCAAGGACAAGTACGTCGCGATCGTTGCCACTACGAACTACATGTTACCGCCGGGATTCCTGTCGATCATCGCCGATATCGCGGGAATCATTTTCGTGTCACTCGGCGGTATCCCGGTTCTCCATCATATCGGTCTTGCGGGCGCGGTCTGGCTCGCGTCGAGCTTGACGATGGTATTCGTGTTCGAACCGATCTTCCTGAGCTTCTCCCCTGTTCCCCGACTCAAGGGAGGCGCGTTCGGCGAGAAGCTGTGGAACGACTTCACGCCCAACTTCCTCAAGACTGCGCTATCGGCGTTGGTGCAGATTCCGGTCACTCCCGGCAAAGTGCGCGGTGTACTGCTGCTGTTCGCCGCTGGCATCATGGCGTGGGGCATCGCCGCGGGTGAACGGGCCAAGATCGGCTATTCAACGCCTGGTACCCCGCTCTACAAGGCCAATAGCAAGGTCAACCAGGATATCAAGGCGATTTCGGATTACTTCCCAACCGATGAAGGCTGGGTGATTCTGACCACGCCGGCCTATCCTGATCCCCAATCAGTGCTGGGTCCGGACGTGCTGCGGATGGCGGACGACATGCGGGATTACATGCTGACCGACCCCCGGATGAAGCAGGTGATCTCGTTTGGTTCGACTATTATTCGCCCCTTCGACCAGATGTTCCATTACGCGCATCCGAAATTCTTCGCGATTCCGCGCAATCCGCAGCAGTCAGGTAACCTGTGGTATCTGTTTTTGGGCGGAACGGCGCCAGGTGAAATGGAGCAATTCATTTCGAGCACCGCGGCGCAGGACACCTGTATCCGGATCCTGATGAAGGATCACACCTACACGACCCTGGCTGACGCCACCAAGGGGCTGCAGGATTTCGTGGCCAAGTACGTAGCTACCAATCCCCACCTGTCCAAGGTGAAGGTGCTGTACATGGGCGGTATCGCCGGTCTGTACGCGGCGGCCAACGACGTTTTGTTCAAGCTCGACCTGATCAACATCACGTTCGTGCTGCTGGTGATCTTCGTCTTCTCGGTGCTCGCCTTCCGTTCGATCGTGGCAGGTATCCTGTTCGTGCTCTCCTGCGTGCTGGCGAATTTCGCGGCGTTCATCTACATGCGCCTGCGCGATATCGGCCTGACCATCGATACCCTGCCGGTCATTTCGCTGGGTATCGGACTTGGCGTTGACTATGGAATCTATGTGGTCGCGCGCATTCAGGACGAGGTCATGCGCGGCGTCAGCGTCGAGGACGCGATCATCACGGGCATATCGGCCACCGGTGCGGCGGTGTTCTCGACCTTCTCGGTCATGGTCGGCGGTATTGTGCCGTGGGCGTTTTCACCGTTGCTCTTCCACAATCAGATGAGCGTGCTGCTGACCTTCCTGATGTTCACCAACATGTTCGCCGGCGTTCTGATCCTGCCGTCGTTCATCGCATGGTCGCGCAGCGGCTTCATCTGCAAGTACGAGGTGCCGTCGTCCAAACAGGCGCAAAGCCAGCTCGCGGCCAGCTAATCTGGTCAGGACATTGACCGTGGATCCCCGGTTGCGCGAGGACGCGCAACCGGGGATTTTTTTATTCCGGTGCCGCGGTATGAACACGTGGAGGACGGGAATGATAGGATTTGGCTTGGTGCTGGTTCGCTCCGGGAGCCGCGCGGCCACGCGACCTCGGCCTGAAGCAGCCGAAAAGCGGCGAGTTGCGCCGGATGAAGCTCAGGGTTTTCAGGTAAGGGCCCATTTGGCGTAAGCAGCTCATGTTCAAGGTCAAGCAT
This sequence comes from Pseudomonadota bacterium, assembly GCA_021324885.1. GTDB lineage: Bacteria > Desulfobacterota > Binatia > Binatales > Binataceae > JAJPJA01. The sequence goes on from JAJPIF010000016.1 coordinate 23,140, forward strand.
CTGCCGATCGATACGCTGCGCGAACACGTGATCACGATTCATCAGAACGCGGTGCGCAACGGCAATCTGGGGTTCAATCCACTGGATCGCGCGCAGGTCCGCGGGGTGCATCCGGTCACCGGTGACATGCGCGAGGTCGTCGGTGTACTCAACTTCTGCTCTGACCTGCTCGTCCAGCCCGATGAGATCGGGTTGAGCGAACAGGCGTTTCACGACCTCGGCCTGCCCGAGGGTTGCGCCGTTACGGCCACGTTGGCGACCGCGCCTGAGAGTGTTGACCTGGTGCGTGCCAAGCTTCGGGGGGGACGGCTAAGCCGCGGCGCTTTTCACGAAATCCTGACCGACATTTGCGCTCATCGTTACTCCCGCGTGGAACTGACGATGTTCGTTCTGGCCTGCGCCCTCAAGACGCTGGATAGCGTGGAGGTGGTCGATTACACACAGGCCATGATCGATACCGGCGCAACGCTCGATTTCGGCCCCGGACCGATCGCGGATAAACACTCGGTGGGCGGGGTGCCCGGCAATCGCACCACCATGATCGTGGTGCCAATCATCACCGCCCTGGGTCTGAAGATGCCCAAGACCTCGTCGCGCGCGATCACCAGTCCCGCGGGAACCGCTGACACGATGGGAGTGATGGCGGAGGTGGCGTTGTCCGCGAGTCGTTTGCGCCAAATCGTGGAGAGCACGGGCGGATGTATAGCCTGGGGCGGCGCCGTCAATCTCGCCCCGGCTGATGACATCCTGATCACGGTCGAACGGCCGATGGAGGTTGATACCGAGGCGCAGATGGTTGCCTCGATTCTGGCCAAGAAAAAGTCGGTCGGCGCAACTCACGTCGTGATTGACCTTCCAGTTGGCCGCACAGCCAAGATCGCAACTGCCGACGCCGCCCGGGAATTATCGGATTTGTTCCGCGTGGTAGCGGCGCGGATCGGGGTACGCGTCGAAATCGTAATCAGCGCCGCGCTCGGACCAATTGGCCGCGGCATCGGCCCCAGGCTGGAGGCCCTGGATGTGATGAAGGTCCTCCGACGCGAGCCGGGAGCGCCGGCGGACCTGCGTGAAAAGTCGCTGCATCTGGCCGCTCGCATCCTGGAGATGACCGACCACGTTGCTGCTCCTTACGGATATGCGACCGCGCGCCGAGTGCTGGACTCGGGTGAGGCGCTGCGCCAATTCCAGCGGATAGTCGAGGCCCAGGGGGCCCGCCAATTGCCCCCGCCGGCTCTTTATTGCGAAACCATAAAATCCTCCGGCGAAGGCCGCATCAGCGAGTTCGATTGCTGGGAGATCGCGCGCATCGCCAAACTGGCGGGGGCGCCGGCCAATGTTTCCGCCGGCGTGCTGTTGCTCAAGAATGTCGGCGACGTCGCGGCCAGAGGCGAACCGCTAATGGAAGTGCACGCGGAGAGCGCGATGCAACTTGAATTCGCCCGCGAATACGCCAACACTCATCCCGATATCGTGCAATTCGCGGCAGAAAAAGCGGATCCAAAACCTCGCGGGGAAAAGCCGTGAAAATCGGCGTACGTTCGTTTATCACTGCGGATACAATGCGCGCTGATGCGCTCGGCAGGGTCTGCGCAGCATTGGGGCTTGAGTCGATGTGGATGCGCGATCATCCAGTTCCGCCCGTCGCGCACCAGGCCGAGATCACCGGAGCGTTCCTTACCCAGATGGCTACATGGCGACGTAGCGGGGCGACCCCGCCCGGAACTCGCCAGTTCCTTCCTTGAATCATTAGTGGTTGCTTGTAGTGGTCGGTTTCACCCTCGTCTCCCGCCATGCACGCTGTTGGAGTTCGCCTGCGCCGGCAGCGGGCTGGAAGAGAGCTGAATAAGGCGGAAAGAATCGGTTGCGTGGCTGTAATCAGAAATAGCAATCCCGCATTCGGCGGTCCCGGCATCGAGCCGCGATGGACGCGGGGCGCCAAGGACGGTGTCGGCACTGCGCACGCGGTTGCCAGCGGCGTGTGGTACACGCTTTCCGGTGGCGTAGTCAGCGAGGTTTTCTACCCCACTATCGATCGGCCGCAAATCCGCGATCTTCAATTTCTCATTACCGACGGCGAGACCTTTTTCCACGACGAGCGGCGCCATCTCGATTCCCGCATGATGCGCCCGGAGCCGTACGCCTTGGGATATGAGCTGGTCAACACCGATCGTCATGGGCGTTACCGCCTGGTTAAGGAAGTTATTGCCGATCCGCGCCGGGCGTGCATGCTGATGCGAACCCGATTGGAAGGCACGCGGGCACTGCTGCCTCAGTTGCGTTTGTTCGTACTGCTCGCGCCGCACCTGGAAGTGGGTGGATGGGGCAACCTGGGCAACGTAGCCGACGTCGCCGGCCGCATGATTCTGACTGCGCATCGTGGGAGCACCTGGCTTGCGTTAGGCGCGACGATTCCTTTCCTCCGGTGTTCGTGCGGGTACGTTGGCAGCACCGACGGATGGCAGGATCTGGCCGACAATTTCGAGATGGATTACGAATTCGACTGTGCCGGGCCTGGTAATATCGCGTTGACCGGGGAACTGGATATCGGCCAGACGCGCGAGTTCACAGTCGGTCTGGCTTTTGGCGACAGTCTGCATCGCGCGGTCACCACCCTGTTCCAATCGCTGGGCGTTCCCTACCAGGTAAATCAGGCGCGCTTCAACACGGAGTGGGGCAGGGCGTGCGAGCGCGCGCTGCCGCTTGACGGTTATGCGGCGGACGCCGGACAGCTTTATCGGGCCAGCCACAACCTGCTGCTTTCGCATGAGGACAAGAGATTTCCCGGCGCCATCATCGCCTCTTTAGGAATTCCGTGGGGCGAGTCGCGCGGCGATGAGGACCTCGGGGGTTACCACCTGGTCTGGACGCGTGATTTGGTCCACGCCGCCACCGGTTTGATGGCCTCAGGCGACACCGAGGTCGCGGTGCGGGCGCTCATCTACCTGGCCTGCCTGCAATTGCCCGACGGCGGCTTTTACCAGAACTTCTGGATCAACGGCGAACCGTACTGGCGCGGCGTCCAGCTCGACGAAGTCGCGCTGCCGATCCTGCTGGCGTGGCGTTTATGGCAGGCCGAAGCGCTGGTGGATTTCAATCCCTATCCGATGGTTATGAACGCGGCGGCCTACCTGATCTCCAAGGGACCGGTTACACCGCAGGAGCGATGGGAGGAGAACAGCGGCTTGTCGCCGTCAACTCTGGCCAGCAACATCGCGGCATTGGTTTGCGCCGCCGGTTTCGCGCGCGCCGCTGGTGACGAGGTTTCCTCGTTGTTTCTCCAGCAGTACGCCGATTTTCTCGAAGCGCACATCGAGGACTGGACGGTAACGACCGACGGCGTGCTGTTGCCCGGCGTGCGGCGCCATTACATTCGCATCAATCCAGTGGAGCCGGACGACGTCGAGCCTGACAAGGATCCGAATCGGGGCATATTACTCATTCGTAACCGCGCTCCGGGCAAGCGGGCGCTGTTTCAAGCCAGGGAGATTGTTGACGCTGGTTTCCTGGAACTGGTGCGATACGGAATACGAAAGCCCGGCGACACTTTAATCGAGGATTCGCTCCAGGTCATCGACGCGCTGCTGAAAGTGGATACGCCCTTCGGCCCCTGCTGGCGTCGATACAACCACGACGGGTACGGGGAGGGCGATGACGGCAGTCCGTTCAAAGGTTGGGGCCGCGGGCGGGCATGGCCGCTGCTGACTGGTGAACGCGGCCATTATGAAATGGCGGCCGGCCGCAGTGCGCGCCCCTACATAGCCGCGATGGAGAAATTCGCGTCATCCGGAGGTTTGCTGTCCGAACAGATTTGGGACGAGGCGGATCGGCCGGAATTCCTGCTCTTTTTCGGCCGTCCCACGGGTTCGGCAATGCCTTTGATGTGGGCGCATGCCGAGTACGTGAAGCTGCTGCGCTCAGCCTGCGACGGCGCCGTGTTTGATCTGATTCCGGAAGTCGCGCAGCGTTATCGCAACTCCCCTCCCAAACCGCCTGAGATCTGGAAATTCAATCGCCAGGTGCGAGCGGTGCGCGCGCCGGTGACGGTGAGGGTCCAGACTGACCAGCCCTTTATGCTGCACTGGACGCTTGACGAATGGCGGCATGCTACGGATACGCAGTCGGTCTCCACCGCTCTTGGAATTGATTTCGTGGACATAGCTGTTCCGATGGGCCAGTCAGCGCCGCTGCGCTTCACGTTCATGTGGGCGCGCGGCCAGCGCTGGGAAGGACGCGATTTCCAGATCGAAGTACTCGCGTGACTGCCAATTCCTGAGGCGCGCGCAATTAATCGATCAAATCAATTTGTCGGCGCTTTTTTTTCCAAAAGCAGTTCGGGTGCAAGCGCCTCTACCATGCGGCGAATGCCGTCGCGCCAGTCCACCCTGGTGCCGCCGACCAGCGATTGCATCCGCGTCAGGTCGGGGCAGAGGCTGCCGAACGCCTTCGGGTTGTCGACGTAGGTCGGCGACAGGCCGGTCAGCTCGCCCAGATAACCGCACCATTGCTCGATCGAAACCCGCGGTTCGCCCGCAAAGTTGGTCAGCGTTACGGAAGGGCTGGCGGCGGCGAGGAGGCGCGGAATTTTTTCGATGTAATCATCGGTGTGCAGCAGATTGTAGTAGTTGGGCCGATCCGGATGGACTTCGATCGGCGCGCCATTCTTCATCATCATCAGATGGAAGTACGGCCATCCGCCCCAATCGCCATAGGGAACGCACAGGCGTGCGATCGTGGTGGGAATGCCGAACTGGCGCGCCGCGAACATGCACACCCTCTCCCCGGCGATTTTCGAAATCGAGTAGGTGGGTGACATCACCCGATGATTGTCGGCCAGCGGATCGGATTCCTTGCGCGGTTGATGGCCGCGGTATTCGTAAACGCCGGTGGTCGACATGTGCAGAAAGGCGCGGGCGCGCCGGCATCGCGCCATCAGGAAGCCGACCCCCTCGGCATTGGCCGGAAAATCGCGATCGAAGCGGTTCGATCTGCCGACCGCGCAGTTGATCACGTAGTCGATATCTTCGGGAATCGCCGCTAAGGTTTCCGGATCTTCCAGATCAGCGGCGATCGGGATGCCGCCCAGTTCCTCGATCGCGCGGCGATCTTCCGCTCTTGCGTAACGCGCCATCGCATAAACTTTGCCGACCTTGCTGTATTCGCGGACCAGCGGTCGCGAAACCATCCCCGTGGCGCCCGTAATCAGGATCTTTTTGCGCTCAAAGCTGACCGGCTCGAATGCCATTGAAATTTCTCCCCGCGATGAAGCATCCAGCGTACTATCAGACCGCGGCACAAAGCCAGATTTGCCCTGGCCGTGTGGGACAGCCTGCGCTCCGGTCCCGCTGGGAACTTATTTTACCCGGCCTTTTCCGTTTGGAGCCATTGATCGGTCGCGTTATAAGAGGATGAACCAAATTCGGCGCGGCCGGAGCAGTATCATGAAGATAGGCGTGGCGAGCGTTATTACCGACCAGACCATCAGCATCGAAGACTACTATCGCACCTGCGAGTCACTGGGTTACGAATCGGCCTTTATCGGCGAGCATGCCGTTATCCCCGTTGAGCATGTGACGCCGTTTCCCGCCGGCGGTGATGTACCGGAGCGCTACAAGCGGTTTCCCGATCCCTTCGTCGCTCTGGCCGTCGCCGCGGCTGTCACCAGAACCATCAAGATCGGCACCTGCATCTGCCTGGTTCCGGAACGCCATCCGATCCTGATGGCCAAGGAAGTGGCCAGCGTCGATTATTACTCCGGCGGCCGTTTTATATTTGGCGTGGGCGGTGGATGGTTTCCCGAGGAAACCGAAATCATGGGCGGCAACTTCAAGCGCCGATGGCCGCAGACGGTCGAGTACCTCAAGGCCGCGCGGGAATTGTGGACCAAAGACGAAGCGAGCTTTTCGGGCGAGTTCGTCAAATTTCCCAAAGTCTACTGCTATCCCAAACCGATCCAGAAGCCCTACCCTCCGATACATATCGGCGCGGGCGGTTTCAACCAGAAATGCGATCGCGCATTGCGCAACACGGTCGCGATCGGCGATGGCTGGATGCCGGTTTACCTTACGCCCGAGCGGCTCAAGAAGGAATTATCGACGCTGCGCCGGATGTGCGATGACGCGGGCCGCGATTTCAACCAGATCGAAATCTCGGTTGTAGTCATGGATTCGAGATCGCCGGATCCAAAACGTATGCTTGCCGAGTATGAGGAAGCCGGCTGCCATCGCTTGATTTTCGGCGATCAGATCCTGCCGGCGGGCGGCGATGGTCAGCGCAAACTGGAGAAGATCGCGCGCGACTACATCAACTGACCGAACTGCCGCGCGCTGCGGATGGCCTCGGTCCGCGCCGTGGAACAACCGGCGCGCTTCGTTACTCGCGATCCGTCGGTTAACGTGCTCTGACCACCCTCTGCCGCGGCTCGCCAGAGAACAATAGACAGCGGAGGCAAAGCCTGTCCGGCGCAGGCATGCCTACTTGCGCGGCCAGTTGTTGCCGTATCGATCCAGGAAGGTTACCTCGCGCAGCGGCAGGCGTTTGACCGGACCATGGCCGTAACCTTCCATCGGATAGCCCACGGGCAGGGCCGCATACAGACGCAGATCGGCTGGTGCTCCCAGGATTTTGCGCATTTCCTCCTCTTTATAGGCCAGCACCGTGGTAAGCACGGTGCCAAGTCCCAGCGCAGCGCAGGCCACGATCATGTTTTGTACGGCGGGAAATATGCTACCTCCGCTCAGGCGCAGGAAAACCGGCATCTGATCGGCGGGCAACTGTGGATTTTCCACGTCCGGCGTCATCTTTAACCAGGCCAGTATCAGGACCGGGACTTCGGCAAAATGCTCCGCCAGATAGCGCGCCGCCGTCATCATCTTCTGTTGGCGATCTTTCGTCATATGAGGAGGCGCCTGGCGATTTACGTAGGCCCGGCCCGCGAGGTCGATAGCAACGCGATAGATTTCGGCGATCCGGCGGCGTTGCTCCGCATCCTTGATTACGAAAAAACGCCAGTTCTGCAGATTGCTGCCGGTGGGAGCGCGCACGCCGGCGTCGATAATCTTTTCGATCGCATCGTCGGGCACTGGATCGGGTTTCAGCCGCCGCAGCGCCCGCGCCATATGCATCGCCTGAAACACTCCCATCTCTTCCATGTGCTGTCTCCTCAAAAGTCGGTATCTTCTCAGTAGCAATGCTGCCGGTCGATCTGATTAATAAGTTCGGCGCCGCTGATGAATCGGCGCAGGTTCTCCGCGAACAGCTCGCAGCCGACATCGTAGTAGGTCCTCCGAGCGCCCGAGGAATGCGGCGTCAGGATCACGTTTTCCATGTCCCACAGCTCGCTTTCGGCATTGAGCGGCTCCGGATCGGTGACGTCGAGCCCGGCGCCGGACAGCCGTCCGTCCTTGAGCGCTTCGATCATCGCCGGTTGATCGATGATCGGACCGCGCCCGACGTTGACCAGGTAGGCGCCGCGCTTGACCGCGTCGAACTCGCGCCGGCCCAGGAAATGGCGGGTGTCGGGAGTCAGCGGCAGGCTGACCACAACGTAATCGCTCAACGCCAGAATCTGGCTGCGCTGATCGGGTCCGAACCATCGGCTGGGGATCGTGCCGTCGGGATCTCCGATGCCGGGGCGGACCCAGCTATTGTCGGCGCGGTGGTGCGGATTACGCTTGAGCGCCAGCACTTCCATGCTGTGGGCCTGACACAACCGCGCGGTCTCGCGCCCGATCGATCCATAGCCGAGAATCCCCACAGTTTTGCCGCGGATCGCTTCGACTCCCGCCATGAAGGAAGTAAAGCCGATCCATTCATGGCGCCGCTGCGCCGCCATCGTGACGTGAAAGCGATGCGTAAACAGGAGCATCGATGCGAGCACGTATTCGGCGATCCAGGTCGCGGAGACGCCGCTGGCGTTGGTCAGGATGATCCGATCCTGCTGCAGCAAATCGGTGATCTTGAGATGGTCGATGCCAGCGCCGAGGAACTGGATCCATCGAAGGCGCGGCGCGAATTCGGCCAACCCCGGCCGCGCGCGATGGCCGATGAACACATCGGCATCCTTGATCAGCGGATCGAGCACCTCGGAATCCCAGACCACGGGATTGCGCAGCCGCTCGGTGGGGCACAGGATCTGCGCGTCCGGGCAGACCGCCTTGATTAGTCCCCGCTGATGTTCATTAAGCATCAATGCCGACGCGATCTTCATAGGCGCACCACGTCCCGGAAACGATTCCTTACCCGCTTCACTGTTTTACAGAACACTGGCGCGATGTGCCAACCTTCACGCACCCTGAAAACTTGCTTTCAGCCAGTCCGCAAGATGGGAGGCTGCAGATTCTTGTACGGAGCCAGTGGCATAATCCGAGCGGCAGCGGCTTCCTACATGAGATCCTGCTGGCTCAGGCAAGCGCGGCAATGCTACAACTAATCCAATCCGCAAACCCGGAGGACAAGCATGGCGGAAACTTTCGTGCTGGTTCATGGAGGAAGCCTCGGCGCCTGGAGCTGGGCGGCCGTCGTCGCGCAGCTGCAAAAGCTCGGACATCGTGCTCTCGCGGTTGATCTGGCGGGGCGCGGCGAACATCCCTACGACCTCGACAAGATTACCCTTCAGGTCCATATCGACACGGTTGCGCGTTATATCGAGCAGCGCGACTTGCGCGAGGTCGTGATGGTCGGTCACAGCATGGCCGGTATCGTTATGCCGGGCGTCACGGTGAGAATGCCCGACCGCATCAAGCGACTGATCTTCATGTCCGCGCTCGTGATGCGCGACGGCGAGTCGGCAATGGAGGTCTTCCGCAGCGGCGGCCTGGGAGTGGGGATGGCGCGCACGCGCGAATCGATGGCCGAGCGGTTTCGCCAACGCCAACTCAACGGCGCCTCGCGCGATCTGCAGGACTTCGTGATGGCGGCAATCGTGCCCGATCAGATGGCGGTGCTGTCAGAGCCGGTCCCGATGAAGGAGTTTTACGCGCTCGACCCGCCCACCAGCGTTATCGTTCTGGAAGACGATTTGGCGATCCACCCGCTGCGCTTCCATCCGCTGTTCACGCAGCGCCTCAACAATCCAACCATGCGATCGATCAAAGCCGGTCACGGGGCGATGTTCACTCATCCGGTGGAGTGCGCCCGCGCAATCGCGGAGCTCGCCACGGAATCGTGAATCCCGCCCACCGCTTAATTCACCGGCGGCAACCAGCGTAAATCCTGGTAGCGTTTGAACCATTTGCGGAACATATCTTCGGTATCGATGCAGTCGTGGAAGCCCGCCTGGCGGATTTTGATCGTGCTGACCAGGGTCGCGCGCAGACCGCTGCCCTCGCTGCTGCCGCCGTAAAAGAAAGCGCCGTCAGTCAGCGCGAACGATTCGCCGACAAACGCGTGCATGTCGGCGGGCGATTTGAGATTGTACTTGCGCACGATCTCCGCCCATTGCGCGCTATGTTTGGGCATCTCGCGCTCCAGGGAGCAGGGCTGCGGCTCGCCCGGTTCCATTCCCAATGATTCGGCAATCGCCGGCCAGACGTCCTGCCAGATGCATACGTCGCCGTTGGTGATATTGAAAATCTCGTTGCGCGCGGTGTTTGCCCCGCTTGCCCAATGCAGCGCGCGGGCAATCAGGTCAACGTCCACCATCTCGGTGACCAGCCGCGGCCCGCCCGGATAGGACAACGGCTGTCCGGCTTCGCGCCGGATCGCGGCGTAAACCCCTACGGCTGCGATCATGTTCAGGTTGCTGCCGATCGCCGCTCCGATCACAAGCTGGGGCCGGAACACCGTCCAATGCCATTTCTGGCCGGACTGTTTATTGCGGATGTAATCTTCCTGGAGCCAGTAGAAATTGTCGCCCGGATGGCGCTGGTAGCGCTCGCGATACGGCATCGGCATCCGGTTGCCACGCAAATGCACGCCGTAAGCCTTGGTGCCCTGCAGAAACGAGACGTGCTCAAGGTTGCGGGCGGCTGCGGATAGCGGCTCGAACAGGTTGCGCATCATATCGAGGTTTTTGTGCATCTGATCGCGGTCGCGCCATCCGCCAATCAGGTCGCCGGCCTTTTCGTTGACTGCCGCGTAAATGACATGGGTGACATCGGACATCGAGCCGAAAATTTCGGCGCACCGGCGCGAATCGAGCAGATCGACCGGGATGAAACGGGCGCGATACTGGTCGGCGCCGAACGGCGCGCGGCGCGACACGGCGACAACGTCCCAGTCCTCGAGCTGCGAGAACAGCCGCAAAGCGGCAAAACCAACCAGGCCGGAAGCTCCGGCAATCAGAACCTTTTTCCTGGACATCACGTTACCTCAATCCCCGGCCGCCTGTGCGCCACCGCGAGCCGCCCTGCCCGAATCCATCACGAACAGCGGACCAGCTTGCCGGGATAGCTCCCGGTGTCCTTGCCATCCTCGAAGGCGATTTCGCCGTTGACCATGATCCAGCGATAGCCGCGCGCACGCTGGACCAGGCGCGATTCGTTGTTGGGCGGCAGATCGTGGACGATTTCGGGTTCCTCGATCGCCAGCCGGTCAAGGTCATAGACCAGCAAATCCGCCGCGAATCCTTCCCGGATCGCACCACGGTCCGTGAAGCCAGCCACCCATGCGGGCATGTAGCTCAGATGGTAATGTGCTTCCTCCAGCGTCAGTGTCTGCGTATCGCGCACGAGCCAGGTCAGCAGATCGGTGGGATAGATGCCCATGGTCTGAAACTTGGTATGGGCGCCGCCGTCGGAAAAGCCCGCCACCGTGCGATGGCTGAGAAGTTCCTTGCAGTACTCGGGACGCGAGTCGAACACGCCGCTGATCCATTCGGTGCGCCAGTCGTCTTCGGCGGAAACATCAAGCAGCGCGTCGATTACGTGCTTGTTGGCGGCGCGCGCGATATCGGCGGCGGTGCGATCCTGGTATCTCGCCCGCAGCTCATCGCGATGGATTTTTCGGCAGATGAAGTTCGCGATGTCGCCGGCGGTAATAGGCTGGCGGCTGCGGTCGTAGATATAGCGCAGCCGCTCGCGCCGGCGCGGATCATTGAGTTTCGCGAAGCGCTCTTCCAACCCGCCCATCAGCGCCTCGCGCCATTCGTCGACGTTGTCGAAAAACGTCCAGTCTTCGCGGAAGCAGCAGCGCATATTGAGACGCACGGTCACCGCATGCCCGACCAGGGCTACGCCGCGCCGATTGTATTCGTCCACGACGCGCGCCTGCGCGCGAAACACCTCGGGATTAGTGCTGTTGGGAACGATGCCGTTGTAGATCAGCGGCCGATTGCTCGCCTGCGCCAGTTGGCCGCCGAAGTCGATATCGCGCCGCGGTCCCTCCACCGGATCGCGCGACCCGCGTCCGCCCAGGGTCTGCGCGTATTGAATGTGACCGCGATCGTATTTGCGCAGCGCGCGGGCCAGGCTCAGGTAGAATTCATCCGGCATCAGATCGGAAATCATCAGCGATCCGTCGTAATCGCGCTGGGTTGAGAAACGTCCCGCCAGCCGCTGTGCCGCCCATCCGTTGGCTCCCGACGCCATCGCCTCATCGATGATCTCGATCATGCGCTGGATTTCACGGTCGTTGGGCTGGCGGCTCTTGGCCTCATCCCAGCCGCCCATCACGTAGCTGACCAGCGGCGTAATCGGCACCAGTTGCATCATGTTGACCGCCTTGGGCAGGCGTTCCAGATGGTCCATCCATTGCGGGAAGGTCTCCCAGGTAAAGGGCATCGTCGCCTTCATCGACGCGTAGGGGATCGCCTCGTTGCGCTCCATCGAAAGCATCGCGCGATCTGCGTCCTTGGCGTGCACCGGCGCAAAACCGAACCCGCAGTTGCCGTTGGTTACGGAGGTGACGCCGTGCCAGCTTCCGATCGAGCAGGCGGGATCCCAGAACACCGGCGCATCATAATGGCAATGGAGGTCGATCGCGCCGGGCGCAACGATCAATCCGCCGGCATCGAGCGTGCGCTTTGCGTCGCTGTCTTTGAGGTAGCCGATCTTCGCGATCTTTCCGTCCTTGATCCCGACATCAGCTTTGAACGGCGGAACCAGCGTCCCGTCCACGATGGTTCCGCCCCTGATCACGCAATCGAATTCGGCCATCGCATTACCTCCCTCGGTACACAAAGCACGAATGGTTCAAATAAAATCCGCCGGCAACAGGGATTGGGTGAGTTTTGAGTTTGCCGGTCTTTCTGGACTTCTCATATTTTCTCTTCTCTGGCGCCGGTACCTCCGGTGGTACAACACCGATACTGGTTTGACAAGCATCGAGCCCGGGGCCGCAGGCAAATCAAGGAACCATCCGGCGGAAGCACACAGCCATGCCCGATTTCAACACCGTTATCAAACATGGTATGGTCGTTGACGCTATCTGGATGCCGCGTCTTCGGGACGAAGTCGCGATCAGGGTGAGGATGCCCTGACGCTTACAGCCATCAGACCCGAATGCTTGGACAAAGGACCCGGTGAATGTTGAGCTTGCAGGAAATCTCGGACCGTTTGGAAATCCAGCAGTTGATGATCGATTACAGCAGCGCGATCGATCAGCGTGATTACGACCGCCTCGACGATGTCTTCACGCCCGACGCATATATCGATTATCGCGCGATGGGTGGGATCGACGGGCGCTATCCCGAAATAAAAGCATGGCTGAAGCCCGCGTTGGCGGTTTTTCCGCATTACTTCCACATGGTCGGCAACATGAACATCAAGGTGACCGGCGACACCGCCAGCGCGCGCACCATCTGCTTTAACCCGATGGAAGCGAAGTTAGCGGACGGAAAAACCCAGGTGATGTTCCTGGGGTTATGGTACGTGGACAAGTTCGTCCGCACACCCAAGGGATGGCGCATCAGCGAGCGCATCGAGGAAAGCTGCTACGCGCACAACGTTCCGGCGGGAATCCGCGTCAACGAATAACCTGACCAGGCGGGCGACCGTTGCCGCCGGCTGTTTCGTGCAACTGCTGCCACAAGGCGACCCTCGAGGTGACGCCGCAGGAGTCGATTGCGTCCGGCAGCTTCCCATTAATTTGCCCCAAAGCCTGGGTCCGCAGGTCGTTGCGGATCAGATCGCACACGTATTCGCCGGCTGAGGCGTAGCCCTCCTGATCTATCCTGCGCTTCATCGCCCGGAGGAGCTTTCTGGGCATGCGCAGCTTGACGGTTTTAAGATCACGCGGCATTCGTAACGCGCGTCCTCTGCGCCAGCGGGCCGCGCAATAAGCGGCCTGGTTCAGCGCCGGTGTGCTCGTTATTGCGCAGCAGCACCTGGCCGTTGACGATCGTGGCCAGCAAGCCGTCGGCTTTCTGCTTGAGTCGGCGCGCTCCCGCCGGCAAGTCGTACGCCAGTTCCGGCATCTGCGGTCCGATCCGGTCCGGATCGAAGATGATGACGTCGGCGGCATAGCCTTCGCGGATAAGCCCGCGTCCTTCCAGTCCCCAGCATCCGGCGGGCACCGATGTCATCCGGCGCACCGCATCCTCCAGCGTCAGCGCCTGCTGCTCGCGCACCCAATAGCTCAGCAGATGTGTTTGCAGCGAGGAATCCATGATCTGCGAGACGTGCGCGCCTGAGTCCGAAAAGGTCGGGATGGTGCGCGGATGCCTGATCATTTCCAGCACCTCATCCTGATTTTCATTGGCGATGGTTTGCAGGAAGAATTGTTTCAATCCGCGCGCCAGCGCCATATCGATGACCACCTCGACCGGATCCTTTTTCTGCTCCTCGGCGATTTCGGCGATTGATCGATAGGGCGGAAGCGGCTTGTCCAAAGGATAGATGCGCTTGAAATTGGCGTCGCGCACTTCGGCTCCGACGCCGGCGCTGGCGTCGGGACGATGCGCTTTCACAGCCTCGATCAAATGCGCACGAAGACCGGGGTCGCGCAGCGCGGCTTCCTGCTCAGAGAGCGGACGTTTGCGGATATCCCGCCATGCCGGCAGGCGGTCGAACGGTGTTACAGTCTCGAATGAGAACAGCACGTTGAGCGAGCGGGTGTGCGTCTGGCCGAACATTCGGCCACCCGCCGCTACGGTGTCATCGATCGTGCCCAGCAGGGTCTTCCAATAGTTGGGAGCCAGACCTTTGGCGGAAAAAACGCCCAGCGTGATTGGCACGCCGGTATCGAGCGCCAGCGCCTTCAGGCGTCCCATGTAATCGGGAACACGCGAATGGTCGCGCATATCCTCGCTGGCCAGTTCGAACACGCCGGCCCCAAGTTCGCCCATCACTCCAACCAACTGCCGGACCTCGTCCCAGGTCGCCAGGCGGCTGGCGACCGGCTGTCCCTGGGGAGTCTGATGGGAAAAACTGCGCGAGGTGGTGAAGCCGATCGCGCCGGCGCGGATCGCCTTGCGCACTTCGCGCTTCATCGCCTCGAGATCGGCTTCGCTGGCCTGCTCGCTGAATGCGCGCTCGCCCATGATATAGGTGCGCAGGGCGGAATGGCCGATGTACGCCGCGTAATTGATTCCCTTGGGCAGGCGGTCAACCGCGTCGAGGTACTGCGGAAAGTCCTCCCACGACCAGCGGATTCCCGCCGCCATTGCCTGCGGCGAGATGTCCTCGGCGCGCTCGAGGTTGCGCATCACGAGGTCCTTTTCGCTCTCGCGGCAGGGTGCCAGCGTAAAACCGCAGTTTCCCATCACGACCGAAGTCACGCCGTGCCAGCATGAGCAGGTGCCGAGCGAGTCCCAGAACACCTGCGCGTCCATGTGCGTGTGGCCGTCGATGAATCCGGGCGAGACGACGGCGCCTTGCGCGTCGATCACCTCGCGCGCCGGTCCACTAATCCTGCCCACTTCGACGATCCTGCCGGCGGCGATTGCGACGTCGGCGCCGAAGCGGGGAGCACCTGAGCCGTCGATAACGGAGGCGTTGCGGATGACGATGTCCAGAGCCATCTTGCTCTCCTTCGGCGCCGTTCAAAGATGCGCACCTCAACGGCGTCTGTACGTGAGTGGTTTTTAACATGGCGGTCCGGGCCGCAACAAGCTTGTGAAGCGGTCTGGAAACGGTTCCCATTTGCCGTCGAATCTCTCAATATGGTCCCGCATACCAACTGGCGGAGGGAAAGCATGAAGGTCGGCCTCAATATGCAACTCACGGACACCACACCCCATCCGATGGACATCGCGCGCGAGTGCGAGGCCTGGGGCTTTGAGTCGATGTTTGTCAACGAGCACATGGTGGTGCCGGTTAATCCCAAGGCGGCGTACCATTACGGCCGTCCCGGCGATCCGATTCCCGAGTATTACGCGCATTTCCCCGAGCCGTTCATCGCGCTGGCGATGGCCGCCGCGGTCACCAAAAAGATCAAAATCGGCACCTGCATTTCACTGGTTCCCGAGCATGAGCCGATCGCCCTGGCCAAGGAGATCGGCACGCTGGATTTCCTGTCGGGCGGCCGCTTCATTTTCGGCGTCGGCGGCGGATGGCTGCGCGATGAGTCGGAGGTAATGGGCGTGGATTTCCGGCGCCGCTGGCCGATGACGATCGAGTATCTGCGCGCGATGAAGGAGTTGTGGACCAAACGCGAGGCCAGCTTCCACGGAGAATTCGTCAGCTTCCCGCCCGTGCGATGCTATCCCAAGCCGGCGCAAAAACCCCATCCGCCGATCCATATCGGCGCCGGCGATCACAAGGGTCCGTGCGAGCGCGCCCTGCGCAACACCGTCGCCGTTGCCGACGGCTGGATGCCCACGTTGATGAGCCCGGAGCGGATGGCAAGGGAATTGGTTACGCTGCGGCGGATGTGCCAGGAAGCGGGGCGCGATTTCAACTCACTGGAAATATCGATCGCGCTGGGATGGCAATACACCAAAGCCGAGGCGCGCAATCTGATGAAGGAGTACGAGGCTGCCGGCGTGCATCGGATTATTCCGACTATCGGCGCGAGCGGTTTTGAAGACGACGCAAAGATTGTAGCAAAAGTCGCCGAAGCGTTTTTGGGTTAGCGGTCCGCGGCAGACCGGCGCTGCGGTCGGGTAAGACCTGCGCGAACCCGCAGCGCCCGCTTCCGTGCCGGCGTTCTTTGTTCAGGGTGTCCGAGTCTCAGCCCACGCCGTACAGTTCTGCCGCGTTATCGGCTGTGATGCGGCGGCGGTCCGCTGCGTCGACTCCGGCGAAGTCGCGCGCGATCACCTCGCGCGAGTTGGGCCACGTCGAATCCGAATGCGGATAGTCCGACGCCCACATCAGATTGTGCACGCCGGTCAGCTCGCGCGTGACGATGCCCACGCGATCATCCTGGAAAGTCGCATAGACCTGCCGCTTGAAGTAGTAGCTGGGAGGATTCGGAATCGAACCGTCGCGCTCCAAAAACCGGTAACGATCGTAGGCATGGTCGGCGCGCTGCAACAGATGGGGAATCCATCCGATATCATTCTCGACCGAAACCATCTTGAGTTTCGGAAAGCGCTCCAGCACGCCGCCCAGGATCAGGTCCACGAAGGACTTCTCGATCCCATGATGCATCGTGACGTAATGCTTCATGATGCTGACCCGTTTGGGATCGGCCACGGGCGCAACGCGCCGTTCTGTCACTACGTGCAGGCTGATGGGGATTGCGGCGTCCTGCGCCGCCGCCCAAAAGCGATCGTAAATCGGGTCGCTGTAGGGATGCTCAGCCGGCGCCTCGCCCCAGATCATCGCTCCTTTGAGCCCGCGGGCCGCGATGCGCTGAAGTTCGGCTGTTCCGCGCTCGGGGTCATCCAGCGCGATTGTCGCGATGCCGGCCATCCGCTTCGGATCGTAGGAGCAGTAATCCGCCAGCCAGTCGTTATAAGCGCGGAAACACGCTTCGCGCAGTTCACCGTCGTCAAGCTGAAACAGGCGCATCCCGAAGCTCGGATAAATTACTTCCGCGCTCACGCCGTCGCGCTCCTGGTCCTTGATCCGCTCGGCCGGATCCCAGCCCCCGGGTCTGACGTTGGCGTAGCCCTCGCGCATCTTGTGCTTGAATTCCCTTGGATCCACGCCGGCGACCGCAAATGCCGCTATCGCCAGGGGCTGCATCCCTTCGGCCACGAAGAAATCCCCCGGCTTGCCATTGTACTCATTGACGACGTGGGGCGCCCGGTCGGCAAAACGGCGCTCGATCCGCGCCGTCCAGACGTCAGGTGGCTCGATTACGTGGGAGTCCGCGGAAACGATTCGCTCGTTCGGCATGGTCCTGTCTCCTGCGTGGATTCGATCTGCTTGTAACACCACCGGGTACGGCTCGGCAAGAATAACTGAGGTAAGCGCCTGAACCGCCGCAAACGTCCGATGTCACGGTTTGACGGGAAACAATATTCCTGCCAAGGTTTGGGCTGAAAGACCGCTTGTTTTGACTGGAGTACCGAGTCGAGTACGGCTGTACCCACGGGTGCGATTGGGGATCGAGGCTCATTGCGGCTATACTCGCGTCAATCTTAGACTGAACATTTAGGAATGAACATCTGCCGCAGCTATTGAGTATTTGCCAAAGTTAATTTTACAGCCGCTAATAGGCTGAGGAGGAAAGGCAATGGCGTCGATGCATATAATCTCCGCCGATTCACATATGCTCGAACCCGCCGACCTGTGGGTTTCGCGGGTGGACAACAGGTTCAAGGATCAGGCGCCACGCGTGGTTGCCACCGAGGGGCGCCTTGGGGTGTGCCTCACCGCGCCTGGCCTGCGCCCATTCCCGGTCTCAGGACTGTCGGCTGCCGGCCGCAGCGGCGAGGAACTAAAGAAGTATTTCGGTTCCGGCTATGACGCGATTCGCCCCAGCGGATGGGACCCGGTCGAGCGCATCAAGGATCAGGACATCGACGGGGTCGAGGCCGAGGTGCTTTACACCAGCCTCGGGATGCCGCTGTTCGGTTTGCAGGATCGCGAACTGCAGCGCGATTGCTTCCGTGTTTACAACGATTGGCTGGCGGAATTCTGCTCGCACAATCCCAAAAGGCTGGTCGGAATTGCGCTGGTCGCGCTGGACGATATCGATGCCGCGGTCAAGGAGATGCATCGCTGCCGCGAGATGGGTCTGCGCGGGGCGATGATATGGGGTTTTGCCCCCGAGGGCCGTCCTTACAGCAGCAGGATTTACGATCCATTCTGGGCGGCCGCCGCCGACCTCGACATGCCGATTTCGCTGCACGTCATCACGGCTGCCGGCAAGAGCCCGGTCGGCCGCGCTACCAAGGACATCGCGGAATCCGAGAAGGATCAGCCTGGCATCTCGACCGTCGGCTACTACCTGTTCATGACCGCCGACGTGCAGCAGAGCCTGTTTACGATCGTGATGTCGGGCGTGCTCGAGCGTTATCCCGGGCTCAAGCTGGTGTCCGCGGAAAACGATACCGGATGGCTGCCGCATTTCATGTACCGCCTCGACCATGCATACGACAAGTATGGTGTGATGAGCGGACTGCACAAGTTCGAGATGAAGCCGAGTGAGTATTTGCGGCGTCAACTTTGGGCTACATTCCAGGACGATCCGGTGGGTCCGGCCACCTACCAGTTCTTCGGCGCGGACAAATATATGTGGGCATCGGATTTTCCACACACTGATTCGACGTGGCCCCATTCGCGCGAAGTGATCAAAGCCGATTTCGCCGGCGTGCCGGAGGATGTCACCCGCAAAATCGTGTGCGAGAACGCGGCCAAACTCTACGGCATCAGCTTGAACTAAACGCGTTCGAGTTTTATCCGCCCGCCTGCGCGTGGCCAATTCGTGCAGGCGGGCGTTATTCAGACAGCCCCGGCAGAATATTGATTTGCGCGCCGGCCCTTCAAGTCATGCAGGCGAGCCGGCCACGGATTGCGGAGCTTTGAGAATTACCTCTCATGGATTTTGATTACACCCCCGAGCAACAGGCCTTTCGGCAACGAATCCGCGATTTCCTGAAGCAAAACCTCCCGCCCGATGCCGCGCGCGCCGGAACGCCACAGTCCGGTATCCAGCCCGATCACGTGTTTCTCAGAAAATGGCAGCGGATGCTGGCCGACGCCGGATTGCTGGGCATCACGTGGCCCAAAAAATACGGTGGCGCCGGTCTGACCGAGATCGAGCTCGCGATTTTCAACGAGGAGATGGCGCTGGCGGGCGCGCCGGTTCCCAACGTGTCGGTGTTTGGCCCCGTGATGCTCGCTCACGCCAGCGAAGAGCAGAAGATGCGCTATCTGCCCAAGGCGCTACGCGGGGAAGAACGATGGTGCCTGCTGCTGTCGGAACCTGGTTCAGGCTCCGATCTTGCTTCGGTCCGCACGCGCGCCGAGCTTCAGGGTGATGAGTTCATCGTCAACGGCCACAAGGTATGGAACTCCGGCGCCCATCTGGCCGACTTCGGTTTGATGCTTGCCCGCACCGATCCAAAGGCGCCCAAGCATCGCGGGCTTACCTACATGATCGTGGACATGAAGGACCCCGGCGTGGAGGTGCGGCCGCTGCGCCAGATGACCGGCGGCGCCGATTTCAATGAGGTCTTCCTGACCAACGTCCGCGTGCCGCGCGCCAACGTAATCGGCCGGATCAACGAAGGATGGCAGGTCGCCGTTGCCACCCTTACCAACGAGCGCGGCTCGCTGGCGCTGGCCACAATTGTGGACTACTTCAACATCTTCGACGACCTGGTGAAGATGGCGCGCGAACTCAAGCGCAATGGCCAGGCCGTCACGCGCGACCCCCGCATGCGCCAGGAGCTGGCCCAATTCTATATCGACCTGATGACGATGAAGTATACGATTTACCGTTATTTCACGCGTTGGCTCAAGGGCGCGACGCCCGGACCCGAAGGCTCGGTCAACAAACTGGCCTGGTCGGAACTGAACAAGCGGATGTACGACTTTGCCATGGCGATCCAGGGGCATGCCAGCCAGCTGATGCCGGGCGAGCCGCGCGCGATCGCTGGCGGCCGCTGGACTTTCGGCTTCCTGCGCTCGCGCGCCAATACGATCGAGGCTGGAACGTCGGAGATCCATCGCAACGCGATCGCCGAACGAATCCTCGGCTTGCCCAAGGGCAGGTGAAGCCGAGGCTGTGGCAACCACCAGAAAGACCTCTCCCTCGCCCTTTCCCCGAAGTAGACCGACCTCAAAGGTGGAGGTGCTGAAGCGATGCGGCTTGCTGACAAAATCACTTTGATTACCGGCGGCGGTTCCGGGATTGGCGAGGCTTGCGCCAAGACCTATGCGCGCGAGGGCGCGGCGGTCGTAATCGTGGATCGCAACATGGAGGGAGCCCGGCGCGTGGCTGGCGAGATTCAGGCAGCGGGTGGCAGGGCCGAGGCGTTGGAGGCCAATATCGGCGTGCCCGAACAGGTCGAGGCGATGATCAAATTCGCGCTCGACAAATTTGGCCGGCTCGACGTACTGCACAACAACGCGATTTACAGCGTGATGGGAACCCGCGCCGCCGATATCGATCTGAAGGGCTGGCAGCGCACGATGGACGTCAGCCTGACTGCGTACTGGTACGCCTCCAAGGTTGCCCTGAATACGGCGATGCTCAAACAGGGAAAAGGCGTTATTCTGAACACCGCCTCGGTGTCCGGAATCGCCGGTGACTATCTGCAATGCGCCTACAACGTGGCCAAGGCCGGTGTGGTCAACATGTCGCGGGTGATCGCGATCGAGTATGCGCGCAAAGGCATCCGCTGCAACGCGATCTGTCCGGGTCCGATCCTGACCCCGGGAATTCGCGGGGTCGGCCGCAATCCCGACAAATGGCTCAAACAGGTCGCCGAAGGAATCCCGATGGGCAGGCTGGGCGACCCCCAGGAAGTGGCCAACGTGGCGCTCTTTCTCGCCTCCGATGAAGCATCGTTCGTCACCGGCACAACCGTCGTGGTCGACGGCGGCCTCAACGCGCACAGCGGGATGGCCTACGCGCCGGGCCGCGGCCCCGATTGGTGAACCGGCGGAGCCGCCGCATCTTGCGAGGTGTCTCCAATCACGAACCGCTTGGGCGTTTTGGAGCCATCCACCAGAGCTCTATCAGGCGCCCTTCCCGCGGCCTGGTAGCAAAGGCGCCTAACAAAACCATGGCACGCCTGATGCTCTCTCAGAATTTCGTATTCTAACAGGACGAATCAGGCCATGGACGAGAACAAATTTCTGCACGAGGTGGAACGGCGCGCGCACCTAAGCCGGGAGCAGGCGCTTAGTGTAACCATAGCGGTGCTTCAGGAATTGCATGACCGGCTCAGTCCGAAGGAAGCCGATGATCTGGCGGCTCAGCTACCGCATGACTTCAAGCGCCAATGGCATGCCTTTGACGTGCCCGGGCGAGAGGTCCGTCGCACGCACAAGGAGGACTTCGTCCGCCACCTTGTCGCGGTCGCTGATCTCAGCCCGATGCAGGCCAATGCGGGGCTGACTGCGGTCTTCAAAACGATGCAGATGCTGCTGGGCAGTCCCAGCGGTCAGGAGGGTGAAGCCTGGCATATCTTCAGCCAGTTGCCCAAGGACCTCAAACGAGCCTGGCTCGAAGCGGCGCAGCAGGTGTAAAGGCTGCGGCCGGACGCCGGTGGGCGCGCGGGGCGCCCGAGCTTAGGACTGGTTTTTAATCCGCGCGCACGCGCAGAATCTCGTCGCGTTTGAACCATGGCAGGCGGGACGGCTTGCCTTGGGAACGCGCGGTTACGCCCGAGCCGGTTTCGAACCTGCCGATTGCAGCGGCCGCGATTCCAGCCTGGTTCAGACGCCTTATCAGCCGCGATGCGTTTCGCGGACCCAGCGCTATCAGCAGAGCGCCTGAGCTGGTCAGGCCCAGTGGATTGATCCTGAACAGGCGGCAGATATCGGCGGTGATTTTCAGCACTGGAATCTGATCAATCTGCACGTTCGCGCGCAGACCTGCCGCATACGCCATCTCATGAATTGCGGCGCCAACCCCGCCTTCGGTCGGATCGTGCATGGCGTGAGCGCCCATCGCGGCAGCGATACTGGCTGCCTCTACGACCGAGATGCCCGGCACCACTGCGAGCCGCTGGGCAGCGCGCCGCGAGGCCTGACCAAAGGCGGCGGCAATTTGCCGGCCATGATCGTGGGCGAGGATAGCCGTGCCCTCGATTCCCGCCGCTCCCGTCATCACCAGCACGTCACCCGCTTTGGCGTCCGCTGTCGATAACAACCGCTTGGAAGGGACAAAGCCCAGCATGTTGCCGACCAGGATTGGACGCGTCACGGCGTCAGTCACCTCGGTATGGCCGCCGGTTATGGTCACCCCCATCCGCTTCGCTTGCGTCTGGAGTTGGACGAAATAACGCGTGATAGCCGCGGCTGTGGTTCCGGGTGGAAAGAACGCCGCGACCTGCAGATAACGCGGCCGCGCTCCACGAGTCGCGACGTCGTTGGCATTGACCTCGAGCAGCAGTTGCGCTGCGCGATGGGTTGTAAACGTTACGGGGTCAGTCTTGACGATCAGATATCGGCCGCCGTCCAATCGTATAGCCGCGGCGTCTTCGCCCATTGCCGGACCGAGTTTGAGGCTGGGGTCGCTGACGGCAAAATGCCTTAGCAACTTCGCCATCATCGCCGGCGGCAGCTTGCCCGCAGTCAAACCGGTCACAGGCGTAATCGCGCTGCCATCTTATTCACGCTCCGGGTTGTAGCCAACAAACCTGAATTTTTGCGGCAAAAAACGCCTGTCAGCATCGACGATCAGCGTCATTCCTCCTTTGTCATTTCTCTCCTGCTTGCCATTCGCCAAACGGATGTTCGACCAGGTTCGAATTGTAAAAGCGGGGATCGTCGGTTACTTCGCGTTCTACCCAATCTGGAATTGCAACTGGCTCGTTTTCCCTGGCCAATTCGACTTCCGCGGTAATCAGGCCCTGGTTTGCGCCTTCGAATTCGTCGACCTCCCACACTTTGCCCCGATAGCTAACTCGATAGCGGGTTTTCTCGATCAGAGGCCGTTGGCACAGTCTATCCAGCATCTCGTTGGCGTCGTTGAGCGGGATTTCATATTCATACTCGTCCCTGATCGCGCCGACATTGGGGCCTTTCACGGTGAGAAAAGCTTTGTCACCGACCGTGCGGACACGGACCGTGCGCTCTTTGGCGGTACTTAGATAGCCTTGCCGATAACGTACGCCGTCATCGGGTCTGTGCCATCGGGCGGCGTTTACTAGGAACTTGCGTTCAATCTCTTGCGCCATTTTACTGGTCCGGTGAAATGGTTGTCAGAACGCGTTTGCACAAGTGCAGTCCGCGCACCATCCCGATCAGAGCCTTAAGGTAGATCTCTTCGTTTGCGGATTTTCCGGTCCGGCTGCTCCCGGTTCTGGAGACTGACGCGAAACACTGGAGTTTGTCCCTCACTTCTGCCAGATCTTTTGACCAGCTACCAAACTCGCGGCGAGGATTGATATCAATTCATAGTTGCCGCCTGTAATGAAAATCATATTACGCCGCCGGTATGGGGCCAAACCTCGAGGCGCGGGAACGCCGTCTCGACCCCGGGATTTTGGAGAAACAACCCTATGATGGGACCGAACGAAGCGATTGTGACTGCCCTGCTGGAAGCCTGGTCGCGCCTGGATTTTGACGCGGCCGGCGAACTTATCACCGACTCTTTTGTCTATCAACCGGACCCTTCGGCCAGGCTCGTCAGTGGCAAGCAGGCGGTGCTGGCGCTGTGGCGCAGCTACCTGAAGTTCATGAAATCGTACGAATTCAAGACCCTTCATATGCTCAGCTCGGGCAATGTCGTGATGATGGAGAGGACCGAGTGGATTGGCACGAAACGCGGCAAGACGGAGTTGCCGATAATGGGGATCTTCGAGCTGAGCGACGGCAAAATAACCGCGTGGCGTGATTATTGGGACACCAAAATGGCGCAGCCGGCTGCCGCCGATGCCACCCCGGCTCAGCGCTGAGCGTACTGCGGAGGAACCGCCATGGAATATCGCACTCTCGGCAGGACGGGACTGCGGGTTTCGGAGGTCGGCTTCGGCGCGATGACGATTGGCGGTGAAGCGTTCGGTCCGACCGACGATGCTGAATCGCTGCGCGCGCTCCATCACGCGATCGATCTCGGGATGAATTTTATCGATACCGCCGATGCGTACGGACGCGGGCACAGCGAGGAACTGATCGCGCAGGTGCTAAAGACGCGGCGCAAGGAGGTGGTGCTGGCGACCAAGGGCGGCAATCAATACACAGTCCGGCAAGGATTGCGCAACTTCGATCCCGCCTATATTGCCGGCGCGCTGGAGCAGAGCCTGCGCCGTTTGCAAACCGACACCATCGATCTTTATCAGCTTCACAATCCGTCGGCTGAAGTGATGCAGCGCGGCGAGATTTTCGATTTGCTGGATCGCGTCAAGCGCGAGGGCAAAATCCGCCATTACGGCGTCTCGCTGGAAACCACCGCGGACGGTATTGCGGCGATCCAAACCGGTAAGCCTGATACCCTGCAGGTGGTGTACAACATCCTGCACCAGGATCCCGAGGACGAGCTTTTGCCGCTGGCGCAGCGCAACAATATCGGAATCATCGCGCGCGTCCCGCTCGAGCGCGGCGTGCTGTCGGGCCGCTTCACTGCTCCCTCCAGCTTCACCCGAGGCGATTTCCGCGCTCGGATGTTCTCCGAGCAGGCACTGGCGCCCTTGAATGCGGCGATCGACAAGCTCGGATTTCTGGTCAAAGGCGACGTGCGCAATCTCGCGGACGCCGCGCTGCGCTTCGTCCTGAGCAATCCCGCAGTGTCGTCGGTGATTCCGGGAATTCGCACGGTCAGGCAGGTCGATGATAACGCGGCGGCCAGCGGCAAACGGCTGCCCGATTCGGATCTGAAGCGGTTGCGCGAGCTGTACCGCGACGAATTTCGCGCAATCCCGTTTCATTAAGTGCCTGCGCTCACAGCCCTCCGGCTGCTTGTCGCTGGCGGCGATTTTATGGCAAGAAGGCGTTAGTGTTTGAATAGCGCCGGAGGACCGATCGATGCAAGTGATGTTTTTCACCGAGCGCGGCTACTATCCGATTCCCGAAGACGAAGTGATAAAGCAGCGCAGCTTTTTCGGCCTCTCCAATCGGTATTTCGACGCCGAGCAGGGCTCGCGTCTGCTCAACGAATATCTCGACGACAAGATCTATTGCGAGGAGTTGGGCTTCGACGGCGTCGCGCTTAACGAGCATCATGGCACGCCCTACTGCCTGGGCGCCGTGATGGACGTCGAGGCCGCGGTGCTTGCGCGCGCCACCCGGCGGGTGAAAATCGTGCTGATTGGCAATCCGCTGCCGGTCATCAACAACCCGCTGCGGCTGGCCGAGGAGATCGCAATGATCGACCTCATCTCGCGCGGCCGGCTGGTGCCGGGCATAATCCGCGGCACTGGCTGCGAGCAGATCTTCAACAACGCCAATCCGGCGCACAATCGCGAATTGTTCGACGAAGCCCACGACCTGATGATCAAGGCGTGGACGGTGCCTGGACCGTTCCGCTTCGAAGGCAGGCATTTCAATTACCGCTTCGTCAATCCCTGGGTGCTGCCGCTGCAGAAGCCCCATCCGCCAATCTGGGTTCCGGGCGTGATCAGCCCCGAGACCGTCGCCTGGTCGGCGCGCCGGCGCTACACCTATGTGGCGCTGTCCACGCGGCTGGAGCCGACCCTGGACTTGTGGAACCTGTACGTCAAGACGGCGGCTGAGGAAGGTTATCAGGCGGGACCTGAGAATTTTGTCTACATGCAGCCGGTGTTCTGCGCGGAAACCGAAGCGCAGGCCGAAGATTATGGCCGCCGTTTCCTTTATGGCGGCGGCTTCGCGTTCTTCGGACGCAGTGAATGGATGTTTCCACCCGGCTACAATTCGAAAGCCGCGATTCGCCGGATGGCAGACTTGGCCACCCAGAACACCAATATCTGGGGAGCGGCCGACGGTGGATCGGAAACCCATAAACCGGAAGATGACGAGATGCGGCTGGCGATGGGCCGCGACCCCCGGAACGATGCGGAAGTGCAGACGCTCAAGAAGGCGATTTACGCGCGCTACCCCGAGCTGCTCAGAAGCCGCCAGATGATCGCCGGCACGCCCAAATCGGTGCTGGTCAAGCTGCGCCATCTGCTGCGCGTGCTGCAGCCCGGCGTGCTGATCCTGCGCATCGACGGTCCCATGACTCGCGAGGAGCGCACGTCATGCATCCGCCTGCTCGGACAGGAGGTGGTCCCGGCGTTGCGCGAGATGGGCGCGGAGATGGGCCTGGTGGATCCGTTCACGCAGAAGCCTGGAATGCGTCCGCTGGCGGCCGGCGTCAAACCGGTTCCCGTCGGCGACGCCGGAGCGCTGAAAGACCTGTACAGCGCGTAATTTCGCCCTGATTGCGAGAACATCGTATGAACGAAGTTTCAGCCGCGCACCCGCGCGGCGTATTCGCGGCTGCAGTGACGCCGCTTACCTCGAATCTGGAACCCGATTCGTCGGCGTTTGTCGCTCATTGCCGATGGCTGCTTGAGCAGGGCTGCGACGGCGTCGTGCCCATCGGTACTACCGGCGAGGGAAATTCGTTGTCGGTCGGGCAGCGCCTGGAGATCATCGAAGCCGCCACGCGTTCGGGAATTGCGATGAGCCGATTCATTTTCGGCACCGGTTCGTGTGCTCTGGCCGACGCCGTCGCACTGACCCGCGAAGCGGTTGCCGCCAACAGTGCCGGCGTCCTGGTGCTGCCGCCCTTTTATTACAAGGAGCCGTCCGAGGAAGGTCTGGCGCGCTTTTACTCGGAGCTGATCGATCGCGTCGGCGACGATCGCCTGCGTGTTTATCTGTATCATTTCCCGCGGCTGTCCACCGTGCCAATCACACCGGCGCTGGTGAAACGGCTGCGGACCGCGTATCCGGGCATCATCGCGGGACTTAAGGACAGTTCAGGCGACTGGTCCTTTTCGGCAGGGCTGTTAAAGCAGTTTCCAGGGTTTGGCGTTTTCTCCGGCAGCGAGGGCTTTCTGCTGGCCAACCTGCGCGCCGGCGGGACGGGCTGCATATCCGCAAATGTCAATGTGACCGCCGCCCTGGCGCACCGGGTCTACGCTGCCTGGCGCGAGGACCGCGCGGACCGGTTGCAACAGGAGTTGGACCAGGTGCGCGCCGTGCTCGATAGATATCCGCTGCCGGCTGCGATCAAGCATGTGATGCGTGTCATTACCGGAAACGCCGCGTGGCAATACCTTTTGCCGCCCAATCAGCCGTTGAGCGAGGAAGAGGGACGTGCGCTGATGGCAGGCTTGGCGGCGCTGCCGCAGATGAAGCCGATTCTGGCAAGGACATGATCGCCTCTTTAACCGATTAACCATTTGATATTTGGAGGGTACGTACGATGGCCAAAACCAGGGATCAGTTGATTGACGAGATGCTCGATCGCGAGGCGATCCGGGATCTTCCGGTTCGGTACTGCCATTATATCTGGACCAAAAACCTCGACGGTATTTTGAGTCTGTTCACCAACGACGGGATCTTCGCGATGGAAGGGCTGGGCGCGCCGCAGGAAGTCAAGGGACAGGAAGCCTTGCGCAAATTCTATGGCCAGGTCGCTCAGGGCACGGGCGGCCCGGCGCCCTACATTCACAACATCGTGATCGATTTGAAAGATGCCACGCACGCGACGGGAACCTCCTACCCTGAGGTGCGCTCCAGCGGCGAGCAGATGAAACTGATGGCGCTGGGGTATTACGCCGACGAGTATGAAAAAGTAAACGGCCAGTGGAAGTTCAAAGCCCGCCGCTTCAAAAACCTTCGTTCCGGCTCATAAAACCGACCTGTTCTCTTGGTAGCACAGGGTGGGGTAGGGCGGCCCGGCCCGTGTTTTCTTGCTGCGGCGCGTGTGGCAGGGGGGCAGCGCCCGCCCTGCCACCGGGATAGTCAAAGTCGAGGGTGAGGGAGGAACAACTGAAATGGCAAAAACCAGAGAACAACTGCTGGACGAAATGCTCGATCGCGAGGCGATCAAGGATCTGCCCGCGCGCTATTGTCATTATGTGTGGACCAAAAATCTCGAAGGCGTCCTGAGCATCTTCACCGAGGATGGCCTGTTTTCCTCCGGGGGCGCGGGCCCGTCGCATGAGGTCAAAGGAATGGAAGCTCTGCGAAAATTCTACGCCAGCGAACCCGATCGGGTCGGCGCACGCCCGTTCATTCACAACGTCGTAATCGATCTGAAAAGCCCGACGCGCGCCACCGGCTACGCGTATCTCGAACTGCGCTCGGCGGCGCAGCAAATGAAATGGATGGGCACCGGCTATTACGAAGACGAATACGAGAAAGTAAACGGCCAGTGGAAGTTCAAATCCCGCCGCTTCAAGATGGTCCACAGCGAGATGTAGACAGTTGCTGTCACACGGCGAAAGCTGCCGGCAAAAATGCTAAAATTCGGGCATGAGACCGAGCAGCCAGGGCCATTGGGAGTTCCGCTCAGCGGACGACGTCGTCCTTTTTTGGGAGCACCATCGAAGCGTTCCCAGCCGGGCGGACGGCCGCAAACCACGTCACGAAGAGCGCTTTTACCTGGGACTTTATCTGCTGGCGCTGGCCGATCATGAGTTGCTCTCCTATCCTTTGATCGTTGAACAGGGTCGCCAACATGAGTCTCCTGACTTTATGCTATCGTGCGCGTCCGGAGAGGTCATTGGTCTTGAAGTGACGCGCGCGACGGAGCAGTCAGTTCAACGACAGTCGCGGACGGTTGATCAGGCAGATGCCGGATGGCCGGCGCTTTGAGCTTAAAGTTCTGGACGACGGCGTGGAAGTCGTCGGGAGAGAGCTTTAGGCCGGATGGCCGACGAGCCATGGCTTTGGCTTTTGGCGGGTCCGAACGGACCGGGTAAAAGCACCTGCTCTGGTTTCCTGGTTAATTTTGCGGGCCAGATCGGAGAAATCGTCAATCCGGACGAGATTGCCAGGCGCTTGCGACCCGATGCACCCGGGAAAGCTGCAATTCAGGCTGGTCGCCTTGCGAGGCGCCGTATGGAGGAATTGCTGATTGCGCGAAGAAGCTTCGCGGTCGAGACGACACTTGCGGGTCAACTTCATCTCCGTGACGTGAACCGCGCGAAGTCCGAAAGCTGGCAAGTTGGTATCGTGTATGTCGGGTTAAAGAGTCCGAATCTAGCTCTGGAGCGCGTACGTCAAAGAACTCTTGCTGGCGGACAGAATGTTCCCGAAACCGACATACGACGGAGATACGACCGGAGTCTGGTCAATCTGGCTCGAATTGGCCAAATCGCCGCCGCATTGTTCGTGTTCGATAATTCTTCAAAAAATTTGAAGATGGTGGTTGTGGCGAATAGAGGAGAAGTAGTCTTCCGATCGCCTACTATTCCCGCATGGGTTAAGCGCGGCTTGGGGGCGATTATTAATTAATCGGCAAAGTCTCGGTGGCCTTATCAATGGAAATTGTGTGGTGACGGCAGCGGCGAGTCGATCTTGATTTCGGCGAAGCGACGGCCTTTGATGCCTATGGTGCCGTCGCGTTTTTGCAGCACTCCTTCGACAAGCAGGATCGGCGCGCGATGGAGTAGCGGGCGGTTTTTGTGGAACAGTTCCGGCATCACGATGATGTTGGATAGGCCCGTTTCATCTTCCAGTGTCATAAAGAAAAAGCCCTTGGCCGTGCCCGGACGCTGGCGCACGATGACCAGGCCGGCGACCTGCACCAACCCTCCGTCGCTGGCGCACTCAAGCTCTGCCGCGCTTAGGATTCCTCGCGCCTTTAGCTGCGGTCGGATGTGCGCCATCACGTGCGGCCCCGTGGTCAGACCCGTCGTCGCGTAATCGGCGCGGGTTTCCTCCAGCGGCGCCATTGGTGGCAATTGGCTCTGACTTGGCGATGGATCGATCCCGGCAAACAGGCTGCCCGCGTCGCGATCGATCGCCGAGGCCTGCCACAGAGCTTCGCGCCGCGTCTTGCCGAAGCCGCTGAGCGCGCCGGCAAACGCCAGGGTGTCGAGTTCGCGCCGATTCGGCGTCACGCGCTTGACCAGGTCGGCGATCGAGTCGAACGGGCGGGCACGCCTTTCATTTTCGATTCGCAAACCGGTCTCTTCGCGCAGGCCGTTGACGTACTTCAGGCCCATCCGCAACGCCAGCGCTCCGTGGTCATGCTCGATCGTGCATTGCCAGTCCGAGCGCGTCACGTCGATCGGCCGGACTTCCAAACCATGGCGCTGGGCGTCCTTGACCAGGGTTGCCGGATGGTAAAAGCCCAGCGGGTAGCAGTTGAGCATGGCGGCATAAAACGCCGCCGGATGGTGGCATTTCAAATAGGCCGACGCGTAAGCGATCAACGCGAAGCTGGCGGCGTGCGATTCGGGAAAGCCGTACAGCGCGAACGAGCCGATGCTGAGCACGATCTCGTCGGCGACTTTCCCGCTGATGCCGTTTTTGGCCATCCCGTCGCGCAGCCGCCTCTCGATTTTCTCCATCCGCCCGCGCGATCGCTTAAATCCCATCGCGCGGCGCAGTTCTTCGGCCTCGCCGCCGCTGAATCCCGCCGCCGTCATCGCGATGCGCAGCAACTGTTCCTGGAACAGCGGGACGCCCAGCGTGCGCCGCAGGATTGGCTCCAGCGACGGATGGGCATAGGTGACCGGCGCGCGCCCGTTGCGCCGCTCCAGGTATGGATTGACCATCTGGCCGACGATCGGGCCGGGACGGATGATCGCGACTTCGACGACCAGATCATAAAACCTGTTCGGCTTCATGCGCGGCAGCGTCGCCATCTGGGCGCGACTCTCGACCTGGAACACGCCGATGGTGTCGGCGTTGCGCAGCATCCGGTACACGGCGGGATCGTCGGGCGGCAGATGGGCAAGGTCCACGCTGACGCCTTCATGCCTGGCGACCAGCGCAATGGCTTCTTCGAGCACCGCCAGCATCCCAAGTCCCAGCAGGTCCACCTTGATAATGCCGAGGTCGGCGCAATCCTCCTTGTCCCACTGGATCACGACGCGCCCCGGCATCGAAGCCGGTTCCAGCGGCACGATTTCGTCCAGCGGTCCCGCCCCGATCACCATCCCGCCGCTATGCTGTCCGAGATGGCGCGGCAGGTCCTGGATTTGGCGGACCAGCTCGATTAGCATCCGCACCCGCGGCGCGTCCGCGTCAACGCCGCCGCTGCGCAGCATCGCCTCGACCTCGTCCTTGTCGTCGCGAAACTCATAGGCGTGCACCAGTTTGGCCAGCCGGTCCACCTGCTCGGGCGAGAAGCCCAGGACCTTGCCGACTTCGCGAATCGCGCTGCGGCTGCGATAGGTGATCACGTTGGCGGTCATCGCGGCCCCGCGCTCGCCGTAGCGTTTGTAGAGATACTGGATCACCTTTTCGCGCTGGTCGCCACTGGGCAGGTCGAGATCGATATCGGGCCATTCGCCGCGCTCCTCGGACAGAAAGCGCTCGAACAGCAGATCCATCCCGACGGCGTCAACCGCCGTGATCCCCAGTGCGTAGCAGACGGCGCTGTTGGCCGCCGATCCGCGTCCCTGCACCAGGATCCGATTCGTACGGCAAAACTGCACGATGTCCCAGACGATCAGGAAATAGCCCGCGAGATTGAGTTTCGCGATTATCGCAAGTTCATGTTCGAGCTGGCGGCGGACGCGGGCGCTGAGTCCGTTTCCCCAGCGTTCACGGGCGCCGGCGTAGGTGAGGATACGCAAATAGCTGTCCGGCGTTTGTCCCGCTGGCAGCGGATAGTCGGGAAAACGGTAGCCGAGATCGGCCATCGTAAAGGCGCATCGCTCGGCCAGCTCGACGGTGGCTGCGAGCGCATCGGGCAGATCGGCAAACAAGGCCGCCATTTCCGCGGGTGGCTTGAGGTGGCGTTCGTGGTTGACCCACAACGCGCGTCCGGCGGCGTCCAGCGTGGTTTTCATCCGGATGCAGCTCAGGACATCGAGCAGGGCGCGCTCCGCGCCGCTGTGGCAGACGTCGTTGCTGGCCACGATCCGAGTTCGCTTCGAAGCGGCCAGCGCGGCGAGTTTGCGGTTAAGCCGCTCCTCGCCAGCATCCAGATGGCGCTGAAGATCGATATACAGATTGTTGGCGCCGAAAATCGCGTACAGCCGATCGCACAGCGGACGCGGATCGCGTCCGGCGGTCAGCATCCGGGACAGCGGGCTGTAAACGCCGCCGGCCAGGCAGATCAGCCCGGCACCGAAACGTTCCAGGTCGTCGAGCGTGACGCGGCTTTGGCCTTTGGCGGGGTACGGCGATAGCGACTTTTTGCCATCAGCGGGCGGATTGACAACTCTGAGTTTGGATGCAGTGATTAGACGGCAGAGATTTTTGTAGGCGGCGCGATCCGCAACGAGGACGTAAAGCCGGCTGTCGTCCTCCAGCGTGAGCTCCGCTCCCACAATTGCCCTGAGCCCGGCTTGGACGGCGGCATGGTAAAAGCGGGGTGCGCCGTAAACGCCGTCGCGATCGCCCAGCGCAATCGCCGGATATCCCAATTCGGCCGCGCGTTCGACCAAATCCTCAGGCTGCGCGGCGCCTTCCAGGAAACTGAAGGCGCTGCGCGCGCGCAGTTCGATGTAAGGACACGACGCCATCGGCGCGTCCCACTTTATCACAGGCGAAGGCAGGGCTTTTATCGGTACGCTGCGCAACCGGTCGGCGCGAGGCGTAACGCAACTTCGCCGGCGATCGTCAAATATATCGCGAAAAGCTGTCGTGATGCCTGCTGGCGTGCGGTCTTGGGCTGCTCGCAGCAGACAAGTATTATATTCAGCCAAAGCTCCGGGAGGTTTGCGGTTGCGGGATTTTCATTGGAGTCGGTTACGTCGGTTGGGGTTGCTGCTGGCGGTTATCACCGTTTTCCCGGCCATGAATTCGTGGGGCGCGCCGGTTATGATTGCGGCTGCGCCGGTGCAGGCCACCCCTGAATCGCCGCTTATTTCCAAGTCGACCCAGGCGACGGCCCCGGCGGCGGTGCCAACCCCCGTGCCTCCCAACGAGCAGCAAAACGTAATCTCCTTTCTCGGCGGCGCTATCGGATGGTTTCGGCAATTTGATGTCGAAACCGGTTTGGTCGAGGAACCGCCCGAAGCGCTTTACCTTGCCGCCGATCAGGCAATGGCGAGGGAAGTCCTCAAGCTTGCCTTTGAGTATGCCGACGCCGAGGCGGTGCTGATTTCGAAAATTGGCCAGTCTCCGCAACCCTCCGCCGCAGCCACCGGGTCGGCTGCAATCATCGCGAGCCGCCTGGCCCAGGCGCAAAGTAACCTGAGCAGCGCCCAGGCGCAGGTCAAGGACTTGACCGCGCGTTTGCGCCATGCCGGCCGGCGCCAGCGCGACAACCTCGCGCGTGAATTACTGGCCGCCCAGGCGCAGTTGGAATTGGTGCAGTCGCGGGTGGATTTTCTAACCACGATGATGGAATTCGAGCGCACCAACACGCCAGCGTCGCACAATGGCACGCTGCAGGCGCAGATCGATGAGTTGCGCCATTCGCTGCAGCCCGACACGAAAAAAAGTGCGGGCGCACCGAAGGATCCGGTCGAACCGGCGGGACTGGTCGGACTGGCCGAGCACCTGATCGAGCTCCATAACAAGATCTCCATCCTCGAGCAGCGCCAGGAAGACACTCAGGCGCTGCTGGACCTGGTGCTGCGCACGCGCGTGCCGCTGCAACACGGGTTGATGGCCATCGATGACAGCGCGCAGCGGTTGACGCACGCGGCGCTGAGCGACGACCGGACCGACATCGAGCAGCGCAAGAAGGAATTCCAGGACCTAATCAACCGTCGCAAGCTGATCGGCGCGGCCCTGCTGCCGTTGACCAAGCAGATGATGGTTTTGCGGCGCTACCAGGACAACCTTGCCCAATGGGAAGCCCAGGTGCAAAGGCATACGACGCAGGTCTTGCGCACATTGCTGATGCACGTGGGCGGCGTCCTGCTCGTCTTCGCACTCATTGGCGCTTTGTCCCTAATCTGGCGGCGTCTGGCGGTACGCTACGTCGAGGATGTCAACCGCCGCCGCCAGATTCTGAAAATCCGCGATATCACCGTCATGATCCTGATCATAATGGTGCTGCTGTTCAACTTCACCACGGAGTTGGGCGCGTTGGCCACGGTGGTGGGCTTTGCCGCCGCCGGTATCGCGGTCGCCTTGCAGGACGTGATCCTGTCGATCGCCGGCTATTTCCGCCTGGGCGGTCGCTTTGGAATCAAGCACGGCGATCGGGTTGAATTACAGGGGGTGCGGGGCGAAGTGGTGGAACTCGGACTGACCAAGCTGACACTGCTGGAACTGGACGGCGACGGCATACAATCGGGTCCGACCGGGCGTTTGGTGATGATCCCGAACTCCAGCGTCTTTCGCGATAAATTCCTTAACCATCCGGGACGCAGCCTCATCGTGTGGCGCGAATTGCGGTTTACGCTGTCGCCCGATTGCGATTTCCGCCTGGTGGAGAAACAATTACTCGAGGTCGTCGAAGCGGTGTTCGCCCGTTATCGTGACAACGCTCGCAGTCAGCTCCAGGAGATGGAACGCAATCTCAATACCCGCCTGGACTCGGGTCGGCCGCAAAGCCGCGTCCGACTGGGGCCCGACGGTTTGCAGATCACCCTGCGCTTTCCGGTTGACGTGCGCTCGGAAGCTCAAGCAGTGGATGAGATTTCACGGCGGCTGCTCGATTACATCGCGCGCGAACCCCATCTGCGTTTTGTCCCCAGCGGAACGCCCAATATCCAGTCGATAGCGGTTGCCGCGGATGAAGATGGCAATCATGCGCCAGTGAGCGCCGCGCAATCCGACGTCAGGGCGGACAGCCAATCGTAGCGAGGCATGGTGTCGGCACAATCCCCAATCCGCTGGTGCAGCCTGCGCTTGTTGGTCGCGCTGGCAGCGGCCACCGCGCTCCTCGGCTGTATCTCGGCGCCAAAGCGCCATCTTGAGCGCGCCCGCATCCTGTTTGAGCGGCGCGATCTCAAGGCTGCCAGAATCGAGCTGAACAAAGCGATCAAGGCCGACCCGGACCTGCTTCAGGCGCATGTGATG
Organism: Pseudomonadota bacterium; assembly: GCA_021324885.1. Classification (GTDB taxonomy): domain Bacteria; phylum Desulfobacterota; class Binatia; order Binatales; family Binataceae; genus JAJPJA01. The sequence goes on from JAJPIF010000016.1 coordinate 58,101, forward strand.
CTGGCGCGGGTTGACGAGTACCTCGGAGATCAGCAGGATGCCGCTGTGCAATATGAGACGGCGGCCAGGCTGGATCCGGCCGATCCGAGATTACGGAACAAGGCACGCTTTTATCGCCGCCAACTGAAAGGCGCAGCGGCACCTGCGGACCGCGGCGGTGCGATGTCCGAGCCGGGGCGTCCATAAGTTCGAGGCACGCGCCGTTTGGTGTGAAAAACGTTGTTGCAACCGTCCGCGCGCCGTCTTTGAGGGTCGATGCGGAAACGGAAATCGAACCATGTCCACGCAAGGGCGACCCGTCCGCACAGCGGCGAGGTACATCGCAATCGAGGGTCCGATCGGGGTGGGCAAGACTACGCTGGCGCAAACGCTGGCGCGGGAACTGGGCGCCCGCCTGGTGCTTGAGGATATCAGCGGCAATCCCTTCCTGCCGCGCTTTTACCGTGACCCCGACAGCCACGCGTTCCCGGCTCAGATCTATTTCCTGCTGACTCGTTTCAAGCAGCAACGCGATTTGGCGCAGCAGGAACTCTTCGCGCAGAAAACCGTTTCCGATTATCTGTTTGCCAAGGACCGTATCTTCGCCGCACTTAACCTGACGGCGGAAGAAATGACCCTGTATCAGCAGGTCTACAGGCTGCTTGACGCCTCGATCGCGAAACCGGACCTGGTGCTCTACCTCAACGCCCGCCTGCCGGTCCTGGTGGAACGTCTGCGGCGGCGCAATTGGGACTTCGAGCGTTACCTCAACGTCGAGTATTTGGAACGGGTGGCCGCCGCCTACCGCGATTTCTTCTTCTATTACGAAGACACCCCGTTGCTGGTGGTTGACAGTTCGGACAGCGACTTCCTGGGCAATGCCGACGACCTCCGCGCGCTGATTGCGGAAATCGAGCGCGCCGGTCCGGGCGTGCAGCATTACGTGCCACGGGTACGCGAAGCCCCAGCCGGGGCCCGGCGATGGTTCGGCCGCAAGCAGCCGGAGCCGTCCACCGATGAATGAGGGAATAGCGGCCGGTTTCTACGCTTTGCGCGCGAACTCCTCTTCGATCCGGCGCGCGAGCTTGAGGTCCTTTTCCGTCACCCCGCCCTCGCTATGTGTGCTGCATGTAAAAGTGACGCGCGTGTAATTGATGTGAATGTCGGGATGGTGGTCGTCAGCTTCCGCAATCCGCGCCACCCGGTTGACGAATTCGATTCCTTCAGGAAACTGATTGAAACGGAACAGCTTGCTGATTGCTTCGTTTTTGAACTCCCATCCGGGGAGCGACTGGAGTTCCTGTTGAATCCGGTCAAGGCTGAGCTTTGCCATAATAGCGATCCTCCGTTAGATTGCGACGGGCGGAGAGCGGTGAACTATTCACTCGCGACCCCCTTATGATAAGGCTCTGGAATCACGCTTTTGACGAGGAGTCCTGATGGGAAAGTATATCAGCGACGAGGACAAGAAGTTCATCGGAACGGAGTCGCAGCCGATAACCCATGAGGTCGAGCGCGGGGCGATTCGGCTTTTTGCCCAGGCTATCGGCGACCCCAACCCGTTGTTCAACGACGAGAAGGCGGCACGCAAGACCCGCTTCGGCGGCATGATTGCGCCGCCCACCTTCGTCCGCCTGCTGATGCCGCGGGAAATGCCCAAAATGGACCTGCCCAACATACCCAAACGGCTGCTTGACGGCGGTTCGGAATGGGAGTTTTACGAACCGATTCGTCCCGGCGATCGCATCACCGTCGTGGCCCGGCTGGCCGACCTGCGCGAGACCGAGGGTCGGATGGGTACGATGGTGGTACGGGTCACCGAAGTAAGGTACACGAATCAGTTTGACGAATTATGCACGATCCAGCGCATGACGCTGATCAATTATTAGGAGTCCGGGATGGCCAAGCAGATCTACTTCGAGGATGTCGAAGTCGGCTACGAGCTGACGCCGCTGGAAAAAAACCCCACCACCCAGCAATTGGTTAAGTATGCGGGCGCATCGGGCGACTACTACCAGATCCATTACGACAAGGATTTTGCGCTCGCCAACAAGCTGCCGGGTGTGATTCTGCACGGAGCGCTGAAAAATGCCTTCCTGGGCCAGTTGATGACGGACTTTGCCGGCACCGAAGGATGGCTGCGCAAGCTGAGCGTGCAGTACCGCGGGATGGATCTGCCGGGCAGCAAAGTGACCTGCAAGGGTGTGGTCAAGGCCAAACGCGTTGAGGGCAACGATCATATCGTCGAATGCGACATCTGGCTGGAAAACGCCAAAGGCGAGAAGACCACGCCCGGCAGTGCGGTCGTGATCCTTCCTTCCAGAGCTCCCAGGTAAAAGGATGGCGGCGGGCGCGCAGTTTGGGCCTCGCCAGATCGAGGCTGCGGACCTGCTCGGCGGGCGAGTCGAACCGCATTACATCAGGGTGCTGCGCCGTTTGCTGGGCGCCCACGCTCTCGCCGAAAAACTTACCGCTGAGGGCTACCGCAGGGCTGCCGCGACCGTTGCCGATCCCGAAATCAGGCGTATTGCGGAAAAAAACCTGGCCGAGGAAAAGCGTCATGCCGCCTTGATTTACGGACTGCTGGCGGAACTCGGAGTCAGCGAAGAAGCGGCCGACCGTGGGTCAATCGTGCTGCGCCGCGCGCCGTCATTCGAGGCGGCGCGATGCTTTGCCGAGCAGGCGGAAGGGGAATTGGGTCTGCTGATGGGCAATATCAGCCTCGACATGACCGGTCTCATCATGATCGGGGTCAATTACCGCGATTCCAGCTATGCACCGCACGCTTTCGCTGCTGAGGCGATTTTGGAAGATGAAGCCGGCCATGACGAGTTCGGCAGTGGCGCCCTGCGCGCGGCGGTTGAGCGGATGGGCGCGGAAGCGGTCGGCGCGGCCTTGCGCGAATGGCTTCCGCGCGCGGTCAATTTTTTCGGCCCGCCCGGCAGCGGCTTCACTTTCGATTGCCTGCGCTACGGACTGAAGCAAAAAGACAACGACGAATTGGCGGGGCTGTTTTTATCGGTGCTGGAACGGCGCCTCAATCAAGTCGGTCTGGAGATGCCCCGTCTGAACAACACGTACCCGCACACAATCGTCTAAATCAGGACAACCACGCCGTTGGCACGCGTCGATCCGGATTCGAGATGTTTTGGCCCAAAGTTTGCGCAAATCTGTTTCTCGTTTCGGCCCGGCTCAATTTTAAGTAGCTCTTTGGGCCCCGCCCCGATGCTCGCGGTTGGCGGTGCGAGCGTGTCCGCGCAGGTGGTCGGGTTGTTTCCGCCGCGCTTCGACCTGAAAAAAGTGCTGGTGAGGCGAGCGATGACCCGGTACGGCGGCGTCTATTCGAACCGCCAGAAGAAAGATCCTGGAAACAGACCATGGTCGAGGCCGGCAATTAACCGAGGCGTCGGCTGTGCGGTGAAATGACGTCATGGGAATCGTGATCTTTTCAGGCGGCGCGAACCAACCATTGGCGCAGACGGTCGCCAACCAGCTCGGACTCCCGCTTGGACAGCGGATTCTTAGCCGTTTTCCCGACAGCGAGCTGCACGTCGAAATTCTGCAGAGTGTGCGCGGGCACGACGTTTTCCTGATCCAACCGACCTCGCCGCCCGCGGACGAACATCTGATGGAGCTGTTGTTCCTTGCCGATGCCTGTTACCGGGCGGGCGCGCGTCGCACGATCGCAATCGTGCCGTATTTCGGCTACGCGCGGCAGGATCGCCGTGGTAAAGGACGCGAGCCGGTCGGGGCGCGAATCACGTCAGATCTGTTTGCTGCTGCGCACATCGACCGGGCGGTGGCGCTCGATCTGCATACCCCGGAGTTGGAAGGCTTCATGAGCATCCCGCTCGAGCATCTGACGGCCGTTCCGCTTCTGGTCGAAGCGGTGCGTCCATTGATCGAGGCCGATTCGGTGGTCGTCGCGCCCGATCTGGGCGGAGCGAAGCTGGCCGAGCGCTATGCCCGTGCGCTGGACCGGCCTTTGGCGGTGGTCCACAAGGCGCGAATATCCGGCCACGAGGTCGAAGTACGCGGCATCGTGGGCGAAGTGGCCGGGCGTGCGCCGATCATCGTTGACGACATGGTCAGCACCGCCGGAACCATCGCCGCGGCGGTCAGCGCTTTGATGGATGCGGGCGCGAGGCCGCCTGCAGTCGTGGTTGCGACCCATGGCTTGATGGTGGGCGAGGCCGTTGATCGGTTGAAGGGTCTGCCGATCCAGCGGCTGATCTTTTCCGATTCGGTGGCCGCAGTGGCAAAGCCGGAATTGCCGATTCAAATCGCCAGTACCGCGCCTTTACTGGCCGAAGCGATCAAACGCCTGCACGCCGAACAGTCGCTGGCCGGCCTGATCCTTCATCAATAAGCACGACCAGGGCGCCTTAAATCCGCGATCACGATCGGTTTTCCACAGGGTATAGTGGAATCAGCCATCAAAATAGGCCAGCATGACAGGTAGATAGGCAGGATTCAGCAGTCCACGGAAGTGAGCCGGCGTCGGCTCGAAACTCCTTATCAACTCAGTTAAATGGCATCTCGAACACCAGCAAGGAAGCACCATTTTTATTTTCACGCTTCGTACGCGAGCCTTTCCTGAAGGAGGGCGCGTTGAGCAATGGGGCGGTTGCGGATGAAACAGCGCAGCGAAGGCGCCTGGGATTTCAGGGGGCGGCGCCAATCCGAACGAGAAGCACAAACAGTCATCCAGGTGGGTCCGGATTTTTATATTCTGGCCTCTTCACTGACCTCGCGGCGCGCTACTCGCGTGCTGGTCAACGGTGAAAGCTTCGCGGTTTTCGAGGTTGGCGGTGATATTCTGCAATCGCCGCTGGAACCGCTGGGCTTTTTCCATCGCGACACCCGCTATCTGAGCCGGTTTGAATTGAAAATCGCGGGCGAGGTCCCCTATTACCTGAATTCCTACTCCAGCCGTGAAAACGCGCAGTTACAGATCAATCTGAGTAATCCCGATCTCGAGGAACACGGTGAGGTGATCGGCCTGCCGCGCAATTCGATTCAAATCGAACGCAACTGGGTGATTGCGGGCGCCGCGCTTTACCATCAGTTGGTGATGCGAAATTACGCCCGCCGGCCGATCGAAATTCCGCTGGACTTTCTGTTTGGCGTCGACTTCGCCGACCTGTTCGAGGTCCGTGGCCTCAAGCGCGCGCATCATGGTCAACGGGGCGAGCCTGAAATCCACGGCAACTGCGTCAGGTTCTGCTATCGCGGCCTGGAAGGAATGTGGCATTTCACGGAACTCACGTTCGAACCGGCGCCGATTGTTCTGGATTATCAGCGCGCTTCGTTTCTGCTTTCGCTGGAAGCTGACGAACGCACCGAACTAGAGGTGCAAATCAGCACCGGCTGCGAGAAGCACACCACCGTCAGTTTGCCCCGTGCGCGATTCAAAGACGCGCTGGAGCGGAGGATGAGGGAGATCTCGGAATTCGACGGCGGATGGAGCCAGATCAGTTCCAGCCACGAATCGATGAACGTGCTGCTGCGCCAATCGACCGCCGATCTGACCTCGATGCTGCGCCGCGCTCCTGAGGGGACTTTCATGATGGCGGGCATTCCCTGGTTCGCCACTTTATTCGGGCGCGACAGTCTGCTGACCGCGCTATTCACCTTGCCCTTTAATCCAGCTATCGCGGTGGGCACGCTCAAAACTCTCGCCGGCCTTCAGGGCGTCGAGGTCAATCAGCGGCGCGATGAGCAGCCAGGCAAGATTGTCCATGAGATCCGCGGCGGCGAGATGGCGGCCAGCGGCGAAGTGCCCTTTGGCCGCTATTACGGCAGTGTCGATTCCACCCCGCTGTTTGTGTGGCTTCTGGCCCGTTACGTCAGAACCACCGGGGACCTTCAGCTTGCCGACGAACTCTGGGACAACGCGCAGCGGGCGTTGCAATGGATCGAGCGTTGGGGCGACCGCGACGGCGACCTCTACGTCGAATATCTGCGCCAGACGCCGCGCGGCCTGGCCAACCAGGGATGGAAAGACTCCTTCGATGCAATCTTTCATGCTGACGGCAATCTGGCGCGGCCGCCGATTGCTTTGTGCGAAGTGCAGGGCTACGTCTATGCGGCATACGTAAGCATTGCCGACGTAGCCCGCCGACTTGGACATAATTCGGTCGCCGAGCGTCTGAGCGAACGGGCGGCCGCGCTCAAGACGGCTTTCCTGCGGGATTTCTGGCTCGAACGCGAACGCACCGTGGCGCTGGCGCTGGATTTTGAAAAACGACCCTGCCGCGTGATGTCCTCCAATGCCGCTCACTGTCTGGCCACCGGCCTGTTGGACGGCGAGCATGCCCAAATGCTTGCCCAGCGCCTGATGGGGGAGGACATGTTCAGCGGATGGGGCGTGCGCACTTTGAGCGCAGCCGAGCGGCGGTTCAACCCGATGAGTTACCATAATGGTTCGGTATGGCCGCACGACAACGCTCTGGCTGCCGCCGCGCTGGCCTGCGCCAAGGACCACAGCGGCGTGCTGCGGATTTTGCAAGGTCTGATCGAGGCGGCGACGCATCTGAAAACCGGCAGTCTGCCTGAACTGTTTTGCGGCTTTCCGCGCGACTATCGGCTCGGGCCGGTGCCCTATCCCGTGGCCTGCCATCCGCAGGCCTGGGCCGCGGCCAGTGTGTTCATGATCCTGCAATCAATGCTGGGAATTGAGGTGATCGGCTTCGAGCGCAAGCTGGTAATTGATTCACCCGCAATGCCCGGATGGCTGGACTGGATCAAAATCGAAAATCTCAGAGTCGGCGACGCCAGCGTCTCCTTCCTGGTGCGCCGCACCCCCGAAGTCCCGGCAATCGAGATCCTCAAAAAGCGCGGCCCCGTCACGGTCGAGATCCGGTGAGCAATGCGTATCGGACCAACTTGTGACCGCGGCGCTGCCATCGCACAAACATGGGAGACGTTTGCGCACGAATCGAGGCCGCCGTCAATGCCCGCTTAGAGCATCGAGCTGGTCGGGCGCTCATTGTTATCGGCCTTGCGATGGCGCTAGTTTTATTGGGCAATGGAACCGCACGTCCGCCGGTGGTGGGGATTGTGGTGGTTGATGGCGGTGATAGCAGTTTCGGCGCCCGCCCGGGCGGAGATTCGCCTTCCGCTCACGATCCCCTATGTGACCATGGATGAAGCGCTCAAAGCGCAGTTGTACACCTCCGCGGGTAACCGCGCCGACCTATGGCGGGAATCCGACTGCCGCTACCTTTATTCTGAAAAGCCGCGGTTGTCGTCCGCGGGCAATCTTCTGCGGCTGGAATCCGAAGTCGACCTCAACGTCGGAACCAGGGTCGGCGACAACTGCATCAATGCCGTTTCCTGGCAAGGCATCGCAGAGATTGTCGCCGCGCCTTATGTCAGTCCGGATTGGAAGCTCAAGTTGCGCGTTGCGGATATGAACCTGTATGACCTGCAGCATCAGAAAACCGTTATCGCCAGCCGCGGCTTCGATTTGATCAAGAGCTATTTCGTTCCGCGTGTGGAGCAATTCTCCTACGACCTGAAATCGCCCCTGATGCAGGTGACGCAACTGGTCGCGGCGGGGACGCCGGATCAATACCGCCCCGATCTCCGTCAGGCGTTTGCGACGCTTTCTACCGTTCCGCCTGTCATCGCCTCCAGGCAAGGCCTGCGGGTTGTGCTGCGGATGTCGCTGCCGGCCGGCATGCGTGCGCCAACGATTGCCCCGCGCAGCGAAGCGTTGACCCACGCTGACGTTGTTGCGTGGCAGAACGCCCTCGACCATTGGGACGCGTTCGTCGTTTTCGCCGTTAAACAGATCGGTGGCTCGACGTCGGATCGGGAATTCCGAGAGGATCTGCTGGACCTGCTGCTGGACAGTCGTCATCGCCTGGTCACACTTATGACCGAGCCGCAGCCAGGCGATGGTCCCGATCCTGTCCGGATGTTGTTCATCGATACCTGGAGCCGTTTCGACCGGATCGTTCAGAACGCCGCGATCCACGGATTGCTGGGCAATCGCACGCTGGAATTCCTCAGTTTTCTGTCTGCCGGCGACGCTCTGATTGCATTCGATCGCGCGGCTCCGGCTATCGGCATGCGGATTAACGCGGCGGAACTGCGCGGACTTGCGCACATCCTGGCGCCGAGCCTGCGTTCAGATCCTTTGACCTTCAGCTTCGATGAAGATCCGGAACTACAGAAGCTGTTCGGCATCCGTCCGCCGCTTGCCACACCTGAGGCTGTGCCCGAGGAACGCGACGGCGCGCCGGACCCGGCGATGCCCGCCGGCAGTTCGTCGGCCGGTGTTTTGACCGACTACTTGGGCTTGCTGGCGAGCTGGGTGATGCCCGATGCGTGGGCGGCGCCGCAGACCGTAACCATTGACGACGAAATCCGTTCGGTCGCGCGCCGTCTGGACCGCCGGGTGGCGGAGCCCGGCAATCTTCAAAGGTACACGGCCGATATCGGTCATTTGCTCGATCTCAGTACGTCTCGTGAAGTCGGTGACGACTATCTCGAAGCGCAGTACGGCGCGACCATGCGGCGTCTGGTGCGCAGCGCGGCATGGCAGGAGAGTTGCTGGCGCCAATTCGTACGCCGAAACCGGCGAATCGTCTATCTGCAGTCCTCGACTCACGATTTGGGCCTGATGCAGGTCAACCAGTACGTATGGCGGGGATTTTACAGTATCCCGCGGCTTAAATGGGACATCGCTTATAACGCGGGAGCGGGCGCGCAAATCCTGCTCCGGCGCCTGGGTGACTGCGCGCGTTATGCCGCTGGCCACGGGGTGGCGGCCAGTTCCGACGATCTGGTGCGATCGGCCTACTCCGCTTATAACGGCGGTCCCGCCGCCTGCAATCGATGGGATACAGTCGGCGTTCCCTCTGAAAAGGCGCTAATCGACGTATCCTTTTGGCTCAAGTACCAGGCGCTGGAACAGGGCCAGCAACTCGACGTTCTGCAATGTGCCGCGCAGTGGGATCGGTCGGTCGGTCACTAAACTGTTCGAAGTCGATTACTAAAAAATTGCAACTGCTATGTTTTTGTGATGACCTTGATTCAACACAACGGTATCAAGGCAACGCGAGGCATTTTTACAACGGGGAGCTTGATCACACGCAGGGTGCACCAAATGGTTGGCGGTGAGCGCAGCTTTTTTTATGAAATTCCTCGTCGTTGACGATTCGCCGATCGATCGTTTACTTCTCACGCGGGCGTTGGCCAAGGCGTTTCCCGACGCTGTGTTGTGCGCGGTTGGCTCCAGTATGCAGGAGTTCGAAGCCGCAATTGAAAAAGAGAGATGCGACCTGGCGGTGATCGACTACTCGTTGGGATGGGCCGACGGCTTTGAGGTCATCCGCAGCGTGCGCCAACGATGGCCCAACTGCTGGACAATTTTGATGACCGTGATGCCCTCCGAGATTCTCTTCTTCCATGCCAGAACCGCGGGTTTTGACGTCTGTCTGACCAAGAGCAGTTCCTTGCAACATTTGACCATCGCAGTTGAGGGGATGCTCGCTGACAGCGAGATTTGATTCAGCCAACGTTTGAATTTTGCGCACGTAGCCGTCGAGATACTGCACCGAATTGGAAACACCCCAAGCCGCTATCGCTTCGTTGACCAGTGTCCCGCCCGTCTTGAACAGGTATTCGGTGCCGCCCTGAATCGCCAGCGGAAGCAACCACGCGACCCTGACGCAGACAGCAGCGGGCTTCACGCCTATCGCTAGCTCTTGGGCAGGCCCAGGGTACGCTCGCCGATGATGTTGCGGGATATTTCGGTGGTTCCCCCCGCGATTGTGACGCCCCGCACGCCCAGCACGCGATGCAACCATTCGCGCCCGTCTGGTATTGAAGAATTGGGGGGCAGTTCCGCAAGCGTAGCGAAACCTCCGAGCATCTCGGTCGCCACCCGCATCATGTTCAACACCAGGTTGCAGCCGACCGTCTTGAGCATCGAGAGTTCCGGACCCGGCGGCAGACCTTTAATCTGGCGCGTCAGCGCGCGGTAGCCGGTCAATTTAAGCGATTCCAGTTCGATTTTGAGCTGGGCGATTTGCTGGCGGAAGTAATCATCCTCGCTGGCAGGGCGTCCATTGATCGTAACCTGGCGCGCCAGTTCGATCAGATGCTCAAGCTGGGAGGCATGATTATGGCCGCCCGAGATCGCCCGTTCGTAATTCAGCGTGGTCATTGCCACGCGCCATCCCTCATTCAGAGGACCGACCAGATGATCCTTGGGCACGCGGACGGCATCGAAAAAGACCTCATTGAAATGATGCGCGCCGGTGATCTCGATTAGCGGCCGGACCTCCACGCCAGGGCTGTGCATGTCCACGTACATGCAACTGATGCCCTTGTGTTTGGGCGCGGCCGGATCGGTGCGCACCAGCATGTAAATCCAGTCGGCGAAATGGCCGGCCGAAGTCCAGATCTTCTGGCCGGTTACTTCGAAGTAATCGCCCTTGTCGATCGCGCGGGTCTGGAGCGAAGCCAGGTCCGAACCGGCGTTGGGCTCCGAGTATCCCTGACACCAGGTTTCCTCGCCACTGAGCATCGGCGCGAGCAGGCGCTTTTTCTGCGCTTCGGTGCCCCACTGGATCACGGTCGGACCCCATTGATTGATGGGCGGATGGTTGGTCATGCGCGGCGCATGGGCGCGTTCGTACTCCTCGTCGTAGATGGCCTGCTCGATTATTCCGGCGCCGCGGCCACCGTACTCGCGCGGCCACCAGATTCCAATCCATCGCGCCGCCGCCAATTTTTTCTGAAAAGCCCGTCGTTTCTCGAATTCCTCGCGTGTTGCCGGAACCATATCCGCGGCATTGGCCTTGAGGTCTTCGGGCAAATTGGCCTCCAGCCACGTGCGCAACTCCATCCGGAAAGCTTGCTGCTCAGGGGTGTAATCAAAGTCCATGCAAATCTCCGCAGTAGGTCAAAACGCGCGTTCGAGATTTGACAGTTAAACGTGCGTGACGCGCCTGTCAAATCCTCAAACCCGCTTGACAAAAGAGCCCCTGTGCCTGGCATCTATGGGTACCAAGCCGGGTATCGGCGAGGCGTGGAGGACCGCGGGATGGACTTCGGATTCAGCGAAGAGCAAGAGCGCTTCAGAGCGCGCGTTCGAGCCTTTCTCGATTCGAACTTGCCTGAGGGCTGGGGCAGCGAGGATACGCGTCCAACCGATGAAGCCACGCGCGTCAGAGTGCTGCGCGAATGGCAAAAGAAGCTTTACCAAAACGGCTTCGTCGGGATGGCGTGGCCGCGCCAGTACGGCGGCCAGGGCGCGACCCAGATCGAGCAGGCGATCTTTTACGAAGAGTTGGCGCGCTACCGCTTGCCGGTGTCGATAAATCCCATCGGCGTGAACCTGGTCGGGCCTACGCTGATTGCCCATGGCACCGAGGCGCAGAAGCAGCGCTTTTTGCACGGCATTCTTTCCGGCGAACACATCTGGTGCCAGTTGTTCTCCGAACCCAACGCCGGCTCCGATCTGGCTGCGCTGCGCACCCGCGCCGAACTGGACGGGGATGAGTTTGTGGTCAACGGGCAGAAGATCTGGAGTTCGTTCGCCCATTATGCGGACTGGGGAATCCTGCTGGCTCGCACCGATCCCACCGCGCCCAAGCATCGCGGCATCACCTATCTGCTGGTCGATATGAAATCGCCCGGCGTCAACCCGCGGCCGCTGCGCCAGATGCCTGGCAGTTCGGAGTTTTGCGAAACTTTTCTGGACAACGTGCGGATTCCGCGCGACAACGTGGTCGGCCGAATCAATGAGGGGTGGCGCGTGGCGACAACGACGTTGTCCAACGAGCGCGGCACCACTACTCTGGCAACGATGGTGCGCTTTCAGCGCACCTTTGAGGAACTGGTCGAACTGGCGCGCAAGACGCGGCGGTCGGGGCGGCCGGCCACCGAAGATCCAATCGTGCGCAGCCGACTGGCGGAATTTTATGTCGATTTGCAGAAATTAAGATACTCGGCATTCCGCGCCTTTTCCGCCGTTCTCAGAGGCGGTTCACCCGGCGCGGAAGGCTCGACGCTGAAGCTGCACTGGTCGGAGTTCCATCAGCGGATGCAGGAATTCGCGATGGAGCTGCAGGGCTCCAACAGCCAATTGACTCGCGGCTCACGCCACGCCACCCGCAACGGCCTGTGGCAGTATACGTTTTTGTGGTCGCGCTCGGACACGATCTATGCGGGAACCTCGGAGATCCAGCGCAACATAATCGCCCAGCGAGTTCTGGGTCTGCCGAAAATGACTTGAAACAATGCGGTTCGAACTGCTGTCGTTCCGGCATAGCAGGAGAAGACGCCGGCATCGACGACGGCGCTGCGCGCATACACGGATGATTTCCTGTCTGCCCCAGCCGGCGTCTTTTTTTTTCGGATGCTACTCGATGGCCTTGGGGGCGGGTCCCATTTCGGCCCAATCGCTGGGATCGTGGCTGACCCAGATGCGCATGCCCTGCATGTCGCGCATCGCTTTGAGCCGGCGAATCGACGCGACCGACTGCTGCGGGTCGGTATCGACGAACATCGTGTGCTCCGTGTCCAGCGCGTCGCGCATGTGCACGACGTCGCCGGCCAGCACGATATTCTGATGGGGCAGACGGACGACCACGGAGGTGCTGCCCGGCGTATGACCGGGAGTGTGGATCAGTGTCAGGCTGCCGTCGCCAAACATGTCGAATTCGCCCTCCAGCTCCATCCACTGGTAATTGCGCGTAGGCAACAGGTCGTCAATCAGGAAGATGTTGCGCCGATCCGGCGCGGGCCAGTACGCGTAGCTCAGCTCCCCCTTCATCGTCAGCAGTTTGGCATGCGGGAACATGAACAGACCGCCGGTATGATCCATGTGCAGATGCGACATGATCACGTACTTGACATCGGTGAGTTTGTAGCCCAACGCCTTAATCTGGTTGTCGACGGTGAGATCCCTGCTGAACTTGACCATGTTGCGGAACATCTCGCCCCAGTATGAGGCGACGTCTTCGGCGACCCTGGGATGGCAGCCGGTATCATAGAGCACCAGTCCTTTGGGATGCTCGATCAGAAACGATGGCACCGGAACCTCGACGATTTCATTGTCGCCGCCGGCCATCAGGCTGGAGCGCGGGACCGTAAATACCGCCCCCGGAAGCGCCCACATACGTCTTGCCTTGCCCTCTGCCATGGATCAAACCTCGCTCGCTTTACTGCCGTCGCATATAACACAGCACGCGGGCGCCCGAAAAGCGCCCGATCAGCAATCTCTGCTGTGTCTCGATGAACCATCGAAAAGCCCCTGTCAGCGCGCGATTTGTCGCCTTTGGATACAACCAGGAACCGATGGCGGGCGCCTGGTGGTATCCGCTACGGGCACGCTCTGTGCGTATGGAGCCCGGCGGGGGATGGAGGACGGGCGGCCGAATTGGATTACGGTGACTTCAATGGCGGACAGCAGATGCCCAAGGCAGCGCTCAGATCGATGAGAGGTGAGAGTACGGCCATTGATGCGGGAACGGCCGTACCTCACGATGGGACCGACGCCGACGTTCACGCCTCGCACGCACCGCGTGGCGGGATGACGGCATTGACGATCGGGGCTTTGGGCGTGGTGTTCGGCGATATCGGCACGTCGCCACTGTACGCGGTCAACGAGATTTTCTTCGGGCATGGCCACGTCACACCGACGGCTTGGAACGTCCGCGGATGCATCTCGCTCGTGCTATGGGCGCTTACAATCGTGGTCGCCCTGAAGTACGTCATTTTTGTGCTGCGCGCACACAACGACGGCGAGGGCGGAGTGTTCGCGCTCTACGGTCTGCTTCACAACCACAAAAGACGCGGTACCATGGTGCTGCTCTCCGGTCTGATGCTGGGAGCAGGTTTGGTCTTTGGCGACGGTGTAATCACACCGGCAATCAGTGTGCTGTCGGCGGTGGAGGGGGTCAGGGTTGCCACCCCGATGTTTGCCGAAGCGGTTGTGCCGTTTACAGTGGCGATCCTCACCGCGCTCTTTGCGATCCAGTACAAAGGGACGGCAGGCGTTGGAAAAATCTTCGGCCCACTGCTCATTTTCTGGTTTGCCACGATCGGCACGCTCGGAGCGGCTCAGATTGCGCATCATCCGCAAATCCTGCAGGCGCTCAATCCGCTTTATGGCCTGCGATTTCTCGCCCAAGCCGGTTTGCACCCGACCCTGCTGGTGCTGGGCGCCTTGATGCTGGTCGTAACGGGCGGCGAGGCGCTTTACGCGGATATGGGTCACTTCGGAGCATCGCCGATCCGTGCCGGATGGTTCGGGCTGGTCTACCCGGCGCTGATCCTCAACTATCTCGGGCAGGGCGCGTTCCTGCTCGGCGGCGCGCCGGTGGCGGGTGACAAGCTGTTCTTCAGTCTGGTCCCCGGCTTGTTCCTGATACCGATGGTGGTGCTTGCGACCGCCTCCACTATTGTCGCGTCGCAGGCGCTTATTTCGGGCGCGTTCTCTTTGACGTCTCAAGGGATGGCGTTGGGACTGTTTCCGCGGCTGCATATCGTCCATACCCACTCTGCGCGTGCGGGCCAGATCTACATGCCGTTCGTAAACTGGGCGCTTTATTTCGGCGCCGTCCTGTTGGTGCTGGTTTTCCGCTCCAGCTCCGCGCTGGCATCGGCTTACGGGTTAGCGGTGTCGGGCGAGATGGTGGCGACCTCAGTAGCGATGTTCCCAGTGGGTCGTTGGTACTGGAAATGGGGACTGGCACGCAGTGCGCTGCTGTTCGGCGCGTTCGCCGCCGTTGACGGCTCTTTCTTCGTGGCCAACTCGCTTAAGTTCTTCGAGGGCGGCTTCGTTCCGTTTTCCATCGGGTTGGCGCTGTTCCTGGTGATGGTGACGTGGCGATGGGGCCGAAAAGCAACTTTCGCGGCGTATTCGGCCAAACATACGATGACGATGGCCGAGCTGGTCCGAATCCATCGCCGCTCCGAGGTATTCATCGAACGCAACGCGCTGCTGATGGTGCCCAAGCCACTGCGCGATGAGCGTGACCATACCCCCGCGCTGATGCAATTGCTGTGGGATCGCTACGGCATCCTGCCCCGCAACCTTGTGTTCGTCGAGGTTATCCATCGCAAGGTGCCCTACGTCCACGACGATCGCTATCAGGTGACGGTTTTTCACCGCGACCCGCACAAGGGAAGCGTCATCAGTGTTACGCTCAGCTTCGGCTTCATGGAGGATCCCAACGTCGAGCGCATCCTGGAGCAGCTCGCAACCCATCGGGAAATTGATCTGCCGCCCGACGTTCACAAATGGATCGTCCACGTCTCGGTGGAAAATCTCCTCCCGTCCAGGGCGATGGGCCTGATCGGACGCTTCCGTCTGCGGCTATTCGCCTTTCTGCGGCACGTCTCGCAGCCCGCTCATTACTACTATGGTTT
Source organism: Pseudomonadota bacterium (assembly GCA_021324885.1). Classification (GTDB taxonomy): domain Bacteria; phylum Desulfobacterota; class Binatia; order Binatales; family Binataceae; genus JAJPJA01. The sequence continues at coordinate 73,476 of JAJPIF010000016.1, forward strand.
AGGCGATGCGGTGCAGCTCTCGGCCGAGATTATGCCGGTGCGCGTCAGGTGAACGGCGGAGCTTCCATTTATTGCTCGTCCCATTTTGTAATGAGAAGAATTTACACAGGAGCTCGCCGCCAGCTATGCGCTTGGCTGGCCGGTGAGAGTATGCGCCACAGTCCTTGAGCGTTTGATTTCCTGCAACATCAGGCTGGAAAAGGAATTGTGGGCGGACGCTGAGGTCCGGGCATAAAGGTTGCCTTTAAAATGGGGCATCCAGTCGAGGTCTTTCCATGAAAATCAAAACAATGTTTATTTCCGCCTCCGTGGTTGCGGTGGCCATGGCATTCTCGCCTCTTGCTCGGGCGCAGAGCCTCTCACAATGGGGCAACGCTATCGTGGGCACTGGTCATGAGATTTGGCAGGGAACCGAGCACGTGTTCCATCAGGTTGCCGATGACCCGATTCTGATCGAACGGACAAAGTCTGCCCTCGACGAGAATCCGGTTACCCGCGATCAGCCAGTTATTGTGTCCGCGAACAACGGCGTCATAGTCCTGGAAGGGCGGGTCAGCCGGCAAGTCGCTGACACCGCCGTTGGCATCGCCCGCCAGGTTCCGGGCGCTCGCGGCGTTGACAATGAAATGCTGTACGAAGGAGCGTTCATAGCGCGCAACGATACCGCTGAGCATCGCTTCGGCGGGACGAATTCCGGAGTGGAAAACCCCAATCGTTTTGATAACGGGCAGAACGCTCCGAAATCCAACGCCAATGGCGGCGCTCATTATGGCCCTGACCGTGGTCCGGCGAACGCGCCGAAAAACGCGAATAACGGCCCCCACAACGGACCGGATAATGGCGCGAATGAATGATGCCTGCCGATGGGCGATGGACCGCGGGGAGGACGCCCGCGACCTCAGGGTTGCGGCGGGGGTGGAAAGCAGGGCAATGCCTCACCGAGTGCATAACGGTAAGTCGCGCCTTTCCACACAAAAGTCCCCTCGCCTTTGCCGAAGTTGACGGTTAGCGGAACCAGTTCGATGACCGGACCTGAGTCGGACTGCAGCGGACGGTAGGCGATATATTCACTGCCGGTTTTGGGCAAGGGGCCCAGCGGCGGAGTGAAATTCATCTGCAGAAGATGGAGCGCCGGACGCCATCCTGCGGCGTTGGTGCCTTGGCCCACAATCGCTTCCCATTGCGGCTTTCCCAGCGACCCGCTGACCTGCAATTCGCGATATTCGGGCGCACCCCCCGCCCCCAGACGCACTTCAATCACGTTGGGGGCGTTCATCTCCAGGTCCGCGCAGCGATCCTCGCGGGCCAGAGGATCCTCGCCTGGATGGTCCTTGTCGGCAGCGGCAACTGAATTCTGATGCGCCTCGACCGCGCTGCCGATAGCCCCATTGACCACCGCGGAACCCACCCCCTCGACCGCATCGACCGCAAGCGGGATAGCGCCCAGCACGCAGCCCTGACAGCCGATTATCACTAACAGGACGAAAAGCACGGTGGCTGACCGGGGGAGCGAGCAGCTCAAAAACTGCGCAAACGGCACTTTCACCGGTCCAAGTTTAGCGGCTTGCGCTCTATAGTGTTTCAAGTTTCCCGGCCCGCTCCCGAACGATTCGTAATCTTTATACCATCGAATAGGAAAAATTGATGTCCAAAGCTCAATGCGCTTGCACATGAATATGCACAGGAAATAGCGTTTTCCAGGGCTGGAAACCGCTTGAAGCCGCCGCACTGATAGACGCATCATCCTCCATGCGTGCCCATCCGAAAGGAGGCTTGAGACGATGGCCGACCAAATTTCGATCGAGCGCTCGCGTACAGCGGTCCTGATAATGGACTACCAGAAAGCGGTGGTTGACGGATTCGCTACCGATCAGCAAGCGTTGCTCAAGCGTGCCGCGGACGTGCTTGCGAACGCGCGCCGCGCCGGTCTCAAAATTATCTATATCGTGGTCGGCTTCCGGCCCGGATATCCTGAGATCAGTCCACGTAACGTCAATTTCAACGCGATCAAACAATCCGGCCGATTTCACAACGAACCCGGCACGGAGATACATCCGGCGGTCGCTCCGCAACCCGCAGACATTGTAGTCACCAAGCATCGCGTCGGAGCGTTTCCGGGCACCGACCTCGAGATGATTCTGCGGGCTCAGGACATCGAGACACTGGTGATGTTCGGAATTGCCACCAGCGGCGTCGTGCTCTCGACCCTGCGCTATGCCGCCGACGCGGATTACCGCCTGATAGTCGTCAAGGACTGCTGCTCCGACCGCGACCCGGAGGTCCATCGCGTCCTGACCGAAAAAGTCTTCCCGCGTCAGGCCGGGGTCATCACCGCGGCTGAGTTCATTGCGACTATCGGAAAGCCTTAGTAGCGCAACTGGGGTTCCGCTCCGTGCGCCCCCGGAAGGCGCAAAGGAGTTCGCAATCGACCGTGATGCGGTTTTTCGTGCGCAGGCGATGGACCCGGAAGTCGATCTGCAAGGACCAGGCTTCAAACTATCGGGTCACGCGATCGCGCCCCCATTGGCGCGAATTATCTCGCCGTTGATCGTGGTGTTGGCGGCCGAGGCCACGAACACGATCACTTGCGCGACCTCTTCCGATGTCGGTACGTGCCGGATCGGCGATATCCTGGCGGCCTGTTCGACCGCTTCAGGCATCGAGCGGCGCACCGCTTCGGTCAGGGTCAATCCGGGCATCACGACGTTGGTGAGAATGCCCTCGGGCGCCAGCTCTTTGGCCAGCGTGCGGGTCAATCCATGCAGGGCCGCCTTGGCTGCACCGTAGGTCGCGCCGCCGGGAAATCCATCGGCTGCGACCACTGAGGACACATTGACGATCCGGCCCCAGCGTTCGCGGCGCATGTATGGCAGCACGGCGCCGATCGCCACGTGCGCGCCCTCGAAATTACCGCGCAGCAAGTCGCGCCATTGCTCGGCGGGCACTTCCTCGAAGCGGCTCTTGGCGACGGCGCGCTCGCCCGCGTGGATCGCGTTATTGATCAGGATGTGCAGCTTGCCCCATCGCTCGACGACCGCATCGACGGCATTGCGGATCGACTGATCCGAGCTGATATCGAGCTGGATCGCGAAGGCGTCGCCGCCGCGCTCGCGGATTCCGGCCGCGACCGCTTCCCCACGCTCGCGCAGAGTATGATAGGTGACGGCCACCCGAGCCCCCTCGCGCCCCAGCAGTTCGGCAGTGGCCCGTCCGATTCCGCGCGAACTGCCGGTAACCAATGCCACGCGATCTTTCAGCCCAAGTTCCATGATCGACACCTTTTCCTTCCGGTAGCTGCACGATTTTAGCCGCCGCATCGGGTGCGCTTCCAGTTCCGGTGGGCCTCAGGTCGGCGGCGCCGTTTCATTCATTTGACACAGCGCGGCGCGATATGATTTGACGGCGCAAAAAGGGAAAACGCGATGGCGTCGGATCCGGATGTGAACGCCGTAACTCCGCGCAATCTCACCGGATGTCTCCCGCGCAGGCAGAGAGGAAGTCACTTACGAACGAAAGCTGCGCGAGGCGGGGCGGTCGAGATGCGCACGCGGCGGGGCATGCCACACGGATTTTTCGTGATGTCGAAGCTTTATTCCGAAGCGCTCCAGGCCGCGGATTGTGCCGGCGATAGGCTGCTCGAAGCGTTGCGGAAATAGAATTTGCGGTCAACGCGGGAAACGAGAGGCAGTCTATATGGTTGCTAATCGTGCCCGGACATTTGTATATCGATTCCAGGACTGGTGTTGAAATTCTCCGCAAGCGCCTGTCAATAGATGGTGTATGGAGGTAAATCGCCATGACCGCTTCCCCTATCATCTCGGCCGATTCGCACATGATGGAACCGCCGGACCTGTGGACCACGCGGCTGGACGCCAGCCTGCGCGAACGCGCGCCGCGCGTGATCAAACAGGAAGGTAAAACCGGCTCGGTATTCGTCGGTCCGGGGCTGCGTCCGTTTCCGGTCGCGGGCGGTTTTGCCGCCGGGCGCAGCGGCGTCGAACTGAGGGATTTCATGCGGCGCGCGCAGGGCTACGAAGACGCCCGCCCCAGCGGATGGGACCCTGCCGAGCGCATCAAGGATCAGGACGTGGACGGTGTATCCGCGGAGGTGCTGTACACCACGCTGGGGATGTCGCTGTTCGGGATGGAGGATCCGGAACTGCAGCACGCCTGTTTCGCCACCTACAATGATTGGCTGGCGGAGTTCTGCGCTTACGATCCCAAACGGCTGCATGGCATCGCGCTGATCTCGCTCAAGGATATCGCGCGCGGGACGGCGGAGTTGGAACGGGCCGCCAAAATCGGACTCAAGGGTGCGATGATCTGGGGAGCGCCTTCCCCCAATCAGCCCTACTGGCATCGTATGTACGACCCGTTCTGGGGCGCCGCGCAGGAACTGCAGATGCCGCTGTCGCTGCATCTGGGCACTTCAGGCTCGCGCCCGCCGCGCCAGCGGGATCCGCAGGCGCCGAAATGGGAGGACATGCCGTTCGCGCGCGGCTACATGAACGTGATCCACGAGGTTCAACGCTCCTTCACTGATATCATCTTCAGCGGCGTGCTGATGCGCTTCCCGCGCCTGAAGCTGGTTTCAGCGGAGAACGACAGCGGCTGGATTGCACATTACATGTACCGACTCGACCATGCCTTCGAGAAGTGGGGCGCTTCGATGGGCAATCCGCTCGACCTCAAGCCCAGCGAATACATCCGGCGCCAGGTCTGGGTCACGTTCCAGGACGATCCGATTGGTCCGATGACGTGGCAGTTCTTCGGCGAGGACAATTACATGTGGGCTTCGGACTTCCCGCACACGGATTCGACCTGGCCGCATTCACGCGAGGTGATCGAAAAGGACTTCCAGGGCGTGCCCGAGCACGTCAAACGCAAGATCACCTGCGATAACGCCGCGAGGCTGTATCGAATTCCGCTGTGATGGGACCGGGGGCGGCTGGCGATCGCCCGTCAATGCGCGTCGTTTCGCGGCCTGGCCGCCGGCGGCGGATTGCGTGGGGGCCCGCCCTTTTTCGCGGCACTTTAATTGGTGGAGCAAAGTAATGGAAATTGTGGACTCCCAGGTACATGCCAATCAGCGCGGGATCGATCAGTCGATCGCGATTATGGACGCCGTGGGCGTCAATGCCGCCGTCATCGACGTTTGGCCGCCAGTGCGCAAAAAGCTCCCCGACGGAACCGTCCGCTTTGAGTATGCCTTCGCCGAGGAAGCCGTAGCGCGGTTTCCGGACCGCTTCGCTTACATCGCGCGCTTCGATCCCAACGATCCCGATATCGACAATCAGATGGCGCATGTGCGAAGCGCTCCGGGACGGCTGTGTATCCGGATTGCGTCGGGTTTCGATTTCAAGATTTTGAAAGAGCGCGGCCATCAGCGCGTCCTGATGGCGGCCGGCAAGCATGACGTGCCGGTGATGATCTACCCGGGAGACGAACACGAACCGGTGATTGAGTACGTGCGCAAATTCGACACCGTCCAGTTCATCATCGACCATGTTGGGATGGGCGTGGACCGCGCCAGTTTGCCGGATCGCTTGCAGGCCACGATCGATCAGCTTATCGCCTACGCGAAGTATCCGAACACTTGCGTCAAATGGGGCCATGCGCCGCGGCTTTCGAGCCAGCCCTTCCCGTTCAAGGACCTGCTTGCGCAATTGCCGCGCGTGATCGACGCGTTCGGAGTAAACCGCCTGATGTGGGCCAGCGATTACACGGTTACCGTTGACCATCACACCTACGCCGAATCGCTGTTCTGCCTGCGCTGCGCCGACGGTCTTTCAGACAGCGACAAGGAGTGGATACTGGGTAAAACCGCCCGTCAGATCTTACGTTGGCCGCGGACTGATAACCCGAGGAAGTAAGATCAAAACGTTCGGCATGGAAGGCAGTAGGTCGCCGTCTGCGGCGAATGGCGCCCGCAGACGGCGGCCCGAGTGACCCGCCGTTAACTTATTTGTGGACAACCAGTCCACGGCTGAGTCACATTAAAGAGCAGGCCGTTCCACTACCAGAGAAGGGGCAATCTGGCCACGACGCGGCTCAAGGAGGATGAATGAACAAACGAACGCTGCTCACGGTTTGGATTCTGATTGGCTGGTTTGTGCTGGCGCTCGCTATTCCCGGGGCGCACAGCGACGAATGGTACCAGGGAATGCGGGGAAACTGGGTGCGTGCCGACGGGAACTGGGTATGGCGGAGCACGCACGGTGACGAATGGTACCAGGGCCATCGCGGCCACTGGTACGCCGAACCTAACGGCTGGTACTGGCTGAGCGACAATGGCGCCGAATACCGCAAGGTACATGATCGTTGGGAATGGACTCACGAACGGCACCATCACCGTCATCATCATTGATTGGATCCAGACTGGGATGGCTGCCGCCATGGCCTAAGCGGTCAACAATAGCCCGGCGTCCTTCGATGCAAATACCGGCTCCCGGCCGATGCTGTTTAATTTCCAGCGCGAGTGACAGGGGATTGACGATTATCAAATTCTGGATCCGCGCAACTGCGGCGGCGGCTTGGCCATCCGGTGATCGATTCGGACGGCCACTTCGCCGAAGTGATGCCCATGTTCGTTGATTACCTTGAAACTTAATTCCGTTGCCGCGCCAGCCTGATCAAAAAAAGGTGGCCGGACAAGGCCGGCCACCTTTGAAGTACCGTGCGAACCAGTTTTCTAATGGGGGAAATTGAACATATCCATCAGATCGCCGATCGCTGGTCCGTTCAGCGGCACATAGGGTTCGTCGGCGCTCGCCACCGGGTTGGGCAGGTTGTCGCGGCTGGTGCTCGAAATCGTGGGAAGATTCCAGTTCTTCTCCACGAATTTGGCGAAAGAGACGTGGTCGTAATAGGTATGGACCACACGGCCGCCGGCCGAATAGGGCGAGACCACCAGCAGCGGTATCCGCGTGCCGTCGCCGAAGAAGTCGATCGGCTGCACATAGCCTGAATCGTAAAAGCCGCCACCCTCATCGACTGTGATGATGATCGCCGTATCCGCCCACAGTGACGGATTCGCCTTGGTCATGTCGATTATCTTTTTGCAGAATGCCTCGAACAGGTCCCATCGTGACGACGCCGGATGGCCGTCGAGGAAGCCGTCAGGCTTGACGATCGAAACCGCCGGCAGCGAACCATTTTGAATATCGCTGTACAGATCGGTGATATCCTTGAGATTGGCGCGCAGACTGGGATTGGTCATAATCTGCGTCGAATAGAGGAAGGGGTTGCAGATATTGCAGTAGCCGCCGTTGCCGTTGAGCTGCTCACCGCTCTCCGTGCCGTTCGCCCAGCCCTCGCCGTAGTATCTCCACGATACATTGTGCTTGCCCAGCACCAGTCCCAGGTTGTTTTCCTGGCTGGGTGGAATGGTGAAGTCGTTGGGACCGCCTTGATATGCTACCTGGCCCGTACCGTAGTATCCGGGATTGTAATTGTTGACGAGGTAGTACGCTTTGTTCTTGCAGTTGCCTTTCTTCCAGGGCGCGTACGGCAACCCCTTGATGTAGTCCATCACCGACTTGACCCCGGGCTGCGTCGGGTCGGAGCAATTGACATATGACCCGCCGCTATAGCCGTCCTGAGTATAGAAGTTGTTTGTCCCAGGCTGTGGATCGGGATTCTCTATCTGATTGCTCGGCGGAGTCGCCGGGTTGCCCTTGGAATCCGCGAAAAAAATAGTCTCGCCGTAGCCGATCGCGAGATGATTGGCGCCGGTCCCGCCCATGATCGCCTGGTGGTCATTGTCGCTCAACGTGTACTGCTGTGCCAGCGAGGTGAAATACGGCGCATCACCCGCGGCGTTGTTGTAAAAGCCCATCGCGATTGCGCCCTCGCCCTTGAAGCCGGCGGGTTGCGGGTTGCCATTGCTGCCGGTGGCGACGGTCACCTCAACCCACGGGAACAGGTCGGCGGCGCATCCACTCGGATTTGACGGCGTGGCATTGGCCAGGTCGCAGTCCAATTGCTGCCACATCTGGAAAAATCGATGGACCGGGCTGCCCGAATAGGAGCTATAGGGGATATAGCTGGTAATCTGGAAGGGATCGTTGGGCAGGTCGGCCGGAAAGCGCGTGTCCAGCAAACCGCTGACGCCGGTCCCGCCGATCGTCAGTAAGTAATCGTCGGCCGACTCGAGCGCGGGTTCGATCGCCGCCACTTCACTCGTGGTGCTGAAAAGCGCAGTTTGCGGACCTCCGACCTTGGGCTGAGGCAGAGTCGCGAATGCCTCGGTTTTGATGGGGTGAACCGAATACGCCTCGGGATCGTTGGCCTGGTACTGGGTAGCCAGATAGGCATTGGATCCCGGTGTGCCGTCGCTGTTCACGATTCCTTCGGACAGCAGATTCCAGACGGTCTGACCGGCGGGCGGCTGGTAGGTTCCGAACACATTGTCGAAGGTCCGGTTCTCTCCAATGATCAGCACCACGTGTTTGATTGGTGTGAGCGTGTTGTCGTCATTGGAGTGGTCGCTGTCAGCATACACCAGGGGCGCCCCGATCTGGCTCGCCAGCATCGCTGCAATAGCGACCGACCTCACCCATCGTTTCTTGTACAGACCTCTCATCGCATCTTCTCCTTCCTGTTCAGTTGAGAGTTCGGCGTTTCAACGCGCGCGGAAGATGGCAGGTAAGAATGAAGCCGATGAGAGAAAGAAATGACGCTCTGATTAAAATCCGTTTGCTGGTTAAACCGCCTTTCATGAACATTTGGAGAAACGCTTTCAGTGAATCAGGAGTCGTGGGTAACAACCGCCTCGTCCCCGGACGGTAGCCGACCATGCCTGTCAACTCCGGGTGCCTATCAGGGCAGGCGCCGGGCCCGGTTCTGGACAACTCGAAGAATGACAGCAAGCAAAGAGATAAACGCAGGGGAGAACGAAGCGGGCGCCGCCATGCCGGGCAGACGCGCGGGGCTTAAAACGTTGAGCGCAACGCGCGCGGGCGTTCCACGCTTATGCGCGCGATGCGCAGCGCCCGCACCTTCAATCGTCCGTTTTGAAGCAGCCGCGATCCGGGCCGCAGGTTTGCGCGTTGGCCGGTAGTCCATCGGGACCGATGGGGCGCTGGGTCAACAGGCAGGTGTAACAGGCGGTCGAGCTTTCGGGCTCGAACCACCGCCGGCCTTCGGGCGTGCGCCAGTAGGCGGTTTTGGTCCGTAGCATTGCGCAGAAAACGTGCTCGATGCCTTGTGCCATCGCCGACGCTCCGTCTAGGCCGTTTCGATTCCGCCGGCGCGCAAAACCGCGCGGCGCACCAGCGCTTTTGCGATCGGGACCTTGTAGCCGTTATCCGACAGCGGCGCCGCCGGCTTTAATGCCACTTCCGCCGCGCGCGCCGCGGCGGAGCTGTCCAGACGGGCGCCGCGCAAGGCGGTTTCGGCTTCGTGGGAGCGCCACGGAATGGGCGCCACCGCCCCCATCACCACCCGCGCGTCGCGGATCAGGTGCGTGTCATCGCTGACGACGATTGCGGCAACGCTCACCAGCGGCCAATCGAAGCTTTGTTTCTCGCGCGCCTCGAGGTACGCGCTGGCGGCGCCTGGAGCGGGCGCCGGAATCATCACCTCGATTAGTACTTCGCCGGTATCGAGCACGTTTTCGCGCGTCGGATCGATCCTGGGCAGGGTGAAGAATCGCTCCAGCTCAAGTGTCCGTTCGCCGCCGGGGCCAATCAGCTTCACGCTCGCGGCGAAAGCGACGAGAGCCGGCGCGAGGTTGGACGGATGCACGATAAATGAAGGACCGCCGCCGAGGATCGCGTGGTAGCGATTGAGGCCGCCCGGCGCATAACAGCGGTCGCCGCCTTTCTTGAGGCAGTTCACGTCCGGGTGGCGGAAGTACCAGCATCGCGGACGTTGCAGCAGATTGCCGCCGACGGTGGCGAGATTGCGCACCTGCGGCGTCGCCGCCTGTGCCGCCGCTTCGGCCACGGCCCCATAGCGTTCGCGCAGGGTTGGATTGGCCGCGACTTCGCTCAATTTCACCAGCGCCCCGATTCGCACTCCACCGCTCTCGTCGGTCTCGATCGCATCCATCGCGCCGACGCCCTTGAGATTGACCAGGCTTTGAGGCGCCACGATGTTTTGCTTGAGTAAATCGAGCAGGTCCACGCCGCCGGCGAGCGCCGCGTGGTTGCGGCCGCTGAGCAATTTGACCGCGTTCGGCAAATCCCGCGGCGTCACAACTTCGAAGCGATTCATCAGGCCCTGCCTATCGCCGCAAGCACTTTGTCGGGGGTCATCGGCAGCGATCGCACCGGCGCGCCGATCGCGTCGTAAACCGCGCAGGCGATTGCCGCCGCCGTTGCCACGTGCACCACTTCGCCCAGCCCAAGCACGCCGGTGTTGGTCACGCCGTTGGCAACCTCGATGAACAGCGCGTTAATCTCCGGCGTGTCCAGCGGACCCGCAAGCTTGTAGTCGTCCATCGTGGGATTGACCATCACTCCGATCGCCGGGTCAAGCCGCCGCTCCTCGAACAGCGCATAGCCGATGCCCATCAGGACGCCGCCGTTGACCTGGCTGCGTGCGGTCAGCGGATCGACAATCCGGCCCGCGTCGTGCACGGCCGTGACGTTGAGCACCGCGACGATCCCTGTTTCGACGTCCACTTCGACTTCGACAAACTGGCATCCAGCCTGATCGTGGCGAAACCCGGCGTAGTTGGGCACGTGCTCGCCCTGGGCGGCGAGCGAGTCGGCCGGGATACGCCGGCAGACGTCGACGAAGCTGGCTGCCCGCGCCGGTTCGAAGCGCACCCGGATCATGCCATCGCGGGCTTCGAGGTCGCCCGGCTCGGCCCCCAGCATCGGCGCGGCGATAAGAAACAGCTTCTCTCGCAAGTGTGCGGCGGCCTGGCGCACGGCGGGAGTATTGGAGGGCGCCGTACTGCTGCCGCCCGACGGCACCGAGAAGAGGTAGCGCGTATCGCCAATCTCCGCTGCCACGCGGGATGGCGAAAGGCCGAGTTCCTCCGCCGCGACCATCGCCAGAATGTTGCGTGTGCCGGTGCCGATATCCTGTGTGCCGATTCGTATTGCCACGCGGCCGTCACGAAAGGCGATCGCCTGGGCCTGCGGTCCCGCGCTGCCGATCGCATGCCAGGCGGCGGCAGCGACGCCAATCCCGCGCCGGCGCGTCCCCGCCGTCCTGGGCGCGCGGCTCTTCTCTTCCCAATTAAATGCTTTGGCGCCCACGTCGAATTCCCGCGCGCGCACCGGATTGCCATTGTTGCGGCGCCGGAACTCGAGTCGATCCAGTTTGAGCTTGCGCGCCAGTTCGTCCATCGCCAGTTCCAGCGCGAAACATCCCTGCGGCCATCCCGGCGCTCGCATCGGCGAGGACGGTCCGGCATTGACATAGATGTCCCGCTCCTCGGTGCGGACGTTGGCGCATCGATACAACGTCCTGAAGGGGCCCGCGCTTCCGGCGCCGCCGCCGATTCCGCCGCTGCCCTGCTCCACCAGCTCTATGGCCACAAGCTTGCCGTCGCGGTCCGCGCCGAGCTTCACGTGCTGGAGCGAACTGGGCCGATTGCCGGTGGCCAGATGCTCGGCCGACCGTGGCAGCATCAGCTTGACCGGCGCTCCCGCGGCGCGGGCGAGTTGCGCCGCTATCACAACCTCGGGACCGGCGCCGAACTTGGAACCGAATCCGCCACCAAGATAGGCGGTGATGACGCGGACCTTGTCCGGCGGCAGGTTGAACAGCACCGCCAAATCGTCGCGCACGGTGAAAATGCCCTGCGTGGAGCACCATACGGTGAGTTCATCCCCTTCCCATCGCGCAACCGCGCCATGAGTTTCGAGCGAGACGTGGGTTTGCACCGCGGTGGTATAGATCGCCTCATGCGTCGCCGCGGCCTGCGCCAGGGCGCTCGCGACGTTGCCGGTCTCCGTCACCGATGGCGCCGCCACGTTGGATCGATCGGAGAACACCCTCGGTGCCGAGGGCTTTTGCGCTTCCTCCATGCTGGTCACGAACGGCAGCGGCTCATAATCGACCTTGATCAGGGCGACAGCGTCGTTTGCGATCGCGGGGCTGACGGCGGCGACCGCCGCAACCTCCTGGCCGGCGAAGCGCACGATTGGTTCACCGCGTTCGATTGCCGCCCGCACCCCGGGCAGAGCGCGCGCCCGCGACAAATCCACGGCGCGAACCCGCGCATGCGGATAGGGGCTGCGCAGGATCGCGCCGTACAACATTGCGGGGAGATCGATATCGTAGGTATAACGCGCGCTGCCGGTTGCCTTGAGCGGTCCGTCAACGCGCGGTGTGGCGCGGCCGACCACGCTGAATTTGTCGCCCCATTGCCACGGCGTCGGTTCCTCGTCGGGGATGACCAGTTTGACGTCGCTGGTATCGCCCGTAAATCCGAGCCTTACCGTGACCGTGCGCGCCATCAGGCGTTGCCTCCCTTCGGCTTGGCGCCGCGCGACTTCGCCGCCGCCAGCGCCGCGTTGAAGACATGCGGATAGGTTCCGCAGCGGCAGATGTTGCCGGCCACGGCGCGCTTGATCTCATCGATATTCGGCGACGGGTTGTCCTCCAGCAGCGCCGCAATCGACATGACCATGCCCGGCGTGCAGAAGCCGCATTGCAGCGCGTCAGCCTGGACGAATGCGGCCTGCACCGGATGCATCCGATCGGGAGTGCCAAGCCCTTCGATAGTGACGATTTCGTGGCCCCGCGCGTCGACCGCCAGCATCATGCAGGCGACCACCGGATGGCCATCCAGATGAATCGTGCATGCGCCGCATGCGCCGCGGTCGCATACCAGCTTGGTTCCGTAAAGCCCCAGATGGTCGCGCAGAACTTCCAGCACAGTGACGCGCGGTTCGACGGTGATTTTTCTCGCAGCGCCGTTGACCTTCAGTTCAATCGTCACTGCTCCGGGGCCAAGTCGTTCGGCGATTGCACCATCGGGGTTGGGCGATGAATTATCCGCAACCTCGACGGCCGGCAATGGGACGGCGGCGCCGATCAATCGCGCGGCTGCTGCCGCGGCGCCCGCGCCCTTGATAAATGCGCGCCGGCTTAGCCGGTGAACACGCTGGTCGTCGCCATTCCCGGGCATCGTTCTCACACGGTTGTGGATTGAGCGGCGCTCCCGCCTCGCGCGCCGATCAGCGACGGCACCACAGCCAGGGCGACGAGCGCGAGACCCGCAATCAGTGCGAAACCGACGATCTTGATAAAGTAAACGCCCGCGATCAAAACCTTGTCAATCGATTTCGCGGCCCCGTAACCTACCCGGTCAACGATGCGGTCCCAGGTCACACCGTCGTTGCCGGACCATCCCAGGCGCGCCGCCGCCGCACAAAGGCGCATCAGGGGGAAAAACGAGACAATCGCCAGCACCGACGCCAGCATCAAGCAGCGCGATCGCCCGCGCGCGTCCGCAATCAGGCGCCGCCCGCCGCGGATGCCGATCAGCAGGCCCGTCGCGGTAGCCGCACCCACCATGAAGTAGAACTGATGATCGTCCCACCAGGCGCCCAGCGACGGATGGGCAAAGCGCAACGCGATCGATGCACCCAGCGCGTAACTGAGCGTCGAGAGCACGCCGACGGCGGCACAAGCCAGAGTCAGCCCAGCCAGGACGCGGGCCTCGCGTTGTTGGTGCGGTGTCATCATCCAAATGTAGCCAACCAGCGCGCGCACGGCCACGATCCAGCGATTGGCGCAGCAGGTTCGCACGCCCGTCAGACTCAGGGCAAGCCCTGATGCGGAGGGCCGTTTTGCCCAACCGAGGCGCGCGGCCCTTGTGGTGCTGCAGCGAGGCGTTTTCAATTCCGCGGCGGGTTACACTATGCACGCCGTTAGGTTACGATGGTCGTCGGTCGCGCCGGTTCGCGCTAAAGGCTGGCCGCGAAGCGGCGCAGCGCCGCCGCGACTTCGGGCGGATTGTCGAGCATCACGTTGTGCTGCGCGTTGCGGATCACCACAGCGGGTCCGGCGCGCGCGAGCGCGGTCAATTTGGCGGCGTCCTGTGCGGACAGGTGCACACTCTGATCGCCGCGAATCACCAGCGCCGGACATTGGAGGCGCGCCGCATATTCCATGATCGAGATATGGAATATTCCGGCCATCGACATACGCTCGGTTTTGTTGACCCACGATCCATCCGGCTCCTGGCGGAAACTGTGCCGCGCCACATGGGCCAAAACCGCGGGCGAGGCGCCGATGGGCGGAAAGATGTAACGGTAGGATGCACAGGCCTCATCAAGTGTCGCAAATCGGCGATGGGGCCGTTCGTTGCGGCGCGCGGCCCGCTCAAGCAGCTCAGGTGGCCAATGAACGCGCGGTTCGACGATCGCCACACCGGCGACGCTTTGCGGATGCGCCACCGCGTAGGGCAACGCCGCAAAGCATCCGCCCGAATGGGCCGCCAGCACCGGCTTGCCGTAACCCCAATTCCCCAGCGCCGCGGCGAGGTCGGCGACGTGCGCGTCGATACTGTAGTCGCCGCTGGGGGCCCGGTCGCTGTCGCCGTGCCCGCGCAGGTCGATGGAAAAGGAGCGCGGTTCTCCTTGGAGCTCTTGACCCACGAAATCCCACCAATGGGCGTGAGCGGCGCCGCCGTGAATAAAGAGTATGGGCGGCGCGCCATGGCCCCCGTAGTCCAGACAAGCCAGGCGCAAGCCGGCGCCGTCGAGGTAGAACTGTCTCATACGCCCATCTGCGCTAGCCGATGGCGGTAATCCATTCAAGCATTCACACCGGTAGCCCAAAAGGAGAGTTCACGCACCGTGCACACCTGCCAGGTTTGCATCGCTCGCATCCAACGGCCGCAACCGCCACAATCAGCGGCACAGAGATGCAGTGACGTGGCTATCGCGCTGATCGTAATTCTGATCGCGGTCCTGCTGGGGCCGATCCTGCTAAAGCCGGTGGAGCGCAACCTGGAGCTGTTTTTCGTCGTGGTGGGCGTTGCGGCCGCGATTGTGGGCGGACAGTTCGGATGGCCCATGGTGCGCGAGGCCCTGATCGAGCCGATCGGGCTGACCCTCGCGGTGCTGATCTTCGGCGCGATCGCGCGGGTGCTGCGCCCGTGGTTTGACAGCGCCATCCAGCGGATGCGGGCCGCGGTCTCGCCGCGTTGGATTTATTTCGCTTTGATCATCATGCTGGGCATGGTTTCCAGCATTATCACCGCGGTGGTTGCCGCTTTGCTGCTGGTCGAAGCGATCGCGATGCTACGCCTGGACCGCCCGAGCGAGACCGCCGCCGTGATCCTGGCCTGCTTCGCGATCGGGATGGGGGCCGGTCTGACGCCCATCGGCGAGCCGCTGGGAACCATCGCGACAGCATCGCTCAGAGCCGATTTCTGGTATCTGATGCGGCTGCTGGGGCCGATTGTGATACCGGCAATAGCGCTGGTCGGTGTTCTGAGCCTGTTCATTCCACCGATCCCCGCGGCATCGTTATATGCCGCCCGCCCGCTGGAGAGCTGGGGCGAAATTGTTTTGCGTGGGGTAAAGATTTACGGATTCGTATTCGGGCTGGTGGGACTGTCGTGGGGGATGCGCCCGCTGATTGGAGGGCACATTAACCGTGTGCCGCAGGCGGCGCTGTTCTGGATCAACTCGATTTCCGCCGTGGTGGACAATGCCACGCTGACCGCCGCCGAAATCGGCCCCACCTTAAGCCCGGTTCAGCAGCGCGCAATCCTGATGGGTCTGCTGATCAGCGGTGGCATGCTGATCCCGGGCAACATACCGAACATCGTGGCCGCCAACCGTCTGGGTATCAACAGCCGCGAATGGGCCCGGATCGGCCTGATGGTCGGGCTGCCCTTGATGGGCCTGTGTTTCGCCGTGCTGTACTTTGTACGCTGAAGCGGGAGATCTCCGGTTTTTCCCGCTTTTCCCCTTGCACTTCGGCCGCCGCGCCTGAACACTGACGCGAAGCCGTGAATCGCCGACCATAGAACGGTAATGACCGTTATGCCCAAAGATCCCGCGTTGTGCGATAATTAACGGCGCTTTGCGCGGAAGTGAGGAAAGACGCCGCACCTCTCAAGTTCGGGTGCGGCCGGGGAGAGAAGCCGATGAGCGAATCGAGCGTCGAGCCGCAAACCGATCAAGCTCCTGATAGCTGTACGAGTGGGACCGCCGCCAATCAGATCGACGGCAACGCCGAGGCGTCGACTTCCACGCCGGTGTCCGCAGTTATATCCTCGATTCAGGATTGTTCCACACCGGTGCCCGCGTCCGACGGGGACGGCGCGGAGACCAATTCGATGGATGCTCCTGGACAGAGCAGCTTATCCGTGCCCAGGCCGGCGCCGGCGGCCGCCAGCGTGGACCTGAACAGGCCGGAGTTCTACCTCAATCGCGAGCTGACATGGCTGGCGTTCAACTGGCGCGTCCTGGCCGAGGCCGCGGACCGGCGCAATCCGCTACTTGAGCGGCTCAAATTCCTGTCTATCACCGCTTCCAACCTGGACGAATTCTTCATGAAGCGCATCGGCGGTCTCAAACAGCAGGTGGTGGCTGGGATGCTGGAGCAGACGCCCGACGGCCGTACCCCGCGCCAGCAGATTGCCGAATGCTATGCGGAAATCCGCCGCATGGAGCAGAGTCAGCGCGAGATTCTGGCCGAACTGCTCCACAGTTTGCGCCAATATGATATCCGCCTGGTCAAATACGATGAGATGACGGAAAGTCAGCGCGTCGAAGTCCGCCAGCATTACATCAAGAACATCTTCCCGCTGGTTACGCCGCTGGCGATGGACCCGGCGCATCCGTTTCCCTTCGTTTCCAACCTTTCTCACAATGTGCTGGTCAGCCTGCGCGATCCGCAAAGCGGCGATCAGTTGATTGCGCGGATCAAAGTGCCGCTGGGCTCCGGTATCCAGCGCTTTATCCGCGCCGGCAACAGCCTGCATTTCGTGCCGCTGGAAGATGTGATCGCGCACAACCTCGACCTGTTGTTCCCCAACATGACGGTCAGCGCCTGCGAATTCTTCCGCGTCACCCGCAATGCCAATACCGAGCGCGACGAGGAGGAAGCCGACGACCTGCTGGCGATGATCGAATCGGAGCTGCGCGACCGCCGCTTCGCCCCGATCGTGCGCCTGGAAGTGAACAAGGGGATGGATCCGGTGCATCGCGGGATGCTGGCCTTTGAACTGGGACTCAACGAACGCGAGGACGTCTTCGAAGTGGACGGGATGCTGGCCTTGCGCGATCTGATGGAGCTGGTGGCGATCGAAAATCCGGCGCTGCACGACCCCGCCCATCATCCGGCCGACCATCCCGCGCTGCGCACCTCACGCAATATCTTCCACATCATACGCGACGCCGGTTCGCTGCTGGTCTTCCATCCTTACCAGTCGTTTTCGACTTCGGTCGCGCGTTTCCTGCGCGAGGCCGCCGAGGATCCCAAGGTGCGGGCGATCAAGATGACCCTGTACCGCACCTCCGCCGACGAAGAGATAATCGATTATCTGTGCGATGCGGCGCGCAACGGAAAACAGGTCGCGGTGGTGGTCGAACTCAAGGCGCGCTTCGACGAGGCCGCAAACATCCGTTTCGCCACCAAGCTCGAGGAATTCGGTATCCACGTCAACTACGGCGTCATCGGGCTCAAAACCCACGCCAAAGTAATCCTGGTGGTGCGCCAGGATTACAACGGTCTGCGGCGTTACGCGCATGTGGGGACCGGCAATTACCATCCCGGCACCGCGCGGATTTACGCGGACTTCGGCCTGCTGACTTCGGACGAGGCAATCGGCCAGGACTTAACCGAATTGTTCAATTACCTGACAACCGGTTATAAGCTGGAGCGGACTTATCGCAAGCTGCTGCCGGCGCCCGTGGCGCTCAAGAAGGCGCTGCTGGCGAAAATCGAACGCGAGATGAAGCTGGGCGCGGACGGGCTTATCCAGTTCAAGATGAATGCGCTGGAAGATGTCGATATCACGCGGGCGCTGTACCGCGCGTCACAGGCGGGCGTGAAAATCCAGATGATCGTGCGCGATACCTGCCGACTGCGTCCGGGCATACCGGGATTGTCCGACAACATCCGCGTCATCAGTATCGTCGGCCGCTTCCTGGAGCATGGGCGCATTTACTATTTCCGCAACGGTGGTGCGGAAGAATATTTCATCGGCTCGGCAGATTGCATGAAACGCAATCTCGAAAGCCGGGTCGAGGTGCTGACGCCGATCGAGGATGGGGGCGAGCGCCGGGACCTGCGCATGATTCTCGATACCCAGTTCAACACCCGCCGCGGCGCCTGGGAACTCCATAGCGACGGCAGCTACACCCCGCTGGCCTCAGCCGACGATACGTCTCCCACCGCGCAGGAATTGCTGACGGTGTATGCGGACAAGAAGCTTTCGATGAGCGGGCGCCCACGGCGGCGCAAAATCGCCCGCCGCCGCACGATCGCGCAGCTGTAAAGCCGCAACTGCACCAAACGCCGGGACGGTGTCGTGAACACCGATCGGTCCCTGGTGGCCCGCCGCTACCCGGCCGGGAGCTGCGTGTCACGCTCCAGTCTCTCCCCGAGGGAGAGAAGTAAAGGAAAGCTAAAGCTGCCATCTTTTATCCAGGGTGCGGAACGCCGCATCCTGAGGAAGGCGTGACTCCTCTTTTTTTCCTAGAACATCGTCGGTGCTTTCAGTTCGCGGCCGAAGGTTGGCTTGAACAGCCTGAATAGCCGATCCAGATCCCATGGCCCGGTGTTTACCAACTGCTTGTAAGCCTGCATCGGGGCGTAATGCGTAATGCGATAACCTGATGCTCCGAAGGTCTGTCCGTTGATGCCGGCGGCGTGATCGCTGGCCAAAAACACCACCAGTGGCGCCACGTTGGCCGGGTCCATCGGGGTGCCCGCGGCCTCTTCACTGCGGATCATCGGTGCCCCCGGCGTGCGTGCCGCCGGAACGGTGTCGGTCATGCGCGTGGCTGCGCCCGGCAGGATGGCGTTGGTGGTGATGTTGTATTTCTGCAGGGCCAGCGCGCAACTGTATGTCAGCCCCAGAATTCCCGCCTTGGCCGCGGCGTAGTTGGGCTGTCCCGGCGCGCCGAATGCGGCGTTGGAGGAAAAGTTGATGATGCGTCCGCTCTTTCGCTCGCGCATATGGATCGACGCGTAATGGATGGTGCAGAAATGGCCCTTGAGGTGGACCCGCACCACCGCGTCCCATTCCTCTTCGCTCATGCTGAAGATCATGCGGTCGCGCAGGATGCCCGCGATGTTGACCAAAATGTCGAGTTTGCCAAACTCCTTGATCGCCTGATCGACCAGTCCTTTGCCACCCGCCATCGTCGCGATATCCTGATGATTGGAACTCGCCTGGCCGCCAGCCTTGCGGATCTCTTCAACCACGGCGTCAGCCGGCGATGAAGTCTCCTGCTCGCCGGCTACGCTGACCCCCAGGTCGTTGACCACCACCGCTGCGCCCTGCGCCGCCATTGCTTTGGCGACGGCGCGGCCGATCCCGCGTCCGCCCCCCGTCACTGCCGCCACTTTGCCCTCGAGAATACCCATTTTGTTATCTCCAAGTTGTAAAAGCTGAATTATTGCGGATTGCCGCCGGCTTTGAGCTGATCCACTCTGGGGTCGTTTTTGAGCACTCCGTTTGCCCTGAGCGCGGCGATTTTCTCTTTGCTGTAACCCGCGACCGTCTCCAGCGCCGATTCGTTGTGCTCTCCGAGCAGCGCGGCGCGCATCCGGATTCCCACCCGCGCCGCGGAAAAATGAAACGGCGCTTTGGGCAGGTCGAGCGAGCCGATTTCGGGCTGCACGACCGGCTGCATCAGATCGCGCGAGCGAATCTGCGGGTCGCTGACGAAACCGGCGGTGTCGAGCACCGGCGCGCACATGATGTGCAGCTTGTCGAGCATCGCAAGCGGTTGCTCGCGGCCGGGAAATGATTGCAGCCAATCCTCGACGATCCTGATGACTTCGTCCTGGTGCTGCATCCGATGCTCGATGGTGTCGTAGCGCGGATCGGTGGCAAGCTCGGGTTTACCGATCAGTTCGGCGAAGGGGGTCCATTGGTTAATCAGCACGGCGATCGCGACATAGCCGTCGCGCGCCTTGAACACGCCGAACGGCGCAGTGCCGCCCGAATGCGATCCTGAGCGGGTTGCTTTCGCCCGCCCGCCGCTGATTGCGTACTGCACCATCCCCAGTGAATTGTAATGGCCCAGACATTCGGTAAGCGCCAGGTCGATATACTGGCCGCGGCCGGTTTTCTCGCGGAAATACAGTGCGCTCGCGATTGCAGCCAGCGCGTGCACGCCGGCGCCGTTGTCGGCCAGATTCGCGCCGGGATAGGCGGGCGCACGGTCGGGGTACCCCACCAGATCCAACAAACCGCTGGCCGCCAGCGCGATCAGGTCGTTGCCCGGCTTGTTGGCCAGCGGACCGGTCTGGCCGAAGCCCGAAATCGAACACATGATCAGGCGCGGATTGAGCGGCACCAGCGCCTCGTAGGAGATGCCATACTTGGACAGCACGCCGGGAGTGTAGTTTTCGACCAGCACGTCGCTGTGTGCAACCAAATCGCGCACCACCGCCGCGCCTTCGGGCCGCTTCAGGTCGACACAGACGCTTTTTTTGCCGCGATTGTCAGCGATGTACAAGTCGCCCGCTTTCACGCCTGGCACGGTGTATACGCGCATCATGTCGCCGTAGGGCGGCAGCTCGATTTTGAACACCTCGGCGCCCATATCGGACATCATCTTCGCCGCCGCGGGCGCCGCGATGTACTGCCCGATCTCGATGACCCTGATGCCGGCAAAGATATCGTCGTTGGACGATTGCGCTGCCATCATCGTTCCCCGCCCGCCGCGGTCATCCCCCGAACATCGGCGGCGCTTTCATTTCGCTGCCGAAGGTCGACTTGAACGCCTTGATCAGCTTGTCCATCTCCCATGGCCCGTCGTTCACCAGCACCTTGTCGGCGCGCCACGGCGTGTAATGCGTTACCCGATAGCCCGAAGCGCCGAAGCACTGGCCGTTGATCGTCGCGGCTTCGTCGCTGCACAAAAAGATGATCGTCGGCGCCACGTGCGCGGGATCCATCGGGGTGCCTGCGGCCTTGTCGCTGGTTATGAGCGATCCGGCCACGCGCCCCTGCGGAATGGTGTCGGTCATCCGCGTTGCCGCACCCGGCATGATCGCGTTGGTGGTGATGTTGTACTTGGCCAGCGCGTTGGCGCAACTGAAGGTGAGTCCCAGGATGGCGGCCTTGGCGGCGCCATAGTTGGGCTGTCCGGGACTGCCCAATGCGGCGTTGGAGGAAAAATTTATGATGCGTCCGTATTTGCGCTCGCGCATGTGAATCGAGGCAAAGTGAATCGGGCAGAAGTGTCCCTTCAGATGGACCTTGATCACCAGATCCCATTCCTCTTCGCTCATGCTGAAAATCATGCGGTCGCGCAGGATTCCCGCGATGTTCACCAGGATGTCGAGTTGGCCGAATTCCCGGATTGCCTGATCGACCAGGCTCTTGCCGCCCGCCATCGTGGCGATGTCCGCGTGGTTGGAGACCGCCTTGCCGCCGGCCTGGCGGATTTCCTCGGCCACCGCGTCGGCGGGCGAGGTGGTTTCCTTTTCGCCGGCCACGCTGACGCCCAAATCGTTGACCACCACGGCCGCACCCTGCGCGGCCATCGCCTTGGCCACCGCGCGTCCGATACCGCGGCCGCCGCCCGTAATCGCGGCAACCTTTCCGTCAAGCTTGCCCATGCCCTTGTTCTCCTTGCAGATCGAGTCCCCCCGCAATCCACGTTCAGATGGCGGCAGCCTACCAATTGAACCCCGCGCTTTGCCAGAGCCAGGGCCGGATCCACTTGATGCCATCGGCAGCGCGCATTCGATCGCCGACGAAAAGATGGCGCAATTATATGACCGAGCTGCTTGAGCGCTATCGGAACCGCTTGCCCGGTCGTCGCTTTCCATTGAATTGTCGCGGTATTGCTATTATTAGTGTTTATAATCGGGCCGCAGGGGAGCACCAATGCCGCAATTTGACACTATCATTCATGGCGGGACTGTAATCGATGGCAGCCGGATGCCGCGCTTTCGCGCCGACCTCGGTATTCGCGGCGGCAAGATAGCCGCCATTGGTCAGCTCGACAAGTCCGACGCTCGCCGGACCATCGACGCGTCGGGGCTGTACGTCGCTCCGGGTTTCATCGACCTTCACACTCATTACGATGCCCAGCTTTTCTGGGATCCGTCCTGCAGCATCTCAAGTTGGCACGGCGTTACGTCGGTGGTGATCGGCAATTGCGGTTTCGGCTTCGCCCCATGCCATCCCAAGGATCGCGAGCGCGCGATGCTGACGATGACGCGCACCGAGGCGATTCCCTACGAATGTATGAAGGCGGGGATGCCCTGGGATTGGGAGACCTTCCCCCAGTTTATGGACAGCCTTGACCGCCGCCCCAAGGGCGTCAACGTGCTGCCCTACGTGCCGCTGACCCCGCTCATCACTTACGTGATGGGACTGGAGGCTGCCAAAACGCGCAGGCCGACCGATGCCGAGACCGAGGAGATGTGCCGCTTGCTGGACGAGGCGATGGACGCCGGCGCCGGCGGATGGTCGGCGCAGCGGCTGCATCCGAGCGGTGGCAACTGCGTGCAGCGCGATTTCGACGGCACCCCGATGGTCACCGACGTGATGCATAATGAGACGGCGCTGGCCTTTGCCCGCGTGCTGCGCAAGCGCAACGAGGGCTTTATCCAGATGGTGCTGTCGACGGCGGACCAGCGCGCCGACATCCGCCATCTGGAAGAGTTGGCGGAAGTCAGCGGCCGTCCGATCATTTTCCAGGCGCTGCGCTCTACCGACAGCCGTCCCGACGCGCATCACATGACGATGAAGTGGCTGGATCGCTGCTACGAGCGCGGGCTGCGCATCTATCCGCAGGCGATCATCACCGATTCGGGGCTGACCTTCGACCTCGCGCAGGACCTCAACGTTTTTGACGATTCCGAGGCGTGGTGCGAAGCGATGCTGGGCAACGTGGAGGACAAGCTGCACAAGCTCGGCGACCCGGCGCGGCGTCCGGCCTTGCGGGCGCGACCGCCGCAGACCGCCAGCGATTTCTGGGAAATCATCATCAGCGAGGTTAAAAATCCCGAGCACAAGGATTTGGAGGGACTGACGCTGGCGGCGGCCGGCGAAAAACTGGGCAAGCACTATATCGACGCGATGCTGGATCTGGCTGTATCGGAGCGATTGCGCACGGAGTTCTTCGCGCCTGCGCACAATACCAGGCTCGATCTTCAGACCGAAGTCGCAAAATATCCATACGCGATTCCGGGGGTGTCAGACGGCGGCGCGCACACCAAGTTTCTGACCGCGGGCGTCTATCCGACCGAGTACCTGATCAATTTTGTGCGCGAAGGTAAGGCGATGAGCCTGGAAGAGGCGCATTGGAAGTTGAGCGCGCTGCCGGCCTATGCAGCCGGGTTTACGGATCGCGGTTTGCTGCGCCCTGGCTACGCCGCCGACATCGTGATGTACGATTTCAAGCGTTTGAAGCTGTTGCCGCAGGAAATCGCCCGCGACATGCCGGCCGGCGAATGGCGGCGCGTGCGGCGCGCGGAGGGCTACCGTTACATCATGGTCAACGGTGAACTGACGTTTGTGGACGGCCAACCCACCGGATCGCAGTCAGGCCGGCTCCTGCGCCATGGCGCGGCCGATCTTCCGCACTGAGCGGCGCCCGTTTTGCAGGCGGGCCGTTTTTTTGGAAGTTGTTCGGAGCTCGATCGCAAAGCCAGGCGCGCGGACTTCGCTCACGGATCGGATTGGGCTTAGTGATAGCGCCCACCGTGGCTGAAATTTCATTGGTGCCGCTGCGCTGGCGGCCGTGCGGCGGACGGTTATCGCTACGATTTGGGGTAACTGACCGACCGGCAATTTTCCCTCAACCAAACTTCCGCATTTACGCTACAATGTTGTTGAGCCGGACCAAATCAGTTTGGCGCAAGACACATTGGAGGCCAGCATCGCCTGACCTGGACACCTCATCTCAGGAGACGCTCGAATGCCGGAAATCTGGCCCAATTTCTTCGTGGTGGGCGCCGCGAAGGCAGGCACGACTTCGATTTACGCCTATCTTTCGCAGCATCCGCAGGTTTTCTTTCCCGCTATAAAAGAGCCGCACTATTTCGCCCAGGTGAGGCCCGCGCGCGAGCTTCGGTACTCGGCCGAAGCCATCACCGATCGCGGCGCCTACCTGCGCCTGTTCCGCCACGCGCGTGGCTACAAAGTGATCGGCGACGCCAGCCCCTCCTATCTATGGCATCCGGAAGTCGCTTACCGGATCAAGCGGACCGTCCCGCACGCGCGCATCCTGATCCTGTTGCGCGACCCGATTGATCGCGCCTTTTCGCATTATTTGATGGATTACCGCGAAGGAGTGCAGGATGAGCCATTCTATGCGGCGCTGCGCCGCGATATGTCGCGGGCCCTCAAAGGATGGGGAGTTTCATATCTCTATTACGAACTCGGTCTCTATTCCGCCCAGATATACCGTTACCTGGACGCCTTCGGCCCCGATCGCGTGCACATCATGGTATTCGAGGAATTCCGGCGCAACGTGCGCGGCGCGTTGAAAGAACTGGCGGCGTTTCTCGATATCGATCCGGAACCGATGGATTGGATTGACATCAACAAGGCTCACAACGCGTACGCGGTCGTGCGCAGCGAGCGGCTGCGCAAAATCGCCGGATCGGATTTGGCCCGGGCTTTGGGAAAGGTTTTGGTCCCGCGACGGATGGGCAAATACATTTATGAGCATTTTTTTCTCCGGCCGGGTCACAAACCGGCGATGGATCCACGCGCCCACGACTTGTTGCAGTCGCTGTACGCCGATGAGGTTGCCCAGGTCGAGAAGGTGCTCGGCCGCAACGTGCCCGAGTTGCGCATGTCCTGGCACAGCAGGGAAGATGGGAATATTGGGGACAGACCGCGCCATTTCGAGGATCTGACATCCGCCCCGGGCTAGCCACGTGCCGGCGTTTATTTACCGCACCGCTGTCAGCCAAGCCCGCCGCCGCTCATGGCTGCGGATGGCCGCGACCTACGCCATTGGTATCGCTATCGTGATCTGGGTGGCGCGCGGAATCTCCGCAGCCCAACTTGCCCATGATCTGATGCAGGCGCGGATGAGTATCTTCATTCCGGTCTGCCTCGGCTCGGTTGTTATTTGGGTGGTGGGAGACACCTGGCTTTACTCGCGGCTGTTCAGCTATTTCAAGATTCCCAGCGGCTTTCGTGAGATGCTGCCGGCGCTGATCGCGCACGAATTTTTTCAGGCCGTCAACGGCGTGGCTGCGGGCACCGCCGTGGTCACCATGGTGCATCGGCGCAAGCACGTCGATTTTATCAGCGCCGGCGCGATCCTGATGTTCCAGGGAGTCATCGATCTCCAGGTTGTGGGTCTGATGGCGCTGGCGGCGAGTCTTGCGGCCCCGCGCTCCATTCCTGAACTTTCATTGGGCGCCGCCGCTCTTTTCCTGGGCGCGTCTTGTGCGTTTGCGCTGCTATGGTTCTTCGGATCGCGGCTGCCGGTGGCGCGATGGGCTCATATTGGACCGCTGTTTGCCGTCTTGCGCCGCGCGCGCGTCAGCGATTGTGTGAAGCTCGCGGCAATCCGCGGGGCGGTTTTTGCCGCGCAGGGCGCGATCTTGTACCTGGAGCTGGTGAGCTTCCAAATCAGCGTGCCGCTGCAATTGGTGATGGCGGCTCTGCCGGTCGTCCTGATCGCCGGCGCGCTGCCAATCGTCCCGTCCGGACTCGGCCCGCGCCAGGCGGCGATTGTGGCGATCTTCAGCGATTTCGGATCGCGCGCATCGCTGCTGACGATGGCGCTGGCGCACACCGGACTGGTGATGGTGGTGCGGGCGGCTTTGGGCCTGTTCAGCACCGATCTAATCGCGCGCGAGGTGTTTGCATCAAAGCCGCAGCCGCAAGGAAGCGCAGAAATCAACGCGAAGCGTCTTGCCCAGGAGCCAGAGTGCAAGAAAATTCAGCAACGACGGGTTTGAAAGGTGTTCGCGCGGCCCAATTAACGCGTGAACTCGGGCATTACTTCGGCGGCAAATAATTTGACCGATTCCGCGTCGGGCATCGACACCATGTAGTAGGTCATCCCGAATTCTTCGATTCTCGCGCGCAGTTCGCGCACGATCTCCGCTGGTGTTCCCAGCAGCAGTCCGGGCGATTGCCGCGCTTCCTCGACCTCGTCAAAACCATTGCGCTGTGCGATTTTTCGCGCGGTTGCATCGGCGTCGCTTCGGTCGCGCGCGATGAATACGAATGGGAAGCCCGAAATTTCGATCGCGGCGGGATCGCGTCCCTGGTCGCGCGCAAAACGATGCAGTAAATCGATCCGCTGGCGCAGTTGCGCCTTGTCGAACCTGCCCTTGCGATTGGCGGCCTGCGAGGATGAGACCAGGTTGACAATATCGGCTTCGCGCGCGGCGATCTGCAGCACCTTCTTTCCGGCCCCTCCGATCATGATCGGCGGATGCGGTTTTTGCACCGGCTTGGGGAAGTTGTACGCCTTGTCGATCGAATAATATCGGCCGCGATAGCTGGGTTCGTCCCGGGTCCACATCGCTTTCAGGACCTCGATCGCCTCCGCCATCCGATCGATGCGCTCGCCGTCCGATGGCGAACCATAGCCGTATGCTTCGAACTCCTCGGGAAACCATCCGGAGCCCAGACCGGCGATCAGACGGCCGCCGCTGATCTGGTCGATGGTCGATGTCATTTTGGCGAGCAGCGCGGGATTGCGAAACGGCACCACTGCGACCAACGGCGCCAAGCGCACGCGTTTGGTGGTCGCCGCGACCGCGCTGAGCGTCATGAAGCATTCGAGATGCGGCACCTGGGGACCCCACGACAGGTGCGGCACGCGGACGAACAGATGGTCGCCCAGCGATACCGAATAAAACCCCAGGTCCTCGGCCAGCGCGGCGTACTCCCTGACCTTGTGCAGGCTGGTCATGGGCAAGGTCAGGTTGAATTTGATCGCGGGCACGGCGGCTAGTCAGAAATCCAGGCGGCATGGTGGCGCGCCCGTTTGTCACAATTTGCTATGCGTCCGGGCCCAGGACGCTGGTCTTGAACTCGCAATAGGTGTGGCACAGCACCTTATCGACGATGTATTGGCTGCATTCCGGATTGAACCATCGATCGACCAGTCCCCAGTGAAACGGATGGTCCATATATGGTCCCGTCAGCCCCTCGAGGTTCTCGTATTCCTGTTCCCAGATGTGGCTCCATTGACGGCTGCCGCTCGCTTCGGTGCCATGGCTCAATTGCCAGTTCTTGATCGAGGAGATGTACCTGGGCATTCCTGCCAATTCCTTTTCGAATTGGGCGATCTGCTGCGGGCTGGCGCCGGGCCTCATCGTCATGATCAAAGTGCGGTAAACGCCGCTTTCGAGTTTCCTGTTAGCGCCGCTCAAACCGCCCTCATAGGCGACGCTTTCGTATTTTTTGAAGGTGCCGCCTTCAAACAGGGGATCGACCTTGTCGCGCCATGGCGGCTGTGACAGGCAGGCACGGTAGGCGGCCTGATCAGCGAATTGCAGGTGCCAGATGTAATCGCCGCCGTTGAGAACCCCGGGCAAAGTCGGTTCCAGGAGAAAGCGCTTCACTGCGGCGCTCTGGGCGCTGACGTCGCGCAGCGTCTGGATCACGGCCTGGCGCTCGGCAGTTGCGCGATCGGCGGGAAAAAACAGCAATCTGGTCAACTTAAACATTGGTCAGGCTCGCTATGTCCGATGGGTTGCTGGAAAAAAAACGCTCTCTGGAGACGATCATCGGCGCGGCGTCCTTCCACCACCATTCGTCCAGGGCATTGCCGCGCCGTCCGCCAATCAGGGTGCCCCAGACGCCTTTGGCGCCGCCCTTGACCGACCACACGAAGAACAACGTATTGGAGCCGTCATCCAGCCATACCGGCGGCGCCACCAGCGTGTGTTCCAGATGCATGCCGCGCTCCTTAGCGTTGGGCGCGTATTTCTGGATGTAGGCGTCGAGAAAGGCGCGGCCCATCCCGGGTTTAGGCGTGATTTGATCGATTACGAAAACCGTCTCGCCGGCCATTGTTAAGAGTTCCTAACCGGGCTGTCGCCCGTGGTTCTGATTGCGCTCATCGAAACTTTTTTGCCCATACCACGCTGCGCCAATCCCCGGCAAGACTCGGCGGCATTTGGACCCTTCCATCGCTCACGCTCCTGAAAACAGGTGGCTCGCCTTGGCCGATCGTTCGGCAATGTGCGTCCGGCCGAAATTCGACTGTCCCATTGAATGCGGAAGAGCAACAGAGAAAACTATCCGCCAGGATGTTGAAAACGGTTTTCTTTGACGCGGCCGGCACGTTGTTCGAAACGCGACAGCCGGTAGGCGAACTCTACGCTCAGGTGGCGCGCGGGTTTGGCGCCAATGTGAGCGGGAGGGAAGTCAGCGCCGCGTTCCGCCATTCGTTCGGCAACGCGCCCGGGCTGGCGTTCGGCCCCGGCCATTCGCCGGCGGAATTGCGCCGTTTGGAGCGCGAATGGTGGCGGGCACGGGTGGCGGAAACCTTCGCCGGACTCCATCAATTCGATGACTTCGACGCCTATTTCACCGCCCTGTTCGAGTTCTTTGGCGATGCTTCGAACTGGGTCGTGTACGACGACGTAGTGCCCGCGCTGGAGCAGCTGCGCGGCGCCGGCCTGCGCCTTTCCGTGATCTCCAACTTCGACGCGAGGCTTTACCATCTGCTCGAAGGCCTTGGCCTTCAGCGCTATTTCGAGTCGGTGACGATCTCGTCCGAAGCAGGCTATGCAAAACCGGCTCCCGAGCTGTTCAAATTCGCCCTGGCCAGAACGGGGACAAGCGCGGATCAGGCATTGCACGTCGGCGATGCGCCGCATCTCGATGTCGCCGGCGCCAACGCCGCCGGAATCGAAGCGGTCCTGATCAGGCGCCCCGAAGAACGCGTCAAAACAGCGCCCGAAAAGTATGCCGCGGCCGTAATATCATCGTTTCCTGAATTGATAGAGATAATCCGCGCGCGGCGATGAGCCGGCTCTGCCAGCATCGGCATCATTAAGACAGCGGCGCATCAGCCGCCGCACGCCGGTGCGACCAGGCAAACCTGGCCAGCACCGGCGGTATTACGAATTTTATGCGTATCCGCGTACTAAATGGCTTTGGCGAAGATCTGGATCACCTTCCTGGTGTTTTCCATGGTGTCGGGGCCGCCGGGAGCGAGAATTGGCATTTGCGCGCCCGCTTCGCGAAACGCCGCCAGCCGCTCGATGCAGCGCGACGCCGGTCCGACCAGCGCCACTGAATCGACCAAACGATTCGATACTGCCGCCACCTGGGCCTTGTGATCGCCGCGCGCCGCCGCTTCCATGGCCGCTTTTGCTTCCGCTTCGAAGCCGCTTCTGGCCAGTTGACGATTGTAGAAGGGCAGGGCGGGGTAAAAGGAGAGTTGCTGGCGGGCCGTGTCGTAAGCCTTTTCGAGATTGTCATCGACGAAGGTGGGCAAACCCACGGTGATCGCGACGTCGGATGCCTTGCGCCCGTGTTTGATTGCGGTCTCGTGCGCGGCACTGGCCAGCTTGCGCACGCGATCGACCGGACACATGTAAAATTCCGCGCCGTCGGCCAGTTCGCCGGCCAGACGAGCCGTTTCCAGCGCCAGCGCACCGTAATAGATAGGAATGGGAGTTTTGGGCTTGCGTGCGGGCACACCGATGTTCTTCTCGCCGTTCCAGATTTTGCGCAGTTCGACGGTGACCGAGCGCAGCTTGTCGCGGGCGTTGCCCATATCGATTCCCAGCGCCTGCATGAACGGCCGATGGCTTACGCCCAGGCCCAGCGTCAGGCGCCCGCCCGACACCTCCTGGACCATCGAAGCCGCCGCCGCGCACAGCCATGGATGGCGGAAATAGACGTTCACGATCCAGGTGATCAGCCGGATTTTCCTGGTTGCCGACGCCATTACGTAACAGCACATCAGGCCGTCGTTGGTCAGTTCCGGCATGCATGCGCCGGCAAAACCGGCGTCTTCCGCCGCGCGGGCGAGGTCGCCAATCTGCGCCGGTGATCCCGGCATGATTACGATCGCAAGATCTGCCATTGTTGTTACTCCTTTTATGCGGCCATACTAATCCAGTTGAAGGCGCAGGGTCAGGCTTGTTGAGGGTCTTTTTCCTGAACCAGCAAACCTTCCTCGATGAGCGCCGCTACCCTTGATTGTGAATAGCCGAGCAACTCGCCCAACACCTCGACGTTGTGTTCGCCCAATTTCGGCGCAGGACGAGGTATTTCCGTTTTCGATTCGGAAAAACGCAGCGGAGGCCGCGTCACCTCGACTGCGCCGACGTTGGGATAAGTGAGCGTTTGCAGCGCGCCGCGTCCTCTCACCGCGTCGGAGTTCATCGCCTGCGGCACGTCGTAAACCGGGGCGCTGAGGATATGGTTGGCTTCCAGCATCGCCAGCGGCTCGTCGCGGCTCGCGAAAGAATCCAGCCATGCCTCGACAATCCGATTGACCTCAGGCCTGTTTTCAAGCCGGTGCGGCAGCGTATCGAAGCGCGGGTCGGTAGCGAGTTCGGGCCGTCCGATGATTTGTGTGAACAATTCCCACTGGTCGATCAGAACGGTGATAGCGACATAACCGTCGCGGGCCTTGAAAATGCCCATCGGCGAGACCGTGGGGAAATCCGATCCCATCCGGCTCGGATTCATTTTGCCGCCGCTGATTTGATGAAAGAGGCTGCCGCCGTCGTTCCATGACGCCATGCATTGGACCATCGAGATGTCGATGTATTGCCCGCGGCCGGTGCGCTCGCGCCGGAACAGCGCGCCGCAAATTGCGGCGAGCGCATGCGTGCCCGAGGTCATGTCCGCGATATTGACGGCCGGAATAGCGGGCGGACGATCGGGATAGCCAATCAGATGCAGCGTCCCCGCCATCGCCAGCGCGATGATATCGTTGGCCGGCTTTTGCGCATTCACGCCGTCCTGCCCGAAGCCCGAAATCGAACACATGATGAGGCGCGGATTGCGCGCGTGCAGCGTCTCCCACGTCAGTCCATATTTGGCCAGGACGCCGGGGCTGAAGTTTTCGATAAACACGTCGCAGCGGCTGATGACGTCAAGCGCGATAGCGGCGCCCTGGGGACGCTTAACGTCGATACAGATACTGCGCTTGCCGTGATTATTGACCATGTGGGTCACGCTCTGACCCTTCATCAGCGTGTAGAGTCGATTAAGATCGCCGCGCGGCGCCATTTCCAGCTTGATCACGTCGGCGCCCAATGCAGCGATCGTTTTGGCCGCACTGGGGGCGGCCAGGTATTGGCCCATCTCGACTACGCGAATCCCCGATAGAATTCCATCGTCCTGGCCCATCGCAACCTCCATGAACCATGCGTCGGCGGCGCAAAACGATGCGGCGGCGACAGGCGGACGTTAGCTCATCGGGGTGGCGGTTGGCCACAAGAGCGGCCTGGCCGGTATCGTGGGCGACGCTATCGCCATGTAAACTGTTTGACGGGAGTATAGTGCGGCTGTTTGACGAGGGTATAGTGCGGATGCGCAAATCGACTCAGGGGCGGACGGCGGCCAATCTATGAGATGTCCTCAATGCGGTTTCGAGACGGCGGGCGGTGCGGCATTCTGCTCGCGATGCGGGACGCGGATGTTTTTTCCCCGCCCGGAGTCGCGGCACGAATACGCGCTAAGCCGCATCATGACGTCGTGGTGGACCTTCGCCGGCTCGTTCGTGGCCGCCGCGACCCTGATCGGGTTGAGCATTGTCGTCCAGGCTTCCGGCCGCAACGGCGGTCCGATCGCGATCGCTTTTTTCGTCCTGGGCCTGCTCATCGTAGTCACCGCCATCATGTCGCGGCGTAGTACGAGTTGGAGCATCACCTCGGAGCGGCTGATCGAGCGGCATGGAATCCTGAGCCAGACGCGGCGGGAAGTGGAACTGGCCGACATTCGTTCGGTGGAGGTCAGCCGGACTTTGTTCCAGCGTCTGGTCGGAATTGGCAGCGTGGTCGTTTCTTCCGCGGCCAGCGCTGACTACATGATCCGGATGCGAAACGTAGCCAACCCCGACGCAATTGCAGAAACGGTAAGGCAAGCCCGCCTCAAGCGACTGGCCTGAGCGATCGGGTTGGCTGCCGTAGGCACTTCGGCCTTGGCTCTAATTTCCGTAAACGATCACCGGTTTGATGTCGCGCAATTCGTGCATGGCAACGAACGCCTTGTCGATGTCGCCCAGCCTGTAGCGGTTGGGAAACATCGCGTCGAAGTCGTAGCGCTCGCGATTGTTTTCCAAAAAGCACAGCGCCTTGTAGTAGTCGGAAACGTTGCCCGACAATGAGCCGATGATATCGAGTTCCTTGCCAACGACGTTGGCAGGCAGGAAAGTCACGGCGTCAGGACCGACCTGCCCGATTACCAGATAGCGCCCGCCGCGGCGCACCAACTCGATCCCTTCCGTGAACGCGGTCCTGGCCCCGGAGCCTTCGATTACCAAATCGGCGCCCAAACCGTCGGTCAGAGCCCTGACCTGCTCGACGCGCTGCGCGTGCGGAACATCAACTGAGATGGTGTAATCGGCGCCCCATTTCTTCGCCACTTCAAGACGGTCCGCAGGTGCGCCTATCGTAATTACCTTGGCTGCGCCCGACCGCGCCGCCATCGCGGTGGCGAACAAGCCGATCGGGCCTGCTCCCTGCACGATCACGATTTCCGGCTCGCGCAGCGTACCGAGGCGTTCGAACGCATGCACTACGCTGCGCAGCGCGCAGGAAGCGGCGGAGGCCCAATGGTCCTTGACCGCGTCCGGCACCTTGACCAGCCCGCATCCGGGAAATACGTAGGTGTATTCGGCGAACGCTCCCGTCAGGTACGGGTAGTTCTTCACCGACGACACGCCGAAGTAGCGTCGATTCGGGCATAACGAAGGACGTTTGGCGACCGTGCACCAGAAGCATCGCCCGCACACCCCGGGACTCCAGATGATGCGATCGCCTTCCTTGAGCGGACGCCCCAGCGAGTCGGTTTTGACGGTGCCGAGGTCGGCAATCCTGCCCATCATCTCATGACCCGGCACGACCGGCAGCGTTACGGCGATTCCCATGCTGGCCGGAGGCGGGTTTTCCCAAGCGTGCATGTCGGAGCCGCAGATCGAGCTGGCGTCGTTCTTGACCAGCATCGCGCCGGGTTCCAGTTCCTGCGGCAGCGGCACGTCCTCGACCGCCAGCGGTTGGCGATAAGCCTTGAGCAGCGCGGCCTTACAAGTCCTGGGTGCGTTGGGCATGGCGTTTCCTCCCCGGTTCGTCATTCAAAACGTCGCCATTATGGAGGAATTGTCCGGGCTTGCGGAAGTGCTGCCGGCTGGAACCCGCCGCGGTCGGCCGTTACGATTGCGCGGCTGGACCATCGCATCAAGGGCGGGACGTGCGAGGGATTCGCCAGGATGACTATCAGCGTTCTGGCGGCCACCGAATACGCGCATTAGTGCTATCGGCATCCCACCGTCAAAAAGGAGGAAGGAATATGGATCTCGGTATAAGCGATCGTCGTGCCTTGGTGTGCGCGTCGAGCCGTGGATTGGGGCGGGGTTGCGCAACGGCGTTGGCCGCCGAGGGCGTTCACGTCACCTTGACCGGCCGCGACGCACAGTCGCTCGCCCAAACCGCGGCGGAAATCCGCAAGGCGTATCCCAATGTCATAGTCACGGAGGCGCCCGGCGACATCACCACGCCCGAGGGCAAGGAGGCGGCGCTGGCGGCGTGTCCCGAGCCTGACATCCTCATCAATAATGCCGGCGGCCCGGCGCCCGGCGATTTCCGCGACTGGAGCCGCGAGGATTGGCTAAAGGCGCTCGATGCGCTGATGCTGGGGCCGATCGAGATGATCAAGCGCACCGTGGACGGGATGATCGCGCGCAAGTTCGGGCGGATCGTCAATATCACCTCCTCGTCGGTGAAATCGCCGATCCTGTTCCTTGGTCTGTCCAATGGCGCGCGCAGTGGATTGACGGGCTTCATCGCAGGGCTTTCCCGCCAGACGGTCCGCCATAATGTGACAATCAACGGCCTGCTGCCGGGCTCCTTCGAGACCGATCGGCTGCGCGCGATGGTCGGAGCGCGGGCCAAGGCCGCCGGGAGCAATTTCGAGGAGGCGATCCGGGCTCTCAGGGAGCAGAATCCGTCGGGCCGGCTGGGCTCGCCGGAGGAGTTCGGCAAGGCCTGCGCCTTCCTGTGCAGTGTGCATGCCGGCTTCATCACCGGCCAGAACCTGCTGATGGACGGGGGCGCCCATGCGCTGACGCTGTGATTTGCGGCTGCCCGTCGGTTGCCAAACCCGGGAAGGGCGACGAAATCGGCACGATCGAGGCGGGCAAGATTGCCGACTTGCTGGGGATCAACGGCGACCCGATCCGCGACATCGGCGTGATCAAGGATCGCACCAGGCTGGATATCGTGATGAAGGGCGGGGAGTTCATCGAGTCGAGACTGATCCCCTCCCAGGTCTCGAAAGTGGCGTAATCCTCCTTATCCTGAGGCTTCATGGCGCTTATGGCGTTGAAGCCCGCTCCACCGACAGCACGCTACCGTCGGCATCGCCGGCGATGAATAGGCGGTTGTCGGGTCCGATCGCGAGTCCGGCGAAGGGGACGAACGGGCCGGGGAAGATTCCGGGGATGCCCGGCATCGATTTGACCGGCAAGCCGCCGGCGCTGCCTACCGGTAGGTTCGATACGATCACTTGTCGGCGTTGATCCTTCAGCCCGATTTGCAGCAGTTGACGCGTGCCGGCGTCGAGCACGATCAGCGTGTCGCCGTTGACGGCGATGCCCTGCGGCGTATCCAGGCCGTCGGCCACAGTTTCAACGCCGCGGTTGATTCTGACCACGCGATGGGCGCCGGTTTCGCTGACGTAGCAGACGCCGTCCGGCGCTACCGCAACGCCGGTCGGAAAGTCCAGGCCGTTGGCGATCGGCTTTGGATCGCGGCCTTGTGCGATTTCCAGGATCCGGCCGGTGCCGTTCTCCGCGACGATTGCCGCGCCGCGTGCGGACAACGCTATACCCAACGGGCGATCCAGGCCGCTCGCCAGCACTTGCGCCTGATGGGTCTGTGGATCGAAGCGCGCGACGCTGCCGACAGTGGTGGTCATGAACAGCGCCGCGCCGGCGCTCGCGCACAAGCCGCGAATCATCCCGGGAAAGCCTGCGTCGCCGACCCATCCGACGCGCTCCCATCCGCCTTGCGGCCGCACGCGAAGCAGGCTGGGACCGTCGCCGATGAACAGCGCGCCGCCGCTCCATGCCACGTCCCACGGGCCGATCAATCCGTGAGGCAGCAGCACTTTGCTTTGCCCGTTGGGCGCGATTTCCCAAATGCCGCCATGCGCGAAGCTGGAGACGAACACGCGATCGTCGGGCGCGATCACCAGATTGTCGAGCCCGGATTCGAGTTTGGTGTAGGTGCTCCTGCTTCGCGTCTGCAGATCGATGCGCGTGACCTCTCCGGTGTGCGACTCGAGCACCATCAGCGCACCGCGATTGTCGAATTTGAGCGCGGGTGGCGTATGGAGCCCGCTGATAAAGCGTTCGCGCTCGCCGCCGTTAAGCGGAACGCGCCAGATGTCGCCGCTGAGCACCTCCGGAAAGTACAGGCGCTCATCGGGACCGACCGCGCACGCGTTGGGCATCGCCAGTCCGTCGGCCATCAGCCGCGGCGCGCGGCCGTCGGCAAACAGCTCCAGCAGACGGCCGCCAGCCCGGCATTCGTCAACGAACAGCCGGTCGCGGTAAACCGTGATCCCGTTGGCGCCCGGCACCTGATCGGAAATGACGCGCACGTCACCGTCGGGCGTCCGCGCGCATACCCGCTGGTTGAGGTATTCGGTTACATACATCACGCCACGCGAGTCATAATCGAGATCATCGGGACTGACGATCGGACCGCCCCGGGGACTGACGATGCGCGCCTCGCCCGTCGCAGGATTGATCGCGGTAATCTGGCTGCCGAATACCTGTGTCACGTACAGCCATCCGTCGGACCCGATCCGCATCCCGTTGGATCCGTAGAGCGGCGAAGGGTTCACCGCGCGGCTGATCCTCCATCCGGAAGCCGCAACCGGCTCTCCGGCGGAAGGACATCTGGTCGCTATCGCCACAGCGCGTCACCTCCTGTTCAGGCGAGCGCCAGCGTAGCCGATCAGGCGGTGGTCCGAGAAGTGAGAAAAGAGAAGTGAGAGGTGGGTGACAGAATGGTTGAGTTTTTCTCTCACTCCTGACTCTTTTTCCCGGCTGCCTCCTTTTCCCTCACCTCTGCATCCTTATTGCCGGGAGCGTTGAACGGTTGTACAAGCATCTAAGAGGGCGACGTATGGCCGGACAGCCGCAGATGACCGAACCAACTGAGCCGCAGGTCTCGCCTGCCGAGCGTCCGTCCGCCGATCAATGGGACGGCCGGATGCGCAGTTATATCCCCGGACCCAAACTGCGCCTGTCACCCAACCTGAAGCTGCATACGGAAGAGGCAGAATCGATCCATCCGGTGACCTTCGAGGTGATTCGCAATGCTTTGTGGATCGTCAACCAGGAGCAGGCGGATACGATTCGCAAGGTTTCATCCTCGCCGGTGACGACTTTTGCCTTCGACTTCAATACGTCGATCCAGGACGAGGTTGGCGACGGCGTGGTGTTCGCGCCCTACCTCCAGTACTTCCCCGGGATGGCGGACCTGGTGGTCCGCTGGACGATCGAGAACCTGAGCGATTTTCCCGGTATCCACGACGGCGATCTGTTTATTCAGAATGATCCCCTGATCGGCGTCAGCCATCAGATGGACTTCCAGGCCTACGCGCCCGTTTTCGTCGGCGACGAGCTGTTTTGCTGGATTTTCAATTCGATTCACGTGCGCGACATCGGCGGCGTCGCGCCGGGCAGTTTCTGCGTCGATGCCCGCGACATCTACAGCGAAGCCACTCCGATTCCGCCGCTGAAAATTGTCGAGCGCGGGCGCATCCGGCCCGATATCGAGGCGGCCCTGATGCGCCATTCGCGCCTGCCCGGCCTGCTGGCGCTGGATCTGCGCTCGCAAATGGCGGGAATCCACGCCTCGCGCGTGCGCATCCTGGATCTGGTCAGGCGTTACGGCGCGGCCACGGTCAAAGCAGCGATGCGCAAGATCGTCAACGATACCAGCCGCGCCGTAGGCCAGCGGCTGAGCCGTCTGCCCGACGGGACCTGGACCGACGTGTCGTACCTGGGCGGGATGTACACCGGCGATCGCGGCGCCTATCGCGTGCGCCTGGGGATGAAGAAGCAGGGCGACCAGCTTACCTTTTTCAACGACGGCACGGATCCGCAGGTAGGATCGTCGAACTGCTCCTACGGCGCATGGCGCGCGGCGATCCTCGCGTCGCTGTGCTCGATGCTCGCGTGGGATCATCGTTTCTGCTTTGCCGGCGTGCTGCGCCACATGAAGTTCAAAGGCGTCCCCGGCACCATCACGTGCATCGACCGCAATGGCGCCGTGTCCAACCTGCAGGCGATCATGATGACGATTTTCCAGGCCTCCAAGATCGCTTCCAAGATGATGGTCAGCGATCCGGAGCTGCGCAAGATGGCGATGGCGGGGAGTGTTGGCACCACCTTCGCCGGAATGTCGGGCATCGATCAATGGGGCAAGCCGTACGCCAGTATCACGCTCGACGTGATCGCGCACGGGATGGCCGCATTTTCGTTCAAGGACGGGCTTGACCAGGGCTCGGCGCACATCATGCCCAGCGCGGAAAGCGGCGATTGCGAAGCGTGGGAGCAGGCCTATCCGATCATGTACCTGTTCCGCCGCAGCTTCCCCGGTTTCGGCCACGGCAAGTATCGCGGCGGCGCGGGACTGGTCATGGGATGGGTAGGGCAGGGCACCGACAACCAGGTCTTCAGCAACGTGTCCGCGCCCGTCAGCCTGCCCGGATGCCACGGGCTGTGGGGCGGGCATTGGGGCCAATCGGGCCTGTGCCATTACCAATTCGGCACCGATATCCGCGATCGATTCAAACACGGCAGTTTTCCGGCCAGCAGCGCGGAATTGAACGAACTGTGGAAGCTGGAGGCGGTGCCGCCCAAAACCGCCAATATCCGGATGCTGGAGAGCGACGTGATGGTG
This sequence comes from Pseudomonadota bacterium, assembly GCA_021324885.1. Classification (GTDB taxonomy): domain Bacteria; phylum Desulfobacterota; class Binatia; order Binatales; family Binataceae; genus JAJPJA01. The sequence goes on from JAJPIF010000016.1 coordinate 111,687, forward strand.
CAATCGGTATCGTCGGGCGGCGGTTATGGCGACCCGATCCGGCGCGATCCGGAGTTGGTAGCGAAGGATGTTTTATCAGGGGTGGTCAGCCCTGAGACAGCGGCGCGAATCTATGGCGTGGTCGTCCAGGGCGGCGCCGTAAATGCGGCGGCGACGGAAAAACGCCGCCATGAAATTCGCGCCGAACGAATCCGGCGCGCCGCGCCTCCGCCAACTCCGCTGTCGCCGCAACCGGCTTCCAACGGGACACCGCTGACCCATCTACACGATGTCGCCGAGGAGCTTGAACTGGTGGCGATCGGGCCGCAGCGCTACATCGCCTGCAAGGACTGCGGTCATTTCATTTGCGCCGGCAACGGCAATTACAAGCTCGGCGCCGCGCGCATTGACGGTTCGCTGATGGAGATCGATGCGGAGCTGTTTCCCGATCCGGCCACCGAGTTCGATGTGCCGATTGTGTACCGCGAATATCTTTGCCCCAATTGCGGAGTATTGCTGGAAAACGAACTGGTCCGTGCCGACGAAGCGCCGGTGTGGGACGTTCACTTGGACTGAGACCGCGCCGCGCCCCCGGGCGTGCGTGAATCCGGCTGGAGGACAAATCGATGGCTTACGACTTGCTGATCAAAAACGGAACAGTCGTGGACGGGACCGGAGCCCCGCGCGTACAGGCCGACGTGGCGATCGCCAACGGCAAGATCGCCGAGGTCGGCAAAATCAGGGATGGCGCCACCAGGGTGATCGACGCCGACGGACTGATCGTGGCGCCCGGTTTCATCGATCCGCACACCCATTACGATGCGCAGATCTGGTGGGATGACCTGGTCACCTGTTCGTCCTGGCATGGCGTGACGACCACTGTGATGGGCAACTGCGGCGTCGGTATCGCGCCCTGCAAGCCGCAGATGCGCGAGATTGCCGCGTGGGATCTGGTCAACGTTGAAGGCATCCCCTTCGACGTGCTCAAGCGCGGTATCACCTGGAAATGGGAGACGTTTCCCGAGTATATCGATGCTGCCGCCAAACAAAAATTAGGCATCAACGTGGGTTTCCTGGCCCCGCTCACCCCGTTTCGCCATTACGTGATGGGGGAGGAGTCGATGGACCGCGCGGCGCGTCCCGAGGAAATCCGGCAGATCCGCCAGCTCATTTATGAAGCGGTCGCGGCCGGCGCCCTGGGATGGTCCACCTCCAAGGCCGCCAATCATGTCGGCTACCAGGGCCGTCCCCTGGCCTCGCGTCTGGCCAGCCTCGAGGAACTGGTGGCGTACGCGAGCGTGCTGAAGGATCTCGGCCGCGGCGTTATCGAGTTCAACCTCAACGTCACCGGCAATTTCACCGACGACGACTACAATGTGCTCGACGCGTTGCTGACCGCCAGCGGGCGTCCGGTCACCTGGCTGGCGGTTTTCGTCCACAATCACAAGGAAACGCTCGCCAAGGTCGAGCCGCTGGTCAAACGCGGCGGTATCCCGCAGGTCTCCGCCGTCCCGATCGTCCGCAACGTCGATCTGCGCACGCCCGGCAGCTTCGCGGCGCTGCCCGCCTTCAAGCGCGTGCTGAACAAGCCGCTCGAAGTGATGAAGAAAGAGTATGCCGATCCTTCATTCCGCGAAGAGTTCCGCAACAACCTGAGCCTGAAGGTTGCGCGGCCGGATCTGCGCCGGATGCGCGTGGAGGAAGTGCAAAAGCCCGAACTCAAGCCGTACGAAGGCAAAGCGCTCACGCAGATTGCGCAGGAGCGCGGCGTGGACTTGATCGATGCGATGCTCGACCTCGCCGTCGCCGACGACATCCAGACCCGCTTCACCGACATGCCGATGAGCGAAGATGGGATGGATTCGCTGCTCTCTGACCCGCGCACGATGATTGGACTGTCCGACGGCGGCGCGCACGTCGATGCGCACTGCGAGGCGGGCTATCCAACCTACATGATCGGCCATTGGGTGCGCAAAAAACAGCTTTTCAGCCTCGAACGCGCGGTGCAACTGATGACCTCCAATCCGGCCGATATCTTCGGCGTGGTGGGACGCGGGCGCCTGGTGCCGGGAATGGCCGCTGACGTGGTGATCTTCGACTTCGACCAGATCGACACCAAAATGCGCCAGTACCA
>JAJPIF010000013.1 GCA_021324885.1 Pseudomonadota bacterium
CTTCGGGCCGAGGGCGTCACGATCATTCTCGTTTCCCATGATCTTGGTCTCGCGCACCGCTTCGCAACGAAAGTTCTTTGCCTTAACACCAAGGCGCTTTGCTTCGGTCCGCCGGAGCGAATGACTGCGCAAACGTTGCGCGAATTGTATGGCGAGGCGGTCCCGTCTTTCCACGACGGGAGCGAACCAGCGGCGCGCTGATGAACGGCGAACTACTCAGTCCATGGTTCGTTGGCCTTGCGATCGTGGTGGCGCTCGCGGCCGGAATAACCGGGGCGTTCGCATTGATGAAGGGCATCACGCTGGCCGGTGATGTAATATCGCACATCGCACTGCCGGGCATCGGGCTGGCGCTGCTGCTGCAATTCCAGCCGCTGGTCGGCGGTGCAGCGACGCTATTGCTGGGGACGCTTTTGATCGCGCGCCTGGAAGCTCGCTCCGGACTTGCCACGGAAACTACTATCGGCGTGGTGTTTGTAGCCTCGCTCGCGCTCGGCGCTCTCCTGACGCCGGGCAAGGATCTGGAGGAAGCGCTGTTCGGCAATTTCAGCGCGGTATCGATCACTGAATTCGCGGCTGGGTTCATCGCGGCGGCGCTGGTAATCGCCGTTCTGTGGAGCAAGCGACATCAACTGATCCTGCATCTTTTCTCGCCCGAACTTGCGGCCAGTCTGGGAGTCAATGGACAGCGGCTTAATCTTCTATTTTTGCTGCTGTTCAGCTTGACTGTGCTGCTGGAGCTGACTTTTTTGGGCGCGCTGCTGGCGAGCGCGCTGATCATGATCCCGCCCGCGCTCGCCCGCCGCCTGACCCATCGTCTGGTCATGTTTATGGCGATTTCAGCGATCGCCAGCGCATGCTCGATGGTCGGTGGAATCGCGTTCGCTGCCTGGCGAGCGCTGCCGCTTGGTCCCGCAGTCGTCGCGGTCGCCTCGTTGCTGTTCGTGTGCTCGCTTGCGGTTACTGAGCGCTAAGATGCGCGCCCGCGCGAAGACGCTGTCAGCGCCGCTTAGCGCGCGAACCTGACGGCGCTGCCGATTACATCGCCAAGAGAAACGCGCCCGATCACTTGCGATAGACCGTCGGGAAATAGCGTGCTTGCGGTCCGTATGGCATCCAAGCGCGAACCGGCGGCTTGCTCCAACGCAAGCCGAAGCTCGGCGGACGAATAGTCGTGCGCCTCGCCCAGCAATTCGCCCCGCGATTGCGGTCCCCAACGGCGCGAAAGCCCGCCCAGACTGTGGCGGTTCAGCACCATCGCGACGACGCCTAGATGGGCGACGCGGACCGCCTCGCGCAGCGCGCCCGCCGGATCTTCGAGGAACTCCAGCGTCGTGACAAAGAGCGCCAGATCCGTGGAGCGGTCGCGAAATGGCAGGCGATGAGCGTCGCCCGCGACCACTGGTAGCGCAGGGTAGCGCCGGTGGGCGTCGGCCAGCATTGCGGGCGCACGCTCCAGCCCAATCATGCTGAGGCCGTGCCCAGCCAAAAACGCGGCAAAGTGGCCGGTCCCGCATCCGATCTCAACGCCGCTGCGCGCATCCGGAAACGCCCGCAGCAGGTGCAGCAGCAACCTGCGCTCAGCCACATCGGCGCGCCGCCCTCGAGGCGTTGCGTACCACGCTTCATACCCAGCAGCCGCCCGCTCGAATATCTGCCAGGTCACCGGGTGCAGTCCGAAACGCGACAAGCGTTGGAAACGGTGATGCTCATGACTACATGACCATTGGCGGCCGCCTGTGCAAAAGCTTCGCCTCGACACTTGGGCCAAACGTAAGCGTGAGAGTGCTCCTACTACCAGTCCGATCTCGATACCAAACTTTAGCGCGCCCGGCTCGTGCGCGAGCGCACCACCAAGGAGCCCGGCCAGCCCGATCGCCATCCCGCGCGCCCCCGCAGAAGCGATGACCCTCGCCTCGAACTGAGGCTTGCGGCTGGACTTATATGAGTCCGTAGGCGCGGGAACGCATGTGCTCCTGAATCAGGTCGGGTCAGCCGATACCCATTTTTCGATCGAGCTTGGTACGTTACCCATTCCGACACGCATCTGCTCCAGCAATTCTTCCACTGAGGGTTCCTGCGGTGCCGTTGATAATCCTCCTTGCAAACTAATAAAGCCGGCGGCGGAACAGCCATCCTGCCATCGCGAGAGTTGCTATTCCGATCAGCATCATCGGCCAATACTGAGGCATCAGAGACGAGGTCGAGGTGCCTTCGAGGAATACGCCGCGCACGATGATTAGAAAGTAGCGCATGGGATTGAGGTAAGTGATGTCCTGGATCAACGGCGGCATGTTGGCGATCGGGGTCGCGAATCCGGACAGAATTATGGAAGGCACCATGAACAGAAAAGTTCCGAGCAAAGCCTGCTGCTGCGTGACTGAGAGCGAGGAAATCATAAGCCCGATTCCGATCACCGAGAGCAGGAACAGGAACAAGCCGAGGTACAGAGGCACCAGCCCACCGCGCAGCGGCACCCCGAACCAGAGCACTCCGGCGGTGATAATGAACGTTGCCTCGACGCTGCCAATGAGCAGGCCGGGAATGCTCTTGCCCAGCAGGATGTCGATTGGCCGCATGGGCGTCACCAGCAGCTGATCGAAGGTCCCCGCTTCGCGCTCACGCGCTACGGATAGTGCGGTCACCAGAAGCGTCACCACCTGGGTGAGCAGCGCGACGATGCCAGGGACGATGAACCATTGCGATTCGAGGTTCTCGTTGAAGCGCGATCGAATATCGAGCGTCGCCGGAGGCTTGTTTCCGCCCTGGCGCGCCGCCCACCAGGTATTGAAATCAGTCACGATGGTGTTTGCGTATCCCATAACCAGCAGCGCGGTGTTCGAGTTACGTCCGTCCACGATTAACTGCACATGGCCGGGAACCCCGCGAAGGAGATCTCGACTGAAGCGCCGGTCGATATGCAGGACCATCAATGCCTTGCGCTCATCGATGAGCGGCGCAACGTCCACGTCGCTGTGGATTACCGCCACCTGCTCAAACGCGGGCGCCTCGGCAAAGCGCGCCACCAGGTCACGTGAGGGCTGGCTCCGGTCCTCGTTATACACCGCGAACGGCACGTGGTTGAGGTCGTAAGTTGCGGCATAGCCAAAGACCACGAGCTGGATGACGGGCGGACCGATCAGCACCATGCGGCTCTTCACGTCCTTAAGGACCGCAAGCAGTTCTTTAATTACCAGCGCAAAAACCTGGTGCAGCATCGCTGGCCCTCATTCGAGGCTTTTGTGCGAGGCCCGGCGGGCAAGACCAAGAAATATCCCTGCCATAATCACCAGGGCGAGAATGTTCGGAAGAATCACCCGCCAGACGTTGCCGGCGAGAAAGAGGGTTTGAAGGATCGTGACAAAATAGCGCGCGGCGACGATGTGCGTGATCAGTTGAATTGCCGCCGGCATACTGCGGATATCGAAGACGAAGCCGGAAAGTATGAAAGCGGGGAGAAACGTCACGATGATGGCGATCTGACCGGCGACGAATTGGTTCTTGCTGACCACGGAAATCAGCAGGCCCATTCCCAGGGCACACAGAAGGAAAGCCGACGACGACGCCAGCAGCAGCCACAATGATCCTCTGAGCGGAACTCCAAAAAGCCATACCGCCATCGCGACCGATAATCCCATTCCGCCCATACCGAGCACGAAGTAGGGCAAAAGCTTGCTCAGGATTATTTCGTGGATACTGGCAGGGGTGACCAGCAGCGCTTCCATCGTCCCGCGCTCCCATTCACGCGCCACCACCATCGCGGTCAGCAAGGCGCCGGTCAGAGTCATAATTACCGCGATAAGCCCGGGAACGAGGAAATCAGTGCTCGTCACCGAAGGGTTGAACCATACGCGAGCGTCCACCTGGACCGGGATTCTGAGCGGCAGACCCTGAGCCGCCTCGAACTTCGCCAGCCATACGGCCCAAACCTGCTGCAGATAACCCTCGATGATGCGCGCATTGTTGGCGTCAACGCCGTTGACCAGGAGTCCGATCGGAGCATCGCCCTCGCTCAACATCTGGCGGCTGAAGTCGCTGCGCAGCCACACAATGCCGTCCACCTCGCGCGCTCGCATCGCCTTTTCAGCCTCCTGCACGGTTCCAAAGCGCACCGGCACGAAGTAGGGAGATTGAAAAAAGCCGGCGGTGAAGCTTGCGGTGTCATGGTTGGGGTTTTCACATACGAGCGCGAGCGGCACACGCTTGGCATCCAGGGATACCCCGTAGCCGAAGATCAGGAGAAGTATCACGGGCATCACAAAGGCGATGGCGATGCTCGAAGGGTCGCGCAGGATTTGCCAGGCCTCCTTGCGGACCAATCCGCGCAGCCTCATGATTCGCGCGGTGCTCATGCGGCACTTCGCACCTGCTGGTTTTCGGCTGCGGTGATGAGTGCAACGAAAGCATCTTCCATCGTCGGATTGGGAAGATCGTCGGAGCGAAAGCGCTCCCGCATCTCCTCGGAGGTGCCTTGCGCGAGAATCCGGCCTTGCGCCATTATCACCAGCCGGTCGCAATACTCGGCTTCTTCCATGAAATGGGTCGTGACCATGATCGTGATGCCGCTTTCGGCCAGGCCATTGATCCGCCGCCAGAACTCTCGACGCCCGAGCGGATCAACACCTGAGGTAGGCTCGTCCAGAAACAAAATATCCGGCTGATGCATCAGGGCAACGGCCAGGGCGAGGCGTTGCTTGAATCCCAACGGGAGGTCGCGGCTGGTCGCATCGGCAAACGGGCCCAGCTCGAATTCAGTCAGGGCCCACTCGACGCGCTCGCGCTGATGCGCTCCCTTGAGCCGGTAGGCACTGCTGAAAAACCGCAGGTTCTCAACCACCGACAGATCGCCATACAGCGAAAATTTTTGCGCCATGTAGCCGACATGGGTGCGCGCTTGCGCGGCGGCGCTGCGCAGATCGACTCCGGCAACCCGCAGCGTGCCCTCGGAGGCCGGCAAGAGCCCGCAGAGCATCCTGAAGGTTGTTGATTTGCCCGCGCCATTGGCCCCCAGAAGACCGAACACCTCGCCTCGGCTGACCGTGAAATTCACGTCGCGCACCGCGTAGAAATCGCCAAATCGACGGCTTAAATTGCGCACTACGATCACGTCTTCGCTCGGCCGGTACGAAGGAGCTGCGGCAGTGAATGCGGGAGCGGCACGAGCAGCTTCTGGCACGTTTACGGCGCCTTTGAGTAAAGTTACAAAACTGTCCTCGAAGCGCGCCGCAACCGGCGTTATCTGCGCGTCGGGCGCGGCACCGCCAGTGAGCTGCTCAGCAGTTGGCGTAACCGCTTGTTCGGTGACGACTCGCACACGAGAACCCTGGATTATCGCATCGAGGACACCTGGCGCCTGACTTACGCGCTCCTGCAACGCGCGTTTGGACAAATGGGAGGCAAACACGTGAAAGCTGCGCCCTGCCAGTCTGCGCGTGAACGCCGCCGGTTCGTCCTGACCCAGAAGTCGGCCCTCATGCAGGAGGATCACTTCGTTACAGCGTTCGGCCTCGTCCAGGTATGCGGTGCTAAGCAGAACTGTCGCGGAGCGCTCCGCCACCAGGCGGTGAATAATGGCCCACAGCTCGCGTCGCGACACCGGGTCGACGCCGACTGTCGGTTCATCCAGCAGCAGGAGCGGCGGCGCGCCAACCAGCGAACAGGCCAGCCCGAGTTTTTGCTTCATCCCGCCGGAGAGCTTGCCTGCAAGCCTGCGCATGAAAGGCGCCAAACCCGTCATCCGCATCAGGTCCGAATAGTGGGCCCCGCGGTCCGCCTGCTGGACTGCGTGGAGGTCCGCGTAGAGATCGAGGTTTTCCTTCACGCTCAGATCCTCGTAGAGGCCGAAGCGTTGCGGCATGTAGCCGACGATCGATTGGACGCGCTGCGGTTGCGAAACAGCATCGATACCGAGGACTGAAATCGTTCCCTGATCCGGAGTGAGCAAGCCGGCGACCAGCCGCATCAGGGTGGTCTTACCAGCGCCGTCGGGACCGATAAGACCAGTTACGATTCCACGCCTTGCGGCGATGCTGACACCGTCAAGCGCATGCACGGTACGCCCTTTGGTGTGGAACCTTTTAGTGACCGAATTCAGTTCCAATGCGGGATCAATGGATTTCCGAGTGTCCGCCGGCATGATTCTGTTCTCCGCATCCCAGGCCGTTAATCTGATTGGCCGGCGGTACGGCCTGATTGAGCGCCAACGCCACCGTTGCCGGCATCCCGAGCCGCAATTCGTTCCGGGGGTTGCAGGCGTAAACGCGGACTTCGTAGACCAGACGCGTGCGCAGTTCCGGAGCCTCGACGCTTTTGGGGGTGAATTCCGCCGTCGGCGAGATGTAGCCGACCCAGCCCCGGAAAACCTTGCCCGGATAGCTGTCCGTGGTTATCGAGGCTTTCATGCCAAGATAGATGCGAGCCATATAGGTTTCCGGAACATAGGCGCGCACCCAAAGCGGGTTCGTGAGCGCCATTGTGAAGGCCGGCACGCTGGGCGAAGCCATGTCACCAGGCTCCAGAATTCGATCTTCGATCACCCCATAAGAGTGCGCGTAAAGCCTGGTGCTGGCCAGGTTGACCTCGGCTAAGGCCAGCGCTGCCTCCTTGGACTTGAGCGCCGCCTCCGCGAGAGCCAGCTCACTTTGCGCGGCGGCCAGATTGGCAGTGGCGACGCGCAGCGCAGACTCGTCAGTCTGCGCCTGTTCCTCCGAGACGGTACCCTTCTTGAGCAGCCGAGCATCCCGCGCACTGATTCGCGCCGCGTTGGCGCGAGTGGCCATCGCGCTCGCGATATCTGCTTTGGCCTTAGCGACATTGGCGCGCTCCTGAACAACGTCCGCCCTGGCTTGATTGGCGCTGGCGGTATAGCGGCGAGCGTCGAGCTCCGCCAGCAACTCCCCTGGCCGGACAAAGTCGCCTTCCTGTACAAACATCCGAGCAATCCGGTCCGAGGCATCGAAAGCGACCTGGACCTCGCGGATGTCAACATTGCCGTAAAGCGTCAGGACGTTGTTTGGACCGCTGCGACCACGCAAAAACAGAAGCGACGCTATTGCTGCCACGGCCACGACCAGACCACCTATCGTCACCCTTCGCCGTTTGCTTAACTTAGCTGCCATCAATATCGAAGCTTGCCGAAAATCTCCCGCGCTCCCGCTTGATTTATCTGGCAACCGCTATGCCAGCCAAGACTTCAGGTGGGCCGGTGCGACCAAACCCCAAATACCTCGCCGCTTGCTTTTTGAGCTGCCTTGATGCGTCCAAGGGACACAGTGCCTCCTATCGACACATTGAAAGTTAACCTTCTGGCCCCGCGATCGATGACGCCAGGCTCAACGTGGGATTGACGCTGCGGTTCGTCATTTTGAACGCGGCATAGCGCTTGCGGTATTTCTGTATGCGTCTCCACTATTGGGAGTACTGGATGAGAAAAGTGCATGCGCAATCGGTCTGCGTCCGGCGTGCGCATCGGTGGATTAGACTGGCGCTGGCGGCGCAAGCGATCTTCGCGCGGCCGCAGCGCCAGGTTTTTCTGATGCTGGCGTTCGCGATACTGGTCACCGGATGCGCCGTCGGACCCGATTTTGAACGTCCCGCGCCGCCACGGGTGACAGCTTACACTCCGGAAAAGGCGCCGACCGCATTGACGCCGAGTGGCAACGAGCCCGCCCAGCACTTAGTGAGTGGCAAAGCGATCCCGGCAGCCTGGTGGGAGGTGTTTCACTCGCCGTCACTTGACAATATGGTCCGGCAAGCGATTGTCGCCAGTCCTACGCTGGAAGCGGCAAGAGCGACACTCGCGCAGGCCCAACAGACGGTCCTCGAGGCCCGAGCTACCTATTATCCCTGGCTCGACTTCGCTGCCGCAGCCGAGCGCCAGCAGGGGCCGGCCTTCGTCCTTGGAATTCTGCCTAGCGGTAATCTTCCAGTCTTCAACCTCTACACCCTTGGACCAACCGTGAGTTTCTCGCCGGACGTGTTCGGCGGGACCAGACGGCAGGTCGAGCAACAGGCGGCACTGGCTCAAAACAAAGCATTCGAGCTGGGGGCCGCGCAGCTCACGATTACTGGCAGCGTCGTCACCCAAGCCCTGACCATCGCCTCGACGCGGCTGCAAATTCGTGCCGTTCGGCATATCGTTGCTGACGACGAAAAGAATCTGACGCTGGTAGAGCAGAAGTTCGCGGTGGGCCGCGTTGCTTCAACTGACGTTCTCCTTGCTGAGAGCCAACTGACCAATGACCGCGCGCTCCTGCCACCGCTGGGCCAGCAATTGGCCGCCGCAGAAGATGCTCTGGCTGTTTTGGTCGGCAAATTCCCGGCGGACTGGCGACAACCCGATTTCGAGCTGGCGGATTTCACCCTGCCCGCCGAGTTGCCGGTCAGCGTGCCTTCGGCCCTGGTCCATCAGCGCCCCGACATCCTTGCGGTGGAGGCGCAACTCCATGCCGCAAGCGCCGCGATCGGGGTCGCGGTTGCGCAGATGTATCCCACCATCACTTTATCCGCATCGGTGGAGACGGCGGCCTTGTTCCCCAGCGACTTGTTTCAGGGTTCGGGGCTGGTCTGGACGCTGCTCGGGGGCGTCACCAACCCGATCTTTCACGGCGGCGCTCTCAAGGCTCACAAGCAGGCCGCTGTTGACGCTTTTCGCGCGTCGTTTGCAACTTACCGCCAGACGGTTCTGCAGGCTTTCGAGCAAGTCGCCGATAACTTGCGCGCATTGGATCACGACGCGCAGCTGGTTGAAGCCACGCGCCACGCGCTCGATGTCGCTGACAGGTCTCTGGAACTCCAACGGTTCAGTTATACCGGTGGCAAGACCGACATACTTCTCCTCCTCGATGCCGAACGCAGCGAACAGCAGGCACGCCTGAGTTATGCGCGGGCTGAAGCACAACGCTACATTGACAGCGCGCAGCTGTTCGTGGCCATGGGCGGTGGCTGGTGGGAAGACCGAACTCTTTGCGGCGACTGCCGGGACTTGCTTGGTTTGACCGGCGGAGTGACTCGCGAATCGAGCATGCCCCATTAAGAATGTCCAAATGAGAGGGCGGGCCTGCCGTTTTCACGACTGTCCGGCCCGGAGCTGACGCGCGGGAAAGGACGCCAGCCCTGATTGGGGGCCGTCTTGACATCGAGGCATCGTGCATGCTTTGGGCTATCCGTGTCCGTTCGTCTGCCCAGCTTACGACTGCGCCTGTTCGCATTGACGGTCGCCTGTGTTTTGTCGGCCGCAACACGGGCGATTGGGGCCGAGGGTATCGGCGCTTTTCTTTCCGACCTCAACGCGTTGCAGCCGCGCGTGGATCAGGGCGTGAACGATCCGCAGGTGGCCGGTGAAGTAATCAACGAGCTTGACGCCAACGAAGGGATTTTCGCCCACCTGACCACGGTTCCCGGCATTAGCCATGTCGAGTTGCTTGAGGCCTACAGCATGCTGGAACGGATGCTGGGGCGGATGTATGACGTTTATTTCAAAAAACACGAGGCGTGCCTGACCGAAATCGGCAACGGCTCGGTCGATTGCGATTACTCGACGTTGGAACAGCTCGAGTTGCGCGCCCTCTATCCCTTGTCATGGCTGCGGTTTCACGGATCGATTCTATTCAATTCGCCCGAGGTCCGCCGCCGGATGCTGCAGAAGGCCGCCGCCGGTTTCACCCAGAGTGCGCTGCTGATCGTCTCACCTGAACTGATCCGCGAAAATCTGCTGGGGCGCGCCTACTGCGAGCGCGACCTCGGCCAATTCGATCGCTCCAGCTACAACAAGGCGATCGCCGATTTCCGTCAGGTGATGACGGCGGGACCCGGCACGGCGCAATATCGCGCCGCCCAGCAGGGACTCGCGACCACCTACGCCGCGATGGGTGAGGTCGCAAAGGCGGCCGCTCTGAGCGCACGCCTGGCACAGACCACCACCGGGGCAGAGATGCGGGGCGCTACGATGTTCCGGCTGCAACAGTTGTTCAAGGCCGAGGCTGAGGCGGGCGATCCGGCGCGCCGCGCGCAGTTGCATCGCGAGGCCGTGACCCTGCTGCGCGACTCATATGGCAGCCGCCGGGAATGGCCCAAAGCGCTGGCCGCGGTCGTCCACGACGTCGCCGATCCCGAAGCTGAATTCGGCGCATCCAACGACCCATTCGAGCAATACCTTGTGGCGGAAGTGCTGGTCGCCACGCGCCATCAGATGACGGCCGCCAAACATTATCTGGCCGCGGCGCGCAGCGGTCAGTACCCCCAGGGCTACAAGTACGCCATCGACATTTACTATACACAGGGCCGGCTGGACCTGATGGATGCGCCATTGCAGGAGCTTGTCGATCAGCGCCATAACCCGATGGCCGAATGGGCTGCGTACATGCGCTTCAAAATCGCGCGAACCCAATGGGAACGGTCCAACAGCCAGCGCCTCAATGAGCTGTGGATCGCGCGCGCGCACGATTACCTTGATCGTTTCCCGCGCGGCAAGTACGCCTATGAACCGCGTTTCAGACTGGCCGAGTTGATCCAGGCCCAGGGCAGGTATTCTGAAGCTGCCGCTCAGTACGATCAGGTCAAGGGCGATCCGTTCTATGATTTCGCGGCGACCTTCAAGGCCGCCCAATGCCGCTATCTGGAAATCCGCACCGCCGGCAACAAGGGCAAAGCCGCAAATACTCCGGCGTCCACCGATGCTCTCACCGCGGCCACAATCGCGGGACTGCGCAGCACCGTCGCCAGCGGACCGGCGATCGAAAAACGCACGCCCGCGGAAGGAAAATTTATCCATGCCGCGCGCGCAAACGCCACCTACATGCTGGCCGCCCTGCTCGAAGCTCAACCACGCAGGAATTACGCGGAAATCGCGGAATTGCTCGACGGCTTCGAAACCGCCTATCCGCAGATGGCCGCGGATTTCGACGAGGTTACGCTCTGGCGTTTGCAGGCGCTGGAACACACTGGCCAGTACGCGCTGGCCGAAGAGGAGATCAACCGTCTGCGGGCGCCCGGCCGCCCTGCCCCGTCGAACGACTTTATCAAAACGCTCGGGCTGGAGACCTGGAAGCAGGTCAAGGCTCGCGCCGACGCGGGCGACCGGGCGGGCGCGCTGGCCGACGCCCGTCTGACTGCTCTGCTGTATCAATACTTCGAGCAGCAGGCGGATGCGGGCAGGATGAGTGTCAGGAGCCTGACCGGAACGTTATCGATCCTGGGCCAGGCGTATGCGCTGATGAACGACAGCGCGCGGGCCAAGTCGATATTCGAGCAGGTGGCTGCCGCCTCACCTTCATCGCCCGACGCCAACGCCGGACTGGCGCGCCTGGCGCAGGCGCAAAAAGAATATCACCGGGCGTCCGACCTATGGAGTCGCGTGGAAGCCCAGGCCGCCGAGTCGGACGAACTTTGGTACGAGGCACGCTATAACCTGGCCCTCATCTATGCGGCCGACGGCAACCTCAAGGCCGCGTGCGGCAAGCTGGCCCAGACCCGCAGCGAGCATCCGAGCCTCGGAAGTCCGGAGATGAAAGTGCGTTGGGACGGACTGCAGCGCCGGCTCTGCCTGCATCAGGTGCTTGGCGATAGCGCCGCCTCGCCGCCGCAGCAAGCCGCCAGATGAAAATATCGGATCCGGCGGATGGATTAACTTGAGAAAAAATCTCGGGCGTTTCAGTTTCCGCAAGAGCAAGGAGAGTATAGGCAATGCAACCGCAGTTCAGTATCATCGCAATGATTCAGCAGGGGTATTACGCGACCTACCCGCTTATCGCGATCTCGGTGATTTGTATCGCGGTCATTGTGGAGCGTCTGTGGGCGTTGGGCGGATTGTGCAGCCGCACCACGCACGCGGCGGCGCAATTGCTCGAACCTCTGCGCCAGGGCGATTTCGATCAGGCGCTGAAAAAGACCGAAGCCCGCAAACGTCCGTTCGAGCGCCTCTTTCATGCCGTAATCGCGGCCGCCGCCAGCCGCGATCGGGAAAAGCTGATGCAAATCGACGAGGAGCAGCGCTTCGAGGAACTGCTCGAACTCAAACGCTACATCTGGGTGCTGGCGACCTCCGGCGCCTCCGCGCCTTTCATTGGGCTGTTCGGCACAGTGGTCGGCATTTTGACCGCGTTTCAGTCGATGGCGGTGATGGGGACTGGCGGCTTTTCTGTTGTCGCCGCGGGAATTTCCGAAGCGCTTATCTCGACCGCTTTGGGACTTGCGGTAGCTATCATCGCGGTCATTTTCTACAACTATTTCTCGGTGCGCATCGACAATCTCAACGCGGTGATGCATGTCAGCGCCAATCGCCTGATTGAAGCGGCTTTGGAAGGCAGACAGGCCAATGGCAATTAGCAAACCATCCTCCGGCAACGGCGGCGGAATCTTCTGGCAGATCAATATCACGCCGCTGACCGATATATTCCTCGTCCTGCTGATCATCTTCATGATCACCGCGTCGATTTCGGTGGAATCCGCAGCGCATGTCGGACTGCCGCTGGCCGAAAACACCTCACCGGAAAAGCGCGGGGTTGTCGTCACCTACACCGTCGATCACGAGATATTCGTCAATTCCAAGGATATTCCCGCCTCGGAGCTGCAAAGCACCCTGCACGACGCGCTGGGCCGGATCAATCCGAAAATAGTGGTGTTTCAGGGCGACCGCAAAATAATTCTGGCCGACATGGTCAAAATACTGCGAATCGCCAAAGCAGCCGGCGCCGACCAGATCGCGATCGCGGCCAGGCGCGCGTCGGTCGAGGAAATCGAGCGCTCGCTGCGTTAGCGAACGCGGCCGATCATCTAGGGTCCACATGGCTATACCAAGCAGCAATGACAGCAGTTTGTTCGGCGAGATCAATATCACGCCGCTGACCGACATTTTCCTGGTCCTGCTGATCATTTTCATGGTCGGGGCGGCGGTGGCGATCGAGTCGGCCGCCCACGTCGGATTGCCGCAAGGCAAAGCGCAGGCCGCCAATGAGCCGCCCCAAAACGTAATCGTCGAGTTGACCGGCGAGCGACGCATCCTGGTCGATGGACACGAGGTTGGGCTTAACGATCTCGAACCGGTGCTCCACAATGTGCTGGAAAACCTGCATACCAGGGTGGTCATCTTCAAGGGCGACCCCAGTGTCATTCTGGGCGACATGGTAATCGTTCTTGACATTGCGAAACGGGCTGGCGCTCAGCAGCTCGGTGTTGCTGTTTCCGATACCGATTCCGCCGGCGCCGCACCCGTGCAGGCACCCAGCCCGGCGCCCTGACGCGAGGCAAACATTATGCTGGCTGGCAGACTGAGTAATCTTCCCGCCACTGCGCTGATAATCCTGGCCGTCTCGATTATTGTCGTCGCGGTGCTGCTGGGTCTGGCTTTTCAGGCTCTGCGGCGCCCGTTCGGATTCGAGCGCGGACGCGACGCCTGGCGCAGTCTCAAGGATGCGCTGCTTTTTCTGGCCGGACCTTTTCCCATCTCGATTGCGATCCATCTCGCGGTGCTGCTTTTTCTGATTCACGAAGTCAGGCAGGTGGCGGCACCCAGGTATATCAATATTCGTCTGGAGTCGGGCGGCGGAGGAGTTGGCGCCAGTCCCGATGTCAAACTGCCCCCGATGCCCGACCTCGCAACACCCGACACCGCTGTTAGTGCACTGTCCCTGCCTGTTCCAAAAATCGCATCGCAACGAACCCTCACCACCGCTTACACGAACGAGTACGTCCGCGCGGTAAATCGCGGTCAGTACGGCGGCTTTGGCGGCGGATTCGGCGGTGGATATGGCGCCGGTTACGGCCGCGGAATCGGCAACGGTTTTGGCGGCTTCATCGGCCAACTGCGCAAGAAGGGGCTCGACGTCGTGCTGGTGATCGACGGCACCGGCTCGATGCGCTTTGTGATGGATGAAGTAAAGGCCAGGATGGAACAACTGGTGCTTGCCATCCACCGACTGGTGCCTGTCGCGCGCATCGGTATCGTCCAATTCGGCGGGCGGGGCGAGCCTGACGAAATCCAGCCTTTTACGACCTCACCCGACCAGTTGCAAGCCTTCCTGGGAAACATCAAAGCGCAAAACGGCAGCTACGACTGGCGCGAGGACACGCTGAAGGCCGTCAAGATCGCGGTTGACGGGATGCAATGGCGCCCTGATGCGAAGAAAGTCATCGTACTGGTGGGAGACACGCCTCCGTGGGACGAGGACTTCGCGCCGATCATGCAGCTAATCAGCAAGTTCCGTAGCGAAGACGGCACCTTCAACACGGTTGACGTGACCCAGGAGGAACACGAATTGTTCGAGCGCGAGGCGCTCAACGCCAAAACGATTTCCCCATTGCCGGATTTCTACCTGCTGACCCAGCACGCGTACCAGGAAATGGCGCGTGCCGGCGGCGGCGAATGGCGCAGCCTGACCAGGGACAAGAGCATTAATCAGTCAGTGCTGATCCTCGCCTTCGGCAAGCAGTGGCAATCGCAGATCGCGGCGTTCCAGACCGACGTCGCCGCTACCGAGGTGCGCTGAACGCGCATCGCCATTCTTACGCGCCATTTCGCCGGGCCCCGATCGCCTTCTCACCCGTTGCTCCTGGTTTGGACGGACTCCTTCTTCGACGGCGGGTGCTGCCCGTATTTGTAGGCCTGATAAGCGCTGTACCCTAAACCGGGTATCATCAACGCGGGACAGCCGGTCATAAGAAAAGACAAGCCCAGCAGGAGCATCGCGATCGCGAGCATCCGGCGAAGTTTTTCGTATCGTGTGATGACAGGCGCCATTCCGTCCCAAGCTCGGATGCTGGTCACGACTCTCAAATTCCCGTCTAGCCGCGGGACCCTGAAGTGTTGAAGCCATTTAAAGCATAAATGCTGAAATGATCACAGCGCGGCCCTTGCGCGCAGCCAGTCATACCATGGTTGCAGGCCGATTCCGCGCAAGGCTGAGAGCTGAAAATACCGCAGCTTCGGATTAACCTGGCGCGCATAGGTCAGGCAGCTTTCAAGATCGAACTCCAGATGCGGCAGCAGGTCGGCCTTGCTCAGGACCATGATGTCGGCGGCGCGGAACATGTGCGGATACTTCAAAGGCTTGTCTTCGCCCTCGGTTACGGACATGATCACGACCCGCGAGGTTTCCCCCAGATCGAACAATGCGGGACATACGAGATTGCCCACGTTTTCGATCAACACCAACGAATTCAGCGGCGGATCCAACTCGTGCAACGCGCGGTCGAGCATGCCGGCATCCAGATGGCATCCGGTGCCGGTATTGATCTGAATCACTTTGCAGCCGGCGGCGCGAATCCGCTCGGCGTCGCGAATCGTCTCCTGATCGCCCTCGACAACTGAAATCGGCACCTCCCTGCCGAGATCGCGGATCGTATGCTCCAGCAATGTGGTTTTGCCCGCTCCCGGACTGCTCATCAGGTTAACCGCAAAAATATTGCGGCCTTCGAGCCATTCGCGGTTGCGCTGCGCGATCCGATTGTTCCTGGCCAGGATATCCTGCTCCAGCCGAATCGTGCGATGTCCGGGTTCATGCTGCGCACGTGCCTGCGTATGAGCCCCATCGCCGTGATGGTGCCTGCCTTCGTGCGAATGGCCGTGCTGGTGCTCGTGAGAATGTTGCGCGGTCCGATCGGGCGGCTCGCCGCCGAAATTCGTGACCGTCGATTCGGCCTCTTCGGAGCATCCACAGGTGCTACACATCGGCTATCTCCACGCTTCGAATTTTGAGTTCCTGGCCGGAAATGAGATCGGTTTCGGCGCTGCCGCATCGGCAAGCGGTGAACAGGTCGGCGACTTCGAAATGGGCGCGGCAGCTCCGGCATATCGCGCGGCCGGGCGTTTCGATGATTTCCAGACGCGCTGCTTCAAGCAACGTGCCCTGAGTGCAAATCTCGAAGCATAAACGCACCGAATCACAAACCACGCCGGAAAGGTTTCCGATTTCGAGTTCCACCCGGGTGACCCTCGCGTCGGGGAGCAGCTCGCTTATCTGATCCACCACGCTTTGGGTCAACGCCAATTCGTGCATGGCAGCGCCTCGCTGTTTCTCCGCTCAGGGAGGGGTGAAGTCAACTGGTGCGCTCCGCGCCAAAAGTCAATGGCCGCGGCTATGGCGGTCTGGCCCAGGGAAATGCCCGCGTCGTTGGCGGGCACGCGCGAATGAGTGATCACCCGGAATCCCCGCGCCAGAAGTTTCTGCGATGCCCGTTCAAGCAGGAGGATGTTTTGGAACACGCCGCCGCTGAGCGCTACCAGATTAAAGCCGGACTCGTCGCGAATCATTTCGCATACCGACGCTATCGTCTGGGCAAGCCCGTTGTGAAAGCGCGCGGACACGATCTCGCGCGCGATAGCGGTGCGGATATCGTCCACGGCGGAGCGCACCAGATCGGCACCGGCAATTCGCAGCACCTCCGAGCGCCTGATGCCGGCGGGATAAGCGCCGCGCTCATTGACATCGGCGATCTGCTCGAACTCGGTTGCCGCCTGACCTTCATAGTTGACCGTGTCGCGAATGCCGGCTATTGACGCGACCGCGTCGAACAATCTTCCGGCGCTGGAAGTCAGCGGCGAGTTGACCTTCGCGTGCATGGCGGCGGCAACCGCGTTCCAGCAACTGCGATTGCGTTCGAAGACATCCAAATCGGCGGGAATATCCGGACCATAAATCAGGTCCAGATATGCCAGCGCCATGCGCCATGGCTGTTTAATCGCGGCGGTGCCTCCAGGCATCGGGACGGTTTCGAAATGAGCAACGCGCCTGAATTGACGCAAATCGGCCACCATGAATTCCCCTCCCCACAAGGTCGCATCCGTCCCGTACCCAAGACCGTCGAAGGCGACACCGATCGCTGGTCCTTCCTCACCATTGTCCGCCAGACATGCCGCAATGTGCGCGTGATGGTGCTGCACACCGATAACTTCGATGTCGCGCAGGCCCACGGCGTACCTGGTCGAAAGGTATTCGGGATGAAGATCATGCACGGCCAGTTGGGGATTAATTTCGAACAGCCGCCGCAGGTGCTCGATTCCCTCCATAAATGCACGCAAGCTTCGATAATTTTCGAGATCGCCAATATGATGGGAGATAACAGCGGTACGATCGCGCATAAGGCAAAAGGTGTTTTTCAGTTCGGCTCCGCAGCCAAGGATCGGCCGACGCGCGCCAATCGGCATCGTCAATGGCCCAGGCGCATAGCCGCGCGAACGCCGGACCGCCATCTCGCGCCCGCCTACCACGCGTACGACCGAATCGTCGGTCCGAATATGGATGGGGCGGTTGTGAGTCAGAAAAAAATCAGCGATCGGCGCCAGCCGCTCCATTGCTTCGTGATCGTGATATGCGATGGGTTCGTCCGCGACGTTGCCACTGGTCAGCACGATCGGTTCGGCGACGCGCTCGCACAGTAGATGATGCACAGGAGTGTAGGGAAGCATCAGGCCGACGAAGCGATTAGCTGGGGCGACCGCCCTCGCCAATCGCGCATCCGGGCGGCGGCGGACCAGTACGATCGGCCGGCGCGGCCCGCTCAGCAGCCGTTCCTCGGCCTGGTCGATAAAAGCCAGGCGCCGCGCCGACTGGAGATCGGCCGCCATTACGGCGAACGGCTTGTCTTCGCGATGCTTGCGCGAGCGCAACGCGCAGGCCGCGGCTTCGTCGGCGGCAGCCGCCGCCAAATGGTATCCGCCGAGTCCTTTGACCGCGACAATGTGTCCGGCGGCGATCAGGCGCGCAGCGGTGTCAACCGGATCGCCGGAGACTTCGACCCCGGCGCGGTCGATCAGGCGCAAACGCGGTCCGCATCGAGGACAGCTGATCGGCTGCGCATGGAAGCGGCGATCCGAGGGGTCATGGTATTCGCGCGCGCACTGTGCGCACATCGGGAAACCCGCCATCGTGGTGGAGGGCCGATCATAAGGAATATCGCGGATAATCGTGAAACGAGGCCCGCAATTCGTGCAGTTCGTGAACGGATAGCGGTAGCGCCGATTTGCCGGATCGAAGATCTCGCGCAGGCAGTCGGCGCAGGTCGCGATGTCGGGCGCAATCAGCGTGCGGCGCAGTCCTGCGGATCGGCTGTCTGCGATCCTGAACTCGCGTTCGCCTCGCGTTTCGACGTCGGTTACCGCGATGCGATCGATGGCGGCCAGAACCGGCGCTTCGCGTGGTAATCGTGCCACGAACTCGCGGACCGCGCCGGCACTGCCTTCGACTTCGATCACGACTCCGCGATAGTCGTTAATAACATGGCCGCCGAGCCCCAGGCGCGCCGCCAGCGAATATACAAATGGACGAAAGCCAACGCCCTGCACGATGCCTTCCACCCGGACCGCGCGCCGGATGAAAGCCGCCGCATCGCCTGTGATCTGGGCTTGATTCATAGTGCGCCGGCATTCCGCCTGGCAGATTTGCTTCAGCAGATTCGCGGCAACGCCTCCGCAAAAGGCAGGTCCAGCACGCGCTCGCCGCCAACCGGCGTTTTCACAAGGACGACTCCCGGATGACGCGCGGTGACGCGGCCGATACACGCCGCGTCGCGTCCCAGCGGATGGGCGCGCATGGCCTCCAGCACCCGTTCGCCATGCTCTGGCGGCACGAATGCCACCAGCTTGCCTTCGTTGGCAACCAGCAGCGGATCCAGTCCCAGGATTTCGCATGCGCCCTTTACCGTGTCGCGTAACGGGATGGTCGTCTCGTCCACTTCGATTCCCAGGTGGCGGCGCGCGGCGAACTCGACCAGTGTCGCCGCGAGGCCTCCGCGCGTCGGATCGCGCATCGCATGTATTTGCGGACAGACGCGCAGCGCGGCCGCGGCAAGATCATGCAGCGGGGCGGTGTCGCTGCGCAACTCGCCTTCGAACTCCAGTCCCTCGCGCTGCGACAGGATCGCGATACCGTGATCGCCGATCGTGCCCGACAGCAGGATCGCATCGCCCGGCCCGATTCGCGCCGAGGAAAGCTCGATCCCGCGGGGAATCAGGCCGATGCCCGAGGTGTTGATAAAAACCTTGTCGCCGCTACCCTTGCCCACTACCTTGGTGTCGCCGGTTACGATCTTCACGCCGGCGCGCTGTGCGGCGCGGCCCGCCGATTCCACCAGGCGCCGCAGATCGGCGATCGGCAAGCCCTCTTCCAGAATGAAGGCCAGCGAAAGATACAGCGGTTGCGCGCCCCCCATCGCGAGGTCATTTACCGTGCCGTTGACCGCCAGTTCGCCGATATCGCCTCCGGGAAAAAAGATCGGCGTCACCACGTAGGAATCCGTGGTAAAGGCCAGACGCGACCCGTTGAGCGAGACCACGGCCTGATCGTCGAGCAATTCCAGTTCAGGATTGCGAAAAGCCGGCACGATCAGATTTTCGATAAGTTGGGCGCTGAGCTTGCCGCCGCTGCCATGGCCCATCAGGATTTCCGTCACCTGACTGATGGGCAGCGGGCATTGCCCGAAAGGCGTGTCTTCAGATGACATCGTCCGCCCCCATTTGGACATGCAGCAGGTCCCACAACAGATGGAGCAGCGCGGTGTGGGTTTCCTGGATGCGGTGAATCGACCACGACTTGACGGTGAAGCAATAATCGCACACGCCGGGCATCTGGCCGCCGTCGCGCCCGGCAAAACCAATCGTCAGCAGCCCCTTGTCGCGCGCGCGCCGCAGCGCCCGATTCACGTTGGCGGAGGCGCCCGAAGTCGAAATTCCCAGCGCGATATCTTCGGGCCGTCCCAGCAGGTCGAGCTGATCGACGAACACGTAGGAAAAATCCTTGTCGTTGCCGATCGCGGTCAGCGTGGCGGTGTCGATGGTTAACGCGAGCGCCGCAAGGGCTTTGCGTTTTTCGATGATCGGATGCTGGAACTCGACCGCGATGTGCTGCGCGTCACAGGCTGAGCCGCCGTTGCCCATCGCGATCAGCCGGCCGCCGCGCGCAAACCGTTGCGCCATCTCGGTTACGCATCGTTCCAGCGGCTCCGCGTTTTCCTCGAAGAAGGCGGTGATGGTGGCGGCGCTTTCGCGCGCTTTACGCAGGATGCTTTCTTTCATTTCCCGGCCAATGGCGCGCCGGTGAACTCACCGCCGTTGGTGTCGAGATAGCGTCCGTACTGATAGTAGGCGGCGCACGCTCCTTCCGCGGACACCATGGTGGCGCCCAATGGATTTTGCGGCGTGCACTTTTTGCCGAACGCCGGGCAGTCGCACGGTTTTTTGAGCCCGCGCAGGATCAGGCCGCTGATACATTCGGGCGGCTCGCGCGTGTCGATCGCGTCGACTTCGAAAATCTTTTCCGCGTCGTGATTGCGGTATTCATAGCGGAGCTTGTAGCCGGATTTGGGAATCGAGCCGACCCCCCGCCATTTGCGGTCGCCCACTTCGAACACTTCGAAAATCAGGTCCCGCGCCGCGCGATTGCCCTCCCGCGTCACCGCCCGCACGTACTGATTTTCGACCGCCACCCTCCCCTCCTCGAGCTGCCGCACCGCCATCAGAATCCCTTCCAGGAGATCGACCGGCTCAAATCCGGTGATCACGATGGGAACGCGATAATGCGCCGAGAGCGATTCATACTCGCGATAACCCATCACCGCACACACATGGCCCGGCCCCAAGAACGCCTGCACCCGATTCCCTGGCGCCTGATGGATCGCCGCGATCGACGGCGGCACCAACACGTGCGAGACCAGCATCGAAAAGTTTTTCACACCCGTGCGCCTGGCCTGATGCAGCGCCATCGCGTTGGCTGGCGCCGTGGTCTCAAACCCGATACCGAAAAAAACGACCTTGCGATTGGGATTTTCCCGCGCAATCCGCAGCGCATCCAGAGGCGAGTAAACAACGCGCACGTCGGCGCCGCGGCCTTTGAGCGTCAGCAGGTCGGCGTGCGATCCGGGCACTCTGAGCATGTCGCCGAACGACGTGAAGATAACGTCGGGCCGCTGCGCAATCGCGTGCGCCCGATCGATCATCTCCAGCGAGGTGACGCAGACCGGGCATCCGGGACCATGCACCAGTTCCAGGCCGCCGGGGAGCATGCGGTCGATCCCATAGCGGACAATCGAATGGGTCTGGCCGCCGCACACTTCCATCAGCACCCACGGGCGTGTTACCACTGCGGCGATCTTGCGGGTCAGTCCCGCCGCGATTTCGCTATTTCGATATTCGTCGAGGTACTTCACGGCCGTGCTCTGATTGGGATGCATCGGCAGCCAGTTCCGCAGTCTGCCCGAATTCTTCGAGGATCCGATAGGTGCGCGCCGCCTCCTGCGCGTCGATCGTGGCAATCGCGAATCCAACGTGGACCACCACGAAATCGCCTTTCACTGCCTCGGGCACATACTCCAGGCAGACTTCGCGGGTGATGCCGGCAAAGCGAACCTTGCCGACGCGCAGTCCCTGATCCTCATTGATTTCCAGGATTTCACCGGGGATACCCAGGCACATCGGCGCCTCCTCTGCGCGGTTCAGGTCGTTTTCCCCTACAAAACGGACATCCGGACATCCACCTTTTCCCCAAAATAAACCTCTGGCATCGGATGCGAAAGGGGCGCAAGCCGAAATCGCCATATCGAAGACGTTTCGCCCTCCAATTGCTGCGCAGCCTCGTCCACGACGCGCACGTTGACCTTCCACCACTTCGGTCACCCACTTAAGCGTAACGCGGCGTTCGAAGGCAAACTGCCATAAGCGGCGGCAAATCGTCGCTCACGTGTTGCACCGATTAGCTGCCATCTTCTGCCTTCCTGGCCCGCTCACCGTCAGCATGTCAGGGGGTAGATTGCCCTTGCCAGTTTGTTTGTTTTTTCGGGTCCGCCTCCATTTGTTGCGCTTGCGGCCGATGGAGCATAATCAGATCGCACACACGGGAGCATCATGCACGGCAAAGCGGCAGTGGTTGGAATAGGCGAGTCGAAGTATTACAAGGCCGGCGCCTCGCCGCATTCAGCCCTTCAACTCGCGTCGATCGCGATCAGAAACGCGATTGACGACGCGGGGCTTGTCCCCGCAGATATCGACGGGCTGGTGACCTTCATGGACACCACCCGCCAGCACGCCCATCTGTGCTCGTGGCTGGGCTTCGAGACGTTGAATTTCGCGGCCAATCCGATGAGCGGCGGCGGCAATCTCTGCATGGCGGCGATCAATCTGGCCGACGCCGCGATCAGCGCGGGGTACGCGCGCAACGTGGTTGTTTACCGCGCGATCAACCAGGGACGCGAGGGACGCTACGGACGCAGCCGCGGCGCCGGCTTCGCGATCGGAGAGGAAGCCTATCGCGCGCCCTTCGGCGCCGGCGTCCCGGCGATATGGAACGCACTGCTGACCAAACGCTTCATGCATGATTACGGAATCTCGCAGAACGCCCTGGCGGAAATCGCCCTGGCCTGCTACGCCCACGCACAGCGCAATCCGCGCGCCGTGATGCACGGACGTCCGCTGACGCGCGAGGCTTATGATAATTCGCGATGGATCTCCGAACCGTTCCATCTTTTCGACTGTTGCCAGGAAAGCGACGGCGCTTGCGCTCTGGTGCTGACCGGCGCCGAGCGCGCGCGCGATTTGCGCCGTCGACCGGCTTACATTTTGGCGGCAGCCTCCGGGATGGATTCCAAGGGCGCGCTCTGGGCATTTAACGATCCGGACTTTCCCCATCGCAGCTACCGTAAAATCGGCAAGCAGCTCTGGGAGCGGGCAGGCGTCGAACCCTCGGACATCAAGGTGGCGCAGTTCTATGAGAATTTCACCGGCACGACGCTGATGGCTCTGGCGGACATCGGCTTTTGCGCGCCGCATGAGGTGGAAGGGTTCGTCGCTGAGGGGGCCTTGCGATGGCCAAACGGACGGCTGCCGCTCAACACCAGCGGCGGCAATCTGGCCGAGGCCTACATTCACGGATTGCAACTGGCCAATGAGGCAGTGCGCCAGATCCGCGGTGATTCGACCTGTCAGGTCGACGGCGTCGAGTTGAGCCTCGCCGTCGGCGGTCCGGCAACGCCACCCGGCAGCGCCGTGCTGTTCAGCCGCAATCCATGAGGAATTCGCATGGCCAGGTCCGAGCGATACATGCCCGATCAATGGATTTTACCGGCACTGACGCCGGAAAATCGGGCCTTTTTTACCAGCGGCGAATTGCGGCTTCAGCGATGCCGCGCGTGCGGCGCCGTGCAACATCCGCCGGGCGAGCTTTGCAACGTGTGCCAGGCGCTGGAATTCGACTATGTGGCGGCGCGGCCTGAGGGTGTGGTGGAAAGCTTCACGATTGTGCATCACGTGACCAATCCGATGCTCGAGCAGAGGGTTCCATACAATGTCGCCATAATCAGCCTGCGCGATTATCCACACGTGCGCATCGTGGGCAATGTGATCGATGTCGCGCCCGGTCAGATGAGGATTGGGATGCCGGTAACCTGCACCTGGGCCGAGGTCAGGCGCGAAGGCGACGGCGCCGATCCGATTACCATCTACATCCCGCAGTGGAAGCACGCGGATTAATGGACAAACCAATGAAGGACATCAGGGGCAAAGTTGCGGTCATTACCGGTGGCGCAAGCGGGATCGGGCGGGCGACGGGAGCTTTGCTGGCCAGCCGCGGCATGAAAGTGGTGCTGGCGGATATCGAGCCGAGCGCATTGGACGAAACGGTTGCGGAGCTGCGGGCCCAGGCGCTCGAAGTAAGCGGGGTGCGCACTGACGTGTCGAAGTTCGACTCGATGAGCAATCTGCTGCACCAGACGCTCGCGCGCCATGGCAAAGTGCATGTCGCGTTTCTCAACGCAGGCGTTTCCGGCTATGCGCCGGGCGCCCTGTGGGAGCATGAGATCAACGACTGGGCTTGGCTTATCGGCGTCAACCTGTGGGGCGTGATCAACGGCGTCAAAGCATTTGTGCCGGCGATGCTGGAGCATGGCGAGGAGGGGCAGGTAGTAATCACCTCGTCCTCGGTGGGAGTGGTCGCGCCGGTGCCATCGGCGCCCGAGTATTCGATGTCGAAGGCAGCGATCTTCAGTATCGCTGAAATGCTGTACGCGCAACTGCGGCAGCGTCAGGCGAAGATCACCGCCTCGGTGCTGGTGCCGCCGGGCACGATCAACACGGGCCTCTTCAGCGCCGTCCGCAATCGGCAGCCGGAGTACGCGCCGTCCCGACCGCGCAAGGAAATCACAGTAACTTACGATGACCTGCTCAAGCGGATGAATCAGGCAGGCAATCCGCGCCGTCCGATCCAGCCCGAGGAAGTGGCGGATTATGTGCTCGACGGAATTGTGGAGGGCCGCTTCTGGATTCTGCCCGATCAGCGCCACCCGGATATCGCGCGCAACTTTGACGAGATCATCCGCGCGCGCGCCGACGCGATACTAAGCCGCGGCGATCCGCTGCTGTATTTGCAGAAGGCGGTATAAGGGCTGGAGCGCGGCAGCGAGCCACAGCCAGGCTCTGAGGCAGCGGCGCGGACGTTTATGGAGAGCGCGCCTTGTCTCCATTGCCCTGCAATAACGGTTCGTTTACACGTTGCGCTTTCCGCCGCCTGGCAGCGGCGGAAAGCGCAACGCTAAATCTACATGATACGCGGTTTTTCCAAATCGCGCGCCAGCGTGCGACGCATCACCTTGAACAGCTCGTCGATATCCCAGGGACCATTGTTGTATACGATCTTGTCCCAGAAAATATGACGGTAGCGCAACAGGCGGTATCCCTCGGAGCCGAAAATCTGCCCGTTGATTTCCGCCGCTTCGTCGCTGGCCAGATAGATGATGATCGGGGCGACATTGGCCGGATCGGACGGCGTGCCGGCTGCGGTTTCGCTGGTGGGGATGTTGATGCCGCGATCGCGCGGGACCATATCCGTCATCCGGGTTGCCGCCTGCGGCATTATCGCGTTGCAGGTAATGCCGTATTTGCCCAGCGCGTTGGCGCAACTGAAGGTCAGTCCGAGGATCCCGGCTTTGGCCGCCGCGTAATTGGGCTGTCCGGGACTGCCGAGCGCGGCGGCAGATGAGATGTTGATGATACGCCCATGTTTGCGCTCACGCATATGCACCGAGGCGAAACGGCTGCAATTAAACGTGCCTTTCAGATGGACGTTAATAACCGCGTCCCATTCGTCTTCGGTCATGTTGAAAATCATTCGATCGCGCAAAATACCTGCGACGTTCACCAGGATGTCGAGCTTGCCGAATTCCTTGATCGCCTGACTCACCATCGCTTCGGCGTCCGACCATTTGGCGACGTTGCCGCTGTTTACTGCCGCCTGGCCGCCGGCGGCCTTGATTTCCGCCACCACCTGCCCGGCGGGTGAGGCGGCTTCCTTTTCGCCGGCCAGCGAAACGCCGTAATCGTTGACCAGCACTGCGGCGCCCTGGGCCGCCAGTCCCTTCGCGATTGCCCGTCCCAGTCCGCGCCCCGCGCCCGTCACCAATGCCGCTTTGCCATCGAGTTTGCCCATGTTCGTGTGCCCCTGTTCCTCTTTCGGAGTTCGCCCAATGTTAGGGCGATCGGATTATAGCGGCAAGCCACCGCGTCGATCGTGGAATCATCGCCAGCCGCGAATGTGTCAGGCCTTCACACATCACCTCGAATACGTCGCGCCTGTCTGGCCATTTCAAACAGTTTTCGCGTCCGCTCCTCAATGGCGCGATCGGCGGCCAAGCGCTCGACAGGTTGCGGCAGCCGATAGGTCCAATTGCGGTCGTCCACCGAGCCCGGCACGTTGATCCGCTCCTCCCAGCCGAACAGATCCTGGATCGGAGCCAGCACCAGCCGAGAGGGCGACGCATAGAGCTGCCCCAGGATGGCGTCGAGCAGATCCGTCTTAAGCGTGGGGGAAGCAATATCGAGCGATGCCGGAAACTTCATCGCGCTGGCCAGCTGCAAACGCTCTGCCGGCGCGCTCTCGCGCCACCATTGCGCAAGCGTTTCGGTGTCGTGAGTCGAAGTCACGGCCACCGACAATTCGGGAAACTCGGCGGGCGGGATGAAACGCTCGCGCGGGGTGTGCCAGTCCTTTTTCTCCCATCTGAAAACCTTCAATCCCAACACACCCAGCGCGGTCAGCGAGAGCCGGACCCAGGGCGGGACGGTACCGAGATCCTCGCCGATGATCCGGCCCTCGCCGATCTCCTGATTGAGCATCATGAAGAACGCTTCGCCCTGTTCGCGCTGGGCCGCCTCGGACTGCGGAAAAAATTCGCCCGGCTCATCCGGATCGGAACTGAAAGAGTAGGTGCGATAAAATCCGACCACGTGATCGATGCGCACGGCGTCGTACAGTTGGGCCGATTTGCGGGCGCGCTCGCGCCACCATCGCAGGTCGTCGGAGCGCATCCGCGGCCAGTTCGGCATCGGCAGGCCCCATCGCTGACCGCTGGCGCTAAAGGCGTCGGGCGGCGCGCCGACCTGCCTATCGAGGATGAACAGATGCTGATTGGACCATACGTCGGCGCTGTCGGTGGCCGGCAGAAAGGCCAGATCACCGATCAGACCGATGCCCCAGGCGGCCAGCTCGGCGCGCGCATTCCGCCACTGCTCGTGAGCGAGGTACTGCCAATAGCTGTACATCGTCATCGCGCTTTGCAGCTCGCGCCGCGCGGCCGCTATCGGCGCGCGCTCGAAATCACGGATGTCGGCGGGCCAGTGTTGCCAACCAGCCCAGTCAAAACGGTCCTTGAGCGCGCGGAACAGTGCGTAGTCCTCGAGCCAATGCCTGTTTTCCGCCACGAATTTTTCGAAAGCGCTGCGCTCTGCGGCGCCGGCATGCTGGTAGAAATGGGCAAATGCCGCACGGAGCAACGGCAGCTTGAGCGCGCGCAATTCGGCTCTCGCAATAGTTCGGCGGCCGCGAACCCGGGTCCGGGCCCGCTCGATCTCCTCGTGCGGGACTCCGACCAGTTCGTCAACGGAAACGTAAAGCGGATCGATCGAGAAAACGCTCAACGCGCTGTATGGACTGTTCTCCCCGGCGGCGGTTTCACTCAGGGGAAGGAGTTGGAGCATTCGATGGCCCATCTTCAGTATCCAACGGGCGAACGGACGCAGAGCGCCGATATCGCCACGGCCGAGGTCATTCTCAGTCCACAGCGAAAACAGGGGCAAAAGGATAGCAGCGGCCCGTTCCATCGTCTGCTCCGAACCAATATTCAATCAGATTCAGGTTAGCAGACAGACCGAAACAACGCGCCGGATCAGGACCGACACGGATGGCTTTTTGAGCACTTGCGATTATAAAGTTCAGGGCGAACAACCGACCGAAGGAATTAACGATGCGCAAGGTGTCGATATTCTTTTTCCGCCGACGGCTGACGCAGGCCTCCCACGTTTTTGTTCTGATGCTGCTCGCGACCTTGTTCGTGTTCGATGCGCGGAGCGCAACGGCATGGTGTCAAAGCGAGCCTGAATCTCAAGCCGACCTTAACACCCCTTTGACCGCCCCCGGTGGTCCTCCCGGATTGCTCGACGTTCAGCCGGTCTGGCAACCTGCGCCAATCATCGTGCAAGGCAAAGCCTATCTTGTTTATGAATTGCTGATAACCAACTTCCAGAACGCGGAGGTCACCCTGGAATCGCTACGGGCCGACTCCGGTCCGACGGCGGTGTTCAACTTCGACGGCGACGAGCTGCAGCGGATGGTCGATCTTCCCCGGCACTATGGAACGAATCTCCGGAAGTTGACCTTCGCGCCCCTGAGCGCGCGCATGCTCTTGCTCTGGCTTCCGTTCTCCTCCGCTCAGCTTCCGCATCGGATCATCCACAGGGTCACTTACAGCATTTCATCGAAGCCAGATGACACCAATGCGGAGCACCGCGTGATGAATGCGGAAACGGGGCCTCTGCATGTCGATTACAAGGCCGCGCCGATCCTTATCGGACCGCCGCTGCGGGGCAACAATTGGCTGGCCGCAAACGGCCCGTCCAACACGTCCAGTCATCGGCGGGCATTTTTCGTCGCCAACGGCCGAATTTATTTTCCCGAGCGTTTCGCGATCGACTTCGTGCAAATCGGCCCCGACGGCAAAACCTGCACCGGCAACCCCAAAGACAACCACAGCTATCATGCCTACGGCGCCGACATAATCGCGGTTGCCGACGGCAGAATTGTCGATGCCAGGAGTGGTATGCAGGACAACGTTCCGGGCTCGACCACGGGTCCGATCACCATGGCCACGATCGCCGGCGATTATTTGATCGAAGACATCGGTCACGGCGCCTATGCGTTTTACGCTCACCTCAAGCCGGGCAGCATCAAGGTGTGGGTCGGCGCGATGGTCAAGCGCGGCCAGGTGCTGGCGAGCCTGGGCAATACCGGCAACTCATCGGAACCCCATCTGCATTTTCACGTGATCGACACGCCCACTGCGCTGAGCGGCAACGGCCTCCCCTACGCGTTCGACCGCTTTTCGATCGTGCCGGGCCATGTTAATGAATCGGCTTCGGAGGTCGCCTTCGAATATGCACCCGGAAAACCGCTGCCCGTGAGTAATTCATTGGTGCTGGAGAACACGCTGATGGACTTCCCGTCCAGCCGGCAACACTGAGCGGGATTGCAGCGCGGGAGTTTCGCCGTGGCCGACAGCCAATCCTGGAACGTCAACGATGTACCCGATTGCTCCGGCAGAACGGTCGTGATCACCGGGGCGAACAGCGGAATCGGTTACGAGGCCGCGCGTGCGCTGGCGCGCCGCCACGCCAAGGTGATCCTTGCCTGCCGCAGCCTCGAGAAGGCGCGCGCCGCGGCATCGGCAATTTGCGCCGGAGATTCGCTGGCTGTGGAAGTAATGGAACTCGATCTGGCCAGCCTCAAATCCATCCGCGCCTTCGCGCAGTCCTTTCATCTACGCAATCAGCGGCTCGACGTCTTATGCAACAACGCGGGTGTGATGGCAATACCGTATAGCCGCACCGTGGACGGTTTCGAGATGCAGTTCGGCACCAACCATCTGGGGCATTTCGCTTTGACCGGGCTGCTGCTTGACGCGCTGATGGCAACGCCCGGCTCGCGCGTGGTCACGGTCAGCAGCGGGATGCATCGGGTGGGCAGCATCCGGTTTGACAACCTGCAATGGGAGCGCGGCGGTTATCAGAAATGGCTGGCTTATGGACGCAGCAAGCTGGCCAATCTGCTGTTCGCAATCGAATTGCAGCGCAGGGCGGAGCGCAGCGGCAAGGTCCTGATCAGCGCCGCCTGCAATCCGGGTTACGCGGCCACCAATCTGCAAGCGGCCGGGCCGAAAATGGAAGGCTCACGTTTAATGCAATCGTTTTGGGCGTTCTCCAACCGCTACTTCGCCGAAAGCGCAGCTACCGGCGCCTGGCCGACGCTGTACGCGGCCACCTCGCCCGAGGTGCGCGGCGGCGATTACATCGCGCCAATCTATTTGGGCACAGCACGCAAATCGCCGCATCGAGCACGTCCCAGTTCTGCCGCGCGCGACCCTGAAACGGCCGCGCGCCTGTGGGAGATTTCCGAGCAGCTTACCGGCGTGCAATACGCGATTTAGATTTTACCAACCGGGGTCAGGATTTTTCTCCCAGCAAGCTCCGGAGTTCTTCGGCGAGTCCCGAGAATCGCTGTATGCCGCGCGCGATGCCGGTTCGCAACAGTTCCGGCTTCCCCACCATAATTGCGCAATTTCTGCCGCGTGTAACCGCCGTGTATAGTGCTTCACGGGTCAGAATCGGTATATCGCGATCCGGCAGCACAATCGCGACACTGTCGAACTCTGATCCCTGCGCCTTGTGAATCGTGGTCGCGTAGCACAACTCAACGCAATCGCGCAGCGCCGCCAGCTGGAATGCGACGAACCTGCCGCCGCGCTCGAAAATCGCCATCGGCGCGGCGCGCGCAACAGATCGGCGTACCCGAACGACCACGCCTTGATCGCCGTTAAACAGCATCCGCTCATAGTCGTTGCGCACCACCATAACGGGTTCGCCCGGCACGAAATCGCGCTCGGCGCTGGCCTGGAGCGCGTCGATTCGCCGCCGGTGAAGCGCTGCATTGATGCGTTCGGAGCCCGCCGGCAGCACGCGCGTGAAGCAGAGAATGCGGGAAGCCGCCATGTGATCGAAAATCCGCTGCAGATCGGCTCGCGCCGCCTCATCGAATTCGCCCTGGTGTTCGACAAAGGTCTGCGCGCACAGCTTGTCCACGTCAGCGGCTTGGATGCGCGAGGAATACCAATGGTCCAGGAAGTCTTCCAGTTGTCCAGCGCCAGACAACAGTTCGACACCGGCGAACTTCAGCTCCCCGGCCCGCAGGCGCAACGCAACGGCGTCTTGCCGGTTGGGTTGCGCGATGCTGTCGTCGCCCGATCTGATCGCATCCGCGACCCGGAACACCGCCCTGCCGGCCGGCGTGCTCGTGTCCATCCGGTAGCTGTGAGCAAGCCGTGTGCAGACGCCGTGATAACGATCCGGTTGGGCCTGGAGCTCATTCGCCGCCTGGACGAGGTCCCGGAACACCGCGCCGGCGGCCACCGACGGAAGTTGATCGGCGTCGCCAAGCAGGATCAAGCGCGTATCGGATTGGAGCGCGCTGACCAGCCGCTCCATCAAAGTCAGATCGAGCATCGAGCTCTCATCGACAATAACCGCGGCGGCATCGAGTTGGTTATTGCGATGATAGAGAAAACGGCCGCGGTCCTGTGAGAAGCCGAGCAAACGATGGATCGTGCGTGGTTGCAGTCCGGCGTCGATGAGCGAGCGATCCACGGCGGCGGGCTTTTCGATAACCCGCAACCCTTGCGCGATACTCTCGCCCATCCGAAAGGCGGCCTTGCCGGTGGGCGCGGCCAGCTCGATTTTTTTTGGATCGATTCCCGTTCTGACCAGCACCCGCAAAATCGCCAGGATTATCGAGGTCTTGCCGGTACCGGGGCCGCCCGAAACCAGCACCAGGCGGCGCGCGGCCGCATTGGCGACCGCCCCGCGCTGCTCCGCGGACAGGACAAGGCCATTTTGCTCAAGGCCGCGACCGATCTCCTCGACCGCGGCCCCGATCTTTTTTTGCATCCGCGAATCGGGAGCATCATGCGTC
Source organism: Pseudomonadota bacterium (assembly GCA_021324885.1). GTDB lineage: Bacteria > Desulfobacterota > Binatia > Binatales > Binataceae > JAJPJA01. The sequence goes on from JAJPIF010000013.1 coordinate 30,987, forward strand.
AGGCGAGCGGCGATCAGTTGCGCAAGACTGACTTCCGCCTGCCGTATGCGATGGTGATAAATAAACGGGCGCAGAAAAATCAGGGGCCGATAATCGGTGTTGGCGCGCCCAATGACGTGGGGCGCAAGATTTGAATCGAGCAGATGCTCGATTGCCGCGCAGATTTCATCGACCTCATCCACAGCTTCATCCCCGCACAACGCCCCGAGGATTCGGCGCATCGGCGCGCGCGCCTGCCTCCCGATCACGGGCAGGCGGGTGCTGCCTTCCTGCAACGCGGCGAGCGAGGCCATAACCAGCAGAATCAGAGCGAATCTTTGCTTATCGTCCAGCGGCTCCATCAAGGCGATTTCATACGCCACGTGAACCACGGCCGGATCGAGATTAAGTTCGGACGCGCCAGTCTGAAGCTGACGAAGCCGGTGGCGCAATTCATCATCGCCGGCGCCATCGCCATGATAGCGTTGCCATATCGTTGCGAGTCCCAGGTTATTCCAGCGTTCGTTCATGGCTGCGGAGCATCCACCGCAAGCGCGCCCATCAAGTACGATTCATAGGCGCAGATTTCGCTCCACGCCGGGCGATGGAAATAAACGCCGCGGCGTCCGCCGGAATCGATCCCGCGCAGAAAGATATACAACAAACCGCCGAACCGCCGCCCATAGTCATCTTCGTCGCGGATTTGCAGCAGCCGCAGCACACCGATCGAATAGATCCGCGCCTGGATCAGGTAATTGTTGGTGACGTGCTGTTCGATTGCCTCCGGCTCATAGGACGCCAGGTGATCGCTTTTCCAGTCGGCAAAATAGGTCAAACCACCATCTTCGAATACGAAATCGACGAAACCTTTGAGATAGCCGCGCTCGACCTTCCATTGTCCGCGCGACGCCGTGATGAGCAGCGGATGAGTCGATTCGGGGATCGGATAGACGAATTCCATTTCGCGCGCGCTGCGGCATTGATGAAGCGGCCCCACCATGCGGCCGTCGGGCAAGGCAATCGGCGTAGTGAGCGCGTTATATACGATCTGAGTGCCGCGCTCGAACCAGGCTTCCTTCACATGATGACGCCGCATCGCGGCGCGAAACAGGCCGGCAACATCGTCGCGTTTGCGCCAGACCTCTAAGCGATCCGCAAACGAGTCCATCGCCGCTCGTTCAATCACTTCATGGAGGTAGAGACCGACCTCGCGCCCGCCCGCAAGGTCGCCTTCCTCGGCTGCGGATTCGAGGTCGAGCTTGAACTCCTCATCTGCAATCTCCCAGCGTTCGCCCTTCTCCGAGCGCCGCAGCGAGGTGTAGGAGCGCATGACCAGCGGTAGGTGATTACGTCTGAGATTCCACAGCGCTCCTTCGGATTCAACTCCCCGAGGCTCGTCCATCAAGACGGCAGGCGGCATCCATTGAGCAAGCCGCTTCGACAACCCCTTGCGGTCGTAGCCGTCGGCGGACGGCTCGGCAACATCGTGGATCGCGAACAGTTTCGACTCGCTTGTGCAGACTTCCGCTTCAATGGCCAGCAGCCGGCTATTGAGCGCCGCGTAATAACCGTTGAGTTTCACCTTGGTCGAATCTTCGGGGATCAGCGGCAGATAAACACGAGCCCGCGCGCGGGTTAATCCGACATAGAGCAGGCGTTCGTCTTCCTCTTTCTGCTCCATGGTTAGCTGGCGATTGAACGAATCTCTGGCTGCTTTTCCTATCGCGAACCGCCGCTCGCGCTGTTCATCGTGATAGACGGCCAGCTCGCTGCGGCCATTGATCCTGCCGAACCCACCGAACAGCGCCACCACGTCGGCTTCCAGGCCCTTGCTCATATGAACGGTGATTACAGAGACCGCTCTGCTTTCGTTTTCCAGGCGCTGGATGTTCGGCTCGTTACCCTGGGGCATGGCGCGTTCGGCGATATAGTCTTCGAGCAGTCCGATTACCTGTTCGAGATCGAGCCGGCCGGCGGTGGCGGAACTCAGAAGAAGCTCGAAGATGTGCTGATAATTGGTTAAGCGCCGTTCCGTGCCGGTCAGAAAGAGCTCCCGCGCGGTCAGTCCGCTTTGATGGAGCAAAGCGTCGAACAGGTCCGCCAAACGGCCACGGTCGGCGATCCCCTTCCATTCGTGAAGCCGTTCGTTCAAGGGACTGCCGGAGGGCACGTCGTCGATCAGCGCCAAATCCCGCAGCGGCACCGAGAAGAACGGCGACAGCCAGGCCTTGAGCCGATTGGAGCGCAGATGGGGCTGGGCCACTGCGCGCAAAATGTCGAGCACATGAGTCGCTTCGGGAGTCTGAAACAAGCCGTCCTGCTTGTAGAACTTGAAGGGCACGCCGGCCTCGCTCAGGTAACCGCCAATTTCGGCGCTTTCCTGGCGCGTGCGGGTCAGTACGAAAACGTCCTGGGGCTCAATGCATCGGGGCGGCTGATCCTTGTCCTCGATAGCGATTTGATCGACGTCCACCGTCAGGATCTGACGCAACTGTTCCGCGATATGACGGCCGATGGCGAGCCGGACTTCGGGTGCCGAAGCCTTCCCCTCGCTCTTCTGATAGCGCATCAGCACCACCGGCACGATCGGTTGGCCTTTGCGATCGAGAGCCCGGCGCTGCGGCCGGCCACAGCGCAAAGGCGTATCGTAACGAATCAGTCCCTGGAAGAGAGCCTGCGGCGCGTTGCGATCGAAAATTTGATTGCAGGCATCGATCAAATCAGAAGTCGAGCGAAAGTTCTCATCCAATCGAATTACTGAATCGGTGGAGGTAGCCAACTCACCACGGGCTTTAAGGTAGGTGAACACATCGGCGCCGCGAAAGCCGTATATAGCTTGCTTGGGATCGCCGACGACGTAAAGCCGGCAGCCGGAATCCGTGGCGGCAAAAACACGGCGGAAAATTTCCCATTGCAAATCGTCGGTATCCTGGAATTCGTCAACCAGCGCGCAGCGAAAACGATTGCGCAGCGCTGCGATCAGAGCCGGGCCGCCGGCTCCGTCAAGCGCTCCCGCCACCCACGACAGCATATCGTCGTAATCGACGAGCCCGCGCTCGCGCTTTTCATGCTGCAGGCGTTGCGCTACCGGCGGCAGGAACGAATCGACCAGTTCCCATTCCCGCGATTTGACCGCCGCGTCTGCCTCATTGAGCGTGTGTATCAGGTTCAGCGCCTGCTGATATCGCGCTGCCGTTTCCATTTGCGCGCTGTCGAGGATCAGATCGATGAGCGCTTTAACCTCGAGATGCGCCAGCCCCTCGGTCAAAGGTCCGCTGGCGCCCCCCGCCTGAGCGATAACTTCATCGAGCGCAGCAATTATGTCCAGCGCTTTTGTCAGCCGCCGCTTGCTCAAGCCCAGGTGCATGCACAGGTCTCGCAGGCTGTCGCCGTCATAGGAATCGATCAATCGCTGAATGATCGCGGTTCGCGCGCCGAAGTCGCGAGAGCGCAGATAGCGGCGCTGGTGGGCTTCAAACAACAGCCGCTCGATATCGTCAGGAGCCATACCCTTGACGTCCGGTCCGGTTCCGGTAAGCCATTTTTCCAGCAGCGCGCGGGTCTGTCCGCCCACCGCCAGTTGATCGCGCAGCGCGGCGCGAAACGCATCGTGAAAAGCGCCGCGAGAGTCAGTGAGTTCGAGTTCCAGCAGCGCCCCGCTTTGAAAGGCGAAATCTGTCAGCACGCGATGGCAAAAGCCGTGGATCGTGAAGATCGGTGCCCGATCGAAGCCGCGGTAAGCCTGCTCAAGCCCTCGGCGCATCGTTTCGTCGATCGCGATCGCGTCAGTTTCTCCGCCGGGCTGCCGATCGGGCATACCGAGCAGAATTTTTCCGATTGCCTCGCGGATGCGGGTCCGCAATTCAGCGGTGGCCTTCTCGGTAAACGTTACAACCAGGATTTGATCGATCGTGCATTCGCCGGAAAGCAGCAATTCGAGCACCAGATGCTCGATAGCGAAAGTCTTGCCGGTTCCGGCGCTCGCCTCGATCACCGCACGCCGGTGTCGAAGGATCCGTTCGGTAATTCGGGGGCGGCTGTAAAAGCCCGCGCTCATAGCGCGTTTCCCTCTCCAAAGATCGCGATAATCGGCCCGAAGCGGCGCTTTATGATTTGTTTAACGTCGCCGGGATTGGGCGCGGGATACTGGCGCGGGTCGCGAATCGGTCCGTAATTGGAACGGCAGGGAATCAGGTCATTTTCGCGGAAATTTTCGATCGCGTCCGCGATTTCACGCGAACTCGGCCAGATTCCTCCTTTCTTTCTTTTCAACTTCAGAATATCTCTTACCGCCTCGATAGGCAGGAAGTAGTTGTTCTGGCCGGAAAAAATATCTTCGGCGAGCTGCGTGAGGTACTCTTTCGCCTGCTCCGGCGAGGGCACCGTCAAAGTGCGGACAAGTTTCACCGGATCCGCGGATTCATCCGAGGCCCCCAGCACAATCGAGTCGAAGCGGGCGGAATTGATTTTGCCCGCCGCGGCCAGAGCGAATGCGGCGAGAAACCCGTTCAAAAAATGGTGCGGCTCGGCATCGCTTTTACGTGCTACGCAGATGATCGACTTGTCCAATGCGCCGGATACGCTGAGCGTTGCGCGCAGCGCCACCCGCAACCTCCTGACCGACCCGCGACGGCGCATCGGGACTTCAAGCCGAATCGGGTCAAGAACAACGTCGGCCCTGTCGGCGTCCTCGGCCGCTCCTCCAATCCGAATCCGCTTCCATCCGTCCAGGTTGGTGATCCCCAGGCTGAGAGCCTGATATACGCAGAGTCGAAGACGCATCAGGAAAGCGTTGCTGACCGCATCGGCGAACGGCCCTACCGGGGCCCGGCCGGCCAGTTGATGCAGTCGTAGCATCTGTTCGAAATGCGCGCGGGCTTTTTCAAGTTCGCCGCCACCCTGCCAGAAGGATTCCCGCAGCAGCACCGCTCGCTCAAATCCGCTCTGGACCAGCGGTTCGTTCTCCGCCTCTTCTTCATCGCCATCGTCGTCAGCGACCATACCCAGGGCGTATTGCGCAGCCCCCTGCAGAGGGCATTGCAGGTATTTTGCCAGCGCGGTCAACGACAGAGGAATTTCGCGCTCCTCTTCGGGCAGTTCCGGGCTGTCGAGCGGCACTTCGATAATGTTGAGGGCGCGACTGAGTTTGTCCCGCACGGTGGGCGAGAGCATCTCCAGGGTCAGCTCCTCGCGGCGCACTTCGCGGCCGCACGATTGCTCGAGATCCGCGCGCAACGCCATCATGCGCGCCGCGGTGGGCGCGTTGCGGTCGAAAGTCAGCAGTTTACCTTGCGCTGCATTGCCCGCAAGCACGGGAAAGTAATCGGGATCGTAGGTGTTGCGCGGATGGGTAACGGTCAGTTTGCTGACTTCCTCCGCGCTCAACCAGGCGCCGGCAATCGATTGCAGTTCGCGCAGCAACGGCGACGGCTCGAGGTTCTGGCCGGTTAAGGCGTCGCGCGAGACCCAGGACATTATGAAGCGCTCGCGCGCGGCCAGCAGGGTTTCCAAAAACAGGTAGCGATCGCGCTGGCTGGGGCTGACGTCGCCGGCGCGCCGCGACGCCGACCTCAGATCGAGCAAATCGCGACGCTCGCGTTGCGGGAACATATTTTCGCCCATCCCCAGCGCGAAAATCATCCGGAACGGAATCGACCTCAAGGCCGAAAACGAACCCACCGCGACACCGCCTTCCGCATACCGGCCCTGTTCGGATTGCGCGGCTTGTATCCGGGCCAGCGCTCGCGCGCAGGCCACCTCGTAACCGACCGGCTCGCCTCGCAGCTCCTCAGGTCCCATCGATTCGATCGCGCCCGCGCAATACTCCGCGGCCATCTGTCCCTCAAATTCTGCCGGCTTCACGTAGGTCCGCACGAATTCGCCCAGCAGCGGCGCCCACAGGGAGATCGGAAGACGGCGATCGCGCAAATCGAGCGCTTCAGCCAGTAGCTGGCGCGTGCTGGCAATCAACGATGCGAGGGCAGGCAACTCATCCTGGGCGGTTGGGCAGGGCAGATATTGGTTCCCGTCGGCGTCGGGAATCGTGGCGGCTGCACTGTCGTGCGCCTCGCCCATAAAAACTCCCAGAGCCAGACGGCGCAAAGCCTGGTCCCAATGGAACAGGTTGAGTGGTCTGATGTAAGTGTCGGCCATCTCCAAGGCGTCGGCGCCGAAAAACACGCCAGCCGCGCGGCACCATTGATCCCATTGCCCCAAATCAACGGTTGTCCCTGCGGCGATTGCCGGGTGCGTGATCAGATTGAGCACGGCGTCGCGGCTGAACCGCCCTTTGGGAAATTCGAGCAGCAATTGCACCGCTTCGGCGACCCCCGCCTCGGCGCCAGGCGGCCGGTCAACCAGGTTTACCGGAATCTGGTAGCGCTGCGCGAAGACCGGTTCGATATGAGGCAAATACGCGGCAATCTCGGCGTCGGGAATAAGCAGGGCGATCTGATGGAAGCGCAGCGGCCGCTCAGGGGCCGCTTTGCTGTTGTCGCGGATCAGCGACCATATCGAATCGGCGACGACCTCCACCTCACGCCGGACGCCGGGACAGGCAAGAAAACGGATGCTTTCGTCCGCCGCGGCGCTGACGGCTTCGGTCGTCAGGCGATGCGGTTGGCGGCACAGGATCGCTTCCTGGATTCGGCCGAGCAGGGTCGGCGCCTGCGCCTCGTTTAAAACGTGCTTGAAATGCGCGACGAAATCGCAGTCGGTCAGTTCGTTAAGCAGTCTGATGTATTCGCGCCCCGGCTTGCCCCACAGCACCAGAGCGAGGTTGTCGTCCTCCTTGTCCAGGCCAAAGGGATCTTCGGCGCTTTCCACAATGGCGCCCACTTTACGGTCGCGGCGGGCCAGCTGTTGACGAATACCGGCGTATGAAGCGTCCGCGTCTTCCCAGAATTCCATACAGGGATTGAGGGCATAGATGTGCAATTCGGTCATCGAACCGATGCGGGCAAAGGCGCGAACAAATTCCGGCCCGGCGTAGGACAGTCCGAAAATGTGCAGTGGCGTGGCGAGCGCGCCGCGCAGCTTTTCAGGCGCAACCGCCTCGAGCATTGAATTGAGCAAAAAACACGGCTGCTGTTGACCGTTAATCCAGCGCGGCAGCAAACGTCCGTCTGGGCCGAAGATCGACACAAAAAGATGACGCTGCCATTGCTCGGTTTCGCGCATCGATTCCAGTTCAGGCGCAAATCCATGGCGCCAGCGAGCCAGCATCGAGGCGCGCGAAATCGAATATTCGCGGAACAAATGCGCCGTCCGCACGCTGAGCTCGAACAGCCGCATCTCCTCATCGCGGGTACGCCGCGAGCCGGAACTGACATAATCCGCGACCGCCTTCAGCTGAGGCTGACCAGCCTCTAAGCCGCTGCGCAGACATTCGAATACGACCAGTTCGAGGTCGTCGGTTTCGAGCACCGGGGAGGCGGGATCGGCGGCGGCAATTAAACGGGCGAGATAACGGCGGAGAAATGGAAATTCGATATTCGCCGCAACCCCGTTGATTTCAGCCAGGCGCAGCTTGAGAAACTGTTCGATGATCCGATTGGGTACGATGATTACGGCGCGCGCCAGGGGATCCTCGCGCTGCTGCGCGCCGACGCTGCGCGCCAGAGGATTGATCAGCTCCTCGAGGCGATTTGAATAATGAAGATGAATCATCGCAAGCGCTGGGTTACATCTTTGAAGAAAAACGTAAAGTCCGGCTCTTTGAGAATCAATAATGCGCTATTGCGACCCTGACCGCGAAACGGGGATCCACAAATCCGGCCTAGCTGGAGTTGTCGATTTGCGCATGGGGAGAAACAATCTCGATCGGACCGCGATCGGGTCGGAGCAACGGGTCGTTGTCTTCCAGGCATTTGCCGAACGACCAGGCTACCGCGCTGGCGTTGGAGGGATCGAGTTCGAGGCTGCGATCGTCGAGCGCCCTCCGCATCTTGTTGCACTCCGCCCCGGAACTGTACCGTCCGTATATGGTCCATTGAAAGAGCGGAGCCGTGATTGCGACGTTGGCTGGACGGCCGCCCTCGCCAATATAGATGCCGTCGCGGGACGCTGTGATTGGTGGGATGATCAGCACCCATCCGGCGAGGACAGCGATGCTGACTCGGATTGATCCACATGACAGGTTGTTCAGTTCCGGCCTCCCTCAACGCTCATACTCAAAATGCATGCTGGCGCAACGACGCCGCGCAGCGCGCCCTGGATTGGCCAAACTACGATTTCGCCGGTGCGCCGTCCACCAGCTCGGCCTTATTGTACCCCTGAAACGCTGCGGAATTGTCCTGCTTCAGCATGAAAGCTAACAAAAACACCAGACCGTGATGCCCTGCAAGGTTGCGGCATCTTCTGTTGAGTGGAAGATTGAATGTTTATCCCGGTGAGCGGCTTGCGGCGACGCCGAAGAAGGATTCGCCGGAGGTCCTCTCCTTGACGGGGAATGCTATGCGATCTGAAGAACCAAGAACTGCCAATCCGGCCAACCAATGCCTTGCCGCGGGACAGCGGGTGTGCACCGTCAAGGGCGCCGTCAGCGTTGAAACACTAGCGAAAAACGGCACTTTCCAGGCCGTTTGCTATGACCACGCGGCGCGGCGCTTCGTTTTGAGAAACGCCACGGCCAGCCTGGCGGGACGCAAGGACGCGCTCCGCTTGCACACCGACAACGGCGCCTTCGAGATGACCGCCGATCAGCTGGTGATCTTGCAATCCGGACAAGCTCGGGCGGCGGCCGAATTGCAGCCCGGAGCAAGGCTCTCCGGGTTCGCGCTAAAGCCGCAGCCTGATTTTCGACTCACGTCGGGCGACTCGGGTGGCGATCATTTCGATCTGGATCACCTGACCACCGCCGACTGCGCGGTCGCCAATTGGTACCCGGTGCCTTCCGTGGAGGCATTGGGGGAGGCCGACGTTTACAAGGTCGATCTCGCCGCCGGCGATCAATCCAATTTACTGATCTGGAGGATGGGCCCCGGCGGCGGCATCGGAATCGCGATCGTTGCGCAGCAGGATCACAAATGAGACTGGCCAACAAGGTTGCATTAATCACCGGCGCGGGCGCCGGGATGGGTTCGGCGGCGGCGCTGATGTTCGCGAGCGAAGGCGCGGCGATAGCCGCCGTCGACATCGACGAAACAGCCGCCACGCAGACCGCCCGACGCATCGTCGGCCAGGGCGGACACGCCATCGCAATCCGCGCCGACGTTGCGCAAGCCGCCGACGTACGGGAGATGTTTGCCCGCACCGTAAAAGAACTCGGCCGCCTCGATATCGTTTACAACAACGCCGCCATTATCGAGGAGAAGACCGAACTGGCGAACTTCGATGACGACGACTTCGATCGGGTGATTGGGGTGAATCTGCGCGGCGTCTATCTGGGAATGAAATACGCCCTGCCCCATCTGATTGCGGCGGGCGGCGGTTCAATCATCAACACCGGATCGATCGCGGGTTTGATCTCCTTCCGCGGCTCTCCCGCCTATACCGCGGCCAAAGCTGGCGTCGTGGCGCTGACCAAAGTGGCAGGTTTGCAATGGGCCAAACATAACATCCGGGTCAACGCGATCTGTCCAGGTCCGGTGTTCACCCCGATGGCGGAGGGGATACATCGGCGGATGACCGGGCGGCAGCTGCGTCCGACCAGCAAGATGCCGATGTCGGCCAGCGGCCGGATGGGGACGGCGGAAGAGATAGCGCGGGTGGCACTATTTTTGGCGAGCGACGATTCATCTTATATCAATGCCACGCCGATCACGGTCGATGGCGGCTTCGGAGTCTAGTGGCCGCGATCAAGCTGCCGGTTAATTGGCGCCGGCGCCTGCGTTTTTTCACCCTCCAAAGAATCGTCCTGCCGCTGGCCATCGGCCCCTTCCGTCTGCTGGTCCGGAGCTGGCGTGTAGACCCTCCCTATGGACCGGATTTACAGGCAGCCGAAGCTTCTCCTCGCCTCATAATCGTGACCTGGCACGGGATGCTCCTATATCTGCTGCGATACGTCCAATTTGTTTTGGGACGCGGCCGACGTCCGGTCATGCTGGTCAGCCCGAGCCTGGATGGGCAGCTGGCGGTCGCGATGCTGACGCATTTCGGCGTTGATTATGTCTGGGGTACCCGAGGTGCGCGCGGAGTGAGCGGCTCGCGCAGGTTCATCGAGCGCGTCGCCTCAGGAGAGGTCGGCATAATCGCCGCCGACGGCCCCCGCGGTCCTTGCGGCGTCGCCAAGCTCGGAGTTTTGGAACTTGCCGCGCTGGCCGATGCGCGTTTGCTGATCGTGACCGCCTCGACTTCACACGGGTTGGGACTGGGTGCATGGGATCGAAGCAGTCTGCCGCTCCCCTTCGCCCGGTTAAATATGAAGTTGCGCATGTTCGCGCCGCCGCCGGATTTGAGCATTGAAGCTCAGTTGCAGGCGATGCAGTCGGAAATGACGGCGATGGCGCAAGCGATCCAAAGCCCGGTATCGAGCCGGCCGCCGGCATGATTGCCCCCGTACGGTTTTGTAGCGCGCGGAAAGCTGATTAGAATCGGTGCAGGCTGGCGACAAAATTCAGGCCGGTCAGGTAGCGCATGGCTGAACAGATGACACTGGCATCACTGGTCGGGGATCTGGGATCATCCGATCCGGCAATCATTGATCCTGCGTCGCGCGCAATCAGTTACAAAGATTTAGGCGATCAGGTCGAGCGTCTGGCAGCCGGTTTTCGTCATGCAGGACTGGGGCCTGGCGACTGCGTTGCAATGATCCTGCCCAATGGCCTTGAGATGCTCGTCCTGTTTCTGGCACTGACTCGCGCCCGCCTGGTGGCCGCGCCATTGAATCCCGCTTACAAGGCTGACGAACTGCGCTTTTACATGCATGACGCACAGGCGCACGTGGTCATCGCCGAAAGTGCAAGCGATGCCGCCAAAGAAGCCGCCGCCGGGCTCGGTTTGCCCTTATGGACGCCGTCCAGCGACCGCCCGGGCACGGTCGAGCTCTCGGCACTGAACAAGGATGCGCCCGGCAGCGCGGAGCCCCCGCAGGCCGCCGACGTCGCCCTGTTTCTGCATACCAGTGGGACCACGAGCAGGCCCAAGGGTGTGCCGCTTACTCATTCCAACGTGCTGCATTCGGCCCGCAACATTGCGCGGCATTATGCCCTGACGCCACAGGATCGGAGCCTGGTGGTGATGCCGCTGTTTCACGTTCACGGGCTAATCGGCGCCGCGCTCTCCACCTTGGCGTCGGGCGGCGCCGTGATCGTGCCGCCACGCTTTTCCGCATCGGAGTTTTGGACGCTGGCGCGCGACCATCGAGCGACGTGGTACACTGCCGTACCGACCATCCACCAGGTGCTGCTGGCCAGAGCGGACAACGACGGCGCTCCCCGCGGCGTAATGCGGTTTATCCGGTCGTGCTCGGCGGCGCTGGCGCCCGCGGTGCTGGCGCAGCTGGAAAGGCGTTTCGAAGCGCCGCTGATCGAAGCCTATGGGATGACCGAAGCGGCGCATCAAGCCGCTTCCAATCCGCTGCCGCCGCTGACGCGCAAACCGGGCAGCGTCGGACCGGGCACCGCTGAAATATCGATCGTGGACGAATCGGGGCGCCATCTGGGACCGAATCAGCCTGGCGAAGTGGTACTGCGCGGACCCAACGTGATGGGCGGATACCATAATAATCCGCAAGCCAACGCCGCCGCGTTCATCGACGGATGGTTTCGCACCGGCGATCAGGGCGTGCTTGACGGCGAGGGCTACCTGACGCTGATTGGTCGCATCAAGGAGCTAATCAATCGCGGCGGTGAGAAGATTTCGCCGGCTGAGGTTGATGCGGTGTTGCTGCAGCATCCGGCGGTCGCCGAGGCCGCGGCATTTGGCGTACCGGATCGCAAATACGGCGAGGAAATATGCGCGGCCGCGGTACTCCGCAAAGAGGTCAGCGCGAACGAACTGATCGCCTATTGCCGCGGCCACCTCGCGGATTTCAAAGTGCCCAAAACCATCCACATCGTCAGCGCACTACCCAAAGGCCCCACCGGCAAGATCCAGCGCCGCGAACTTACGTCAAAGTACTCGCCCGCGGGGAAATGACGGCAGGCTGGATGGGTCGGTTCGTTCCACTGACCAGATATTCCTAAGCCTGTTTGCGCAGGCGGAACTTTGGCAGCGTTACTTCCTCGGTGACGTCATCGAACTGGACTTCGACCGGCAGGCCGATGCGCAGTTGGTCGGGCGGGACATCGACCACCCAGGTTGCCATTCGCACGCCTTCGTCCAGTTCCACGATCACAATCGCGTAGGGGACCGCATCGGCAAACTGCGGCAACATCGGCTGGCTGGTCGTGGACCAACTGAATACTTTGCCCTTTCCGGCCGATTTTGCCCATTCGTAATCGAACGACCCGCAATCCGGGCACATCTCGCGCGGCACATGGCGCCATGCTCCGCAGCTCGAGCATTTCTGAAACCGCAGTTCGTGCTGCTTGCAGTAGCCGTAGAAATCACGCGCCAGACCCCTCATCGGGGGCAGCAGGCGTTTGTATTGAGATGTCGCTTCCATGTCCTACCTCCTGAGCACCACGAGGCTTCCGTCGCCGAAATCGCCGAACCCGGTGACCACGCCGACTTCCGCGTCCTTGACCTGGCGTTCGCCGCACTGACCGCGCAACTGCCGCGTCGCCTCGGCAATATGATTGACGCCGGCCACGTGAGCCTCGGAAAGCAGCCCGCCATGAGTGTTGAATGGCAACTCGCCGCCCAGCTCAATGCGCCCGTTCTGGACGAATTGCCAGGCCTCGCCCAGTTTGCATACCCCCAGCGCCTCCAGTTCCAGCAGCACGATATGAGTGAAACAGTCGTAAATTTGAACGAAGTCGAGATCTCGCACGCCGACCTCCGCCATCTCAAAGGCTTTGGGCGCGGCGTAAAACAACCCGATTTTGAAGAAGTCCTTGCGCCCTGGAATGTCGTCGGCAGGCAGCGGATGGCCCTCGGCGGTGCCCGCGATATATACCGGCCGCTGCTTCAGATCTTTGGCGCGCTCGGCCGAACTGATGATCACCGCGCAGGCGCCGTCGGTCTCAAGGCAGCAGTCGAACAGCCGGAATGGTTGCGCGATCATGCGCGCGTTGCGATAGTCCTCCATCGTCAGAGGACGGCCGCGCATGTAGGCCTTGTCGTTGAGTTGGGCGTGTTTGCGCGCGGCCAATGCGACCGCCGCCGGCCCTTCGATGGGGACCTGGAATTCCTGGATGTAGCGCGTCGCCAGCCAGGCGAACCATTGCGCCGGGACCGCCAGTCCATAGGGCATGTAGTATTCCGACATGGTCAGACCGAACGAGGGCGGGAGGCCAACGGGCCCGCTGCGTCCGGCACCGCGCACGCCGGCGCCGGAATAAGCGTTCCATCCGACCGGAATCAGGACGTTGTTCGCGATTCCCAACGCCACCGCCATCGCCGCCGTCTGCACAGCCGCAACCGGCGCCGCCCCGCCGATATTGCTGGACGCAGAGTAGCGAAGGTCGGGAATTCCGAGATTGGCCGCCAGATGCTCGACCGTCGGCATCGGCATCGGCAGCACCATCCCGTCGATATCGTGCGGTTTGAGGCCGGCGTCGTCGAGCGCAGCCATGGTTGCGTGCAGAATCTGGTTAAGCTGGCTGCGATCGGTGCCGCGCGTGTATGCGGTCTCACCGACCCCGACCACACAGGCCTTGTCTTTTAATGGATGCATCTGTCGTCCTCCCGCCTGCGAATTGGTCCCGAAGGCTGTGATTTGGAATACAACCCGGTTGATGCGCCGTCGTCAAGCACCGCACTATTACCCCGGTTGACGCGAATAGGAGTAGGCTGAATCAGCGTTAATCAAGGGAGTGCTGCCGATGCTGTACATCGCCTTATACAAGAACAAGCCGGGAGTCGCGCTCAAGAGCAAGGAGGTAATGGAAAAGTCGCGCAAATGGTGGAACGAAGGCGGTAAGCCCAAGGGTTTAAAGACCATCGCCATATACGGCGCACTTGGCACGGACGCCCCCGATGTGATCGTCTTCGAAACCGATAGTCACGACGACATCCGCAAGATGATCAGTTTCTGGCGCGATACGACCGACTTTGAGGTCTTTCCGGGAATCGACCTGGCGTCGGATTTCCGCAAACAGGGAATGAAGGTGTCCTAGCCTGAACCCAAAATCCCGACGCGCCAGATAAGGCGAAGCGTTAGCGGCTCGACACCAGGTTTTCGAACAGACGCACGTAGCGATCGGCCATCAATGCCGGCGCGAACTCGCGGCGCGCGCGCTCCAGCCCTCTGCTGGTGATCTCGCCTCCCAGTTCCGGATTTTTCAGCAGTCGGATCAGCGCCGAGGCCAGGTCATCAACCGCGTCAGGGCGCGCCAGGATTGCGGCGGGCTCCTCGGCACCGGTAACGTCCGTGACTCCGCCCAATGCGTAGGCGACGATAGGGATGCCGCACGCCATCGCATCGAGCGCCGTTTGCGAAAGCCCCTCGCGCAAAGTCGAACGGGTGGCGATCAGGATGGCGTCGGAGGCGACCATCGCGGGAACAACATCGTCCAGATGGCCAAAAAATCGCACCTTCGTTTCGACGCCAAAGCGGCGCGCCAAATCCTTCCCGTCCGGTGTGCGGTGCCGGGTGTCCTTGCGCCCGCAAACCAGCATATTCACATCGCCCAAAACCTGATTGGCATGGCGCAGCGCCGCCATCGCATCTTCGATTCCCTTGCCCAGGTTGATCCCCCCAAAAAACCCGACCCAGCGGCCGGCAGGCGCCAGCCCGAGGCTGGTTCGGGCACGGATGCGCTCGGCAAAATCCGGCGGGCTTGGCCGAACCGGGAACCGGGTAGCATTGACAATCGTATGCACCTTGGCAGGGGCGATTGCCGAATCCACCAGCAAAGTTTCGCGCACGCTGCTGCTCACCGCCACGACGGCGTCGGCGCGCCGTCCCACCAGGTGCCGCAGCGGCGAGGAAATCGGCAGTCCCATGTGCCGGACCAGGACCAGTCGCGGACCGCTGAGCTTACGCGGCATCAGAGACGACCACACCCACAGGTCGGAGGTGGTGACCAGCAACAAATCGGGCGATGAAATCCAAACCGTCCTGGCGATCAAAAAAGGCGCGAACACGTTGAGCGAGCCTCCGATCATGGCCGGATAAACCCGAATTCCGGCCTTGATTAGCGCGCTTTGCCATTGCCGGCCGCGCGGGCACACGGCCTCCACGCGATGCCCCCGCTTCAGCAATATTTCAGCCAGTTGCAGGGTCACCCTCTCGGCACCACCAACGATGCGCGCACCGGAAACCAGCAGGATCTTCATCGACTCAGTCTCAGCTTTAATAGTTCATTCATGCCAGCCTGGCGACAGTTTTCCTCGCTTTGAGGAGGGCGATCACCATATGCCGCAATCGCTTCTCGCATCGCCATAACCGAGCTTGCGGTCCGATCCCGGTAAGGCAATTGAGATGCGTCTATGCTCTCGATAGCTGTCCACCGGCCACGTAATATGATTGGTTGGATGCGGTCGGCGCTTGGTCGCGCCGGCACTGGTGCAGCTTTGAAGCCTGCGGTTGAATCATCTGCGATAGAACTCGGCGCTCCCGGATGGCGCTTGGGGGATATGGACGTCGGCGCAAGCGGAGGTGTGCGCAAACACGGGCGCCGCCTTCCCCCCACCGCCGCATGGCTGGTTGTCAGGATGTTCGGCGAAACCTTCCTGGGTGCGCTCCTGACCTTTATCGTGCTCGATTTGCTGGCTTCCTTCATCGACAAGTTTGACGACCTGGTTTCCTACGGTTTGTTTAAGCCGGCTGGAATGGAATACCTGATTCTCAAACTGCCTTTGATGACCACGCAACTGATCCCGGTCGCCTGCCTGGCCGGCGTCTTACTGGGCATGGCAATGCTTAATCGCAACGGTGAATTGCTTGCCCTTCAGGGGCTGGGAATCAGCCGATGGGGAATCGCTTTCCCCCTATTACTGATTTCGGTATTGCTATCGGCGGTTACCTTTGGCCTCAACGAAACGGTAGTTCCGGGCGCGACCCGGCAATCGAAATACCTGCTCGACGGCGTAATCCACCATCAGGCGCAATTCAACTATATGGCGCAAAACTGGTTGCGGACGCGCGACTGCTTTGTCGGGGTCAAGAGCTACGACACTGTGCATCAGCGATTGTTGGGCCTGCGTATTTTTCAACTCGGGCCCGACTACACGATCCGTGCTATTTACAGCGCCGAGAGCGCGGATTGGAACGGCAGGCAATGGATTTTCGCGGGGCTGAAGGTGCTTAACCTCAAGCATCCCAAGGGCGAACTGAAACAGAAACCGGCGCCACGCTTTCACCTCGACGCCAAACCTGGAGATTTTTCCTTCGCGCTATTAACTCCGGAGGAATTCAGCCTTTCCGAACTCGACAAGTATATCGCCAAGCTGCGCCGCAACGGCCTCGACCCGGGCTCCTACCTGGTCGACCGCGACGTGAAATTCGCGCTGCCCCTTTCCTGCCTCGTGATGATGTTTTGCGGCCTCGCCCTCAGCCTGGATCCGGTGCCGCGCTCATCCGGTGCCGGACGTGGCTTTATTCTTGGCCTCGGCTTGGGTGTCAGTTACTGGATCACCCTGGGCTTCACCATTTCTTTTGGAAGATCGGGCATTATGCCCGCCTGGCTGGCGGCGTGGCTGCCCAATCTGTTGTTCGCCCTTTTGGGGACGGCGCTGTTCCTGACCGGCGAAGAGCGCTGAGCGTCCAGCGGTCGTTCTCCTATTTGGTCTTATCCCCCTTATTTTGATATATTGCCCGCCAGCGCGCTAAACCTCCCGCAATCCGGGCGGTTGCGCTAAAAGGGGGGGGACTCGTGGCTACGCATCGACTGTTTCCAAGCGCCGCTATTCTGCTGCTTGCCTTATTGCTACGACCCGGCCTTGTTGGCGGGCAGGGGTGGACCGCAAAGGTCCGGACTCAGGGTTCTGTTAATGGGTCCGCGACTACTGGCCCTGCGATTAGCAGCGTTCCCGGTGTTATCGACGTTGGCGACAACTTCGTCATCTCCGGCACGGGCTTTGATCCGGACTCGTTGGTCAATTTCTTCGTCGCGACATCCAGCGGCGCGATAAACTACGGTCCGCTGGTTCCGTGGTCCATTCTCAGCAACAGCCTCAGCGTCTTTGTTCCGGTATCAGTCAGCCAGGGCCAGGGAGTCGTTAGTATGGAGGTCGTCAACACCGACCAGGTGGGCTTTGTTTCCAATACGGCTTACGCCTTGCTTCAGGGCAATCCAGCCGCGGGGTTTCCAAGTCTCGTCGCGATCAATGGGAATGGTTTGTCTCCCACCAGCCTCAACCCTGGTATCGCGCTGGCTAATGTTGAAACCGTCGTGGTTCCGGGCTCAACCGTAACGCTGACCGGGAAAGGTTTCGATACTGACAACGGTGTCGCCGTGGACGTGTTCTGCGGATGTCCGGGCGGCAAAGCCGGGCCGTATTATTTCACCCACGGCACCGCAGGCTTAACTTCGACCGGGCTGACCTTCACCTTGCCGTCGGGCGCGTCAGGCCCGGTCACAGGTCCAGGGTCGATCCGGGTCACCAATCTGGGCAATTTCCTTGCCAGCGCCTCCGTTGCAGTGCCGATCGGCGCGCGCATCACGGTGACCAGCGTCAGTCAGTCAGGCTCGACCATAACCGTAAACGGCACCGGGTTCTCCAATCTCACCGTGATCAACCTTTTCAATGAACAGGGCGGCTCGGTGGTCAACCTGGGCGGCCTGGATTCCGAAGGCAACCCGAACATCACCATCAGCCTTGTCAGCGACAAGCAGTTCACCTTCACCTTGCCTGCCGGCGTTTCGGGTGCCGCTTATGTGCAGGCGCTCAATCCGCCCTTCATACCGTTCACCAGTTCGGGTAACTCGTCCGGCGGCGCTTTCACTGCCAATTAGGTTGAAGCCGTCGCAACGATGCCTCCAGCGCCGGGTTAGGTTACAATCATCGGCGCTAAGGAGACGGTGATGGACGAAGACCGCAATATCGATCTCGACCGGATGATGGAACAGATGCGGTTGAAGATCCGCGAGAACCGGCGCAGCGCCGGCTCCGCTTGTACCACTGAGGAACGCGGCGCTCAATTAAATCGCGATCTCGGCGAGCTCCATCGCGCTTACGATCTTGGTCAGGTATCGCTGGACCCCGGCCGCAGGCGTTTCGGCCGCGTAATGTTGCGGGCGGCAGAAACGGTGGCCGGTTTGCTGGCGCCCATAACCCGCCGTCAATCCGAGTACAACGCCGCCAATACCCGGCTGATCACTCATCTGAACAGTGAAATCGAGGCAATGCAGGCCAGGTTCAAGGAATTGGCCGAATCCGGCATACGGCAGGCAGAGGAAAGTCAAAGACACATTCAGGTCCTGATGCGCGGGCTGACCAAATCCTATACCGACGATCTGGCTGCGCATGCGCAAACGCTCGCGGATCTGAGACGGCGTCTGGACGCATCGGAGGGACGCCTTTCGGTATTCGAGCATCGGCAGCGTGAAATTGGCGATCGCGTTCAATCATTCGACGAATTGCGTGAGATCCTGGTCAAATCGCGCGGCCATCTGGATGAACTAAGGCTGATCCGCCAGCGGCTGTTGCGCCTGGAGCGCAGGCTGCGCCATCTGCTGGCCGGACAGCCGTCCCCGGATGGGGCCGTTTCCTTGCCGTCGGCTTCTTCATACCAAAGCCTGAGCGGGATGGATTACGTCGCCTTTGAAGATCGCGTGCGCGACAGTCAAACCGTCAAAGAAAAGCAACGGCGTTATCTGAAGTACTTCGCCGGCAAATCCCCGGTGATCGACGCCGGATGCGGCAAGGGCGAATTCCTCGAATTGCTGCACGCTGCGGGAATCGATGCCAAGGGCCTCGATCTCAATCTCGATATGACGCTCGAATGCCGGGAAAAGGGACTCGAAGTCGAGCATTGCGACGCGATCGAATACCTCGCGCGTCAGCCCGACGCTTCGGTCGGAGGCATCTTTTCCGCCCAGGTAATCGAGCATCTGACTTCCGCCCAGCTCAGCGCGATGATCGCGTTGAGCTGGCGCAAGCTGAAGCCGGGAGGCGTCGTGGTGCTCGAGACGCTCAACCCTGAGTCGATTTTCGTTCAATACAGATGGTTCTGGATGGATCCGAGCCACGTGCGCCTGGTCCATCCGCAGACCCTTCAGTTCATGCTCGAATCGACCGGCTTCAGCGACGTGGCGTGCGAATTTCTAAGCCCCCCGCACGAAGGTATCCCGCTCCCTCCCCTGCACACGGGCGCAAACGGGTCGCTGGACGAATTCAACCAAGCCACGGATTACCTGAATAAGCTGTTATACGGCCCATGGGAGTACGCGATGATCGGCACAAAAAATCTCTCCACCTGAAAGCGGGAAGCGGTCGCAGGAAAAAAGCAGGCGGCCACGCTCTTTCAAGTGGAAAGAATAGCTGCGAAATCTACGGATAAAACCGCCAGTCCGACAGTGCGGCCGCCCTGGTCTTTGCGTGGCTCGATCGCGTCGATCAACATCTCGTAACATCCCGCCGGCAGCCGGCACGTAAATTCCGCTTCCTCCCACCCCTTGCCTTGAGACTCCAGCCGGAACCGAACGAGTGCATCGAGGCTGCCAACCTCGCGCACGCTGATATCCGCCTTGGGGCCGGCCGTTGTCGCGAAAAATCCGAGATGGCAGCTCTCGGCGCCGTCGATCAGGTGGAAAAAAGCCGACGCGTGCGCGTCGGTCCAGCGAAAGCGAAAGCCGTTGTCGCTGGTCTCCAGACAATGCCATCCGAAATTCAGCGCGCCCGTTTCCGCGTTCCCGTCGAACCTCAAACTGGCGCCCCAAGTAGACGGATCGGGTTGCAATGCGCCGTTCTCCACCACCGGAGGCGGGAACTGGCCCCATGATGGATCCACCAGGTGCCAGAAAGCGCTCTTGTGGGGCCCAATCCGCCGACGCCATCCAAGAGCCGACACCAGGCGCCCGATGTTCCATATCCACGCCTTCAACAGCGCCAGCCGCAACTCGCGCGGGACCCGGGTGAAATGCCCCAGCTCATGCGCAAACCAAGCGGCCAGATGGCGCGCCGGATAGTATTTCAGGACCGTCCTGATCCGCGCGCGCTCGCACATGTACGCGCGTTGCGGAAGAAACGCGTCTGAGTGGCCCCATCCATGATCGATCCACGCCTGAGGCGCAACCACAACCTTGTACCCACACGACCACAGCCAGATGCCCAACTCGACATCCTCGTACCATTTGACGGGCAGCGCATCGAAGCGGCCCATCCGCATCAGGGCGTCCTTGCGTGCGACGATTCCGCAGCCCATCGGGAACAGGACCTCGTGCGGAATCTCGGCGAACTCGTACGGCGCATGATAACAGAAGTCGCCGCCGTAACCCTGCCGGTTAATCGTTCCGCCGCACGCATTCAATACGATTTTGCGATTGGCGAAGAACACTATCGACGCCACCGCGCCGATGCTTTCATCCGATTCAAGCGTATGCACCGCCGCCGCGAGCCAGTCCGGGTTTGCATAGCCGTCATTGTCGATGAACGCGATGATCTCCCCTCTGGCTTGATCGAGTCCAAGATTACGCCCGCCCGGCACTCCCAAATTGACTGGGCTGTTAACCACGCGAACGCCCCGGCTCGCATATCGCTGCAGGATCGCCGGGCTCGCGTCCGTCGAATTATTATCCACCACGATGATTTCAAAATTCGGATAGCTTTGGGCGAGCAGATGCTCCAGGCACCGCTCGATAATCGCGCCGCCGTTGTAATTCAGAACGATGACGCTCACGAGCCTGCTATTGGCCGCGACGTCAGGAAGTTGTTGGGCGGTTGGCATCACTCAGCCCGCGCTACCCGATTCATCGATGGCTGTTCACGAGTCCCTGCGACAAGGGCGCTCCCGACTCCCTTCGAAACCCAGATTTGGCTAGAATGGGCCGCCCGAAGCAAGTCTCGGCTCAGCGTATAGTTCGTGCAAGTCGAACAAAATATCGGACCGCACCGTGCAAATCCGCCACCCGCGCGCCCTCGTGTCAGCGTGATCGTACTCAATTTCAACGGTGAAAGGATAATCGGCAAATGCCTCGACCATCTACTGGCCCAGACCTACCGCGATTTTGAAATCCTGGTGGTCGACAACAACTCCGTCGATGGCAGCCTTGCGATTGCGCAAAGCTATCTCACTTGCGGCAAACTCTCGATTGTCCGTGCCAGCCGCAATCTCGGCGTGGCCGGCGGACGCAACCTGGGGCTGCGCTACGTGCAGGGCGAGATAATCGCGTTCATCGACAACGACGGCTACGCCGCCCCGGGCTGGCTGGCGGAAGCCGTGCGCACGATGGACTCTGATCCCCGAATCGGTGCGGTCGCGCCGATGGTCTTTTTCCATCGCAACAAGACTATTCTCAACGGCGCCGGCGGCAGCATGAACTACCAGGGCTATGGCCGCGACCTGTGCTTCGGCACTCCCTACGAATTCGCCCAGCTCAAGGACCGCGTCCTGTACCCGATGGGCTGCGGCATGGTGGTGCGGCGCACAATCTTTGATCGCTTCGGCCGCTTCGATCCGAAATCGGTCTATTACTATGACGACACCGAACTGGGAATCCGGGTGTGGCGGGCGGGATTGCAGGTAGCGCTCGCGCCCGACTCCTGGGTCGATCATGATTTCAAATCCACCGCCCGCTATTTTTCCAACCGGGCACTTTCTTTCGAGAAGGCCAGAGTCAGGGTCGCGCTGAAACATTTCCCGCTCAGCAAACTGCCGCGATGGTGTCTGGGGGAAGCCATCCTGATCTGGCGTCTTCAACCTGACGTCCGGCGCCTTGTGCTGCGCTCGTGGATTTGGAACCTGATGCATCTGCCCTCCGCGCTTGCCATTCGATTCAGGTTCAGACTGCGCCGCAACCCGCTCTGGAGCCTGCTTGAACCCTGCTGGGGCCAGTTCAATCCGCCGGTGCCCAACAGCGTCGCCCGTGACCCTGATTTGGCGCGGGCCGGCGCCGTCCTCGTAATGGGACAAAATGACGAACCCCACCTCAATTACGGCTGGTACGACCTCGACTGGGACGGCGAGCGCGTCTTTCGCTGGACCACGCAACACGCCTCGCTGCTTTTCCGCTTGCCCGGACAGGTCACTGGCTGCACGGTCGCATTTCTGGGCCTTGAACGCCGGCAAAGAGTTCGGATGATAGTGCGCGCGGTTGGCACGCTGAAACCATTGAACGAGAATTCCTTTGAATTATCGCCGCCGGGATGGACCTGGACGACCTTCAGTATGCATCTGGCCGCTGGCGCCTACGAACTGCTGTTTGTTGCCGATACCGAGTACCTCGATTCCAAGGGCCGCATCCTGGGCGTCGCTGTGTCGATGATCCGTTTTGAATAGGCATTGTGAGGGCGCTTCATATATTCCCCATGTTCGGCCCCGACCTGGTGAATGGCTCGGAACGTCATGAGTATCTACTTTCCAGGAAGCTGGTGGAATTGGGTGTTCTGGTCGATGTCCTCACCACCCAGACCAAAAACGCTCGCCAGACTTCCGCGTTTTCCAGTGCCTGGCCCCGCGACTATCCCGAGCGGGTCGAAATTATCGATGGAATGCGGGTGGAACGTTTTCCGGCCACTTTCTCGCTTTCGCCCCGGATTGGTCACACGGTCTCACGCCTGATGCTTAGGCGATGGGCGCGGGAAGAGCGGCGATTCGGCGTAATGGTCAAAGGTTCGCAAAATATGTTTGACTATTACTATCGTCGCGCCATCGAACGTCCCCGGATCTATGATGTGATGATGGTACTGGCCAGGGGTCCACATTGCGCCCGCTTGACCGCGCGCTTGGCGCGAACAATCCGGCGTTACGACGTGCTCCTGGTCGGTTTCGTGCCATTCGCGCTGAACTGGCATGTCCTGGCGGTGGCTCGCGCATGGCGCAAACCCGTAGTGCTTCTCGCGCTGTTCCATCCTGACGATCTCTACCATCATTTTCGCTCTATCTATTGGTGCTTCAACCGCGCCAACGCAATTCTGGCGCAGACCACCTACAGCATGGAGCTTTTCAAGCGCCGCTTTCCCGCCTCCAGACCGATCTTGGCGGGCGTCGGCGTGCATCTGGCTGAGTTCGATGGCGGCGCGCAGCGGGGCGCGCGATTCCGCAAGCGATATGGACTCGAAGGTGGCAAGATCGTGCTGTTCGTGGGTCGCAAGGAATACTTCAAACGCTACGATCTTGCTATTCGCGCCGTCGATCTGGTTGTTGACGACCGCATCCGCTTGGTCATGATCGGACGCGACGTGGACCGCCAGCCAATTTCGTCGCCCCGCGTAACTTACCTGGGAGAGATGCCGCGCGAAGATGTCATCGACGCCTACCATGCCTGCGACCTCCTGCTGCTCCCCTCCGAAAGCGAGAGCTTCGGCTGGGTCTTGCTGGAAGCGTGGGCCTGCCGCAAACCCGTGATAGGCAACCGCCTATGCGCTCCGGTGGCGGCAGTAATCAGCGACGGCCAGGACGGATTTCTCTGCACCGGCGCGGACGAGATGGCCAATCGAATCGCGCGTCTCATCGCGAGTCCCGACCTGGCGCAAAAACTCGGCCAGTCGGGATACGAAAAAACCGCCGCGTTTTATACTTGGGATGCGATCGGGCAGCGAGTCCGCCAACTCTACACGCGGCTGACCGGCAGCAAATTCGCTGAGCTGGATTGATAGCTGTCATCCCATGAGAGTCGTTCATGTTTTTCCCCAGTTCACTCCCGAGTCCACCAACGGATCGGAACGATATGAGTATCTGCTTTGCCGCAAGCTGGTGGAAATAGGAGTCGAGCTCGAAATCCTGACCACGACAACGAAAGATTTCATACCCGTCGCGCCGTTTTGCCTGCACTGGCCGCATCAGTATGTGGAATCGGCAGAAGAACGCGATGGCATTCGAATCAGGCGCCTGCGCGCCACCTTTCAGGTGCCACGCCGACTGGGGTATTTCGTTTCCCGGCGCATCGAAAACCGGTGGAGGCGCGAGGAAGCGCGCTACGGCACGATGCTCAAAGGGTCGCGCAATTACGTCGATTCGTTCCATCAGCGGGCGATCACGCGGCCGTTGATCTACGATTTGATCGCCACTTTCGGGCGCGGGCCATACTCATTTAGCCTGCTCAGGGCCATGGCCGGGGCGATCCGGCGCTGCGATCTCGTGCAGGTCGGCTTCACGCCCTTCGCAACCTGCTGGCAGGCGGTCGCGATCGCGCGGCTGTTGCGCAAGCCGGCAGTCGTGCTCGCCCTGTTCCATCCCGAGGACCTTTCGCATCATTTCCGGACTATATATTGGAGCTTTTCCAGGGCCAGCGCGGTTCTTATGCAGACGCAGCATAGTTCGAATATAGTGCAGCGCCTGCTGCCGGCCACAAACCCAGTTGTTGTCGGCGCCGGCGTCAATCGTGAAGACTTCGCCGATTCCAAAGTGTCAGGGGCACGCTTCCGCAGCAAATACAATCTTAAGGGCAGGAAGCTTGCCCTCTTTGTCGGGCGCAAGGAATTGTTCAAGCGCTACGATATCGCGATCCAGGCGGTTGAATCGCTTCCTGGCGACAATCTCCATCTGATCATGATCGGCCGCGACATCGATCGTCGTCCGCTCTCGCACCGCCGCGTGACCTACCTCGGCGAACTGCCCCAGGAAGACGTGGCGGACGCCTATGACGCCTGCGACGTGTTCGTAATGCCCTCGGAAAACGAGAGTTTCGGTATCGTGTTTTTGGAAGCATGGGCGCGCCGCAAACCGGTGATCGGAAATCGTCTGTGCGCGGCGGTAGCTTCGGTCATCGAGCACGGAAAAGACGGGTTCCTCTGTTCAGGTGTCCGAGAAACAGCGGAAGCAATCGCGCGCCTGATCGCCGATCCGGCCCTGGCCGCAAGCATGGGCCACGCAGGCTACGATAAAACGGTCAGCAATTACACCTGGGATGTCATAGCCCGGAAGGTCGAACGGCTCTATATCAATTTGGCGCGGCCGAGTAGTTCGCCTTCGCCTCCCGACAACGCTTCCTTACGGGTGGCCAGTTCCTGATCTTTCACCCTGTCGCGGTTGCGCCCCGTCGCGGAAGATGCATGTTCCGAAGCGGCAGATTCCGCGCGGCTCGTGATTCACCGTGCGACGCCACTGCGCCATCGCGGGTCCGTTCCATATGGTCCAGAAATCTTCGTCGTAGAGATTGCCAACCCTGGTCTGGTCCAGATTGATGCAGCACGGAGCTACCGTACCGTCGGCGCATATGAAGCAGTCCGCCCACGCCATGTAGCATCTGCGCAGCGGGTCGTTTGCGGGATGCTCCGCCAGCCCGGTTGCCAGGGCATAATACTCATCCAGGCGCGGCGTCGCGTCGACGTTTTCCTGCACTGCAGCCTGCATTTCCCGGTTCAGTTCAGCATCTGAACAATCAACCGGGCACGGGTTTACCCTGATGCCGAGCCGCGTTCCTTCGCGGACCGCTTTCAACAATTCGCGCATTGCCTGATCCGATGCATACACGAGCCGCGACCGTTCGATGTAGTCGGAAAAATTTCCGTAATTGTGGATGGAGAGAAACTGCACTTCCATCACGTCGTAGTTCTTGGACCAGCGGACCAAATCCACCAACTGATGCAGATTTGAACGCTGCGCAACGCATTGGATGCGGAGGTTGAAGCGCTTGTTGCGGATTTTTTTTTGCAAATCCCGCAGATGCTCCAGGGCGCCGGCCACCTTGCTGAACTTCGCAGGGGCGCGCAACCGTTCGAAGTCCTTCTCGTAGGGGCTGTCAATGGACACGCTCAGGAAGAATCCGCCCTCGACCAGCGTCTTCATGTTGTGCTCAGTGAAGAGCGTACCATTGGTAAGCAGCGCCGGAACGAAAGTGTATTCGCGGCTCGTCTGCAAAATCGTGTCTATGTTTGGATGGAGCAGGGTTTCACCGTTGCCGCTGTACCATACCATTGCAGCGCCCGGAAACAGTTTGTCGGCAATTTCGTGAAACAGGTATGGCGACATGAAATGAATCGTTTCCTTGCGTGCAGCAGGTTGAACATAGGCCTGAAAACAGCTCGGACACCGCAGATTGCAAAGCCATGTCACTTCCACATAAAGCTTCAGAGGCGTCGATTTGACATGGTCAACTTCGGCGGTTCGTTCGCTGGTGTTCAAAATCGCGTTGCGTTCCCGCCTGCGCCTGTTTGCCCCACCCGCCCGAAACTGACCGGAGCATCTGCGCCATTGCGCCTTGTTCCCGTTCCACAGGAATGCTTCCGCTTTGTAGCACACCACCTCCTTGGCGGCGATGACTCGTACATCCAGTAGTCTGATTCCGTGCCACCGCGGATCGTCGGGCGTCTGGAAGGTATCACCCACGGCGAAGCCCAGGTGTCGCGCTCCAGCGCCCATGCGCCAGGGCAGCCGGAACGAGACCCGCTGAATGCCGGCGCTTAACATCCTCTCCTCGATCGGTTGCGTGTCTGCAAAGAAGGTCAGGGTCGTCGGGGCGCGCGACTCCAGTAACAGTTCAACTTCGCGGATGCTGTCGACGGCCGGGTAAAAGCCAAAGAAACGCCGGGACCAGCGGAAGCCCTGAGACCCGTCGTGCTCAAGCCAGGACATACCGTAGCTCAGACAACGATCCTCGTGGCGGACTGGCAATTCCGCATCGTCGCTTGTGCCAAGCCAGTTCTGGATGCGATTTGTCAAAAATCCGGCCATTACACTGCCGCAATACGCGCCAAAATGGGCCAATTATACCCGCCCTCCCCGGCGTTGCAAAATCGACCAACCTCGCCCCCGCACACCTTGCGCCAGTCCTGCAACTTCAGAGGGCTGTCACGCGGGCCACGACCATTTACAGGAAAGTCGTTCGACCTCCAGTTCCAGGGCCCGAGTCTCCAGGTACCTTGATGTGGAATCAGTCCAGATGTATCTCAATGGTCGGGTGAATTCTGGCGCCGTCTTCACGCATTCACTGACCGGCGCCGTTCTGTCGATGGAAATCGATCATTCAAAGCATTGGGTTTCTCCACGGGCGCGCTTTTTTGTAGCCGGGATGTTTCTGTTTGTTTTCACGGCCGCGATTTTCTATTTATCCCCGGCTAATCAGATGACCGACAGTATGTATTCGATGCTGCTGAGCGAGACGCTCCTCAGGCATCGAAGCGTCGACCTGAACTATGCTCACCTGACATCAGGCGGTGCCCCCGATAACAGCAGGAACGGGCTACCCTATCAAACCATTATGGTCAACGGGCGATTGCTCTACTACCTCGGATGGGGCAGTTCAATTCTGGCGCTTCCTGGGGTTGCCGCTTTGAATGCGCTCGGAATTTCAACCCTGGGCCCCGGCGGCAGCTACGATTGGCATGGTGAATTACGAATTGAACGTCCGCTCGCTGCCGCAATTGCGGCCGGGGTAACTTGGGAGACATTCTGTCTCGGCTCCTTAATCGGACTGCCGACAGCCTGGGCGGCGGCTATCGCTCTTGCCCTGGCCTTTGGTACCCAGGTCTGGTCTGGAGCATCAAGGGCACTGTGGCCTCAGACATGGCTGTTGCTTCTTGTTACCACGGCAATCTGGTTGCTGGTGAAATGGGAACGCGGTGAGGGTCATTTCAGGCCGATGCTGATGGCATCGCTGCTTTCCTGGATGTATTTTGTCCGGCCCGCGTCAGCGTCAGAGATCATAGTGATAAGCCTGTATGTATTAGTGGCCTATCCGTCAAAAAAACTCGCATTTTTTGGCACGGGGATGGCCTGGTTCGGCTCATTCATTGCCTTTTCATTTTATTTCTTCCGAGCGCCGCTTCCGCCTTATTATCACGAACTTGGGTTGTTAAGCTTGCATGATTTTTTTCGCAATTTGGCCGGCCTACTGGTAAGTCCCAGCCGAGGGATACTCATTTTCTGCCCCTTGGTGCTGTTTGCGCTGTGCGTGCCATTGCTTTACTGGAAACATCTGGAACACAAGCGCCTTGCTCTGACGGCTTACGCCCTGATCGTCGTCGAACTCGCGATGCTTTCCAGTTTCAGGCTCTGGTGGGGCGGTTGGAGTTATGGTCCCCGAGAGATGACCGATGCGATTCCGTTTTTTGCGCTACTCGCCATTCTTGGTTCGAAGGCATTGCTAGCCGATCATTCTCTCTCTGTGCGCAAACGAAGAGCGCTGATTGCGACCGGCATTGTGCTGGTCATCTCAAGCGCGTCAATCAATGCGCCCGGCGCTCTCTCGGAGCAGGCTTTCGCCTGGAACGCGTGGGCCGATGTTGATTATCATCCCGCGAGGCTGTGGGATTGGCGACGTGCGCAGTTTCTCGCCCCCTTTTTAAAAACCGCTCCCAAACACTGGCGTCGCGATCCCGTCAATTAGAACGACACGAGCGGTTCAAACCGCATCGACCTGAAGGTTCTGAAATTGGACCGGAATTCGCTCGCCCACGCGCACGATATTCGGGCCGCGACCGGCTTGCGTGCCGATGCCGGAATTCCCGGCCATCTAAACCCGGCCTCCCGCCTTCGTTCACCTGCTTCGCCAGCAATTCCTTGGAACCATGATAATGATCACACAACCGCGGCTTTTTGCTAGATTTATACGACTGCCCGCGGTGAAGCGCGGACTACGATGGTGAGTGCGTGATGAATGCCTTTTCGGGCAAAGCGGAAGCGGTGGCCGGCGCCACACGCCTTGAAGAAGAGCTTGAAGTTTCGGTCGTCCTCCCCTGCCTCAATGAAGCCGATACAGTGGCGACCTGCGTCACAACCGCAATCGAGAGTTTGCGCCGCCTTGGACTGCGCGGAGAGGTGCTGGTGGTGGACAACGGCTCCGATGACGGGTCGCCGGAAATCGCGCGCGCAGCAGGAGCCCGGGTCATATTGGAACCGATGCGCGGTTACGGCAACGCGTTGCGGCGCGGCGCCGAGGAAGCCCGCGCCAATTTCATCGTGATGGCTGACGCCGACGATTCCTACGACCTGTCCGAACTGGGGCGCTTCGTCGATCAATTGCGCGCCGGCGCGGACCTGGTGATGGGGTCGCGGCTGAAGGGACGCATCGAACCCGGCGCGATGCCGTGGCTCAACCAGCGAATCGGCAATCCTCTGCTCTCGGGGATACTCAACCTTTTGTTTAAGGGCCGCGTCTCCGATGCCCATTGCGGGATGCGCGCGCTGACTAAAGACGCCTATCGCCGGATGAAGGCCACCGCACCCGGAATGGAATTCGCCTCTGAAATGGTGATCAAGGCGTCGCTGGCCAAAATGCGGATCGTCGATATTCCGATCACGCTGCGGCGCGACGGGCGCGCATCACACGGCCCCCACCTGCGTCCGCTGCGCGACGGATGGCGCCATCTGCGCTTCATGCTGTTGCATTCGCCGACCTGGCTTTTCCTCATCCCAGGCGCATTCCTGATGCTGATCGGAATTGTGCCGCTGTTTGTGCTCGGATGGGGTCCCGTCAGGGTCGCCGGCCTCACCTTCGATTACCATTACATGCTGGTGGGCAGCCTGCTGACAATTCTCGGTTTCCAGGTCGTGATGACGGGCCTGTTCGCCAAGGCCTATTGTCATGGCGTGCGGCTATACGAATCCGATCCGATGCTTGAGACGCTCCAGCGCCATTTCAACCTCGAACGCGGGATCCTGCTGGGCGCGGCGTTATTCCTGGGGGGATTTGTCCTGGATGCAAGAATACTCATCCGATGGCTCCAAAGCGGGATGGGCGCGCTCAACGCGATCCGGCCCGCAACCCAGGCTTCAACCCTGATGATTATCGGCGCGCAAACAATCTTTTCGTCGTTCTTCCTGAGCCTGCTCTGGCTGGTGCGGCCTCGCGAAAATGACCACTGAGCAGGTGCGTCGCGACGACGCGCCGCTGCGAATCGCGATCGTTTACGATTGCCTGTATCCCCATACCATCGGCGGCTGCGAGCGCTGGTATCGTGCGGTCGCTGAACGCCTTGCCCGGCGCCATCGCGTGAGTTACCTCACCCGCACTCAATGGGACGCGGGCGGCGGACCCGACGCGCCGGCGGGCGTGGAAGTGATCGCCTTTGACGCAGGACGGAAGCTTTACACCGCGTCAGGTCGGCGCAGGATCATGCCGCCGTTGCGCTTCGGGATAGCCGTGCTGCTCCACCTGATGCGCAACCGCCATCATTATGACGTCGTCCATACATGCAGCTTCCCGTACTTCCCATTGTTGGCCGCCGTCGCTGCGAAGCGGGCAGGCGGTCCGGCCGTGTTAACCGATTGGATCGAAGTCTGGACGGATGATTACTGGCGCGCCTATCTCGGCCGGGTCGGCGGCGCGTTCGGCTCGGCAGTACAGAAATTGTGCATTTCCCTGACCGGGCCTTCTTTCACCCTTTCCGCACTGGCTGCCAGAGTCTTGCGCGAGCATGGTTATCGCGGCAATCCGAACCTGCTCAAAGGGATTTACGACGGTCCTGTTTTGCCGCCGCCGACGCAGATCCAAAGGCCGCCCATCCTCGTTTATGCCGGCCGCCATATCCCGGAAAAGCAGTTGACGCTGATTCCACAGGCCGTCGCGATCGCGCGCCATGACCTGCCCGAACTGCGCGCGGTTATTTTTGGCGACGGTCCCGAGCGCCCGCGCGTCCTCAATGAAGTAGCGCGGCTGGGGCTTGACGGTGTCGTGCAATGTCCCGGCTTTGCGCCGTGGGCGCAAATCGATTGCGCACTGGCTTCCGCGATGTGCCTGATACTGCCGTCGCGCCGCGAGGGTTACGGACTGGTAGTGATCGAAGCTGCCGCCCGCGGAACCCCTTCCGTTGTTATAGAGGGTGCTGATAATGCCGCAACCAGCCTGATCGAAAATGGCATCAACGGCTTCGTGGTGCACGCCGCGCAGCCGGCGGCGCTCGCGGAAGCGATCGTCCGCACACATGCTGCCGGTCCCGCACTGGTCCGCAGTACGTACAGCTGGTTTCGGGCTCATGCCGACGAACTGAGCGTGGACAATTCGGTCAGGCAGATCGAAATGGCTTATCGGTCGCTTGTCAAAAGCGCTGCTGTCTGCAAAACGTGAGAACAGGCATGAAGGCATACGAACTGCGAAACCAGGCGGGCAGCACCGTGCTGTCGATTGTCGAACGGCCGCAGCCCACGCCCGCGGCCGGCGAGGTCGTGGTCAGGATTCGCGCCGCATCGCTCAATTACCGCGACCTGTTGATCAGCAAGGCGCCACGCCCTGCCCCCCTGATCCCGCTATGCGATGGCGCCGGCGAGGTGGTCGATGTTGGCGTCGGCGTGACCACCGTCAAAGCCGGAGACCATGTCGCCGGCACTTATTTCCAGGATTGGATTTCAGGACCACTCAATCCCCGCATCTTCCGGACCGTTCTCGGTCAAACTGTTAACGGCGTCCTGGCTGAATACGCAACGTTGAAAGAGCATGGCGTCGTCCGCTTCCCAAAACATTTGTCGTTTGAGGAAGCCGCCACCCTGCCCTGCGCCGGACTCACCGCGTGGCAGGCGCTCATAACCGAGGGACGCATCAAGGCGGGCGACACGGTCCTGGTGATGGGAACAGGTGGGGTTTCGATTTTCGCTCTCCAGTTCGCCTTGATGGCGGGCGCCAGGGTAATCGCGACGACGGGCACGGAATCCAAGCTGGATCGGCTGCGATCACTTGGGGCCGACGCAGTCATCAACTACAAGACCACGCCGGAGTGGGACAAAAACGTCCTGGAACTGACCGGTGGAATCGGCGTGGATCATGTGGTCGAAGTGGGAGGCGCGGGAACGCTGCCGCGATCGCTCAAAGCTCTGCGTCACGGCGGATTCATCAGCCTGATTGGCGTGCTGGGCGGCGCCGGCGAGAAGTTCAGCCCCGGCAACATCATCCTCAAAGGAGCGCGACTGCAAGGAATCTTCGTCGGCTCCAGGGAGATGTTCGAGGAAATGAACCGGGCCATCGCACAAAACGGCATGCGTCCGGTGATCGATCGCACCTTCCAGTTCGAAGAAGCTCCGCAGGCATTGGCATTTCTGGAAAGCGGCCGGCATTTCGGCAAAGTCTGCATCCAGGTGTAGGGTCGTTTAGTAATCAGCACCCGACTTCTTCTCTCATTCTTCGGCCTTGCTCACATGGTGGGGGCCAAAAAGGGCTTCACCCTCATCGCGTCGCCGGAATTACAGGCAGCGTCAGGTAGGATGCCGTCCCGCTCTGATGCATCACGGTTTGCAAGGCCGGGCGTGTCTCAGCGTCGGCGAACAGGTCGTGCCCCGTGTTGGGATTGCGGTCAAAGCGCGGGAAATTGCTCGACGCTATTTCCAGCCTGATGCGATGGCCGGCTTTGAAGACGTTGGCGGTCGACCACATGTCGATCGTGTACTCGTACACTTTGCCCGGCGTCAGCAGCACCGGATGCGAGCGCGATTCACGGTAGCGCGCCCGGATAATACCATCAGTCAGATTGCGCGCCAGGCATCCGCATTCATCGACATCCACCAGCTTGGCGGTGAAATCAGTGCCGGGCGCTGAGGAGGACGCATAAAGCGTCAGGCTGACCGGTCCAATCACTTCGACGTCTTCGGTCAGCACCTCGCTGGTGTAGACCAGCACGTCGGGGCGCGCCTCGATCGGGCTCTGATCGTACGCGCCGCCCGGCACCACGGCCGCGTAGCAGCACAGTCCGCCTCCGCGCGTGGGCGTCGGATCTAACGGATTGTAGAGGAAAGCGTCAGGCGGTTCATAACCGGGCGCCTCCCTGGACAGCACGCCGTCGCCATTGGCGGTATTGGCGCGGCCGCGGCTGTGCAGGTAATAGCGCTGCCATTGCGTGCGCGCAAGCGGATATTCGTTTTCATCGCGCCACCGGTTGACGCCCATCACGAACAGCTTTACCGGCGGCAGTTCGGTGCCCTGCTCGATACCTTTCAAATGGCGGTCGAAGAACTTCAGCGCGTGCCCGTCGAGATCGACCGAAACCGCGGCGGCGCGATAACCGTAGTCCACCTCGCCGACCAGGTTGCCCAACGGAATCATATGCGCCCACGGACCCATCAGCAGGCGCGCCCCTTCGCGGGCTGCTGCCGTGGCACCATGCGCGCGCATCCCGGTGTAATTGCGAATCGTCCCACCCTGGAAAATGTCGTACCATCCGCCAAAATTCAGCGCCGGTACGTTGATTTTGCTGTGGTAATTTTCGATATCAATCTTCTGCCAGTAGGAGTCGTAATTGGGATGCTCCAGCCAGTCGAAAAAGAACGGTGCCCCAATCTTAAATAATTCATAGCTCCTAAGCGGCATCACCTCCATCCACCTGCGCATATCATCGATGCCGGCCAGCACCGCGCCCAGTTCCGCGGCTGCCGCGCTGTTGTGCTTGCGCTCGCGCATCAGGCGGTCGGGCGCCAGCGCCGACATCGTCCAGCTCACGTTGAATCCCAGTGCGAACGCCCCGCCCTGGTAGGTCCATCCCTCGTGGTAGTTGGATGCCGTGATGCTCGGCACCATCGCCTTGAGACTGGGCGGCGTGGTTGTTGCCGTCAGCCATTGCGTCGCGCCCATGTATGAGGGCCCGAAGCTGCCCACTGTCCCGTTTGCCCACGGCTGGCGCGCGGCCCATTCCACCGTGTCGTAGCCGTCCTGCGGCTCGACCGTGAAACAGTTCCACGTTCCTTCCGAGCTGAACCGGCCTCGGCAGTCAACGATGAGGACGTTGTAACCATGCGCAGCCGCGCGAATCGGATCCATAACACTGGCCAGCAGCGGTCCACCCTTGCCGTAGGGCGTGCGATTCAGCAGGACCGGCAGTCTCTCGTTGCTGTCGGGCCGGTACAGATCACCTCTGAGCACCACCCCGTCGCGCATCGGCACCGCTATATCCTTCTCAACAATCACCTTCACCATTGCCGCACTCCTTCACACGCAATGGCTTTTGTAGCGCGGGGGGTCGCACTCCATCAAGCGCAATGGCGGGTCGCATGAGGGCAAGGGCACCGCGCAAAAGCCGGATCATTTATCGGCATGCCGCGGATTTACACAATTGTCGGCGGTACACCACAGGCTTGCTGGTCTCGATGTCCGAAACCATCGTACCGTGGCGGCATGCTCATCCCGGCTTGCGACGCCACTCAGGCCCCATGTGCGCCGCTACATCTGCCGTCGGTTATTTGTTAATTTGCTGGGCGAGATAGTTGGCTTCACCCACTTGGCTAATCAACTCGATCTGGGTCTCCAGCCAATGCAGATGTTTTTCTTCTGACACCAGCATCTCTTCGAGCATCTCGCGGGTGGCGTTGTCGCGCAATTCGACCGCCAGACCGATTGCTCTGTTAAAGCGCGCCACTGCGGTGTTTTCAAGTTCGAGATCGAGCTTGAACTGCTCGGCGACCTTTTCTCCGACTTTGACCTTTTCAAGGCGCTGCATGTTGGGCACGCCTTCCAGATGTAGGATGCGCTCGATCAGATCCTCCGCGTGTTTCATCTCTTCGATCGATTCGCCGCGGACCTTTTCGGCAATACGCTGGTAGCCCCAGTTCTCGCACATTTTGGCGTGGATGAAGTATTGATTAATGCCGGTAAGTTCGCCGGTAAGAATTTCGTTGAGAGCCTCGATTAACCGGGTATCTCCCTTCATGCTCGATGCTCCTTAACAGAGGAGACAGCCGATAGCGGCTGGTGGTTTAATGGGCGCAAGGGGCGCTGTTGGAGCTATCATAACCCGCGCCGCGGCCTGCGCGATAGAGCATCGATTTGATCTCGGCCTGGCATGGCGCGCAGCGGCGGCCGGCGCCGCAGCTTTTGACGATTGAGCGCAGGGTCGAGGCACCCTCACTGATAAGCTTTTCGATTGTGGCGTCGGTCACTGCTGAGCACTGACAAAGAATCATCGTTTCACCGTCGATGCCGACCAGTTAGGCATCGTTGATATTGAAACTGATTCTCAATTTAATTCCTCCGCCTACCCTTGTCAACCGCACGCGCTCTTCGCCTAGCGCTAGGAACAGGTCGACCACGAAAGATTCTCGTTTGTGGTTTCTTTAGGCTAGCCGTGATCCTAACTTTTTTTAATTGCATTTTAACGGCCCGAGGCCAACAATTTGCTGGTCTCAACGGACAACGGTCGATATCTTTATCGGAACAGGGAGGTCAGGAAGGGTGAAGAGAAAACTTGGTACAGGTTTACTCTGGCTAGCCGCGCTCGCATTGCTGGTTCCCGGCTGTGCGATGTCGCCAGAACAAAGACAGGGAGCGATGATTGGCGCCGGCACTGGAGCGCTGGTGGGAGGCGCGATCGGTTGCGGCACTGCCGCTGGAATTGATGATGACGACCCGACGACTTATGCGATCGGATGTGGCGCGGGTGTCGGCGGGGGCGCTCTGATTGGCGCCGTAGCAGGTTACCTGCTCGCAAAACCGGCCGCAGCTCCCCCTCCCCCGCCACCACCTCCCCCACCGCCACCGCCACCGCCTCCGCCTCCCCCGGCTCCACAAGAACGCATTATCCTTCGTGGCGTACACTTCGATTTCAACAAATACAACATCCGGCCTGATGCCGTGCCGATTCTGGATGAAGCCGCGGACATCCTGTCCAAGCATCCCAACGTTACGGTTGACGTAAACGGCTACTGCGACGCCATTGGCGGTTACCGCTACAATCTGCGGCTATCGCAGCGGCGCGCCGAGGCGGTGGCGCGATACTTGGAGGACAAGGGCATACCTGCCAGCCGCCTGGTCACCCACGGTTATGGCAAAACCCACTTTGTCGCAACCAACCGCACTGCCGAAGGCCGAGCCCAAAACCGACGCGTCGAGTTAGTGCCACAGCCGCAGTAACAGACCACTAACCAACCGAGGCCGCGGCGCACCCAAGCGCCGCGGCCCCAACTTTTAGCCCTTTAAATCGTCACCCAAAACTCACGAACCCGTGACGTCCAGCTTGGGAAGCTGGGGGCGGGGCGTTGGAGGGAGTTGGCGGGCGGATGGCCGGATGACGGATAACGTGCTGAATGCTGCACAAACGGGCTAAAGTTGTAGCTCATCGAAGCCTCACACGGCAAATGCGATGGCTGCCACAATTTTGCCACCGCGCTGCTGCCACAATTCTGCCATGGTAGAAATTAGAGAAGTTTCGTGGCTTAGAAGCGGGCCACGGCGAGCTCGGATGCTCGAGGGTCGCGCTCGGGTTTGTGGGTCCAACGCGCATAATGCCGAATTACCATGGCGAGAGTTGAATGACCCATATGGTGAGCAACGTAATGCGGATTGGCGCCATCCGAGAGCAGGTTGGCGCCATACGTGTGACGGCATTGATATGGCGGGCGCATCCGCAGCCCCGCAAGTCGCAGTAAACGGCGCCAGTTGCGCTGGCGAAAATTATTCCAGTCCAGGGGGGCGCCGTTGGGTCCGACAAAAACATAATCCTCGATGCGCCGGGGCCCCGAGATGGTGTCGAGTTCGGCGGCCAGCGGCGCGACGATGTCGACTTCGCGTTCGGAAGCTTCAGTTTTGGTCATGCCGTCGCCCCATCGAGTGCGCCCGCGACGGACGCTGATGACCGCGCGGTCCAAATCCACGTCGCGCCATCGCAGACCCAAAGCCTCGCTGGGGCGCAACCCCGCCAGCAGAAGGGTGGTGAGAAATGCTCGTTCGGTACCTGGCGCGGCCGCGTCGATCAGCGATTGAGTTTCCTGTCTGGTGAAGGGATCAATCGCCGCGCGCGGCTCGCGCAGGCTCCGAACCAGACGCGCAGGGTTGTCCGCAATCAGGCCCTCCTCTTCGGCAAGGCGAAAGATGGTTTTCAGCCGAGCCAACGCCATGTTGGCGCGCCGCGGCCCGGTGCCGGCTTGCTGGAGTTCGACCAGCCAGCGGTCGAGGTCGCGGCGGCTGATCTGGTCCAGCGCCTTGCCGCCCAACGCGGTTCCTGCGATCTGTTTTTTGATTAAAAGTCCATAATCATAAAAGGTGCCGGCGGTCAGATGCGCCCGGTGGGCTTCCAGCCATTGGCGCGCATAGTCCGCCAGTTTGGGACTGGGGCCCTGCGCGGGCTGGAGGCCAAGCCGCTGGGGCTTACGGCTGGCGGGAAACCGCACCGCGTATTCAAAAGTGCCAGCGGCGAGATCGCGCTCGACCTGAGCGGCGATGCGGGCGGCAAGGCGGCGGTTGTCGCGGTTGTCAGCCAGTCCGAGAAATTCGCGGCAGCGGATTTTTGCGCCGTTGTGTGCCAACTGGAAGGTGAGCAGCAGACGCCCGTTTTGCGCATGTACCCCGGCCATTGCTATTTTCCGTCAAGCGTTGGGTTAGCGTCCCTCGCCATGGCTGGGGTCCAGACTGCCGCTGAGCGCCCGCGCCTTCAAAGTAGGCCAATGAAACAGCGTGCGCCGGCGGACCCTGAACAATCCGTCCTCGTAGGTCAAACGCCCGTCAGTGATCCAGTTGTAGATGGTATTGACTGCGACGTGCAGACGTTCGGCAGCTTCTTTCACAGTAATGATGTCGGAATCCATTCTTGGTACCCCCCGATCGCTTTCTGGTCTTAGCCCGTTTAAATCTCCATCCATGCACAAAGCGCTGTAATCGCAAGCATCGGCTTTATCAAAAGTCAACTTCTGATTAGCAGTTCAACCGGCAAACCGGTCAGTTCGTACACCCGCAGCAGTTCCGCGCCGCGTGCTTCGGCCATGTTTCCGGCGCGACGCCATCGGTAGAGCGTAGGTTCGCTCACGCCGATAAGCCGGGCGGCGCGCGCCACTTCTCCCGGTCTTGAACCCGCAATTATCCGGATTGCGGTCTTGACGATATTGGTGAGTTCTGGCGACCAGGAGGCGGCAGACTTGCTTTTTTCTGCAACAGAAGGTGAATTACGCCTTTTGCCGTTATCCCTGAACTGATTGCGCCAGGCTTCAGATTTTCGCAGTGGTTTCATTGAGCGGCTTCACTTTAAGCCTTTATTTGACTATTCGTCAAGACAAACGCTCTCAATTTTGACAGACATTTTATCCATGATGTCGCGGCGCAAGACGAGGTGCCGGAGCCGCGGATGTGGATGAATGGCGGTTTTCGGCCGAAAATCCTCGATTTGCGTAAACGCCATGATCCTTGAGATTAACCATTAGCACAAAAAACTGTCAATCAGATTTGACAGAAACCGGAATGGCGATTTAAGATAATCGTCAACGTACGGGGGGCGCATCCGAAACCCTAGACAGAGTGGAATGGGCGGTAGGACACGGCGGAGAGCAGTGGAGCAACGGAGTGAAGACACCGTCGCGCCCACGCAGATGCGAGTGCGGCCGGGGCCGGGGGAGAAGGGCGGAATGAGGAATCGGATGGCGGAAACGCTCCCCGGCCCCGCCGGCTCATCCAGATTGAAACTGTGAGCGTGCCACGCGACGGGTCGGACCACGCGTGCATCGCGCAGGCCATCCAGGGGTCCGCAGGGAAACCGGCATCACCGGCGCAAACTCCAGCGTTGAATGCGGCGCGCATCTGGAGGAAGACGGGGTGAGCGCGGGGCTGGATTGTGGCGGGAGGTTTTTTTGCAGTGAAACGCTCACGCGGCGGCGCGCTGCCAGCCAATCGGCAAGCAGCCAAGCGCAAAAGGCCGGATAGTTCGGCTCGGCTGTCACGCGGCTCTCGGGGACTGGTATTGGCGGCTCGAAATTTCGCGGCCAGGATTGCGGAACTGGAAGTGACCAATCATCAGGCCGCCGAGCTGGCGGGCCGATGGCGCCAGGAAATTGACGCGCGCGAGCGAAGGATTCTGCAATGGTTCGCGCCGGCCAAGCAGGCGGCGTTCAAGGCCCACGCGGCGCTCTGCAGACAGGAGAACGAAGCGCTGGCGCCTTACCGCGAGGCGCGCCGAGCTGTTAATGCCAAACTTGCGGCATGGAGGCTGGCGCTGGGGCATGAGGATGGATTGACCGGCGGTACGTGCGAGGCCGCGGCAGCGGAAAGATCCGATGGCGCGCAAGACGGGGGGCGCGTTGAAAGCGTCAGTTTTCGCGAGAACTGGCGCGCGGAGGTGGTGGACAAACTGGCGCTGTTGAAGGCGATCGCGCAGCGGCCGGAACTGGTCAATCTGGTCGATCCCAATCTGAACGCATTGAACCATCTTGCCCGCGCGCACAAAAACGCGCTCGACCTTCCGGGCGTACGGGTCTGGTGCGATCTGACCGTGGCTGCCTCGCGCCGTCAGTAAAACGCGCTACAGGCTGCTTTGGCCCGGCGAAATCGAGATTGGAAAAGCCGCTACCCGCAGACGCCCTCTCGCAAATAGTTGCTTTATCGGCACTGCTGAGCTTAAGTTCGAATTCACGGCTAGCGGAGTCAGG
Source organism: Pseudomonadota bacterium (assembly GCA_021324885.1). Classification (GTDB taxonomy): domain Bacteria; phylum Desulfobacterota; class Binatia; order Binatales; family Binataceae; genus JAJPJA01. The sequence goes on from JAJPIF010000013.1 coordinate 70,318, forward strand.
ATGGAGCAGCGAGCGAGGAAGCCAACGCGGACGGGATCGATCCGGCGCCTGATTGTGGCGCCCGTTGGCTTTTGGGGCGGGCTGCTTCGCGTCGCTGTCCTCGCGCTGGTGTCGGGCTGCTCGACGTACTCGACTAATCCGATTTCGCGCTCCCCATCCTACTCATCCGCGCCGCTTTCAGCAGGATCATCCCGCGTTGTTACCGCGTCATGGTACGGAAATGAATTCAAGGGGCATCGTACGAGCAGCGGCGAAATCTTCGATCCCAATGGGCTCACCGCAGCGTCGCGTTCACTGCCGCTGGGCTCGCATGTCGCAGTGACCAACGTCTCCAATGGCCGGACGGTTGTGGTTCGAATCAACGATCGCGGACCCTATGTTAAAGGACGCTCCATCGATCTCTCGCGTGCGGCGGCGAAACAAATAGGTCTCGATCGTAAAGGTGTAGGGCGGGTTGAAATCTCCCCCGGCGAATCACCCGGTGCCGGGGTCTCACGAGTATCCTATACGCCAGGCGCGCCGAGCCCGAGGACCGCCCGATGGTGGTCTTCGGGATGGGAGTCATCGGCGATTGCACCGGTCCATCATCGGCGATATCGCCGCAGACGGACGCGGCGCCGGATCGTTCGCAATCCAATCGAACACTGGATCATGTCGGCATTGCCGCGTTTGTGATCAAGCGCTGCCCAGTCCCAGCTTGTCGTTGAATACAGCAACTATTTTCTCAGTTCCTACTAACTGAGTATTAACGTGGGACTTGTTACGAAGTCTCGCGGCCAAGCGAATGCATTTGGCACAAGGTCAGCAATTGCGGCTATCGTCGGCGGACTTCGTCCACGCAGCTACCAGATATGGATTTGATCGCTATGCTCTTTAGCGCGCGACTATCCACCGAGATTGCGGGCAAACGACTGTAACACCCGATGCCGGGGCCGAATGCACTGTCACCAATTCGGAGGCATGGCCGGCGGAGCTGACAAAGCAGTCGAATAAACCCGGCGTCGCGCCCGTCGAACAGTCGGAGGGGTTGATGAAATGGTTTCGGCGAATCATCACCGCCTCTTTGCTCAGGCGGCCACGCTCGTGGCCGCCTGCATATGTCTGTTAGGCGTGGCGCAAGTGCAGCGTCCGTTGCACGCCATCAGCGCGGCGTGCTCGACCGCGATTGCTGTTCAACACCAACAGTTGACTCGCCACGCTTTGCAAGAGGTGAGCCGGCGCAGCACGCACCCGCAGGCGCCATCCGCCACGGGTCTGCTGACTGACGCTGGAACCAGCCGGCGCTTTGTGCGGTTGCGAATGACCTTGTTCGCAGCGCTGTGGCCAATGGAGAATTGGCCGGCGCGCCCGCGCGCATCGTGTGAGGATAGGGACGACCCCGCATAACGTCCTTATCGCCGGGCGGCTGCGCGCCCTTGCTCATTTTCGATATTTCGAGACATCTGGCCGCAAAACGCGGGCTGACGGTCAAACCTTCGACGATAAGCGACGCGGAGGATACCGATGGCATCGAAGCAACAGCATCGCTGCCTCCAGACGCCAACACTTTGTCTGGTACCAGCAGCCAGCACTATACCGCCTGGTCATGGCTGCTCTGCGGCCGACACGGAAATGCCATCCGGAGTGACTATTGGCGGCCGGCAGGCGGCGCTTTTCTCATCATGCTGGCAGCGCCGGAACCTCGCGCAAGAGGCGATCGATCAAATAGAAAGCCGAATTATTCCATGCTGGCGGTAGGGAAAGATGAAAAAGGTTTTGGACGAAGCGCTCAAAATACGCAACAAGAAAACCAACGCAGCGGGCACACGGGTTGACAGGTAAGGACGATGCCAGGCTTTTCGTTGAGAAATCCGTACCTGATCGTAGTAGTGGCGTTGCTGACGGTTTTGCTAGGGGTGACCGCATTTTACCGGATGCCGGTTGATGTCTTTCCGCGGCTGCATATCAAGGCGGCAGTGGTGGCCACTTTCTATCCGGGGTTTGCGCCGTTGGCAATGGAGCAGGACATCACCAGCCGTTACGAGCGTTTCTTCACTCTGGGCAGCGGTATCGAGCATATCGAATCGCGTTCGCTTCCTGGCGTCAGTTTGGTGACGGTGTATTTCCACAGCAACGTCAACATGGACGCCGCGGCGGCGAATCTGGCCACGCTGGCGATGGGGGATCTGGGGCTGATGCCGCCCGGCACGCTGCCGCCGCTGGTGCTCAAATATAACGCCTCATCGTCCATTCCAGTAATTCTAGTTACCGTCACCGGCCCGTATGGCCAGACCGAACTGCAAAACCAGGCGCGCTATAACGTGCGCAATTTCATGGCGACGGTTCAAGGCGCGTCGGTACCCTATCCCTTCGGTGGAAAAATCCGTCAAATCATGGCCTATCTGCATGGCCAGTCCTTGCAGGTGCTGGGGCTGACGCCGATGGCCGTTGTGCGCGCAATCAACGCGACCAATCAGATCCTGCCGGCCGGCGACGCTAAAATCGGCAGCTATGACTACTATATCTATGCCAACGCCGAAGTGCCCAAACCAAAGGATATCGATCGCGTGCCGGTTGAACTCGGCCCCGGGCGCGCGCCGGTGATGTTCGGCAGTATCGGCGAGGCTAAAGAGGCCGCCGAAATCCAATACAATCTGGTACTGATCAATGGCAAACCCGCGGTATATGTACCCATTTTCAAGCAGACCGGCGCCAACACACTCGAAGTGATCGAGGGAATCAAAAAGGCGGTTCACGGTGTCACTGGATTAAACGAGGGAGAAAAGGTTAATACCCTGTTCAGCCAGGAAGACACCATCCTTGACGCCGTCCATTCGCTCGAGCACGAGGCCGCGTCCGGCGCTATTCTCGCTTCGCTGATGATTTTGATTTTTCTTGGCAACTTCAAATCCACGTTCGCCATATTTCTTTCGATTCCGCTCTCGATCCTGGCAGGAATCATCGGTCTTTATTTCTCAAACGCGACCATCAACATCATGACGCTGGGCGGCTTCACTCTTGCGATAGGCCGGCTGGTGGACGACTCCACGGTGGTGCTGGAAAACATCAACCGCCATCTGGCCGCCGGCGAAGCGCCCGCAGTGGCCGCTCGCGCGGGCGCCGAAGAAGTCTCCTACGCGGTGCTCGCTTCCACCATCAGCACGATCGTGGTGTTTTTGCCGGTGATATTCCTTTTCGGCGTTGCCAAGTATCTGTTCAGCGCGCTCGCCCTTGCGGTTGTGTTCTCGATGGGAGCGTCGTACGTGGTTTCGATGTCAATCATTCCGCTGTTCTGTGCGCGCTACCTGACGGCGGACGATGCCCAGGAACATCACGGCGACAACGGCGAGCGCGGGGGTTTTCTCGTTGCCTTCGACCGCGCTTACGAGCGTTTCGCTGAACGGTTCGCCGCGCTGCTCGACCGCGTGCTCGATCACAAGGCGGTGCTGATCGGGGGAGTGACGGCGCTTTTCGCAGCTTCGATGATGCTGTTTCCGTTGCTTGGCGAGCGCCTTTTTCCGCGCACCGATGCGGGCAAATTCGTCATCGATATCCGCACCCCGGTCGGTACGCGGCTGGAGCTGACCGAAGCTGCCGCGCGCCGCCTCAACCGCATCATCCATCAGGTCATCGGGCCGCACGATCTGAAAACAGTGGTTGCCAATCTCGGTGTGGTGCCCAATGTGTCGGCGATCTACACCACCAATTCGGGCGAAGACACCGGCGAGGTTATGGTGTCGTTGAAAGAAGGCCACAGCAAATCCACTTTATATTACGAAAACCGCCTGCGCCGCGTCCTTGCCAGACAAATGCCCGAATTGCAGACCTTTTTCGTATCCGGCAGCATCATCGACGCCGTTCTCAACTTTGGCGCGGCCGCGCCAATAGACGTCCAGCTCAGCGCGCCGATGACCGAGCCCTTTCCGAAGATGTTCAGCTTCGCCCAGAATATCGAGCGGCGCCTGGAACGCCTGCCCGAGGTGCGCCAATCGGAGATCCGTGAAATCGCCGACTATCCAACGCTGGTAGTCAACGTCGATCGCACGCGGGCGGCGCGCCTGGGCGTCACTGAGCACCAGGTGGTCACCAACCTGATTACAGCGATTGACAACAATGAGATGATCAAACCGTCGATCTGGATCGACCCGATATCAGGCGATGACTACTACTTGAGTGCGCAGTATTTCGAGAAAAACATCAACTCACTGGAAACCCTGCTCAACATCCCGGTCGCTCGGCGCGTGGATCCGAACTCGATTTACAGTTCCACTTTTCTACCCAATCCGGGGCGTCCTTCCACCGGCGAGGGCCATGAACAATCAATACTGTTGCGCGACGTCGCCAGCCTCTCTTATGCCACTTATCCATCAGAGGCTGACCACTACAATATACAGCGCGTGGTTGACGTGATGGTCGCGCCGCGCACCTCCGACCTTGGCGGCACGCTTGATGCGGTGCGCCGCGTTGTGAGCAGGCTTGTCCCGCCGCGCAACATCAAAATCTACTACCGCGGCTCAGTCGAAATGATGGAAAAGACCTTTGCCAGCTTCAAAAGCGGCTTCCTCCTCGCGATCGTGGTGGTCTACCTGGTCGGCGTGGCCCAGAGCCGCTCATGGCTGGATCCGTTCATCTTTCTGTTCTCCGTGCCCATGGGGTTAATCGGAGTGGTTTGGATTCTGTGGGCAACCGGCACCACGGTCAACATCGAATCCATGATGGGCGTCATTGTCATGATCGGCATCGTCATTTCCAACGCCATCCTGCTGATCGATTTCGCCAACGTCCGGCGTGAACAGGGGATGGCGCTGCGGCAGGCTGCGGTCGAGGCGGCGCGCATCCGTATGCGGCCGATTCTGATGACCGCTTTGGCGACGGTGGCCGGCCTGCTGCCGGTCGCGATGAAGCTGGAGACGGGCTCGGAAGCGTCAGCTCCGCTGGCCCGCTCGGTAATCGGCGGGCTTTCGGTTTCGACGGTAATGACTTTGTTTCTGGTTCCCGCCCTTTGGGAACTTTTCTACTCGTGGAAAAGGAGGTGAGCATGGTGCGTCAAACCCTGCCGGACGAAACTGCAGGCAAGCGACGACGGTTTCATAGATAGGCTCGCGCGCCCAATGAACCGCGCGAATTACTGGTCACAATGGCTTTTGATGGCAGATTGCCATTTTTATAAGCAAAGGAGAAAGGAGATGAAACCGGGATTTGTTGTTTCCGCTTTGGCTGGCGCTTTGCTGTTGTCAGCGCCGATCGCTATGGGTGGTGTTTACACCATCCCTACCATGATCGGGCAAAACAGCGCGTCCAGTCCGCGACCAGCAAGCGGTAATCCTCATGCGATTACCAACAACACTCTCATCACAGGGCCAGGCGTTGGCTTCATGAACCCTGACCAGTGGGCCCGCGCCAATGCGGTGTATGTCGAGCATGAGATCGAGAAGGCGAAAGCCAAAGGCCGAGATGTAAGCGTGGCGGACGCTCAGTTCGGACTCGCGATGAACGAGCTGAATCATGGTCTGAACAGGGAGAGCGCGCAGCATTTCGACAACGCGCTGATGGCCCTGGGCGTGCAGCCGAACACGCAAGGTCAGAACGCCGGAGAGCCGATGAAACCGCATTTCCCAATGCCTGGCGAAACCAAACCGTAGGCGCGGACGAACGGATTGTCGCGCAAGAGACGTCCAATCGTTGACAAGGCAGGCGTCCCCGCGTGGGCTGGACGACGGCTGACCGGCATCGCTGTGGGGCGCACAGCAAAAGCCGCGGCTGGGAGCCACGCCGCATCAACATCAGACCCGCTCCGTGAAGGCAGCGGGTCTGATGAAAGGTGTCTGCAAGCCGGGCCTTGGCCGCGGCCGCTTTCGGGTGCGATCGTTCAGGACGCCCAGCGGGCCTCCTGGGTGGGTATTTCCGGTTTGACGTTGGCGTAGGCGCGGCTGACCGGCGTGTTCAACTCGAACGGACTGTTGAGGCCCAGCTCCTTGCCCATTTCACGCAGCGCGGGCAGCACCTCCTGACCCATCAGCCGGATGTAACTCATCGAGTCTTCGTGGCTGATTCTGCCGTCGTTGCCCCACAGCGCCACGATCGATGGGCGGGTCTCCTCGAGGTAAATGCGCAGCTTCTCGATGACCTGTTTGGGCGTGCCGGCGATCAGCGTCAGATTCTTGAGCTGATCCTCCAGGGTGACGCGTTCATGTTTGGCCTTGGTGCGATAGCCGGCGCGCAACTCCGCCATCGGCCGCCGCGCCCATTCGCCCAGGTAGCCGGAGGGCGCCGCCCACACCGGATGGGTCAGCCCGGTGAACTCGCCCTGCATCCACATGAACTCGCGGGCGTTGCGCAAGGCCTTCTCTTCGGTTTCGTCCACGCGCACCCGCAGCAGATAGCCGCGATATTCGGGGCCGGCCTGATAACCGGACTTCTCCGCAGTCTCGTCGTAAAGCCGCCACACTTCCTTGCCGGCCGCGATCGGCAGATTGAGCGCGATGTACGGATAGCCGTGCTGCGCGCACCATACGATGGTTTCGCGGCTGGAGACGCCCGGAACCCAGATGCGCGGATGGGGCTTCTGCATCGGGATTACCCAGGGATTGACCACGCGGAACTGATAATGGTTGCCTTCCCAGCGCCAGGGGCCCGGATGGGTCCACGTCTTGATGATCAAATCGTGGGCCTCTTCGAAGCGCTCGCGATTGAAGGCGGGGTTGGTGTTGCTGGCGAAGGCCTCGACGCCGCCACCACGAACGATTCCGGGGACCAGCCGGCCCTTGGAGAGCAGGTCGATCATCGCCAGTTCCTCGGCCAGGCGGATGGGATTGTCGGCCACCGGCAAGGGATTTCCCAGCAGTACGATTTTGACCCGCTTGGTCGTGGCCGCGATGGCGGTGGCGAAGATGTTGCATTTGGCCTGCATGCAGAACGGCGCGTTGTGGTGCTCGTTGAGCATGATGCCGTCCCAACCGCATTCTTCCACGTACTGATATTCTTCGAGCCGTTCGTTATAAAGCCGGCTTCCGGAAATCGGGTCGAAGAACTTGTTGGGGAACAGCAACGCGGTGTATCCGTAACGGTCGCCTTCCGCGGCCGGATAGGTCGACATCGGTTGCTCGGTAAAGTACATCAAATGCATCTTTGCGCCTCCTCAATCAGGCCCGGTGCGGCCCGCCGTGGCAGTCGCGCCGCGATCTGCCCGGTTGCGTTTTGCCCAGTGATAGCAGAATCGCACGCGCTTGTCTCCACATCGGGCGGCCGGTTCCCATATCCCTTTGCGGGAAGTTCGGCCGCGGACAGTCCCGGCTGGCGGGGGTGGCTTGAGTGGGCGCGGGCGCGGGCGCGAAAATTGAGGGTTAAGATCGCATGAGGAGCAGCGGCCATGGTCAAGGCGCGCAGACTTTATCACATTAATCTGAACGTCAGCGACATTGAGCGGTCGGTGCGTTTTTACCAAAAGGCGTTCGGCCTGGTCGAGAACTTCCGCCAGGGTCCGCGGATGGTCTTCCTCAGCCCGCAAGGCGCCGACGACGTGATTACGTTGCATCAGACCGAGCCCGTGGGGCCACAGGGTGTGGCCCATTTCGGCTTCCGGATCGAAGGCGGCAGCCTCGACGACGCGGTGGCTGCGGTCGTGGCGGCCGGCGGCAAGTTCCTGAGCAAGGGCCAGCACGCTCCCGGCGTGCTCTATGCCTACGTCCAGGACCCCGACGGCTACGTGATCGAGTTGTCGCCGGCCTGAAGCGATTGCAATGCGTTTTAGCGGGCGGAGCGGAACAGGGCGGCCAGATCACCGCCGTTTTTGTCCACGTAGCGCTCGTATGCTTCGTCGTCCATGTCGGCGATGTCTTCAAGCGTGACCGGGCCGTCCGGGGGACGCGACGCGATTGCCTGCAGGCTGCTGGAGGCGGCTTTCTTGCGCTGCAATTCACGGATCTGATCGGCTGCGCTGACGGCGTCGGCGCCTGTGGGCTGCGCCGTTGACGGCGCCGCCATCCTCTTGTAGCCCCACTGCTCCGACAGTTCGTGCGCAACCATCGCCGGATTGCGGCCCTGGCGGATAGCCCCGCTGACCAGCATCGACGCCTCATTGGCGATTATGCGGGCCCGCTCGGCGGCGTCGGTGTAGCCCATCAGTTCCAGTTCGCGATTGCGCCGCTCGCGCAGAAATTTGACCCGGTCGTAATAGTCGGGATGGCCCGCAAGGATGAACTCCTGCTCCAGGCCGCTGAGCACCGCTTGATGGTGCGCGGCCTGGGCTTGCGCGGTATTGAATTGCTGCTGCTGATGCAGGGCTTCGAGCGCGCGCCGATGCTGGCGCAGTTCCCATTGATAATGCGCCTGGGGATCGGCTGCGGGATCGGGTTCGGGATCGACGGCCGGACGCGCAGCCGCATTGACCTCGGCCGCCGCGCGCTCCTGGAGCAGACGCAAGCGTTCGCTGACGCGATTCCATTTCTCCTCGTGCTCGGCCAGCTTGCGGTTCAACTCCTCCAGATGGCGCTTGAGCGAGCGGTTCTCCTGCCGCTCCTTGACCAGCGACCACGCCGGGACACTGTCGTTGGGAGCCATCTTGCGGACCTGTTCATCCGACAATGGCGCGGCGCCGTCGTCGTGGCTGTCATCGTCGCCGGCCTGCTCGACCTGGCGGACGGTCCGCTCCTGCGCCGGGTCAACGCGCTGCGCCGCGTCCTGCTCCGGGGGCTGAGCATCTGCGGCATTACCGGAAGCGAGCGCGGCCTCCTCGGCGGGGTCAAGCAGTTCCGGGTCCTCGCCAAAGGAAGCAATATTGGCGGGTTCCATCGATTCCATGGCCGCCCGATCGGCGTCCTTCTTCTTCATCGCCATCTCACAACTCCTCTAACTTGTGCTTTTGCGAACCGATTTCGCGCGGATAGCTGATTTTCAAAGCCGCTGGACTGCGCGGCTGTATTGCGCCCATTGGACTTCAAGTTCGCGCGCCACGAGGCGTTCGACGCGCTCGGCGAATTGATGCTCGCGGCGGTAGGGCGCCTGAATCGAGTCGCCGGGTTCAATTGGTTCACCTTTGCGCCGCTTGCTTTCGTACTCGATATCGAAGCGGGTGATCTGGCTGAAAGGAATACGCCGCCAGTCACACAAAAACGCCTCAATCAGCTCGTGCAGGGCGACCAGAAATTCGTAGCGGCGGTCGCCCATGCGCGAGACCCGGATCTGCAGACACTCGCCTCCGGCTTCATCCAGGTCGCGCCAGTAATTGCCAACCGTATCGTATTCCTGAAAATGATGAGGAATTGTCCTGATCTGCACGTTGAGCATGTCGCTGACGAAATTTCCTTGGCGCCGGCGTGATTTACCAGTCGATACCGAACTGCTGTCCCTGTTCGATCGAATCCATCACCGAGTTGAGCGCGTCGCGATCGAACTCCAGCTCCAGTCCCTGGACGGCTTGCGCATGCTCGAGGGCGGCGTTTACCGCATCCTCCAGGGAATTGCCCAAACCGATCGCAGCGCCGACCTCCCGAATCCCCAGCGGCGCCGCGTAGTCGCGTCCCTCGATCCGGCAATGGCCGTGAATTTTGATGAAGCGGCGCACTGAATCCGGTATGTCGAGGGCCAGGAAATGCTTGGTTGCCCATTGCGAGCGCAGGATGATTTCGGCGGCATAGAGCGCGACTGGTTTGAATTCGGCAACTTCGCCGTCGGCGCCGGCCCAGATCACCTCGTCCCAATTGGAAAACAGCTCGATATAGGCTTCGGAGGGCGGGGAGCCGGCGCGCATCGCGGGATCCATCAGATAAGGTTGGCGGTCGGGCCCGACTCGGACCTCGGTTGAAAAAAAGCTGCGGCACCCCAGCGCCGCCATCGCCGGCGCCAATTTCGTGTTCACCTCCTTCAAGGGCGGCGGCAGATCCTCATAGTCAACCACCCTGCCGATATAGCCCGCGTCCTTGGCCTCGTAACCGAAGCAGGCAACGGAGGGAAAGCGGCCGTCGATACAGGCGCCGTCATACCCGGTTTCAACGCCTTCAATCGGATCCTCGACCACGAATACGGTGGAGGCTTGCCGCGGCCCGAGTCGGCTCGCGAGATCATCGAGCAGCGGCTGCGTCACTACCCAGTTGGTATTGCGGAAGGTTTCCACGTCGCCGCGAAAGACATTGCCCTTGACGTAAACTCCGGGGTTGTCCCTGAGGTAATCGCGCAATGCGTCAATTCCGACGATAATACGGTAGGGCGCTACCGGCAGGCCGGCGCTCTTCATCACGGTCTTGAGTTCGTCGCGGTAAAGCTCGAGAATTTCGGCATGTCCCGAACCCCAGACCCGCTTGCCCTGACGGCGCAAAAATGCCTGCTCACCGGCGAAATAGGTATCGGGAAACACTATGAGGTCAGCGTTCTCGACATGGTCCCAGGCGTTGGGAACGCGCTGGATTCCCTCCAGGCCCGCGCCAACGTTGAACCGTTCGGAAACGGGAAACGCCGTTCGCCATCCATTGCAGTAGTAGAGCACGCGCCCGAATGATTGCGCGAGCCGCTGCGCGACATGGACGTAGAGTCCCTGGTCGATAACCAGTGCGGTTTGTTTCGAAAAGTCCATCTGGCGTGGAGAAGGTCAGCGCAATATCATTGCCTGCCCGGGTAAATGGCGGCGCTCCTACAGGTAGCGGCGCAAGGTCCAGAAATCCGAGGCCAGCTCCGGATTTTCAAGGTAAGCATACGGCATCGTGAAGTAGCCGCGCATGCCCCAATGCATACCCCACGAGTTGCGTACGATGAATCGTTTTTCCCGATCATCGTAGCCGGCGGCCATCACGGCGTGTCCGCCAATCACGGACTCGTCGGCGGCGGGCAGATTGAGTATGCCGCTGGCGGCGACTTCGGCGCTCTCAAAGGCGTCATACACCGTAAAGCCGAACACGAAGGGATAGCCGGCGGCCAAACAGGATTTGAGCGCAAAAAGCTCTTGCGGCACGCGAAAGTAATTGCGCGCCAAATCCCGCCGCGCTTCCCGGTAACAGACGGCTGCGGGTTTGACGAACAAAAGATTCTGCAGGTACGGCCACTGTGGTTCCGGACACACGCCTGCGGTGGCGACGCTTTTGCATCCGTCGCGCAACTGCGCGCCGCTGTCGGAGCCGACACTGCCTTCGATCGCGCGCTCGTTGTAATAGATAAACAAGCGCGACGGGGTGAACGCCTCCCTTCCCTCCTTTATCAAATCAAATTCGAGGGCCGCCGCGATTGCATTGGCGGTGCACGAGCCGATTTCGCCCTGATCGTAAATCGCCGGACACTTCGGGCGCAAATCGACCTTTTCCGGCAGCTCGGCCAGGGTCGGACGCAGGCGCTGGTCGCGCGCATCCGGCAAATCGCGTCTCCAACCGTAACGCTGAACTTTCCTCATCTCTCCCCCCGATTTCCGGTCTCCGCCTGAGCGCGGACCTGTGGTTATTGCAGCGAATTGACGTCCTCGTTGCGCTGGCGGAAATACACGTCGAGGTCGTGCTGAAGCCCCGGCTTGTTGCCGGCCAGCTCCAGAACTCCGAAAGAATTGCGCTTGATATCGGTGTCCGGATCAAATTGATGTTCGATCATTATCTGCCATCGATCGACATACCTGCGATCGAACTTGCGACCGTGGAAGTAATGTTCAATCGTTCCCGGCACAAAGCCGATATTGAGGTTTACATGATGAAGCGCGCGTTCCTGCCAGCGCTTGAGATGCTTCCAATACGGCGGCGTAACTCCCCGCCTGGTGCCCGGCAGTCCTGGAATTGAGTATTCGGCTCTGCCGATCAGCGCGTAGGCCATATGGTGGTCTCCGGCGCCCATCACAGCCAGTTCGAACAGTCCGCCGAGCCATTCATACGCCGCGCGCGTGCACGCCCACGCATAGCCGGAGTGCGGATAATGGTAAGGGCCGCCCGCAAATTTCCACCATACCGGGCCGCGGGGACATACCGCGGCGGTCCCGTTCATCCACCATTCATGGCAAAACGACTTATGCGCCTGGATATGCTCGTCGTTGGGCCCGAGATCATAGGCGTCAACCCAGGGCTGCACGACTTCATACTGTTGCAGAGCTTGGATGGTTTCGGTCGCCCATCCCGCTTTGCGAAACCGGATATCGCCGTCGCACCAGCACAGGTACTTCCAATCGGGAAATTTGCGCGCGATGTCCCGCACGCCGAGATTGATCAGGCATTCCTTATTCCACAGCAGGGTTTTGGCGCGAACGCCGACATGGTTGATACCCGGTTGATCGGCCAGTTCGAACGGGCGTTCGCCATATTGGCATTCCACCACCGTCACTCTCACCCCTGCCTCACGCATCCCGTTCAGGAACAGATGGAAAAGCCTCATTCGACTTTTCCATCGCACCGGATTAGCTACCACACTGACTACATGAAGCAGACTGGCATCCATGCGTTCTCTCCGAGACGGAAATGATTGGCAAATCGCCGCTAATGACTCCGCAGACGCCAAAGCGGCGCCGTTATCCGGCAATTCGCAGCTCTTTGCGAATCGCCTTACGCAGCTCGTCGTCAACCGTGCCTATTCTCATCCCGCTGGCATACAGGTATTTGTAGGCGATTGCGCGCTCGGCGTCGCTGAGATTGCCGATCAGTTCGGCGACGCGGTCCTCGTGGATTTTAAGCGCCGATTCGAAGCTGTCGCCGCCGGCTTTTCCATCCGCAGTAGTGTTCTGCTGGGCGGCGGCGCTGCCGAAGGGTGGAAACCAGATTGCGGCAAACGGATAATTACCGGCCGCGCCGACTATACAATCATTGATGCTCATGCGGTTGCCCTCCGCGGCGGCGATATTGGAGAAAAGAGAAAAGGATAAAAGAGAGCAGGCAAAGGGCACGAAGCCGGTCTCCCGCCCGTTGCTCATTTTCCCTGCCTCATGGCGCCCAATGCACTTAGCGCAGCGCCCAGCTGCCTCATCCGCGACTGGCTGTCGATCGCCCGCGCTCGCGCGCGCGACAACTCCGCCGCCGCGGTTTTCTGTGCGACCGTGGCTTGTATTTCTGCCGGATTCTTCGCGCCCGGCCGGGCGGTTGGCGGCGGAGCGGGGGAATTCATGCGGGCCGCAAGCTGCTGCTTGAGTTTGGACGCAATTGACGCAGGGAAGGGACTGTAGTCCAGAATCTCGGGAAGGAAGGCATTGGCCTTGACCAGCATCGGCAGAATCGGCGCCATCTTCTCCCAGAACACTTCTTTCGCGTTGGGCGATTTGGCCGGCTCGTCGATCACCAGATCGTAATCAAGCGGCAGATGCTGGCGCAGCAGCGGGATCGCGCGTGAATCGTAAGGGCCGCCCAGGCGCACCAGCCGCCCGTCGGCAACGAAGTTGCGGATGAACTCGAAGACGCATCGCGCCTCCTCGCGCAGGTAGCGCGTTAGCGCGCTGAAATAGCCCGCGTTAATGGTCATCCCCTGGATTTGACGCTGGCGCTGCGCCACGCCCGGAACATCGCCGGTAGTCGCGCCCAGCAGTTCCGGATTGATCCCCGACACGCCACCCAGCGCGTCGATACACCATTTGAGCATCACGAACGTGCCGTCGGGCAAAGTCGGCCGGCTGCGTTCCTGGATCCGGGGGCGGTCACTGGAGAGGGCGCCGTCCTCCAGCAATATCAGGGCGCTGGGATTGGCCCAGTCCTGCTCCGCCTTGACCGGATCGGCGAAAGCGGTGGCCTCGGCCAGCAGGCCCCCCTTGGCATTGCTGTTGATGATGTGGAGGGTCTGGCTGAAGAACTTGTTGGCGAAACGCTGCGGATCCATTAAAACGTGCAGCAACCCGCGCCACACCTTGTCGTGCGCGTCGAAGCCGCCGGTCATCGCCTTGTAGGTAAAGCCGACGCCCTGAACCGGCAACGGCCCCGCCTCCAGTTCGATCGGACCCGCGGTAAAGCAGCGTTTGTACACGCGTCGTTCCTGGCGCACATACGGAATTACGGTGCCCTGCGTCTGCGAGGACGCGGACGCCTCCTCAACCAGAACCATCCCCGCCTGCTCCAGGCGCCGGCGCAGGGTATCGAATTGGGGCTCGTTGAGTTCCCGGATCTGGTTGGTCTGGGGATCGGCGACGCGGTAAATGGGCTCGACCTCGTAATACTGGTACTCGACCACCCGGACATATCCCGAGGGCGGACCGCCGGGAATTATGGTCTGATTTTCGGGCTGATATTCGATTGGAGTCGCGTGTTCGACGACATCGGGCTCGTCCTGCGGATTGTCCTGGCGTAAAAACTCCGCCACTTTCAGTTCGCGCTCGCGGGAGGGCCATCGCCGGCAGGCCTCGCGCAGCGGAATCTCCTCTTCGCACGCCACCCAGCGCGCATCCTCGAGGTTTTGCTTGCGCGCGGCGGGATCCCAATGCATCTTCATGCCGTCGACGCGTTCGAGCACGATTTTGCCGTCGGCGGTCTGCTCCATGTCGAGGCGGCAGTTGGTCCAACCCATGCCGCGCACCAGCATGTCCTCGAACGCCTGCGAGCGCTCCTCGGGACCGTTGCAGGCGTCGATTACGGAGCTATAGATGGCGGTGCTGAGTTCGCCCAGCGCATTAGCCAGTTCCATCTGGGGCATGCGCGGGACGAATACTATTTCCTGGCGATTGTATTTTTCGGTGCCGGCAACGATGCGGATATATTTCTGGGCGAAATTGAAAACCGCGGTGGGCCGGTCTTCCTCGTTGAGGCGGGCCTCGTCCGCGGGATGCCATTGACGGCCGGACAAAAAGCGATCCGCCTCGCGCGCTTCGCGCCGCCAGCGGCCGATGGCGGCCGCCGCCCTGCTCAGGTCCCGCCCCACGCGCGCGGCCAGTTCGCTGCCTAACGCAAATGTCGCCTCTCCGCCCTGCTCACCCGCCTCCACGTAAACTCCCCCGCACAGCCGCGCTGCGGCGTGGCCGCCGCATTAGCTATTGCTGACGATTCATCAAAGACAAACCGGTACGCATACGAGACGCGCCAATTGAGTATCAATTAAGATATCATGTCCGCAGTTCGGATTTCCAGTTCGGGCCGAACCGCCTGTGGCGCGGCGCGCTTTGAAAGCTGTTGCCTGTCAATGGGTTGGCAAAAACCTCAGGCGGCCGCCACCTGCCGCATTCACTGATCGCCGGCCCTGGCGACTATCGCCGATCGCTGACTTGCCTGATTGTCGCCGTCCCGGGGCCGGGCGGGTCAGCCGGGTCCGCTATTCGATCTTCCACTGCGGCTTGCGCTTTTGCGCAAACGCGCGGGGGCCTTCGACAACATCATGGGAATGCAGCAGTTTGTGCAGCCCGGGGAATTTCTCGTCCACCGCCCGTTCCAGCGGCATATCGAGTCCCTTCAGCGCGGCTTCCTTGGTCGCCTGCACGGCCAACGGAGAGCATTCCATGATTTCGGCCGCCCAGCGCTCCACGGCCGGGAAGAGATCCTTAAGCGGGACGACTTCATTGACGATGCCGTAGGCGTGGGCTTGCTGCGCCGTGATATGCCGGCCGGTCAGCATCATGCCCATCGCGAGTTTCAGCGGAATCTGACGCGGCAAACGATGGACTCCGCCGCCCATCGCGATCAGGCCGACCCGCGGCTCGGGCAGGCCGAAGCGGGCATGGTCGGCGGCGACGACAATATCGCAGGCCATCGCGATTTCGAAGCCGCCGCCCAGCGCGAAGCCGTTGACGGCCGCAATCAGCGGCTTGTTGATGTCGAAGCGGGCGACGAATCCGCCGAAGCCGCCCCGCGTTTTGGTCCCCTTCATCGAATGGGTAGCCGTGTATTTAAGGTCGTTGCCGGCGGAAAAGGCCTTTTCCCCCGCGCCGGTCACCACGGCTATCCAGACATTATTGTCAGCTGCGAAATCATCCAGCACCTGGCCCATTTCCTCGGCGGTCGGCGGATGGATGGAATTCATGACCTCGGGCCGGTTGATGGTTATGTAAGCGAGGCGATCGCGCTTTTCGTATTTCAGGAATTTCAAATCCATCTCAGCAATTAACCTCTCAGTACGCCCTTCATTCGTCCAACAATTCGAAAAACGCGTCAACGCTGCGCATCAACTGGCTGCGAATCTGCGCCCGGGTGCCTTCGATAACGTGCATGGTTATACGCGAGGCGCTGCCGTCGGCAAGCCGCACCACCGCGTTTTCCACCGCGGTTATCTGTTGCGGGGCGAATGTCCTCATGCCATAGACCAGCGTCGCCCTGCGGCCAGCGCCTTTGACCAGCTTGAGCCTGCGCGCCATCCGATGCTCCTTGACAGTGGTTGTGCGCAACTATACCACAGCCGCGCGTGCGCAGCGGCAATCGTGTCCAGCCTGGCGCAACCTTGCATTTCATCAGCCACCCCGCGAAGCGGACGGCCAGGGTTGTTTTGGTTGCGCCAAAGGCAGGATTTCGCCGCGGCCACTTCGTCTGATTCGGGTTGTGAAGCGCCCGGCCGGCGCCGTCGAGATGGGGCGGTGAGGGCGCCCGCGTTGACAAAGGCCCGCGGACGCGCTGACAATCTACCGCGTCATGACCAAGCGTTGCCTGCTGATTTGCATATTGGCGTGGACAGCCGCCGGATGCGGGGCCGCGTATCAGGCCTCCACCGAAATCCGCTCCCATCGCATGATGGACTCGCTCAAACCCGGCCAGACGATGCCCGAAGTCCGCCACGATTACGGGCAGCCCGATATCATCACCGATCAGGACCAGAGGACCGAGATTTGGAGCTATGCCAGCCGTCCCAACAGCAACGATATTGCGGCCACGCTCTTGTACACGGCGGCCAAGGAGGGTGACTCGGGACAGTTCCTGGACCTCAAGTTCGTGGACGGCAAGCTGGTGTCATGGAGCAAGCAGGAGCACACGATGCCGGCCAAACGCCAGAGTTTTGGCTTTGGTTTCGGGATGGCCAATCCGCACGATGCCACCCATTTCTAGAAGAAATTGCCTGCTGTGATCGATCAAAGCGGTTTTTTATAACAGATTTGGTTATATTCATGCCAAAAGACTTGCCGGCGGGGGTTGCGTTGGGGTTCACTAATACACAGACTAATAGGCGGTGATAAGCGTTGAGCTCAAATAGCCTGTTCGGCTCGGATTCAGGCTGATTTTGAGTGGATTGGACGACTGGCTTTACGAATGGTCCACGGTGGCGACTGCACACAAGAGCTTTGAATCGATCCTCCTCGATCGCTCCTGGGTTTCGGCCCAGGATTTGGAGAAGGCCCGCCAGCGCAAAAAGCCGGGCCAGGAGTTGGCGGCTGCCCTGGTTGAGATGGGTGCTTTGGAGCCGCAGCGCCTGGCTCGCGCCCTCGCCCAGCAGTACCGCCTGCCCTTTCAGGCTCATATCGACGAACACACCCTGGACAGCAAGCTGGTCCTGAAGGTCCCGATCAACTACGCCAAGAAGAATGCGCTCCTGCCGCTGGGCAGCGACGGCAAGGCGATCACCGTTGCGATCGCCGACCCTGCCAATTTCGAGCCGCTCGACGACCTGCGGATGCTCTTCGGTCAGCCGATCAACGCCGTGGTCGCTCCGCTGGAGGTAATCAACGAGGCCATCAATCGCGCCTATGACCAGGCCACCAGCACGCCCCATGACCTGATGATCGATCTGGGCGAAGAGCGCCTGGACGTGATGGCCAGCGAACTGGCGCAGGAACCCAAGGACCTGCTGGAATCCGACGACGCCGCCCCGATCATCAGGCTGGTCAACGGGCTGCTGTCGCAGGCGGTCAAGGATCGGGCCAGTGATATCCATATCGAACCGTTCGAGACCGACCTGGTGGTGCGCTTCCGCGTCGACGGCATGATGTACGACGTGATTAATCCGCCCAAGTACGTGCAGTCGGCCATCACCTCGCGCATCAAGGTCATGTCGGGCCTCAACATCGCGGAAAAGCGCCTGCCGCAGGACGGGCGGATCCGGTTGCGCATAGCAGGACGCGACATCGATGTCCGCGTATCGATCATCCCGACCGCTTTTGGCGAAAGGATCGTGCTGCGTTTGCTCGACCAGGCTCAGAACCTGGTCGATTTGGAACTGGATCGGCTGGGGTTCGGGGGAGAGAACCTGCGCCGGCTCAATCGGTTAATCCGCCAAAGTCACGGTATCATCCTGGTTACCGGGCCGACCGGATCAGGCAAAACCACGACCCTGTACGCCTGCCTCAAACAGATCAATTCGCCGGAAAAGAACATCATCACGATCGAGGACCCGATCGAGTACCAGCTCCATGGCATCGGGCAGATGCAGGTCAATCCGAAGATCGATCTCACCTTTGCCAGCGGCTTGCGCTCGATCCTGCGTCAGGATCCCAACGTCATAATGGTGGGGGAAATCCGCGACGCGGAAACCGCCGAAATTGCGATCCATGCGGCTCTGACCGGCCATCTGGTGTTCTCAACCCTGCATACCAACGATTCCTTCGGCGCAGTCACGCGCCTGGTCGACATGGGCATCGAGCCGTTCCTGGTATCGTCCTCGATTCTTGCCGTCATCGCGCAGCGCCTGGTGCGTCTGCTGTGCAAAAACTGCCGCGAGCCCTACACGCCGACCGCCGAAGAACTGGCCCGCATCGGTTGCAAGATGTCCGATGTGCCGGGGCAAATCTACCGCGCGGCGGCCAACGGATGCAGAGCATGCCGGGGTACGGGCTATCGCGGACGCACCTCGATTCATGAGTTGATGATGATGGACGACGAGGTGCGTTCGCTGGTGATGAAAAACGCCGATGCGGCGACGATTCGCCGCGCCTGCACCTCCAGGGACATGAGGCTGTTGCGGGAAGACGGCGCAGACCGTATTATCGCAGGGCTCACCACGATCGAGGAACTGCTCACCGTCACCCAGGAAGAAATCGATTGAGTGGGGCCTCTTTAAGGCATGAAGTTGATGCCGCCGCGGCGTAAATTATTCAGTTATCCGGGGCTGATTGAACGGTAGAAATCCGGTCATGAAAGCCGTTTTCCAATCGTCCCCACGGAGCGTGTGAGGGTCAGGACGTCATGCCGGTTTACGGTTATCGCGGACTGGCTGCCGACGGCCGCACGGTCAGCGGAGTCATCGACGCCGACAGCGCGCGCGGCGCCCGCGGCAAATTGCGCGGGCTGGGGATTTTTCCCACCGACGTTAAGGAGGAAGTCTCCGCTGCTCCGCGGCTTTCCCTGGCCCAGCGGCTGCCCGGTCTCAAGCGCAAAATGCCGGCTACGGAGCTGTCGATGCTCACCCGGCAGTTGGCGTCGCTGCTGGGCGGCGGCGTTCCGCTGCTCGACGCGTTGACCGTTCTTACCGACCAGGCCGCCAAGCCGGCCACCAAGAAGATGCTGTCGCAGGTGCGCGAGCGCGTGCGTGAGGGGATTTCCCTGGCCGACGCCATGAAGGCCCATCCTGAATGCTTCTCCAATCTGTATGTCCATATGGTCGGGGCGGGCGAACAGGCGGGCGCGCTGGAAACCGTCCTGGAACGTCTGTCCGATTATGGCGAAGCTCAGGCCGAATTGATCCGCAAGGTGCGCGGCGCCCTGACCTACCCGGCGATCATGATGCTGGTGGGGACCGCGATCATGGGCTTTCTGGTTACCTACGTGATTCCCCAGGTCGCCACCGTCTTTTCGCAAAGCAACCAGGCGCTGCCGATCACCACGCAAATCCTGGTGGCCTTTTCAGGGTTCCTGGTCACCTACTGGTGGTTGATTTTGCTCACCCTGCTGACTATCGCCGCCGCGGTCTCCTACTGGTTGAGCACCAGCCGTGGACGCTACACTTACGACACCTGGATCCTCAAGGTGCCGTATCTCGGCCCCACAATTACCAAGATCATCACCGCGCGCTTTGCCCGCACTTTGGCCACGCTGCTGGCCAGCGGAGTCCAGGTGCTGACGGCGCTGGACGCGGTCAAGCTGGTGATAACCAACCGCCGCCTGGCCGAGGCGGTTCAGGAAAGCCGTGACAGCATCCGCGAAGGCAGCGGCATCGGCAACACCCTGGCGCGCTCGCAGTTGTTCCCGCCGATGCTGGTGGAGATGATCCGGGTCGGCGAGCGTTCCGGCGAGCTGGAGCCGATGCTGGAGAAAGCCGCGCTGGCCTACGAACGCGAGGTCGCCGCTTCCCTGGCCCAGATGACGACGCTGCTCGAGCCGATCATGACCATTGCGATGGCGGGCATGATTGTTTTTATGATCCTGGCAGTGCTTATGCCAATCTTTCAGCTCAACCAACTTATGCAGTAGTCGGGACGAGTGAGCCAATGAACGCACGAATTAAGCAGCAGGAAGGATTCACCCTGATCGAGATCATGGTGGTAATCCTGATTCTCGGCCTTCTGGCCACCCTGGTGGTCCAAAGTCTGCGCGGCGCCACTGACAAAGCCAAGCGGACCAAGGCGATGGCCGACATTGCGGAACTCAAAACCGCCCTGGACCGCTACTATATCGATAACGGTTCCTATCCGACCACGGCGCAGGGGTTGCAAGCCCTGGTGACGCCGCCCTCGCAAAACGGCGGAGACCCGGACGGCTATGTGCCGCGCATCCCCAACGATCCCTGGAACAACCCCTACGTTTATCAAAGCGACGGCACCACCTACACCTTGAAATCCTATGGAGCCGACGGCGCCGAAGGGGGAACCGGCAAGAACGCCGATATCGACGCTTCGCAATTCTAAGGACGGAGTTGGCAGCTATTCAGCGGCGGCGCACAATTCTTCGGACGGCCGGCGGCTTCACCCTGATCGAAGTCGCCGTAGTGCTGGTGCTGATGGCCTTGATGGCGCTGTTGGTGCTCCCCTCCGTCAAGGGACTTCGCATCTCGCGGCTCAAGCACGAAACCCGCCGTTTGGCTGGGCGCGCAAACTTCCTGTACGAGCAGGCCGCGGCTAACAAGGTGGTGCTGCGGCTTATCTTTAATCTCGACCAGCAGAGTTATTCCGTCAGCCGTATGGATCCGCACTCGTCCAATCCCCTCTTCCTTCCCGACCTCGAAAACGGCGCCGCTCCGGTCATCCTGCCCAGGGACGTGCGGATCCGCGACGTGACGGTCGAAGGCAAGGGGACTTTCACCAAAGGCACGGTGAGCTGCGATTTCTACCCCGAGGGCTACGTCGACGCGACCGTGGTGCATATGCTCGATCGCGGCGGCGCCATTTTCACTCTCACCTTTCAGCCGCTCACCGGCCGCGTCAAAATCGCCGCCGGCGACCTGTCTGCGAAGGCGGCTCAGATCAACTCATGAGCGATCTCCGTCTGCATAAGCCTCTGAGCTCCCACCTGCGCCGTGCAAACAGTCCCGGCTTCACCCTGATCGAAGTGATGGTAGCCCTGGCCGTCGTTGCAATCGCGCTGATGGGCCTGTTGTCGCTGCAACATTCCAGTTTGGAAAGCGTGGTGCGCGCCAGCGACATGACCAAGGCCGCCCTGCTCGCCCAGGAGATAATGACCCGGACTGAAATCGGGCCATTCCCCACTGTCGGAGTCACCAACGGCAATTTCGAAAGCATGCACCCCCGCAGCTTTGCCAATTTCCGATGGGAGCGCCGGGTTGAACCGTCAGCGGTATTTCCCGAGGTTCGCAAGGTCACCGTTCTGATCCATTATGGCCCGCGGCTGCGGCGCACCTTCGAGTTGACCGAGATGATTCGAAACCCGCTGATGATTGCGCAGCCGGGAACCTGAGACGATGACTCACTTGCATCAACGCGCGATGCGAGCGGGCTTTACGCTGGTGGAGCTGATGCTGTCGCTGGCCCTGTGCGCGCTCATCATGATCATCGTTTACGGCTCTTTTCATGCGGTTGCCCAAAGCAAATTGCAGGCTGAAGTCCGCGTGGAAACGGATCGGCAGGCGCGCACGCTGATGTGGATGATGTGCCGGGAACTGCGCGGCACGGTCTTCACACCGCTTATACCAAGTCACGTCCTGATGGTTGGTCAGGCCTCGCGTCAGGGCGGAATGCCGATGGATTCGATCACCTTCGCCACCATCGACCCCAGCCATCGCCGGGCGCTGGACGGATTTGGCGCGGAGGAGATCGTAACCTACGCGGCCGCGCCCAATCCAAACCATCGCGGATGGTTCCTGTGGACCCGGATCGAACGCAGCGGCTTGTTGCAGACCGTCAATATTCCCAGCATGCCGCCCACGGTCCTGGCCACCAATGTTTTGAGCGTCCACTTCCGCTACTATAACGGGTTTCAATGGCTGGAAAGCTGGGATTCGACCTCGTCGCCCGCCGGGCAGTCCTTGCCGCAGGCCATCTCGATCGAGCTGACGATGGCGTCGGGGCGCCGGCCGACCTACCTCTCAACCATGATCTCGCTGCCGATGTCGGTGATTCAGAAGTAGCCGCGACACGGGATGAAGATGAGCATCGCGCCGACAAAGCATCGCGCCGCATCGCGAACCGCCCCGCGCCGTCAGCGGGGAGTGGCGTTGCTGGCCACCATGATGGCGGTGGCGCTGCTCACCATCCTGATCATGGATTTCACCACTTCGACCAGTCTCGCCTATCGCTCGGCGGCCAACCAGGCCAACCAGTTGCGCGCCTATTACCTCGCACGCTCCGCCGTCAACGTCGGTATCGCCCTGATCGCCCAGGACGCGCGCCAGGCCGCGCTGTCCAACGCTCCGCGGGTGGACAGTCTGCTGTCCATCTGGGCGCTGCCGCTGCCCTCGATGCCGATTGGGGGCGGCTGGGCGCGGGTCTCGGTGGTTGACGAAGCCCGCAAACTGAATATCAACCAGTTGGTCGCGCCCAATGGCCAGGTCAATCAGGCCTTCGCCGAAACCCTGACCCGCCTGCTCACTATCCTGGGCATCGACCCTTCCATCATCGTACCTTCGCTGATCGACTGGCTGGACCCCGACAGTGTGCTGACCCCGAACGGGGCGGAATCGGATTACTATCTTCAACTGATACCGCCGTACGAAGCGCGCAACGGTCCGATGCCGACGATCGGCGATTTGCGGATGGTGCGCGGCATCAATGAAGCCATCTTTCATCAGTTGCGTAAATTCATTACGACCACCCCTTCGGTGCAAATTAACATCAATACCGCCCCGCCGGAGGTCTTGATGGCGGTGGCGCCGCAGCTTCAGGAGTCCCCCTCCTCGCTGCAGGCAATCCTGGAAGAGCGCGTCAACCAACCCTTCACCAATCTCACCGAAGTCAGCCAGTTAATCGGGCAAACCAATGGCGCCTCTACGCTGCCCGCAAACTTGAGCACCACCAGCGATTATTTTACGGTCGAAGGCGCCGGTTCCTTCGCCGGGACTCGCAGCTTCGTTTACGCCGTAATCAGACGCACCGGTCCCGGGCCTCAATTGCTTTTGAGCTGGAACGAGGATTAGCTAGTCGCGATGGCGCAGAGGATTTTAGCGCTCGAATTGGCCGACGATCGGGTCGAGGCCGCGCTCGCCGAGCGGGCGTGGAGTTCCTTCGCCGTGCTGGGAACTTATGAGTCCGAGCGGGCTGAAGACGAAAACGACTTGGTTCCGGCTCTGCGGCGGCTGCTGACGAAAACCGGCGTTCCCGACCTGGTGGTATCCGCCATTCCCGGTGAGTTGGTCGCCAAGCGCCTGCTCAATCTCCCCTTCACTGATCGCCGCAAGCTGGATCAGGCGGTGCCTTTTGCACTGGAGGAGCATCTCCCCTTCAGCATAGACGAAGCGGTGGTCGCGTATATCCCGCTGCTGCGCGATGCAGGCAGTACCGTGGTTCTGGCCGCAATGGTGCGCCGCGAGGATTTGCGCGCGCACCTCGATCAGCTCGCCGGCGCCGGACTGGATCCCAAGACCGTCACCCTGAGTTCCCTGGCACTGAGCACGCTGGTCAATCGAACCCGCAACGGCAACGGGGCCGCCTCCCACCTGCTGGTCGAATTCGAGCAGCGGCGCACCTCGGTTATCCTGATGGACGGCGGTGTGCCGCGCGCCTTGCGCACCTTGCCGGTCGGAATCGATCCCGGGGTCGAAAGCGCCAGCGCCGACGTTTCCGCCGATGCTATCATCGCGGCGGTGCGTCAGACACTGCTTTCCCACAGCCCCGAGCCCGGCTCGACGGATCTGATTGTCAGCGGACCGGCGGCGGCTTCGCCCGCCGTGCGCGATCGTTTCTCGCGCGAACTGTCGCTCCCAATTCACGGGGTGGAGGATCTCGACTGCTCCCAAATTCTGGGCGGCAGCGGGCGGGAGTGGATGCGTCAGGCGAGCTGCGTCGCGATGCTGCTGGGAGAGATGCCCAATCAACCGGTGCCGCTGATCAACTTCCGCGTCGGCGAATTCGCATTTCATGGCCGCACCGGCGACCTCACGCCCTTTTATACCTCGGCCATGATCGCGGCGGCGCTCGGCTTTCTGATGCTCCTGCACGTCGGGCTCGGTATTGCGGGCAACCTGCATCATTTGCGATTGCTCAACCGCGCAATTGTGGCCGCGGCGGCGCCCGTGGTCACCGGCGTGCCTGCGGAGCAGGCCGAACGGGCCGTCGCTTCGCATCTGGCGGCCGCACGCAAACGTCTGGGCCTGCTCGGCGGCAGCGGCGGACCGCCTTCGCCGCTGGACACGCTGCTGTTTCTTTCGCGCGCGCTCCCCGACGGGATGGCTATCGATATCGACGAGATGGATCTGGACGAAACCGGATTGAAACTCAGCGGCAAGGCCGATTCCTATGCCAGCGTCGAGCGGTTGAGAAGCGCCCTGGCCGCCACTCATCGCCTCAACGACGTCCAGGTCTCGGAAGAAGGAGCGGCCGAAGGTCACAAGGTGGTTTTTCATCTCTCGGCGGGAGTCAAAGAATAGGTTGGAGCGGCGGATATGGCTTTGATTGATAACCTGCTTGCCAGGCTGCGCGCTTCGGCGGCGTTCCAGTATCTGGAACAGGCGCAGGCATGGGTTTCGCCGCGCTATCGCGAGGTGCGCGCGCGCTATTACAAACTGGAAAAGCGCGAACGCCTGCTGCTGCAGGTTGCCGCCCTTGTCATCGTCCTGTTCCTCGGCTACGACCTGATCTATTCGTCGATCGTTTCCTACCAGGCCGGCTTGCAGGACGAAATTGCCGCCCGCCAGCGTGATCTCGCCGAAGTGCGGCGAATGGCCGCCTTCTGGCAGCGAGTGGAAACGGAACTTGGCACCCTGGAAAGAAAAACCACTCTCCCCAGCAGCGATTTCTCCCTCACCGCAACCTTGAGCACGGCTTTGAACGGCGTGGTCGAAACCGAGAAGATCGCGGGCATCAGCCCGATTCCCAACAAGCCGGTCTCCGAACATCTGACCCAGTACGGAGCCGACCTGCGGCTCAACGGCGTGACGCTGGCGCAAATCGTCGATACGCTTTACAGAATCAAATCGATCAAGGAGCCCGTCGTGATCTCCAATATGAGCATCAGAAAGCGCCCCACTGACCCTCATGCTTACGACGTCGATATGACCTGCTCGGTACTGGGGAAAAATGCCTGAGTTCGGCGAAATTCTCAGCCTCGATTACTGGCGCGAACACCTCACCGGCCTGCTCTACGGCCTCACCGCCGTGGTCCTGTTCGTAATCTTCACAATCGGAACCTTTCCCTATGACCAGGCGCTAAGCGGCGCGCTTCTGCCGATGGGTCTGAAGGTTTCCTACGGCTCGGAGCATCCGGCATTTCCGATCGGCGCGGTGCTCGAAGATGTGACCGTGGTAAACCTTGATCGGCCCTCGCCCCCGCTGATGCAAAGCGAGGCGCTCAAACTCACTCCCGGCCTTCAGACCCTCATTGGCCGTCCCGCCATTGCTATTCGCGCGGACATGTACGGCGGCCGGGTGTGGATCAAAATCCGCCGCCATGGCGACCTGACAGGACTCAATCTCGGCCTGTCCAACGTGAATCTTTCGCGCTATCCGACCGCGTCGCTGCTGGGCATGCCGCTTACCGGAACAATTTCCGGCCAGGCTGAATTTGAAGACGGCGGCCCGTCAGCTCAAAAGGGGGATTTCGCGCTCGACGGCCGCAGTATCGAATTCACTCTCATACGGGGATTTCCCTCGTTTCATTTCACCATATTGAAGGCCAACTGCACGATCGAGGGGCGCACTCTGCGCGTCAACGCGCTTGAGGGCAGTGGTCCCGACATGGCGGTAAATGGCAGCGGCGTCATCCACCTCGCGCCAACGATGGCCCAGACGATGATCGAGATGACCCTGCGCATCTCGCCAACCATCGCCGGCCGCGCGCGACTGGGCCTGCTGTTCAACTTCCTGCCCCATCCCCCGGACAACCGCCCATACATTTTCCACGGTCCCCTGCTGATGCCCCAGGTCAGTTGATTTCCTTTGACCACGACGCCATCAGGGTATTCGACGGCCGGCTCGGATCCATCAGCTTCTTCGCCGTCTCCACACCCGCAACCGGCAGTCCCCTGGGGTCGAGCAATCCCAACTGCACCAGCGCGGTCGCCTGCTCCCAATAAATGTGTTCATGCGCGACCTTGTTGCCGCGGAAATGCACTACGGCGATATGCGGCACCTCGATATATCTGCCGGTCGGTGGAACTCCCGGCAGCATGAAATCGATTTCAGTATCGTGCGTGCAGCAGAATAAAAACTCATCGACGAGAGTATTGGCGCCGATAGTACGCGAAATCGGAACGATCCTGGTATCTTTCGGAAGCCTGGGAATGAAGTGGTTTTTGTAAAACCGGTACAACTCCCGATACCCATACCCGCCGGTCATCACCGGAACATGATTCACATACGGCTCGGCCACCATCGTCCGCATCGTCTCATCGGCGCTGCGCGTGGCGAACTCACACTCGACGTGCTTTTCCCATAAAGCCTCCAGGTCATACCGAGGTCCGA
This sequence comes from Pseudomonadota bacterium, assembly GCA_021324885.1. GTDB lineage: Bacteria > Desulfobacterota > Binatia > Binatales > Binataceae > JAJPJA01. The sequence continues at coordinate 97,082 of JAJPIF010000013.1, forward strand.
TTGCGCGATGGAGCAGGCCGATAGTCCGCGAATGAGCCAGGGTAGCGGCGGCTTTGTCAAAACTGCCGCGTTCGGAATTGTTGAAACCGTGGTCCGCGCCCACATAGACATAGACCTCGGCATCTGCGCGGCCGGCAAATGCTCCGCGCACCGCTTCCCAAACCGCCGGCGGCGTGTAACCGTCAGCCGCGCCGAAATGAAAAGCGATCGGACAATGAACGCAGTGGGCCTCATCCAGATGCTTTTCCAGTTCGGCTGCGTAATAGCTCACCGCTGCGTCGATCTTGAGCCGCGCGGCTGCAAGGTAGGCCAGACGTCCGCCCAAATCGAATCCCAACACGGCAACCTTGCCGTTGCATTCCGGCCTCGAGCGCAAGGCCCGAATCGCATCATTGATATCGTTGACGCCCTGATCGATCCCGAACCGCTCGTGGAATGAAAACGCCCTCTCGAGATCCACTCCCTCGTATCCAAGCTCGACGCCCGCCGATAGCCGCCAGAACAGGTCGGGCGCGATGACCACGTAACCTTCTTCGGCATAAAGATCCGCGATCTCGCGCATGTGGCGATTAAGGCCGAAGATTTCCTGCGCGAGAATCAGCCCGGGGCCTGACCCACCCTCCGGCAGCGCCAGGTATCCGTCGAACACTCCGCCGTCAGCCGCGTTGATTTTTACCGTGGTTCCCGCCATGCAAAAGTTCTCCCCTTCCCATTGGATTGCGCTTGAGCTTGCGCCCATCGAGCCGCCGGACGCAACGCCGATCTTTGAAAATCGGCACCGGGCGGGCTATTAATAGCCAGGCGTTTTCAAGCAATCGTCTCTGAGGAGGATAAACGATGCGCGCGATTTCACACGTTGCGATCGGGGTCAGCGACATGAACCGATCCCTGCCCTTCTATCGGGACCTGCTCGGGCTCAAGGTTTCACTCGATACCGAAGAGACGATCAAGTTCAGCTCGAAATCCGGCGAGCCTGCCGAAGTCAAACGCCGCGCGGTCTACATGCGATGGGAAGACGGTCCCGACGCCACCTTCATCGTGCTGTCACAAAACCATCCCAAACCCACCGGTGAGCCGTTGAAACTTAACCAGGTCGGAATCCATCACTTCTCGTTCTGGGTGGACGATCTGCGCAAAAGAGTCGAGAAGCTGAAGGCGGCGGGCGTTACCTTTGTCGTCGAGCCCAACGAATCAGCGGGAGAAGCCTACGGCGAGCCGCACGAAAAACGCATCCTCACCACCATCTTCAAAGATCCCGACGGCACCATGATCCAATTCGACCAGCGGCTGAATTAAACATGCAGTTGGCTTAGCGCCGCTTCGACACCGTGACGCTCACGGAATCAGCAGCAGTTTGCCCACCGAGCGGCGCGACTGGATTAGCCGATGGGCCGCCGCGGCTTGCGCCAGGGGAAAGCTGGCGCCGATCGGAACCGTCAACCTGCCTTCGCGGGCCAACTGGAACACCGCGTTCACCGCGCGCTGGTGGATGTCGTGGAAGGCGTAAATCATCGTCACCGCGAATCCACTGACCTTGATCGATTTGCCCAGCAGTTCCGTCGGACTCAAGCGCTCGGGCAGACCGCCGGCCCGGCCGAACAATACCAGATGGCCCAATGGCGCCAGGCAGCGCAGACCCTTGAGGAAGGTCGGCTTGCCCACCGCGTCCAGGATCAGATCGACGCCGCGTCCCTGCGTAATCCGCATCGCCTCCTGGGCGAAGTCGTGGGTTTCATAATTGATTACGTGCTCGGCGCCGAAGCGCCGCACCACTTCGATCTTGTCGTCACTCGAAACCGTGCCGATCACCTGGGCGCCCGCGGCCCTGGCAATCTGCACCGCGGCAATCCCGACGCCGCCGGCCGCCGAATGGACCATCACCACGTTTCCTGGCCTGGTGTCGTTGCAGGTATGCAGCATATGCCAGGCAGTCAGGACCGCTACCGGGAACGCCGCCGCCTGCTCGAAGCTCATGTCGTCGGGCAGCACCATCACGCGCGACGCCCGAATGCGCGTAAATTCCGCATACGATCCCATCCCGATATACGCCACGCGCATCCCCGGCTTGAGGTCGTGGACGTCGGGAGCGACTTCCTCGATCACGCCAGCCGCTTCCATTCCGGGGATATCGGGAAACACGGGCTTGACCAGATAGGTGCCGCGGATAAAGAACGTATCGCCGTAATTGACTGCGATCACATGATTGCGCACCAGCACGGTTGCGGGCCGCAGCTCAGGCCTGGGGAACTCCCGGTATTCCATCACCTCGGGTCCGCCGAGCCGCTCGAAGACGATGGCTTTCATCCGTCCATACCTCCCCAAGTCGAACCGCCCGCCGTCACTTCTCCACGAAATGCCGCAGCAGCACGGGTTTGCGTCTTCCTTCCGAAGACCGCATCACCAGCAGATACCCGCGCAGGTAACCCTTATGCGTGTCCCACAGTTTCTCCGGCACGATAATATAACCGGGCGGCGCTTTGGCCAGATCGGGCGGGAGAAACGGCGCATCCCGATCCAGATAAAACAGCAGTGGAGCGAAATCCTCGTCCACGAACCCGGCAGCGTACAGTGGCTGCGAGGGCCCCACGATATTGCGGATTGCGGCGGCCGTCGCGCGATAACTGTAGCGCGCGCATTCGCGCCTCTCCTGATGGGGAATGTAGAACAGATTGAAAATCGCGACTGCGGCGCAAACAGCCGCGAAGCCACCCTCAATCAGCCGGCTCCCGTAAAGCGCGCCGATTCGCCTGATCCACCACGCCAGGATCACCGCCGCCGAGGGCCACAGCGGCAGCAGGTACCATCGGCTCTTGTACGCGGCGATACTGAAGAAGGCCACTGTAACCAGCCAAAATATCGCCAGCAGTTCGATCGCATCCTGGCCGCGGACGCTTGCTTGCGGTTGTTGCGGCCCGCGCTTGAGCAACGCCGCGGCGACTGCGATTGGTATCAGCAAGCTCACGGGGAGCGAACTGAACAGCAGCGGACCCAGGTAAAACCATGGCGGCGCGCTGCCCAACGCGCCAAAAAAGCGGCCGAAATTCTCGCTGCCCAGTTGGCGGCTGAGCAGCGCGTGGCGCGCGTCGATGTATCCGGCGGCGTACCAGCTTGCGCCGATTATAACGGCCAGCACTGCCGCAGCCGCCGGAATCCGGCGCAGCACGTCGCCCAGCCTGCCCTCGGCGACCAGGAAGATCGCAATCGCCAACCCCGGCAGCAGCATCCCGACCGGGCCTTTCGCCAGCACCGCCAGACCGGATGCTGCCGCCGCAACATAAATCATAGTGTTGGGACGGCGCGCTTGCGCAGCTGACTTCAAACCATCCAACCACCACCAGAAGGCGAACAGCGCCAAAGTCTCGAAAAACGTCAGCGCCATATCGACGCGGCCCATCCGCCCCAGCCGGATGTATTGATGGGCCGACAACAGGATCAGCCCTGCCACAATGGCTCCCTCGCCGCCGATCACTCCGTACGCGAAAACCATCGTCAATCCGACGCCGGCGACAGTGTAAAGGGCGGCTGGCAGGCGGAAATTAAACGCAGTGACTTTACGCACGCCGGCCAGATGGTCCAGCGCAGTCGCGGTCCAATGGTATAGCGGCGGCTTGTACATCGGCGAGCCGCCATTGACCGCCGGGAACAGCACCTTACCGTGCTCAACCATCTGCTGGATGAAAACCGCCTCGACCGCCTCATTACCCTTGCAGATTCCGCATGAGCCGAGACGGTAAAACGTCAACGCCACGGCGCCCGCCAGGATCATCACAAAACCAATCCAGAGCCGCCGTTGATGAAACGCCTCCGGCAAAGCCTTGGCCGGCGCGGACTCGATATTGTCTGGCTGTGCTGACACCACCGCAACTGCAGCGGCTCACCCTGCTTTGGGCAACACCGCGAGGACAGATTACATCGATTGTCGGGGCTCAACCAATTGCCATCCGCGCCCGTTGGCCTGCGGTCAACGGCCTTTAATAAGAGGCTTGTTTCTCCATAAGCGCCTGCGGACCCTCGCGCGCATCTTCGGATTGCTCGACGCACCTCGCCGGACAATCACCGATTTACAGCTCATCGGTGCGTTGGCTATTTTTTGACGACGAAAGGAGCCCACATGAAACGCTCGTTGGCGTCCGCAGGTGGCGCCGTGTTGGTCTTTGTCCTGGTCTCGATAGCGTGGCCGCAGAGCTTTGGCCGGTCGGCCGACATTCGGCGCCCGTTTGACCGGGTTCGCGCGTCTATGTTGAATTACTTCTCACCCGCCGGCATGCATGATTTTCAAATCGTGTCGCAAAGCTCGACGAAGTCCAGGGCCGAGATCGTGGCCCGACGCACCGTGCGGGACAAGCTGGAATGGCCGGAATTGGCCTACTGCAAGTTGCCCGGAATGCAGATGATGTACACACTGCAGCAGGGCAACGTCACGGTCCGCGTCAAAATGGATCGGGAAAGCGCCAATCGCACCTATGTCAGCGTGATTCCGCAATTCGAGGGCGTCTACCAATTCGCCGGCAACCAAACGACCCTTAAATGCACCTCCCAAGGCGCGCTGGAAAAGGACATCCTGAGCGCCGCCGGCGCCAGCGCGGCCGATCTGAATTAAATCGACATCGTTTGGTTGCGGGCTTTTGCGAAATTCAGCTCGTTCTTATCCAAACGCGCGCGGAGGAGTGGACGCTGCTCTTGATCCGCGCAATGCCGAAGCCTGCTATTCGCGTGCTTGTCAGATTGCAATTTTGTATACTTTGTGTGATCGCAACGTTAATGGAAAGGGCGCTGGTTCTCGATAAACGGGCCGGGACTCTGGCAATTCAGGCTTGCCGTGCGCTGGCCCGCCGAGGATATCGCGTTGATATCTTCGGTATGGACGGATCCATCGCTTTCAACTCGAAGTATTGCTCGCGCAGCCTGGCACTGCCCTTCTGGGAGCCGCAACGCGTCGCAGATTGCCTCAAACAGATATTTGCGGCTACCCGCTACGACGCCATCTATTTATGTAACGAGGAAATCCTCGCGATTATCCCGCTGTTGGAGTCGGTCCCCGCAGCTCTCCCCATACCTGAAGCTCCGGCAATCCGGACGCTGCTCAGCAAGCATGAAACTCTGGATCGGGTACGCCAGCACGGTGTCCCTGCCCCGTTCACTGTCGTCCCTAAAGACGAAAAGGAAGCGCAAGAGGCTGCCCGCGAGATGAAGCTGCCGTTCCTGATCAAAGGTGAGCGCGGCGATAACGGCAAGAATCTGCGGATGGTACGCAACCTCAGGAGTCTTGCACCCCTTTACCGGGAGATTGCGCGGATCGAGGAGCCTTACGGCGGCAGGCCGGCACTCCAGCAGATTGTCAAAGGCCAGGCCTACTCAGTGGGTGGTCTCTTCCACCAGGGACGCCCGCTTAGACTGTGCGCCCATCGAAAGCTCCTCACCTATCCGCGCGACGGCGGCGTGACCGTCAAGGGCGTAACCGAAAGGCCCGATCAGCTGCTGGAAGAAACCGGCAAGGCTTTCGCTGCTTTTCAATACACCGGGCTGGGACATGCCGAGTTCATCCGGGATCAGAACGATGGTGATTTCAAATTTATCGAGATCAATCCCAGGGTGTGGGGCAGTATCGGGATTGCCGAGCACGCCGGCGTTGACCTCTATGGCGCCTACCATGAACTCGTCGCGGGACGGCCGGTCGCGCAAAACCTCGATTACCGCGAAGGTATTGTCTACCATCGCTTCTCCGCGGAAATGCAGCTAATCGCCGAAAGTCCCGCGCGCCTGCCCGGATTCCTCAAGGATGCGATAAACCCGCGCGTCACTTCCGACTTTTGCTGGTCCGATCTCGGCCCCTACGTAGCCGCGATACGTTCGCGCTACTCCCACAGGAAGCCCGGAGCTTCATCGCTTCAGGTGATCGAATTGGATCGGGCTGCGCGCCAGTGACGTTGTCTTTGCTTCCCTCTCCCGCGGTCACGATCACCTCCGCGCCCGACCTGCATCCTCATTGATGACGCCTATTCATCCGGATGTTGCGGTAAATAGCGAAGCAACTGTGTTTGGATCGAGTCGCAGCCGGCTTACCGGCCCAAGCCGGCGCGCTCGCGAGCCGCGATCGCAAATGGCAGCCTTCGAAGTAAAATCACCCAAGCCGCGATGCCAGCTGGGATTTGACTCACGGGTTAGAGATCATCATCATCGCCGCCGCCAAAGTCACTGTCACCCTCGTCCCCCAGATCGCCGCCGCGCTCCAGTTCTTCGACCGCCTGATCGAACTCGGGACCGCCGAATTCGTCGCCCATCTCCTTGCCCATCTTCCTCATCAAACGGGCTACGCTCCTGGGATCGTTTTCGTCAAGGTCGCCGAAATTGGACGGATCGCCAAGGGCGTCAAGCCGGGCCTCTTCACTGCGCGGCATCGCAAAACGCGACATCAAACGCCGCAGCTTGCGGCCCCCGCAATGGCGGCACACCTCATCCACCTTCTCGCTGACCCGCAGCGTCAGGATACTGCTGCGTTTACCGCAATTTCCGCATTCGTACTCATAGATCGGCATACGCCTGACTCCTTCCTGAGAAAACCCAATCCCTGCACTCACCCATCAGACGGGGAAACCCGGCGCAGACTCTCCGCGAGCCACTAAAAGTGTTCCCCAGCCAACAAACATAAGCAAGTTCCCGGTTTTGTGCTGCTCGCCGGGCGCCGGACCGAGAAACAACGCGCCTTCGTCCCTCGCCGGTCAGTGGATCGGAAAGGCGCACCCGTTGCCGGAACTATAATCGGCCAGGCCTTGCGTCCGCGCGCGTTCGCCAATGCCTTCGACGCCGCGATAAGGCCGGCAATCCCCAATTGGATTGGACAAGCAGGCTTGGCATACTCAATAGTCGTGAGTTCGCGCCTTTTTCCGTTAATAGCGGAGCCGCTTGCGCGTATCGGGAACCCGTCGCCGTGAGTGAACTGCGCTCGATGTGGAGCAACACCCGCATGGTGGTGCTCAGCGCGATTTGTGCCGCACTGTATGCCGCCGTGCTGGTGCCGTTCAAAGTGGTGCCCCTGATTCCCGGCGTAACGGAAATGCGCCCAGCCAACGCAATTCCCGTGGTCTGCTCATTCATGTTCGGCCCGGCCGCCGCCTGGGGCGCCGGTATCGGCAACATGATTGGCGATTTCTTCGGCGGCGTCGGACCCGCCGACATCTTCGGCTTCTTCGCCAATGTCGTTTACGGTTACGTGCCCTACAAGGTGTGGCAGGTGATGGCGCCGGGTGAACCGCCAATCATTCGCTCCCCCCTTACGGCGGCGAAATTCGTTATCGCCTGCCTGCTGGCGAGCACGTTTTGCGCGGACATCGTCGGATGGGGCGAGAACCTCCTTGCTCTGCGGCCGTTCCTGATGTTGGGCAATGCGATCGTTTTCAACAATATGCTCGCCGCGATCTTGCTGGGTCCTTTTCTGCTCGCCGCGATTTACCCGCGCGTCAAAGCAGGCCACCTGTTGTACGAGGACTTGATGCCCGAACATCAGGTGCTGCCGTCAAAAACGGCATGGCTGGGAATGCTGCTCCTTACCGCCGGCGTGCTGGGTGCATGGCTGACCGGCAACCTGATCTCGACCGGCTACTGGAGGCCGCATACGCTGCCCGCCAGCATGACGCAGCCGCCCTACGATCGCGCCATTGCTATCGTCGTGACTCCATTGGTCGGGTTGGCCACCCTCGGATTGGCCTTGATGTAAAAAGTCGCCGACGTGAACGCCACCAACGTCAAAACCGCATTGCCAAGCGAAGGCGCAAAGGATTTGGCCGCCCTTGCCGAACCTGCCGATGCGGTCGCCCTGGAAGACGTCAGCTTCACCTATCGATCGGCCGGGCGTCCCGCCCTCGCCGAGGTGTGCTTTACCCAGCGCGCGGGCGAGATGATCGGCATTATGGGCGCATCGGGCGCGGGCAAATCCAGCCTCGTCAAATGCCTCAACGCGATCATCCCCGGTTTCGAACACGGCCACTTCCGCGGGGTCGTGCAAATCCATGGCCGCGCGGTCAAAGACGTCACGGTTGGCCAGATGGCGCCGATAGTCGGAATGGTTTTCCAGGACTTCGAGGCGCAGCTCTTTTCCACCAATGTTGCCCATGAAGTCGCCTTTGCAATGGAACAAATCGGGCTGCCGCCAGACGAAATCCGCAGGCGCCTGGAACCTGCGCTGGCCGCAGTCGGCCTGGCCGGTTTCGCGGATCGCGATCCGACCTCGCTGTCGGGCGGCGAAAAGCAGCGCCTGGCAATCGCCTCGGTGCTTGCTTTGCGCCCCTCCGTGATCGCGCTGGACGAGCCGACCACCGATCTCGATCCCGAGGGCCGCGCCGAGGTTTTCGCCCTGATCCGCAAGCTTCGCGAAACCGGAATCAGCCTGATTGTCGTCGAGCACGAAACCGAGGAGATGCGCGAATGCGACCGCATCGTGGTGCTGCGCGACGCCCAAATCATTATCGATCAGCCGCCGGATCGAGTGCTGTCGGATGCGGCCCTGCTGGCTGGCTGTGGTATTCGCCCACCAGGGCTCAATCAGGCTCTGTGGGCGCTGGGGATTGACGCGCACGCCCGCAGCGTCGACGAAGCCGAAGCCCTGATTCGCCGCTCATTCCCCTCGCTCCCGCCCCTCGAATGGGCCGCGGATCAATCCAGTTCGGCCCCGGAGTGCATCAGCTCAGATGGCGGCAGCGCGCCGGCGCTGGTCGAGGTCGAGAATATTACGCATGTATATGGCGGAACAGTACGCGCCCTGGATCAGGTCAGCCTGACCATAAATGAGGGTGACTTCGTCGCGATCATCGGCCAGAACGGGTCGGGCAAGACCACCCTCGCCAAGCATATCGCCGGCCTGCTCAAACCCGCTTCCGGACGTGTCAAGCTTGCAGGCCGCGACCGCGCCTCGATGCGTCCGGTCGAGGCGGCCTCGCTGGTCGGATACGTGTTCCAAAATCCCGACCATCAGATTTTCGCCGGCACCGTCGGCGAGGAAGTGGCATTCGGCCCGCGCAATTTCGGCCTGCCCGCCAGCGAGATCGAGCGCCGCTGCGAACGGGTGCTCAAGGCGGTGGGGCTCGAGTCGATGCGCGACAGGGACCCGTTCCTGCTCGGACGCGGCGAGCGCCAGCGCCTGGCCGTCGCCAGTATCCTCGTCCTGGAACCGCGGCTGCTGATCCTCGATGAGCCCACCACCGGGCTGGATTATCCGCAGCAGCGCCGCATGATGGAATTGATCGGCGAACTCAACCGCACCGGCACGGCGATCGTGATTATCACTCATACGCCATGGCTGGTGGCCGAATATGCCCGCCGCGCAATCCTGATGCGCAAGGGCCGCAAGTTGTTCGACGGTGCCGTGCGCGACCTCTTCAGCCGCGAGGATTTGCTCGCCAGCGCCGCCTTCAGAGTCCCCGAGGTCACGCAACTGGCGCGCCGTTTCGGCGTCAGCGCTTTGACCGCCGCTGAACTGGCAGCCGCGCTGCGCGGGAGCCGTTGATGCCGATTTATCTGTACCTGGATCGCCGCACCTTTATCCATCGGCTCCATCCGACGGTGAAAATCCTCGCCGTCGTCGCAATTTTCTGGTCGGTGTACTGGGTGGACAATCCGCTCTGGCTGCTGCCGTTGGGCGTCCTCTTGATGGCCGGGGCGCAGCTCACCCGCGCATGGCCTAATTTTTACAGTCTGCGATGGCTCTTCGTGCTGCTGGTCTTCGCCACCACGCTGACTTGGACTATTTTCTACCGCCAGGGCAAACCGCTGCTTCACCTGGGGCCCCTGTTCGTGAGCCGCGCCTCGTTGGAGTACGGATTGGGCCGGGGAATCAAACTGGCGGAACTGCTGGCCACCTCGGTGTTGTTCCTCTCCACCACCAAGGTCGAAGAGTTCGCCTTTGGCCTTGGGGAGCTCGGAGTTCCCTACCGCGTCGGCTTCGCGATCACGCTGGCATTCCGTCTGGTCCCGCTCTTTATCGATTCAGCCCTCACCGTGGTCCAGGCTCAGTCGCTGCGCGGATATGATTTCGATAGCGGCAGCCTGATTACCAGGGTCAGGCGTTACGTGCCGGTCACGGTGCCGGTCTTCATGGGCGCCCTGCGCAAGGCCAACAACATGGCGATGGCGCTGGAGGCGCGCGGGTTCGGCTATGGCACGCGTCCGACCAGCCACGTCCATTACGAAATCCGCCCACTCGATATTCTGACGCTAATCGGCGTAATCCTGCTGGGCGCCGCCTATTTCCTGATCTATTACACCGGCCACGGCGCGATAGCGCCGGGCTAGTCTCCTGAGCCTCGCGCAAATCATCCGCGCATTCCACACCCCTTCTCCAGGCAACCAATCGCTCATCGGCTTGTAGCGGTCGAGCCCGCTCCGCGCTGGCGGCCGCGGACCCCGGCGGTGCTCCGCCGCGCTATTTCGCGGTACCAACGAGCGGCGTTCCAGGCATCATGAGGTTTTCTCAAAATCAGGACGGATTTTGACGTCGTTCTTCTCAGAAGTGAAAACGGGCTGCATATTTGCGATTTCGATACCGGCATCCAAACCATAAATTCGGAAGGCTTTTTATTCTGAACTTCAGCAGGGTGCGGAAAAAGTCGAGATGCGCGTTTATCTATAGATGCTGCGTTCCGCACCCTCGATAAAAGATGGCTGCTTTCCGTTACTTGTCTCCCCCTGGGACAGACCAGAGTGAGGTGAGCAGTCCGCAGAAAATCTTTTTGCGGCAACCTGCTGGAAGTTTGGTTGAACTCGTCGGCAATTGACTAATTGCAAAATAACGTTCGGCAGGTTTAATCGCAGCTTTTGAGGTATTTAGAGGGGTATTCAGATTCAAGAGTCGGCACGCCACGTGCTCAAGAATTTGCAGCGCCAGGAGCGGGCGACGTCTGTTCGCTGCCCGCAGGGAGCACTGCCAGATGCGAGGAGAAGTTGTCAGTTTGCCACGACGGCGGCGCGAAACCAGATCCGAATGGTTGTCCTCTCCTCGTGGAGAGAACGCGTGGGGGAGGCGGCGGCGCTCTGCCGTTGTCCTAACACTCAAGCCCACAGCACTGAAACACCGCGTCTCTTTCGCCTCGCTCACGCAGACAGCGGCTCGTGTCGCATTATCTGTGTTGGTAGCCGCATTATTGTTTTGGATGACTTTTACGATCGCCGGGAACCTGGCTGAGAGGTGGCGTGTCGATATTCCCCAACTCGTCCAACTGTGGTGAATTGCGTCGCTTTGCCGTGCACAGAGCCATAGAAACCAACCTCTGAGAAGAAGAGCAACCGAATCGAAGAAGAGATTTGCATGACCTTAAGGAGACAGCCATGAACCGCATGAGAATTCTGGGCAAATCCGGCGACACTGAATTCAGGTGGGATCCGACAACCGGTCAGGGCCTGAGGGCGGCCAAGCTTGTGTTCGATGAAAAGACCCGCAGCTCACGCTACCTGGCGTTCATCGAAGGTCCGAGCGGGGACGGTGTCAGGATGATCCGACAGTTCGACCCGGACGCCGAATCTATCATTCTGACGCCGCGGCTGATCGGAGGTTGAATCTGGAACTTGCACACAGCCGCGCGCTTGATCTCTCGGTGCGCGCCCCTCGCACCTACCTGGTTGTGGGAGTCGCGGTCCAAACCGACCGGTACAACTAACCTGTGCAAATCCACAGATAACCCATGGGGACAGGGCGGAGTGTTCCACAGCGCGGAGAAGCGCTTATTCGGCGAGAATGGCCCACCACCCTGACGGCTGCGTGGGCGCAGCTCGGCACGCGCGCGAGCGCGTGCCGAGAGAGGCACCCGTCAACCGATCAGATCGGCGAGCAAACCTGAACTGGCGGCGCTGTCCAAAAGCAGGTAGGTCCCCAGCGCCAGGAAGGCCGCAGCGGCCAGGATGGTGGGCTGCAAATGGGCAAGGCCGAGGATGCCGAGCGTAATCAGGGCAATGCCGACCAGGATTGAGGCCGTGTTGTCCGATCCCCCCACCAACGCCGTCCGTTCGGAATCGGCCATTCCGAGCGCTCTGATCTGAGCCTTGGCGGCAAAGTCCAAAAGAACCGCCGCACCGAAGACAACCAACGCGATCGGGATCAAAGTGTCGGTCGCAATCCCCAGAATTGCCAGGATTCCCAGCACCACGCCTGCAGCCCCACCCAGAGCCCCGGCATTCAGCCCGCCCGATGACTGTCGAACCGGCTCCTCACGTGCCTGTAGGCGGAGCATTCTGGCATATCTGACGCTTAAACTTGCGCCCTCCGTCATTAATGCGACGCCGCCTACGATCACGGCGATCGAGTCCAAAACAGCGGGATCGAGGGCAGCCAGAGCCAAAATCCCCAAGACAATCAAGGCGACCCCCGCGCCCGACTGCTCGCTCATAATACCCGGGCCAGCTTCGAGAAACCCTCGTTTGGCGGTTTCTGTCATTGCCATGATTTTTTAACCTCCTATTTCAGCTACTGCTATAAATTGTTTGGCCTTGTCACGTGCTAAACCTTCGCCACACCAAAAGCGCGCTTCCGATAACCACCGATGCGACCAGCGCCGCACCCCATCGATTCCATCCCAGGGGCCAGGACCTTCCTTTTGTTACTGAGGCCCGGTCCTTCTCGTCGTTTCCAGCGTTCCTTATCTCCGCGTCACTCGCCATTGTTGTAAACCTCCGTGCTGATTGTCGAAGACCGCTACTGATGAAGTAGTTGAGCATCGAACGTGCCAGCCTGCTGCACGAAGACATGCCCCAGTCCGCTCAGCGAGGACACGAGGGCTTTAAGCTCTAAAAAAAACCGCTGTTCATCGAAAAGGTGCGCGGCATCGCGGGCCTGTATCTCAACCCGCCAGACAGGGCGCTGGTCTTGTGCGTGGTTTAAGTCAGCCAGGTCTGACGTGCTTTGCAACCGGACCGGGTGAAATCGTCTTCGCGGCGCGCGCGACAAGCCCCGAGTCGGCTCCCGCTCCGTTCAGCGTGGGCTATGGACTTACACCGCCATAAGTTTTACAAGCATCCAATATGTTATTTGTTATAATCGGTCACGATGGACCTGACGGCGCGCGGCTGCGGCCGCAGGTCCGGCAGGCTCACCTTGACAATCTTCGCCCTTTGGTCGAGCAGGGAAAGGTAGCGCTGGCCGGACCGTTTACCGACGGCAGCGGCAGTCTGATCGTGATTGATGTGGAAGACGAAGCGCGGGCGTTGGAGTTTGCGCGAAACGACCCTTATGCCACGCGCGGCGTTTTCGAAAAAGTTGAAGTAAAACCATTCCGCAAGGTTTTTCCCGAATAAATGGAAGTGAAAACAAGGCATGAGCGGCCCCTTTTCCAGTCTTAAAGTTGTCGAGGTCGGCGAGCTGACCTCGGCCCCGTATGCCGCCAAGTTGCTCGCTGATCTCGGCGCCGACGTGATCAAGGTCGAGCCGCCGGGCCGCGGCGACCGCGCCCGCCACCGCGGCCCCTATCCCAAAAACGAGCCGAATCCCGAAAAGAGCGGCCTTTTCCTTTATCTCAACACCAACAAACTCGGCGTAACTCTCGACATCTTCCGGCCCGAGGGGATGGCGCTGCTCGAACGGCTGGTTGCCGATGCCGACGTGCTGATTCACAACCTCGCGCCGCCCGAGATGGATCGCGCCGGCTTTAACTGGGAACGCTTCCGCCAGATCAACCCGCGCCTGGTGATGACCTCGATTACTCCATATGGCCTGAGCGGCCCTTACCGCAACCGCGAGGCCGAGGAACTCACTATCTGGTCGCAGGGCGGACTCACTTACCTCAACGGCGCCGGACCCGACACGCGCGAGATTCCCCCGCTCAAGGTATTCGGTCAGCAGTCGGGCTACCAGGGCGGAATCCATGGCGCGGTCGCCACCACCGGCGCGCTGATGGCCCAGTTGCGCGACGGTGAAGGCCAGCATATTGACGTTTCAGTTTACGAGGTCTGCGCCTCGATGCTGGAGCTGACGTACGTGTACTGGCCCTACGCTCAACGGGTTGCCTCACGGCTGGGGGCCAAGCCGGTCCAGCCGTTGGAAGCGCTGGAATGCAAGGACGGCATCATCTTTCTGTGCGCAATCGAAGACCATCAGTGGAAGGCCTTCGTCGAGCTGATGGGCAATCCGGCATGGACCGAGGAGGAGCTGTTTCGCGGACGGGGACGGCGCACCGCCAACTGGGACGCGGCCCGGCTGTTCGTGCAGGAATGGCTCAACGAGCAAACGGTTCAGGACCTCTACCACAAGGCTCAGGCCGCGCGCATCCCGTTCGCGCCGGTTTCCACGATGGGCGATCTGTTGAGCTCGGATCATCTCAAGGCGCGCGGCTTTTTCGTTGAAATTCGCCATCCTGTGGCCGGCACCTTGAAGTATCCCGGCCCGCTTTTTCAAATGAGCCGGACCCCGTGGGAGATCCGCCGCCCGGCCCCGACCCTGGGTCAGCACAACCACGAGGTTTTTGTCGAGCGCCTCAAGTTGCCGCAGGGCGAATTGGCGCAACTCCAAGAGAAAGGCGTGATTTGAAATGGCTGCAGCTCCGCTCGATGGTATCCGTGTCGCGGACTTCACCTGGGTGTGGGCCGGACCATACTGCACCTTGCAGCTTGGCTATATGGGCGCCGAGGTGATCCGGGTCGAAACCCGCACCCGCCTGTGCGTTACCCGGCATATGACCCCGATGGCCGACGGCAAGCCCGGACCAAACCGCTCCGGATATTTCAACCAGTACAACCAGAACAAGAAATCGGTCTCGATCAACCTCCATTCACCCGAAGGGCGCGCCGTAGCCAAACGCCTGGCGCTCGCCAGCGACGTGGTCGCCAACAACTTCGCCGCCGGCGTCATGGATCGGCTCGGACTCGGCTATGAGGAACTGCGCAAGGACAAACCTGACATCATCATGATCACGATGTCCGGTTTCGGCGAGACCGGGCCGCTGCGCGAGTACGTCGCCTACGGACCTTCGCAGGTGCCGCTTTCGGGACTGTCGGCCTTGACCGGCTACAGAGGCGGGCCGCCGCTGCATGCCGGCTTCAGCTACGGCGACCCCAACGGCGGAATCCATGGCGCCTTCGCCGTGCTCGCCGCGCTCTACCATCGCGCCAGGACCGGCGAGGGGCAGTACATCGACCTCAGCCAGTGGGAAGCATCAGTCGCGATGGTCGCGGAGGGAATTCTCGAATATCAGATGACCGGGCGCGAACCCGAGCGCAACGGCAACCGGGACCATTGGATGGCGCCGCACGGACTGTTCCGCTGCAAGGACATGGCCGAGAAGGTCGCTGGACGCTCGATCGACATGTGGGTGTCGATCGCAGTTCCCGACGACGAACACTGGCGCAGGCTGGCCGCAGCCATCGGCCGCCCGGAATTGGGCACGGACCCGCGCTTCGCGACCCTTGCGGCCCGCAAGCATAACGAGGATGAACTCGAGGCACTCATCACCCAGTGGACCTCGCAGCGTTACGCGCGCGAGGCCGAAGAGGCATTGCAGAAAGCCGGTGTTGCCGCGGCCATCGCCTCGACCAACAAGGACCTCTTCGAGGATCCTCATCTCCAGGAACGCAACTTTTTTGTCGAACTCGACCATCCCGAGGTCGGCGTCCGCCGGCATACCGGGCCGCCGTGGCGGATGACGCGCACGCCCAGCGGGGTCAAACGGCCCGCGCCCCTGCTCGGCCAGGACACCGACGAGGTGCTGGCGCGGGTTTTGGGCTACAGCCCCGAAGAAATAGCCAAACTGCATGAAGTCGGCGCGCTGAAGTAACCATCGCTTTCGTGTCGGCCGCGATGGTTCTAGAATTGGAAGCGTGAAGATCCCACGCGAGGTGTTCGTCGGCCGCCGCAAGCGCTTCATGGCCGCAATCGAGGACGGAGTGGCGGTCCTCCCCAGCGCCCCGGTTTCGGTGCGCTCCAACGACGTCGAATACATCTACCGTCAGGACAACGACTTCTATTACCTGACCGGCTTTGCCGAGCCTGAATCGGTGGCGGTCTTCGCGCCCGGCAACCCCGACGGCGAGTTCATACTTTTTGTACGCCCGCGCGACCGCGAGCGCGAGATCTGGACGGGCAGGCGCGCCGGCGTGGAGGGCGCGGTCGCCGATTTCGGCGCGGACCGCGCCTACCAAATCGACGAACTCGATCGCGTGCTGCCGGAAATCCTGGCCCGTGTCGAGAAGATCTATTACCCGCTGGGCAACAACGAGCCCATGAATCAGCGGATGGTCGGATGGCTGCGGCAGTGCCAGGCGATGCGTCCGCGCAGCGGCGCCGGCGCCAACTCCCTGCTCGATCCGCGCGAAATTCTGCACGAGATGCGCCTGTTCAAGGAACCCGAAGAGCTGGAGGTGATGCGCCGCGCAATCGCGATCTCCAACCTCGCTCATCAGCGGGCGATGCGCGAGGCGCGCGGCGGCAAAGGCGAATGGACGGTGGAGGCGGCGATTGAATACACGTTTCGCTCCGAAGGCGCCGCCGGTCCGTCGTATCCTTCGATCGTGGCCAGCGGCCCAAACGCCACCATCCTGCACTACATCCACAATGACCGCGAGATGCGCCGCGGTGAATTACTGCTGATCGACGCGGGCTGCGAATACGATTTTTACGCCTCCGACATCACTCGCACGTTCCCCATCGGCGCGCGCTTCAGTCCGGTGCAGCGCGACCTTTATCAATTGGTGCTCGATGCGCAGCTCAAGGGAATCGAAATCGTCCGCCCCGGCATCAGTATCGACGACGTGCATGAAGCCGCGCTCAAGGTCCTGGTCGAAGGCATGCGGTCGCTGAAAATGCTCGAAGGCAGCGCCGATGAAATCCTGGCAAAGGGCACCTATCGGCGCTTTTACATGCATCGCACCAGCCACTGGCTGGGGATGGACGTCCACGACGTCGGCAATTACCGCAAGGGCGGCAAACCGCGACTGCTCGAACCCGGGATGGTCCTGACCTGCGAACCCGGTATCTATATCGCGCCTGACGATGAGGAAGCCCCCGAAGAAATGCGCGGCATCGGTATCCGGATCGAGGACGACGTGCTGGTAACACCCGACGGCCACGAGGTGCTCTCCGCCGCTGTCCCCAAACAAATTTCGGAGATAGAAGCGCTGACGACCGCTTGAAGCAGCCGGAAGTATGCGCCTGTTTGCGCAAGCGAACGCGGCCACCACCGCTGCCGCCGACGGACCAGCTCAGCATCGGCACTATCCGGTCAACCAGAAATTTCCGATTACGTCTTAACCGGCGATCTGCGACAGTTTCCAATGTATTATCGACAAAACACCTCTGCTTTTGGGACAAGACGCAAAATGCGCAGGTCGGGCAGCCAAATCCGCGCAAACAGATACGCAACTGAGGGATGCCCTGTACACACGGAAGAAAATGAAGCTGAAGACGATATCCGGGCCTGAATTGGGGCCGGCGAGTTTGGCGACTGGCGCGCTCCGGCTTGCTTTTGGCGTCATCATTTTGGCAGTGTTCTGCCCCCGTTCTGCAGGCGCAGTCCTTGGCCAACCGGCGGCTTCGGTCAGGATGGATCAGGCCAGGATGTCAGGCACGATGACCTCCACGCCGCACGCCAATTACACGCTGGAGCGGATTTCGACCCCGTGGGGCACCGTCGTCAACGAATATGTTTCCGCCGACGGCACCGTATTCGCCATTTCGTGGCGCGGGCCGCGGCCTCCCGACCTGTCCCAGATGCTCGGTTCCTACTTTTCCGATTATCAGACCGCTCTCGCCCAGACCCGTCAGATGCGCCGGCAGCTTCGGGTCGATACCAGGAGCGTCGTTGTGCAAACCGGGGGACATATGCGCGATCTCTGGGGTCGCGCGTTCGTCCCCTCATTGATGCCGTCCGGCGTGTCGACGGAAGAGATACGATGAAACATCGCGTTGCCGCATTCCTGCTGCTCTTATCCCTGGTTTTTTGTGCGGCTTGCGGAGGCGGAGGAGGCGGCGGCGTCAGCGCCCTGGCGGTTTCGACGCCAACTCCGGTGGCAAGCCCGACCCCGGCGCCGGGCAACGTGCAGCCGGCCAGTGTAAATCCAGGTCCTGACGGCAATTACGTCAATGGGCTGTTTACCACGGTCACGGTATGCGTTCCGGGAACCACCACTTGCCAGAACGTGGATAGCGTTTTGGTCGATACCGGCTCCTACGGTCTGCGCATTCTTGGATCCGAATTGAGTTTTTCACTGCCCCCGCAAACTGCCGCGGGTCAGACGGTCGCGGAATGCGCGATGTTTGCGAACGCGTTCACCTGGGGGCCGGTTGCGATGGCCGACGTTCAGATCGCCGGCGAGGCCGCGCACAATATCCCGATCCAGGTAATCGGCGAGCCTGGCTTCACGGGGCCGCCCGGCGGATGCACCAGCAGCGGTCTTAAGGAGGAGGACACGCTGGCGACCCTCGGCGCCAAAGGGATACTTGGAATAGGTACGTTTATCCAGGATTGCGGGACCGCCTGCACCCTTCCGGGTCCGACCAATCCGGGCTTTTACTACATCTGCTCGGGATCGTCGTGCTCGGTGACTGGCGAAAGCCTCGCCAATCAGGTGCAGAATCCAATTGTGTTTTTTGCCGCGGACAACAACGGAGTTCTTATAAGCCTTCCTGCAATTGGCGCAACCGGAGCGCCAACGGTTCCCGGGTCATTGATTTTCGGCATCGGCACCCAGTCCAACAACGGCCTGGGCGCCGCCAAGGTCTATGGTGTGGATGCCAACGGCAATTTTACCACCAACTTTCAGGGCAACAGTTATCCCAACAGCTTTATCGATAGCGGCTCCAACGGCATTTTCTTTCTGAGTTCTTCAGCCACAGGCATCCCGAGCTGTCCCGACAATCCCGGCTTTTATTGCCCGAGCGCGCCGCAATCCCTGAGCGCCACCAACGTCGGTGCGAACGGCCAGTCTGGCAGCGTGGCGTTCGTCATCGCCAATGCTGACAGTCTGTTTTCGACTTCCAACTCGGCGTTCAACGACCTCGGCGGCGATTCTCCCGGTCTTTTCGATTGGGGTCTGCCCTTCTTTTTCGGACGCAATCTGTTCGTGGCTATCGAGGGAAAATCGACTCCAGGCGGCCCCGGTCCGTACTGGGCGTACTGATAGGACGCGGAAAAAAAAAGGCGGCGCCTTCACTGGAAAAGCTGCGTTCGGACCTGCTGAGCAACCGCGCCGCCGGCAAGCGCTCAGACGCTGATTCGATCGAGCGAGCGGTACTGGATCGCCTCACTGATATGATGTCCGGCGATCGCGCGGGAGGCGTCGAGATCGGCGATAGTGCGGGCAACCTTCAGGATGCGCGTATAGGCGCGCGCGCTCAGCCCCAACCGGTTGATAGCCAATTCCAGCAGACGCTCGCCCGCGCCGTCCACCGCGCAGTATTCGGTGATCTCGCGCGCGCCCATCTGGGCATTGCAGAATATGCGCTTGCCCCGAAAGCGCTCCAACTGCACCTTGCGCGCGCGATCCACGCGCTCGCGGATGGCCTGCGACGGTTCCGCGGATCGCTTTTCGATCAAATCCTTGTACTTGACCGCGGGCACCTCGACGTGAATGTCGATACGGTCCAGCAGCGGCCCGGATATGCGGGATCGATAGCGCTGCACCGCGTCGGCCGAACAGGAGCATTCGTGGGTCATATCGCCGTAAAAGCCGCACGGACACGGATTCATCGCGGCAACCAGCATGATACTGGCGGGAAACGTCAAGGTCCCCATCACGCGCGAGATGGTAATCTTCAGATCCTCCAGCGGCTGGCGCAGCACCTCCAGCACGTTCTTGCGAAATTCGGGCAGCTCGTCCAAAAACAGCACGCCATGATGCGCCAGGCTGACTTCGCCAGGACGCGGATAAGGCCCGCCGCCAATCAGTCCGGCGTCGGAGATGGTATGATGGGGCGAACGAAACGGCCGCGTGCAGATCATTGCGTTTCCGTTAAGCAGACCCATCACACTGTGCACCTTGGTGGCTTCGATCGCCTCCTGAAAGGTCATCTCGGGCAGAATCGTGGGCAGCCGCTTGGCCAGCATGGTTTTGCCCGAACCTGGCGGACCCACCATCAGCACGTTGTGGCCGCCGGCGGCGGCGACCTCTAGAGCGCGTTTGGCCTGCTCCTGCCCGCGCACCTCGCTGAAATCCACATCGTACCGATTGGCCGTGGCAAAAACCTGCTCGATATCCGCTTTAACCGGCGTAAGGTGGCGCAGGTCTTCGAGGAATTCCACCGTTTCCTGCAAACTTTCCACCCCGTAGATCGAGATGCCTTCGCCGGCGACCGCCGCTTCCATCGCGTTTTCACGCGGCAGCACCACCCCGGCAAAGTTTTGCGCGCGCGCCAGAAGCGCCGTCGGCAGGCCGCCCTTGATACTCTTGACCCGGCCGTCCAACGATAATTCGCCGAGAATCAGGTAGTCATGCAGATGGTCGCGCTTGAGCGCATTGACCGCCGCAATCAGGCCCAGCGCGATCGGCAGATCGAACGCCGAACCTTCCTTGCGAGTGTCGGCGGGCGCCAGATTCACCGTCAGACGGCGATTGGGAAATTCGTAGCCGGAGTTCCTGATCGCCGCTTTAACCCGGTCCAGCGATTCGCGCGCGGCTCCTTCCGCCAGACCCACCGTGGTGAAGCGCGCCATTCCGTTTGAAATATCGACTTCAACTTCAACCGGGAACGCGTCCACGCCTGCAAGCGCACTGGACATCACACTGGCGAGCAAACCCAGGATCCCCCCTTCGGCCGCTGATGCGGCGCTCTCTGAAAAACATAGACGCTTATCGCATCAATTTGCAATTGGCGCGGCAGTTCCAATAATCGCCTTATCCGCCGTCAGGAGCCACGGATGAAGGTGAAAGCCGTCAGAATTTTCAAGCTCGTTGCGCTGTCTTTGTGCCTTGCGCTGCGGACGTTCGCGCCACCCGCGTATGCTCAGGGCGGATCGCTGGCTGAGGCTTACAAAATCATCTCTTCCAAACGCTTCGTCGATCTGACCCATTCCTTCAGCCCGCTGACGCCGGTATGGAAAGGGTTCGGTCAGGCTACCTTCTCCGCCGCGGCCGATCCGGAAAGCGGGCGGCCCTACACGATCGCGAAAGATGGTTTCCGCGCCTGCTTTTATTCGATGGTCGGACAGTACGGCACCCACATCGATCCGCCCGCTCATTTCGATCCCAACGGCCGTACGATGGATGAGATCCCGGTCACGCAGATGATCCTCCCGCTGGTCGTGTTCGATATAACGCCGATACTCAAGAAGGAGCCCGATCATGCGCTCACGGTGGCTGACATCCTGAATTGGGAAAAGGTCCACGGCCGCGTTCCCGCCGGATCCTTCGCCGCGCTGCGCACCGACATGTACCGGGATTGGGAAACCAACCCCCGGCGCTTCAAACGCTACCCGTTTCCGGCCTGGTCATTGGAAGCAATCAAGTTCCTCTACGAGCGGCGCGGCATCATCGCCAACGGCCATGAATCGATGGATACGGACATCACCAGTGACATGAAATCCGAGACCTGGCTGCTGCGCCACGGCCATTGGCAGATCGAGGTGATGGCGCACCTGGACCAGGTGCCGGCCACCGGCGCGCTGATCGTCGTAAGCTGGCCGAAACCAAAACACGGCCTCGGCTTCCCCGCCCGCGCCTTCGCAATTCTGCCGTAGCCCGCCAGCGCACTGGACGTCCTGACGGTTAATCGAGCGAATGCGGATATTCGGCCCAGTCATCCGGGTCGTGGTTGATCCACAGACGAGCGGATTCCGTCCGCGCCATCTCCACCACCCGTTTGACCGAGTCCGCCGCCTGCTCCTTGTCATAGTCGCCGCCCATCGCGGCCAGCGTCTTGATCTGCATCCGCAAATGCAGCGTGTCGCCGGTCAGCAGCACGGTTTCGTTCCTCAGCCGCACCTTCAACGAACATTCACCCGGGGTATGCCCGGGCGTTTTGAGAATCACCACGGTGCCGTCGCCGAACAGATCGTGATCGGCGTCAGGTTCGTTCCAGTTAAACGCGCGCGTCGCGGCGATTTCGGTGGATTTGAAGCCGAGATTGACGTGACGCGCGTCGGGCCAGGCCGCATAGCGCATCTCGCCCGCAATCGCATAAATCTGCGCATGCGCAAACAGCCCGACCGAACCCGCATGATCGTAATGGCCGTGTGACACCACGACGTGGCTCACCCTGGCGGGATCGTAGCCGTGATGGCGCAGTTGCTCGTCCACCACCAGGTCGCGCGTAAACGGCCGATGCTTGACGATTAACTTGAGCTTGGCGAGCTCCTCCATATACGCCTCGAGGTCTTCCGCCATCTTCCAGCTATAGCCGGTATCGAACAGCACCAGCCCCTTGGGATGCTCGACCAGAAAGGTCGGAGTCACCATCTCCAGGTAGCGTGTGTCCTCCGGCGCCATCAGCGAGGCGTCGATTCCGAAAACACCGCCAGGCATCGCGATCAGCTTATCCGCGGTTTTGGCCATTTAACTCCTCCGCGGCGCTCCGGGAAGGCCGCAATCAGGGCAAAAATAAGCGCCCGCCTCGCGTTTTGCAACGAGCACGCTATTGCACTTTTGGTTGGTCTCGGCTAATCGCTGTGGGCGGCTAATATCGATTATTCCTGATAACCATCATTGCCACGCAACCGTGCAAAAATGGCATGGTTTCTTAAAATTTAATGAAGTTAAGTCGCAGAACTTGCTATCGGCGCAGTAGGCTGATAGTAACCGATAGGAAGAAAATTAGCCAATCAGGATTAGAGCAGAAATCAAAGGAGAGGAGCAAAGGAACATTATCTGAAATCACCAAACAACTCGCGTGGAAAGGGGAAAACATTTTTAACAGGAGGACGGGTATGAACACACTTATGAGGATCGTTTTCGGGGTAATCATCGCGGTTGGTTTGGGAAGCAGCGCTTTCGCGCAAAGCAGCGGCAGCTTCCAGTATTCGAACGCGGGCGGATTGACCGGCTGCGTGCTTAACAGCAGCAACGGGAGCATCACTGGCGGCGTTGACTGCGGACCGATTTCTTCGGGCGGAGCCCAGTGCAGCCTTAACAGCGACTGCGGGAGCGGCCAGACCTGCCAAGGAGTTGTCACTTGCAGCGCCGCGGACACCACCTGCCCGTCTGGCTCGACCTGCGACACCGTCAATGATGTCTGTTCGGATACCGGTATCTGCTCCGGCACCGCATCGACTTCGTGTATCGGCAGCACCAATGTCGCGATCAAGACTTCCAGTGGCAACGGCAATGTCTTCGTGGTGAGGCCCTCGGCGGTAATCGGTCTGCTGACCGACGCGACCATCAATTCCAAACAACTCAACGCGTCAAGCTCATCTTTTGCCGGGGTTGACTTCACCGTCAGCATCACCAGCGAGCCGAGCGGCGCGTCCACGAAGGTCACTCCGAGCTTCCCCGTCACTTACGACTCGCGTTTCATCCAGATCAGCACCAACCTGTTCCAGGGGCTGCAGGCCAACTGTATGTCGTCGGCTGGCGGATGCTATATCCAGTTCAACGAGAGCACGGTTTCAGCCCATAGTTTTGACTGGGTGCTGGGTCCTCTGAGTTCGGGCGTTTACGACGTTAATGCTCAATGGACATCGTCTTTGGCCGATTCCGGCATCGCCAATTCGATGACCTGTGTGGGTCCGGTGAACCTGACCATCCAGCAGAACAAGATCTTCCAGCCGAGCCAAAAGGCCCAGAGCAGCCTTAGCTTCTAAATCTGTGGGCGCTACAAGGCGGGCCTCGAGCAGGTTGCTTGAGGCCCCCTTTCTTTTGGTGTAATCGATCTGTGCGGCTCTGCTTCGATTCCTGCCGCGTTCACGAGAGCAAGGAAAGGAATTTGCGATGGGTTTGAGGTTGCGAGGCTGGTTGCTGTGCGCCCTGGTTATCCTGATCGCCGCGCAATTCGCCGTGGCGGGCGACCTTACCTCCGCCGAGCAGGCTTACAAGAAAAAGGATTACACCACTGCGCTTAAGGAATTTACTCCCGCGGCGCAGCATGGCGATGCCATCGCGCAGCTTTATCTTGGAAAAATGTACATGCTGGGCCAGGGGGTTGGAGCAAACCGCGACCAGGCGATCAAATGGTTCAAGGCATCCGGCAATCAGGGCAACGCGGACGCGCAATTTTTTCTCGGCACCATTTATCTCCTGCCCCACAAAGACATCCTGCAGGGATTGATGTGGATGCGTCTGTCCGCCGAGCAGGGCAACCAGGATGCTCAATTGCTGCTCGGCGAGACTTATATGCAGGATCTCAAGGAACTGCCCCACGATCCGGTTCAGGCGGACAAATGGCTGCGGCTGGCCGCCAAAGATAATTTGCCTTTTTACCAGCTCCAACTGGAGACCGCCGAGCGGCAGATGAACGCCGCCCAGATCGCGAAGGGCAAGGAGCTGGCGGCCGCGTGGAAACCCAAACACGGTCTGCGCCCTGATTCCGGCCAAAGCAAGCCCGAAACCTCAGGCAGCCGCTGACCACGTCATTGCGCAAGGCCCTCCACTTACTCCACCGATTTGCGCGCCGGGCACCGCTGATGGTATTGGCGCAGGAAAACGCTGTCTGCCGGGAGCCTTCGCCATGCACATAATGATGGTCACGTTCGACTTCCAGGGATCCGACCTCGCCGCTCAGGAGCGCCATTACCGCGACGTTCACATGGCGCTGGCCAAACAGTTCACCGGCGTCAACATGTACCTGGCAGGCAGGATCCGCGATACACAGTTGCCCTTCACACCCGCACCGGAAATAACCGCCAGGCCCTACCGCACCGCGATCATGTGGTTCAACAGCACCCAGGACTTCATGAATTCCATCAGCAGTCCAGCGGGCGCCCAAGTCCTCGCCGACACCCAGGCCCATCTGCAAAACGTCGCCATGATTCACGTGGACGGCGAAGCGGTAGTGCCCTTTGATACCCGCAGGCCGGGCCAGCCCTGTTTTCTGGTCGCCGCTCACGTCAATTACAAATCCTCGTTCGGCGCCGCCGCCGAAGCGGAGCGCCATTACCTTGACGTCCACACCAAACTGGCCTGTCGCGTCGAAGGCCTGCGCGGTTACTACATCGGAAAAACCATGGCACTGGGCGATAAACCCGACTCGATCCGCGCCGTGTTCCAGATGTACGACGACTACGACGCCTTCCAGCGCGCGATGACTTCAAAAGCGGGCCAGGAACTGCTCGAGGACGATGCGCGCTTGATCGCGGTCAAGCGGCTGTACTTCGTTGACGCGATGGTAGAATCGTAAGATCAAAAGAGCAATGAGAGGCAGATAAAGAGAGGGGAGGTAGCTGCGAGCCCCCTCCCCTTTCTTCTATTTTTCTCTACTTCGTGTTGGCCGGCTCGGCCGAGAAGATGCCGAACTTGCCATAGGCGCGGATAACGGTCTTTTCCCTGGGCGGCTCGACCTTCTTTTTGCGTTTGAGCGCGCGCTCGATTGCGGGAGCGAGGCGGGCGGCTTTTTCCTTCTGGCGCTTTTCCTCGCGCTCATGGTATTCCGGCGCGATTTCCTTGAAGAATAGCTCGTGCGAGGAGCAGATCGCTTCATGCGGAACGTTGCCGTTTTGCGCCAGCAGCAGAATCTGATCGACTCCCGTCTCTTCCCATTGCTTGAGGTAGCTGCGGATTTCGTCGGGCGTTCCGAAGCCGTCCTGCGCCGTGGGGGCGGGAAGACCGCCGGACGCGCGGTAATTGTCGTAGATACTGGTCCTGCCCGGTTCGTGTTCGCCGAACAAATAATGATGGCCGAAGGAATGGAAGAAAAACCCAGCGCCGTCGCGACCGATCCGACGCGCCTTGTCACCGTCGCGATCGCACAGATAAAACATCGTGAAGGCGATATTGGCGTTGACGCTGAAGCCCACCGGTTCGCATTCAGTCTCGATAATCCGGTAGTACTCCTCGGTGTATTGGCGGGCTTCCTCGGGCGAGACAAAGCCGAAGGTCAGCGCGCCGATTCCCAGTTTCGCCGCGACGCGGATCATTTCGAGTTGCGAGCAGGCGACCCACAGCGGCGGATGGGGCTTCTGCAGCGGCTTGGGAACGACATTGCGCACGGGCGCCTGGATATACTTTCCGTTATGGCCCTGGAACGGCTCCTCGACCATCATGCGCGCGACCACTTCCAGCGCCTCGCGCCACATCGGCCGCTTTTCCTCCCTGGGCACGTGGAAGGCCTCGATTTCCGCATTCGATGACGTCTCGCCGGTGCCGAACTCCACCCGTCCGCCGGAAACCAGATCGAGCATCGCGATCCGCTCGGCCACGCGATAGGTCGGATTCATCGCCGGCGGCAGCGCGACGATGCCGTGGCCAAGCCTGATATTCCTGGTGCGCTGGCTGGCGGCGGCCAGAAAAACTTCGGGCGCCGAACTGTGCGCGTACTCCTCCAGAAAATGATGCTCAACCGCCCACGCCGAAGTCGCGCCAAAACGGTCCGCCACTTCGATCTGTTCCAATGCATTCTGGACCAGTTTGTATTCCGCGTCGGGCGCCCATGGACGTGGAAGTTGAAGTTCGTACAAAAGGCCAAATTTCATAGTTAAGCTCCGCGGCGCTTTTCAACACCTGTGTAAATCGAGTTCCGATCTGTACCACAATACCGATATGGTACAGCCGATGCCATAAGGCTGCGGAAGACCGGGGGAATCCCCGAGGCTTCCTGAAGAGCAGGCCCGGCCGCCCTACTACCGCAGCAGCAGGATTTCACTCGTGGGCAATCTTAATCGACGCCGGAGCGCAGCACCCGGCCCGGCAGGTCACCGCTATGGTTGCCATGCTTGTACAGCACCCGGCCGTTGACGATTGTGTATTCGATGCCCTGCGCGGTCATCACCAGGCGCCGGCCGCCCCCGGGTAGATCCCTGCGCATCTCGGCCCGCCTGGCTGAATCGACCGTGTTGTAGTCGAAAATCACGATGTCTGCGGCCTTACCCGGTTGCAGTCGGCCGCGCCCCTTGATGCCATAGAAGTCCGCCGGCTCCGACGTAATCCGTTTGATCGCGAACTCCAAATCCACCGCCTGGCGCTCGCGCACCCACTTGCCCAGCAGGTAGGTGCAATAACCGGCGTCGCACAGCATATCGACATGGGCGCCGCCGTCGGACAGCCCGATCATGGTGCGGGAATCCTTGACCAGCTCTTCGATTCCCTCTTCATGAAACTGCGCCATCGTGTACTGGATATTGAGGTCGTCTTCGAGCGCCAGGTCGAGGAAGGTATCGAGCGGATCGGCGCCGCGTTGTTCGGCCACTTCGGCGACGCTCTTGCGTTCCAGCGATTTCATGGCCGGATTGCTGACTTCGAGAATCTCGACGCGATGCCATTTGCCGTTGAACAGATGGGGCTTCCTCAGTTCCTCGCGAAATGCCTGGCGGAAAGCCGGATCGGAGTAGATTTGCTTCTGCACCTCGGCCGGCTGATTGAAAACCCGGTTCCAGGCGTCCATGTCGGCGAAGGTGAAGGGATTGCGCAGGTCGATTTGCACCACGAAGGGACGGCAGGTGATCTGCGGCATCGCACCGCGCTTGAGCAACGGCTCCAGGCGGCGCAAAGTTTCTCCGGCCGCCTCGGGACGCTTGGGATTTGCGGCCATCGCCAGAAAAGTCACCGGCCGCCGGCTTTCAGCCAGCAGAAAATCGAGCAGTTCGTATTCGTCTTCCATCACCCGGCCGACGCGCTTGGTGAGCGCAACTTCAACCGCTCCTTTGCCCAAATCGCGCAGAACGTTGCCGTAAGCTTTGAGTTCGTCGCGGCTGGCCAAACGGCAGGCCAGTGGATGGCCCTGGTAGCCGATATGCTGGGCCAGCACGGTGGTGGTGAATCCCCATGCGCCGGCGGCGACGGCTTCGCGCAGCAGGTCCGCGATTTTGGCGGTCTCCTCGGCGGTAGCCGCCCGCTCCATCGACTCCTGACCCATCACGAAATGGCGAAACGGAGTCAGCGGCGCCATAAAGCCGAGGTTGATCCCGCTATGGCGACGGCTGGCCGCGTCCATGAATTCGGGAAAGGTCACCCAGTCCCAGGTCACGCCTTTGCTCAGCACGTCGAACGGAATCGCCTCGACGTTGACCAGGTCCCACGCCGCGATTTCGCGCACTTCGGGCTTGCAGGGCGCGATACCCACGCCGCAGTTGCCCATCAGCACCGTGGTAACGCCGTGCCATGACGAGCAGCTGACCAGCGGGTCCCAGCAAATCTGGGCATCGTAATGGGTATGGTGGTCGATAAAGCCGGGCGCGACGATCAGGTCGGAGGCGTCGATCACTTTGGCGGCGCCTGCGGTTACCTTGCCGATTTCGGCGATCGTTGCGCCGGCGATTGCAACATCGGCGCGGCGCCGAGGCGCGCCGGTACCATCGACCACGGTCCCGTTTTTGATCAAAAGGTCGTACGCCATGATTGTGCCCTCATCCTGATTCGTGCGCCCGCTGCGGTCCTCTGATTGCCCCGATTTTTTCACAGCCTGGCCGCGGCTTACAAGCACCGGTTAAAACGCTGTGGGCAGGAAGGCGCGCCGTCCTTCGATGGCAGCAATAGGGGCCCGCCCTCCCACCCGCGGCCGACGGCGTTACATAAAAATGAGAATTTCTTATCGTTGCTCCCCATTTAATGGCGGCGGCGCTATGGTTAAGGCGGCCGCCGGCTCGCGGCCCGGAAAGGACTGCATCAATGATCAAGTCGATTTTTCACGTCAATATCAACGTCAAGGATTTCGATCGGTCGCTCGCGTTTTACCAGATGCTGGGTTTCAAGGTGGCGTTCAACATCGGCGAAGGTGGAAATCCGGCCTTCGAAGAGGGGCTGCGGATTCCCAACAACCGCGGCAAGGCCGCCCTGCTGATTCTGGGCGATGACCCGCGCGCCACGCGCATTGACCTGATCGAATGGAAGCAGCCCAAAACCGAAGGCGAACCCTATCCGCATCTGTGGCATACCGGCGTCGCGCGCGTGTGCTTTCACGTCAAGGACATCGACCATGAGTATGAGCGACTGAAGGCAAATGGCGTCGAGTTTCTGTCCGGCGTGCAGACCATGAAGCTGGGCGGCGGGACCACCCGCTTCGTCTGCTTCAAGGATCCGGACGGGCAGATCCTGGAGCTGATCGAGTTTCCCAAAGGCTGATCAGGGATTGTATGCGAGCCGCCTTAACGCGGGAGGCGGCGCAGCGCGATTCGTCCATACCAATAGCCGAAGAAGTTGACGCACTCCAGCTGATGATAAAAGGCCAGCGAGGGGTTGCCCTGCGCCGCTGCCGCTCCCATCCGCACCAGGTTCCTGACCAGCTTGTCCACGCGGTTGTGGGTGCGCTTGCCGCTCATCGCGCTGCCCACGCCAAAGGCGAAACTCTTGTGGCGGAAGTAACTTCGCGTCATCCGCTCGGGACCAATCAGATGGTGGACAACGGCGCGCGGCGCCAGCGCGATCTTGCCGCCGCCGCCGATGATGCGGGCGAACAGTTCGGTGTCCTCGCCTGACATCGGATTGCCCGCCACCACGCCTAAATCCTCACGGAACAGGCCGAAACGATCCAGGCATCGGCGCGTGAACCCCACGTTGGCACTGAAGTATTGCGACAGCGCCTCGGCCGGTACGCGCGTTTCCGGATGGACCGCGAGCTTGCCGTAAACCTCGACGCCCAGCCACTTGGGCGGCGGCGCTTGCCATTGCGCCAGCACCAGGCCGCAAGCGGCGTCCAACCCGCGCTCTTCGATCGCGGCGCGCAACTCCGACGCCCACTCCCGATCCACGATCACGTCGTCGTCGATGAAAAAAATCAGATCGCCCTGCCCCTCCCGCACCGCGCGATTGCGCGCGAAGCTCGAGCCCTGACGGGGCTCGAACACGCGCCGGATTGCAAAGGGCGCCGCGCGCGCGAACTCCTCGACCACCGACGGCGTGGCGTCGCTGGAGTTGTTGTCGATAACCAGACCTTCGAATGTGATTCCCGGGTCGAGCCTCAAAGCGGCCAGCGAATCCAGCGTCAGCGCAAGCGTCCGCGCCCGATTATGTGTGGGAATCGCAACCGTCAGCGTCATGGTTCATTTCGGTTTTGCGTCCGCCGCAGCCTTGACTTCGACGGCGCCGGCTGGTTCGGGAGGTTGGCTGAGAATAACGCCGCTTACCGTTAACTGGGCCTTGTTGTCCTGTTGAACATCGGCCGGCGCGGTGAGCCTGATGCCGAATTTCCGCGTAGCTCCGGGAGCAAACGGCGCCATCGCCATATCGAAATCCGTAAACCTCAGCGGGAGGGCGAAGGGCGTGTGAGTTTCCGTATACACCAGCTTGCCCTGGGACGAATAGTAGGAGACCTTCAAGTTGATCTGATCCAGCGCGCGATCGCCGGAATTCACGATTTCGCCGAACATTCCCGCAGTCCCCGCCATCGACGGTTTCGCCGCCACGTCCTTGAGCTTGACCCTCGGCAGATAAGCCTGCGCCGCGCCGGCTGAAGCGGCGGCGCTGCGGACCATCTTCATCTCCCACCCCAGGCGCTCGGCCAGCTCGACACGCCCGGTGAAGCGGGCATGTTCAAGCCGCTGCAGCATCTGACGGTATAACTTCAGGGCTTTTGCGTAGTCGAGCAGATGGTAAGCGGTAAGCGCCTGATCGTGCAGCGCGTCGATCTGCGCGCGCAAGGGAAATCCTGCCACCAGCCGCCATTCGTCGTCCTCGTACACCAGCACCATCTGGTCTTCATACTTGAGGCAGGGAAAATTGCCAGACGCAAGCTGCTTTTCGGCCTCCTGCCGCAGCGTCTTGCGGTCTTTGCTCCGCGCCGCCAGCATCCGCTCCCACAACACCAGATTGGGCGTAGTCACCTGCACCGGCAGGATTGCTTGAGTTTCACTCTCATCCGCGGGACCGAGGCGATACTCAGTGGCCGCTTCAATTTGATCGAACCAACGTTGATCGACATTGGGAGCCAGCGGTATTTGACCCAGGAAATCACCCAGCGAACCGTGCAGCAAATCCTTTTCCGCCAGCATCCGGTAGCAGGTCTGATAATCGCCCGATTTGAGCGCGACGAGATAATTGCGGGCGGCCGCCTCAGCTCCCGCTCCGCCACGCCCGCGCCAGCATCCTGCCATCAGGCACAGCGATGCGATCGCGCACAGGAAGCGCCAGCGCGGATTATTGCGGTTGGGAAGCTTCAAAGGTCCGATTCGGCAATCCGTAATTCGAGCTCGATTCTGATCCGTGTCGCGCCACGATCGTAGTCCGTTGCCGCGCAAGTTTCATCCCATCACCGCGGATACGAACGCGTCGGCGTGCGCCGCGACGCTGTATTCCTGCTCGATCACCGCGCGGGCACTGCGGCCCATCATGCGCCGCAATTCCGGGTCCGCGGCCAACTCTCGGATGGCGGCCAGCCATTGATCTTCGTTGTTGACCAGGATTCCGGTCAGGCCGCCGCGGATGATTTCGGTGTGAACACCGACCGGATTGGTGATCGAAGGCAGCCCCGCGGCGCCGTACTGCAACAGCTTGAGGCCGCACTTGCCCCGGCTCCAGACATCGTCAGGCACCCAACTGATTCCCACATCCGCCGCCGCCAGCATCGCGCCTTCGGTCGCGGCATCCCACGGCGTCTGCACAACCGGCAAGGCGCCGAAACTCTCGAAGCTGTCGCAGATGATGCGCAGGCGCACGCCCGGGATTTCGCGGCCCACGCGGTCAAGCATCGCACGTTGCATCCTGAGGCCGGCCAGCGTGCTCGACGATCCGATCCAGACCAGTTCCATTCCCTCGGTGCGCGAGTCGGCCCGCAGCGGCGGATATTTTTGCGGATCGACACAAGTCGGGATGACGCGGATTTGCTCGGCGCGCGCACCCGCGGAGATCGCGCAGCTCCTTAAAAAGGAATTACCTGCGATTACAACGTCGGCGCTGCGGACGATCGCGCCAAAGCGGCGCTCCCGCTGGCGGCTGCGATGGCCCCGCGGATGGTACGAATCGCGATACAGCATCGCGTCGTCAAAATCATAGATGAGCCGACGCGCCATCCGGCGCAAAAAACGCGTCTCGGGAACCGAAAGAAGCTGGCGTTGCAGCAGCACCACGTCGAAACGGCGCAAGCCGCGCAACAACCGCACCCGCTCCCAGGTCCGGCGCGGAATCGGTGCGAGCCGCAAAGCGCATCCCGCGCGCGTCAACGCCGGCGCAAACGCCTGGACACGGTAGCGCGCGCTGACGTGGTCAGGGCCTTCAATCAGGGCGACGATTTCCATCTGCGCAACAAGGGCCGGCTCTTGCGCCTGTCAATCCGGCATCTGCTTGAGTTCCACCTTGTTGCCTTCGGGGTCCTTGAGGTAGAGCGAAAGGCCCATGCCGCGCGCGCCGTAGCGCATCGCCGGCTCGCCGGCCAGCTCAACTCCGCGTTGGCGCAGATAAGCGGCCAACGCGGCGAAATCCGGGGCCTTAACTCCCAGGCAGAAGTGATCGATGTTGGGCGCATTGATTGACACGCTGTCCGCGGGCAGCAGATCGACGATCGACTGGCCCGCTCGCAACTGGATCAGTCCGATACTTTCCAGCCGCCGCTCTTCAATCAGCCCAAGAACGCCGACGTAAAAGTCCAGCGCGCGCTGCGGGTTGACGCATCGGATCACCACGTGATCGAGTTCGCCGACTTCGAAGGGCCTGGCTTGGGGTTGAGTCATGCGGCCGAGTTTACCATCGCGCGCCGCGCTTTTCAGCCATGGATTTCCCTCGGTATTTGGGCTAAGCAAAACGCAGCATACGTAGCGATTATTCAACAAACGGGAGGGCTGACGATGAAACTTTCCCTTCTCGCACTGCTGGGCGCCTTGCTCATGTCTTCTCCCGCGATGGCTGAAACCTGGTACCTGATGGCTCCCGATCCACAGGTGCTGAAGGATCCGATGGTGCTGCATCGGATGGAACAGGGACTGGTTACATCGTCGCTCCAGCTTACCTCGGTCGGCTCCTACCCGTCGCGGGCTGCGTGCGAAGTGGCGCGGCGCAAGTTCGCCAACGACTGGCGCAACGGACGCCTCAACAACATGGAATGGCATCAGATCGGCACCACTTCGCCCGACTGGTTCGTAACCTGCGCCAACGGCGAGGACCCGCGCATGAAAATGGCACCTGCCCCCGCGAAATAGCCGTTACTGAGTTGTTGGCGCTGCGACAGGCATCCCCGCCTGCCACAGACGCGCGAAGCGCCGCCTTATACCAGATGTCTAAAAAAAGGAGGCGCGAAAAACAGCCGCGTGTCAGGATAGGCGCGATGCTTGTCATGGAGCGCGATCTGAGTCGGTGCGCGGATGCTTGCCTGGGCCGCGGGCGCTCCTGACAATCGGGAACTTGATGAATGCAACCGCCGCGCTCCCGCTGGCGATTTTCGCCGTCACGTACCTGGGCCTCGCCCTGGGCAAGCTACCGATCGTGCGGGTCGATCGATGCGGCGTGGCGTTGATCGGCGCGGTTGCGATGGTGGTCAGCGGAACCCTGACGCAACGCGAGGCGATCGATTCGATCGACTTTCACACCCTGGCGCTGCTGCTCGGCATGATGATCATCGTGGCCAACCTGCGGTTGTCGGGGATTTTCGGATGGCTGGCGCAGCGGATTTTCGGACGCGCTCACAGCGGATTGCAGTTGCTGGCGACGACGATTGCGCTGTCCGGGATTCTGGCGGCGTTCTTCGTCAATGACGTTATCTGCCTGGTGCTGGCGCCGATCGTGGTCGAGGTCGCGGCGGAGGCCGGGTTGTCCGCCGTACCGCTGCTGCTGGGACTCGCCACCGCCAGCAATGTCGGCAGCGCTGCGACCATTACCGGCAATCCGCAGAACATGATCGTCGCCGGCTTTGCCCATCTGGGCTATATCAATTTCCTCACCCACCTGGCTCCAGGCGCGGTGGCCGGGCTGGTAATCGACTTCGCTATCATCGCATGGATCTACCGCCGGACTTTGCGCGGCCATCGGCGCCCGGCTTCGCCTCCGCACGGCGAACCCGTTATCGAACTGCAGTGGACGGCCGCGGCCAAAGCCGTCGTCATCACCGTCGGAGCGCTGGTCTGCTTCGCTTTGGGATTCCCCACCGGTCTGGTCGCGTTGAGCGCCGCCGCCTTGATGCTGCTGGTGCAAAACATTCGGCCCGACCTGGTCTATGCGCAGGTGGACTGGACGATGCTGCTGATGTTCGCCGGTCTGTTCGTGGTGGTAAGGGGCGCCGCGCAAACCGGTTTTCAGAAGGATCTTATACACGGCGTCGGGGTCCAGCGCCTGACCCATCCTGCGGTTTTAGCCGCAACCGTTACGGCGCTTTCCAACCTGGTGAGCAACGTGCCCGCGGTGCTGTTATTTCGACCGTTGTTTCCGCTGCTGGGGAACTCGCAGCGCGTGGCCCTGCTGATCGCCGCGGTCAGCACGTATGCGGGCAACCTGACGCTGCTCGGCTCCATCGCCAATCTGATCGTGGTCGAAAACGCCCGCCGCCGCGGCGTCATGATCGGCTTCCAGGAACATCTTCTCGCCGGCATCCCGATCACCGTGTTGACGATCGCAATCGCGGTCGCGCTGGCGCGCTGAAGTCCACCGGCAGTTCCCATCTGGCCATAGGAGAGACTTTTTCAGCGCAGCGCATTAAATTCTGATGTCTGGCGGCAAAAGAGCGCCGCCAGACGCTAAGGACCCTCGCCCGGCGCGGAAAAATGCGCCGGCCTCCCCCGTCAGGGCGAGGCCTCAGAAGAAACTCCAACAGCGCGACCAGCCGGACGCCAGCGATAATGATAGGGCCTCAAACGCGCGGGTTTTCGGCATTACGCCTTTGCCGCAGGATCGCGTACGATGAGTTTTGTGTTGCCAATTGCAGATTTTGACCGCTTCGGGCCAATGGTCGCCCTTTTGCCTTTGAAGGCTGAGGGCGAGAAGTACGAACGCACGGAATTGATCCGTCCGTGCTTCCATCTGTTTAGCGATTCCGGCTTGGACG
Source organism: Pseudomonadota bacterium (assembly GCA_021324885.1). Taxonomy (GTDB): domain Bacteria; phylum Desulfobacterota; class Binatia; order Binatales; family Binataceae; genus JAJPJA01. The sequence continues at coordinate 132,027 of JAJPIF010000013.1, forward strand.
CCTATTACGCTCCGTTTCATTACCTCAACGTCAAAGCCCGCGTCGTGCTGATGGGTCTAACGCCCGGCTGGACACAGATGGAGCAGGCCTTTCGTGCCGCAAGGATAGCGCTGTCATGCGGGTTGGAAGGCGATGCGCTTTTCCAGCAGGTTGAGGCGACTGCCAGTTTCAGCGGACCGATGCGCAAGAACCTGGTGGAAATGCTGGATGGGATCGGTTTGAATCGGCACCTCGGAATAGAATCGTGCCTTGAACTATTCGGCGCTCACAACGAATTGGTTCACTTCACTTCCGCCGTAAGCGCCCCGGTCTTCCGGAATGGACAGAACTATCGGGGCTATGGGCCGCCGATGCTGCAGGTTCCGACCTTGGCGCGATGGCTGCTCGAAAATCTCGCGCACGAAATTGCGTCGGTGCCCGAAGCGGTGATCGTACCGCTCGGCAGAGTGGCCGATGAAGCGGTTGAATTTCTCAGTGAGCGGGGCTTGTTCGATCTGAGCCGATGCCTGACCGGCTTCCCGCACCCATCGGGCGCAAACGGTCACCGAAAGCCTGATTTTGAGCGGGGACGCGAGCGATGGTCGGTTCAGATCTCGACGTGGTTCGACGGCGCACGATGACTGCGAGGTGCTGGCGCGTCTCACCAGCAATAGCACGCGCCTCAGCGAAGCCTGTCCCCGGCGGAGCGCTGGTCTGTTTCGCTGTGGTAAGGGGCGCCGCGCAAACCGGCTTTCAGAAGGACCTCCTCCATGCGGTTGGGGTCCAACGCCTGACCCATCCTGCGGTTTTAGCCGCAACCGTTACGGCGCTTTCCAACCTGGTGAGCAGCAGGGTGAAATGGACTTCCAACCTCTGATTCCTCTCCCTCAAAGGGGAGAGGAAAAAAAGGTGAGGGTCCTTGGTGCGCGGCGCTAATTTTTCAGCGCAGCGCATTAAATTCTGATGTCTGGCGGCAAAAGAGCGCCGCCAGACGCTAAGGACCCTCGCCCGGCGCGGAAAAAATGCGCCGGCCTCCCCCGTCAGGGCGAGGCCTCAGAAGAAACTCCGACAGCGCGACCAGCCGGACGCCAGCGATAATGATAGGGCCTCAAACGCGCGGGTTTTCGGCATTACGCCTTTGCCGCAGGATCGCGTACGATGTCCCCGGCGGCTGGAACAAGCGTTAGCCTTGTGGTGGGAATGTCAATTCGATGCGCTCGGTGTTGTTTACCGCCTCGCTCACCATCCGCTGGATATCGAATGCCGCTTCGGCTGCTTCGACTTCGTCGAAGCGGGCGTGGGTTTCGGGATGGCGCGGCACAAATAATGTGCAGCAGTCCTGATCGGGAATGATCGACGTCTCGAAGGTGCCCAAACGGCGGGCCTGCTCAACGATTTCGTTCTTGTCCATCCCGACCAGCGGACGCATCACCGCAAGCGGCGCTGCGCGTTCGATCACCTGCATATTGTCCAGGGTTTGCGAAGCGACCTGACCCAGGCTTTCGCCGGTGACTATCGCCTGAGCGCCGACTTGCGCGCCGATCGCCCCCGCGATCCGCATCATGAAACGGCGGTAGAGCACGACCCGCAGCGGACGGCGCACGCGCGCCACGATCTCGCGCTGCAACATTCCAAAGGGCACCAAAAACAGCCGGGCGCGGCCCTGGTAGCGACTCAGATGCGCGGCCAGTTCGCGCGCCTTGTCCTGGCTGGTGCGCGAGAGCAGCGGATAGCTATGGAAATGGACGTAATCCAGCGCCAGTCCGCGGCGCATCATCCGGTAGGCGGCGATCGGCGAATCGATTCCGCCCGATAGCATCGCCACCGCCCGTCCGCTGACGCCCACCGGCAGGCCGCCGGGTCCCGGATGCTTGCCGATCGAGACCAACGCTCGATCCGTGAAAAGCTCGATGTTGATGGTCAGTTCGGGATTTTCCAAATCCACCGCGATGCCCAGCGCCCGTTTGACCGCCGCCCCGATTTCGCGGTCGATCTCCATCGAATTCATCGGGAAGCGCTTGTTCTCGCGCCGGGTGCGGACGGCGAAACTCTTCGCCGCAGTGCCGTCAACGGCGCCCAGAACCTCGCTCTCAATCGCCTTCAGCTCGGGCGCGACGCTGCGGCTGAGGGTGAAGTTCTGTAATCCAAACAGCAGACTGCCGCGCTCGATCGCGGTGAGGTCGTCGAGTTCGTCGGGCAATTCGGCCATCAGGCGCGGTCCCTCGCTGCGAATCGCGCCGAGCCGGTAGTCGCTCATAATCCGGATCAGGTTGCGCTTAAGCTGGGCGGTAAAGCGCCATCGGTTTTGACCCTTGAGCGCGACTTCGTGATAACGTCCAATCAGGTAACGCATGATCGAACTTCCAGCATAGCCCGCGGCGCGCCCCGCGGCGAACGCGGCCTTTTCCCCAAAAGAAACCAGGGCGGCTTCTGAACGGGACGATTCGCTGATAGCATCAGGGCGGGAAAGATGGCTTACGAACACTTCGACAACCTGCGCCGGCGGCTCATCCCTTTGCATCGCGCCGACGGGGATGAACTCGCCAGGGGAAAAGTCCGCGCCGCCGTGCTGGTGCCGCTGTTCGATCGCGACGGCGAGCTTTACGTCCTGTTTATCAAGCGTTCGGAGCGGGTTATGACCCACCAGGGACAGGTGGCGTTCCCCGGCGGCCGCTCGGACCCTGAAGATCCCGACATTCTTACCACGGCGCTGCGCGAGGCCAACGAGGAAGTGGGGCTGCGTCCCGAGACGGTCGAAGTGCTGGGACGTCTGACCAGCGCCGCGACCATGACCAGCAACTATTTTGTCACGCCGTTCGTGGGGGTGATTGGCGTTCCCACCGATCTGCGCGCCGATGAGCGCGAGGTCGCGGAAATCTTCAGCGTGCCGGTCGCAGCGCTCAAGGACCCGCGCTTTCGCGGCCGCTATTCATGGGATCGGGGCGGCTCGACCCAAAGTTATCCAGCCATCCTTTATGGCGAGCAGCCAATCTGGGGCCTGACCTTGCGCATCATCGAAGAACTGCTCGCGCTGCTTTAGGGTGCAGACGCGCATGGCCTCGCCGTTGCTGGAATTAAATCGGATCATTCGCGAAAACCGCGTCGACGAGTTCACTACGCCCAACCGCGCCCTGGGGATGCGTCCGGTTGCGTTCACGCCGGGTCAGTCGTCGTGGATTTGGGAAAATCAGCCCGACAGCACGCTCAACCCATTTGGCACGATTCAAGGGGGCTATCTCGCCGTGTTTGTCGATCAGATACTATCGACGGCTATCGGTTCGATGCTGGCGGAGGACGAATGGGCGGTGACGGGCGAATTGAAGGTCAGCTTTCTGCGCGCCTTGACCCCGCAAAGACTCGAAGGGCATGGGAGTGTGGTACGGCGCACGCGCACCGCCGCTTTCATCGAGGCGCAAGTGTGCAACGCGGCCGGCGAGCAAGCCGTGACCGCCAGTTCGACGTGGCTGATTTTGCGCTCCGAGCCGGCCGGAGGATGAGGCCGCCGAGCCTGCGGTTGACAAGACTTGGGGCCGTATCTTAGGCTGGTAAAACCTGTTAAACATCAAATTGATCGGCATCCTCTACGTAATCAATCGGCCATGTTTGAAACCCTGAGCGACCGCCTCGAAGGAGTCTTTAAAAAGCTCCGGGGCCAGGGGCGGATTACCGAAAAAAACATCGAGGACGCGCTGCGGGAAGTCCGCCTCGCGCTGCTCGAAGCCGACGTCAACATCAAAGTCGTCAAGGACTTCATCGAGCACGTCAAGCGCAAGGCCCTCGGACAGGAGGTGCTGCGTTCGCTAAGTCCCGAACAGCACCTGATCAGGTTCGTAGCCGGCGAGTTGCGCGAAGTGATGGGTGGAAACGCCCGCGAACTGGACCTCAAGGTCAAGCCGCCGGCCAAGATTATGGTGGTCGGGCTTCAGGGCTCGGGCAAAACGACGTCGGTCGCCAAGCTGGCGCGATGGCTTAAGGTCGAGCGCAAACGCCATCCCCTAATGGCCTCGGTGGACGTTTACCGCCCCGCCGCGATGGAGCAGTTGCGGGTGCTGGGCCGTCAAATCGACGTGCCGGTGGTGGAAAGCCACGAGAGCCAGGACCCGGTTGAAATCGCCACCAACGCCCTGGGGCGCGCCGATATCGGCGGTTACGACGTGGTGCTGCTCGATACCGCCGGGCGTCTCCAAATCGACGAAGAGATGATGGATGAGCTGGTGCGGCTGCAGACCGTGCTCCGGCCCCATCATGTGCTGCTGGTGGCCGACGCGATGACCGGTCAGGACGCGGTCAATGTAGCGCAGGGATTTCATGAGCGCCTCAAGCTGTCGGGCGTAATCCTGACCAAACTGGACTCTGACGCGCGCGGCGGCGCCGCGCTGTCGGTGCGGGCGGTTACGGGCGCGCCAATCCTGTTTGCCGGTCTCGGCGAGAAACTCGACGCCTTCGACGTCTTCTACCCTGACCGGCTGGCCTCGCGCATCCTGGGGATGGGCGACGTGCTGACGCTGATCGAGAAGGCTCAGCAGACCTACGATCAGAAGCAGGCCAAAGAACTTGAGCGCAAGTTCAAGAAGAACGAGTTCACGCTGGAAGATTTCGCTCAGCAGATGGCGGCGCTGCAGAAGATGGGCTCGATCGGCGATTTGCTGGGCATGATTCCCGGATTCAAGAAGATTGCCAGCCAGGTCGATTCCGAAGAGGCGCAGCGCGAGCTGGGACGGATCAAAGCGATAATCGACTCGATGACCCGTCAGGAACGGCGCAACCATCTGATCCTCAACGGTTCGCGCCGGGCGCGCATCGCGGCCGGAAGCGGGACGTCGGTGCAGGAAGTCAACCGGTTCGTGAAACAATTCGAGCAAACGCGTAAGATGATGAAAAAGGTCGCCAAGGCCGGGGGCGGGCGCGCGATGTTGCGCGGCCTCGGGTTTGGCGGCTAGAACTGGAAGGGAGTAAGATGGCGTTAGTGATCAGGTTGCGCCGCCAGGGGGCGCGCAAAAGACCTTTTTTCCGCATCGTGGTTGCCGAGTCCAGCTCGCCACGCGATGGCCGTTGTGTGGCTCAAATCGGCACCTACGACCCCACCAGCGATCCCCCCAAGGTCAACCTGCGCGCTGACCAGGTGGAGCGATGGCTTAAGGCGGGTGCGCGGCCCACATCAACTGTCGCCAATCTGCTCGACAGGGCGCGTCGGCCGGCCACGGCTCAGGCAGGGTAAAAGCTGAACTCGATTCCGGACCACGGAGATCACCAATCTTGACACACCCACACGACGAAAACTGACTTTCCGTAAATCCCTCCGCACTGCTTGCAGAGGAGGGAGCAGACGGGCCCGGGATGGCATCCGAGCCCGCCTGCCAGGAATTTTTTTGCTGGAGCCGACCCATGAAGGACCTTGTCCTGTTCCTGGCTAAACAGCTTGTAAACAATCCTGATGCGGTCGAGGTGAAAGAGACCCAGGGCGATACCGCCTCGGTGCTCGAACTGCGGGTGGCGAAGGAAGACCTTGGACGGATAATCGGCAAGCAGGGCCGCACGGCCAAGTCGATCAGGACGATTCTCAACGCGGTTGCCTCGCGCACCAACCGCAAGGTAGTGCTCGAAATAATTGAAGAAAAATGACGTCATGCGCCGGCGCGACGCTGCCAGCGGGAAGCGGGCACCGTCCAGTCTATCGCCCGATGCCGTCGGTATTCCTCAAAGACCAGAACAAGCTGCAATAATCGCCCAGCAAACCCTGGAAAGCCGGGGTCTTGTTGCCTTCGGCCGGATCGCCGGCGCTCACGGGCTGCGCGGCGCTCTGCGGGTGCGGCTCGACAATCCCGACTCTGACCTTCAGGCGATAAGACGCGTCTTTGTCGATCAGCTCGGGACTCCGGTCGAGTACCGGGTGCGGTCCACTTCGCGCGCCGGTCATGGCTCGTTCAAAATGGAATTGGAGGGCATCGATTACATCGAGCAGGCGCAGGCGTTGCGCGGCGCGGAAGTATACGTGGCCTTGGACGATTTGCCGCCGGTTGCGGAAAATGAGTTCTACTATTTCCAGGTCCTGGGGCTGCCCGTGGAAACCACTGACGGGCGAATACTCGGCAGGATCGACGAGATTTTTTTCAATGGCGCCAACGATGTCTGGGTCGTCAAAAACGATTGCGCCGAGGTCCTGGTCCCGGTAATCGATGACGTCGTCCGGCAAATCGACGTCGAGGGGAAACGCGTGATAATCCAGGTCATCCCCGGACTGCTGGACTAGACTTTGGCCTGGCACTCAGCCGATGCAATTCCACATCGTCACGCTTTTCCCCGAAATGTTCGATTCGCCCTTTGCCGCCGGGATCATGGCGCGCGCGATTCGCGGCGAACTGGTCAAAATTCAAACCCATAATCTGCGTGAACACGGTCTGGGAAATTATCGCCAGATCGACGATGAGCCCTACGGCGGCGGCAGCGGGATGGTGATGCGTCCGGAGCCGATCGCGGCCGCTGTCGACCAGGTGCTCAGCGCCCATCCGGGGCTGTGGCGCATTCTGCTCACACCGCAGGGTGAGCTTTTCAATCAATCCATAGCCGCCGAACTGGCGCGGCGCGAGCACGGCCTGCTGCTGATTGCGGGTCGCTACGAGGGCGTGGACGAGCGCGTGCGCCAGTTGGTCGATCAGGAGCTGTCGATCGGCGACTACGTGCTGAGCGGCGGCGAGCTGCCCGCGATGGTGATAATCGAGGCGGTTACGCGCCTGCTGCCCGGCGTGCTGGGCAATCAGGCCTCATTGGAAGAAGAATCCTTCCGCGGCGGCATTCTGGAGTATCCGCAATACACGCGGCCGGAAGTATTTCGCGGGTCCGCAGTGCCGTCGGTGCTGCTCAGCGGCGATCACGAGAAAATCCGGCGATGGCGCCAGGAGCAGGCAATCAAGCGCACGCGCGAGCGCCGTCCGGACCTGCTGGCGAAGTCCTCGCGTGGCTGACCTGTTTATCGCGCTGATTCATCATCCGGTGCTGGACCGGAGGGGCAAAATCGTCACCTCCGCAATTACCAGTCTGGACATCCACGATTTGGCCCGCTCCGCGCGCACCTACGATGTGCGCGCGACCTATGTGGCGCATCCGGTCAAGGAATTGCGCGATTTCGCCCGCAGCGTGCGCGACCGATGGCTGCAAGGATACGGGCGCCAATTCGACTCGCTGCGCCAGGAGGCGTTGGAACGCGTCGTGGTGGTGAGCGATCTCGACGAGGCGATCGCGTCGGTCAAAGGAGTCTGCGGCCAGCCGCCGCTGCTGGTGCATACCTCGGCGCGCACACAAAACGGCGTCAGCTACCAGCAACTGCGCGAAGAACTGGCCGGCGACGGCCCTCCCTTCCTGATCCTGTTCGGGACCGGCTTCGGCCTGGCGCCGTCGATCGCCGAGCGCGCCGACCGCATCCTGGCCCCGATCCTCGGCCCCGCCGACTACAACCATCTGTCGGTCCGCGCCGCCGCCTCGATCATCCTCGACCGCCTGCGCGGCCGCTGATTAAAACGGCTGCGGACACCTCATGTCACCTTGAACTTCGGCAGCAGGATATCCGGGCCGCATTGCTCGAAGTCAACCTTGACCTGCATACCGATTTCGATCGGACCCGGCGGGCAACCAATAATATTGGTCAGCATCCGCGGGCCTTCATCCAGTTGGATCAGCGCCAGCGAATAGGGCGCGTCGGCGGCATAGGCCGGATTGGGCGACCAGTGCACGATCGTCCATGACAGCACCTTGCCGCGTCCGGACACAGCCTTCCAGGTGAGCCTGGCGCCGCAGCAATACCGGCAGAAATCCTGCGGCGGAAATTGGTAGCGGCCGCAGTCGCCGCATTGCTGGAGGCGCAATTCCCGCCTGGCGCATCCGCGCCAGAACTGAGCGGTTTGTTCGGTGGGAACCGGAACCAGCTTTCCCGCTTCTGCCATTACAGCGTCTCTTCCGTGCCCAAAATCGCGGTGCCGTGGGTCGACGCGCGCCCGCCCTGTCCGTGAATTATCGCCAGCCGCGCGCCCGCAACCTGGCGCGGGCCGCATTCGCCGCGCAACTGGCGCACCGCCTCCGTGATATGAAAGATCGAATTGGCAAGTCCGGCATGGCAGTACGACAGCAGCCCGCCATGCGTGTTGATCGGCAGCGCGCCGCCGAGTTCCACGTTTCCACCCTCGACGAAGCGCCCGCCTTCGCCCTTGGGACAAAAGCCCAAATCCTCCAGGTAAATGATTGCCATCGGGGTGAAGGCGTCGTACACGAAGGCTATGTCGATGTCGCGCGGACGCACGCCCGCCGCCGCATAAGCCTGCCGGCCCGATTCAATCGCGCCCGATTCGGTCAGGCTGTCCGCGTGGAGCAGACTCAGATACGGATGGGCCTCGCCGGCGCCGAGGAAATAAACCGGCTTATTTCTGAAGTCTTTGGCGCGATCGGCGGCGGTCATCACGATTGCAGCGCCGCCGTCGGATACCAGGCTGCAATCCAGCAGATGCAGCGGGTCGGCGATCATGCGCGAATTGAGCACGTCGGCAATCGTGATGGGTTCGCGCTTTTGCGCCCCCGGAGTCATCGACGCGTGCCTGCGGCATGCCACCGCCACGGCCGCGAACTGCTCGCTGGTCGTCCCATAAGCGTGCATGTGCGCCCGCGCGATCAGCGCATACATCGCCGGCGTGGTCGGACCGTACGGTTCCTCGAACTGAGGATCGTCCCAGGGTTCGGGCACGGCGACGCGCCGCTTGCTGCCCGACAGGATGTTGTCGGCCGAGATCAGCACAATGGTGTTGCATAGCCCGGCCGCAATTACCGCCGCCGCATGCTCCATCATCAGGACCGGCAGGGCGCCGCCCACCGCGCCAGTCAGGCAAAAACGCGGCTTGATGCCGAGCAGCTCGGCCACCATCTCCGCATGAAACGTCCTGAGCGGTCCGCGCTCGACGCTGGCGTTGCAGGTGATCAGTCCGTCAATTTGATCTTTGCTGATTGCCGCGTCGGCCAGCGCCAGCCGCGCGGCTTCGGTCTGCAATTGCGCGCTGCTAAGATCGGGCACGGCGCCGACCCGGGTGTCCGCCGCCCCGACGATTGCCATCGTTGCGCGCAGGCCGTAGCGGCTCAAAGCCGTTTCTCCTGCAGGATGCCATCGCTCTCCAGGCGGCTGATTTCGGCGTCGGGCATGTCAAGATAGCGCCTGAGAACGTCCCGATTGTGCTCGCCCAAAAACGGCGCCTGCACTTCCAGTTCGTCGGGAAAATCGGAAAAGCGCAGCGGCAGACCCGCAACTCTGATTTCCCCCAGGATCCGATCGTGGGTGACGCGGACGGTGCCGCGCTGCAGCAGATGCGGATTGTCGATCGCGTCGGCCAGCGTCAGCACGGGGGCAGCGGGCACGTGATGCTGTTCGAGAATCTCCAGCGCCTGGTCTTCGTCGGTCGCGTCAAGCCACGACTGGATCGCTTCGAGCACCTGCTTTTCGTTGCGCGCGCGTCCCGCATGATCGGCAAAGCGCGGGTCGGAACCCATTTCGGGCCGCCCGATTGCCTCGCACAGGCGGCGCCACAGATGGTCCTGCGGAGCCATTATACAAATGTAATGGCGGGTGGCGCGAAAGATCGCCATCGGCACGATACTGATGCCATGCGCTTTGCCGTCCCCGCTGGCCATCTGGCGCCGATGTAAATCCGTGGTCACCACTTCATGGCAGTTGAAGTATGAATCGAGCAGCGACACGTCGAGGTACTGGCCCTTGCCGGTGCGCTCGCGATAGAGCAGCGCGCAGGCGATCGCGCCGACCGCGTGCACTCCGGTCATCACGTCGCCGATCGGGATATTGGGCAAAACGGGCTGACCCTCGCGATTGGCGTTGAACGCGCTGATCGCCGCCGCATACGACGCGCCGATAAAATCGAAGCCGGTCAGCGACGCCAGCTTGCCGGTCTGACCGAAGGTGGAAATCGAGCACATCACCAGGCGCGGGTTGATACGCCGGACCTCGTCGTAGCCAAGTCCCATCCGCCCGATCGTTCCGGGGCTGAAGTTCTCGACGAACACGTCGACCTTGCCCAGCAGCCGTTTGGTGATTTCCAGCGCCTGCGGCTTGCTCAGATCCAGGCACAGACTTTTCTTGCCGCGATTGTGATGGACGAAATGCGAGCTGCGCCCGTCCTTGAGCAGCGGCAGCAGGCGGGCGCGATCGCCGGTGGGCGCGATCTCCAGCTTGATCACCTCCGCTCCCATCTGGGCGAGAAAGCGGGTCGCGGTCGGTCCCGCGATGAACTGCGTGAGATCGAGGACGCGCAAGCCGTCCAGCACGTGCCGGCTGGTGTCTGCCGTCATCGGAGACTCGCCCCTTGCGTCCCGCCGTCGAAGCTGCGGGCCAACTCGCGGGCCACCTCCTGTTCGACCGCGGTGGCGTCGAAGAAATGCGGATTCATCGAGGTCCACAGCTTGATTGGATTGCGGAAAGTGAAATCGCGGAAATCCTCCTCCGACATCGCGCCGCGCTCGACCGCTTCCCAGGCTTCGGCCGCGATCGCCTCCATGTCGGGGACGTCCCAATGGCCGATGTCCGAGCCGAGGATCGCATTGAGGCGGGCACCGAACGGATTGACCCTGGTATTGAACGCCCATGCGATAAGCGGGTCTTCCGCTTCGCAGCCGAAGAAGAAGTTGGGCACAAACCGGTCGCGGATATCTTCGGGCCGCCGAATGTTGCAATGCACAAAATCGTCGATGTTTTCCGGCGCGCTGTCGCCCATCCCGATCTGATTCGCGTCGAATTTGCGCTTGAGCGCGTCGCTGCCGTATTCAGATACCAGGCGCGTCAGCATCGCGGCGTCCAGATTCTTTGGATCAATATGGGGCAGCGCGTCGACATTGCGCACCCGCCAATGGCCAATCAGGTCGGCGTACAGACGGCATCCCCAACTCACACCCCCTTCCAGGAACGCGAATCTGAGCTGCGGGAAACGCGCGGTCACCCCGCCCAGGAACATCGCCTTGCAAACCGCCTCACCCGCCGCGCCGAAATGGCCGATATGGTTGTACACCATGTTGGTGAGCGAACTATGCAGCCCATATCCCTGCACCGAGGAATGGAAAGTCGGCGCCAGCCCGAGCTCGACGCACTTGCGCCATACCGGGTCGTAGTCGTAATCGCTGTCAAGTCCGAGCACGTCCATCCACAGCGCGTAACGCAGATACTCGGGCGCCTTGCGCGCCACTTCAGGGACGGGGCGGCGAATCATGCTCGCCATCATGATCACCTTGAGCCCCAACTCCTTGACGTGCTCCAGTTCGGCAATCGCCTCGGCCGGAGTATGCATCGGGATGACGGCGGCGGGAGTCAGCCGATCGGAGAATTCGCGGAAGGTGTCGGCGAGGAAAATGTTGAAGGCGCAGCAGGCCGCCTTGCGCACGTCCTCATCGCGCAGAAAGGGCGCAAACAGCGATCCGCCGGTCGAATAAACCACCGCGAAGTCCATCCCCATATCGCCCAGCCGCTGATGCATCAGTTTGGGAATCATGGCGGTGGCGCGGTCCAGCGTGTTGCGCGCCGGCACGCCCCACCACGGGAACTGCGAGATGCGCTTTTCCTTGCGCACTGCCAGTGGCATCCGCGCCAGCGCGCCGAAGGGCGCCGATACCTGCTTGTAGCGCTGCACCAGCTTGGGCCCGCCCACCCGCTCCAGGTACTCCAGCGCGACCGGCTCGTACTCGATCCAGTGGCCGTCGGAGTCGATGATCGGATGATTGACGCGCGCCCGCACCCGCGCCGACCTGGTCTGTCCTCTCGCCATAACGATGGTCCTCTCTGCTGGCCGCAAGATAGCGCCGCAGATGCGTGGATGTCTATTGCGGCTGCTTTCGGCGCTCGCAATCACGGCCGATGATTTTTGTAAAGCGACTTCAGTCTTGACCCTGCAGGTGTCCTGTAGTGGAGTGATAAAAACGCGCCGGGCCGGGCGCCTGGTTAGGACAAAGGCATGGAAAACTCCACTGCTTGGCAGCATCAGATAGAAAGCCGCTTCCATACCCTGTTTCAGCGCGATTACGCCGTTCACGCTCCGGACATGCGCCGGCTGTACGAAAACGCCAAGCGCGATCAATGGAACGCCAGCTCCGATATCGACTGGAGCAAACCGGTCGATCTTGACGCCGGAATTTTCGCCGACGGCCTGATCGACGGCTACGGCAGCGCGTTTTGGGAGGGCCTCGATGAGCCGACGCGGCGCCGTCTCAACGTCGAGTTCTCCTGCTGGCGGCTGTCGCAAATCCTTCACGGCGAGGAAGGCGCGATGCTGGCGTGCAGCCAGTTGGTGGACATGGTGCCGACCAACGACGCCAAGTTCTTCCAATCCACGCAGGTGGTGGACGAGGCGCGGCATACCGAAGTGGTGAGCCGCTATCTGAGCGAGAAGTGCGGCGGTCGCATTTATCCGATCGCCGACAATCTGCGCCTGCTGTTCGATCAGTTGCTGGGCGAAGGCAAATGGTTCATCAAGACCGTCGGCCTTCAGTTGATAGCCGAAACCTTTGCGGTCGGGATGTTTCGGATGCTGGCTGAGACGGCGCAGGAACCGCTGCTGCGCTCGATCTGCCAGCGCATCATCGCCGACGAATCCCGCCACATGGGCTTTTCCGTGCTCGGACTGCCCGCGGTGATTCGCGGCATTGACGGCGCGGATTTGCGCGAACTCGAAGACTTCACGGTCGAAGCCTGCCGCCTTGTGATGCGCGGGATGTTCGCCCGCGAGGCGTTCGAGAGCGTCGGCTTCAGCGCCGAGCGCATCGCGGAAGTCAAACGCATCCGCGCCGAAGCTGCCCGCGCCAACGACTACGTCTTTTACCGCGCCGTGTTCAAGCGCGAGATGTACACGCAGGTCACCGCCAACCTGAAAAAGGTCGGCCTGATGACCCCGCGCATCGCCGAACAACTGCGCGCGCTCGGCGTCGATCCGGAAGTTGACGGCCGCGCCCGCAGTCTGGAAGCGAATTAGACCTCCGGCAAAAACTCCCGGGGCAGGACCGGATGCTCGTGGACCCAGACCACGGCTGACTGGCCGATGAATTTTTGCGAGTCCGGGCCCGATTCGTTTTTGTAATAATCAGATTGGAAGGCGCGGCGAACCGCTTCAGGATTGTCGAACCAGAGCTGCGCGATCCCGTCCCATTTGGGTTCGGCGAAGGAATATACCTCGTCGATAACCTCGCATTGCACATAGCGGCGCAGGCCCGGCAGCTTGACCGCGATCGGCGCGTGGACTTCCTTCCAGTAGCGGCGGAACTCGGCGCGCGTCATCTCCGGCGGCCGCTTGACGGTGAAGATGCCCTTGAGCATCTCCTTGCTGCGCGGGCCGTCGAGAATCACCAGGTCGGTCGTGGCGAGATCTTCGGCGTGGGCGTGATTGACGAAGTTTTCCTCGTCCTTTTTGAAGATTGGGATCACCGGGCTGCGCACCAGCGCGAGCATGTCGTCGAAATCGTTGTGCCAGGTCTCCGCGACGCCGTCGAAGGGTGCGGTGCTTTCCATCTCGGGCGCGCGATGGCTTTGGATGTAGCGGCGAATCTGCGCAACCGGAGCGGAGACGGCGCGTGGATGTTTGGTGCGCCAGTAGCTTAGAAATTGCTCCAGTGTCAGGTCCGATCTGCGCCCCATGAAATAGAATCGGTGAATCATCGTGTTTCTCCTTAACAGCAGCGCGGATGCGTAAAATGGCGGATCATTTGATAGCCAGCGCGTTGGGCGGGGAGCCAACGCCGCCGGGGATGTTCAGTGGGGCGGAAGTGAGGAAGAAGGTGTAGCGTTTGTCCGCCGCGCAATCGTCGGCCAGCGCTTCGAGGTCCCACATCTCACCGATCGGCATCCCGAAGAACGCCAGCAGATACGGATGCAACATTTCGGTCATCGCCTGAGGATTGACCGCTTCAAGCGCCGGCGAATCCGACGCCACCGCCGCGATTCGATTGTCCCATAGCCAGCGCGCCATGTCGGTGGTGGCCTCGATTCCCGGAGCGTCATTGGTTTGCGTCAGGCTGGCGCGGACTTCGGGACTGGAGCCCAAATATGATTTCAGCCATCCCACGCGAATGAGCAGGATATCGCCCGCCCTGAGTCTGGTCTTCTGCTCGGCCAGCGCCCCTTCGAGGTCTTTCAACGTGATAACCTGATGGCTGGTGCACTGGATTTCCTGGCCGCGCCGTTCGAGATAGCGGGCGGCGTCGATCAGCACGCCGCGTCCGGCGATTCCGCGCCGGGCCAGGTTGTCGATACCCAGGCGCGTGCCGCCCAGCCCCCGTCCCGTCACCTCGCTTTCGGGCAGACCGTTGTAATGGCCGTAAACCGGATGCTTGATGTGCGCGACCGCGTCCCATTGCGAGGAGGCCTGGGGATAGAAGTTGTCGAGGTAGTCATCGGTGAAAAAATCGGCCTGGGGAATCGGGAAAAGATAATGGCGCACCGGTTGGCGGCCGTAGATTGGCGGGTCGGGGATATTGATCGGCAAATTGAGCGAAAACACCTTGCCGGCGCGAATCTCCGCCGCGGCTTTGAGCACGCATTCAGGCGTCAGCAGGTTGATCGTGCCCAACTCGTCGCTGTCGCCGAACACGCCCCAGGCCGCGCCTTTGGGTGCTCCCTCGCGGACCGGCAATTGGTCATAGCGCGGGAGTCTGGGAGCGCGGGCGGACGCCTTGGACGGCGTGCGGCGTCTGACCGCGCGAGTTTTCATTTTCGCGACCTTCGGTTTGGGTCTGGCCTCAACCCTTGAGCGGGTCTTCACACCGGTTTTTGCCGCCTTCTTGCGCGCCTTGGCCATAGATTCTCTCCGTCGTCGAACAACTCGACCCTCCAGCTTGTTAAGTAGCACAAAATCAGAAGGAGCCACCTTCTTCGATCGCTGCTTCCTCGCGCACCAGTTCCCTGATTTCCTCGTCGATGATCCGCTTCTCGCGCCATCCGCCCCACATATACCAGTATCCGGCCATCGCGGCCGACAGCACCGTGGTGACGGGAAAGGCATACCAGATGCCGCGGACGTGCAGGCTGGTGCGCGCGGAGAGGACGTAAGCCAATGGAAACCGCAGCATCCACAGCGAGATCATCGCCAGCACCATCGGCGCCACCGTATCGCCCGCGCCGCGCAGCGCTCCGGTCAGCACCTGCTGCAGGCCGATAAAGCCGAAGGTCAGCGCGATCGCGCGGATAAAGACGGTGCTTTCGCCGATCACCTCGCCGCCTTCGGGGATAAAGAAGAGCGCGATCGACGGCGCTCCATAGAACGCCAACAGGCCGGCAACGCTGAGGATGACGAAGGCTAACGTGCAACTGATCGCGCTGGTGCGTTCGGCGCGGGCCAACTGATTGGCGCCGATATTTTGTCCGACCAATGCTGAGGTCGCCACCGAAAGACCAATCGCCGGAACCAGAGCGCAGCTCATGACGCGCACGCCGATTCCATACGCCGCAACCGGCATCGTGCCGAATCCCGCCACCAGCATCGTCATCACCGTCATTCCCAGCGCCTGGGTCGATTGTTCGATCGAGGAGGGGAAGCCGATGCGAAAGATGCGGCGCATCAGGTCGAAGTCGGGCGGCAGATCGCGCAATCGCAGATGGATCCCGTGGCGTCCGCGCACCATCAGCGTCAGCCCGATGCCCGCGGCGAGCGCCTGCGTGCACAGCGTCGCCAGCGCGGAACCAGCCACTCCCAGTCTGGGAAACGGACCCCATCCGAAAATCAGCAGCGGATCGAGCGCGAAGTTGATCACCACGGTGACGAACACGATTACCATAGGCGGGTACACGATACCGCGCCCGCGCATCAGCGCCTGGTAGGCGAAAAACGCAAACACGAAGACGAACCCGAGCACGGCGATTTGGAAGAACCGCACCGCATCGGGCAAAACGTCGGGCGCCGCCCCCATCAGGCGCATCATCGGCGTCGCCAGCGTATATCCAATCGCCGCCAGCACCAGCGAAATCAGGAACACCATCAACAGCGTTTGCGCCGCAACGTGATTGGTCGCCTCCTGGTCGCCGCGTCCGGTGTATTGCGCCAGCAAAACCGTGCCCGCGATCGGCAGCCCGCCGCCCAGCGCGATCAGAAGAAAGCTGATGGGAAAACAAAACGACACCGCCGCCACGGCTTCCGCGCTGAGCCGCCCGACCCAGAACGTGTCAACCACCTGGTAGGCGGTTTGCAAGATGTTCGCGACGATAATCGGGAATGACAACCGCAGGATCGCCAGGCTGATCGAGCCCTGGGTCAACGGCGCCATCGCGGCGCGCGCCCGGGCCGGGTCCGCGCCAATCGGCGCGCCAGTGCCAGGCCGGGAAATGGGTTTGTCCAAGACGTCGATCCTTTCCTCAATCCGCCATCTGGGCATCAATACAGCAGCCGCTTGCGGTTGTCGAACCCCGCGGGCCTGATGGCGCCTTGACAGGCTTGAAGCTGGTGCGTTACTCGTCCGCCAAAGCAATTCCCGCCCCCGCCGCGGGACCAGGAGACTCATTATGGAAACCAAAGGCAAGGTCGCGATTGTAACCGGCGCCAGCCGCGGCATGGGCAAGCAGATGGCCTTGAGGCTGGCTAAACACGGCGTCAACGTCGTGCTGGCGGCGCGCACCGTCGAGCAGGGCCAAAGCGAATGGCCTGGCTCTTTGCAGGAAACCGAACGGGACATCCGCGCCCTGGGCGTCGATTGCACTGCGGTGCGATGCGATCTGACCCAGCGCAAGGACGTCGAGAATCTGTGCGAGACGGCGCTGAAAAAATACGGCCGCGTCGATATCCTGCTCAATAACGCGCGCTACGTCGGTCCGGGTCATTTCGACCCCTTCCTCAAACTCGATATCGACACCTGGGAGAAGAACGTCAACACCAACCTGATGGCGCCGATTATCGCCAGCCGCATGTGCCTGCCGCAGATGATTAAGAACCACAGCGGCATTATCATCTGCACGACTTCTTCCGCCGCGACGGCCAATCTGGGGCTGCCCGGCAAAGGCAGCATGGCGATGCATTATCCGGTCACCAAACTGGCGCTCAACCGCTTCGTCCAATTGCTGGGCGAGGAGATGCAGGAGTACCAAATCCCGGTGATTGCGATGGATCCGGGCGGCGTGCTGACCGAACGGATCGAGATGGAAGTCAAATCCGGCGGCGGCGCGGTCGCAGCCGGCATCGACCCCTCTGTGTTCAAGTCAATGGATATTCCGGCCTCGACCGTCGAATACCTGTGCTGCACCTGTCCCGACCCGATGCAGTACACAGGCAAAGTGGTGGTCGCGCAGGAGATGGTGGATCGTTTTCACCTCGTCTGACGATGGTCGCGGCGGCGCGGTTTGCGGCCACGTCGTGAAAATTATTGGGTGAATTCGATCGGCTGCGAACAGGCGTCGCCGCCCGCATTGTAATCATAAACCAGACGCCCGCCGAAATCCGCCCCGATTGCAACGGCGGCCAGCAAAACTCCCAGCAAAAGCAAAAAAATCAGCCCGCCTCTGACCGGCAGCGGACGCGCCAGCCAGCCCCAGATGAACAGGATAACGCTCAAGACGAGCACACCTATCATGATGTGCTCGTGATTGAGCAAAAGATGCTGGCGCACAGACGGAGCAATCATCACGCCGTCCGCGGCATAAAGTCCGGTCCCCACCGCGGCAGCGGCTCCAGCCGTTCCCAGTCCCAGCATCCACAGAGCCGCCCATCCCCAGATCTCCTTTTTTGCGGTGAGCCAGGCGATCACATATGTCAGCGCGGAAGCAAACAGCAGCGCGATCGGGAAATGGACGACCAGCGGATGAATGTTCTGCAGGTGCTGCGCTCCCGGAAACAGAGCGCCGAGCACGGCTATTTCACTGATTCCACGGCCAAAAACCGCACCCCGCCCTTGTCGTATTCGGTCCCGGTCACGGTCACCTCGTCCTCCATTTTGTTGATGACCTCCGGCGGCATCCCTTCCTTGTTTTTGGGCGGGACCAGCACGTAATACTTGTCGGTCTTGTCCTCCACCAGCAGCACCGGGATGCCGGCTTTGGCACACGCCATCGCGCAGTCGTGATGGCTGGGGCCGTGAGCGCCCATCTTCAGAAAGCAATAACTGTCGCGCAGATGGCCCGTGACCTGGGCAGCGAACGCTCCGGTACCGGCGCCGATCGAAAGCAACAAGCCAAGAGCTACGGCGGTGATCGACCTCATTATTCTCCCTCCCGGCCACATTGGCCTTTGAATGCTAACAAAACCTTGTGCCACCAACAGTTTCAATACGCAAGCTTTGATGCCGCGGGCGGCGCGGCCGGCCTCTTGTGCTTTGGGCTACTTTGGTTTAAATAGTGTTGATGCTGTCCAAAGCATTGTTTTTTGGGTAGCGCACCGTGACCATGCGAAACCATGCAGTTTTTTGCGCAGGCGTTATGATCCTGATGCTCGCCGCATCTATGCCGGTATGGGCCGGCGGACCGGACGTGGTCGGCGAACTGGGATCGGATTTCAAATACACCGTCAATAGCGGCACCGAGGACGCGCAGGACATCCTCAGCGCGCCCTTCCACTTCCGCTTCGACCTGCTGGCGCAACCGCAGGTCTATTTGAGCCTGATCGGCGCCGGCGCGGCACTGGGCGGCGCCTTCGCGCTGGATCCCACTTTGCGATCGCAACTGCGCGGGATGTCCAGCAGCGCGGCCAGCGGCCTTGAAGACGGCGGCACCTATTCCTTATCCGCCGTGGCCGGCCTTATCTACCTCTCGGGTTTGATCAACAACGACCCCAGGGCGCGCGAGGATATGATCACCACCGGGGAAGGGGTCGCTGTGGCCAGCCTGGTCACGATGGGCTTCAAGTACGGCTTTGGGCGCGAGCGGCCCAATGCGGGACGGGGCGCCTGGGCGTGGTTCAAGGGCGGCGAGTCGTTCGTCTCCGGCGAGGCGACGCCGGCATTCGCGCTCGCGGCCGGAATCAGTCAGCATTACAACTACCAATGGTACGTCGCCCTGCCCGCCTATTCAGCGGCGGTCGCAGTGGGATTGGGCCGGATGGGCCACGACGCGCATTGGTTTTCCGACGTGATCGGGGCGGGCCTTATCGGCGCCGGCACCACCGAATTGTTCTATTATCTGCACAAGCGGCACGCCGACAATCCCAACAAACATTACTGGATTTTCCCGGTAAGTTCGGATCGCGGCGGTGGTCTCGGCGTCGGCTACGACTGGTGATCGCGGTCTGCATCAAGCCGTTTCCAATCGATCTTCCACAGCATCAAGCGTTGCCTTCCAAATCCAATTCGTTCGCGGATTCTTTCGCAAATATGGTCATATCTGCCGCCCAGATTCATCAGATTGCTGAAGGTCGAGCGCTGGTAATCAGGCGGCGCCCGCCGCACCATAGCCGCGAAGATCGACCATAGCCGTTCAGTACGGCCGCGACACTTCGCCCAGCAGACTGCGCGCAACCACCAGTTTCATGATCTGGGCGGTGCCGTCGCCGATTTCCAGGCCGATCACGTCGCGCAGGCGCTGCTGATGGGGCAGGTCGCGGCTGAACCCCAGATGGCCATGGAGCAGGACGCATTGATGGAGCACGTCGGCGGCCAACTCCGGCGCCCACCATTTGCATCCCGCCGCTTCGGCGCTGTGCGGCAGACCGCGGTCCTTGCGCCACAGCGATTCGTAGGACAGCAGACGCGCCGCGCGCAGTTTAACCGAGGCCTCGGCCAGCGGAAAGGACACGCCCTCGAAGCGGGCGAGGCTGGCGCCAAAGGCCTGCCTGCCGATCACGTATTCGCAGGTCTCATCGAGCGTCTGCTGGGCCGCGCCGATACACATCAGCGCGATCAGGGCGCGGCTGAAATCGAAGCCTTTCATCACCTGGATGAAGCCGGCGCCCTCCGGTCCGATCCGATTGGCGGCCGGCACCCGCACCGCGTCGAAAAAGAGCTGGCCGCGGCCGATTGCGCGAGTGCCCAAGTCGGCGAAGCGCGCACGGCTGACGCCGGCGGAGTGAAGATCGACGTAAAATGCGCTGACCCCGCGCGCTCCCGCCTCAAGCGTGCCGGTCCGCGCCATTACCAGCGCACAATCGGCATAGGAGGCGAAAGAGATCGAACTCTTCTCACCGTTCAATATGTATTCGTCGCCTTCGCGCCGCGCGCTGAAAGTGACGTGAGCCGCATCCGACCCGCGTCCCGGCTCGGTGACGGCCAAAGCCGGCAGGACCCGGCCCGAACAGATTTCCGGCAAAAACGCCGTCCGCTGCCGCTCATCGCCGTGCTCGGCCAGGATCACGCCGACCAACGCCGCCAGCAGCATGACGTAGGCCGCGTTAAAATCCCCCTTCGCGATTTCCTCATGCGCAATTCCCAGCGAGACATGATCGAGCTCCTGACCACCGCAAGCCTGGCTGACGGTCGGCGCCAGCAAGCCCATTTGCCCCAGTTTCAGGATCAGGTCGCGCGGCAAATCGACATCGGCGTCGCGCGAGGCGTAGGCGGGCGCCAGTTCGTTGCGGGCGAAATCCGAAAGCGTGGATTGCAGCAGCTGCTGATCGGCGTTAAAGGCGAAGTCCATCGTCGGTAACCTTTCCAAGTCGCGGTCGAACCCCCTGCCATCTTAGCGACGGGCCGCGCCCGATGCCGCATCGCGAGTTGAAACTTCGCGCCAGCCGATAATAAACTGGGCGCGCGATGCCAATTGTCAAAGCCGGCGATATCAACCTCAGTTATGACACCTTTGGAGTGGGCGAGCCGCTGCTCCTTATCATGGGCTTCGGCGCCCCCGGAATCGCCTGGATGCCGGTGTTGCCGATGCTGGCCGGCTTCAAATGCATCTATTTCGACAATCGCGGCATCGGCAATTCGGACAAGGCCGATCCTTACACCGTGCCCCAGATGGCCGATGACGCCGCTCACCTGCTGTCCGCGCTGGGCATCGACTCCGCGCTGGTTTACGGCGTTTCGATGGGCGGGATGATTGCGCAGGAACTGGCGCTGCGCCATCCCGCGCGGGTGCGCAAAATGGTGCTGGGATGCACCACCACGGGCGGACCCAACGCGACCCCTCCCGACGAAGAGACCATCGCCGCGCTGCTCACCGCGATGAAGCTGATGGCGACCGATCCGGAACAGGCTCTGGATATACTGCTGCCGATAATGCATCCGCCCGACTTCGTCGCGGCCCACCCGGAGATCAAGCAGATGGCGCTGATGGGCGCTGCGATGGTGCCGCCGGCGCCGCCCGAGGTAATCGATCGCACTCTGGCCGGAATTGCGCGATTCGACAGCTACGAGCGGCTGCCGCAGGTCAAGTGCCCGGTCCTGATCGTGCACGGCGGGCGCGACATCATGCTTAAGCCGGCCAACGCCGAAACGCTCAAAAGCCGCCTTCCTCAGGCTGAGATGTTCATGATTCCCAATGCTGGCCACAACTTCTTCGCCGAAGACCCGATGGGTATCCATCAGCGAATCATCGAATTTCTCAAGCGCTGATCGCAGTCCGCCTCTTCGACAACCAGAGCCTGTAGTCTGCGAGGCCACGCCCTGTCGGAAGAGGGTTCGGACATGACCTCGACGGCTTCCTTTTGAAGAGAGACTTTTACTCCGGCCTCGCCATCGCTGCGTTCAGCAGCGTCCGCCCCGTCACTGTCGCGAGGTCGATGAGGACGGCGGCAGGACTGGCGGCGCCGACATGAGCGGCCAGCAGCCGCGAGAACAGACGCGGATGCGCCGCCAGCACGCCCAACGTGCTCCGGCGCAACCGCTCGCGTCCATCCAGCAGCAGAAGCAGCCGCGCCATCATCTGCGGCATCCGCATGATGCGGCGATGGGCCCTCTGGTATCGGCGCAGGTCGCCCTGCGCCAGCGCGTCGCCCAACGCTATTGCCTGGCGCAACGCTACCGACAGCCCCTCGCCCGTGATTGCGTCCACCGAACCCGAGGCGTCGCCAATCAGCGCGATACTGCCGCTCACCACGCGCCGCAAGCGCGTCGAGACCGTGGCCGCGCCCTTGCTTGAATCGGCGGGTTGCGCATCCTTCAGGCGATCGCCCAGTGCCGGGAATAATCGCGGCACATCGGTCATCCGCAGCGGCGCCGCGCGGCCGCCCACCAGCGCCACGCAAATCTCGTCGGAGGCCACCGGCGTGACATAAGCCTGTCCCAGTTGGTGCCAGTATACCTCAACCAGATCGGTCCAGGGCGCGACCTGCAAATGGGTCCGGAGGCCGACGCGCGGCCTTGAGCGCCACGCCTTTTCCAATCCCGCGCAGCGCCGCACGCGCGAGTTCTGACCGTCGGCGCCGATGATCCAACGAGCGCGCACGCCCTGATCGCCGATACGAACCTCGCGCGCCGACAACCATCGCACCGGCGTTCCCCAGCAAAGCGCGACGCCGGCTTGCTGCGCGCGTTGCACGAGCGCCCGATGGAGCACGGTGCGGCGCATGCCGATTCCGCATACGGCGTCAAAGCGGCCTTCGACGGCACAGTCGTTATCGAGGAAGCGGATGCCATGAAATGCGGCGCTGTGGTGCGCAGGAATCCTGACCCCGAGTTCGCGCAGAGCCGCGACGCCTTCGGGCATCAGGCCTTCGCCGCATGCTTTATCCACTGGAGGGCGCGCCGCGTCCGCCAGGATGACATCGAAGCCCCGCAGACGCGCCGCGATTGCCGCCGCCAATCCGGCCGGCCCGCCGCCGACAATCACGACGTCGGTTTCAGATCGTGTCTCGCTCATCACGCCGGGCCGCAAATGCTGCGTCAGCCGAAGACCGCCGAATTGAATCGCGCAAGCATGGTCGGCCGATTCTAACCGATGAACCAGTACGGCTCCATAGCATCGAAACCGCGCGCTGGATCGAATTCGACCCCGATGGTTTCATTCTCAGGGCTTGTGCAACGGAGAACATCAGATGGAGTTCAGCCAGATCCTTTACGGCAAAAGCGAGGGCGTCGCCACCATAACCTTCAACCGGCCCAATCGGCTCAATGCCTTCACCTGGACGATGCATCGGGAGATGCGCGCGGCGATTGCAAACGCGGAAGCGGACGATTCGATCGGCGCCATCGTCGTCACCGGCGCCGGCAAATCATTCTGCGCCGGGCTCGACGCCGATGACCTCCGCACAATCAGCCGGGGCGGCGAGGCGGCGCGCGCCGGGATGCCCGAGGAGCGCCAGGCCATGTTCGTGTACCTGACCGAGCTGAAAAAGCCGGTGATCGGCGCGCTCAACGGCCATGTAGTTGGAATCGGCTTCGTCCTGAGCTTGTACTTCGATATCCGGATCGCGGCAGAGAACGCGAAGATGTCGATGATCTTCGTGCGCCGCGGGCTGGCGCCTGAACTCGGAGCGTCGTGGATTCTGCCGCGGCTGATCGGCTTTGCACCCGCGCTGGAAATGGCGCTGACGGGACGCATGGTCGCCGCGCGCGAGGCGCTCGAGCTGAAGCTGGTAAATCGCGTCGTGCCGGATGCCGACCTGCTTGGCGCGGCCCAGTCGATCGGGTCGGACATCGCGCACAACTGCACGCCGCTGGGCGTCGCCGAAGCCAAGCGCCTGTTTTACCGCCATCGCACCGGCGAGCTGGCGCCGGCGCTGGCCGAAAACGAGATCGTCACCCGCAAGATGAGCAAGTCCGAGGATTTCAAGGAAGGGCTGCGAGCGTTTGCCGAAAAGCGTCCGCCCAGATTCCGCGGGCGCTGATGCGCCGTGCCGGACACGACCAGATCGAGGAGAGCAAGGATGCGGAAAAAATCCTTTTCCTCACCCCGCTAGGCAAGGCGTCATCAACGCGTTAAAGTGCCCATTCCCGGCATCATCGATCACGTGCGGAGAGGTGGCCGAGTGGTCGAAGGCACCAGATTGCTAATCTGGCGTACTGGCAACGGTACCGAGGGTTCGAATCCCTCCCTCTCCGCCAGTATCAAACGCCTGCTCCAGTCGCTAGCCAGGTCCCCGCTCGCCTGGCAGCGGATCCTTGCTGCCGAGGGCCGTTTGAGCCATGCCGTCAACCTTGTATCACGCGCAGGCCGAGATGGCGCTCGAACGGGTCGAAATCGCGGTCGCAGTGAAGCAGCGAATGGCCGTGCCGGATGCAGAAGGTCGCGA
>JAJPIF010000002.1 GCA_021324885.1 Pseudomonadota bacterium
CCCGAACCGCAGGGGCAGGGATCGTTGCGGCCGACTTTTTCGCCTTCGCGTTTCACCTGAGTGCTGCCGACGGCTTCGCGCTCGGCGCCGTGACTCATCACCATCTGTTGCGGCCGCGCCTGCTCGATCTGCTGCATTTCCTGCTGGCGTGTGACCTGGACCGAGAAGATTTTCTCCGCAACGTCCTGCTGCATCACTCCCATCATCAGCTCGAACATCGAGAAGCCTTCCTTCTGATACTCGACCAGCGGGTTGAGTTGTCCATAGCCGCGCAGACCGATTCCCTCCTTGAGATGGTCCATCGCCAGCAGATGGTCCTTCCACAATGAGTCCAGCGTCTGGAGCATCACGATCTTCTCGATCTGGCGCATAACCGGCGGGGTGAACGCCTGTTCGCGCTCATCATACAACTTGCGCACCCGCTCGCGCGCCATCTCGATCAGCTCTTCGCCGTCCTGCGGCACCGCCCCGTTGTTGCGAAATTCGGGGCGGAACTTGAACTGGCGGTAAAAGGCGTCCTCGATCGCTTTCCAATCCCATTCCTCGGCCGGCAGGTCGGGATCGACATGCGCGCTGACGATGTTTTCGATCAGCTCGTCGCACATGTCGAGCACATCATCCTTGAGTGACTCGCTGCCCAGCAGTTCGCGCCGGCGATGGTAAATCACCTCGCGCTGCTTGTTCATCACGTCGTCGTATTCGAGCAGATGCTTGCGGATATCGAAGTTGTGCGCCTCCACCTTCTTCTGCGCGTTCTCGATCGCCCGCGAGATCCATCGATGCTCGATCGGCATGCCGTCTTCCATGCCGATCCGCCCCATGAACCCCTTGAGCTTGTCGGCGCCGAAAATCCGCAGCAGGTCATCCTCCAGCGACAGGTAAAAGCGCGAGGATCCTGGATCGCCCTGGCGCCCCGAACGGCCGCGGAGCTGGTTGTCGATACGGCGGGATTCGTGCCGCTCGGTGCCCAGGATATGCAGACCGCCGGCCGCCAGCACCTGCTCGCGCTCGGCCGCGCATTGCCGGCGGTATTTCTCCAAGGCGGCGATGTATTTCGGGTCGTTGGGGTCCCGGGTGCCGGCTTCCGCCGCGGCCATGAATTCGGGATTCCCTCCCAGCACGATATCGGTGCCGCGCCCGGCCATGTTGGTCGAGATCGTGACCGCCTTGTAGCGTCCGGCCTGGGCCACGATTTCCGCCTCGCGCTCGTGGTTCTTGGCGTTGAGCACGTAATGGCGGATGCCGGTCTTTTTCAACTGGTTGGAAACCCGCTCCGATTTCTCGATCGACACCGTGCCGACCAGCACCGGCTGCCCCCGTTCGTGGCAGTCCTTGATTTCCTCGATTACGGCGTCGAACTTCTCGCTCTCGGTCTTGTAGATCGCATCGTGGTGATCGATGCGGATCATCGGCCGATTGGTGGGAATCACCACCACCTGAAGGTTGTAGATCTGCTGGAACTCGACCGCTTCGGTATCCGCCGTTCCGGTCATCCCGGCCAGCTTCTTGTACATGCGGAAGTAGTTCTGAAAGGTGATCGTCGCCAGGGTCTGGTTTTCGGATTCGATCTTGACGTTTTCCTTGGCCTCGACCGCCTGATGCAGCCCGTCGCTCCATCGCCGGCCCGGCATCAGCCGTCCGGTGAACTCGTCGACGATGATCACTTCACCGTCCTTGACCACGTAATCAACGTCACGCTTGAACAGCGCGTGGGCTTTGAGCGCCTGGTTGACGTGATGGAGCAGCAGGATGTTGCGCGGGTCGTAGAGATTGTCCACGCCCAGCAGCTTCTCGACGCGGGTGACGCCGTCCTCGGTGAGCGACACCGTTTTCAACTTCTCGTCGATCGTGTAGTCCTGCTCGGGTTTGAGGCGGGGAATCACCCGATCGACCACATAATATGTGTCGGTGGATTCCTCGGAGGCGCCCGAGATAATCAGCGGCGTGCGCGCTTCGTCGATCAGGATCGAGTCAACTTCGTCCACGATCGCGTAATTGTGCTCGCGCTGGACGTAGTCCTCGAGATTGAACTTCATGTTGTCGCGCAGGTAGTCGAAGCCGAACTCGTTGTTCTGGCCATAAGTCACGTCGCAGGCATAGGCCAGCTTGCGCTGCTGGTCGGTCAGACCATGAACGATCACGCCGACCGATAGCCCCAGGAAACGGTAGATCTGACCCATCCATTCGGCGTCGCGCCGGGCCAGGTAATCGTTGACCGTGACCACGTGCACGCCGCGTCCGGTCAACGCGTTGAGCGTAACCGGAAGAGTGGCGACCAGGGTCTTGCCCTCGCCGGTCTTCATCTCGGCGATTTTGCCAGCGTGCAGGACGGCGCCGCCGATTATCTGAACGTCGAAATGGCGCTGGCCCAGCGTGCGTTTGGCGGCTTCGCGCACGATTGCGAACACTTCGGGCATCGCGTCGTCGAGCGCGCCGGCCTGCTCCTCGGGGTCCTCGATGGCGCGGATTTTCTCTTTCCAGGCGGCGATACGGGCGCGCAGCTGGTCGTCGGATTCGGCTTGCAGCGTCGGCTCCATCTCGCCGACCATCCGCACCAGCGGCCGCAGCCGTTTGATCTCGCGGTCGTTTTTCGAGCCGAAAATCTTGCGGCCCAGGCGGCTGAACGCATTAAGTTCCATCTTTGATTGTTTAGTTTACTAGCAGCAGCGCAAGCGTGAAAGGCGCTTTGCTTCAGCCGCCGCGGGCGAGAATCTCGCCCATCTTCGCCGGATCCGGCGGCCGTGTCCCGAAAATCCGCTCGCTCATCGCGGCCGATTCCATGCACAGGTAAACCGCCACTCCGGGCGCCTGGCTGCGGATTCTCTTTGAAACCGAATCGAACAGCCGCCCGCGCAGCGCCGTGAATGTGCGATAGCGTCCGTCGGGCGACAGCACCTCCTCGCCGGTCAGCATCGGATCGGCGGGAAAGCGCCGGCGCGCCGCCCTTCTCAATCCCGGTGTCATGCGCAGCCCGCCGACGCTGATAAATCTGATCTTCGATGCGTTGACCGTCGCGAACAGCCGATCCAGCAGTTCGGCATAGTCGCGCTCCGCTTCGGGGTACGCGATCATCGGGTCCAGGTGGAACGCCACGCCGTAACCCGCATCGGCCAGCCGCCGCGCCGCCTCCATTCGAGCTGCGGGCGGGGCGCTGCGATGCTCCGAGCTCGCGAAGACCGCGGGCGGCGACAGCGTCCAGGAGACCAGCACCTGACCCTTCGGATCGGCCGTGAGCAGATTGTCGATCTCGTCGGTCTTGGTTTTGAGCTCCAACACCGCGTTTCGCTGGCGCGAGAAATAATCGACCAGATCCAGACTGAGGCCGGTCAGCCGGTCAAAGGCCAGCGAATCGGCCAGTTCACCGGTCCCGACCCGGAAATGGCGGCCGGGCGCCTTGCGTATCAGTGCGTCGATTTCATCGAGCGCGTCGGCGTAATTGGCGTAGATCTGAAAGCCGGGGTTGTCGGCGACGTATTCCTGGAGAAAGCAGTAGGAGCAATCCATCGGGCAGTTCGAGGCCAGTGTCAGCACCAGGTAGCCGCAGCACGCGAACTGGGCGGAGCCGGCGGGACAAGCCATCAGGAACGGCGCGCGCCGCCGCATCAGAATCAGCCGGCGCTTGCCGGCCGCGAACGGATCGGCTTGGCGCCGGTCGGGCTTCGCCGCCTCCCGTCCGTCGGCGACGTACTGAACCGCCACCCGCGAATCGAGCGCGTTCAGTACGCGGCGGGAAATCGGCGCGTCGCGAAATTCGTTTTCAATAAAAACCCGATCCAGATCAAATCTCATCCGAGCCGCCCAGTTTTTCGATCAGCGCTGCGATTTGCTGGCGGTTGTCAACCAAAGCCTGCAACAACTTGTCCAACTCACTCGCGCTGTGCGCCGTCAGCCGGACCATCAGCTCATCAGAGCTCAGGTCCTTGGGCAAGACCACGGTCAGGCCCCGAGGCAGGCGCATCGCGGCCACCGCGCTCTCCAGGTTCGCGCGCGCGCGAGCTAATCGGGGATAGCGAAGCTCCCGCAGCTTTTCCATAAAGGCGCTGGCGCGCGCGGGCCGCGACCCCGCCCCGCAAATCGTCCTGCGCAACTCGTCGCGGGCGACGATTTTCGCCGCGCCTTGCCCCTCGCGCACGCCGATTTCATCCAGCAGTTCGAGCATGTTGAGCATCTGGGCGGTGCGCAGCCGCAGTTCCCGCGCGACCTCCAGGATCGCGAGCGCATCGGCGGGCTTCAGGGCAAGCCAGCGATCCGTTGCCGCCGCCGGCAGATGATGCTCGGCCGCCCATGCCTTGACTGCTCCGATATGAGCTGAATCGTCGCTCACGCCGCATCCACGTTGGTCGGCAAAGTTTCGAGTACGCCACCCCAATGGGCGGCCGACGGTTTTGGTCCGCCTTCAAGCCAAATCCGGGCGTTGTGGCCCAGGTTCGAGTAGATGTCGAATTCCGCCATCCGTCCGCGGCGTTTGAGTCCGTTGCCGTAGATCGCGCATTTTTCCGCCAGCACCTGCGCAACCGCTTTTTCGCGCGCCGGCGTCAATTCGCAGCCGGCCAGCAGTTTGACCAGTGCGCGGATCCGGAAGCGATCGAGCGCCGGCCCGGCTGAAAGTTGATCCGGATGCCCGGCCCGGCGTGTAACCAGCGCCTCATCGAGCAGACCCACCGGATGAGCGCTCAGGATCCGCAGCCACAGGTCATAGTCTTCGCACGCCCGCATCCGTTCATCGAATCCGCCCATCTCTCGAAATAACGCCGCACTCATCATTGTAGCCGAGCAGCTGATCAGGCACACACGAAGCGACGGTTCGAAAATATC
The DNA here is from genome assembly GCA_021324885.1 of Pseudomonadota bacterium. Classification (GTDB taxonomy): domain Bacteria; phylum Desulfobacterota; class Binatia; order Binatales; family Binataceae; genus JAJPJA01. The sequence goes on from JAJPIF010000002.1 coordinate 4,816, forward strand.
TCCGGCGCGCTTTTGATGGCGCCGTCCCGGATTCATGCGGCGGCCATCGCGCATCCACACTTCCTGGGTCTGGACCAGCGGATATTGCGGATGCGAGCGCATATAGGCAAGCTGGCGCCGCAGCTTGTCCGGCATCCACAAATCGTCGGAATCCAGAAAGGCGATATACGGCGCTGAAGCCAGCGCCGCCCCGCGATTGCGCGCCGCCGCCACGCCGCGCCGCGCCGTCCGCTCGAGCACGATCCGGCAGGCGGGCGGCGCCGTGGATAAAACTCGCGCCATCTCCCCGCATCGCAGGTCGTCGAAAGTGCCGTCGGTCGAGCCGTCGTCCACGACGATCAGCTCCCAAGCGGCTTGCGTTTGCGCAATCACGGAATTGATCGCGTCGCACAGCATCCGGCGGCGATTGTAAGCCGGTATGACAACGCTGACCTCGGGATTCATCGGCGGTTGGGCGCGAGGTGTCGTCAGCGAAATATAGCCGCCGCAACCGACTCTCGCCATCCGGGCTTGGCCTATGCGTTCGGCGCACGCGCCGTGGTATCTTGGTCGCAACGGGATAACGCCAGATGATTGCGATTGTCGATTACCGGGCCGGCAACCTGACCAGCGTGGCCAGCGCGCTGCAGCACCTGGGCCATCGATGCGTGATCACCGACCGCGCCGACCAAATCTGCGCGGCCGACCGCGTTATCCTGCCCGGGGTCGGTGCCGCGGGCGCAACGATGGACAACCTGCGCCGCCTCGAACTGGACTGGGTGCTGCGCGACCGCGTAATCGCGGCTGGCAAGCCCTTTTTGGGCATCTGTATCGGGATCCAGATCCTGATGGATCGCAGCGCGGAGGACGACGCGCGATGCCTGGGCGCAGTTGCCGGTGAGGTAAAGCGCTTTCCCGCCACGGTTGACGGCCGGCCGTTGAAGGTCCCGCAGATTGGCTGGAACAAGGTGCATCAGGTGCGCCCGCATCCGGTTTTCACCGGCGTGCCCGACCACAGCCATTTCTATTTCGTCAATTCGTATTACCCCGTTCCGGCCGATTCTTCGGTGGTAATCGCCACGGCGGAACATGGGATAGTGTTCTGCGCCGCGCTGGCCCGCGGCAATCTGGTCGCCACGCAGTTCCATCTGGAGAAAAGCGGCGCGGCGGGACTGCGCGTGCTGGACAATTTCTGCAGGCTCTGAGCGGACATGCTTTGCAAACGTATCATCCCCTGCCTTGACGTGCGCGCCGGCAAGGTGACCAAGGGCATCGAATTCCAGGACAACGTCGATGTCGGCGACCCGGTCGCGATGGCCCGCGCCTACTACGAGCAGGGCGCCGACGAACTGGTTTTCTATGACATTACGGCATCCAACGAGCGGCGCGGCATCATGATCGACGTGGTGCGCGCGGTCGCGCGCGAGATCTTCATTCCCTTCAGCGTCGGCGGCGGCTTGCGCACGCTGGAGGACATGCGCGCGGTGCTGCTGGCGGGCGCCGAAAAAGTCTCGATCGATTCCGGCGCCGTGCGCAACCCGGAAATCATCACCCAGGGTGCGCGCGCATTTGGCAGCCAATGTATTGTCCTGTCGATGCAGGTGAAAAAGACCGGGGCGCGGCCGCAGGTCCCCTCGGGTTACGAGGTCGTGATCGACGGCGGCCGCTTGTTTACCGGCAAGGACGCGATCGCATGGGCGCGGGAAGGGGAACGGCTGGGCGCGGGCGAATTGTGCATCAACTCGATCGACCGCGACGGCACCAATTTGGGCTTCGAACTCGACCTGACCGGGACCATCAGTCGCGCCGTTTCCATTCCGGTGATCGCGTCGGGCGGCGCGGGCACGCCCGAGCATCTGCGTCAGGCCTTCCTCGAAGCCGGTGCCGACGCCGCGATCGTCGCCTCGATGGTCCATTACGGGCGCTACCCAATCCCCCTGATAAAGCGCTATTTACACGAGCACGGCGTCGAAGTGCGAAACGGCGCCGGGTCGGAGTAAAGCGCAATGGCCGGAAAGGAGCGCGACGTGAAACTGGGGTTGGTGGCCGCAGATTTCAATTTCGACGTGACCTCGCTGATGCTGGAGCGGGCGCGCCGCCATGCCGAGTTCCTCGGCGCCGAGGCGATGGTTGTTCACGTGCCGGGGGTCTTCGACATGCCCGCGGTAATCAAAAAACTGCTCGCCCGCAAGGACATCGACGGCGTGGTGCTGATCGGCGCGGTGATCAAAGGCGACACGCAGCACGACGAAGTGATCATGCATGCGACCGCGCAGGCGGCCTCGCAACTGGCCGCGCAAACCGGCAAGCCGGTGGGCTTCGGCGTAACCGGTCCGGGCATGACGCGCGAACAGGCGGTCGATCGCATCGACAACGCGCGCAACGCGGTCGAATCGGTGGTGCGCCTGCTGCAAACTCTGAAGCAAATCGACTCGGCATAAAGCGCTGGCGCAGCCACCGGTTGAAAATCGCGCCGCTTCTCCACGCAAAGTTGCGGCCGCGGCGAGATCGTTTTTGCGCGCCTGTCGTTCTTTCAGGGAGTCGGATACGCGTAGGTGGTAACGACCTCCTTACGCGTCACGCGGCCGTTGCTGGTAGTGGTAGTGGTAGTCTCCTTCACCACGGTTCCGTCGGGCTGGGTGGTGGTGGTCGTATTGCTGGTGGTCGAACTTGAACTGGTCGTTACCGGCGAAGGCGGGGCCACAACCGGGGCAGGGTTGCTGTTGGAAGAGGAACAACCCGCGATCAGGCCACAAAGCACAAGCAGAGAAACTAATCCGGCAAATTTTCGAACTGCGCTCATGCAATTCAGGCTGCCGACGCGCAAGTCAGGCGTCAAGAGCCGTCGGATAAACCGCAGTAAGCTCAAACCGCCAATAGCCAGCGCTCATGGAAACGCGGCGGTGCCACCAGGAACACCCCCGGCACCGTCTATTGGAACGGCGAAACTGATGGTGGAGCAGGTCTTCGAATCGCCGCGCAGACCCCGAAAACTATACGCCAACTTGCCGGACATGTAAGTCCGCGCAGGCTCGCCCGCTATGCTCACATACGGTCACCAGCCCGCCGTTGATGCCATCGCCGCGCTGGAACGGCTGCAAAAGCCCTAAGAGGCCGAGCGCCGAGATCTTGCCCGTACAAGTACGATAAATCAGCGATTCGCGACCAAAGCCAACTCGAAAAGCCACCAGACAAAAAGACGACGCAGGGCCTCTTTTATCATTCGTTCGCAATGGATGACGTCCGGAGAGCCCGCCTAAGGTTCGCAGCCAGCGCTATTTTCTCGCTCCCGGCACCAGGTGGATCGTCAGACTAACCGCGCGATCCCCCGGTTTGGCAGCGCCACCGGTTGGTGCATACTGTTCAAAGTCGGCGAACGCTCTCCCTTGAGCGCCCACGAATCAGCGCCCACGAAGTGGCCCGAGGCGGTGTCCCTTGAGCTGAGCCGCTAGGGCGAAGCAGATGCGCTTTGACCAGATTGCCCCGGCTTTCAAGCGCAGCCGTTAAGGCCTCCGACTTTTGCGCATTCGGCTCTCTGGTTCCACGGCGCGCTCAAACGCCGCCTGAGTTGTGCGATTTTTTCCCGCATCTGATCGGCACTGACACCAAACAGGGAGCAGCATAACTCAAACTCGATCGGCGCCCCCGGATCGCCGGCGAACCAGCTTTCCGCCACCTGACGGGCTTCGCGCCGCCGCTGGGCCACGTCCAGGTTCGGCGAGGGCTTGAATGAGTCCACGTACTCGACGACTGCGCTGAGCAGCACCGCCCGCAGCAGTCCGAATTCCGGAAGATCCTCCGGTTCCGATTTCAACTGGATCGGCAGCATTACCTCGGGCGTGACCAGCTTGGATAGCGCCTCGACCGCCCGCATCATCGCCTGGGAATCCCACGGCGCCGCCTGTCGGCGCGGCCGGCCCCTTTTTGCTCCTGCCCGTCGGCTGCGGCTCTTACGGCGCCCGCCCGGCCTCGTTTCAGGCTGTTGGGATCTTTCCGCCTCCGCTGCGCTCAACCATCCACTGACCGCATTTGCTTTCTGCCCTTTGCTCCATTCCATTAAAACTCCCCCTGCATCCGGCTCGTTGCGGATGCCCTTTCGCGTCGCTGATTAATTGGCAAAGAGGATGGGCGGATTTCCTGGCCCAGTTCGGCTGGCACCGCCCGGCTCAGCTCCTCCACCCGGCGCACGATTGCCCGCTGCTGAAAGGCTTCGAACAGGCGGAAGAAATGGGCGCGGGTGGCTTCGACATTGCTGTTGGTGCACAACTCGGCCCAGTTCATTGCCGCCACCGTTCGGGCCAGGGCGGCATTGGTAAACCGCGGCTGGCGATAAAACCCATGGCTGCGAACGGCTGCAGCCACCTCGGCCCATGCTTCCTCCGCGCTGACCTCCACCTCGCCTCGCGCCAGCGTGAGGCGAGCCGCCTCATGGCAAATCGAACCCACCGAAGGCGCGAACTCCCGTGGTGTGCGAATAATCCTGAGCACCGCCTCTTCAACCAGTCTTGCGTCCAACGGGGTCAGCAACCGTTCGTACAATTGCATCGTCGTTTCGCTGGGTTTCCAGGCCGGATAGGCCGCCACCAGCAAAGTGGTGATGCGTCTGCTCTCGACTTCCGTCATGTTCTCCCTCCCGACGCTCGCGTTCGCTGGCTTCCCGCAGGCGGCGCAGCGCCACCTGCATCGCGGCTTCACCGGGCGAGGCGCGCGCCCGGTTTGAGCCGGCAAAGCGCAGCGCATTGCGGCACCGTCCGCGCCATGCCGCGCGCCAGTCGGCGTAGCGCCGATCGTGCGCCGCACAGTCATCGCGCCACGCTTCGAATTCCGCCTCCGGGTCGATTCCCAGACCAGCCGCGAAGCGGCGCATCTCTTCGTCCAGGCCGAAACCTGACGGCCATCTCCGCTCGGGCCGTTTGCCCTTGTGCGCCGCTGAAATCGGCTCACCGTTTGGCGGCTCGCGCCGTTGGTCCTGCTCGCACGACGAGGCGCACTCGCCTGTGGCAGCGCCCTGATCCTCCCTTTGGGAGCTTTTATCGGATTGAGACTTTTCCCAGCTCAGATCAGAGTCAGAGACAGAGCACGTATCGGTCTGAGCGCACTGTGCTGGCGCGCTGCTAGCGGCAGGTTCCGGAATCAGGAAACCCGAGGCCAGCAGGGCGTCAAAGTCAAGCGGCTCGGACGCGCACAGTTCATGCGCAAGCCATTCCGGGTCATCCGGAATCCGGTTGTCCAGGCGCGCGGCCAACGCGAACAGCCCGATGAGGTGGGCTTTGACGGCATCGGGCAGGCGAAAGAAGGCGCGGTCGCGCCACAGTCCGCCGTAAAGCCTGATCCACGGCGGATTGCGATCCTTGTAATGCTGAAAGCGTTCAAAATTGCGAATCCGAAAAAATCTGGCCATCGAAGCCCCCGGCACCCGCCCAGAGCCACGCAATCGCAAAGCGAACCACGCGGACGGCGAAAAAAGAACCTTGGTTGCGAACATGGTCACCCGACTCGGCGCAGTGCCGCAGCCGCGCATCCCGGAAAATCGCCACAATGATGCCACAAAGCAGCACCGCCGGGCTCGGACAGAGCGCTCGCCCCCTATCAAAAACCCAAGGTAAAGTGGGAGAAAAATCGCGAAAAGCGGGCGACGGGGATCGAACCCGTGACGTCCAGCTTGGGAAGCTGGCATTCTACCGCTGAATTACGCCCGCTTGCTCAGATGAGTTTAGGAAGGCCCTTTTGGTCTGTCAAATCACAGGGTGGCTTCGGCCTTTCTCATGCCCTTCGCGTTGTTTGGATTGATTTGGATTGGCTAGATCTAGGAAAGCGTGGAATGCGGGGCTTGCTATGGCACGAGCAGCGACCGGAAACGAGATGCGTGGCAAGGGGCCGATCGCATTGCTGAGCGATTTTGGCTACCAGGACCATTACGCGGGAGTGATGCGGGGGGTAATCGCGGGTCTGGCCCCCGGCGCCCAGGTTATCGATATTTCCCATGGAATTCCTCCTCAAAACCTTACCGCCGGGGCTTTGGCTTTGCGCGAGAGTTGGAGGTTTTTCCCGCCAACCACGGTCTTTATCGTGGTCGTCGATCCAGGGGTGGGAACCAGTCGCCGCGCGCTCGCGATCGAGACCCGATCGGGTGCGCGCCTGGTCGGTCCGGATAATGGCGTGCTCTGGATGGCTGCCGAACAGGCCGGGATCAGGCGTGCAGTGGAAGTCAAAAATCAGAGCTATTTTCTGCCGTTTCAAAGTTCGACCTTTCATGGACGCGACGTGTTCGCCCCGGTCGGCGCCCACCTTCACAACGGCGTCCGGCTGCCCCAGTTGGGTCCGGTGGTGTCGGATATGGTGCAACTCAGCCTGCCAGAAGTGGTCAATCGTGATGATGAACTGGCCGGCGTCATCGTGTACGTGGACACATTTGGGAACCTGGTAACGAACCTGGGGCGCGCTCAGGTCGAGGCTCTTGAGGCTCGCTTTCCAACCCGCAGGCTTTTGGTTAGGATCAGGGACGATGCTCCTGTTGTTCTAGCCAGAACGTACGGGGACGTACCAAGGAACACTCCACTTGCGCTATTCGGAAGTTTTGAAATGTTGGAAATAGCGGTCCGCGAGGGTAATGCAGCCCAGCGCTTCGCAGCCGGAGCAGGGGTGGAAGTCAGAGTGCGCGCTGAATCATGAGTGAAGATATTTCTCCCGTCGTTACTGAAATTCCGCGATATGTTCCCCCGCCGCCGACTTACTATCCCGAGGCGCAGGCCGCGGAGCAGCACCGGCCGACCACCAATGTAGTTCTGTTCGTCCTGACGCTGCTGACTACCACGATGGCGGGGGCGTACATGGCGGGGGTCGCCCATCCGCTGTTGAAGCCCAGCGGACTGCTCGAAGGGCTGAGTTTCTCAATCCCTCTGATGGCGATTTTGCTTTGTCATGAGCTGGGTCATTACATTACGGCACGCCGCAACAAGGTAAGAGTCAGCCTCCCTTATTTTATTCCGGCGCCGTTGCCGTCGATATTTTTTATCGGCACGTTCGGCGCCTTTATTCGAATGAAATCGCCACCCCGCTCGCGCCGTGTGATGTTCGACGTCGGCGCCGCAGGCCCGTGGGCGGGAATGGTGTTGGCCGTGCCCGCGGTGATTATCGGACTGCACTATTCCCAGATACTGCCGCTGGACCAGGGTACGGGCGGTTTTGAACTTGGAAATTCTCTGCTCTTCCTTGGACTTGCGCGATGGATTCTCGGGGTCAACCCCAACGCGGTGACGGTCAATCTGCATCCGATTGCGTTTGCCGGATGGATCGGGCTTTTCGTAACCGCACTGAATCTGCTTCCCGTGGGACAGCTTGACGGCGGGCACGTCGTTTATGCCCTGTTCGGACGGCGCCATCGCACGATTTCGCGGCTGTTCGTGGCCAGTTGCATTCTGATGGTAGTCGTCCCATGGCTGCTGGGCTGGTCGTTTTGGACCGGATGGCTGCTGTGGGCGGTGTTGCTGATTTTCCTAGGATTGGGCCATCCTGCGGCGTTGGACACCGAAACGCCGTTGGACAAACGGCGCCGGGTTGCCGCGTGGCTTACGATAGGACTGTTCGCGATCACGTTCAGCCCGGTGCCGATTTCTTTCGCGCCGCCCGCAGAAGCGCCGAGCAGTCAGACCTACGACGTGGTCCATCATCCGGCCCCAACTTCACTGCGCTGGCTGAAGATCTGACGATGTCCAACGTTACGGCTGGCGCGAATCGGGACAGGCGGCCAACCTGGGATCAGTATTTCATGACCATCACGCGGCAGGTGGCGGAGCGCTCGACCTGCCCACGGGCGAAGGTTGGGGCCGTAATTGTGCGCGACCGCAACATCCTGGCTACGGGCTATAATGGGGCGCCGGCAGGGGTGCCGCACTGCACTGAGGTGGGTTGCATTATTTATGAATCGCGCGCTCCCACAGGAGAAAACGAAACCAACTGCTATCGCTCGATTCACGCCGAAATCAACGCGATTACGCAAGCCGCCAAAAATGGGGCGGCGATCGCCGGAGCCGATATTTACGTAACGCATTCGCCCTGTATCCAGTGCATGAAGGTGCTGGTTAATACTGGTGTGCGCACGGTTTTCTACGAAAGGCCTTACAAGATCGAAACGCTGGGTTGGCTGTTGGAAACGGCAAAAATCAACCTGGTCCGGGTAATTCCACCTCCGGCTGATGAAACCGGAGTCTGAAAACCCGCGCGAGCCACAGCGGTTCGTTTTCTCCTCCTTCGCGGCGGCGGTGATTTTGCTGGGGCTGGCCGGATGCAGCAAGCCGCTTCCCGAGCAGGGCACGCAGGCCGCCCTGCTGTATGCGAGCCGTTGCGGTCAGTGCCATCGGGCATACTCTCCCCGTTCACTGACCGCCGCGATGTGGCAGATCCAGATGCAGGTGATGGAGACCAAGATGCAGGAACAGGGTGTACCGCCGCTGACCGGGTGGGAACGCGATACCATCCTGAACTATCTCGCCCGCAACGCTGCGCAGGAGTGACGCCATGACGGACGAAATAGATCTCCAAGCGCAGCGACCCGAGCGCGCGCAAGCCGATCTTCTAGCGATCGGGGTTGCCCAGGGGAGCCTCGATAGGACGCCGTTTAGAAATATCGACTCGATGCTCAAGGGAGAAGCCGCCAAGGAGGTCTCAAGGCGCGGTTTCGACGGCCGCTGCGGAACACAGGTCCTGCTGCCCACCTATGGAGCGATCGCCGCCCACAATGTGCTCCTGTTCGGGCTGGGAGCCGAACCCGACGCGCAGGCGTTCAGATTGCTGGGGGAAGCGGCGATTCGCACCGGGCGTACGGTGCGCGCCCGCCGCATCGCGATCAGCGCGCCCGATTCCACAGCCGAGCGGATCAGCGCGATCGTGGAAGGCGTCGATCTCAGCAACTACCGATTCGAGCGGTACAAAGGACCACGCGAATCAGCCGACACGCCATTGCGGATTGATATCGTGGGCCAGCGCGGTTCAGGCGATGAGTCGCAGGCGTTGCAGCGTGGACGCCGGCTGGCTGCCGCAACCAATTTTGCGCGCGACCTGATCAACACGCCCGCGGAGGATGCAACGCCTGAGTTCCTCGCTGATGCGGCGCGCACTCTGGCTGGCGAAAATGGTTTGCAGTGCGAGATCCACGATCGCAATGGCATCGAAAAGCTGAAAATGGGCGCCGTGCTCGGGGTGGCAAAGGCCAGCCCTCGCGAACCCCGGTTCATCGAACTTCGTTATCGCCCGCAATCGGGATCAAACGGCCACATCGCCCTGGTGGGAAAGGGGATCACGTTCGATTCCGGCGGTCTGAGTCTCAAGGGACCGGCCGCAATGGAAGAGCAGAAGCGTGACATGACCGGCGCCGCCGTGATGCTCGGGGTGATGAGCCAGATCGCATTTTTCCATCCGCCAATCGAAATCCGAGCCTACCTGCCGTGTACCGAGAACATGATTGGGTCCAGAGCGATAAAGCCGGGAGATGTGTTAAGGACGCGATCCGGCAAAACCGTCGAGGTGTTGAACACTGATGCTGAAGGGCGGCTGGTTCTGGCCGATGCTCTCGCCTACGCGTGCGAGTTCAAGCCGCGGCTCGTGATCGACGCCGGCACGCTGACGGCGGCGGTGCGGTCGGCCTTGGGGACGCGCGTCGCGGCGATACTGGGAAATGACGCGGCGCTCATCGAACGCATTCGCAAGGCGGGCGAGACGGCGGGAGAAGCGCTTTGGCAACTGCCACTGGTCAAGGATTACGCCGAGGAATTGAAAAGCAATGTCGCCGACCTGCGCAATGTCGGCACCAGCGGCAATGCCGGGACGATCATCTGCGCGCTTTTTCTGAACGAGTTTGTGACCTGTCCATCGTGGGCTCATCTGGACCTTTCAGGCGTGGCGTTTGCCAAAACGGCGATCCCGCTGTCGCCGCCGGGCGCGGTCGGCTTCGGCGTCCGCACTTTGTTGCGGTTTGTGGGCGAAGAAATTCACGACCAGTGCTGAGGGGAATCGGGGTTGAAAATGGGACCATTTTCCGCTGACGAGGTTTACGTCGGGCGCGACATGGGCGGCAATCGATGGACGCTCACGCCCGATGTGATTGAGAACTTTATTGCCGGCACGGGCGACCACAATCCCTGGTACACCGGCCCATCACCGCTGGGAGCTTCGATTGCGCCGGCCCTGATCCTGCATTCCGAGGTTTATCGCACCAAGGCCTGGTATCTGCCCTATGTCTACGGCAACCTGCATGCCCGCCATGAATGGGAGTCCTATCGTCCATTGGTCGTGGGAGAATCGGTAAGCACCCGGTGCACGGTTGTTGATCGTTACGTCAAGCGGGATCGTGAGTACGTGGTCAACGAGGCGCTGACGTTCAATTCAGCGGGAGCGGTGGTCTCGCGCGCCCGCGCGCATCAGAGCTTTCTGATCAAGCCGGCTGCGCAGACGATGGTGATCGACAAAAATCGCGAGCGTGCCCCCGGACGAGTGTTTGACATAGGACAAAGGGGCGGCGAGCCAGTGGTGGGACCGCAACGCGCGATCAGCGAAGCGATGTGCATGGTGTTTTCCGGGCCTGGCCTCAATTACCACAATAACCGCGACAAAGCGCAACAGCTCGGCTTTCCGGATATTGTCGTTCAGGGCATGCTTGCGGTCTGCCTGATTGCGGAAATGCTGACCGAGAGATTTGGATTGGGATTTTTCTTCGGCGGCAGGATGGCGGTAAATCTGGTGAATGTGGTCTGGGTGAATGATGTTTTGCGCGCGCGAGCGATGATTTTGAAGCGGCGAGTGGAAGGAACAAAAACGCGCGCCGAGTGCGAGGTCTGGTGCGAGAAGGCCGACGGCGTCAAAGTCGTGGTCGGCAGTGCCAGCGCGCTGGAAATGTAGAGTTTGGGTCGATTACTGTTCCGCGCGATGGCGTGCCGGCGATCGCGCCAGGCCGAGATTGTGGGCCGTGTTAATCAGGCTGACGTGCGAAAGCGCCTGAGGAAAATTGCCCAACTGCCGTCTGGTCGCGGGATCATATTCCTCGGACAGGAGGCCAACGTCGTTGCAGGTTGCAAGCAGGCGCACGAACATCGCGCGCGCCTCCTCGTAACGGCCCGAGAGCGCAAGATTGTCCGCCAGCCAGAAGGTGCAGGGGAGGAAAGCGCCCTCCCCCGCCGGCAATCCATCCACACCGGGCCCGCTTGAATAGCGGCGGACCAGTCCGTCAACCATCAGTTCGCGCTCAATCGCCGCGACGGTGCCGAGCACGCGTGGGTCGTTGGCCGGCAGGAATCCGACCAGCGGAATCATCAAATTGGCGGCATCCAGTTCCCTGCCGCCATAATACTGGACGAAGGCATTGCGCTCCGAATTGAATCCATTGCGGCATACGTCGTCATGGATGCGGTCCCTTAGAGCCCGCCATTTGTCCAGCGGACCGTCCGCATTGAAGCGCTGGACCATTCGCACCGCGCGATCGGCCGCAACCCAGGCCATCACTTTGGAATGGGTAAAATGGCGCCGCGGACCTCTGACTTCCCAGATGCCGTTGTCGGGCTGATCCCATGCGGACTCAAGAAAGTCCATCAGGACTCTTTGTACGGCCCATGCCTCGTCGTCGTGGGGAAAGCCGGACTTGCGAGCTGCGTACAACGTGTCCATCACTTCGCCGTAGACGTCGAGTTGTAACTGCTCGTGAGCCGCATTGCCCAAGCGCACAGGACGGCTGTGCTCGAAGCCGTCCAGCCAGGAAACCTCGAATTCCCACAAACGACGTTCGCCCGAAAGCCCGTACATAATCTGCATTTCCTGCGGCCGGCCAGCCACCGCCCGCAGCAGCCATTCACGCCATGCCCCCGCCTCCTCATGGTAGCCGCAGATCAACAGAGCGTAGAGGGTGAAGGTTGCGTCGCGCAGCCAGCAAAAACGGTAGTCCCAATTACGCGGTCCGCCAGGCATCTCGGGCAGCGAGGTGGTTGGGGCGGCGACGATTCCGCCGGTCGGCGCGTAGGTAAGCGCCTTGAGCGTTATAAGGGAACGTCTGATCTGATCGATCCATTCCCCGCTGGTGTTGCATTTCAACGACCACTGATGCCACCACTCCTGAGTCGAAGAGAGCATCCTTTGCGGGCGCTTGGCGCGGGGTGGGGGCTCGTTTGACGGATACCAGGTCAGGACAAAAGGCAGAGACTGCCCTTCCTTGACGGTGAATTCGGCCCTGGTCCTGAAGTCGCGGCTTTGAAACGGCACCGGAATACGCATGGCGATTGCATCTGGTCCGCCGATTGCGTTCAGCCCATAGGGCCGCCGCCGCACCCATGGCACGATATGACCATAGTCAAATCGAATGACCAGCTCCATCTCGATCTCGAGGGAACCGCGGGTTCCGGTCACGATTCTGACCAGGTCCAGTTGATTATGGCGCTCGGCAACGGGCATGAAATCGATCAGCGTCGCGGCACCGGATTGCGTTTCGAATTGTGTCTCAAGAATCAGAGTTTGCTCACGATAGTGGCGCCTTACTCGATACTTTTCAGCTTTCGGCGAAAGCGACCAGTGGCCGTTATCGACCGTACCCAAGAGCGCGGCGAAGCATGCTCCGGAATCGAAACGCGGAGTGCACAACCAGTCAATCGAACCGTTTTTTCCCACCAGCGCGGCGGTCCGCATGTTGCCGATGAGAGCGTAGTCCTCGATCCGTCGGGTCATACCTGCAGTGTACCAGCTTATCCGAGTTGCTTGGCAGACTCCGGGCTTCAGATCGCTGAGGCCCAGACAGACCGCGGGCATTGATGCCAGCGCGGGCCGCCGCGCCGGCTTAGAGAACAGCGGACCCGGGCGCCGTGCTCAGCGTCCCGGGACGACTGGCCGTTCCATCCTAACCAGGGTCACGTCGCGCGACTTGAATTTCCACTCGTTCCCGACCTTCACATACTCATCATGGTAAAAGCCGGTCCCGAGCCAGCGCATGTCGTTTTTGGAATCACGCAGTTCGACGTAGCAGGTCCCCGAGGCGTGGGTGGCGTCCTTGAGCTTCAGGACATGATTGTGGATGTACGGACGGGGTCCCAGTTCATCGACCACGCGGGCAAATGTTTTGCGGAGTTTGTCGCGCCCGGCGGTGGTCTGCGGGCCCTTGGATGTTTGCATGATCATACATCCGTCTTCCGCGAACAGATTGACAATCCCGTCGAGGTCGCCGGTCCAGACGCAATGGCAATAGCGTTTGGGCAGATCCCTGATTGCTTCGCGGTCAAGCAGTTCCTGCACCTGCTGCTCAATGTTCACTTCTGAAACTCCTTCTTGAGGATGCCGCGCAAGGCAGGCGGCGTTCCCGAAATTGTTATCACGGGCGGGGCAAGCAGCAAAGGAAAGCGTCCTGGCGCTTTCCCTTGTCCTTTAAGGCGGCTAAAAAGGCGTAAGGCACCAATGCCGGTTTTGTGATGGAGACGAACCATGGCCAATGAGATCCGTTTGGACAATCGCGTCGCGATCGTCACTGGAGCTGGCGCCGGTCTGGGGCGGTCGCATGCGCTGGCGCTGGCGGCGCGCGGGGCGAAGGTGGTGGTCAACGACCTCGGCGGGAAGGTGGACGGGACAGGCGCGAGCACGTCCGCAGCCGACGCGGTCGTCGATGAAATCAAGGCTGCCGGCGGCATCGCGGTCGCCAATTACGACTCGGTCGCGAGCCCCGAGGGGGCCCATGCCATTGTAAGAACCGCGGTGGACACCTTCGGGACGATCGATATCGTAGTGAACAACGCCGGGATTATCCGCTACAAGAAATTCATGGAACATACGCCCGAGGACTTCGCCGCCACTGTCGCGGTGCATCTCAATGGCTCCTTTTATGTTTCGCAGGCGGCATTTCCTATTATGAAGGAAAAGCGCTTCGGCCGATTGGTCTTCACCTCGTCATCGGGCGGATTGCGTGGTGGCGCCGACGGGGTGGCCTATGGCGCCGCCAAGGCGGGCGTGATGGGCCTGGCGTTCGTCATGGCCAACACCGGCGCTCCCTACAATGTCTTTTCCAACGTGATCCTGCCGAACGCGTACACCCGCATGACGGAAGCGATGGTCCTTCCGCGCAACATCGAAAAGCTCAGCCCGGAATTTATCTCACCGCTGGTTGTTTATCTTTCGTCGGAACAATGCCAATTGAATCACGAGATGTTCGCCTGCGGCGGCGGCACTGTGGCGCGAACGATTATCGCGCTGGCTCCGGGATGGCGCGCGGAATCAAAGGCGGAACTGTCGCCGGAAGCCATCCATGAGCATTTGGCGGAGATCATGGACATGACCAACTACGCGAATCCGCAATCTCCGGACGAGGAAACACGGCTGGTCGTGGGGCGCAGGCGCAAGTAGGTATACGATCCGCAAAACCCTCGCCCTTCCCTTACCCTGGTCAGAGAGAGGGAAAGGCGAGTTCGCAGACAGGATCTTTTGCGCAATATTTGAGCGATCGATTAAGCAGCGCAGTCGGACGATACCGCTGCCGAAGGTGAGGAGGCGGAATTTTTAGCGCGATGGCATCGGCGCGGACTGCGCTTGTGCTTGCTCTCCAATCAAATCAAATGTTATCGCCAGCAGTGTCGGTCCTGCGTGGGGCGGCCGTACCGCTCCATCGCCAGTTGCGAACCTCAGGCATGTCGTCGCCATATTTCATTATATATTGCTTATGATCGATTAACTTATTGCGTAGTTCCTGCTTGACGTACGCCGCACTCGCGGCCAGCGCGGGTACCCGATCGATGACGTCGCCGACCAGCGAATAGCGATCAAGGTTGTTAAGCACCACCATGTCGAATGGAGTAGTCGTGGTTCCTTCCTCCTTGTAGCCGCGGACGTGGAGATTCTCATGGCCCTTGCGCCGGTAAGTGAGCCGGTGAATCAGCCACGGGTAGCCATGAAATGCGAAGATAATCGGCTTGTTGGTCGTAAATAACGCGTCGAACTCGCTGTCGGGCAAGCCGTGCGGATGCTCGCCGGGCGGCTGCAGTTTCATCAGATCGACGACATTGATCACGCGCACCTTGAGTTCGGGTATGTGCTTGCGCAGCAGACTCACCGCGGCCAGGGTCTCCAGCGTCGGCACGTCGCCGCAGCACGCCATCACGACGTCGGGTTCGCTGCCGCGATCGTTGCTGGCCCACTCCCAGATGCCGATTCCGGCGGTGCAATGCTTGATCGCTTCATCCATCGTGAGCCAAACCTCGGCGGGCTGTTTGCCGGCGATAATCACGTTGATGTAATTACGGCTGCGCAGGCAATGATCGGTAACTGAAAGCAGGCAATTGGCGTCGGGCGGCAGATAGACGCGGATGATCTCCGCCTTCTTGTTTACGACCAGGTCGATGAAGCCGGGGTCCTGATGGGAAAAGCCGTTATGATCCTGGCGCCATACGTGTGAACTCAACAGATAGTTCAAAGATGCGATCGGCCGGCGCCATTCTATGTTTCGACTCACCTTCAACCATTTCGCGTGCTGATTAAACATCGAATCCACGATGTGGATGAACGCTTCATAGCAATTGAAAAACCCGTGTCGCCCGGTAAGTAGATAGCCCTCCAGCCATCCTTGGCATTGATGCTCGCTGAGCACTTCCATGACGCGGCCGTCGGGAGCGAGATGATCATCGTAGGGGAAGATGCGCCCCTCGAAAGCCCGATTGGTAACCTCGAGCACGTCTTGCCATCGATTGGAGTTGTTTTCATCGGGGCTGAAGATGCGAAAATTTCTCGACGGCAGGTTGAGCTTCATCACGTCGCGGACAAACCTGCCCTGCACCTCGGTCGCCTCGACCATCACCGAGCCTCGGCTTTTGGGATCGACGGCGTAGTCGCGAAAATCGGGCATGCGCAAATCCTCAAGCAGGATACCGCCATTGGCGTGGGGATTGGCGCTCATGCGGGAATCTCCTTTGGGAGCCAGATCGGCCAATTCGGGTTTCAGCGTTCCATTGTCGTCAAATAATTCCAGAGGCCGGTAGCTTTTCATCCATTTCTCCAGGATTGCGATGTGCTCGGGTCTGCTCATGTCCGCCATCGGAACCTGGTGGCTGCGCCAGTAATCTTCGCATTTCAGGCCGTCGATCTCTGCCGGGCAAGTCCATCCTTTGGGACTGCGCAGGATGATCATCGGCCAGACCGGACGCCCGTGAAACCCGCGGCTACGCGCCTGCGATTGGATGGTTCTGATCTCGTCGATGACCTCGTCGAGCACCGCGGCCATCCGCTGATGCATCTTTTCGGGCTCGTTCCCCTCGACCACATGGGGCTTATAACCGTAGCCTTCGAACAGCTTGTATAATTCTTCACTCGGGATGCGGGCGAGGATTGTTGGATTCGCGATCTTGTAACCGTTGAGGTGCAGGATTGGAAGCACGCAGCCGTCGCGCACCGGATCCAGGAATTTATTGCCGTGCCATCCGGTGGCAGCCGGTCCGGTCTCCGCCTCGCCGTCGCCCACGATGCAGGTCACGATCAGATCGGGATTGTCGAAGGCCGCGCCGAAGGCGTGCGCGAGCGAATAGCCCAACTCGCCGCCCTCATGAATCGATCCCGGCGTTTCGGGCGCAACGTGGCTGGGGATTCCGCCGGGGAAACTGAATTGCTTGAACAGCCGGCGCATCCCGTCTTCGTCCTGCGATATGTTCGGATAGATTTCGCTGTAGGTGCCCTCAAGATAGGCGTTGGCGACGGCCGCCGGACCGCCATGGCCCGGGCCGATGATGTAGATCATGTTGAGGTCGTACTTCTTGATAATGCGATTAAGCTGAACATAGATGAAGTTGAGGCCAGGAGTGGTTCCCCAATGGCCGAGCAGGCGCGGCTTGATGTGTTCAAGTGACAGGGGCTGCTTGAGCAGCGGATTATCAAGCAGATAGATTTGGCCCACCGACAGGTAATTGGCGGCGCGCCAATATGCGTCCATCAGTTCGACTTCCCTCGCCGAAATTGCTTCGGACATAATTCTCCTCCTGCATACTGTTTCAAATCGGCACCTGATCGGGACGAATACACGACTCTAAGGCAGAACAGCGCAACCCGGCACGGCATCACTTGATCTCGGCCGGCGAGCAATGCTGGTCCCATTCTGCTCCTCACCCGAAGCGACTGGAAGATCTTTTGGATCGGCACTCGTAGAGCGCCGCGATGAGCGCGTTAACAACCGACGGTTTATGCTGACGCTTCGGTCCGGATGGCGTTTGCGCGAGTCCGAACGGGAAATTTGATGCCGTGGGAAACGATGCGTTTGTTTGCGGATTTCCGCAACCAGGGATAGATTTACCTGGTCGTCACAAGGCGTATGGAGCGGGCTTGTGCGAAGCCGGAAATGGAGCGGTCCGATGAACGTATCGACCAAAAAAGGCGCTATACCAGCGGCGATGGTTGTTGTCATCGGGCTGGCGTTCGGAGTGCTCAGCTCAGCTCAATACACGACCATGCTCTCCTCACTGTCAAATCCTCGGGTTCGCTCGTTTGCCAACCCGCATCTGGGACTCACGCGCCACACCATAAAAGAGGTGAGTCCTTCCAAACCTGAATTGCGGCTGAGCCCGACCGCGTTTACGCAGAGTCCGCCCGTTAAGCAGACTCATCAACTCCGGGTGCTACCCGTCCTGACTGCGGGGACTCAGGCGTCGGAATCCGCGGGAATCCAGCGCCGCCGGATCCCGGCTCGGTCTGCGGACGATCCAGCCTCGTTCTAGCCTTTCTGTACCGGTGGCCCATCGCTCGAAGCCAGCGAGCGACAGTTTCGAAGATCAAGGCCTTTGTCCTCCGAGGTACATGAAAGTGAAACATTACAAGTGCGTGCGAACAGCATTGGCCCGACTCGGGTCGGCGGCGAGCGCAGCCGCGTGGTCCGGCTTGTGCCTCGTAATCGCATCGATCGGCCTGTCAGGGTGTGCGGCTCAAAGCCCGGCGATCGGCGCTTCGGCGCCGGTTTGGGCTCAACCGAATGCGAATGCCCAATCCGAGGGAGCGAGCGCGGCATGCGGTTCAACCGCGACCGTGCAACCGCTGGATGTCAATGCTGTCAACGATCGCGAACTGAGTGACCGCATCACCGGCTACCTCAACGATCATTGTTTGCCGCTGGCGCGCGCCTCGGTCGCCAGAGAGGCGGACGGTTCGCGTGAAGTCCTGCTGTACGGCTTTGTCGCCAGCGATTTCGGCAAGCGCGACGCGCAAGCGAAAACCGCGGCGCTGCTGGCCAATTCCGGAATTCCCGTAAAGAACACGATTATGGTTCGGCCTGACCTGACCGCCCTGCAAAATCAACCGGCCAACACCGCCAATTCGGCCGCGTACAACGCCGAGCAAGCGAACAACCTGGCCCAGCAGAATGCGGCGATTCAACAATACCAGAACCAGAATCAAAGCGGGCTTGCCGGGCTCCTTGCTCCGCTGCTGGGGCTCGGATTTGTAGGCGGCGGTTTCGGCGGAGGGAGCGGCGTCTTTATATCCCCAGGCGTCGGAACCGGTTGGTATCCCGGCATGGCGCCCGGCTTCGGTGCCGGTCCGGTAGTCAATCCCTATTTTCCCGCCCCGATGGGAGCCACGCCCTTTGGTTTTCAACCTTTCCCGTAGGCAGGCGGCGCAACACTCGGGGCACGGTACCCGATGGGCATCTGCCGGATGACCCAACCCCGGGCGCCGGTTTTGAACCGTCAACCCAAAACAGGGCGGCACGAGGTCTTGCAGCGGAGTCGACGATGGCTCCTTCACCGCAGGACTTGGGCCTCCTTTCGACTCGCGGTTCGGCCTGGAAGCCAGCGCACCGGGCGCACGGATCAGAAAGGACGTGGCCACAGACCACAGCCGGCGTTGCGCGCGGACCCGGTACAAAGCGCGATCGGTCGCCAATACCTTTACTCTTCTGGCATCGATCTCCGCCGGAAGGATCGATTCGTCTCCCGTTGCGGAACAACGCCAATGCTGCCGCAGTGCCTGATGATTGCTGAACAACGTTGGACTGTTCGACTACATTCAGCACCTTGTCCATCGAATCCGAAAGTCGTCCCCAGCATAATCTCAGTGGCATCCGAATCAAACTTATCGGCATTCATTTCCGCGGCTACTTTCTGTGTTTGCCACGATCTTTGCCTATCGTTTGTATTTCCTGCTTTTGACAATTTCCCGTCAGATTCGCGCTCGGAGGGTGCCAAAACCGGTTGGCCTCAGAGCATGACCGTAAACCGTTCGGCGCTTTCCCAACCGCATTCGCCCGTCCGCTTGCCGACTTACGACAGCCGTCGTATGATGTTGCGATGACGGCCCGGTTTCGGTTGCCTGGCGGCGATCTCGAGTACGCGGTCCTTGCCAAACTGTGGGAGCTTGAGAGCGCGACGGCGCGGGAAATTCACGCCCAGGTGGGTGAGCCTGCGGGATTAGTCTATACGACCACGGCCAAAGTGCTGGACCGTCTCCATGCCAAGCGGCTGGTAAGCCGCCAGCGCAAGGGCGTGGCGTTTGTTTATCGTCCGCGCGTGGCGCGCTCAGTAGTCGATTCGGGGCGGGCTCGCGCAATCCTGAGCCGGTTGCTTGGTTCGGCGCCGCGCCATGCGGCGGCGACTTTGGTCGACGCCGTGGAAGCATTCGATCCCAATCTGCTAGACGAACTCGCGCACGCAGTTGCTGCCCGGCGGAGGTCCAGAAATGGAACGTGAGTCGTGTCTGTTCATGTTGATCATGCTGATAGGCGGGACGGCAGTTCTCGCCTGCGGATTGTGGCCGGTCGGCAATTTTCGCGAAAGCAGCGGGCGGCGGCTGGAGACAATCACCTGGCGGCGGGTGTGGATGCCCTTGACGCCGGCGCTGGCAGCGGCCGCATGGTTGTGCGGATGGGCGCTGACCGAGCCCGATCCCGTACCGGAAAAGGTTCCAATCTCACTGTTATTAATCAGCCTCCCTTTCGCCGCGCTGTGCGCCCGCGCCGCGCTGCGCGCCGCATGCTCGCTGTTGGCCAAACCCGACGCTGGCGCTCCCGCAACCGTGGGGTTGGTGATGCCGTCGATCACGTTGTCACCACAGCTGGCGAACCTGCTTAACCCTTCGCAGATCCGGGCGGTACTGGAACATGAATGCGCTCACGCGCGCCATCGGGATCCCCTGCGCATCTGGCTGGCGCAGTTTGCCACCGATCTCCAATGGCCATGGCCACAGGCACGCGCGCGCCTGCATCAATGGTTAATCGCGCTGGAATTTGCCCGTGACGAGGAGGCGAGAGCCGCCGGCGCCGACGGCTGTGAACTCGCAGACGCAATCCTGATTGCGCTGGGGTTCGCTCACGTCGATGACACGGCGTCACAGGCGCGCCTGACTGGCGAGGGCTCGGTCTTGAAGGAGCGGGTGGCCCGGCTGCTCCAACCGCTGGCGGGCGAAGCTCAAACGCGCAGCGGTAGATTCGGGGGGTTTCTGCCATTCCTGCACACGCTGTGGCCGTCGCTGGTGCTTGGAATGATTTTCGGCGAGCCCGTCATACGCAAGCTGTTTTGGTTGGCCGGATAACCGGCGTCACGTCGCGGACGTACCGAGTTTGGTGCAATGGCTGTCTCATGGAAGAAAGGGCTGATCCAGGCAATCGTGTGCGTTGTTTGCGGATGCGCGACCTATAACCCCGCCCCGCTTAAACCGCAGGAGACCGCCCGCCAGTTTCAGCGGCGGACGCTCGTCAGTCCTGAACTATGCGCCTACCTGAAACAGAATCCTGCCGCCGAGGTCGCTTCGTGTCCGCCTCGTTCATGGAATCTCTCGAGCCTCACGCTGGTCGGCTTCTATTACAGCCCCGAACTTAAGGTCGCGGAGGCGCAACTTAATGTCGCCAGAGCGGCAATAATTACGGCGGCGCAGCGGCCCAATCCGAGTATCGGACTGGGTCCCGCTTACACCGCCAGCGCGGCGCCGAGCTTTGCCCCGTGGGCTATCGGCGCGGTCCAAATCAACTTCCCGATCGAAACAGCGGGAAGGCGCGGCTACCGCATAGCTCAGGCCAGGCGGCTGGCCGACGCCAGCGCCATCGCGGTGGGCGAAGCCGCCTGGCGCGTGCGGAGCGCGATTCGCGCCGCCCTTCTGAACTACATCATCGCGCAGCGCCAGTACCGGCTCGCTCAGGAGTACGAGTCCGCCGCCGAGCGCGTCGCGCAGTTGCTGCAAGAGCGCGTCAATGCGGGAGAGAGCGCGGCACCCGAGTTGAACCTGTTTCTGGCCAATCTGGCGACGGCACGGCTCAAAGCCGCACAAGCGCGCAGCCGCGTGCCCCAGGCGCTCAACACCCTGGCTGCCGCCGCCGGCGTCCCGGTCAGCGCGCTGGCCAAAGTAAGCATCGACTGGCCCGATCTTGCGCACCCGCCCGGCTATGCGTCGCTCACAGCGGCGGAAGTGCAAAAAATGGCCCTGCTCAATCGGCTGGACTTGCGCCGGATGCTGGCCCGATACGACGCCGCCGACGACGCGCTGAAACTTGAAATTGCGCGGCAGTATCCCGATATCAATCTCGGCGGCGGCTATTCATGGGAGGTCAATGAAAACATCTTCGAGCTGATCCCGATGGTTACCCTGCCCTTGATGAACCATAACCAGGGTCCGATCGCGCAAGCGCGTGCCGCTCGTGCCGAAGCTGCGGCGGAATTTCTGGCGTTGCAGCAAAGCATTATCGCCCAGGCCAACGGCGCGCTGACCGCCTATCGCGGGGCATTGGAAGCTTACCGGCAGGGAGCAAGTGCGGCTGAATTCGCCCAAAAGCGGCTCAGCTTCACACAGCGGGCGGCCAGGCTCGGCGATATCGACGCGCTGACGCTGACTACCACACAGCTTCAGACCATAATCGCCGAACAGGCAAAGCTCAGTGCGCTGGTCGATGCGCAAACGGCGCTGGGTGCACTGGAAAACGCGCTTGAACGCCCGCTTGGAAACGGCGATCTGAAATCCTTCAGCCTGCCACATGGCGCTGATGCGGGTACGCAAGAGGAATGAGTATCAAACGAAATCCAGCGGTATCGATAGTTGGTGCGCTCGCGGTGATGGTCGTGTTTGCCGGTTTTTTTCGCGCCTGGTCCGACGAGGACGACGAGAAGCCTGTAAGCTCGCATGTCGCGCAGGTCTTTCGCGACAGCAGCGGCGACACCATAGTCGCAATCCTTCCCGCCGCGCAGAAGGAAATCGGAATCGCCACGCGCGTCCTGGAAGCAGTAGCGCGCCCGGTCGAGGTGGAAGCCTACGGATTCGTGCTTGATCCTGAAAGTCTCGCGGCGCTCAACAGCAAAATCGTCAGCGCGCAGGCGGCGTTGGATGCGGCCGCCGCCCAATATCATCGCACCAGCCGTCTGTACGCGGAACAGAAAAACGCGTCTTTGCGCGAGCTCCAGACAGAACAGGCATCGTACTTGAGCGATAATGCCATGTTGCAGTCACTGGAGCAGCAGTTGCGCACCGAATGGGGCGGCTGGATCGCGCGGATGAATCCGCCCGCCCGCGCCGAACTGATCAACGCATTGGTGGACCACCGTCAGGCGATCGCGCGCGTCACCGCCCCCCTCGGAGAGGAACTGGATGAATTGCCTGCTGGCGCCCGGGTCAGAGTACTTGGCCACGAATCACAGCCGCTCAAGGCGCAGGTGGTGTATAACGCGCCGACTGTCATTCCATCGGTCCAGGGACAAACTTTTCTTGTGCTGCTCACCTCCAACAAATTTCCGGTCAGGCCGGGAATGGCGGTGTCCGCCGACCTGCCTGCTGCAAATACCGTTGAGCGGGGTGTAATGGTTCCGCGATCCGCGGTCGTCAGGTACGCCGGCGCGGATTGGGTTTACCGCCAGATCGATCAGACCCGTTTCGAACGCATGGCCATTGCGCCGGCTCAGTTCACCGCCGCCGGCTGTTTCGTGACCGCGAATCTTTCGCCCGGGATGCGGATCGTGGTCACGGGAGCGCAGAGTTTGCTCTCGGAAGAACTTAAATCGCAGATTCAGATACAGGACTGAGGCTCACTCATGCTTCAGGCGATAGTCGGTTTCTCGCTTCGCTTTCGCGGCGTCGTGATCGCTCTGGCGTGTCTGGCGCTCGGGTACGGAATTTATTGCGCGCTGACCGCCAAGCTGGGGGTCTTTCCGGAGTTCGCGCCACCTGAGGTTGTGATTCAAACCGAAGCGCCCGGCCTGGCGTCCGAGCAGGTGGAAACGCTTGTCACCCAACCAATCGAAACCGAACTGCTGGGAATGAACGACGTCTCCAGTATCCGATCACGATCGATACAGGGCCTGTCAGTAATCACCCTCATTTTTCGCGAGGGGACCAATATTTACCTGGCGCGCGAGCTTGCCGGCGAGCGCCTGGCGGTCGCCGCCAGCCAGATGCCGGCTGGAGTCAGCCCGCCCGAAATGGCGCCGCTTACCTCGGCCACCAGCGTCTTCCTTACTGTCGGTATTACTTCGCCCAGGCTGAAGCCGATGGACCTCTGGAGTTTCGCCTACTGGACGATGCGTCCGCAGCTGCTCGCCGTGCCCGGAGTCGCCAAGATCTCGATCTACGGCGGTGGAGTGCGCGAGCTTCAAATTCAGGTCGAGCCGGCAAAGCTGATGGCGTACGGCCTCAGTATCAGCCAGGTGCTGGCCGCCGCGCGGCAGGCAACCGGAGTCGAAGGCGCCGGTTTTGTCGAAAACGCCAATCAGCGGATCGTCATCCGCACCGAGGGACAATCGGTCACGCCCGAACAACTGGGTGACGCCGTCCTGACTTCCGCCGGCGGCGCCAGCGTCCGGCTGCGCGACATCGCCAGGGTCAAATGGGCGCCAGAGCCGCTCATCGGCGATGCCGGAATCCTGGGCAAAGTCGGAGTCATCCTGGTGATGTCCAGCCAATACGGCGCCAACACGCTGGAGGTAACGCAGCGGACGGAAGCCGCGTTGAAACAACTCGCTCCCATACTTAAGCAACGCGATATCCGCCTGTTTCCCAGTCTGTTCCGCGCCGCGGATTTTATCCAGGTGTCGGTGGCCGGCATCAAATCGTCTTTGCTGATCGGCGGCGCGCTGGTGGCGGTCGTGCTCACGCTGTTTCTCTACAATCCGAATACCGCCTTCATCTCCCTGACCGCTATTCCGCTGTCATTGTTGATTGCCGTGATTGCGCTGACGGGAATGGGAGCGACGCTCAATACGATCACGCTGGGCGGACTGGCGATCGCGATCGGCGAGGTCGTGGACGACGCCATCATCGACGTCGAAAACATCTTTCGCCGGCTCGCTGAAAACCGCACCGCGGCAAATCCGCGGCCGGTTTTCAAAGTCATTCTCGACGCCTCGCTGGAGGTTCGCAGCGCGGTCGTTTACGCCACTTTCATCGTGGCACTGGTGTTTTTTCCAGTGCTGAAGATGAGCGGCGTCCAGGGAAAAATTTTCGCACCGCTCGCCCAAGCCTATATCCTGGCGATTTTCGCTTCGCTTGCCGTTGCCTTGACCGTCACGCCCGCGCTGTGTGCGGTGATGCTGACGCGGACGGCGTCGCAGGAGGAGACCCGCTTCATACGATGGCTCAAACGCGCGCATCGGCGCTGGCTCGAGGTTCTCCTCGAACATCCCGGGGCTCTCATACTGGCGGTGGCGGTCTTGTGTGTCGGCGCATTCGCCACCTTGCCCCTGTTGGGCGGCAGTTTTCTGCCCGAGCTTCAGGAGAACAGTTTCATCGTTCACATGAACGGAGTGCCAGGCACTTCGATCGCCGAATCCATGCGCGTGGGAAAACTGGTTACGGCGGCCCTGCTGCGCGAGCCCGAAATCGTAAGCGTCGCGCAGCGCAACGGCCGCGCCGTGCTGGGCGACGATTGGATGGGACCGCAGCAGAGCGAATTCGACGTGACCATCAAGCCGCTGAAGGGTGAAGACGCGGAGGACGTTCAGCAAAAAATCCGTGGCATTCTCGCGCGCTTCCCGGGTTTCGACTTCAGTTCCAACTCGTTCCTGACCGAACGCATCGAGGAGACCCTCTCGGGGGAAACCGCCGACGTGGTTGTGCGAGTTTTCGGCCACGATCTCGAGGTGCTGGATCGGGCGGCCGATGAGATCGCGCGCGTGTTGCGCGCAATTCCCGGGGGAGTTGACGTCAGGGTTGTGGCGCCCGGCGGGATGCCGCAGATGGTGGTGCGCTTGCGGCCCAATCGCCTCGTGCAGTTCGGCTTTCAGCCGCTCGAGGTGCTTTCCGCGATTCGCACCGCCTACCAGGGCACCGCGGTCGCCCAAACTTACGATGGGAACCGGATTTTTCGCGTTTCAGTGATCCTCGACCCTGCCGACCGGCTTGATCCCGAGGCTTTGGACGGGTTGCTGCTGCGAAATTCCCACGGCGTCGTGGTACCCCTGCGCGAGCTGGCCTCGGTCTCTCTTGAGACCGGGCGTTATGCGATTCTGCATGACGGCGGACGGCGGGAACAGATCGTCACCTGCAATGTCGCCGGGCGCGCGCTCGATTCCTTCGTCGCGCAAGCGCAGCAGGAACTCGACGCGATCAAACTACCCCCGGATACCTATATCGCATTCAGCGGCGCCGAACGGGCGCGGTCCGGGGCACTGCATCAAATCCTGCTCAACTCGATTGTAGCCGCCGTCCTGATTTTCGTATTTCTGTATCTCGCCCTCGGCACGTTGCGCAATCTCGGCCTCGTGCTCCTCAACGTCCCGTTTGCCCTCGTCGGTGGAGTGCTTGCCGCTTGGATCGGGGGCGGATATCTGTCCCTGGGATCGATCGTCGGTTTCGTGACTCTGTTCGGAATCACGATGCGCAATTCGATCATGATGATCTCCCACTTCGATCATCTGGTGGCCAACGAAGGCATGACCTGGGGACGCGAAGCCGTTTTGCGGGGCGCCTCCGAACGCCTGGTGCCGATCCTGATGACCGCCGCCGTGACCGCCCTGGGAATGCTTCCGCTCGCCCTGTGGTCCGGCAGACCGGGCCGCGAGATCGAAGGCCCGATGGCAATCATTATCCTGGGCGGTCTGTTCACCTCGACCGCGCTCAACCTGCTCGTCCTGCCCAGCCTGGCATTGCGCTACGGACGATTCAGCCCGCATCGTGACGACGATCTTCAATGAGCAGTATTCTGCGTGCGCTGCTGAGCCATTCAGGTCTGTGGGCCCTGACGATAGCGTTTGCCGCGGTAACGATGGAATCAGCCGCCTTTGTCGGTCTTGTGATTCCGGGTGAAAGCGTCGCCCTCATAGTTGGCGCGCTTGCGGGCGCGGGCGTTTTGAACCTGTGGTGGGCTCTCGGCGCGATCGCCGGCGGCGCCATCTGCGGCGACGTCAGCGGCTATGTGCTCGGTCGATGGAAAGGCGAGGCGCTGCTCGCCCAATGGGCGCTTGCCCGCCGCCACCATAAGCAGCATCGTCAACAGGTCCAGCGCTACTTCGCCCGCTGGGGAGCGGCAACGGTGATTATCGGACGGTTCATCGCCATTGGCCGCGCCTTCGTGCCGTTTACCGCTGGTTTGTATCGGATGCCGCCGTGGCGGTTCGTACCGATGGCGGTGCTGGCGGGCGCAGTCTGGGGCGCCGCCATCGTGGGATTAGGGTACTGGCTGGGCTCCAGATGGAGAATCGTCGAGGAATGGCTGCGTTCAATCGGTCTCGGGATGCTGGGCTTATTGGTGCTGACGGTGCTGGCTTTCGCGCTGTGGCGATGGCTTTCGCGTCACGAAGAGCAATTGCAGGCCTTATGGGAGCGGCACTTCGAGCAACGCTTCGGAATTAAAACGGAGCCGCTTTTGGCCTTTTTTCGCGCTCGGCTGTCACCGACCGGATACCTTGGCCTCCACTTCACGCTGGGAATTATGGTGATGGCCGCCATGACATGGCTGTTTGGCGGGGTTGTCCAGGACATCTTCGCTCAGGACCCGCTGGTTCGAGTTGACCGGCTGCTGAAGCTCCTGGTCGCCGAGCATCGCACGCCGGCGCTGGATTCAGTGATGGCG
The DNA here is from genome assembly GCA_021324885.1 of Pseudomonadota bacterium. Lineage (GTDB taxonomy): Bacteria > Desulfobacterota > Binatia > Binatales > Binataceae > JAJPJA01. The sequence goes on from JAJPIF010000002.1 coordinate 31,760, forward strand.
GTTGCGGCTTTTCTTGCGGACCCCTATCTCATGCCCGCCGTGGCGGTGATCGCCGCGGTCACTTTTGCCGCCGCTCGCGACCGAATCATGGCGTTCGCCGCTTTGCCCCTGCTGGCTAGCGCATACGCGATCGGAATCGGTTTGCGAGAGCTGTTTGAGAACTTTTCGCCCTGGGTTCCACCCTCCCGGGTTGTGCATGGATTTCACGGCTTCCCGAGTATCGCGATGATAATGGCCACCAACGCCTATGGGCTGGCCGGTTACGCGCTGGGTACCTACGCGCGCGATTGGCGATGGCGCACGCTCGGCGCGGTAGCCGCCTTTTACCTTGTGATAGTTGCAGGTTGCGGAGAAGTTTACCGGCAGCAAAATTTGAGCGCGCAGATCGGCGGCTTTGCGGCCGGAGGCTGCTGGCTGGCGATTTGCCTTACAGGCATCCTCAGTTACGAAAAGTTGCGCACCGCCGCCTGAGTTTGCAATCGGTTCGGCTTTCCTGTGCCTGGTGTGGAATCAAATTAATGGCGGTTGAAAGTCCACACGTGCAGACGATCGTTTTTGATTTCGAAACCGATCGCGCCTGATTCGTCGGTGCGCAGGACTGTCGCTCCGTCTTCTTGATATCGACGTACAACGACGGGCGAAGGGAAATGGTAGCGGTTGTGATAGCCATCGGAAATGACCGCGAACTGCGGATGGACCGCTTCGATGAACTCCGGCGTGGACGATGTGATGCTACCGTGATGGGGCGCCTTCAGCACAGTCGCGGCCAGCGATTGATCACGCTCGAGCAGCAGCTTCTCGCCCAACGCCTCCAGGTCACCAGTGAAAAGAAAGCCCCATCGCCCCAGTCTCAGGGCCACCACCATCGAATTGTTGTTGCGGCTGCCCGCTGCGCCCGGCTGCGGACTGAGGCATCGAACCGTCACCCCGCCGATCAGGCTGGGCGGCGTCGCGGCGTTCACCAGACGGATTCGCGTGTGCGCTTGGGCAAGCCGTTCCTCCAGCCGTTCGTAGCTGAAATCCGTGCTAACGGCGCCCGTGGTCCAGAACTCCAGCGGACGGAAATTGCGCGCGATAAAAATAAAACCGCCGAAATGATCAATTTCCGGATGGCTCATCACCAGATAATCGACGCGCATGATCCGGCGCGACCATAGAAACGGTGCGACCACGCGTTCGCCCATGTCCGAACCGTCTTTAAACGCGCTGCCGCCGTCGATCAGCATCACCCGCGAGCCGGGAAACTGCACCACCGCCGCATCGCCCTGCCCTACCGACAAAAACGTCACGCGCCAGTCCGGATCGAAGTAGCGCTCGCGCAGCCACCATCCGGCATCAGCGGCGAGCATGACAACGATTGTCCCCGCAACGATCCAGCGCCAGCGGCGTTGCCAGACATTGGGCGCCGAAACCATGGTTTCCCTCGCTTCAGGGGCGGAGCCGGGGGGCGGGCTTTTGACCGGAGCACATAACCACAAGCCCAGCAACGCATAGACCAGCGCCAATTCGAACAAATTCGGGGTGAAAGTCCGCACCCACGCGCCGGGGAGCGCAACAAAAAATCGCGTGAGCCAGTTGGTCAACCCCAGCATCCATCCTGCTATATGGAGCAGCGCGAGGGCCGGCGTGGTCCAGATCAAACTCAGCATGGCCGCGACCAGGCCAATCATCATGGCGCCCAATGCCGTCATCGGAACGACGACCGGATTGGCTATCAGGCCCACCAGCGAGAACTGGTTGAAGTAAAACGCGGTCAGGGGGGCTGTAGCCAATAAGGCGAAAAAAGAAACCGCCAGGTAAGCACCGACTGCCCCGCAAGCCGCGTAAAATGCTTCTCCGCGCCTTCCCTTCAGCTCCTCTCGCGCGCCTTTCCACCACGCGGCGTAGCGGCGCATTCCGAACACGATTCCCAATACCGCCGCAAAGGAAAGCTGAAAGCCGATATCGGCGCTGGACCCCGCAAACGCAATGCAGATAACGATCGCGGCCAGCGCCAGGCTGGCTACAACCTCGCGGCCCCGATCCGCGACTACGGCGCCGGCGTAGCACAGCACCATGATCAAGGCGCGCAGGGTGGACACGTGTGTTCCCGCAACTGCTGCATAGGCGCTAACCGCTACGCCCGATGCGATGGCGGCGAGCTTGTTCGCGTGGCCGAGGATCATCAGGCGCGGAAACGGCGCGCATAGAAGCCGGATCAGTACGAATGCCACGGACGCCACAAAGCCGAGATGGAGCCCCGAAATGACCAGCAGATGGGCCATTCCGCTCAGCGCAAAATCGTCGCGCAGGTGGCGATCGATTTCGCCCCGATCGCCGATAATCAAGGCGCGCATCTCGGCCCGCTCGGGATAATCAAGACCGCCATCGATGAACGCTCCGATGCGCCGGCGCACGCTTTCGACGGCGCTCCACAAGAACACACGCCGGTAGCCGATCGACTCGATCTGGTCCGGTTTGGAAACCAGCGCGGTGGCAGCCACACCCTCACGCGCCATATACAACTGGTAGTCAAACTCGCCCGGATCGCCATAATTGCGCGGCGCGTGGACACGCGCAGTCACCCTTAGCCGCTCGCCGAGCCGGTAATCAAGCGGATCAACCACGGTAATCCGTACACGGCCCGTGGCGGGAACAAGATGGGTGGCGTCGAGGCCGGCCCGCTCGACCCTGAGATAGAGCCGGACTACATCGCGAATCGGTTCCGGCTCGCGATCCAGATAGCCTTCAAAGACAATCGGCCGGTTATCGGGAAACAATCTGATCGTCGCTTGGGCGTGCGGCGGATCATAAACCTGCTGTGCGGCGACCGTCGCGGAGCCGGCCACAGCGGTTAATGCCAGCGCCATCGCCAACCCGTTGCGCCCCGACAAAAAGATCAGAGCGGCCGCTGCAGCCACCACGGCCGGTATCCAGATCGGTATCCCTGGCCTCAAACTTCCGAGCGCATCCCCCATCACCACCGCAACCGCCACCAGATAGACGGCCGGAACCTGCACGCATATAACCGGTGCCCGTGAACGGCTGCCTGCAACCGCAATCCCCGCGGAATTCTGCATTTCCCCCCTTCCGCAGACCTAACGCTCGTCTGCCGGACCAAAGCGCCACTTCGAGCGTCAGGAACCTGTTCTTCTCTCGCTCCTCACTTTTCTCCCCTCACCCTTCGTCCCCCTTCTCAGGGGCGGCCGCCGGTGATCATTATCATCGACGCGACGCCCGCAATCAGTGCGGCCAGGGCCTGAGTAGCCTGAACGATGTCTGCGTCATTAAGCGCCCCAACCGCGTCGTCCAGACGCTCGACTTCGCTGTTTACCAGCACCTCTTCGCCGCCAGGTGCGGCCAGGGCCTTGGCGGCTTTGGAAAAGGTCAAAAGGGCGAGATTCTTGATTACGGTCGGAGTGGCAACGTCCATTTCAAGACCGGCCCGCCGCGCGGTGTCATGGACCTCTTCAACCGTGAGAAACTCCAGGTGTTCGTAGCGATCCAGAGTGGAGGCGGCGGGGCGAGACAGGTCGGCGGAGGGACGCACGCGCCGCAGTTCCCGCACCGCGGCCGCCGCGATTGCGTCGGAGAGCGCATCGAGCGCGTCGGGGTCGCTTTGCGCAATCAGCAGATCGGCCAGGGTTTTCATCCGCCGGCTTTCCGCCGAACGGTTGCCGATGGTCTCGAAGAATCGATCGATGTGAAGGACGAATGCCATCGCGACTCCTTTCACTTCCGCACGGGCTCGCCGGCCCGACCATCACAGTACAATAACGCCGGAGCAGTCGTGCAATCAAAGCATTTTCAGCCTCCTGCTATGGCAAAAGCGGCCCGATCATCCATAATAGGCGATCATGTTGACGGCATTGGTGGAAGTCGCCGCTCTGCTGGTCGCATTCGCGCTCGGCGTGATGCTCAGTTCCAGCGTGAAAGCTTTCCTGGGTATCGCCGAAGAAGACATCATGGTCGAACTCGGCCTGCTGCGCGAAGACGTTTCAAAACTGGTTCGCGATTTTGAAGCGCGCCTCAAACATCTGGAAGAAAAAGATAACCAATGAGTTCCGATCCGCGTGGGCGGGCGTCTCCGAGGCCGCAACAATCGCGCCATTGGGCTTTCCAACTGACAGCAAAGCCCGCAATGGACAATTGCCTCTCAGAAGTATGAAAACAGCCTGGCGCTAACAGCTCGATCCGGGCTTCCTCCGTCAACCAGATCTGCGAACCGCGTCGGCCCTTTTAAATCCCGCATTTCTCAAGGCGTGGTCCGTCTTACTGAAATACAATTGCGCCTGATAGGTGCTGCCATTAAGCAGCGCTTCCTGGCCCATGGCGAGGAAATTTTGCGCGTCTCCGACCTGAATTCCCCCGGCCCGCGCCTCATCGATTTCACGGCTTAGCCGCCGATATTCCGTCCAGTAAACACGGTGCCCGCCGCCGACCTCACTATAATCCGCCCAACTGGCGTTTTTCTCGACCGGGACGAAGCCGTCGTCCTTCAGCGCCTCCCTCGCCTTGGCGAAATCGCGGCGGGCTTCATTCTGATTGCCATTGAGCAATGCGTCGCGTCCGGCGTTGTAGAAGGACACCGCGTTGGTTACGATGAACGCTTCCGCTTGCGCCCGGGTGATTTCACTGCGCACCTGGCAGGCCTCGCCCCATCCGCCCGACGAGGCATTCCACCAATCACTGTAGTCAACCGCAAAACTGTCGCTGGCTGCGTGGTTGGCCTTGTTACCCGCCTCCTGACTCCCGCAGTACGCGAAAGCCGGCGCACCGATGATTGCGAAGGCCGCGATCGCGATGATAGCCGTTTGGTTTCTCATGTTGATCTCCCGTTTCGAAGTGGACCGTTATATTGCGCCGCAGCCATCGGGCCACGCCTCTTAAACTTAGCTTACGCCCTCCCTGGCTGGGGCACATCGATTTCGTGCCCGCACCGGCATTTTATACGGCTAGGGAGATAGTTGGCGCTTGCATGGGGCACAGCGCAAATTCGGATTACAGAATTGGCATTTTGAGGAACCAAAAACGCCGCTGAAGGCGCCGCCCTGTCTTACAATCGCGTCGTTTGGCCGGTTTCACCACTTATCTGCGTGATTTCCGCCGCCGCTTCTGGAACTGCGGGTATCCCGGTATCACTTGCTTGCCGGCGCGCCGTTTCCTCGGCGCGCTCCTCTTTATCCAGTACCGCGGCCATGGCTTCGAGATCGCGTCGGACAGTTTCAGCCAGGTCCCGGTTGATGCCTTTTACCTGCGCCAGTTCCTCAACGCTGGCTGCCCGGATCCGCTTGAGGCTGCCGAAATGGCGCAGCAGGGCGCGCGCCCTCACGGGGCCGATGCCTTCGATGTCGGCGAGAATCGTCCGCAGGCGTGCGCGGCGGCGCAGTTCGCGGTTGTAAGTGATGGCAAACCGATGGGCCTCGTCGCGGATTCTCACCAGCAGGAACAGAGCGTTGGAATTTTGTTTGAGAATTACGGGATCCTTGCGGTTGGGCAGAAAAACCCGCTCCTCGGACTTGACCACCGCCGGCGCGCGCGGCTCGTTGAGCACGTGCTGTTTGGCCAGGCCGATTACATCGATTTGGTCCACCAACCCCAGGTCGCGCAGCACGGCCAGCGCTATATTGAGCTGGCCTTTGCCGCCGTCGACCACAATCAGGTCGGGATATTCGTTTTCGCTCAGCGCGCGCGCGAGCCGGCGGTTGAGAACCTCGGACATGCTGGCGAAATCGTCCTGTCCCTCGACGGTGCGGATCCGGTAGCGGCGGTACAGGTCCTTGCGCGGCTGCCCCTCGTCGAACACCACCTGCGAGGCCACCACCATCGAACCCTGCAGATTGGAGATGTCGTAGCATTCGATCCGTTTGGGGGTGTTGCGCAGCCGCAGTCTGGTGCGCAGTTCCTCCAGCATGCGTTCGCGCGTTTTTTCGCTGTCGCGGCGCGCGGCGAAACTCTGGCGCGCATTCTCATTGGCCATCTGGAGCAGATGGTTTTTCTCGCCCCGTTGCGGCACGAACACTGAGACTTTCCTGCCCCGCCTTTCAGTCAGCAGTTCGCCGCGAACCGTCGCGTCTTCCAGTTCGACGGGCACCAGCACTTCGTCGGGCAAATACCGTCCGCCCGCATAAAACTGGGTCAGCAAATCAGCCAGCACGTCCTGGTCGGAAAACTCCAGGTCTTCGAAACTCCAGCTTTGAGTCGAGGTGAGCTTGCCCCGCCTGACCATCAGCACGATGGCCTCGATAAAGCCGCCCTCGCGGTAAAGCCCGAAGATGTCCTGGTCGATTCCCCAATGATGGAGCACGGTCTGCTTCTCGACGGTTTTTTCGATCGCGCGCACCCGATCGCGCAATTTGGCCGCCTCCTCAAACTCCAGATTGTCGGCATGCGCCTTCATCCGCTCACGCATCACTTTGAGTAGTTCAAGGTCGCGCCCCTCCAGCAGCATGATTGCGGCGTCCAGATGACGTTGGTACTCGGTCCGATCGACCGGCAGACAGCAGGGTCCCAGGCAGCGCTTGATCTGATATTCCAGGCAGGGGCGCGTTCGATTGCGAAACACGGCGTCGGAACAGGTGCGCAGCGGGAATACCTTGCGGATGACGTCGATGGTCTCGCGCAGGCCGTCGGCCGATCCGAACGGGCCGAAGTAACGGCCGCCGTCCTTGACGATCTTGCGCGTCACCATGATTCGCGGCCACGCGTGTTTCGTGACTTTCGCGCTCAGGTAGGATTTATCGTCCTTAAGCCGGATGTTGTAGCGCGGCCGGTATTGCTTGATAAGATTGTTTTCAAGAATCAGCGCTTCCTTCTCGCTCGCCGTCACCAGGGTCTCGAAATCCTTGACCCGGCTCATCAGGAAGCGCACCTGAAAGCGCGTATCGCCGCCGTCGCGAAAGTACGCGCGCACGCGTGCGCGCAGTGACTTGGCCTTGCCGACATACAGCACCTTGCCGGCCTTGTCGCGCAGCAGATAAACTCCGGGTTCGGGCGGCACCAGCTCCAGTTTGCGCTGGATCTCCTCATCGCTCAGCGCGCCAGGTCGGCCCCCGGATTGGGACGGTTCGGCCGCATACACTACGAGCGAATCATGGCGCCTGCCGAGCGCCTCGGGGCGAGAGGTATCAGGCCCGGACAGATTTGATGAATCTGTCGGCGTCGCTTCATTGGCCGCAAAGGGGTGTTCAGAACCCGGCCCGTCGCCGGCCGCGGCATCATCTGGCTGATTAATATCGCCCCGCCGACTTTTATTTTCGATCGCCACAGCCACGATTATACACTATAAGAATCAAGCGCCGCCTGATCGGCCCTCGGGTTCGTATCAGGACTTTGACTGGACCCTGCAGACGGGAGAGGCAAAAACACATGCCGCTGGACCCTCAAATCAAGGCTATCCTGGATCAGGCCGCGTCCTCGGGAGCACCGCCGCTCAACACACTGACGCCGCACAAAGCGCGCCTCGCATTTCGCGCGATGCTGGAGAGTTTTACCGATACCCCGCCGATGGTGGCGAAATGCGAGGACCACGCAATCCCCGGTCCTGAGGGAGAGATCGGGCTGCGAATCTACACCCCGGAAGGCAAGGGGCCCTTTCCGGCGCTGATGTTCTTTCACGGTGGCGGCTGGGTCCTGGGCGATTTGGATACCCATGACGCGCTGTGCCGCGCGCTCACTCGCGAGGCCCGCTGTGTAACCGTCTCGGTGGATTACCGGCTCGCCCCCGAACACAAGTTTCCGGCCGCCGCCGAAGACTGCTATGCCGCATCGCAATGGGCTGCGCGCAATCGCACCGCGATTGGAGCCAGCTCCGCTCCCCTGGCAGTGAGCGGCGACAGCGCCGGCGGCAATTTGGCCGCCGCGCTCTGCCTGATGGCGCGCGATCGCGGCGATTTACGGATCGGCTACCAATTGCTGATGTATCCGGCTCTGGACGCGTCGCTGAAAACCGGCTCCATGAGCGAATTTGCCGAAGGCTACCTGCTCACCCGCGCCGACATGGTTTGGTTCTGGAACCATTATCTGCGCACCGAAGAGGACCGCTCCAATCCCTACGCGTGTCCCGTTGCCGCCACAGACCTGCGCGGATTGCCACCCGCGACGGTGATCACGGCAGAATATGATCCCTTGCGCGACGAGGGCGAGACCTATGCGAAACGCCTGCGCGAGGCCCAGGTCCGCGTCGTGGCCAGACGCTACGACGGGATGACCCACGGCTTCATGAGCATGGCGCCGTTCGTGGACAAGGGCCGCAAGGCAATCGAGGAGGCCGCTGCCAATCTTCGCGCCGCCTTCAAGGGCTGATACGCTGCGGGCAGTTTGTCGAGCGCATATCCAGGCCTTTGGGGACCGCGCCGCAATGCTTTGCGAGTTGCGCTTGAGCCGCGGTAAGGGCCGGGCTATTTTCGCAACTACCGCTGGCCGGCAGGGGCGGCATGCAAAGCGGCCAGTAAAACAGGCTTTGCAGGATCACCGACCGCATCACGATTTCAAAAAATGAGCACAGCAGACAAACCAGTCGTCGAATCGGCGCAGCACATCCGGTACGCGTTTACCGAGGAGCAGGAACAGTTCCGCACGGCACTGCGGCGTTTTTTGGAAGATAAATCCCCGCCCCTCGAGGTCCGCCGCCTGATGGCCACGGCGCAGGGTTACGATCCCGCGGTCTGGCGCCGTCTTAGCGAGGATCTCGCGCTGCCGGGAATCCATGTGCCGCAGCAGTATGGCGGCGCTGGCTTTGGGATGGTCGAACTGGGAATCGTGATGGAGGAACTGGGGCGCTCCTTGTTGTGCGCGCCCTATTTTTCAAGCGCCGTGCTCGCCGCCAGCGCGATCATGAACGGCGCCACCGAGGAACAAAAGCGCGACCTGCTGCCCGATATCGCCGCCGGTTTACAGCTCGCAACGCTGGCGGTAACCGAACTCGACGGCAACTGGGATCCTCGCGCAATCCGGCTCAAGGCAACCCGCGCGGGCGGCAACTATCTTCTCGAAGGAGTGAAAAGCTACGTGGTTGACGGCCATACGGCGAACCTGCTGGTGGTGGCCGCGCGCGCGGCGGACCGAGACATCGGACTGTTCGCGATACCCGCGGACGCAGCCGGCGTTGCGCGCGAGCTGCTTGCGTCCATGGATCCGACCCGCAAAATCGCCCGTATCGAGTTCAAAGCGGCGCGGGCGCAACTCCTCGGCGATAGCGAAGACGGCCTCAACGCGCTCAGCCGCACGCTGGATCAGGCCGCGGTCGCGCTGGCCAACGAGATGGTCGGCGGCGCCCAGAAGCTGCTCGAATCGGCGGTGAGCTACGCCAAAATGCGAGTCCAGTTCGGACGCGAGATCGGATCGTTCCAGGCGATCAAACACAAACTGGCCGACATGCTCGTGGACGTCGAACTCGCGAAGTCCACTGCTTATTACGCCGCCCAGGCCGCGGCGGTCGAGGACCCCGAATGGCCCGCGATCGCCTGCATGGCAAAGGCCGCGGCATCCGACACCTACGTGCGGACTGCCGCCGAAACGATTCAGATTCACGGCGGCATCGGCTTCACCTGGGACAACGACACGCATCTGTGGTTCAAGCGGGCCAAAAGCTCGGAAGTGTTCCTCGGCCAGCCGAACTACCATCGCGAACTGTTGATGCAGCGCTGGAGGGTTTGAAATGAGCGAGATCAGCGAAGATGAAGTACGGCGCGAGGTGCGCGCATGGCTGGCTGAGAACTGGGATCCGAACCTGTCGTTGTTGGCCTGGCGCAACAAGCTCGCCGATTCCGGATGGGGAATGCCACAGTGGCCCAGGCAGTGGTACGGGCGCGGCCTGCCGGCCCGGATGGTGCGCATCGTCGAAGAGGAATTCGCCGCCGTCGGCGCGATCGGATGTTTGAGAGGAGGAATCGGACGCCTGGCGGCGGCAGTGCTGCTGGAACACGGCACGGATTACCAAAAGCAGAAATTCCTGCGCCGCATCATCACCGCCGAGGATACCTGGTGCCAGTTGTTCAGCGAGCCCGGCAGCGGCTCGGATCTCGCGGGCGCCACCACGCGCGCGGATTTCGACGGCAAAAACTGGATTATCAACGGCCAGAAGGTCTGGACCACCAGCGCCCATCATGCCAAGTGGGGCACGCTGCTGGCCCGCACCGATTGGGACGCGCCCAAACACGAGGGCCTGTCCTATTTCATCCTCGATATGAAGCAGCCAGGCGTCGACGTGCAGCCGCTGCGGCAGATGAACGGCCACGCATCCTTCAACCAGGTGTTCTTCAACGATGCGGTCGTACCGCCCGAGCATCTGGTCTCGACCGTCAACAACGGATGGCAGGTGGCCGTGACGACTCTCGCCTACGAGCGGCGCTTTGCTGCCGATATCGCAAGGCCATCAAGGCGCGGCCCGCGGGAGGGGCGGATTTACGAGGAAGAGCGGGCCGAGACCGCCACCGTGATGGAACCGTACAAATGGTATCCACAACGGGCCGGCCGCGTTGATCTGATAATCGAGCGGGCACGCGAAACCGGCGCCAATCACGACCCCGTTGTGCGACAGGAAATTGCCCGACTGATGACCCTGGCCCAGGCAGCCGAATGGACGGCGCGGCGCGCACGGGCGGCACAGAGCCAGGGGCGTCCCCAGGGTCCTGAAGGATCGCTGGGGAAACTTGCGGCCAGTCATGTCGCCCGCGGCTGCGCGCGCGTGCATACCATGATTACCGGAACGGCCGCGATGTTGACCGGCGCGGACAGCCCACGAAACGGAGTGATTGCGGAGATTCTGGTCTCGGTGCCCGCAGTCTCGATCGCGGGCGGCACCGACGAGATTCAACGCAACATCATCGCCGAGCGCGTGCTCGGACTGCCCAAGGAACCGCGTTTCGACACCGGTCCATTCCGCAACATCCGCAGAAATTAGCGCAGACCGCCGGCGTATATTTTGTCCGGCGGATCTTTCCGATACCCAGCAATTTTCTGTTCCTGCATCGGTGGCCGGCCGCGCGTGATGGCCGCGCGGATGGGCCCGCGGCGCGCCAAGGAGGCGAATATGCCGGCGCTACAGCGCCGGCGATCTCTATCAACCGGGGATGGTGAATCGCGTGACTCAAGCCGGGGAATTGATGCCCCAGGCGCGTGAACTTGCCGCGACGCTCGCGCAACAAAATCTCACGGCCGCCTCCGCGACCAGACATTTCATCGATGGGGCGTTCGCAGCCCGCGCTGGTATTGAACCGTGCCGTTACTCCGGCTCGGCCAGCAGAGGATCCAACTCATCGGCGTCATCAAGCGCTTTCAGTTCGTCGTAGCCGCCAATAATCCGGCCGTTGATGAAAATTTCCGGAACGGTGCGGCGCCCGCCGGCGCGCTCGACCATTTTCTCACGCAGTTCGGGATCGTCGCTCACGTCGATTTCCTCAAACTCGACTCCCTTTTGCTTGAACAACGATTTCGCCCTGACACAGTATGGACAAAACTGAGTGGTATAGATCTCGACCCTGGCCAAAGACAATCTCCTGCTGCTGGTTTCCCTGATTCAAAGTATATACGGTTGCTGGTGCTTTCCAAAAAGGGCGAAAGCGCAATCGCCCTTCCACTTTCAGCGCACGTCAGCGTACCATCGCCGCAGCCGCGCGGGAGAGACGCCGGCCAGATAGCAAAATCTGATTATCCACATCCGCAGGACCGTGCGGATAAGCCCGCCGCGTTGCCATCGCCGCGCCGACGTAACGACGCGGCTGCGCAGGCAGGCGATCGATCCCGCGCGCTTGAGCCGGCGGGCGAAGTCGAGATCTTCGCAGATGTCCATTTCAGGGAAACCGCCCACGGCGTCAAAGATGCGGCGCCTGACGAAGATCGCCTGATCGCCGGTGCCGGTGCGGCTGATCCGCGAGCGCAAGCTGATCAGGCGGCCGATCAACCAGCACGCGGGCCCCGCTGCATCCAGCTGCAAATCGAAGCGGCCGCCGACGACCCGGGGATTGCTCACAGCCGCATCGATGTCGGCGGCAAAAGTTGATGGCACCAGCGTGTCGGCGTGCACGAATGCCAGAACCTCGCCGCTGGCGCGTGCCGCTCCGGCATTCAACTGGCGCGCGCGTCCGCGCGGCGAGCGAATCAGGATGTCGCAAAAACCGCGCGCCGCATCGGGGCTGCCGTCCGCGCTTCCGCCATCGACGACAATGATCTCCGCATCGGGTGCGCTGGCGCGCAGCCGTTTTAAGGTAGCCGCAATCGATTCGCTCTCATTTAGCATCGGGACTATGATTGAGAGCCTCCGGGAAACGCAGGCCGCACCGGCCCACGATTTTTCAAAACCGATCCTCGATGCTTTCTCCTCACTCTGACCAGGGCGAAATTCTTTGAGCGTTTCAACCAAATCCTATCGACCTCGTTTACGGCGCAGCGCCTGAACCTCGTTGAGGACACGCACACCGCGGCGCGCGAGCGATGCCGCGAACACGCCCTGGCCCGGCGCGAGCTCGCCGTCGCGGTAAACGCTGTTCACGCCGCAGGAGGGACTGCACTCCTTGAGCACGGCTTCGCGCGCTCCGGCGGCGTCCAGCTGCTCGATTGCAGCCTGTGCGCCAGCCAGGAAAGACGGCGTCCGATCGATTCCATTTGCGTCGATCACCCGCGCCTTGCCGTCGAGCACGTCGGCGCCGTCGCCGCCGTTTATCTGACACGGAGCTCGCGGCGTGTCCAATCCGCCCAATTCTTCCGGACAGACAGCGATCACGTTGCGGCCTTCAAGCGCAAAGGCAAGTTCGGGCGTGAATTTATCCTTGCCGTCAAAGCGGCAGGGACGGCCGAGCAGACAGGCCGAAACCACCACCGCGCCGCGTTTGGACTTTGCGCCGCCCATATTTACGAGTCCGTCAACGGAGGATTGATCAGCACTTGGCCGCCGGGCGGCGTCCGCGCATCCTTTACGATAACCTGGCGGCCCTTTATTTCCAGACGGCCCTGCTGGAACAACTCGATCGCGCGCGGGTAAATGCGATGTTCCTGCGCCAGGATGCGCGCGGAGAGGCTGTCTTCGGTATCGCTGCCATACACCGGTACCACGGCCTGGATGATGATTGGGCCGTCATCGACTCCCTCGGTGACGAAAAACACGGTACATCCTGAAAAGCGCGCTCCGTAGTCGATTGCCGCCTTCTGCACATGCAGGCCGGGAAAGGAAGGCAGCAGTGCGGGATGAATGTTCATGATGCGATTGGGAAAGGCCCGCAGCATTACATGGGAAAGCAGCCGCATGAAGCCGGCCAGAATCACCAGTTCGACGTCCGCTGCCCTCAGCTCCGCCACCAACCGGCGATCGAAGGCTTCACGGGATTCGAAGCGCCGATGGTCGATCACCAGGGTGCGAATTCCGGCATCGCGCGCGCGGATCAGCCCGTAAGCGTCGGCCCGATTCGAGATCACCACGCGGATTTCAGCCTTGAGTTCGCGCCGCCCAATCGCGTCGATAATCGCCTGAAGATTGGTGCCGGAGCCCGAGATCAGCACGCCCAGTTTCAGCGGGTCCGGATTCGTGGTGGCGTTCATGACCGAGCCGCTCCGGCATCGATGCTCACGCCGCGAATCCCCGGCCGTAGCTCTCCGACGATGTAGGCCGGCTGGCGGCTGCGATGCAGATGGTCCAATGCCGCCTCGACGTCACCCGGCGCAAAGATTCCGATCATACCCAAGCCGTTGTTGAACGTGCGGTCCATCTCGGCCTGGCTCACGTTGCCCAGCCGGGCAATCAGGTCGAAGATCGGCGGGACCGGCCAGCTTCCGCGTCTCACGCGCGCGCCCAGTGAGGGAGGTAGCACCCGCGGAAGGTTTTCGACTATTCCCCCGCCGGTGATGTTCGCCAGCGCTTTCATGCGAAATCTGCGGAACAGTTCGAGCGCGGTTTTGGCGTAAATCCGGGTGGGTTTGAGCAGTTCCTCGCCCAAGGTTGATTTCAGGCCGGGGGCGCGCCGCGACAACCGAAGCCCGCCGTCCTCGATCAACACTTTGCGCGCCAGCGAATAGCCATTGGAATGCAGGCCGTTGGAGGCCAGTCCGACCAGCACGTCGCCCGCTCGCAAGCTTTGCGGATCGGGAATTTGTTCGCGCTCGACTATTCCCACTGCAAACCCGACCAGGTCGTATTCGCCTTCACCGTAAAGGCCCGGGAGCTGGGCGGTCTCGCCGCCGACCAGAGCGGCGCCCGCCTGCGCGCATCCGTCGGCGATGCCCTTCACGATCGCGAGCGCTGTTTTGCGCTCGAGCCTGCCGATCCCTATGTAATCGAGAAAGAACAGCGGGCGCGCCGCCGAGCAGATGATGTCATTGACGCACATCGCGACGCAATCGATACCTACCGTGTCGTGGCGACGCATCATGACCGCGATTTTGAGCTTGGTTCCGACTCCGTCCGTGCCGGCGACCAGTACCGGGTCGCGCATCCCATGGCCGTCCAGCCCGATCAGGGCGCCGAATCCGCCGACGCCCGAAATGACGTGCGCGCCGTTGGTTCGGCCGGCGATTCGTTTGAAAAGCGGGACCAAACTTTCCTTCAAATCGATATCCACGCCCGCTCTCTTGTACGTCGATTGACTCGCCACCACTGCCTAGCTCCGTCGAAACGCGAGAGCACCCGCCCGCCAGGCACGCTCGCCGCTGGGATAAACCGTCAGCCCCTCGCGGTAACGCGCGATTTCAAACCCCTGCAGAAGTTCGCGTAATTCGTAATGGCGCAGCAAAAATTCGGGATTGCGCGGATGACCGATCTCGGCCTGATCAACCAGGAAAGTATCGAACAGCAGGGCGCCTCCGATCTTGAGCGCGTTCTTAAGCGCCGGGACCAGCCTGCGGTCCAAAAAAGATACATTGACGACCACCTCATAACGCTTGGCTGGTAGTGGAAACGCGTCAAGGTCGGCAACCAGCGGATATATGGGCAGATTCTGCGCTGCGGCGGCGGCTTGGAGGCCAACCATCGCAGGAATCGAGAAATCGATCGCGTGGACCACAAAGCCGGCCCGCGCCAGCATCAGCGAATGGCGCCCGGTGCCGGCCGCGATATCCAGGGCAATCCCGCGCGGCAGCAGCTCGACCATCTCGGCTGCGAACGGCTCGGGCGAGCCGGCGCATGCCTGTCGATGACGTTGTTCCCAAACTGTGCGCGCTCCCCCGCTCATATTGCTCTCGCGATGGTCAGGACGTCGATACCGGCCGCCCCGCACAACCGTAACACCCGGGCACATTCGTTCACGGTCGCTCCGGTCGTCAGCACGTCATCGACCAGCAGTACTTTTCGATCCGCCACCCGTTGAGGATACCTGACCGCGAAAGCGTTGTGGACATTGCGCCGGCGACTATCGAAGTCTTGAGCAGTCTGCGGAGAAGTTGCTATGACCCGAATCAGGGTGGTCACGTCCAGGCGGCAGCACAGTTTGCGGCTCAACACCGCGGCCAGCAGAGCGGCCTGGTTGAACCCGCGTTTGAGCAGGCGGCGGTGGTGCAGCGGGACGGGCATAATCACATCGTACTCGGGCTCAATCGGCAGACCGTCCTCGATTAGCTCGGCCAGAACGGCGCTCAATGCCTGGTTGGGGCCATATTTGTGGCGTCGAATGATCGAACCGAGAACGTCCGTATGCGCGCGCGCGGAGGTGGCGTAAAGGAAAAGAGCGCGCGCTTTGCCGAACCGCGGCGGACTTTTGGCGCACTTGGCACAGATTTCAAAGCCAGCGGCAAGGGGCACTCCGCAGACGCTGCAGATCGGTCCGTGGATGCGCTGAAGGCTTGCGCGGCAGGCGGGACATAGTCGACGGGCGGTTTGCGGGGGGACAAACAGCCCGCATCCGGGACAGCGCAAGGGCAGCAGGAAGGCGAGCACTTGCCTGCCGATTGTGGTAAAAAGATCACCAGTTACCGGGCCAAGTCCCACGTTTTTAGTCGCCGCTAATTGCCCTGCCGCGCCTGACGGATTACTGTAGCCAAACCAGGCGGTGCGGCCGCGGCTGGTCCGGCGTTTTGGGATTGAATTTTAGATGGTCGCTAAACAAAGTGCCACGGGGGTCAAATGAAAGCACCACTGGAAGGAATCAGGGTAGTCGACTGGACGATTTGGCAGCAGGGACCGTATTCCACTGCGCTGTTGGCGGACCTCGGCGCGGAAGTGATCAAAGTCGAAGAGCGCGACAACGGCGACCCCGGTCGCGGATTGTCCTCCGCGGCCGGCAGCAGTACCAAGTCAGGCGGCCGGAATTTCTACCTGGAGTCTAACAACCGGCACAAGAAAAGCATCGCCGTCGATCTGAAAAACCCTCAGGGACGCGAGATCGTCTACAAGCTGGTCGAAAAAAGCGATGTCTTCGTCCAGAATTTCCGCAAAGGCGTCGCCGCCCGCATGGGGTTGGATTATGAGACCCTGCGCAAGCTCAACCCCAGATTGATCTATGGGAGCGCCACCGGCTACGGACCCGAAGGACCCGACAGCGGCGAGCCGTCGTTCGACTACCTTGGCCAGTCGCGTTCCGGCCTGCTGTATGCGGCTTGCGGCCCGCGCGACATGCCGCCGACCTATATCGTGGGCGGACTGGCCGACCAGATGGGCGCCATCATGCTGTCGCACGGAATCCTGACGGCGCTGTTTGCGCGCGAACGCACCGGGATCGGCCAGGCGGTGGATGCCTCGCACCTGGGTTCGATGATGTCTCTGATGGGGCTCAACATCAGTTCCCGGCTGATCAACGGCAAGGAGATGATGCGCTATCCCCGTGAAAGCTCGTTCAACCCGCTGTGGAACCACTACCGCTGCAAGGACGACAAATGGATCTGCCTGGGCATGATCCAGGGTGATCGGGTCTGGAAGGACTTCATGAAGGCGATGGGGCTGGAGAACCTGATTGACGATCCACGGTTCGCCGAAATGGGCGCGCGCGGCAAGAACGCCCGCGAGCTGATCAAAATCCTGGACGAAAAGTTCGCCACCAAGACCCGCGATGAATGGATGAAGATCCTGCACGAAGGCGGAGATTTCATCTTCACCGTCGTCAATTCCATTGCCGACCTGGAGAACGACCCGCAGGTGATCGCCAACGACTATATTGTCGATTACGAGCATCCGATACATGGCAAGATGAAGCTGCTGGGCGCCACCGTGAAGCTGAGCGAGACCCCGGCCAATCCTTACGGCCGCGCGCCGGAGCACGGCGAGCACACCGAGCAGGTGCTGACGGAAATCCTCGGCTACAGCTGGGAGGACGTGGACAGGCTGCGGCAGTCCGGCGCGATTTGACCTGGTCCGCCTTCAGGAGACGCTCGCATCGGCCCGCCCCCAATCGGCTCTCCAAATTGAAACAGGCATAACGGGCTCGCACCTTCACCGCCAAAGTTTGCGGTAATGGTGCGAGCCCTTTTGCGCAAGGGAGTTAGAATCGCGCGTACCACGGGCGCACGTTCGGATTGGTCGGCACGAACTGGATGTTGAAGGCCCGCAGCAGCGTACCCTCGGAATGCCTGACCTGGAGTTTCGATATTTCAAAGTTCACATCGGCGTTGACTTCGTTGCCCTCGGCCGCGACCAGGCTGTCAATATACTGAAGTAAGTCATGAGTCGTAGCCATCCCGACGCGGAAACGTTCGCGCTCGTCGTGGAGCGAGGCGGCGGCAAACTGCGTCGCGGTTTTGGCGGCCTGCGCTGACTTATAGTTTGCGTTCAACCCGTTGAGCGCGGATTGGACGTCAACGACGATAGAGGAAATCAGATCCCGATAATTCAGACGCTGTTGCTCATATGCGATCTTGGCTTGTGCCAGCGCCGATTTGGCCGCGTCATTACTCAGCGGGCGCTCGAAGTTGAAGACTACCGCATAATTGTAAAACTCGAAGCTCCACAGCCGGTCAAGCGCTTCCGGATAAAGACCCTTAAACGGCACCTCGACGCCTCGGGTAGGAGGAGAGCTGGGAACAATACAGTTGAGAGGGACGCCCGTAAGGCCGAACGTCGGGTTGCATATAACCGCGCCGGCCGTTGATGTTAAGCCGAACTGCGCGCCGATGTTAAACTGCGGCAGAACCTGGTTTTCCGCGTACTTCACCTGGAGCAGCAGGCTGCGAATCAGTTCGCGCATTGAGGCCAGTTCCGGCCGATACATCATGGCATGTTCCAGCGAAAGCTCGTCATTTATCGGCATTTCCTCCGGATGCGGCCGTTCGACCGGCTCCAACATCGCGGGCAGGAAGGTGTGTTCGGGGTTGTACATCACGTCCTGAGCGAGGACGGTACGCGCAGTTTCCAGTGCACCTTGCGCCTGATAGACGTTGGACAGATCCGTGGCTGCTTCCGATTGCGCTTCTTTAAGCGCCAACGGCGCCAGCACTCCCACCTTTACGCTGATGGTGTTCTGACGTACGAGATCCTGCGCCACCGCGAGCGCCCTCTGGGCGACCTGCAGGTTTTCCTCGGCCCGGACGACATTCCAGTAGTCTGTGCCGACTTTCAGCACGAAATCGTTAAGTTGCTGCTCATAATTGAATTGAGCCTGTTTTTGACTTGATTCGGAAATTTGGACGTTGATTGTGGCGAACTGGTTCCCGAAATTCCGCAACAATGGCTGATCCAACGACAAAGTGATAGCCGGCGTGTAAGAGGGATTAACGGCTTGGAATATCGCGTTAGTGGAATACCAGTTATTGCTGAAATTGACACCTAGCACCCCGTTTGTAGTTGCGAGTGTTTTGGTCGCCGCAAAGTTCCAGATGTACTCCTTTTGCAGGTAAGCGGGGCCACCGCCTGTCTCCAGGATCGAAGTGGTCGGATCGACGGTCTTGCTAACCCCTACCTGGCCGCTTAAGTCGGGATCGAATACTGCCCAGCTTCCTCGCACGCCTTGCAAAGAAGCTACCGGCTCCAGACTGGCCGAAACCACAGCAGGGTTGTTGCGCAAAGCAAGGTAGATCGCTTCCTTAAGGCTGATGCTGCGCGCGTGCTCGTCCCTGGTCAGCATGTAGGCGCGGCTGAAGATGCTCTCCTCCGGTATTTCGCGCGTCAGGCTCCATTGATGGAGCACGACGTCGGGAATGGTCGGGGTATGCTCAAGGGTCTGGGTTTCTGATGGCGAGACCAGCACATTGGGCGTCTCTTGCCGTCCTACCGGCGTGGATTTCAGTTTCACCTCGCCCTGATTGCTGATCAGAGGATTGGCGGTGTAGGAGATATGCGGTCCGACGGTTTCGGCGGCCGCGGGCGCAACACCTGTCACCGGCCCCAGCGCGGAGGAAGGCGGAGCGCCGACGGTGGCGGGGACTGCTGCCGTTCCGGGAACGGTCATGGTCCCGGGCATCGCCTGAGCATCGGCCCTGGTGCGAAACACAAAAACGCAAGAGACTGCGAGCGCGCCGGCCAACATCGCCACTCCCACGCACCGACTCAGTGATTTCCATACGCACCCGCCGGGAGCGCTGGATCGCCAGTGTGCCTGCTCGGGAATGATATGCGGTCGGCGGTAGGTCCTGGAGCGTACTTTCATCTTCATGGCCTTGCTCCCTCATCATCCAGCAAATTTATGGGTTGTCGGCGGGGCCGAACAGGATACGCAGCACCGGTTTCAGTGCGGCTCAGGCTTCGGATCATCTTTGACGCCGGACAGTCAGTGAAGATCACGCGGCGCGCCGGAATTGCAGGTCCTTGAAAGACCGGTTTCGCTTCGCGATCGGTCACGCGATGCACTATTAAACCCGATACCGTTCTCAGGCAAGCCGACGCGCCGGGCGGCGCAACTATGTCACTGTGCGAGGCAGTTGCGCAGGTCGTCGGGAACAGGCGCCCTCACCACCAGGGGTCGCTGGCTGGAGCGGGCTGAGGCCGATGATTCGTCCTGGCCCACCGCCATCGGTATTCGCAATTCGCTCAGATGAAGAAAAAAACGGCCCGACCCAAGCAGCGGCATCCGGGGACCGCCGTACAGTTCATCGCCGGCGATCGGGAAACCCGCGTCCGCCAAATGGACGCGAATCTGATGGCGTGCGCCGGTGCGCGGCGAAACCTCCACCAGGGTGAAATCGTTGACTTGGCGAATCGGTGTGATCACGCTGGTTGCCGGCCGCCCCTTCAGCCTCGCCGCGGCACGCTGGTCGGCCACCGCGATCATCTTGCGGCGGTTTCGCGGGTGATGGGCGATCGGCACGGTGATTTCAAGCGCATGTTGAAGCTTTCCCCGCACCAAAGCCACGTAATGGCGGTGAATTTGTCCGGATCTCAACGCGCCACGCAGCCGCGCCAAACCCGCTTCGGTCAACGCAACCATCACGGCTCCTGAGGTGCCGTTGTCCAGCCGATGCACCAGTCCCCCTTCCAGGGGATTGCTTCCGATCAGGGCGGCCTGCGGGAAGCGACCCACCACGGCATTCATCAGCGTTGGACGATCCATTGGTCCAAGCGGATGACAGGGCAGCAGTCCCGGCTTGCTTACGACCAGGAATTCGGCGCCAACGTAGAGCACGTCGAGCGGGAGCTCGGGAGCGGGTTTAAGGGCGTCAGAGCCGGGCGCCTGCTCCAGTTCAACGGTATCGCCGGGACCTACGTTTCGTCCCTTGCGCGATCGGAAACCATTTACGCGGACGTAGCCAGCGGAAATCAGTGAGCGCGCCATACGGCGCGAAGCAACGATTCCCTGACGCACCAGGTAAAGGTCCAGGCGTTCCCCTGAAAACGAATCGCCGGCCGGTTTGGTTGGCTTGCGCATCCGGGCCGCCAGCGGCGTCCAGATTACGGTTCAGTTCGATGAAATGCCCTTGGCCAGCATCGACTGGAACTGCCTTAAAACGCCGGCGAAAGGATTGGAACCGGGTGCCGGCGCGAAATAGCATTTGCGCATATAGTCAAGTGCGCCCGAGTATGTTTCAAATCCTCTACTCAGTTCCTCGAACAGCAGAAAGCCGGGCCGGTAAAGCGATACATCCAGTTTCGATACCGCCTCGTAGGAGCGCTTGCCTTCCTCGAGATAATAGTCGAGAAAGCCGCGTTTGTGCACAAAGGTGCGGAACAACCCTGACATGAAGAGCGTATAATCGCCGACGTATTTGCGCACCGCGCGCTCGCCGATCACCCGCGATTGGCCATTGGGGCCCATCGCCGAAATCAGCATCTCGACCACGCTGTGCAGCCGCGTCCCCTGGGCGTCGCGCAGCATCAACCACTTGTCGCTGTGGGCAAACTCCGCGAGCAGCGTCGCCACATAGTCGGCAATCTCGCTGTCGCCCATACGAAGTTGATCAAAACTTTCCCGGATGAGTCGCAGAAAAAAAGGCTTTAGCTTATCGGGTGAAGTCCGTTCGATCAGCATCACAGATCGCTCCTCGCTTTCACACCATTGGATTTTACTAAAATGGAGGAAAATGTGGAATCGGTGAGCTCCCCCTGCTCACAGAAAAGCTCTCTGCCCCAAGGCTTCCGACGGTTCTGAACCGTCCGCATTGGCACTCGGATGAGGCGAGCGCCAGGGTCGACGGTCAGGGCTGAGGTGCGGTTTGTGCGGACGGCGCCCGAGCGCCGGCCTGCTGCGAATAGACGGGAAATTGTTTCCACGCCGCATACAGCAACAGAGCCAGCAGAACCAACGCCGCGACGATATCTCCCAAACGCAGATGGGTGGGTCCAATGCCGCCTATCTCCTGTGGACTCGCCATGCCTTCCTCGAACCCATCAAAATCCTGCCGCCTTTCGCAGCGCGGTACGTACTCTATCCGACCGCGCATTGACCGGCAATCCGAACAGCCGTCGCAGCTCGCGCCCGGTATGAGAGGCCGCACAGGCGGCGACCTCCAGGGGCGTGCCGCTGACCACGACGTGTCCGCCCTCGGCGCCGCCTTCGGGTCCCAGGTCGATCACGAAATCCGCGTTGGCTATCATTTCAAGGTTGTGCTCGATCACAAGCAGGGTATGTCCTGCGCCGATCAGACGATTGAACACCCGCAGCAGATTGCGGATATCACTGCCCGCCAGGCCGGTCGTGGGCTCATCCAGGATAAACATGCGCTTCCCTTCGGCGTCCGCCATGCGGGCAGTCCCGGCGATTCCTTCCAGGACAAACGCGCTCAGGCGCAGGCGCTGGGCCTCGCCGCCAGACAGTGTCGAGGTCGGCTGGCCAAGTTGAAGATAGCCCAGTCCAACCGACGACAGGGTGTTGAGGCGCTGTACAATTTGCTCCTGGCGTGAGAAGAAGCTGCGGGCCTCATCGACCGTCAGCGCGAGTACTTCGTTGATGTTGAGTCCGCGATATTTGACGCCGAGCACGTGACTTTGGAAGCGCCGCCCGTCGCACGCGTCGCATTTCACTTCGAGGTCGGCCATGAAATGCATCTCGATTGTCACCACTCCCATCCCGTGACATCGTTCGCAGCGGCCGCCGGGAACATTAAAAGAAAAATTTTTGGCTTCGATCCCGCTGCGCCGCGCGTCCTGGGTAGCCGCGAACAGTTTTCGGATCGAATCGTAAAGCTTGGTGTAAGTGGCGGGATTGGAGCGCGTCGAGCGAGCCAGACCCTCCTGTCCCATGTGAACGATGCCGGCGAGCTGCTCCAGCCCTTCGATACGCTGGCAGGCGCCGACTTCGCTTACCGGCGCACCACGAAGCGCCAGGTAATTGTTGTAGAGCACCTCCTCGACCAGGGTCGATTTGCCTGAACCCGACACGCCGGTGATGCAGACCATCCGGCCCAGTGGGATCGATACCGAGATATTCTTGAGGTTGTGCTCTGAAGCACCGACGATACGCAGGGCGGGATCGCTTTTGGCGATACGCCGTTCGCGAGCAATCGCGCGCATCATCAAGACGCGGCCTGTGGGTTCATCACCGGCCCGTTTGGGCCGCGCCGCCGGCGGTCCGGAGAATACCAGGCGGCCGCCGTCGCGGCCGCCCCCCGGTCCAAGTTCCACCAGCCGATCCGCCTCGCGCACCATCAGCGGATCGTGCTCGACCACGATGACAGTGTTGCCCAGGTCGCGCAGATTTCGCAGCACCGCCAGCAGCCGCCGCGAGTCCCGCGCGTGCAGTCCGACGGTGGGCTCGTCCAGAGCGTACAGTGTTCCGGTAAGCCGGCTGCCCAAGGCGCTGGCCAGATGGATACGCTGGGCCTCGCCGCCCGAAAGCGTGCGGGCGGGCCGCTCCAGAGTCAGATAACCAAGTCCAACCGCGGTCAGATAACCCAGGCGGCTGCGCAATTCCCGCGTCAAAGTGGCCGCACGGTCGGCCTCCTCGCGGCCCATCGCAAGCTGGTCGATCCATTGGGCAAGCGCCGCGATCGGCATCCGGCCAAGGTCGGCGATGTTGCGACCTTGGATTTTGACATTGAGCGCCTCGGGCCGCAGCCTGGCGCCGGCGCACACGGCACAGGGCACGAACTTGCGATAACGCGCCAGCAGAATTCTGACGTGAGTTTTGTAGCGGCGGCGCTCCAGCCATTTGAAGAAGCCGCGAATTCCCGGCCATCGCTCCTCCTCCGAGCGCCGTTCAGGCTCGCCGTCGAGCAGCCATGAACGTTCCTCGGCGGTAAATTCCCGGTACGGCGCGGTCAAGCGGATTCGCCGACGCCGCGCACATTCCAACATCCAGGCATGCATTTCGCGATAAGCCGGCGTGCGCCATGGAGCCACCAGGCCCTGGCGCAGGGAAAGATTGTGATTGGGGATCACTTTGGCGAGATCCAGCTCCACGGTGCGGCCAAACCCCTGGCATTCGGGGCAGGCGCCGATCGGGCTGTTGGCGGAAAGCAAAGCCGGGGTGGGTTCGGGGAAAACAGTGGCGCAGCGCGAGCAACTGAAGCGGCGGTCGAAAAACAGCTCGGCCAGCGGACGCAGACCGCCGTCGCCACGCTCCATCCGAACCGCCTGAGCGCGCCCAGCCCCCAAATAGAATGCCTTCTCCAGCGCCTCGCGCACTCGCGCTGCGGCTTCTTCTCCGCCAACGATCACGCGATCGATGACAACCGGGAGAACGCCCTGGCGCGCGCATTTCTCGCCCGCACTTTGCGCGTCGGCAATCGCGCCGTCCACGAATAGCCGATGGTATCCGTTAGTGGCCAGGTAGGAGAGATCCTGCGCCAGCGGACGTGCTCCGACTTTGAACGGGGCGATGAGGATATAGGGCGCGGGAATCGCCGTAATTGATTCGCATGCACTCGCCACCGTGTCGCGGCCAACTTCCCCGCCGCATTGCGGGCAAATCGTGCGGCCGATCGCGCCGAACAGCAACCTCAGGTAATCGTTGATTTCGGTGATACTGCCGACGCTCGAACGAGCGTTGCTGATCGCATTTTTCTGACGCAAAGCCAAGGCTGGCGGGATATCCGAGATGGTATCCACGTCGGGCCGCTGCATCCGATCCAGGAACAGCCGGGCATAGGTGGATAGACTCTGTACGTAGCGCCGTTGCCCTTCGGCATATACAGTATCGAACACGAGGCTGGACTTTCCCGAACCCGAAACCCCGGTGACTACGGTCAGACAGCCGAGCGGCAGGTCGAGGTCCAGGTTTTGCAGATTATTGGTGCGGGCCCCGCGGATGACTATTGAACGTTCCAAATCTCAATCGGATTACCGAGGGTCGGAGATCGGCCGGGCCTTGATGCGGCGTTCGCCCGGATATTCCTCAGCGACTTCTCTGTACAACGCGGCCAGTTGGCGGTCGAACTCAGCCTGCAACTTGTTGGTTTTGGCCCGCCGCTCAACGTCGGGAAGGTGGCGGATTTTGGCCAATTCGTCTTCCAATTTGTACATCAGCCGATTTCGCTCGATCATGAAACGGTAGCCGTCCATAACGAATCTCCTATGCAGCCTGCCCGAACGATCGATCTTACGACAGCGCCTCGCGCACAGGCAACGGGGACCGCGGAACCCGCGGCCACGCAGTGGGAACTGGACCAATTCGCCGTCAGGCCATGGTCTGGGGCGAGCGTATGCGGCGGTTTCCTGGGCCGGCGCGGCGGCGTCAGCCGCGGACCTTATGAATCGTTGAATTTCTCCTATTTTGCAGGCGACGATCCCGCCAACGTGCAAAGCAACTGGCGCCGTTTGAAAAGCTGCTTTCCGCCCGGCGTCGAATTCGTCCAGGTCCATCAGGTGCACGGAGCCTGCGTTCGTACAGTTGATGCGCAGTCCCGCGGCGTGGTTGGCGTTGCGGACGGCATGGTCAGCACAGCGCCCAACCGGATTCTCGCAATTCTTACCGCCGATTGCGTACCGGTTTTGTTGAAGGACGACCGCGCGCAAGTCATTGGCGCGCTGCATGCCGGATGGCGTGGCGTTATCGCCGATATCGCATCGGCCGGCGTCCACGCGATGAAAAAGCTCGGAGCAAACCCCCATCGGATCGAAGCGGCGCTGGGGCCCGCGATCGGCGCCTGCTGCTTCGAAGTCGATATCGGGCTCGCGCGCCGCTTTTGCACCGAAATACCCGGCGCCGCGTTGCACCTTCGCGAGGCCGGCGATTCCAAGGCGTTCATCGATTTGAAAGCTATCCTGCTCGATCAACTGATGCTCGCCGGGCTTGAACGCGACGCCATCGTTGACGTGCCGGTCTGCACGCGATGCTCCCATCAGCGGTTCTTTTCGCGGCGGGCGGCGGGCGGCCAGATTACCGGCCTTCAGCTAAGCTTTATTGGGCGCGCGGAGTAAAATGTAAAAGAGCAGCCGCCATGACTAAATCCAAAACACCGTCGAAAGAAATCAGCGCCAGGGGCCTGGTGAAGAAAATTCGCAAACCGCCCGCGCCGCCTGCCCGCGTCCATCCCAGCAAGAAACAGTACAAACGCGTCCGCATTCGTATCGCACAAGATAACGAAATCTGACCGCGTTAGCGTTCTATTCCGAGTAGAAACCTGGATCACGCCAATGATCAGCTTCGAATTGACCGAAGAACAACGGATGATTTCGCAAACCGTCGAGGCCTTCGCGCGCGAAGAGATCCGTCCGGCCGCCCGCACTGCGGATGAAAGCGGACAAATTCCACCCGAACTGGTGCAAAAGATCTGGGAGCTGGGGCTGGTGCGCAGCGTAATCCCCGAGGCCTCCGGCGGCGACGGCGGCCAGCGCTCGGCAGTGACCGGCGTAGTCGCGGCAGAGGCACTGGCCTATGGCGATCTGTCGATCGCGATTCATGCCCTGGTACCGCGCCTGCTCGCCTATCCAGTCCTGGAGATGGGCGATCAAGCGCAGCGCGCGCGCTATCTGCCGCTGTTCGCGCAACCAGGTTTTTGCGCCGCATCCGCCGCCCTGACGGAGCCGCGATGGGACTTTGACATTTTTTCGATCGCCACCACGGCGCGAGGCAGCGGTTCCGGCTACATACTAAATGGCGAGAAATGCTATGTGCCGCTCGCCAGGGAGTCGGAGTTCCTGATCGTGTTCGCATCGTGCGGCCCGGCCGTCGAGGGCTTCATCCTCCCCGGCGGATGCCCAGGTCTGGTGGTGGGCGAGCGCGAAAAGAATATGGGTCTTAAGGCGCTGGCGACGTATGGTTTGACGCTCAAAGACTGCGCGGTCCCTGCCGAAGCCAGGCTTGGCGGCGAGCGGGGCATCAATTTCAACCGGCTGATGAGCGAGCAGAAGGTGGCAGCCGCCGCGATGGCGGTGGGAGTGGCGCGTTCAGCATTCGAATACGCCCGCGATTACGCGCTGCAGCGCCGCGCCTTTGGCGCGCCAATCGCAACCAGACAGGCGATTGCCTTCATGCTGGCCGAGATGGCCATCGAGATCGATGCCTCGCGGCTTTTGGCCTGGGAAGCCGCCAGCCGCCTGGACAAAGGCGAGGATGCGCTCAAGGAAAGTTATCAGGCCAAAAATTATACGGCTTCTGCGGTGTTGAAAATCTGCGACAACGCCGTCCAGATCCTGGGCGGCCACGGCTATATCCGGGAACATCCGGTGGAGATGTGGCTGCGCAACGCCCGCGGCTTCGCGATGCTCGAAGGACTGACGACGGTTTAGGCCGAGTGAATCTCTGCAAATGCATCATTTATCCTCCTTGCCCACGACCGATCATGGGAGAACGGACGCGTGGAGGACGAGTGCAACGGGAGACCACGAATGATCGATTTTGAACCAGATCACGATTTGCAGCGCCGGATTGACGCCTATCGGATAGTTGCGCGGCAGATTATGCGGCCCATCTCGCGCGAATACGACGAGAACGAACACGCGCGCCCGACCAAATTTTATGAACTGATGTGGGCCGGCAGGGCCCAGGCCGGACTCGAGGTAGGACCCGACAAGGGCGCCCGCAGCAACCGGATGCGTACCCTGTTCACAATCCTCGCGGCGGAAGAATTGAGTTGGGGCGACGTCGGATTGTTTCTGCAAATTCCTAATCCCGGACTGGGCGGCGCCGCGGTCATGGCAGCCGGAACTCCGCAGCAGAAGGAGCGGTTCCTCAAGCGCTTCAGCGAAGGCAATCCGAAGTGGGCCGCGATGGCGATCACCGAACCCGGATGCGGTTCCGACAGCGCCGCGATCACCACTACCGCGCGGCGCGAGGGCGACCATTGGGTGATCAACGGCACCAAGATTTTCTGTACCGGCGGCAAAATGGCAGCGGAATTGTCCGAGGGTTTCGTCGTGGTCTGGGCCACCGTGGACAAGAACGCCGGCCGCGCTGGAATCAAACCTTTTGTTGTCGAGCATCACACCCCTGGTATGAGCGTGGTGCGGGTGGAGAACAAACTCGGCATCCGCGTGTCGGACACCGCGGCCCTGGTTTTCGAAGATTGCAAAATACCGCTGGACAACGTGCTCGGCAGCCCTGAGGTCAAGCCGGAGGGCGGCTTCAAGGACGCGATGGCGACCTTTGACGCAACCCGTCCGATCGTGGCCGCGATGGCGATCGGGGTGGGACGGGCGGCGCTGGATTTCGTCCGCGACTTTCTCAGCGAGCGCAACATGGAAATCCGCTATGGACTGTCGCCGCAGCGCCTGACTGCAATCGAACGCGATTTCATGGAGATGGAGGTCCAGCTCAAAGCCGCGCGCCTGCTCGCCTGGCGCGCCGCCTGGCTGCTGGATAACGGCCAGCGCAACAGCCTGGAGGCATCGATGGCCAAGGCCAAGGCCGGTCTGGCCGTCACGCAGATCACGCAAAAGGCGGTGGAATTGCTCGGGCCGCTGGGCTATTCACGCGCCTACCTGCTCGAGAAGTGGATGCGAGACGCCAAAATCAACGATATCTTCGAGGGCACCCAGCAGATCAATTTGCTGATCATCGCTCGCCGCATCCTCGGCTACAGCAGCAAGGACTTGAACTGAACACCCGCGTTGACGTGGGGCGGATTTTCCAGGCCTGTCTCGACGCTGGAAAAAAACCTTGCGAAAAGAACAATGGATTTTGGGCTCCGCGGCAAAATCGCGATCTAATCCGGCCGAACGGTCATTACCGGGCAGCGGGCTTCGCGGACCACGCGTTCGGCCACGCTGCCCAAAAAGAAATGGGTCAGGCCGGTGCGGCCGTGCGTCGCCATTACGATTAGATCGGAGCCGGTTTCGTTTTGGGCCAGCAAGATGCGGGTGGCGGGATCGCCGCTGCGTATCATGAGTTCGTAGTTGCTGTAAACGGCGGCGAGCTTTTCCTGCGCCATCTGCTCCAGCCGCTGGCGCCCTGGAACTTCCCAGTAAGGCTCTTCGTCGGCCGCAGAGGTCAGTTCGGTGGCGCCGATCGGAATGGCGGCGACATACAGGACGTAAAGTCTGGCGCTGTTCTGGCGCGCCAGACGGATCGCGAAATCAAGCGCTTTGAGCGAATGGTCGGGATCGACCGGGCACAGAATCCGGCTGAAAATGCTGGACGTGTCGGACGCCAAACAATGAATCTCCTTCCAGCTTGTGGGGCCGCGTATGAGATGGCGCGCCCGCGGTGGCGCGCTTCAGTCCTCGACGATCGAAATGGCCTGTTTGGGACAGACGCGAACCGCCTTTTCCACCTTGGCGCGCAGCGACTCCGGCGGATTCTCGTTGAGAATGTACAGCCGGTCGTCGGAGCGCACCTCGAAAACCTCGGGGGCCACTTCCATGCAGCGCGCGTTGCTCTCACACAGGTCAAAATTGACAACTACCTTCATTTTTCCTTCTCCGGATTCAGCGAAATCGTACTCTGAACGCAAAAGCCCCGCTTCAATGGTTGAGCATCAAGGGTTCGTTTCCGATTTATCTTACAGATTTCCGCCGCTGGCAAGGGCATTCCGCGCCTATTTGCTGCGCCGCTTCGGTTTTTCCCCTCCCTTCCGCCGCCCGCAGATAAGTTATCGACCCCCGCCAAAAGCGGCCCTTGCCGAGACCGGCGCCGGCGACTACAGATGACACAGCGCGCTTTGGACAGAGGAGTTCGGCGATGGCTCAAGCGACGGATTATCTAATTCGAAGTATTGAACGGCTTCGCAGCTTGATCGGCGAGCCGTTGCCGATCGTCAGGCACAAGTTGCTGGACGCGCTGGACGAAATGGCGGCCGATTTTATCAGGCACTCGCCCTTTTTGGTGCTCGGCACAGCGGACGGCGAGGGGAATTTGGACGTTTCTCCGAAAGGGGATGGTCCCGGTTTTGTCGAGATCGAGAACCAAACCACGCTGCTGATTCCCGACCGTCCCGGCAACAAGCTGGTTTTCAGCCTGCACAATATCCTGGTCAATCCGCACGTCGGAATCATTTTCATGGTCCCCGGCACGGAGGAAACGCTGCGCGTCAACGGGCGGGCCGAACTAACCACCGACCCTGAGATACTCAGCAGGCTGGCGGCTCGCGGGAAGACGCCGCAGTTGGCAATTCGAGTCTCAGTGCAAGAATGCTTTTTCCATTGCGCCAAAGCATTGCGGCGCTCTCAACTCTGGAACCATCAGAATTGGCCGGCGCCGGTGCGGGTCTCTTTCGGCAAGTTGCTCGCCGCCAAAATGGGCGGCGGCAACGATCTCGCCCGGCGGATCGACGCGCAATGCGAGGCGGATTACGAAACCAACTTGTAGCGCCGCCGCATCAAGCGCGCGCCGTAAAATGGCGAAAAGCCTCCTGCGGCGGCGCATAGCCGCCGGCGCCACGGGCGATCTGGAAATTATTCCAGGTCTTGCGTAGCGCCGGCCACTCCTCTCTCGGACAAGCTGGCGCCTGCCAAAACGACCGCGGGAAAGCCATCGCACGCAGCCAGATCCGCGTCTGCTTCTTTCAGATGGGAAGAGACTCCTCACATGAAGGCGGTGGCTTCAGCGATTTTATGCATCAGCGGCAGGTTGCGCAGGGGAAGCCCTTCGACCATCTTGTGCGCAAGGATCGCGAAATTTTCCCAGGGCAGACTGCACTTCGGAGCTTCCTTCATCCAAAGTGCAGTCAGGGTGAAGCGCTCGGCCCACACGTCGCGGCGCTTTTCCAGGACCCGCTCGATGATTTCTTCGTACACCACCCTGTCCGCCCGGCCCTCCAGGCGCGAGAGCAGATCCTCGACCGCATCGCCTCCTTCAGCCCATGACTGGGCCCATTTGCGCTTCATTCCCCATTTGGCGCTGGTGGCAAGGATTGAGTTCACCGACGAGGACGCGAGCAGTTGGTAGGGAACCTCCTTGACGAGGTCCGCGAGCAATTCCTGCCATCCCGGCTCCACTGGCTGCCAGTTGGACGCCTGCAGATATTCGGCCAGTTCCAACAGCCGGGCGGGCGGCGGCTCCGCGTTCTTGAGCGCGTCTTTCAAGTAATATCCGACCATCAGGTCGAGATAACGGCGCGAGGCGCGAAGCAGGTGAACATCGGAACTGCGCTCGCCGAGCAACTCCTTTATATCGCGCATTGATTGGGGATCGCTGGTCCACGCGTCCGCGATGCCGGCGCCGCTTTTGAAAAGAATTCCGGACAGCCGGTAACCACCGCCATCACTGCTGACCACCATCGCCATCTGCGCGCCGGCGCCGTCGGGGGAGGATACCCGCATTTCGACGACTGCGGCGCCGGAACTTTGCCATTGCGCGCATTCCACGCCGGCCAGACGCGCCGCTCTGACCGCCTGATCAAGCGGCTCCCGTTCGGCTTCGGGCAGCCATCGCCGCACCGCGATCAGGCGCCGCAGCGTGTTGGGAGTGACCGCGTCGGCAGCGCGCACGAGAGCGTTAGCTACCGCGGTTCGCACCTGGCTGTCGGAGTCGAGGACACCCAACGCGATGCCCTCCTTGACTGAGCCGGGCGCCGCGGCGAACAAGGCGCCGACCAGCTCGCTGGAGACGGGCCCGGCGGAACGCATACTGGAGTAAAGCACGTCACTAACCAGAAACGGATTGTTATCGCATCTCGCGGCAATCTCGGCGCACAAGGAGATCGGATCCGGCGGTTCGGATGTCCCCGCCGCCTGCTCGCAGGCTTCCAGGAAAAGCAACTCGAGCTCGGGCCCTGGATGGATCTTCTGTTTGCGAAAAATCTCCGCGATAGCGAGGACCCACTCAGCGCTGACCGCGCCTTCGCGGATCGCCTGCACAATCCTCGCCTCGAAATCGTCGCGAATTTGTCTTGCCCATGAATTGCCGCTATCCAGGCTGCGGTGAAGCATGCTCAATTGCAGCTCGATTAAGAAGCAATAGGCGTCCGCCAGTTGTTCGGCCTCCTCCACACCGTGGCCCGAATTTGCCGCCCGTAAAAAACCTTCCAAAAAGTAGAAAAGACATTCGGGATTATCAGCCAGGAAACCCCGGGTCTCATGATCGAGCACCGAGTTGCCTGCCGCCGCAATTCTGGCCGCCATCGTACGGGCAACGCGATCGAGGAGTGCGGCGGCCGCATCGTGGTCGTGTCGCGCTTGCGCGGCTTGCAACAAACCCGCGTTCAGGGTCACTGGCTTCGAGCTCGCCGCACCGATACAACAACGCTTGAATTTGCGCCCGCTGCCGCACGGGCACGGATTGTCTCGCCCCACCGCCATCACACACCTCCACCTGGCATCGATCTAGCGGCAAGCGGCGCGACAAAAAAGGCGTTAACGTTTTATCTGTCCACAGTCAGCGCTGTGTAAAAGCGCGGTAATATAGAAACGCAGGCTCTCACAACCATTTCAGGCCGGGCGAACCATTAGCGCCGCTCCCAAAGCCAGGGGCGTCCACGCCTGGTTGTGAACGGCGGACCGGCGACCCGCGGCACGGCGGATGGAGCGAGGGTTCATCAATCCATTTGCAATATCCGTCAGCGGCGCAGGCCGGCTTCGGGTTGCAGCGCCTGTCGCACCTCGTCGTCGGTGGGCCACCAGTCGGGGCGCTCGATTTCGGTCACGCGGTCACGAATAAAGCTGGCGGGCGGATCGATCTTGTACAGGCGGCGGGCGTTGTCGCCCAGGAATCTGGCCTGATATGACTCCGGCAGCTCGCATTTGCGCATCGTCTCGATCGCGCGCCAGGCGTCGTCGCCGTCGTGATGGTACACGTCGGAGGACCACGCCAGGATGTCGCGATAGAAATCCGGCATCCGCGAGGGCGGCGCCTCGTCGCCCTCAAACCCGGTGACGCAATGGGCGAAAAAGGTTTCGCTCGGCAATCGTTTGAGTGGATAGCGCTTGCGATCGTTGCGGTAGAGCCGGTAGGCCTTGTCGCACTCGTCGAGCAGGAAACTCAGCCACGTCGATGAGGCCTCGAAGACCGCGGCTCTTAATTTGGAAAACCGCTCGAAGAATCCCGACATCAGGGCCATCGTAACCCACAGCGCGGCCTCGGCCTGGAAGTTCTGCACATTGGTCAGGAACAGATGCGCCAGTCCCGAGGAATTGATGCACCATTCCATCAGTTCAGCGCCCGAATGCTGTTCGGTGTAGGCTGGCGGCTTGAGCGATCCAAAAGCCGAGAACGGATGCATCCCGAACACCACGCCGGTTTCTTCCATCGCCTTCCATACCGGATCGTACTTCGGCTGAACCGGGTAATTGCCAAGGGCGTCGATCGGCCGCACCAACGCGACGCGGCATCCCCTGGCCGCAACGCGGCGGACCTCGTCGGCGGCGAACTTCGGATTCTGCAGCGGCAGCAGTGCGGCGAAATAAAGCCGCTGCGGACCTTCCTGGCAGTATTCGTATGCCCAGTCGTTATAGGCCTTGCACATCGCCTTGGCGCCAATGTCGTTCTGGAGCCAGGGATAGGTGTCGATATCGCTTGGAATGATCATCACCTGGTCGATGCCCTGGATATCCATGTCGCGCAGGCGAGGTTTGGGCTCGTAGGCCCCGCGATGGTGGACATAATCAGCCTGCTCGGCGCTAAGCGCGGTCTGGCGCCGGAGATTGCGCACGTGCAGGGTCCGCTGCAGGTTGTGTTTGAGGCCGGGACCGGCGATCGTCAGGAGGTTGAGCGTGCCGGGCGTGGCGCCGACGTGGCGGGACATGGCGCCCATCCCGGCCTTGCCGTTAACGATGAGCTGGCGGCTTTCGGAGTCAAACCACATCGTGTCCTCCAAAGCCCGCAACTCGCGCTGGCTGAGACTGTCTTTGGCCCGATCCCATAGTCCCGGCGGTTCGGCGATATGGGCGTCGCAGTCGAAGGTCGCGAAATTCTTGCTCATCGGGGCAAACTTCTGAACACGCATTTGGACTCTCCAATCGGAAGTTCGGGCGCCCTCGTGTTGCTCAGGTTCCCAAATGATAAAGGCGGGCGGCGTTGTCGAATACCATCTTGCGGGTAACTTCTTCCGGCACGCCTTCGAAATCCGCCTTGATCACCTCGCGGGAACGCGGCCAGGTGGAATCGGAATGGGGGAAATCGGATCCCCACATGTAGTTGTCTTCGCCGATAAACTTGAAGGTGGCGGGGCCAACCGGGTCGTCCAGAAACGTCGCCCAGACCTGGCGCTTGAAATATTCGCTCGGCTTAAGCGTGAGGTTAGCGTAGGTGCCGACCTTGTTGTACTTCTCCCAGGCATGATCGAGACGATACAGGAAATGCGGCAGCCATCCGGTGTCGTTCTCGGCCGATACCAGCCGCAGCTGCGGAAACCGCTCCAGCACGCCGCCGATGATGATGTCGGCGAACGTCCGCTGAACTTCGGAAATCAGGAACATGTAGTAAAGAACCACGTTACTTTGCCGGGGAAGACTTTTGCGGCCGCTGATTACGTGCAGCGAGATCGGGATCTGAAGATCGCTGGCCGCCTGCCAGAACGGATCATACATCGGCAGGCTGTAGGGTTTGTCCTCGGGCGGCGCGCCGCTGATCTGCGCTCCCGCCAGGCCCAGCTTGGCCGCGCGCTCCAATTCGCGAATCGCCACGCCGATGTCGTCGGTCGAGATCATGGCGATACCAGCCAGGCGTCTGCGATTGTAATTGCAGTACTCGGCCAACCAGTCGTTATAAGCCGCAAAACAGGCTTGCTGCAGCTCGAGGTCAAGCAGAGCGAACAGCGGCAGGCCCAGACTGGTGTAAAGCACTTCGCCTTCGACGCCGTCGATGTCCTGGTCCTTGAGGCGTTCGGCGGGGTCCCATCCGCTGGGACGGACGGCTTCATACCCGGTCTTCCAATGTTTGGCCAGTTCCTCGCCGCTTTTGCCGCTGGCGCTGATGCCACCGACGGCGAACGGCGTAATCCCCGGCGCCATCAGAAACGCCGTGGAGCCGCGCATCTCGATATGAGGCGCGTTGTCCCTGAATTTACGGTCCAGCCGCGAAGTCCAGAGATCGGCCGGTTCAACCGTATGCGAATCCGCCGAGACTACATGCATGGGACTAACCTCCCTGTGATCCAGCCAACTCCGTCAAGTCGCATAAGAATAGATTATCTGAACTAACGTTCGCAATTTATTTTTGCCACAAAAGCATCACCCGATCCGCCCGCTCTGGCCGCCGTCCACTGGCAGCACGACGCCGGTAATGAAGCGGGCTTCATCGGAAGCCAGGAAAAGAGCGGCATAGGCGATGTCCCATCCGGTGCCCATCTTCGCGCCGAGCGGGACTTGCGCATCGCGCGCAGCACGCACTTTGTCCTTTGGAATGCCGCGCGCCTGCACGATGCCTTCAATTGCCATCGGCGTGTCCATCAGTCCCGGCATGATCGCGTTGACGCGGATGCCGTATTTGGCGTTTGCCATCGCCATCTGATGGGTAATCGAATTGACTCCGGCCTTGGAAACCTTGTAGGCCAGCATCCCGTTCATCGCGCAGATGGCGGCGATCGAGGAAATGTTGACGATACTGCCCGCGCCCTGGCGGCGCATCACCGGGATTACCTCCCTGCACATCAGGTACACGCTCTTGAGGTTGGTGGTGAAGATGCGGTCCCATGCCGTCTCTTCCAGATGAGTCACGCCGGCATCGCCCGCTCCGATTCCCACGTTGTTGTGCAGGATATCGATGCGCCCGAATTTCCTGACGCAAGCCTCTGCCAGGCGTTTGCAATCGGCGGCCCTGGTCACGTCGGTTTCCATCGCGATCGCCTCTCCGCCCTCTTTTTCGATCATGGTGCAGGTGTCCTGCGCGGAGTCCAGGCGGCGATCGACGCAGACGCATCTGGCGCCTTCGCGCGCGAACACGATCGCGGTGGCCCGCCCGTTGCCGATCGTGTCGCCCGGAGTCTGCCCAGCGCCGGCGATGATCGCTACTTTGTCCTTGAGCCGATTACCCATGGGATTAGCTCCTCATGCGGGTTTGCTGAGGTATGTTTGACGCCGGGCGACATGCGAATGCAAGCGCGAATCAGGCGGCGGAGAGCGGCGCAATCGCGTTGCGATGCTTCAGCGGATAGATCAGCACCCAGCTCAGCAGACCGCATCCGGCGCCCAATACCGCCACCCCGCCATAACTGCCAGTGCGATCGACAATCAATCCCGCCAGCGGCGGCCACGCCAGCGAGCTGAAGGCAGAACCGCCGTAGATCACCCCGAGCATCGCACCCAGCCCGTGCACGCCGAACAGATCCGCTACCACCGCCGGACATAGCGCGACCGAACCGCCGTAGCCGATTCCCAGGATCACGGCAAACACGACCAAGGCTGCATAAGACGGCGGCGTAAACCAAAGCACATAGCTGGCGCCGATCATCCACAGCGCCAGCTTGTACAGCCAAATCACGCCGAGCCGATCCGATGCTCCACCCAGTCCGAGACGTCCAATCACGCTGGCGCCGCCGATTATTCCCAACAGGCTGGCCGCCGCGATCGGATTGATGTGGCGGGTCTGGGCGAAGTCGGGCAGATACACGAACGGGATGAAGATGCCGACGTTGGACAGCGTGCCTGCAAGGCAGAGCATAATGAATGGCGCCGTGCGTGCCACGTCGCCCAACCTGGTCTGGGTGCGCACCGCTGGTAGCGGCGGACGCTCGGTAAGGATCGCGCAGATTAACAGCAGCGCAGCGCCGATTACGCCGAGCATCAGGTACGAGGTGCGCCATCCGTAGCGATGGATCAGCACACCGATCAATGGAACGACGAACAGTGTGCCGCATCCGATACCGGAAACGGTCAGGCCGATCGCGGCATTGCGCCGGCGCTCGAACCATCCGCTGACCGCCGCGACCATCGGAATAAAAACGCATCCTGACGCGATGCCCATCGCGATGCCATAGCTCAGATAGCCCATCCATAGCCGGTCGATACGCGAGGTTATAATCAGGCCAGCCCCCATCGTCAGCGATGCCAGCACCACCATGGGCCGCGGGCCGAAGCGGTCGGTGAGATATCCCGCCAACACACCGAACAGGTTGGAGACAAACATGTTGACGGAGAAAATGCCCGCGGTATCGGCGCGTCCGGCGCCCAGGTCGCGGGCTATGGAATCGAAGAAGGCGCCGAAGCTGTACTGGACCCCATAAACGATGAAGCAGGTAAAAAACGCGGTCGCCGCAACCATCCATGCGTGCGCGGAATCAGGTCCGCGCGCCCCCGGCGCGTGGCCGCCGGCACGCGAAGTGACCAAAGCCGGCGGTTTTCCAAGCGGTACAGACGCTTTCGCCATAAGGGCGCATCTTAACCCGCTAGTGGCATTTCGAACCAGTGCATTGTTTTCTTGCTTCGGGCCGTTGAGGCGCCGGACAGGCCCAGACCGCTGCACCGTTGGAGCAACCGCAAGTCAGTACGACCGGCCTCAGTGACGTGTGCCGGTTTAGCGCCGCATCGGCGGCCGCAACTCCGACGCCCAAGCCGACGCCGCTGATCCTCAATCTCAATCATTTCTATCCGGCTCTCGAATAGCAGTAGTCTGAACCGCAGGCGCCGAGTTTTGCCGCCGAAATTCTGCGCTGCTTGCTCAACTATCCGCCGGAACGGATTAGGGATTTGCGCGACCGGGAGATCATAGCGTAATCCATAGAGCTGCATTCAGCGGTCCACTGACGCTCGAAAAGGGAAGCTAAAGTTCGGCTGACACGAAGGCAACGGAGGAAATGCGATGGCGTACAAGCTCACGATGGGCATTGGATGGGAAGGCAGACCGGATTTCAACGGCCTGATCGAGCGATCCAAACTGATGGACGAGGTTGGCATCCATTCGATTTGGCTGGCCGAAGCATGGGGGCACGACGCATTTACATTGCTGACGCTGGTCGCCGAGCACACGAAAAGGATCCAGATCGGCACCTTTATCGTTAATATCTACGGGCGCACGCCGGGGGCGTACGCGCAGCATTTCGGTACCCTCGACATTCTCAGCAAGGGCCGCATGATCATCGGGCTGGGCACCACCAGCGCGAACGTTGCCGAGCATTTCCACGGCGTCAAATTCCAGCCCGCTGTAACCCGCATGCGCGAGTATATCGATATCATCAACATGCTGATGGCGGGCCAGCCGCTGAGGTACGAGGGCAAGCTGTTCAAGCTCCAGCGCGGCTTTACTTTGCGCTTTGAAACTGAGCGCAAACACATCCCGATCTTTGTCGGCGCCATGAATCCGAAAAGCGTGGAGTTGACCGCACAGAAGGCGGACGGCTGGTTCCCGGTCGATATCCCGCTCAGCCAGCTTGGGGCGGCTATTTCGCAATTCCGCGAGGTTGCGCGCACTGCCGGACGCGATCCGGCGGCAATCGATGTCATGACGCCGGGCAGCGTGATCATCACGCGCAACGTCGAGCGCGCGAAAACCGCGACGGCCAGCGGTCTGGCCTTTTACGCGGGCCGTATGGGCACTTTCTATTCTACCCAACTGACCCGCTATGGCTTCGGCGATGAGGTGAAAAAAATCAAACAGGCTTGGGACGCACGCGACGCCAAAGCCGCCACTGCCGCCGTTTCGCCGCGAATGCTCAACGAGATGTGCTATGTGGCCGAACCCCATGATCTGGGCGGTGCGCGCGAGCGGCTGGCGGCCCAGGAAGCCGCGGGCGCGACCCTCCATCGCATCGAGATCGTGGAGCGCGACCCAGCCGCATTCGCGAAAATCGTCGAGACACTATCAAAATAAACCTTCGGCTTACAATCGGGTTTACTTAGCCGACCATCGGGAGGAAGTATTTGATCAAAACCGTATCCAGTGTTTTGATCTCAAGTCTGCTTATGATTGAGGCTTGCGCTTCGCTGATTCCAGCGCCGGAAAAGCCGGCCCTCGATATCACCGGCACGTGGCAGGGCAGCACCACGACCAATTGCGGAGTGATGCTCCTGGAAAAAGGTCGATGCTCTGCCGTGGAGCGTGTCACCTTCACCCTGTTTCAAAATGGCCCCGACGTAAGCGGATTTTACCGCTGCGAAACCGGCACGATGATTTGCCGCAACCTCAACGACCGCGGCAGCGTTGTCTCCTCTTCCATTCAGGGTTCGCTTGCCCGCCTTCGAGTGATGCTCCCCGACGGCTCAAGCTGCATGTTCGACGGCCATTTCCGCTCCCAATCAGCGGCCGGAGCATTCTTCTGCTATCAAGGCGGCGGACTGCTGGAGGAAGGCCGCTGGCAACTGGGCAGAATGTACTAGCCCCAGGGCGCGCGAGGCTTGGAGGCCACCGTTATCGCCAATGGCGCACTGAGGACCGCCTCTGGCCTCCCGAAAAAATGGCCGGGCATCTCTCCGTTTCAGAAAGAGGGATTAAATCAGCGTCTCTCCTCAGAGTTCGCCGAAAAAAAAAGGACCGGAGATCTCTCCCCGGTCCTCTGTTTGCTCCACAGAGCAGCCGTCAGCGGCCGCTCTGCTCTATTTTTCTCATTTTCTCTTTTCTTACTTCACGCTCCAGGTATCGCCGCGGCGCAGCAGCGAGCGTAGTTCGCCAGGACCCTGGGTCTTTTTCGCGTGCTCCAACTGGGCGTTGACGGCGCTGTCGTATGTCGGACGCGAAGTCGCGTAAAAGACGCCGATCGGAGTGGGCATCGGCGGTTCAAAATTAGCCAGCATGAACGCCAACGGCAGATTGGTCTCGTCGTGTACCAGCAGGTCCTTGTCGGTCACGCCGTTGCCAAGTTGAACCACTTCCGGGCGCATCCCGTTCATCCGGATACCTTTGTCGCGGTTCTTGCCGAAGATCAAAGGCTTACCATGCTCCAGGATCAGTTGATGGTCGGCTTTGATCGCCTTGTCGCTGACGTCGTTGAAAGCACCATCGTTGAAGATGTTGCAGTTTTGCAGGATCTCGACGAATGAGGCGCCGCGATGTGCATGCGCCCGCTTCAGTGTGTCCTGCAGATGCTTCTGCTCGACGTCGATCGAACGCGCGATAAAGCTGGAATGCGCGCCGAGCGCCACGGTGATCGGGTTGAAGGGAAAATCCACCGACCCGGCTGGAGTCGATTTGGTGACCTTGCCGACTTCTGAAGTGGGCGAGTACTGACCCTTGGTCAGGCCGTAGATCTTGTTGTTGAACAGCAGGATTTTCAGGTCGATGTTGCGGCGCAACGCGTGAATCAGGTGATTGCCGCCGATCGAAAGGCCGTCGCCGTCGCCAGTCACGACCCACACGTCGAGTTCGGGACGCGTCATCTTAAGTCCGGTGGCGATCGCCGGCGCGCGTCCATGGATGGTATGGAAGCCATAGGTGTTCATGTAATACGGAAAACGGCTGGAGCAGCCGATTCCGGAAATAAACACCGTATTTTCGCGCGGCACGCCCAACTCGGGCATAATCTTCTGCACCTGGGCCAGGATCGCGTAGTCGCCGCATCCCGGACACCATCGCACTTCCTGGTCGGAGATAAAATCTTTACGCGTAAGCGCAGTAGCCATCTGTTTCAGCCCTCCAGCGCCCGGGTGACCCGGGACTCGACTTCGCTGACCTTGAACGGCCGTCCCTGAATCTTGTTGCAGCCAACTGCATCGATAAGGTAATCGGCCCTGATCATCTTGAGCAGTTGTCCCATGTTCATTTCCGCAACCATCACCTTTTTGAACCGGCGCAGGATATCGCCGAGATCAGAAGGCAGCGGATTGAGCCATCGCAGATGCACGTGCGAGACGCTCTTGCCCTTGGCGCGCATCCTGATCACCGCCTCGCGCAGGGTGCCGTAAGTCGACCCCCATCCTACCAGCAGCAGATCGCCGCCCTGCTCGTCGCCAAAAACTTTGGTGGCAGGAATTTCGCGTGCGATGCCGGCGATCTTGCGCGCCCGCAACCGCACCATCATCTCGTTGTTCGAAGGCGAATAGCTAACGTTTCCGGTCAGATGTTCGCTGGACAGGCCACCGATACGATGTTCGAGACCCGGCGTTCCGGGAACCGCCCATGGACGCGACAACGTCTCCTCATCACGCAGATACGGCATAAAGCCGTTGGGATCGGTGCGGAACGCGACTTTGATCTCCGGCAACTGCTCTGGCTCAGGCACCAGCCACGGCTCGGAGCCGTTGGCCAGATGCCCGTCGGTCAGCAGAATGACAGGGGTCATGTATTTGACTGCGACCCGGACCGCTTCGAACGCGCAGTCAAAGCAGTCAGCGGGCGTCGCTGCGGCAATGATCGGAATCGGCGATTCGCCATGCCGCCCGTACATCGCCATCAGCAGGTCGGCCTGCTCCGGCTTGGTCGGCATCCCGGTGGAAGGACCAGCGCG
Source organism: Pseudomonadota bacterium (assembly GCA_021324885.1). GTDB lineage: Bacteria > Desulfobacterota > Binatia > Binatales > Binataceae > JAJPJA01. Next base: position 72,647 of record JAJPIF010000002.1, read on the forward strand.
TTGAATATCGGTAATCACCAAAGGCAGTTCGACTTTGACCGCCAGGCCAATCGCCTCGGCCTTGAGGTTCATCCCAGGGCCGGAGGTGGTGGTGATCCCGATCGCCCCGCCGAAGGCGGCGCCAATCGCGGAAGCAACGCCGGCAATCTCGTCCTCGGCCTGAAAGGTGTAAACCGGGAAGTTCTTGAAGCCCGACAGATCGTGCAGAACGTCGCTGGCCGGGGTGATCGGATATGACCCCAGAAACAACGGCCGTCCGCTCTTGACGGCTGCCGCCACAAAGCCCAACGCCGTCGCGGTGTTGCCGGTGATGTTGCGGTAGAATCCGGGAGCGATCTGGGCCGGTTTCACCTCGTAGGCGCTGGCAAAGATTTCCGTCGTCTCGCCGTAGTTGTACCCGGCTTTGAAGGCCCGCATGTTGGCTTCCATCACGTCGGGGGTCTTCTTGAACCGGCTTTCGATATAGTCCGTCACCGACTTCGTCGGACGCTGGAACAGCCAGGAAACCAGGCCTAGTACGAAGAAATTGCGGCAGCGGTTGACCGCGCGGGTGTTAAGCCCCAGTTCCCGGACCGCTGAGGTGGTGAGTTTGCTGACTTCGATTTCAAAGACCTGGTACTTGTCCAGCGAATGGTCGGTCAGCGGATTGGAGGTATAGCCGGCCTTTTTGAGGTTGGCGTCGGTGAATCCTTCTTTGTCGACGATCAGCACGCCATTGGGCGGGAGATCGTCGATGTTAACCTTCAGCGCGGCGGGATTCATCGCCACCAGCACGGAAGGTTCGTCTCCCGGGGTAAATACCGGCTGGCTGGAGAAATTCAACTGGTAGCCGCTGACGCCGGCCAGAGTTCCCGCAGGGGCGCGAATCTCCGCTGGAAAATCCGGCAGCGTCGCGATGTCGTTGCCGGCCAACGCGGATTCGGCAGTGAACTGCATGCCCGCCAGCTGCATACCGTCGCCGGAGTCGCCGGCAAAGCGGATTACAAACTGAGGTCGGGTCTCGACCGGCTTGCGCTGGCCGGCTGATCCTGACCCCTGCCCAAGTTGTTGGGCCGTCTCAGGTGGTACAGCCATTTGGATCTGCTCTCCTCTTCAGACAGAACGCTTAAATTTGAGTTGAGTTACGGGGGCCATGGGTAGCTCCACCGGGCTTTTGCACAAGCACAGCGAATAAGATGGATCACGTAACAGAAATATAACTAATGGTGCGCCATGATCATAGAGGTGTCCCATCCGCTGCGCAAACGATCGCTAGTGGACCTCAAAACCCTGCCAGTTCCCGCCATATTCCGACCACTCCTCCTCCACCTTGGTGACGCGGGCGCCTCGCGGTCCCTGATGGGCCCACGCCGCCAGCATCGCCAGCTTTGCGCGCTCCCCCTCGGCCCGAATTTCCACCGTTCCGTCGGCCAGATTGCGCACGGTTCCGCCGAGCCCAAGTCTGCGCGCCTCATGCAACGTGGCAAAACGGAACCCGACGCCCTGCACGCGGCCGTGAACGATAAGCCGAACTTGCGCTTTGCCAGACCCCATCGTCAAGTTCCCGACAGCATCCGCCTGAGTTCGTCTTCGTCGATTATCCTGACGCCATACTCCCGCGCCTTGCGCAGTTTCGAGCCGGCATCCTCGCCTGCGACCACCAGATCGGTCTTGCGGCTGACCGACGACGATACGCGCGCGCCGGCCGCGAGCACCTTCTGTTCCGCCTCGGAACGCGTCCATTGTTTGAGCGAGCCGGTCAGAACCACGGTTTTGTCGCGCAGCGGTCCGCGTCCAGACGGCTCGGCAATCGGCTCGAACTCGAATCTGCCGTTTTCGAGCAATCGCTTGAGGGCACGCGCGTTATGCGGCTCCCCAAAATACTCGCGAATACTGCGGGCAACTTCAGGACCGATATCGCGCACTGCCAGCAGATCTTCCTCGCTGGCTTCTTGCAACTTTCTGATATCGCGGAAGTGTTGCGCCAGTTGACGCGCGGTATGTTCGCCAACGTGGCGGATGCCCAGGCCGTTGATCAGGCGATCGAGCGTGGTGTGGCGCGAGCGGTTGATGCTGGCGATTACGTTGCGCGCGCTCTTTTCCCCCATCCGTTCGAGCTTCGCCAAATCCTCGACGCGCAGAGTATAGATGTCCCCCAATTCGCGGATCAGGCCTTTTTCCACCAGTTGCGCGACCAGCTTATCGCCCAGACCGTCGATATCCAGACAGTTCTTGGACGCGAAATGGCGGATCGACTCGCGCATCCGGGCGGGACAGTTGACGTTAACGCAAAAATAAAGCACCTCGCCTTCTTCATGCACGATCTCGCTGCCGCATACCGGACAATTCCTGGGCATCTGGAATTCCGGGTGGCGCGGATGGCCAGGTTTGGTCACACGCACCACATACGGAATCACATCGCCGGCGCGCTCCAGCAGCACGGTGTCGCCTTCGCGCACGTCCTTGCGGCGAATTTCGTCGAGGTTGTGCAGCGAGGCATTGGAGATCGTGACACCGGCGAGCTGCACCGGCTGGAGATGGGCCACCGGCGTCAGCGATCCGATGCGTCCGACGTACACTTCGATTTTCTCGACCTTGGTCTCGGCCTGCTGCGCCTTGAATTTATACGCGATTGCCCAGCGCGGCGAGCGCGACACTTCGCCCAATTGATTCTGCAGTGCGAATGAATTGACCTTGGCTACGACCCCGTCCGCCTCGTAGGGCAGGCGATCGCGTTTCGCACTGATTTCATTCCAGTATTCCAGTACCGCGTCCACGCTGCGGCACAGCCTCGATTCGGGATTGATCTTGAGCCCCAACGCTTTGATGCCTTGAAGAAAATCCCACTGGGTTTTGAATTCCGCGCCCCTTATTTCTCCAGGCGAATGACAAAAAATGTCGAGCGGGCGTTGGGCGGTAATCTTCGGATCAAGCTGGCGCAGCGATCCGGCGGCCGCATTGCGCGGGTTGGCGAAGACGGGCTCGCCTGCAGCAGCGCGCGCCTCGTTCAGTTTCTGGAAGTCCTTGCGCGGCAATATCACCTCGCCCCGCACTTCCAGCAGCTCGGGCACAGGATGGCCGGACGAGCCGCGCAGTTTAAGCGGGATACTTCGAATGGTCCGCAGGTTTTGCGTCACATCCTCGCCGTTGTAACCGTCACCCCGCGTCGAGCCAATTGTAAAAACGCCATGCTCATAAACCAGTTCCACGGCGAGACCATCCAGCTTGATCTCGGCCACGTACTCGATGTCCGCCTCCGAACGCAGCAGGCGCTTGATCCGCTTGTCGAACTCGACCATCTCGTCGGCGCTGAGCGCGTTGGACAGCGACAGCATCGGGCGGCGATGCTGCACGACGCCGAACTTCTCGGCCGGCGCCGCACCGACACGTTGGGTGGGCGAATCCGGAGTGGCAACTTCAGGATGTGCGCGCTCCAGGGCCTCCAGCCGACGCATCAGGGCGTCGTATTCGGCGTCGCTGATCTCGGGCGAATCCAGTACGTAATACCGGTAATTATGATGGCGAATCTGCTCGCGCAGACGTTCGGCTTCAGCCGCGAGTTCTTCGAGCGATCTTTCCTCAGCCATGTTCTGAAATCGGCTGTTGTGATTGGCAGTATCCTGCCCGGATTTCCCTCGACCTTTTTGGTTGCGACTTCACCCGGCCCGCAACACGCGCAAGCATCCCATTTTTCTCGTGCCCGCGATTTCCCCAGAGATCGGGGTCGTACCCAAAACCTCCGCCGCCATCTTCCTACCTGCCGTAGCCCATCGCCGACAGGAATTCATCCAGCGAGCGGAAACGCATGAACATGTTGTGGCGTTTTTCGTTGCCGATAGTCGAGGTGGCTTCGGACGAATACGCGTGTCCCGGATAGACCACGGTGTCGTCGTCGAGATTTCTCAAAGTGTGATTGAGGCTGTAATACATCTGGGCGGGATCGGCGCCCGGAAGATCGACGCGTCCGCACGATCCGATAAACAGCGTGTCACCCGAGATCAGGTTGCTCCCGATCAGGAAGCATTGTGAGCCCGGCGTATGGCCCGGCGTGTGCAGGAACTTGACCGTCAAATTGCCCACCTCGGTGGTATCGCCGCCTTCGACCACAACCATGTCAGTGGGCGAAAGCCCGACCTGCCGGCGCGCCAGCGCAGCTTCGGCCTTCTGCAGGTACAGCTTGGCCTTGACCTTGCCCAGCATCTCCGCCGCGCCTTCGATATGATGGCCCATAATATCGCCGCCCAGATGATCGGCGTGATAATGCGTAATCAGTATCTTATCGACTTCGTAGCCGTCGCGCCGGACCAAATCGAGGATGCCGTCGATATTCCATGCCGGATCGACCACCGCCGCCTTATGCGTTGCCGGATCGCCGATGATATAGACGTAGTTGGCCATCGGGCCGGCTTCTACCTGGCGTAAATGAATGCGCGGTTGCTCTGACATCTGAGTCCCTTTTATTTCGAGTTCTTGCGCCGCGCCCGGGAATCGATGCGCAGGCCGCGGTCCCACAGGAACTCATCTTCTCCCAGCCGCCTGGAAATCCATCTGGACTGCACGAACAGATGGTCGCTGAGCCTGTTTATATAAATAATCACTTGATCGCTGATTTGCTCGTCGCGTTTGACCGCCCAGCAAATCCGCTCCGCGCGTCGGCATACGGTGCGCGCCAGGTGCAAAAAGGCGTTGAGCTTGCCGCCCCCGGGCAGGGTGAATGACTTGAGCTGGCCGAGTTCGGCATTCATGCGGTCGATTTCATGTTCAAGCTGCTCGACTTCGCCCTCGCCCATCCGATGCATCCCGTCGTATTCGGCGCCCGGGGGCGTGGCCAACTCGCTGCCAACGTCGAACAGTTCGTTCTGGATCCGCCGCAGCATCTCGGAGTACCACCCGTAATCATCCCCCAGCCGCTCGCGGTAATCGAGAGCGAAGGTGCGGACGATGCCGACAACCGAGTTCAATTCGTCAACCGTGCCGTATGCTTCGAGGCGGCCGCTTTCCTTCGGCACCCGCGCCCCACCCACCAGTGAGGTCATCCCCTTGTCGCCGCCGCGCGTGTAGATTTTCGTGAGACGTATAGCCATCGGAGCTCCTACAATCCGGCCTTGCGGCGCAGGCTTTGGTAGGAGTTCTCGCCGACGTTACTGGATACCGGCAGACCCGCGTCGCGCCATCCGGGAACCACCACCTGCCCGCTCTGATCACGGACGCCGCCAAAGCCGCCCCGGACGTTGGTCAGGTCGCTGAAACCGGCGGCTTCCAAAATTTCGCACGCGTGCTGCGACCGCCCCCCGGCCAGGCAACCAACAACCAGCTTGTTATCCTTGCACAGGACGGACCCCGCCACCCGCAAAAAATCGCCGTTGGGCTCCATCTGGCCCGGGCCCTTGATGAAAACCACCGGGATATTGATTGCTCCAACAGGGTGGCCTTGCGCGAATTCAGCCTCGGTCCTGACGTCGAGATAAACCGCGTCAGGATTGCGCTGGAGGATTTCGTGTGCCTGCGGTGGTTCGGTCTGTTTTATGGCCATGATGCGCTCCTGCCCCTCTGATGCTGTCAGCATCACCATAATACACCGGCCTCACGGCCGAATGATGGGCCACAAGCTAGCCCCTGCGGCCTGCCGGTTTCAATCGCCGCAGCTATGGCGCCGGGTTGCCAAACCGCTCGAAATGGACCATCTCCCGCCTGGGCTTAAGGGGCTTGGCGGAGGGCGGATTGCCCAGGTCCGGGTAGCCAAACGGCAGGACGGTGAAAACCGCCCATCGGTCGGGCACGCCCAGGCGCCGTGCAATCGCATCGGAATCGAAATTGCCCACAAAACACGTCCCCAGGCCCATCGCCCATCCGGCATCCGCCATGTTGCATACGGCCTGTGCGCAATCGATATCGGCCCAACGCTTGTTTTCAGTGTCCTTCAGCAACACCACCGCGGCGGGGGCGTCGGCGACGTAGCGGCCGGTCGTACAGAGCGCGCCCAAATCGCGCAAAGTGCCGGGATCGCGCACAATTATGAAACTCCACGGCTGCAGGTTGCGCGCGCTCATCGCATGCCGCCCCGCATCGACAATGCGCCTGAGTTGTTCAAGTTCAACCGGCCGGCGGTCAAATTGCCGTACGGCCTTACGGGTCATGATCGCTTCAATGGCGTCCATACCACAGATCGTGACCGATTCGCCGTCAGGCGCAAGTCTTCGCCGGTTGGATGGGGCTGAAGGCGATGCCTTGAAGCGTCAGCGGGGCGCTTGGTAAAAGAAATCCATGGCTGCACTGGAACCAGGCGCGATAGCTCCACCGTTTCGGGTCGAGGACCTCGACGGCACGGTCCGTTCGCTGGAGGATCTGCGTGAGGGCGATTTATTGTTGCTGTTCTTTTACCATAGCGAATGCCCGACCTGCCGGATGGCGGTGCCATTCATCGGCAATCTGGCGCGGGCCGCACGCTCGGAGCGGATGAAAATCTGGGGCGTAAGCCAGGACGACCGCGATGGTACGGTCAAATTCGCCGCCGCCAGCGGACTGGAGATGCCGATACTGATCGACACAGATCCGTACCCATTGTCGCAGGCATATGGGCTGACCAACGTGCCCACGCTCTTTCTGATCGACTCGACCCGCACCGTGCTCGACCAATGCGTCGGCTTCTCCAGGGATGACTTCGTCCGAATCGCGCGCGTCGTGGCAAAACAGGCAGGCTCCCCCGTTCCCGATATCTTCGGGGGCAAGGAAGTGCCTGCGATGGCCTATGGTTGAGGAGCCCGGAATGCGGACTGAGGTTCAGCTCCGCCGATAAATCGCAAACTCCTCCGTCATCCGTTCGGCGCGCTCCTGGGCGGAAGACAACCGTTGGGTACGAAGGAAGAATTGTACCAACTCTTCGTATCCGACCTGCCCGGTCGGCCCCACCACGTCAACCAGTTCCTGAATCAGGCTGGGGAACCGTTCGCTTGGGATGTAGTAGTGCGCCCATCCGAAATTACAATGGCGCTGCAGGATTTTCGCGATCGATTTTTCCAGTAGCGCGCGATTTGAGCTGCGGTCGCTTTCACTCATGACCCTTGGCTGCTCCTGATGCTTTTCTCTCTTACCTGATCGCAGCTAACTTAGCGTGGTGACGCCTGCTTTTCCAGCTTGTTGTCATCCTCGTTTTCATCGGCCCAGATGATCTTGCGGTAGTCGAACTTGATGTCCTCAATCAGGTTGAATTTGATTATCTCGAAATAAGGTGACAGGTCAAAATCGCGCGGAGTCACAAACGTGGTAGGCACCGGCTGGAGGATCCCAAAGCGTCGCGCGTCGGGGCGCCGGACCAGGCGGACAAGCCCCCGGCGATCCTCATCGGACAACGGCGGCTCCTTGAAGCTGGGGATGATCGGGAACCGGACTTTGGCGAAAGCGTTGGCGATCATGCTGGAGCAGATAACGTGGGTGGGTTCGCCACTGCCGAACTCCAGGGCCGTGCGCCGCAATCGCCGCGGGACGAGATGGACCGGGAGAAAATAGCGTCCCAAATCGAAGATGTTTTTGAGGTCGTAAGTATAACCAACATTGCTCAGCACTTCGTCGATCACCGCCGCCCGGTCGGAACGCGAAAGGTTGAAGGGCCGGCACACCCGGATGTTGAAGTCGCGATATTTCTGCAGCGGCGTCAGCACCACGCCTTCCTGAACCAGCGCTTCGACCAGCAGATGGTGCGCTTCCTCGCCGAACTTGTCGAGCAGACGCTGGCGCGCTGCCGGATCGCGCCGCAACGGCTCGTCACCCACATAAATTGCGGAATGCGACCACGAGCTTTGCGTCAGGTACTTGATGCATTCGCTGATGCGCTCGTTGCCTTCGACCAGCACCACGTCGCCCTTGCGGATATAGCGCTTGAGCCGCACCATATCGTTGGGCACCCGCAACGGTTCCTGTTCCAGCGGCTTGGTCAGGAGCTTCAGGGCGAGCCCGACCACTCCGCGTCTGATCTTGTCGAACCACTTCATTCGCACTGCCATACAATCGTGCCGCCGCCAGCAAGATCAGTATAGCTTATTTCATGCCAAGGTGTGAAAAGCTGGTTGCAAGTGCGTTTCCTGTCTCTGCCACCCTCACAGCAAGCGTGCCGGACAAGCTTTTCGGTTCACTTCCGAGCATCGCCCATCCGGGCAAATGCGCGGCAGCACTCAGCTCACTTCAGAGTGATCGCTCCTGCGGGACTGTTGCCCGAACTGGTAAACGGCAAAAAAGGAGGATTCAGCACCTGAACGTAGGATGCACCTGGCAGCGCCCTGGATGGTCTGGCAAATGTTAACTGGCTGGAGTCCACGAAAGTCAGTGGAATCTTCGGGACGCCCGAAGCAGCCAGCCCACCAAGATTAACGACCGCGCCCGATTGTGTATTGAAGAAGTTAAGCACTGTCGCTTCGGAAAAGCCGGTCCCGTCCACGATCAGCATACTGCCCGACTGGGTCACCGAAGTGACCGTAATCTTCTCGCCAATCGGCACCGAAACCGCGTTGCTCTTTTCGCTGAAGCTCATCGACAGGCCGGCGTTGCTGACGACGAAGGAACCGGGACCGGTCGCCGGATCATTGGGCCCCACGTTCGGGAGCGAAAAGCTGATTAAGTTGCCGGTCAGCCCAGCACTGCCGGGGTGCAGGACGAAAGGACCCACCTTGCCACCCGGGCAGGAACAGAACAGATCGACCGCGACGCCATTGGTGGTGTCAAATCCAGTTCCGCCCAACGTCACCAGCGAACCTTGCGTCACCACGGTCTCCACGTTGTCAGTGGCGAACGAGGGATCGCTGCTGGTCGCGGCGAGCGGGAAGCCATTTATTGAGGTAATCGTTGGAATGCCAGCGGCCGCCGAACCTTGCAGCAGGGCGGAGGCGGGCTGGGATGCGGCAAATCCCTCGTCCCTGTTCACCACCTGAATCGATACGAAACCTTCTCCCAAGGTGGTGCTGGCGGGAACGCTGACAGTGAGTAGAGTCGGCGTCTGGCCCGTGGGGACGAACGGGCCCGCGTTGATGGGACCATCCGAGGTGGCGACGAAGAAGTTCACCACCGACCCCGCGCTGAAATTCAAACCGCTGACATTGAAGGAACTTCCAACCAAAATTATCCCCGGAACGCTGCTGATGACGGGTGCGCCCGATAGCGGTGTGGCCGTCGGCGTTGATTGGGGCGTAGCCGAGACCGTGGGCGTTGGCGTCGCCGCCGCAGACGTCGAAGTTGGGGTTACGGTGGCGCTCGGGGTCGGCTGACATATGAGCACCGCAGCATGTCCCACTCGCGCAGTGGTCATGGTATTGGCTGTATTGGCGAAAGTGTTGGCGGCTGGGTCATAGAGCCACGCCGTGTTGGGTGCTACTAAAGTGCCTCCTGCGTAAAAACCAACCGCCACCTCTCCTCCCGTAATCAGGACCTGCCCGTCCGGCAACAGGATGGCCTGCTGAAGAGCGCGATCCGAAGCACAGTCAACCTGCGCGCAATCGGTCCGATCGCAAGCGGTATCGCACGGGATTGAGGACTGGGGAATTTGGATGAATGCATCTTTCGACGGCTGATACAACTGCGCTTCTCCCAGAATGTCGGCAGTGCCAGGGCCATTGTTGAATCCACCCAGGAACAATACATCCCCATTGTCAAGCTTCGTGGCTGACATGTAACTGATGGGAGGTCCGCTCATGGCGGCTCCGGTACCCGCGGGGGAAAAGCTATTGGACGTCGTGGAGTATAGCTGAGTCGTTGGCGCAGTGATGTCAGGACCAAGCTCCACTACCAGCACTTTATCGTCGAGAACGGTCGAACTTACCCCCTCGCCCAATATCGCGCCAGCGCCGACAGCGTCATTGGAGCCGGGCCGATACAGGTCGGTCATCTGATCGCCGAGCAACAGAACGTCGCCGTTGTTGAGCAGGGATGCCGCGCCTATCATGTCAATGACGCTGCTGTTGACAGGACTGAAAGTTCCCGCGGTCCAGTTATAAATTTCCGCGGTATTCACTCCTCCTGCGCCAATGGTCCGTTGAAATAGAAGCACGTCGCCATTTGTCAACCCGACCGCCGCATTGTGCCTGGCATCCAGTGGGGTCGCGGTCGGGATGAAATCGTTATGGTCCGGCCGGTATAGTTCCGCCGCTCCATTTGCTGTGACAAGGACATTGCCGTTTGGCAGAAGTGTGGCAGTCGTCAAACCGCAGCCCGCGCAGGCTGGAGGGGGCAACGACGGTTGGCCTGAAGTCCTGGTAAAGGTTTCAGCGGCGGGATCGTATAACTCGGCGGTCGGCGGAGGATTCGTGCTTTCATAATTGTCAGTGTCACCGCCAACCAGCAGAACCCGCGCATCACAGTCCGCCGACTGCGCAAAGGCACTTACCGGCATTACCAGGATGGCAATCAGCCACGAAATCAGCATCTTCATTCCGCATTCCTTCAAGAGCCGCCAACATCTGCATCACACCACGATCGATGGATGCCTGCATTGACCCTGCCAGTACACTTGTTCGGCAGACGCGATTCGCCTTGCCCAAAACCCCGTGCGGGCTGGCTGACAAGTGACCGACTGGCGAAATTCCAGTCATTTTTTCAGATCATTAAACGGGTCACTCCCGCCCCTCCGGGCAACGGGCCCAAAGACAATGTTACGATGGAGAATCTTACAGCACGATCTAAACAGAAAGACAGAAATTAGATCAGACCTATGACTATTTGGGAATCCAAGCGACCCTGGAGGAAAATCAACTGTGAGCTTCTGTGACTAATACTCTGTTCGCCGGGACAGACACTAACAATAAGGCAATTATTTCACCATAATTGCCGATATGTACGGATTTCTCACGGATTTCTCTCCTCGATAGAGAGAAAATTGTCGATGAGGCCGGCGTCGCGCTATTGCGGAGCGCGATGTCGGCTCCTCTTCGTGTCCTGACGAGATTTAAGGGGCCAGAATTATGCTAGCCCTTGAACGAGCCCACTATGCCGTAAAACGGTATGGTCAGGCTGGTTTGTTCCGGGTCGTCGGTCTTGATCAGAAGCTGGCCGTGCAATTGCCCGTCGGGGGTGCCTTTGCGCAATTCAAGCGTGATTTTGTACTGCTTGCCCGGCGTGATCGGATCGGCCCTGGCTATCACGGCGGGCGACGTGCTTGACACTCCAGTGATTGACACTGACCGGGTTCCGTTGTTGGTCAGTCTCACGATCCTCATCGCGCCCTGGCCATGAGGCAGGATTCCGAAGGATACCTGGGCCGGCTCAGTGATCAGATCGCCAACCACCCGGCCATCAACGGGGATTTCGATCGGCCGCCCAGTGGTGGCAATTTCGATAGTGTCGTCAAACGGCCCTACTGGCATCGTCTTGAGCAGCGTGACCTTCAGCTTGAGGTCCGGCATCTGCTTGACGACGATATTTGGGTTGGAGTTCGAAATCCTGGTGATTTTGAAATCCCGGGGGGCGGTGCCGTTGTACTTGATCGCGACCTCCTGCGTCTGTTCGCTGCCCTTCTTCACCCCCTGGAAAATGACTTGATCCGGAATCGCCTCCGATTCGCGCCTGATCACGCCCTGGATTTCGAGCGTCAGATCCGGCGTTTTCGGATCATTGGTGTAAACGTCGATCCGGCGGCTGGCGCGGCCTTTCTCATGCCTAGTGTCGAAGGTCACCGGCAATTCGGTCTGCTCACCCGGACGCAGCCGCTGCCTGTCCGATTTCGCTGCAGTGCAGCCGCACGAAGTCTGAACCTGACCGATTATCAGATCGGCCTGACCGGTATTTTTGATTGTGAAATCGTGCTTGACCGGCGTGCCTTCAAGCACGGTGCCGAAATCATAGACCGGCGCAGGCGCTTCGATCTGCGGTTGCGGAGCGCTGGTATGAGCGGGAGCAGCGGGTCCCGCCGCATACACTGTGATGGATCCCGTCAGCGCCATGGCGATTGCCAGACCGAAAATTCTTTTTGCAGCAGATCTCATTGGTTCGAAGCAACGTCGATGGTTTCGTCCGCGCCATCATAGACGCACGTGCGGGCGCTCGAATTCAAAGGGTCCCGACGCAAGGCACACAGCATCAGGAAACGCTTGCATGCTGGCGGCGCGCAGGCCGCGACGCAGCCGGGTCGTGCTGCGGCTCGTACCGGGTCAGAAAATCGGTGGCGACCTGGCCGGCACGAAAATCGGGGTCGTCCAGAATCTTCAGATGCAGCGGAATGTTGGTCTTGATGCCGTCGATGATATACTCGCGCAGCGCTGCTTTGGAACGCGCAATGGCCAGTTCGCGATTGTCAGCATGCACGATTAATTTGGCCACCAGCGGGTCGTAATGCACGGGAACCCGATAACCGTCATACAGCGCGGTTTCCACGCGCACACCAAGTCCGCCGGGCGAATGGTGGTTGGAGACGACGCCAGGTGAGGGCAGATGCAGGTCTGGGTCTTCGGCGTAAATGCGACATTCGATCGCCGACCCTTTCAGCGTCACCTGGCGTTGTTTGATGCGCAGCGTCTCTCCCATCGCCAGCAGCAGACTCTCTTTCACCAGGTCGATCCCGGTGACCATCTCGGTCACGCCATGTTCGACCTGGATCCGGGTGTTCATCTCGATGAAGTAGAAGTCGCCGTCGGGCGTGAGCAGGAACTCGACCGTACCGACGTTGGAATAACCCACCACTTCGGCAGCGCGAACCGCCGCCTTTCCCATTCGCTCGCGCAGCCGTGAATTGAGGACCGGACAGGGAGACTCTTCAAGCACCTTCTGATGGCGGCGCTGAATGGAGCAGTCGCGCTCGCCCAGATGGATAACGTTTCTGCGGGTGTCGGCCAGGATTTGGAATTCGACGTGGCGGGCGCGCTCCAGGTACTTTTCGAGATACATCTTGCGAGACCCGAAAGCGGCTTCGCTCTCCGAGCGCGCCTGGGGAAACAGGCGCGTCAATTGTTCGGCATTGCGGACCACGCGCATACCCTTGCCGCCGCCGCCGGCCGCCGCCTTGATCAGCACCGGGAAACCCAGGGCCTTGGCCTGGGCCTGCGCTTCGCGCAATTCCGTAACGCCGGTGCCTTCGGAGCCGGGCAACACCGGAACCCCGGCCTTTTTCATGATCCGCAGCGCTCGTGGCTTGTCTCCCATCAGGCGGATATGGCGGGCGCGCGGCCCGACGAAATGCAACCCCGACCTTTGACAGGCCTCGGCGAAATCGCCGTTTTCCGACAGGAAGCCATAGCCCGGATGGACCGCGTCGGCGCCATAGGCGATCGCCGCGCTGACCACCGACTGGATATTCAGGTAGCTGTCCTGGGCGGCAGGCGGGCCGATACACACCGATTCGTCAGCCATCCGGACATGCATGGCGGACTTGTCGGCGGTCGAATAAACCGCAACGGTTGGAATGCCGAGTTCGCGGCAGGCTCGAATAATCCGTACCGCGATCGTGCCACGATTGGCTACCAGAAGTTTTTTGAACACGTCGAATTACTCAGGTTGCCAGCATTATAGCCGCCGACCCGGTCCGATGCGCCAGCACGGGACCGCCGTGGCGGCATGGGTTGAATGAATCCTACACCGCAGTCTCGATCACCATGAGCGGCTGGTCATATTCGACCGGCTGTCCGTTTTCGACCAGGATCTTTACCACTCTTCCAGCTATTTCCGATTCGATTTCGTTCATCATTTTCATCGCTTCCACGATGCACAGCGGCTGGCCCTTCTGGACCGTGTCCCCTTCCTGGACAAAAGGCGCCGCGTCCGGAGCCGATGCACGATAAAACGTACCGACCATCGGGCTTCTGAGCAATGACTGGTTCTCGGCCAATTCCACAGCCGTCGCACCGCCCGGGTGCGGCGCTCCAGCCACGGCGACCACCGGCCGCGGGGGTGGTTGTGCGGATCGGACCGGTTCCGGCGGAACAAAATCAGCCGTCCTGACCAGGCGAATCTTGCCTTTTTTGTCTTCGACTTCCAGCTCGGTAAGGCCGTTTTCCCGCATCAGCGCGATCAAGGCCTTGATGTCACGCAACTCCATCCCCGAACCCCTGCCTCCGGTAACCATCAGTTAAGCTCGCGCGCTCACGCTTGCGGCGATCATCAGTTCGGACATTTGATTTTCTCGGATCCCTAACGGCCGCGATTGGGATCAGCCAGCACGACGGCCGCTCGCAAGGCCAGATAATAGCTGTTGGCGCCCAAGCCCATGATCCGGCCTTCAACGACGTCCGCGATCGTCGAATGATGACGAAAAGGCTCGCGCCGGTAAACATTTGAGAGATGGACCTCAACCACAGCTATCCCCAGCATCTGGATCGCGTCTCGAATCGCCACGCTGGTATGAGTGTAGGCGGCTGGGTTGATTACCAGGGCGTCGTACTGGCCGCGCGCCGCCTGAATACGGTCCACTAAAGCGCCTTCGCTGTTGGACTGGAAGGTGTCCACATCGACGCCCAGTTCCGCGCCCAGACGCCGCAGCTCTTCGTCGATTTGGGCCAGCGTAACCCGTCCATAGATTTCGGGTTCGCGTTCACCCAGCAGGTTCAAATTGGGGCCATGCAAAACCAGAATTCGCCCGTGATTCCTTTTGCCTCCAGCTACAGCCATCGTCTCGACCGCCTCGGATACGCTTGGATACTAGCACATTTGCGCAATCATGCCGCCTGGCCGCGGACACCTCACCTGTCCGAGCCACGCCTGTCGCTGAAGGCTTCTTTGTAAACCTCCCGGCTGCTGCGCCCTTGCAGGCGGGCGAGCACCTTGGCCGCCTGACGCGGCTGCAAACCCGCGGCCGTGAGATCATCAATCGTTAAGCCGGCGGTACCGTGTTGCCGGTCGCGGTGGTGGCCGTGAGCGCCGGCGACGATCAATGTGACCTCCCCTTTGGGTGAATCCGGCCATCGGTTCGCGATTTCTTCCAGCCGGCCGCGTACGACTTCCTCGAACACCTTGCTCAATTCGCGCACTACCGCCGCTTCGCGATCCGGGCCAAATTCCGCCGTCATTTCGGTAAGAGTTTCGGAAAGCCGGCGCGGGGATTCAAAGAAAACCATTGTGCGCGGCTCATATTTAAGCTCGCGCAGCCTCGCCTGGCGGGGACCGTTACGTGCGGGAAGAAACCCTTCGAAGCTGAAACGATCGGTGGGAAGGCCGGCGATCGAAAGCGCAGCGGTGACCGCACTGGGCCCTGGAACCGACCGCACCACGCATCCGGCATCCCACGCGGCGCGCACCAGCCGGTAGCCGGGGTCGGAAATGGCGGGGGTACCGGCGTCGGTGACCAACGCGATCGCGGTCCCCTGCGCAAGCTTTTGCGCCAGCGCCTGGGCGCGCGCCTCCTCGTTATGTTCGAAATAGCTAATCAGGGGACGGCTGATGCCGTACGCGGTCAGCAGGCGTCCGGTGTGGCGGGTATCCTCGCAAGCGACCAGATCAACCTGCGCCAGCACCTCCAAAGCCCGCGCCGAAATATCGCGCAAATTGCCCAACGGCGTCGCAACAACGTACAGGATACCGCGTTGCGCACTGCTATTTGATTCATCAGCATTCATTCGAGCGAATTTTGGCAGTGATTCAAAAGCGATCCGAGCGCAATCCAAACCATCCTTATCCAAAGCAGGCGGCCAGACAAGCGAGCTCAGCGCCTGATTGACCAGCCGCAGGGTTGGATTTCGAATCGAAATCTCAAGAGGAGATGGAAGAACGCTCGATGCAATTATCTTCCCTGTAATTTTCCCCCAGCCAGGATCTGGTTCCAGCCTCAGGCGAGGCGGAGAATATTCCGCGGTATTATCCGTTCCGAGAAAATGGCTGTCGCCAAACGCAGAGCGGCCGTTGATGAAACTGGAACATCTCAAGCACTTGATAACGCGAAACCTGGCAATCGCCTGCCTGGGGGCGCTGTTGCTGGCCGCCGGCAGCCTGTGGCTGATGCGGCGGGCCATCGCGCCACGAGACCCAACAGCGCTGGAAATCCACGCGGTCGCGCATCAATGGTGGTGGGAATTCGATTACCCATCTGGAGTGAAAACCGCTGACGAATTGCGCATCCCTGAAGGCCGGTCAGTGCGGCTGGAGCTGACCTCCGCCGACGTGCTGCACAGCTTTTGGCTGCCGTCCATGAAACAGGGTGTCGATGTGGTTCCGGGCCGGAACACGACGCTTATACTCGGCTCGCGCAGCCGGGGTACGCTCTGGGGCTCGTGTGACGCGGATTGCGGCTGCAATACGATGTGCATGCGGTTTCGCATACTCGTCAGCACGGATTCGGAGTTTAGACGATGGATGGAGAAACAGCGCAGGGTTCTGAAGGCGCCTCGCAGATCGGCGCCGGCGTGCGCGCTGAATCCGAACCTGGACCGAGACCGCGCACTGGTTGCCGCCCGGCGGCTGCAACACATTCCTGCTCAATGACAACAACAACGGCGGGAGCTTTTACGTTGCTCGGTTTCCTGAGCCTCGCGCTCCTGGTTGGGAGCGGATGTCAGCGCAACGAGCAATTACCGGCGGGGGTCTTCGATGGCGGCACCGATGCCGATTGCCTGCCGAACGCAAATTTTGTGGATCAATATGGACATCCCGTGGATCTGGCCAGCTTGAAAGGTAAATGGGTGCTGATCGATTTCATCTACACCAGATGCCCGGGACCTTGCGAGCTGATGACGAGTAAGCTCGCCAAAGTGGCAGACCGTCTTGGCGCAAGTTTGGGCAAAAAGATTGAGTTCGTTTCAATAACGCTGGACCCTGAACATGACGGCCCCAGGCAGTTGCGCGCATGGGCGGCGGCACAGGGCGCAGAGAAACCGGGATGGTTGTTTCTGACCGGGTCGGTGCAAAACCTGGATAAAGCGATGGCGCCTTTCAAGGTCCAGCGCCATGTCGAACCGGACGGCTCGGTCGATCACGTAATCGAGTACTTCCTGGTCAGCCCCGACGGGCACGAACGGCGCCAGTACAGCCCCAACGAGGCCACGTCGCAAGTGGTCGCAAACGACCTGCGCAGCCTGGCATCGTGATCGGCAGCACCAAAGCCCGCGGGAAGGGCGGACACAGCGCCCAGCCGCTATTTGATCCGAATTACGCGGGGCCGATGAAAAATTTCAAGGAACGGCCGGCGAAATCAATCAACGGCCCCCAGTACAGGCCCAACACGATGGTGGCGGCGGCCAGCGCCCCCATCAAGCCGTAGTTCCAGGCTTCAGCCGTGACTGCTCCTTCATCGCCTTCCGGCTCGTCAAGAAACATCGTCCGGATCGGACGGACGTAGTAATAAAGCGAAATCACCGAATTGATGATGCCGACCAGCGCGAGAATATAGAATTGGCCTCGGATCGCAGCGGCAAACAGATAGAACTTGCCGATAAAGCCGACGGTCAGGGGAATGCCGGTAAGTGAGAACAGGAATATCGCGAGCGCCACGGCGGGCACCAGTCCGCCGCGCCACGCCAGGCCGCGATAGGCGTCGATATCTTCATGACCGGTGGCGTTGGCCACGATCATCACGACCAGAAACGCGCCGGCATCCATTACATAGTACGCAATCAGGTAGAACATCATCGCGCGAAGGCCGTCATTGGAGAGCACCACGAATCCCATCAGCGCGTATCCCGCCTGCGCGATACTGGAATAAGCGAGCAGCCGTTTCATGTTGTTCTGCTGCAACGCAGCGAGGTTTCCCAGCGTCATCGTAATCATGCAGATCACGAGCAGCAGTTGCGGCCAGTCCACACCGCTCAGCGCCTGCCAGTTGCCGTCCGCGGCGAGATGCGAAATGGCTGGATAGAAGAAGCGGGTAAGAAGCGCGAACCCTGCCGCTTTGGAGCCTACCGCGAGAAACGTGGTGATCGGAATCGGGGCGCCGGTATAGACGTCGGGCGCCCACATATGAAACGGCACCGAGGCGACCTTGTAGCCCATCCCGGCCAGGATCAGAACCAGCGCAATGAACACGGCAAGCGACGACCCGGTCCCGCTTTGGCTCAAGGCGGCGTTGATCGCGCCGAAATCGAGTCCGCCGGCGATCCCGAAAATCCAGCTCATCCCATAAATCATCGTTCCCGAAGCAACGCCGCCATAGATCAGGTATTTTAGCGCCGCTTCCTGCGACCGGCGGTTATGTTTCAAAAACCCGGTCAAAATATATGAAGTCAAACTGACTAATTCGAGCGACAGGTAGGCCATCAGCAGATTGTTCGCCTCGGCCATCAAAAACATCCCGAGCGAAGCCGATAATAAAATGGCGTAGTACTCGCCTTGTTCGCACCGCCTGACCTCCACAGATCCGATCGACATCCACACCGCAACTATGGTTGCCAGCGTGATCAGCAGGCGGAAGAAAAAGGCGAACGAGTCGAACACCACCATCCCGTTGAATAACCAGGTATTGCTCGCGCCGCCGGCGATCACCAGCAGCAATGTCGCCACCGAGGCGGCCATCGCCAGCGCGCCCGCGACCCTGCGGTTTACGATAATCAAATCCAGCAGGATCAGCAGCACAATCGCTCCGCTCAGGACGAGTTCGGGAATGAAATGAGACAGACTCGCGACGTTGTCCAGTTGCATCGTGTCTATCCCTAGTGCGCCAAAGCGACCGACGCGGTGTGGGGGGCCGAGGCGATAACGACCTGGTTGAGATGGGTCAGCGAGGTGTTAAGCAGGCCGAGAATCGCATGCGGGTAAACGCCGAGAATCAGCACGATCGCCGCCAGCGGCACCAGAGTGAACAGTTCACGCGCGCTCAGGTCGGAAAAGCCGATGTATCGGTCGTTAACCGGTCCGAGATAGATGCGTTGATACGTCCAAAGCATATAACCTGCGGTGAGAATCGCGGCGGACGCGCCCAATACGGTCATGATCGGATGCACCTGCCAGGAGCCCAGCAGAACCAGCACTTCGGAAATGAACGCCGACATGCCCGGCAGTCCCATCGCAGCGAAAAACGCCAGACCCGTGATTCCTGCGTAGATCGGCAGATGGCTGGCGAGACCGCCGAAACCATCGATCTCGCGATGGTGTGCGCGGTCGTAAATGACGCCCACCAGGATGAAGAGCATCGCCGTGATGGTGCCATGGTTGAACATTTGCAGGACGGCGCCGTTGATTCCAGCCGCCGTAAATGCCGCCAGCCCGAGCATCACGTAACCCATGTGGCTGACCGAGGAATATGCGATCAATTTCTTGTAGTCGGTCTGCGCCATCGCGCACAGCGCGCCGTACACGATGTTGATGGTGCCAACCACACCCAGGAAAGCCCATGCCATGTCGTGGGTGGCCGCCGGCAAAATTCCGAAATTGACGCGCAGGATCCCGTAGGTGCCCATTTTGAGCAGGATACCGGCCAGGATCACGCTGATCGCGGTGGGCGCTTCGACATGCGCGTCCGGCAACCACGTGTGGAAAGGGAATGCGGGAATTTTAATTGCAAATCCAATGAACAGGGCGATCCACGCGATGCGCTGGAAGGTGATGCTGTAGCTGGCGGCATTCGCGGCAAGTTTGGTCATGTCAAAGGTCGGAGTCGGGTTGTAGTAGTATAGCCCGAGCATCGCCAGCAGGATCAGCACCGACCCCAGCAGAGTATATAGAAAGAACTTGATAGCCGCGTACTCACGCCGCGGACCGCCCCAGATGCCGATCAGAAAGTACATCGGCAGCAGCATCACTTCCCAGAAGATATAGAAGAGAAAAAAATCGAGCGCCACGAACACGCCCATCATGCCGGTATCCAGCAAAAGCAGCAGGGCGAAATACCCTTTTACGCCTTTTTCAATACCGAAGCTGGCGAACACCGAAATGAAGCAGATCAGCGCCGTCAGCAGGACCATCGAGATGCTGATGCCATCCACGCCGATGAAATAGTTGATGTGATAAGCGGGCACCCACGGATATCTTTCCGCGAATTGAACCGCGGTAGTGGCTGTATCGAAGTGCGCGTACAGATAGATCGCTATTACGATCTGCGGAACCGTGGCGGCCGCCGCCAGCCATCGGATCAGGTTGTGCTGGTCTCTGGGGCAGAGCAGGATCAACACCATCCCAACGAGCGGCGCGAACGTAATTATCGTCAGCAAGTGGTCCATATTGTGTCGCTATTCACCAGTAGAGCTTTTCCCAGACCCGTTCATCCAAATCATACGCGCAACATGGCTCGGACCAGCAAAATAAACATGACCCCGGCCAGAATCGCGTATAGATATCCATTAATCGATCCTGTTTGCAGCCGCCGCACCCGTCCTCCAAAATCCAGCGTTACGTTGGACGTCAGATTGACCAGGCCGTCCACCACGTAAGCGTCAAACAATCCCGAAAGCCAGGACGCATATACGACGACGAGCGCGGACAGGTTGACCAATGCGTCGATAATGTTGGCGTCGAACCATCCCGCCATCCTGCACAGCATCAGGTACGGATTGACTATGACCGCCTGGTAGATTTCATCGACGTAGTATTTTTCAAGAACCACGCGGTAGAGTTCGCCGTTGAAAAGCGCGGCAAAGGTTTCCGGGTTCAAAACCTTGCGCCGGTACATCAAATCGGCCACGAACCACCCCGCCAGCGCCATCGCGACTGCCAGCGCGCTGAAAGCAATCTCACTGCCGTGGCTAATCGGCACCTCACCGAGACGCCGCGTGAACTCGGAGCTGAACACCGGCTTCAGGAAATCCTCCAGCGGTTTGAAATCGGCCAGATAGCCGGGAAGCATCACGCCGCCCCCGACCACCGACAGCACCCCGAGCACAATCAGCACGCTCGACATCGAAAGCGGCGATTCGTGCAGATGGTGCTCCTGTTCACGCGTGCCGCGAAATTCTCCGAAAAAGGTCATATAGACTTGGCGGAACATGTAGAACGAGGTCAGACCGGCGGCGGCGTAAGTCAGCGCCCAGATGAGCTGATGGCCGCGGGCGAAGGCCTGAAGCAGGATCTCGTCCTTGGACATGAAGCCGGCAAAGGGCGGGAAGCCGCAGATCGCCAGCGTCGCCGCCAAAAACGTCCAGAACGTGATCGGCATGCGCTTGCGCAGGCCTCCCATTTTGCGCATGTCCTGCTCACCGCCCATCGCATGGATCACGGAGCCGGCTCCGAGGAACAGGCAGGCCTTGAAGAAGGCGTGGGTCATAAGATGGAACACGCTGGCGGCGTAGGCGCCGACGCCCACCGCCGTGAACATGTAGCCGAGCTGGCTGACGGTGGAATACGCCAGCACCTTCTTGATGTCGTTCTGAGCGATACCGATGGTGGCGGCGAAGAATGCGGTGAGAGCTCCGATGGTCGCGACAACCAGCATCGTGTCCGGCGCCATCGAGAACAGGAAATTGAGCCGGCAGGCCATGTAGATGCCCGCCGTGACCATCGTCGCGGCATGGATCAGCGCGCTGACCGGAGTCGGACCGGCCATCGCGTCCGGCAGCCAGACATAGAGCGGGATCTGGGCTGATTTACCGGTCGCGCCGATAAACATCATCAGGGTGATGAAAGAGACCAGCGACAGACCGAGATAACCGGGCCGGCCGGCCAGCAGGTGGGACCATTGCGCGACCTCGCGGATCACCAGCGTCGGATGGTCAACCGACGAAAGCCCCCAGTACAGAGTGTACAGAGCTATGACGAAGGCCCAGTCGCCTACGCGATTGACGATGAACGCCTTGTTGCCTGCGGTGGTATTGGCCAGCACCTTATGCCAGAAGCCGATCAGCGCGAACGAGCACAGTCCGACGCCTTCCCACCCGACGAACATCAGCCATAGATTGTCGCCCAATACCAACACCAGCATCGCAAAGGTGAACAGATTAAGCCATCCGAAAAAGCGCCAGAACGAATCATCGTCGTGCATGTAACCGGTCGAGTAGATATGGATAACACCGCCGACCCCGGTCACGATCAGCGTCATAACCATCGAAAGCGGGTCGAGCCAGAACGCGATGTCAAGTTTCATCCCGCCGACATTCATCCAGACCCACAGGTCGTCGAGCATGAAGCGGCGGCCGGGCGGTAGCGCGACCATCTGCAAGAAGCCGGAAACCGCAATCGCACACGCGGCCAGAACCACCCCGCATCCGATCAGCGCAATCGCGCCCTTGCCCAGCTTACGTTGAATCCACGGGCCGAGTAGAAGATTTATCGCAGCTCCGGCGAGCGGCAGCAGGATTATCCAGCGAATAAAATCTACGGAAACCGGGTTCTCCATAACCTCAGACCATCGACAAGCGCCAGAAGATGTCCCACGCTGGCAGGCCGCCAGCCGCTGGAGCCGTTAGTCAGTCATCCGCCTCAGATCCATCTCCCTTGACTTGCCGCGCATTTAATATCGGAAACTCAATCAGGGTGAAAGCCCTGAGGTCAGTCAGCCATTGAGCGTTTCGGTCGCGTCCACATCGATGGTACGCAGATCCTGATAGATGGCCAGCACGATGGCGAGGCCGACCACCGCCTCGGCCGCCGCGAGCATGATTACGAAGAGGCTGAAGACCTGGCCGTCGTACCTGCCCCCGCCAAAAAGCGCGAAGGCAAGATAGTTGATATTGGCCGAATTCAGTATCAGTTCGACGCCCATCAGGATGCCAATTGCGTTGCGCCGCGACATCACACAGAACAGGCCCAGCGCGAAAACGATCAGGCTGAGCACCAGGAAATGATTTAAAGTCAGACCGCCGGGCATCGCTACTCCTCATTACTCAATCGATTTGACACACCGCGGTCGAGCGGGCGCGAAATCACGACCGCACCGATCAGCGCGGCCAGCAGCACGATGGAGGCCAGTTCGAAGGGTAGCGCGTAGGGACCCAGGAAGGCGTTCCCGATCCCGTACGTCGTCGGCGCCACGATTATTCTGGCGCTCTGACGCCATGGCGTTCTGAACACCGCGAAAATCATGATCCCCGCCGCCACGGCGCTGATAATCAGGGCGGGCAGCCGGCCGACGGCGCGATTGGAAATGGTGACGTCGGCAATACCCTGGGTCAGCATCACGGCGAAGAGCGTCAACACCAGGATTCCGCCGACATAGACCAGCAACTGGATCATCGCGACGAAATCGGCAGCCAGCAGCACGTAAATTCCGACGACGCCCATAAATGCCCCCAGCAGCGCGAACGTCGAGCGCACTATATTTCGCGAAAAGGCGACGATCGCCGACGAGCCCACCGTCAGAACCGCCAAAACATAGAATATCGCCTGTGCAATCATGGGACGTCCGCTATGGGCCTCAGCCGCGCCTTTTCATGCGACCTTTTCGGCCGGCTTGTCGCTGCCGGGCTGCGCGAATTCATTCACGTAGCGCATCCCTCGATTCAGTATTGGAATGATGCGCGGATCGGTCTCGGGACCTTTGGCGGGTTTGTAGGCGTAGATAGGTTCGGGGACGAAGCGCCGGATCATGCTCTCCAGCGAGAAATCAGCGCCCTCGAATTCGGTCGTATGGTGGATCGAGCCGGTCGGGCACGGTTCGCTGCACAACCCGCAATACATGCATTTGGCGATGTCGATATCGAACTGCGAGATCAGCATCTGGCGGGTTTGCTTGTCCTTCTCCACGACGATCACGATGCAATCGATCGGGCAGGCCCGTTCGCAAGCCAGGCATCCGGTGCAGATATCGAGATCGACTTCCAGAATTCCGCGATAGCGGATCGGCAGGGTGTCCTGCACCCGGACCGGGATGCGGTCGGGATACTGGACGGTGTAAGGTTTGCGGATCAGGTGAGAAGCGGTGACCGCCAGCCCTTCGAAAATGGTGGTGATCGCGTCTTTGATATTGCCGAAATAGCTCTTGGCCATAAGTTTTTATCGCATGCGCGAAGTCAGATGGTGGGGCTTAAATAAAGCTCCATCTTCGAGCGTCTGAAGTAATGCAACACGCGTCTGAGGAACGTCACCACAATTGCCAGGAAAAGCGCCAGCATAATCCATGGCGCGACGGAGTTTCCACTGGGCCAGATCGCGATCCACGCCGCCGTTCCGACCAGGTCAACAAAGGAAATGGGCACCAGGTATTTCCAGCACAGCGACATGAGCTGATCGATGCGGACCCGCGGCAGCGTGCCCCGCACCCACACCGAGATAAACACCAGGAACAGGACCTTGATGTTGAAGGTAATCAGCTGCAGCACATTCATCACCACCGCGTTGTTGCTGATCAGCGGAAATTGCCATCCGCCCAGAAACAGCGTCGTGATGATCGCGCCGATAATGAACAGGTTCCCCCATTCGGCGGCGAAGAAAAACAGGTAGCGCATCCCGCTGTATTCGGTGGCGAATCCGGCCACCAGTTCGGATTCGGCTTCGGGCAGGTCGAAGGGAGTGCGATTGCCCTCGGCCAGCGCGGAGATGTAAAGGACATTGGCGGCAATAAAGGTAAAGGGGTTGCTGAAGGCAAACCAGGTCCATGGGGCCCATCCCTGGGCCTTGATGATGCCCTGCATCGAAAGCGTCCCGGCCATCAGCACTGCCGGGAAAATCGACAGGCCGGCGGGTATCTCGTAGCTCACGATTTGCGCGGCTGAACGAATTCCCCCGATCAGCGACCACTTGTCATTGGACGCCCACCCCGCCATCAGAACGCCCACCACGGTCAGCGCCGTGACCGAGGTCATATAAAGGATGCCGACATTGAGGTCTGCCAGGATAAGTTGCGAAGAAAACGGCATCACCGCCCACGGCAGCGTAAACGCCAGGATGACAAGGTAAGGCGCAAACTTGAACAGCGCCGGATCGGAATCGGCCGGGATCAGGTCTTCCTTGCAGATATGCTTGAGTCCGTCGGCGAGCCATTGCAAAAACCCGTTGGGGCCGACGCGGTTGGGACCGCATCGCGACTGCATCCGTGCCCATACCCGACGCTCCACCCAACTGACAATCCCGGCGAAGGGAAACGCGATACCGAGAAAGACGATCAGGCTGAAGACGAAAATGAAGAGCGCGTAGATGAGGTCGCGCGGCGGATTGGCGCCGAACATACCCTGGGCTATCAAGCTGTCGGCAAGCTGCTGCATCGGTTCAACGGTCGATCTCGGGCGCGATTACATCGAGGCTGGCAATCAGCGTTACCAGGTCGGCGATCATCAGCCCGCGGCTGAGCTTGTTAATCATACCCATCGCGGCAAACGACCCGGTGCGGACATGCACGCGCCACGGATAGGCGCTGCCGTCGCTGACCGCGTACCAGCCCATGTCGCCGCGCGAGCTCTCGACTCGAACCTGGCACTCTCCCGCCTTGGGCTTGAAATTGCGCGGCACTTTGGCAAGTACCGGACCGTCGGGGATCCGGTTGAGCGCCTGACGCAGGATTTTCGAGGACTCCCGCATCTCGCGTATTCGCACCATGTAGCGGTCCATCGCGTCGCCGAGCGTGCCGAACTCACCGGTGCCCACCGGGACATCGAAATCAAATTCCGGATAAACCGAATAGGGAATATCCTTGCGGATATCCCATTTGAATCCCGAGCCGCGCAGATTGGGACCAACCAGGTTGTAATCGATAGCGTCCTGGGTGCTAATCACGCCAACGTTGGCCAGACGTTCGACGTATATTTTGTTGTACGAAATGAGGGCGTTGTATTCTTCCCAAATCGGATCGAAATGGTCGAGATAGGCCAGCGCCTTCTCGCGCCATCCCGGCGGCAGGTCCCATCCAACGCCGCCGATCCGCATATAGTTGAAGGTAAGCCGCGCGCCACACAACTCCTCGATCAGATCGTTGATCATCTCGCGTTCGCGGATCGCATGGGTAAACGGCGTCATCGCGCCTATATCCATGCCCATCGTGCCGACCGACAGCAGATGGGAAGCGATCCGATTGAATTCGGCCGCGATCACCCGGCAGTATTCGCCGCGCCGGGGCACCACGATCCCGCCGAGCCGTTCGCAAGCCATCGCCCAGCCCTGATTGGTGAACATCGCGGAGACGTAGTCCACCCGATCGGTGTAAGGCATGAAGCCGTGATAGCCGACCTTTTCCGCGATCTTTTCGATCGATCGATGGAGATAGCCGACGTCGGGGATGGCCTCGCGCATCACCTCGCCGTCGGCCTTGATCACGAAGCGCAGCACCCCGTGGGTTGACGGATGCTGCGGCCCCATGTTGAGCGTCATTTCCTCGGTTCGGATGCTCATTTCCTGTCCGCTTCCATCCTGATGATTGGGCTGTCACGGACGGTCGAGATGCCGTGATATTCCATCGGCTCGACGAAATCCTTGCGCTGCGGATGGCCCGGCCAGTCCTCCGGCATCAGGATGCGCCGCAGGTCGCTGTGGCCTTGGAACGTAACGCCGATCAAATCGAAGATCTCGCGCTCCATCCAGTTGGCCGACTTCCACACGGTTTCAACCGTTTCGACGACTGGATTATCGCGCGGCAGTTTCACCTTGAGGGTGACACCGTAGCGCTTGGGGTAGGAGTAAAGCTCATAAACGACTTCGATACGATCTTTGTAATCGACCCCGATTTCGTTGGTAAGGCAGTTCATCGCCGTTTCGGGATGGTCGCGCAGGAAACGGCAAATCTCGACGATCGCCGACGGATCGACAACCATGAAGGGATCGAGCGCCTTCTCATTTATTTCGAGCACCTTGGCGCCGAACCGCTCCTTGACAGCCTGGTATGTCGCCAGCGCGTCCATGTACAGGTTCACCCAGCGCCGGCTATGCCTGCGCCGCCTGGGTGGGCTTGCCGTTGGCGCGGGTCAGCCAGCGCTCGTTCATGATCTTTTCCTGGAGCTTGAGCAGACCCTCGGTCAGCGCTTCGGGACGCGGCGGACAGCCGGGCACATAGACGTCAACCGGCAGGATCTTATCGACTCCGTCGCACACCGAATAGGCCAGTTGGAAGAGCCCGCCGCAGTTGGAGCAACTGCCCATCGAGATCACATACTTCGGATCGGGCATCTGATCGTAAAGCAGGCGCGTGCGCAGGGCCATTTTCAAGGTCAGGGTGCCCGCCACGATCATCAGGTCGGACTGGCGCGCCGACGCCCTGGGGGTGGCGCCAAAGCGCTCGATATCGGCGCGGGGTCCTCCCGTATGCATCAATTCGATAGCGCAGCAGGCGAGGCCAAAAAGCATGTACCAGATGCTCGATTTGCGCATCCAGTTGATCACTTCGTCGGTTTTCGTCGTCAGAACGTAATCCGGCAGCGTGTTGAGTAAAGGCATCGCTAAATCACTCCAAGGCAGCCTTCAGTCAGCCACCTTTTTGAGCCATTCGAGATCGTGTTTGACCCAGACATATATGAGGCCAACCATCAAAATGCCGAGGAAGATCAGGATTTCAGCCAACGTGTACAGGCGATGACCGCGCCTGATCCAATCCATGTAGACGACCGCAACCGGGGTGAGGAAGGCAACCTCCACCTCGAACACCACGAAAATCAGCGCGATAAGGTAAAAGCGTACGTTAAAGTTGATCCAGGCTTTGCCTGTGGGCGGCTCGCCGCATTCGTACGGCGTCAGCTTGCGTTCATAGGGGTTGTTCGGCGCCAGCAGCTTCTGCAAGCCGAAGTTCACCGCCATAAAGCCGATGCCGATTATGGCAAGAGCAAGCGCAACGCCAAACTGGAAGTACATAATCGTCGTTTCCAATCCTCATGTAGCTTGCGCGAAACAGAGGTGTCAAGCAGCAGTTCTTTCAAAAAGGGTGGCGGGAGTTTAAGTTTTGCTTCCGCACCCGCGCACCGGGCACTCTACGCATGGGGGAAAGTAAATCAGCTTGCCGGCGAGGATAGTTCCGAAATCGGACCGTTCCGCCAGGGGTGTCGGAAGACTTCTCCGGTCACAGCAACCGGCCTGCGGGCGGCGCGTGTTTCAGTTCAGCGAACGAACTGCCCGGCCTGGGTTCTATTTGAGGCGCTGCAGCAGGGACTTGAGCTCGGCCTGATCCAGCCAGCCACCGCCGTCTTCGGGGCAGCTCAGGATGGTCAATCCCTTTTGCTCGGTTTTCACCAATGGATGATGGCAGCGGGGGCACAAAGCGCCCATGGTTTCGGCAGCGGCACTAACCGCCTGCTTCAACTCGGCCTGCTTGCGGCGGAGCCTTTCGAGCAGCTCGCGGTCGCGCTGCGCAGCCCATTGGTCCTCGCGGGCTTTTTCAAGATCGCGAATCTTGTCGCCAAACCTGTCCTTTTCGTCCGACACGAAAGCAAACGCTCCTAGCCTTATGAATGGCCCCAGTTCTTCCACCGCCGCGGGTGATTCATAGCATATCTTTGATCAGTTTTCCGCTGCGCGCCTTTTCCACCGTCGCTTCGAACTTCGGCCCCAGGTCCACGCCCATCTGTTGCGCGCGCTTCTTCGCCCATAATCCCACGTTGCGCGGGTCCCTGTAAAAGCTCTCGTCCCGAGACCGTGCGGGATCGAAGCTCTTAAGCCGCGATGCTTCGGTTTCGACCACCGCGAAGGTGGACATGACGCGGCGGGTCCTGCGCGAGCCACATTGCGGGCAGGCGGGGGTCGTTTCACGCCGGGATCCAATCACGATCTCCGATCCCAACGCGCCGCAACGGCAACACTCGTATTCAAAGATAGGCATGCTACACGATCAACAATAATCCCGCCAAGGCAAGCGGGCAACCGCGGCCCGACTTCTGGCCATCGCCCCAAACCAATGGATGAAATGACGCTGGTTCGGCGCTGAGCGAGCGGATAATCAGCGCCATGGCTACGGACGCAGCGAGGCGGTGGTGGCAAGCGGAGGTTTGCTCAAGGCGGAGGCGAAAGCGCTGGTTGATGCGTTCATGTAGGGTTGGGGATAGACACCGA
The DNA here is from genome assembly GCA_021324885.1 of Pseudomonadota bacterium. Classification (GTDB taxonomy): domain Bacteria; phylum Desulfobacterota; class Binatia; order Binatales; family Binataceae; genus JAJPJA01. Next base: position 101,345 of record JAJPIF010000002.1, read on the forward strand.
TAGCGATCGTCGCGATTACCGCGATCGCGATAGCGGCGATCAGTGCCGGACGTGAGCTAAGAGCAACCACCTCGGCGCCGCCTTCATCCGTGTACATCGCGACCACCGGCCGCAGGTAATAATAGGCGGACACCACGCTGTTGACTACCGCAATAACCACCAGTGCCACGTAGCCCTGATTCAGAGCGGCCGAGAAGACCGAGAACTTGCCGACAAATCCCGCTAGAGGCGGAATCCCGGTTAGCGAAAACAGCATAATCGCCATCGCGGCCGCCAAAGCCGGCTCGCGCGTGCCCAGTCCGCGCAGGTCGGAAATCAACTCGTGCGGATGTCCGCGGCGGCTCAGCGCGATAATCACGGCGAAGGCGCCGAGGTTGGTGAACGCGTAACCGAGCAGGTAGTACAAGACCGCCGCTCCGGCGATCGAGGTACCGGCCGTCATCGCGACCAGGATATAGCCGGCATGCGCTATCGCCGAGTAAGCCAGCATCCGCTTCAAATTGGTCTGCATCAGCGCGACGATATTGCCCGTGGTCATCGTCAGGACCGCCAGGACCCACAAAACCATCGACCAGTCCGTCTGCACGCCAAGCAGATGGACCAGGAAAACCCGCACGAAGGCGGCGAAGGCGGCCAGCTTGACGCCCACGGCCATAAAAGCGGTTATGGAGGTCGGCGCGCCTTCGTAAACGTCGGGCGTCCACATATGAAACGGCACCGCGGCGATCTTGAAGCCAAATCCGATCAGCAGCATCCCAACTCCGATCAGCAGCATCGGAGCGGGGACGCCCGTGGCCAGCGTGCTCAGCGCGTGCAGTTTGATCGTGCCGGTCGCGCCATAGATGAGCGCGATGCCATAGAGCAGGAAACCGGTGGAAAACGCACCCAGCAGAAAGTATTTCAATGACGCTTCGTTGGAGCGCGGGCTGGTGCGGGCGAGACCGGCCAGGATGTAAACGGAGATCGACATGGTTTCCAGCCCGATGAAAACGATAATCAGATCGCCCGCCGCCGCCATCAGCATCATTCCCGCCGTCGCAAACAGAACCAGTGAATAATATTCCCCGCCGGGCAGACCTTCCTCGGCGACGTAGTCAAGCGACATCAGCACAATGATAGCGGCGGCGAACAGAATGGTCAGATAAAAAAAGGCCGTGTAACCGTCGGCGACCAGCGCGCCGCCGAAGCTGATCTGCTGATTGCCGGGGATCGCTAAAGCGGTACAAAAGGCGATCGCTATTGTCAGCAGCGAAAGCCATCCAAGTCCCTCGCTCTCGCGATCATCGACTTTTACCCCGGCCAGCAGGACGATTATCGCGCCCAAAGCGACGATCAAAAGCGGCACAATAGGCCGCCAGTCGAAAGTGATTGCAGCCAGACTAAAGGTGTTTGTCATCGGGACCTGTCAGCCTTGGTTAATTCCGCCACGACCGCCGAGGTTGCGGAAGGCGAATCGATACGTGCGATGTGCGTATGCGTGCGCTGCACCAGCGCCAGCACGGAAGGCTCCATCCGGTTGAGCAGCGGCCCGGGATAAAAGCCCATGAAAAACATCAGGCCGAGCAACGGAACCATTACCGCGATCTCGCGCAACGAGAGATCCGGCAGCGCCTTATTAACGTCCTTGGTGATCGGGCCGAACATCACGCGCTCATAGGCATAAAAGAGATACAGCGCCCCCAGGATCAATCCGCTGACCGCGAACAGGGCGGCCAGCCAGGTGTGCAGGTAAGCGCCCAGCAGAATCAGGAATTCGCCGACGAAGCCGTTCAAACCAGGCAGCCCGACTGACGACAACATCACGACCATAAAGATTCCGGCATAGATCGGAATGCTTTGCCACAACCCGCCAAATTCCGAAATTTCGCGCGTATGACGGCGCAGGTAGAGCATCCCGACCAGCAGGAATAAGCTGCCTGTCGAGATTCCGTGATTGAGCATCTGGTAGATCGCGCCTTCCACACCTTGCGGATTGAGAGCGAAGATTCCCAGCACCACGAAGCCCAGATGGCTGACCGAGGAATATGCGACCAGGCGCTTCAGGTCGGGCTGAACCAGGGCCAGCAGCGCGCCAAACACGATGCCGACCACCGCCAGGGCCATGAAGATGGGCGCCGCCTCCCTGGCGACATCGGGGAACAAGGGAATAGCGAAGCGCAGGAACCCGTAGGTCCCCATCTTCAACATCACGCCGGCCAGGATCACGGAGCCCGCCGTCGGCGCTTCGGTGTGGGCGTCGGGCAACCAGGTGTGAAACGGCCACATCGGCACCTTGATGGCAAAGGCCAGGGCGAAACCGGCAAACAGCCAGCGCGCCTCGTTCATCGTGAGCGGCACCGACATCAGGTCGGGCAAATCGAAGGTCAGATGGCCCAACGCGGTGCGCGCCCTGAAGACCAGGTACAGGATCGCGACCAGCATCAACAGCGATCCGAGCATCGTATACAGGATGAACTTGAACGCGGCGTAGATTTTGCGCCCGTGGCCCCAGATGCCGATCAGGAAGTACATCGGAATCAGCATCACTTCCCAGAACACGTAAAAGAGGAAGAGATCGATGGAAACCAGCGTTCCCAGAAGTCCGGTTTCCAGCACCAGCATGAAGAAACAGAACTCACGAACGCGAAACCCGATATCGCCGCCGCCGGAATACAGCAGCGAAAGTGCAATCAGAATCGTGGTGAGCAGCACCAGGAATAAACTGATGCCGTCCAGACCCATGTGATAGGAAATCCCAAACTGCGGAATCCAATCATAGCGCTCGACGAACTGATAGGACGCCTGCTGCGGATCAAAGGCGGCGAACAGGTAGAAGCTTATCGCCAGCGGGATTAGCGAGAAGATAAACGCGGATCGCCATGCCGCGCGTTCATCGCTTTGCAGTGTTACGAAACCCGCCCCGAGCAGGGGCAGGAATACCAGCGCCGTCAACCAGCCGCTCATCAGCGCATCACCAGGTATAGGTAAAAGGCCGCAATTCCCACAGCACCGATCAGGTAAATCAGCGCGTAATGCTGCACATTGCCAGTCTCGAACCGCCGAACAGCGTCGCCGCTCGCCTCCACGGTCGTTCCGGTGCCGTTCACGAGTCCGTCAATCGTGTAATAGTCAAGTCCCTTGAACAGCACGTATTGCGCGATAAAAAAGAGCGGCCTGGAAACCAACGCATCGTAGATCTGATCGATGTAGTACTTTTCCAGCAGCAGCTGATAAATCGCTTTGGCACGCCACGCCAGGTAGGTCGGCAGTCCCGGGTAACGGATATAGAAAATGTACGCGATAAGCGCGCCGGTCAGCGAAACCGCAAGGCTCAGGATACTCAGTCCCAGGTCGCTGGCTTCAAGCGCCGGCTTGAAGATCCCCACCGAGCCTGACAGGAAGCGCGAGAAAGAGCCACCCCACAGCCAGCCTTCCGGCAGCTGCACCCAGCCGCCGATTACACATAGCAGGGCTAGCGCCATGAGGGGCAATGTCATCACCGGCGGCGACTCATGCAGATGGTGGGCGCGCTCGGGTTCCACCCGCGATTCGCCATGGAAGGTCATGAACATCAGCCGGAACATGTAAAGACCGGTAAACCCCGCCGTTATCAGTCCCAACAGCCACAATCCGAAATGACCAGAGGTATAGGCTCCGGACAAAATCATGTCTTTTGAAAAGAACCCGGCAAATGGAGGCACTGCGGCGATCGCCAGGGTAGCGATCCACATCGTGGTGCAGGTGATCGGCATCTTACTGGCCAGGCCGCCCATCTTGTTCATGTCCTGCTCACCGCCCATGCCGTGAATCACCGAACCGGCGCACAGGAAGAGCAGCGACTTGAAAAACGCGTGCGTCATCAGATGGAAAATGCCGGCGGAAAACGCCCCGACGCCAACGGCGAGGAACATGTAGCCGAGCTGGCTGATAGTCGAATAGGCAAGTACGCGCTTGATATCGGGCTGGGTGATTGCGATAGTCGCAGCGAAAATACAGGTTATTGTTCCCACCGTCGCCACCAGCTCCATCGCATCGGGGCTCAACAGGTAGAGGAAATTCAGCCGCGCAACCATGTAAACGCCGGCTGTGACCATGGTGGCGGCATGGATCAGCGCGCTGACCGGCGTCGGACCCACCATCGCGTCAGGAAGCCAGATATAGAGCGGAATCTGCGCCGACTTGCCGGTCGCCCCGATGAACAGCAGCACGCAAATCATGGTCGCCGTAGCCGGCCCGAACCAGGCGATGTGCTGCCGCAGTTCGACGAAATTGAGCGTCCACAGTCCGTGCGTGGCTCCCACCCAGACCGTGGTGAGGATGCCGAGGATGAAAGCGGCATCGCCCACGCGGTTGACGATGAACGCCTTGCGGCCGTTGTAAGCATACTCAGGATTGGTGTACCAGAACGCGATCAACAGGTAGGAGCAAAGCCCCACGCCCTCCCAGCCGACGAACATCAGGAGCAAATTGTCCGCCAAAACCAGCGTGAGCATCGAGAGAACGAACAGGTTCATGTAAGTAAAAAAACGGGCGTAATCTCCGTCCTCGGCCATGTAGCCGCTGGAATAGATGTGAATCAGCATACCGACGCCCGACACCACCAGGACCATCACGGCGGTCAGCGCGTCAAAGCGCAGCGCGACGTCAACCTTGAAGGCGCCAGCTTCGATCCACGGCCACAACGTGGAGGTGAGCGCGCCGCCGGTAGGCAATCCCAGCAGCCGACCAAAAGCGACGGCGCCGACCACAAAAGCGGCCCCGATTACGCCGGCTCCCACGATGCCGACAGTGGTGCGTCCCGCGCGCTGCCCCACAAACAGGTTGAAGACCACGCCGATCGCGGGAAACAGCAGGATTAAGCCAAGGGGGAAATGTTCCGCCATCGCGTTACCACCGCATAAGGTTGATTTCGTCGGCGTTGACCGTGGCGCGGTTGCGGAAAGTGGCCAGGATGATTCCGAGCCCGACTGCCGCTTCGGCGGCCGCCACGGTCATTACGAAAAACACGATCGATTGCCCGTCAACCGAACCCCAGGCCCGGCTGAGGGAAACGAAAGCGAGATTGACGGCATTGAGCATCAACTCGATCGACATGAAGATGATGAGCACGTTGCGCCGGAGCAAAACTCCCGACACCCCGATACAGAAAAGGACCGCGCTTAGAATCATGTAATAGCTTGGCGGAGCCATTATGGAGTTCCTCCCGGGGCGCCCCCGCCGCCAGCTGTGGTACGCCGCGCCAATGCGACCCCGCCGATTACTCCCACCAGCAGGAGGACCGAAGTCGCCTCAAACGCGATCAGATAATCGGTGAACAGGCTTTGCGCCAGGCGTCCGATCGAACCGAAATCCATCGCGACCGCCCGGTTTTGCGTGATTGCCGGCGGGGGATGGACCACGAACAGGAGCAGTTCGGCGATCAGGGCCGCGCTGCCCAGCGAACCCAGGAATTTAAGCGCCAGATGCCCCGGTTCCAGCGGTTGCGATTGCAGGTTAAGCAACCAAATCACGAACAGAAACAGGACCATGATCGCGCCGGCGTACACGATCATCTGGAGAAATCCGACGGTGGCCGCACCCAGCCCGATGAACAGCACCGCGATCACCACCAGCGTCATCACCAGCGACAGCAGGCTGTGCACCGGATGGCGCTGGAGAACGACACCGGCCGCTCCGATGATTGCCAGCGCAGCAAGAAAGATAAACAGCCACAGAGGCATCCTAGACTCCCCCAAACACGATCACGCAGGCGGTGACGGCGACGTTGAGCAGGCCCAGCGGCAGCAACCCCTTCCACCCCAGCCGCATCAGTTGGTCATAGCGGAAACGCGGCAGGGTCCATCGCAGGAGTATTTGCAGCCAGCAGAAGGCCACCACCTTGAGCGTGAAGGTGATGATTTGAATGATGGCTACGGCCAGGTTGGGCAAATGAAAGAACGCGCCGCCCGGCAGATGGAAACCGTCGGGATAAAGCCAGGGAAACTGCCATCCGCCGAAAAAAAAGGTCGTGACCAGCGCCGATACCAGTACGATTTCGGCGAAATCCACCAGCATGAATACGGCCTGCTTGCCACCCGAGTATTCGGTGAAATATCCGGCTATCAGTTCCGATTCGCCTTCAGGCAGGTCAAAGGGAACGCGCTTTGATTCCGCCATCCCGGCCGTCAGCAGCAGCAGGAAGGCCAGGGGCTGGACGAAAATTCCCCATCGCGGCAAAAAGCCAAACCATACCCCGCCCTGCTCGCGACACATCAACTGAAGGTCGAGCGTGCCGTAGGTCATCACCATCGAGACGATCGCCAGGCCCATCGCAAGTTCGTAGGAGATCATCTGGGCGGTGGCGCGAATTCCCCCCAGCAGGGCCCAGCGATTGTTGGAAGCCCATCCCCCTAGTGACACGCCGTAAACTCCCAGCCCGATCGTGGCCAGGATATAAAGGGCGGCGACGTTGAGGTTGGCGGCCTGTAAATTGATGGAACGGTCGCCAATGATCAGGGTGTCGCCGAAGGGCACCACGGCGAACGTGATCAGCACCGGAAACATGGCCAAAAACGGAGCCAGGGCATGGAGGAATCGATCGGCGCCGGCGGGCACGAAATCCTCCTTGGTGAACAGCTTGAGCGGGTCGGCCATCAGGGTGTTGACAAAGCCGAGATTGGGGAGGCCCAGGCGGCGTCCGACGCCGACAATCGCGGCGCGGTTGGCCCCGACGCGATCCTGGATCAGCGCGCTGCCCTTGCGCTCGAACCAGAGCAGAATCGCCGACAGGTTCAGCACCATCAGCAGGACGATGATCGCTTTTATAGCGCCGATAATCAGTTCAGCTAACACGGCGCGCCAGCTCGTCAACCAGGTTGGTGACCGATTCAGGAGTCAGGTTTTCGTAAAAGCGTTCGTGATTGAGCTGGAGCATCGGAGCGGTGCCGCAGGAGGCCAGGCATTCGACCTCGGTAAGTGAAAATTTGCCGTCAGCGGTGGTTTCGCCGGGCTCAATTCCCAGCTTGCGGCTGAGGCAATCGAGGATTTGCTCGGCGCCCCGCAGGCGGCAGGGCAGATTGGCGCAAACCTCAAGATGCCAGCGGCCCATCGGCTTGCGGTAGAACATTGTATAGAACGAAACCACAGCCCGTACATGCGCGGCCGGCAGTTCCATGAGCCGGGCGACGTAGTCCTCGACCTCCTCGCTGATCCAGCCGAACTCGCGCTGCGCCATCCACAAGGTCGGCAGCAGGGCGGCCTGACGCGTGGGGTAGCGGCCGAGCACCTCGCGATACTCTTTGAGCGTGGCTTGGGAGAACTCGATCGGTTTTTGGTCTGCCATTTTCCCGTCAGCGTAATGCAGCGCCTTATCCGTGGATAGCGCCGCTTGCAAAAATCTTATGACACCTAGCCAAAAGCTCCGTTCCCCGCAAGTATTCCGCCGCGACTCATCCGGCACAAGTACCATCGTCGAGCACGCAATCGACCGGGACCGCCCCCAGGCGAAACGCCCATTTGGCTGCGTTGATGCAAGCAGTTAGATTTATAGCCAGATGCGAGTTATCGCCGGAGATGCGCGCGGGCACAAACTCGGGGCACCGCGCGGCTTGGCCACCCGCCCTACTCTGGCACGGGTGCGGGAGTCGATGTTTTCACGGCTCAGCGTGCGCCTTGATCTTCAGGGTCTGCGCGTACTGGATCTGTTCGCAGGCACCGGCGCGCTGGGGATCGAGGCGCTGTCGCGCGGGGCCGGACATGTCACCTTCGTCGATTCAGCGCGCGCGGCGATCAAAGCGCTGCGCCGCAACCTTGACGCGCTGGGGTTTTCCGGCCGTGCCCGGGTAATCCGTGGCGACGTGATCCGGACAATCCAGGCGCTCGGCGCTGAGCACGAACGCTTCGGCCTGGTGCTGCTCGATCCGCCCTATCGCAAGGGCTGGGGCGATATTGTGTTGACCCGCTTGATGGAATTCGATCTATTGTCTGACGGAGCGTGGGCGGCAACTGAGGTTTCGCGTCTGGAGGCGGTGCCGGCTTCCCTGCCCGGTTTGCAGCGGCTAAGCCTGGCCACGCTCGGCGACCATCAAATCGCCCTTTACCGGCGCCAGAGCGGAGAGGCTGCGTAATGAACAAGAGCAAGGAGAGCGCGCACCGCTGTGCGGTTTACCCCGGAACCTTCGACCCGATTCACAACGGGCACATCGACATTATCCGCCGATGCGTGGAGATTTTCGACGAAGTCATCGTGGCGGTGGCCTATAATCCGCACAAGGATAACGCGTTGTTCACGCCCGATGAGCGCGTGGCGCTGATTCGCGAATCGATCCGCGATCTTGAACCGCGCGCGCGGGTCGACAAGTTCAGCGGCCTGTCGGTCGAATACGCCGAGCGCATTGGCGCCAAGGTGATCATCCGCAGTCTGCGCGCGGTCACCGATTTCGAGTACGAACTGGGCATGACGCACATGAACAAGTACATGAAGCCCAACGTAGAGACGATTTTCCTGTTCGCCAATCCGGCGCTGTTCTTCTCCGCCTCACACCTGATCAAGGAAGTCGCCGCCTACGGCCAGCGGCTGCCCGCGCTGGTGCCGGCCCCCGTGATGCAGCGGCTGCGCGAAAAGTTCAAACTGGACTGAGCGCCATTAAGGAATCCCGATGCTCAAGCTCAATCGTAGAGTCGCCGCGCTGCGCCCGTCCGCGACGATGGCCGCCGAGGCACGCGCCACGGAATTGAAGGAAGCCGGCGCCGACGTGATATCGCTGGCCGCGGGGGAGCCCGATTTCGACACCCCGGAGCGAATCAAGGAGGCGGCGCGCCGGGCGTTGGCCGCGGGACAGACCAAGTACACCGCAGCGAGCGGCACCACCGCGCTCAAACAGGCCATCTGTTACAAACTCAAGCGTGATAACGGACTGGAATACGAAGCGGCGGAGGTGATGGCTTCGGCGGGCGGCAAGCAGGGCGCCTTCAACGTCATTGCAACGCTGTTCGACGAAGGCGACGAAGTCATCATACCCACCCCGGCATGGGTCAGCTTTGCCGAGATGGTGCGGCTGTCCGGCGCGCAGCCCAAACTGGTACGCGCGTCCCAGGATCACGGCTTTCGCCTGAGCGCGGCGCAACTACGCTCGGCTATCAGCGCCAGAACGCGCGGCATTATAATCAATTCGCCCTGCAATCCGACCGGAGCGGTCTATCGCGAGGAGCATCTGCGGGAGTTAAGCCGCGTGCTCGCCGAGTCGGGAATCTGGGTGCTGTGCGACGACGTCTATGAGCACATGACCTACGGCGGCAGCGCGCCCCATCTGTTCCGCATCGAACCTCGGCTTCGCTATCACGGCATCGTGCTTAACTCGCTATCGAAGACTTATGCAATGACCGGATGGCGGGTGGGAATTGTGGCGGGACCGCGCGAGGTGATCCAGGCGGTCGCGCGGTTGCAGGGACAGAACAGCGGGAATCCCAACTCGATAGCCCAGGCGGCGGCGGTGGAGGCGCTGAAAGGACCGCAGGACGAAGTCGCCACGATGGTCGCGGAGTTCCACAAGCGGCGCGACTACGTGGTCGAGCGCGTGCGCGCGCTGCCCGGCTTCAGTCTGCCCAACCTGCCCGAGGGCGCGTTTTATGCCTTCCCCGAAGTAAGTCCGCTGCTGAGCGTCAAATGGAAGGGGGCGCCGATCGGGGACGGCGACGGGCTGGCGCGGATACTGCTGGACGAGGCGCAGGTCGCGTTGGTGGGGGGAAACGATTTCGGCGCGCCCGAGCATGTGCGTATCTCGTATGCAACTTCGATGGCGAACCTGCAAAAGGCATTCGACCGGATCGAAGGCGTGGCGCGCCGGATTCTGGAAGGGTAGCCGGGCTTACATCGCGGTCAGACCGCCGTCGACGGCCAGCGCGGCACCGGTCACAAACGAGGAGTCATCGGAGCACAGCCATAGGACCGCGGCGGCGATTTCGTCGGGCGTACCGAGCCGCCCCACCGGTTCGATCTCGGCCATGCGGGCGCCGCGCTGGGGCACTACCTCAAAGATTCGCGACAACATCGGGGTTTCAATCGCGCCGGGGCAAACCGCATTGACACGGATTTTCTGCCGAGCATATTCCAAGGCGCCGGTTCTCGTCAGTCCGATCACTCCGTGCTTGGATGCGCCGTAAGCGGCTGAGCCTGGATTGGCCACCAGGCCCGCAGCCGACGCCAGGTTGACTACCGAACCGCCGCTGCCCTGCTTGAGCATCTGGGCGATCTCATATTTCATGCATAGCCACACGCCCTTGAGATTGACGGCGATCACGCGGTCGAAGTTTGACTCCGGCGCATCGGCGATATTGTCTCCCCATTTCCCTTCGATACCGGCGATATTGGCGGCACAGTCGAGGCGGCCAAACTTCTTCACCGTCTGGTTGACGAACGCTTCGACCTGCGCCGCGGCGCTGACGTCGCAGGCCGAGAAGAAGGCATCGCCGCCCGCCGCCAGCGTCATCCCAAGCGTCTCCTCGCCGCCTTTTCCATCGACGTCGCAAATCGCGACTTTGGCGCCCGCGCGCGCCGCCGCGATCGACGTCGCCCGGCCCATCCCCGAAGCGCCGCCGGTTACCAGTATCACCTTGCCCTCGAGTTTAACATTCATACGATCCACCTTGTGGGAAGTGAGTTATGAGGCTGTTCGGCGAAGCAGAAACGCGCGCCTACAGATGGGCCGCAAGCAAAAGCGCTTCGTTGTCCATCCGCACCCGTCCCGACGCGTCGGCATAGCGTCGCGCCTCCTGCGCGATTGAGTCAAGGATCCGCTGCTGCAGCTCGGGCGTTTGCTTTGCAAGCAGCGCACGAAAGGGCGTCGAGACGGCGCGCCGCTGCTCGGCGAAGGCCGCGGGCGATTCGAATTCAAACCGCACGTTGAGCGGCTCGACTCGGATATCCTTGAATCCAGCCGCCTCAAGCGCGCGCTCCAGCGGTTTGGTATCGGCCAGCTTAAGCGGACCCGGCGCATTGGGCGGCGGCGGCGGCAGTCCGGCCAGATTGCGGACGGCGTCGTCACCCAGACTGATCATCGGCACTTTGTGCGCCGGTCCCCAGACTGCCGTGGCAAACCGCCCTCGTGCGGACAGCACTTGCGCAAGGCGGCGGATGGCCTTGTCGAGGTCGCCGACGAACATCAGACCCCATCGGCACACTGCCGCATCGAAGTCCCGCTCCTCGACTTCCAACTGCTCGGCGCTGGTGACCACGAATTTCATGTTGCCAATCCTCAGCGCGGCGGCCCGCTCACGCGCCAGCTCAAGCATCGCCGGTGACTGGTCGGTCGCCACGACCAGTCCGGCTGGCCCGACCTTGCGCGCCGCGGTGATTGCCGGCTCGCCCGAACCGCTGGCGATATCGAGCACGCGGTCGCCGGTTTTCAAGCCGCCCAGTTCGACCAGCCGATTGGAGACATGCTGGGCGGCGTGCTCCAGCATCGTCCACATCTGCTTCCAGCCCGGCGCCGCACTGTTCCAAAATTCGAGTTGCTCGCGATTAATGCGATCCGCATCGTAAATCTGCTCGCTCATGATCAAAATCCTGAGACCGAGCTAAGCATCATCCGATCCAGCGCGTCAACGACAGGATCCCCAACGCGGCGCCTGGCTGCACGACAAGGGCCCAGGCCCAACCGCGGCTGCTTCAGTCGCAAACGCGTCATCCTACGAACAATCCCGGCTGATTATGAAATTCACCTAAGTTTCTATGGCATTCGTATTGAATTTATTGAAAAAAGGGAGTGCCTGAACGTAAAGCCTTTTAAAGTTGCGAAATACCTTTACATCAGGCTAATTTGGCGATATTTTGTCTAATTGTCGCGTTCACCCTGGAGGTCGGTGCCGGAGTGCGAAGGCGGCTTTCGGTCGGGATTTTAGATGGGCTGCAGGAGAGAAGTTGATGGCGGGTTTGCTCGAGCATGCAATTCGTAAATTCGAGGATCGCAGCGCCCGTGTCGGCGTGTTGGGCCTGGGCTACGCTGGGCTGCCTCTTACGTGCTGTTTTGCTGAGGCGGGATTTCAAACCATGGGCTTCGATATCGACCCGGCGAAAATCGAACAGTTGCAGGCCGGCCGAAGCTATATTGGCCACATTTCTGGTGAAAGAATCGCGCAATTGGTTAAATCCCGACGTTTGAAACCGACTACGGATTTTTCCTTGTTGCGTGATTGCGACGCCGCCATCATCTGCGTGCCGACACCGCTGGGCGAAGGACGCACGCCCGATTTGAGGTTTGTCATCAATACAGCGACGGCGGTCGCCGAGCACCTGCATCGCGGGGAACTGGTAGTGCTGGAAAGCACCACTTACCCCGGGACGACTGATGAGATACTGCTGCCGTTGTTTCAGAGTTCCGGATTAAAAGTGGGAGAAGATTATTTTCTCGCGTTCTCGCCCGAACGCGAGGACCCGGCCAACCCGGATTTTTCAACCCGCACCATTCCCAAAGTCGTTGGCGGCATAACTCCCAACTGCGGCAGGGTCGCAGGCGCCGCTTATGGCGCGCTGGTCGAGCGAGTCGTGCCAGTCTCCTCGGCCCGGGCGGCCGAAGCCGCCAAGCTGCTCGAAAACATCTACCGATGCGTCAATATCGCGATGATCAACGAGCTCAAGTTGCTGTTCGAGCGGATGGGTATCGACGTTTGGGAAGTGATTGGGGCGTCGGCGACCAAACCTTTCGGCTTCACTCCTTTTTATCCGGGTCCCGGACTGGGCGGGCACTGCATTCCCGTCGATCCCTTCTATTTGACCTGGAAAGCCAAGCAATACGACTTCAATACCCGTTTTATCGAACTGGCCGGCGAAATCAATTCGGGAATGCCGCAGCATGTGGTCGACCGCCTTATCGAAGGATTGAACCTGATGGGTAAGGCGCTTAACGGCGCTCGCATCCTGCTGATCGGCGCCGCTTACAAGAAGAATGTCGAAGACGTAAGGGAAGCACCAGCCATCCGCATTATCCAGCTCCTGCACGAACGCCTTGCCACGGTGAATTACCACGATCCCTACGTGCCGCGATTGGAAACCCGTCATCTGGAAAAGCCGCTGTTCTCAGTCCGATTAAACTCCGAGATTGTTGCGGCGAGCGATGCTGTCATAATAGTCACCGATCATGCCGATATAGACTACCGCCTGATCCTGAACCACGCCCCGTTGATCGTGGACACGCGCAACGCGACCGCGCCATACCGTAAGCCGTCGCATCGCGTGATCATGGCTTAGTCAGCAATCGTTGACCGCCAACACGGTGCAATTGCAAATTCCTCTGCCCCGATTCGGAGAAAATTAAGGTTTGACCATAACCTAAGGGTCCAGATCAAAGAAATCGAAAGGTTCTCTCACGAATCGAAGCTATTATAATGCCTCTCAACAAGTGAGCTGGCAGGGATGGCGCGTGTTTCGTTCGGATAGCTTTCCGGGCTGTTCACTTTCCAAAGCCAGACCGCCACCACGTAGATTACCAATGGAACTGTGGGAACTGCATAACGGGAATTTTCCCCCAGTTCAATCGCCGCCTGCACCAGCGAGGCCGCCAGCACCACCGCGATTACGCAGCAGTCGAAATCCAGGCTCAAGCGCCGGCGTATCAATTGAAGCGCGCCCCAGCCGGCGATCAGCAGGAACAGTAGGTTTACGGCGAACCAAACCAGCTTCTGGACCTTCCACAGCTTGCGTACAAAAAGGCCGAACGCCGGCTTGTAAAACTGGTCCGGAAATCCAAAATATGCGTCGGGAATCCAGAATCGGTTCCAGCCTCGCAACACGCTGCGCGCGTAGAGCAGCGGATGCGCGATGAACATCTCGAGCGACATGCGGGTGAGTCTGCGTGACAGCTCGATCTCCGTCCATCCGGTCTCTCTATATATTTCCGGAGCCGCTTCGAAGATCGCTTCGGAACGCGATCCGCCTTCTGCAATCTGCCTTCTCACCACCCGCAAATACGGCTCACGAATAGCGACATAACGCTCCGGAGCAAGTTCAATAAACTCACCACTATGATTACTCAGTGACAGACCCACCGTGCTCATGAGACCGAAGTAACCAGCCACGAACCAATTGAAAATGCACCAGGCCAGCATCAGCCCGGCCGCGGGTATTGCAAACGCTGCAAGACGCCTGGTTCGCGCGCCCGCGCCTTCCCGCTCACCGAGTTTTAGCAGAGCCGAAAAATATATGAATAATAGAAAGGCGTACAACGGCCGGGCCAGCGCGGTCATACCGGTGAGTAAGCCTGTTACTGCGTACCAGGTCACCGCCCTGCGCGTGGACGGCCTGGAAACGGTTCGTTGCAGCGCCACAACCGATGCCAGCAAAAAAAACGTGCACACGGTTTCGGACATCATTGCCGATTCATAGGTTATCGCGCCCAAATCGAGCGCCCAGGCGGTCCCGGCAAGAATCCCGAAAACACTGCTGTTGGTTCGACGCATTACCAAAAGAGCCAGCAGCGAAGCTGTCGCAACGCCGATCAGGGTTTGCACCAGCCTCGCCGTGACGTAGTCTCTCCCGCTCGCCAGCAGAAGGAGGGGGAAAACCGGCGTTCTGCTGGCGTCCCAACCTCCGAAGCTCAGCGAACTGAAGTCACTGGCCAGTTCGAGATAGCTGGGGGTGTCGGGATCAACCGCAGGCGCGCAGTTCCTGACCATCAATAGCCGCGCAATCATCGCGACAATCACCACCGCCAACAGCATCCTGGCGGTAGCTCGGCGCGAGCGACCCGGGTCAGGCGCCGGATCGACTTTGAATGAACAGCGCGCGCTTTCAGTTGCCGATTGCAATCCGAACCGCAGCTGGATGGCCTGGAGCGCCGGCACGCTTGCTGTCGAGCTTCTGCAGTGCGTCCACTATATCAGGCAGCATCGCTTTGGCTACAACCATGTTGCCGGCCTCGTTGATATGTACATAGTCGAGAAAATAAGGCGCGCTGGATGTACTGAAAAGACCGCTCATGTCGCGGACGCCGACTTTCTCGTGAATCTCAGCCATCCTTTGGTAGACGCCTATATAAAGGTCTCGGTTCTCGCGCACCCACGGATCGTTTTCCCAGGCGGCTTCGTATGGTGTCAGCTTCTTCTTGTAGTAAATTACCGGCTGCCAGTAGAACAGGCATTTGAAACCGTACCGCCGCGACGCGTCCTCGACAACGCTCTTGTTGTACAAATAATCGCGGATAACGTCATCCTCAAGATGGGGATCCCGCTTCTCCGCGGTCTGTCCGCGCCGCCGGTGCATAAGTCTGATCAACCTGCCTTGAAGCAGGCGATACTCTTGGGGCGCCAGCCGCTCGGCGATCATCTGCGCCATCTCTCCGAGACCGGAGTTGACAACCATCGATTTGAACGCCTCATAATACAAGAGCGAGCGATCGTGCGGATTGTGCCAGTTCAGCAGGTTGAACTCCCGGCCGCGATACCTTTCATCATAGGTGACTCCCGCCCGGCTGTTGAGCGCCGCCGATTCGACGTCATTGCTGCCGTCATAGAAAATAACCAGGTCAGGGATGCTTCCATGAAGCAGTTGCTCCTGAAGAAAGAGTACTTCTTGAGTACTGACATAACCGCGTTGTCCGTAATTGGTTACTTCCACCCTGTAGGGAGTGGCCGCAAGCAATTTCTGGATTAGAGAAGGAATCGTATAATCGTCGCGGGCGCCTTCGCCCCATATAGCGGACCCGCCGAACATGAAGATACGCAGCACTCTTGTTTTCGGCACCGCGTTTGAGCGTTCGGCGCCGCGCCAGGTCGGCCGAATGCCGTCGTCTCCAATGTTGATGTATCTGCCCCGACGGGGCGACGCGATCCAGTAAACATAAGGATGCCATTGGACCGTGAATGCGGCCAGCTCATCGTAATACTCACGGGTCCAGCGCTCCTTCTGATAACCGTCGGCATACACTCGCGGATCGACTTCCGGCTTGCGCGTAAAATGCAGGCCGATATCAATGGTCAGCTCTAAGAAAGCAAGCATCAAAAGAACCAGGGTGACCTCGATCCAGATCACCCACAGCGCACGCTTCAGGCCCGCGGCTACTTTATACAGATCTGCCATCGTCAAATGATCGCGGTCTGAAATCGCATTGCTTGGCGATTGACGGTTTACCGGAGGTAGAGAAAGCCAGGCTGCCCCGCCAATACATCCGGCCCCTCCAAACTTACAACACCGGCAGCCCCCGCCCCGGTTTTGCCCAGGGACACGGACTGCGTTTAATTTTGGGCAAAAGTGTCTGTTTTGCCGCAGCGCTCGTGTTTAGCCGGTCCACCTCTCCCGTGCCGACGTCCACCAAGAGGAGCAAATCGTTGAATCCGTAACTGTTTTCGTCGTAAGACTGCGTAATTACACCGTTCCTTGCCAGTTTGGCGTGGCTATTGACCACGTCCCCTCTGAGAGTGTCATCACCGTAACTGAGTTGAAGCACCCCTGTCATGTCCCAGGTGCTCTCGAACACGATCCCCGGTCCAATGTAGGGACAGAATCCAGCCACCAAAACGGTGCTTCCCACCGGTGCACGCACCAGCGCCCGATGGACCGCGGCCAGCACCTGCGACTGACGCGCCCCGGCGGCTATCCAGTATTGCGCGATTGTACTTACGATCAGGTAGTTGGATCCGCATAATACCGCGATGAAAAAGGCGAAAATCGCGGCCCGGTTGGCCTGGCCAAAAAGGTTTGAGAACAAGCCCGCGCAGCCCGCAACAACGGCCGAGGCGCCGATGGCCGCGGCTATCGTTATGCGGTTGTCGGCTCCGGTCGCAATGAAACTGTCTTTTTTGTCCGCAAAAAACCAGGCCAGACCCATGATGGAGGTGAGCAGACCAAACGCGATGAGGCAGGCCGCTGCGCTTTTGACCGGCGGCCTGTCAACGGGCGTTCCCGCTTTCCGAATATAAGCAAACACCAGCGCGCCCAACGCGGCCGCGGTGAAAACAAATTGACCGGATGGAGCGAGATGAAGGCATTGCCATGCCGTGTAGGGGACCTCGAGGGCAAAGCGGCCGAAGTCGAACTCGATCAGATGCGCGGCAAAGGCGCGCGCAATCGGTCCGAAGTCCCGCAGCACATTGTAACTATGGCGCGAATAGTAACGCGTTTCTACCGCGATCTTGTAAGACATAGCCGCGGACAAGGCGCCGGCGAACGGCAGGTAAAGCCGCAAGGATCGGTAACGAACTGAAGGCTCGCTCGAGTTGAAGTTCGACGAGCTGAACTTTACCAGCACCGGAATCAGAAGCATCAAACCAAAAGTGACTTCATATGCCAACACGCTCAAGGCTGCCGAAACCGACGCGAGCAGCAGCCACAACACCGATGGAGTTCCACGCCGCCCGGCAGCATTAAGCATTGCGAGTACGGCAAGGAGGCATAAGGCGCAGCTCATCGGCGCCTGGAATGAAGCAAACCAGAACCGGGCCGTCGAATAGTGCGGGAGAAGCGAATAGATCAGAGCGACAGCCAGGCTATCCAGACGTGAAAGGAC
Source organism: Pseudomonadota bacterium (assembly GCA_021324885.1). Taxonomy (GTDB): domain Bacteria; phylum Desulfobacterota; class Binatia; order Binatales; family Binataceae; genus JAJPJA01. The sequence continues at coordinate 118,798 of JAJPIF010000002.1, forward strand.
TTTTCGGCACACCAGATAGAGCAGCACGGAGACCAGGCAAACTATGAGGCTGTTGGTCAGGTGATATGCGATTGCCCGGTTGCCGAACAGCCGGTACAGAGCGGCAAAATAAAATATCTGCACAGGCCGCATCTGCATCTGCCGTTCGTGGGTCGAAAGAGCGGCAAAGCATGCCAAAATCGAAGGATGCCGTACGGTCGAGAGGTCCGCAAACATGCCCCAATCATCACTGTAAAAACCCAGTTTTCCGGCGTACGAGGCGAAAGTGAATACGCAAACACCGGTGATCAGGACGCAATCCCTGACAATTCCGAAATCGAAAGCAAATCGCGGCCCACGCCATTGGCAATAATCGACCGCTGCGCGCATTGATTTGGCGGCGCTCTCTTTCACCGGTGGGCTTGCTGCTCAAGATCGCGGCGTTCAGGCGAATCGCCGGACAAACCGCAACGGCGCAAAAGCACGATAATTGCCAGAAACGCCAGCCACGTGCGCATGGTCTGCACGTATTCATGATCGGCCAGGGTAAAGTAATGCGGCAAGGGCATGAACACAAAGAGACTCAGAAATACCAGAGGGTGCGGCAACTCACTTAAGCCGCCCGAGAACAGACCATAGATCACGATAACCAGGGGAACCACGGCGGAGCAGGTAATCGTAATATACCTGATCCAGGTGAAAGCCGTTCGCTCAAGCCGTTCCCGGGCGTCCCAGGGCCATCTATCGAATATGTCGGTGCACCAGACTACGTAAAAGCGCTCCGTCGCGCGCCAAACGGTCTGCGCCGGATGGGCGCGCATATAGTTAAGCGCCCGCTCGCGGCAAAGGCGTACGTAACCGATTTCTCCCAGTGATTTGTACAGCGCCGCTTCCTGCGCGTTCAGGGCGGGATGCAGCGAGGTGGCCTGCTCGCGAATGCATCCGCGGGGGTTGTTGCCCTGGAACAACTCGTACCATCCGTTGGATCGCATCGGCACGAAGGCGTGAAGTTCGACGGCGTTGCGGATCAGCCACGGCGCAACGATTGAGCCGGCAACCGCCGCCGACACCGCCGCGGCTCCGGCCATCGCGCGCAGCGGCGCACGCCTGCGTATGAACGGCTCCATCAGGGCCACCGCATACACCGGCAGCGGCGTCACGTTAATCAGGGCCAGGATGCCGGCGGCTGCACCCAAAGCCGCGCCGGAGCGCCGCTTCGGATCATCGCACCACCATAGCGCGGCACACACCAGCAAGGCGATCGCCAGTTCCTGCCACTGGTAATACCAGATTTCCGGGATGCGCAATAACGACTCGGGCCAGAAACAAAAGACCAGGGCGGCTGCAGCGGGTGTATACGACGGAACTCGGGGCGCGCGCCGTGTGACATAACGTGCTACCAGCCAATACAGAGAAACCGACAACGCTGTTGGTATCGTTTGTAGTAAGACCAGCGCCCGGTATGTTCGCTCGGAGGCTTCCCCCTGCAGTCTCATCACGGCGGCCCAGAGATAGGGCATAAGCGGGCATTCCCATGCAGTGGGCACGTTCCCTTCGGAAAAGGGCGAGCTGAAGCCCCGACCGTGAAATATATTGAGGGCTATATTTCCGATCTCCGCAAAGGCGAAGGTGTTGGCCGGGATATGCTGCGCGCGGAATATCGCGTGAGCCAGGGGATAGAGCAACCGCACCGCCAACGACGCGGCGAACACCCGCAACATTGCGGTAACCGGCCGATCGGCGGGAAGCCATCCCTCAAGCCGCGTTAGAAGATTTTTCTCCCGCGGGCCGCATTCGGCCAAACCCCCGTGTAAATCGGCGGATCGCCTGGCCGCAGTGGTTTTGGAGATCATCCCGGTATTTAACGCAGACGCTCGTGCCATACCAGTTTTGTCGCCAATACCAACCTGGGCTCAGTGACTGTTGCTTTCCAGCGCGCGGACCTGGTCATTGAGCTTTGGGGTCACTTGTTCCAGGGCAGCGGCGATATCGTCTATCATGGCTTCGGCAATAAGCCGATTGCCGGCGCCGCTGACATGTATTTCATCAATGAAATAAGGCTGCGGTTTATTCCGGAAAAGACCGCTCAAATCATGGATTTGATTTTTACCGGCGATTGTCGAAATACGGCGGCCGATTGCCTGGTCGAAAGCTTTTTCTTCGGGGAAATAGGCCTGATCCTGTACGACCCGCTCGAAAGGGCTGGTTTGGTTCTTGTCCAACAGGGACGGCTGCCAGTAAGTCAGGACGCGAAAACCGAATTGCAGGGCCAAAGCATCGGCGAAGCGTTTATTCAATAAATACATTCGAACGACCTGCTGCTGGAACTGATCGTCATTGGCCAGGCGCCTGATGGTCTCTCTAGCGGCCCCGGCTGCGACCAGGCGTCCGTCCACTTCGGAGTAGGATTCAGGCGCCAGCGCCACGACCAGCTTCTTGCCTATTTCGGCGACTCCGGTATCCAGAACAAATCTCGCGGCGGCGGCGGCGAACAGGCGCCGGCGGGAACTCCAGAGGTTGAATTCCCTGCTTCTTGTTTCCTCATCATAGGTAAGGCCGGGCGCATCATTATATTCCGCGGAGAAGACATCGTTGTAGCCGTCGAAGAAAACAGCGAGATCGGGTATGTTGCCGGCTCGTATGTACTCGGCCAGCAACAATACCTCCTGGGTGCTGACATAGCCGTCCTCGCCCATATTCGTGACCTCGGCGCATATATGACGGGCGTCGAGCATCTTCTGAACCCAGGACGCTATTGTCTCATCGTCGCGCGCGCCGATACCCCACATCGTGGATCCGCCGAACATGAATACGCGAGCCGGATGTTCGCAATCAGTACGGCCGTGCGCATGTGCGGTCCTGCGCAATCCCGCCGCATCGACGTTAATGTATTTGCTCGTGTACTGCGCGCCAACCCAGTACACGTAGGGCTGCCATCTTGAGTTCTTTTTGGCCAGTTCGTCGAAATACTCGCGCGTCCAGGCGGCTCCATGATAAGCGTCGGCGAAAGCGCGGCGGTCGATAACCGTCCGTGAATGGAATACGACGATAGCCATCGCATCGAGCACGATAAGGCCGAAGAGGACCAGTCCCACCTGAATCCAGATTACCGCGATCCAGCGCACGACGGCGTGCGCAAAATGACGCGGGCCGTTCAAATGAAACCTCTTGGCTTACAAGCGCTTCACTCCCGGACCCGGAAACCAGCTACAACTTGCGCAAAACCACAAATTCGTGAGTCGGAGTGCTGGTCCTTTGGAGCCGCTGAAGGCCGGGATACCGCGCGAGTTCCTCGATTGCCCACCTTCCCCCGAAGTGAAGGCGTTTGGCTAACCACGATTCATCAAAGGATTCGCGGAAGTCGCCGGCGAAAAGAATGTCGCCGGCGCGCATACTTGATACCAATCGATCGAACGCAGCGCGCAATTTTCCCGGACGGCGGATATAACCAAGCACGTCCATGGCGACGATAAGATCAAAATGTCCGGGAATCTGATCGCTGCGAAGATTCCAATGAGAAAAAGTCACGTGCGCGCCCCAAACGCATCGCTCACGGGCGCGCTGAAGTGCGATGTCGGAGAAGTCCACCGCCATCAGCGAGCCGCACAACGGGGCCAGCATTTCGGTGAAGACGCCTTCGGCGCAGCCGATTTCCAGAACACGGCCGAATCCTTGCGGAGGACGCACAGCCTCGAGCATCCCCAGGGCCATGAGATGAAGCTCGCGCTTGGAGGAGTCGGTGGTATACTTCCATGGGTCGTGCGCGCGTTCGTATTCGACGTCGAAGGCCCCAACCTGCCTGTAGGGATCCCTTATCGAATAAACCACCCCGGCGAGCTTCGGATGCCGCGATGCTTGCAAACCGCATATGCGGGCGAATGAGCGCAAGAGCGGGTAAGCGCTTTTAACGGCCGCCAGAAACAGGTCGGCCAGCGCATCGATTCCAAACCGCATCAGCCTCCGTTCCTCCTCGTGGGCGCCAAGTGCGGCGTAGGCGATGAAATAGCCCAGTCCCCCTGACAACGCGGCCGCGATCACCGCAAACCAGCGCCCATCATGAAGGCTTCGTACTGTAATCAGAGCCGCGCACGCACAGACCATCGCGGGTATCCAGACGCGGCGGGCGATGCGGCGCGCAAGATCGGAGAGCGCGACGCCGCAGACGTCTGCCGCCGCCCGCAGCATCAAAACGGCCGCGACCGGCGCCGAAAACATCAAGGCCCAGGCGGCGCCCACCGGTCCCAGCCGTCTCAGCAGGTAGGCGGTCAGAGGCAGCGCCACCAGCGCCACGCCGAACACCGTCGCCGATAAGAATCCGACCATCCCACGGCCGGTCAGGAGACTCGCTGCGGCTGCGTCGCACGCGCTGATGGCCGAGGCCACAACCATGAGGCGCAAGACCAGCACCGTGCCTTCGGGCACGCGGCCCAGCCAAGCCGTCAGCAGGTATGGAGCGGCTATCCACAAAATGATGTAGACGGGCAAGGTCAGCACGACCACCAAGCGCGTGCCGGTCTCGAGCGTCTGCGCCGTGGAGGTGGCGCAGTTGGTGCGTTGATGCCGGCTTGACGCCGGAATGATCGCCGTCGTCAGCTCCCAGGCGATGTTGCCCGCCGCAAGCGGGAACTTGCAGCCGAGCTGGTAGGGAACCAGCGCGGCAGGTCCGAGCATGAGCCCGATAAGCATCGGCGGCCCGTTCCACAGGGTGGCGTTGGCCAGAACGCTGGCCTGACTCAAAAGGCTGAAGCTCATTTGCGGCCGCAGGATGTCCAGTTCCAGCGGGTGGGGCTTCTGCCTGAACGCAGGGACCATTGCGGCGACCACAGCATAAGCGGCGACCAGACTGAGTATTGATACCGCGGCCTCGGCTTGAACTACGGCAAGCAATCGCCCGCCCGACGACAGCACGCACACGATCGCAAATGCGTTCAACAGGCAGGTCGAAACGGCAATCAGATTGGACAGGTCGAACCTGCGCAATCCCTGCAGCACCGACAGCTGCAACGAACACATCTGGTCGGCGATAAATCCAGCCGCCACGATTATGAATACCTTGGTGACAAGGCCGGGAGTCACAACGGTGCTTTGACGGCGCGACGCGAGCGCCAGACCCGTACCGATTATAGCCAGCGCCCCCAGGATCATGATCCGCAGATAAAAGTTGGCGGCGGCTCTGATGAACGGGGCAACCTCCGAATGTTCGTTCCCGGCGGCGCCCACCTCGCGAATCACCGTCAGTTGCACCCCGAGATCCGCAATCGTAGCGACCGCATCCGTGACCATCGAGGCGAACAGCCATAGACCGAAAAGATCCGTTCCAAGCCCTTTCAGCATCAGCGGGACCAGAACAATTGCGACCAGGGCCAGAAGGAGCTTGCTCCCGCCGTTGATGAGTCCGTGGCCCATCAGCCGCATCGGCTCCGAAGTTCCCGCAGTGGCGGAGCGCGGTGCCGGTCTTATTTCCGGCAGGTCAGCGATAGCTTCAGCGGACGCCGGCATGCTCGTTGCTACGCAATTTGCACGAATGCCCCAAGACCGGTTGGGTTCGGGGCGAAGAAACGGCGTTCACGACAACCGGGTTACGGGCGCGCAGCGACACCCGGCCCAATTCAACGGCCAGGGCAAGATTGCCTATTCGATGGTCAGACCTGATAGCCGTGGTATGCATCCGGTAAAGATCCGTGCACAGCGCGTTAAGACCTGGTTGGTCGCCCATTGCCATCTCGAACGATCGCCGCACGCAGTCCAAAATCGCGTCATTCACGGCACCGCCGGGATATAGGAAGGACAGTGGAGGACGGCCCAGCACCCGGGTCAGGTCCGCGGCACTGCCTTCGATCTCATCCGCCAGCCGATCGGCTTCGAGCCCGCTTAGATGGCGAAGGCGGCGGCCATGCGAGCCAAACTCGATCCCTTTTTCCGCCCAGTACCGGATTTGCGCGGCGGTCATCAGGGGCTGGGGACCGATGCCCGACTCGCGATCCCATTGCGACGTGCCGCCGATTTCCGCGGTGACCACGTGAACCGCAGCACGGAAACCGTGGCGGAGCAGAATCGGAAGCGCGCTTTCCGCCAACTCCGCGTAGGCGCAGTCGAAGCTTATCAGCACCGGGCGATCGGGCAGCGCTTCTCCCCTTCTTATCCAGGCCAGCCATTGCGACGGCGCGATTGCGGCATATCCGCGGCGCGCCAGCCATCGCACCTGCGCCTGGAAACTCTGCGCCGATTCAATCCGCGCATAGCGCAGCACTGGCAGCCTCATCCCGAACTCGCGCCGCAAAGCTTGCCAGGAACCCGCCTCGCGCATCGCGCCGCGCATGATCGCGATCGCCCTGCGGTATTGAAAAACACGAAGGCCGATCTGCTCGATTCGGGAATTCGCGCTCAGACTTTCCGCCATTGAACACGGTACACGCAGGGCCAGGTCCGGCGAAATCGGGGGAATACAGCACAGCGACCAGAGCATCAGCTTCGCGCGCGATTCCCCAATCAACGAGGCGAGGATCGATGCGCGCCGGTACCCGCCATGCTTGCGCGCCAACTGTACATCCGCTTTACCCGTACGCGGCGCATCTGAAGCGACCGCCTGGCCGGCGCTTTTGGAGTAGATTTCGTAAACCGGGGCGTCGGGCAGAAACCTGAATTGCACTCCTGCATTCCACAGCCGGATCGCGAACTCCTGATCCTCGGAGCTGGAAAACCTTTCGTCATAGCCCCGATGGTTGAGCAGCAGATTTCGGGGGGCGGAAAAGTTGGCGGCAAGCCAGATTTTGTATGCGGACCGCATCGGTCCCTGCCCGGCCAGCTGGTCGTGATATTCGTTATGCGAGCGTCTTACCAGTTCAGTCGCGAGACCGCTTCTGCTTTCCGGCGCGCTGCGCAGAGGTCCAATTACGATGCCGTCGAAGCCGTCGTTGTGCGCCGCGATATGGCGAGCGGCGAACGTCGGTTGGCCAAACATGTCGTCATCCAGGAGCAACACCAGTTCACCACGCGCTGCCTCAATGCCGGCGTTGCGCGCAGCCGCTAGACCGCGATGCGGACGTTCGATTACCCGCAGCGCAACCGACGATCTTATGCTGCGGACAAATTCAGCGGTGCCGTCGGTGGATCCGTCGCAGACCACAACCACTTCGTATTCGCCCGGCGGCAAATCCTGATTGAGGGCGTGCGGCAAAGTTCTGGCCAGCATCGCGCAGCGATTGAGCGTCGGTATAACGATCGAAAGCTTCACTTGCCAGGCCAACCGCGCAACCGAAGTTTCGGGCGGCCGAACAGGACCGCACAGGCAAGTTCGCGCATGTGCGAGTCGGGCGTGATGGCGGCGCTGCGCATCAGGTGCGGGTCGGTACACAGCGAGTTGAGTCCTGGCGCACCGCTCAACGCCAGATCAAAGCACTGCCGCACCCGCTCGACCATCGCGTGATCCAGCGGTCCGTGGGGATAGGCGAATGATACGGGGCGATAGCCGAGTACCTGCTCCAAATCCTTAAGTCCGCTTGCGACCTCCTCAGTCAGCGCCGGTCCTTCAAACTCCGTCAGCCCGCTATAGCTGCGACCGCACAAACCAAACTCGATACCATGCCCGGCCCAATAGCGAATCTGCTCCGCCGTCATCGGACGCGGTTGCGAACGCCGGTCGGATTGCGGCCTGCCGTCTGTTTGGGCAAGGGCGACATGGACCACCGCGCCAAAGCCATAACGGCGCAGAACCGGCAACGCGTGCTCGGCTAATTGCCCGTGTGCCGGCTCGAAGCTTATTAACACCGGCCGCTCAGGAAGCGGAGCGCCCCTTCGCACCCAGGCCAGCCATTGGGATGGAGTGATTCCCACGTATCCGCGCCGTGCCAGCCATCGCACCTGGGCTTGGAACCGGCAGCCAACCTTCGCGCGATAGCGCAGCACCGGCAGCAGGACTCCGAACTCATCGCGCAACGCCCGCCATGAACCGGCTTCGCGCATCGCGCTGCGCATGACCGCCGTCGCTTTACGGTACTGCAGAACACGGATGCCAAAGCTCTCAATCCTGGCGTTCCTTCGCAGACGTTCAGTCAACAGGCACGGAATCCGAAGGACAGGGTCCGGTGAAATCGGCGGCGCGCAAAACATCCACCATGCCATCTGCTTGGCGCGCGATTGGCCAAGCAGCGAGGCTGGCAGCGAGAAACGCCGGTATCCAGGCGCTTTGCGGGAGAATTTTATCTCGTCAACGCCGATCGAGGGTGCATCGGAGAACACCACGTCGTCGGCCGACTTCGTATATATCTCATACACGGGGGCATCGGGCAGAAACTTGAAGCGCACACCCGCGTCCCACAGTCGCGTCCCCAGTTCGCGGTCCTCCGTGCTGTATTTGAGGCTTTCGTCAAAGCCGCCATGGGCCAGGAGAAGTTTTCGCGGAACGGAAAAATTGCTGTCGAGCCAGACATCGAAGCGGCCGCGCGGCCCACCTTCCTGCGTCAGCCTGCGGGCGTGGTCGCGGTACCAGTTGCCCAGCATCGCGGTTGCCAGTCCCGGCCGGCTTTCGGGGGAAAAAAAACGGGGACCAAAGGCAACGCAGAAGAAATCCTCCTGATGAGCGTCGAGATGCCTGTCCATCAGCGCTGGCCCGCAAAGTATGTCATCGTCGAGCACCATGACCAAATCGCCGCGAGCCTGCTCGATTCCGGCATTCTGTGCCGCCGCGATTCCACGATGGTCCCGATCGAGGACCCGCAACGGGACGGTGGTCTTGACGCCCCGCACAAAATCCGCCGTGCCGTCGGTCGAACCGTCGGATACAACCAACACTTCGTACTCGCCGGGCGCCACATTCTGATTCAGGACCGTAGGCAGAGTCCGTGCCAGCAGATGGCGGCGATTACGCGTCGGAATGACGACCGAGAGTTTCAAGTTTCGTCAATGCGACCCCGAACGTGATGGGGCAATACGGCTGACGCCCAGCCCATCCCGGCCAGAACACTGAGAAAGGGAATTGCTGGCGTGCGAAACCGGACGTTGATGTTTCCGGGAAAAGGCGCGGCTGCCAGCAGAAGAACAAGGGCCGCGCACAACAGCAGCCACCCGTCGCGATCTTCCGGCCGCTTTATCAAAGCAAGCACAACCCCGGACCATAGCAACACCAGCAGAGCGGTCTGCATTATCGCGCAGGCCCGTTTAACTAGTGCGACGATGTCCTTGTTGGTGATAAATCCCTGCCAGCCCGTTTCAAGTTGATAGGGCTCAAACGCAAGCTGCGCAAATCCTTCCAGGGTAACCAGCGCAGTATCCAGTGGGTAATCGCGGATTGTCTCGATGGCTCGCGCCAGCATCAGACGCGATCCCGCGGGCGTCCCTGCCGGTCCCCAGATGAGCGATGGTTTATATGATTTTATAAGGCCGAGGTGAGCGTCCAACGCGTGGTTCAACGATTCCTCGACTGCTGCCGGCGAGACCCCGTCGTGATGCGCGATGACGCCGGGAGCCGTGAACCAAAAAAGATTGGCCGCGCCCTCGATGGTGAAATTGAATATGCCGATTTGCCGGTCATTGCGCAAAGCCCACGTCAGGACCAAAACCGAAAGAACTCCCAAAACGGCGAAACCAACTTTCCAGTTGCGCTTGACGCACAGGATAAGCACGCCGGCCGGTATGATCGCCAAGCCAACCGGACGAATGAAAATACACAACCCAAGCAGCCCGGCGGCAAGGATTCCCAGGCCTTCGAAGCACGCGAAAATCGCTGCGAATGCCATACACTGGAACAGGGCCTCAGAAACCAGTTCCTTGGTAACGAGGATCGTGGGAAGGTCGAACGCGACCAGTCCCGCAGCGATCAAAGCCGCGATCGCTCCTCGTTTTTTCCCCGCCATTTTCGCCGCCAGATAACATGTCAGCGCGCCCAGCAGAGCCTGGACCGCTACTGTCAGGCGAAAGTGCCCGGCAAACGGGATCAAAAAAAGCGGATAACCTGGAAGCCGCAACACCTCAGGCGGTCCACAATAAGCGGAGAACGGCGCGAAACCACAGCCATGCAGGAAACCCCGCGCCAGTTCCAGATAATAGCCGCTGTCATCGCTGAAAGCCCAACGCGATCCCGGCCGGACTAAAAACATCGCGCGAACCGCGAACGCGGCCAATATAACCGCGCTCAGCCACAGCCGTGGATCTTTCACGGCGCCGTTGAAGCCTGCGGCCGGAGCATCCGAAGAGGACGCGGTTTCCAAACGTGTGAGAACGGTTTTCAAGCGGCCTTATCCAGGCGGCTGTTGCGCGTAAATTGAATCACGAGGTGCCTGAACCTTGGTCCCCAAGGCGCCGTGGCTCCCGCTCTGAACAGCGGAAGCTGCCGTGAATGCCGGCGCTCAAGTTCCAATGCGTCTGGTGATTTTAACGTCGGAAGGGGATACGGAATGGGGGCGGGGCAGTCTGCGGACTGCGGCCTGCAGGCGGGATCGGATGGCCATCCTTTTGCGCAAGGCCGTAAGCGGGCGAGAGCCCCAGGCCAGAAACATCGCGAAGGTTGCCAGATTGTCGTTGGGCAGAATTTCCAGGCGATGGAGCAGAAAAGGATCATCACCCAGACAGTTGATCCCCTCACGCGTGGTGAAGGACAAATCGAACACCCGGCTGACGCAATCGCGCACCTCGTCGCTGAAACATCCATAAGGATAGGCGAAGGCAACCGGGCGCGAGCCGGTTATCGACTCAAGTTCGCGTGCGCTCTCTTCGATCTCATCCTTGAGCCGCTCCCGCGAAACGGTGGTCAGATCCGGATGCGTGCGGGTGTGTGACCCGAACTCGATGCCTTGCGCCGCCCACTCACGAATCTGCGCCCGATTCATGAGAGGAAGCAGCGCCCAAGTCCCATCATCCCACTCATTTGTTTTGCCGATGCAGCGGGTGGGAATGAATATGGTGGCGGTCAGACCGTAGTCCTTGAGCACCGGCAATGCGTACTGAACGAGGTCCGCATACCCGTCATCGAAGGTGATGAGCACGGGCTTGCGCGGCAACGCACCCGCGCCGCGCTTCCATGAGATCCAGTCCGCGGAGCGAATCGCGGTGTATCCCCGCTGCCGGAGCCATCTCATCTGTCTTTCGAATTTTGCATAGGACAAAGTCAAAAACGGATAGGCACCGGGCTGGCGCGGACCGACGTGATGGTAGAGCAGAACGGGCAGAGTTGCGCAGAACTCGCCACGAAACGACGGCCAGGAACCGGCCTCGCGCACGGCCCCGCGATAAAGCGCCGACCCGCGGCGGAAATCCAGCAGGCGAAACGCGATTTTTTCGCCGACTCCCAGCCGTGTCAGAGCTTCGCTGGCACGAAACGCGGGAGCCAGAACCGGTTCGAGCGAAAAAGGCGCGCGGGCCGCTGCATAACGAAGCGTGCGGGTGGTCCAGGCGCCTTGATTGAAACGCGACAGCGCTGACACCGGCCTGAATTCCGGATGCTTGCGGCACAAACGTACCTCATTGGCGCCGCGGGCAGGGCAATCGCGCCGCACCATCGCCTGGGCCGTTTTGACATAAATCTCGCTGGCCACCGCGTCAGGCAGGTAGCGGAATTGCGCACCGGCCTTTCTGGCCCGGATCCCCAGGTCGAACTCCTCGCAGGCGCCCACAAAGGTTTCGTCAAAGCCGCCGCACGACAACAGCAATTTTCGCGGTGCCGAATAATTCGCGCACAGCGCTATATCCACGGGCCATTGCGGGCCAATTGTCGCCAGCCGCAGCGTCCTGGCTTCGACCGACCTGCGGACCCATTGCGCGGCAATCGCGCGGGGACTGTCGCTGGAAACCGGCACCGCTCCCATCGCAATCAGGTTATCCCGGGCCGCCTCAGCGTGGCGTCTGACCAGCCGGCGACTGCACATCAGGTCATCGTCGAGCAACAGCACCGTTTCCGCCCGGGCTTCCCTGAGCCCGGTATTGCGCGCCGCCGCCAGCCCGCGATGCGCCTGCTCGACCACGCGGAGCAGCGGCTCAACGGCAGGCAGACTTTTGAGCCACCGCGCGGTCTCTTCGTCAGGGCCGTCGAGCACGACTATGATTTCGTACTGATCCGGCGCAAGATCCTGATCCAGGACGGTCGGCAAGGTCCGTCTCAGAAGCGCGGGCCTTTTATATGTCGCAATCAGGACCGAGATTCGCAAGGCAGGCCATTATTCAAAAGCGGCGGGCCGCAACAAGTGCTACCTCGCCTTGATATCGGCGGCGGTGCCGCAAGAGGGACCGGCTCATTGCGGCAACGCCTCGGCGCTTGAAAGCTTATGCCACATCCGCGTTCCCATGTAGGATCCGGCTCCCGACAAAGCGGCCAGCAATTCACGCCATCGCGGCGCCAGGCGGATGGCGTGCGCGCAGGTTTGTTCTTCGGTGGTTCGCCGCCGGCGCCGCAGAGCATCCAGCAGCAAATGCGCAATCCAGAGCCGGTATTGCCGCTGTTCAGCCATCAGAAACGCCAGATATGCACCGGCGCTGCCCGCCACTTCCAGGCGCCACGCGCGGGCTTCCTCGTAATTGAGCGGCATATGATGGCGCACGACCGCAGCGGGAGTATAAACCGCCCGGTAACCGAGACTGAGAATCTGGTAGAAGGCGTAATTTTCCTCCCCGCCAGGCACCAGGCTTCCGCGTCCCAGACGCGGATCGAATCCAGACCAGACCTCGATGATGCGGCGGCGCAAAGCCATGTTGGCGCCGATCCCGATGGCCCCGAGATTAGCCAGCTCAAACCATCGCGCGGTCCGATTATCGAAAGCGCGCCGCACCGGACCGCGATCCAGCATCGCCGCCCATGGATTTGGCGGATCGCCGAAACCCTCCAGCGGCACGATTCGCCCCGCCACCGCCATAACCTGCGGATCCTCGAACTCCCGTACCAGCGCTGCCAGCCATCCCGGCTGCGCGATAGCGTCATCATCGATGAAGGCGACGATTTCGCTGCCGCATTGCGCCAGCCCGCGATTGCGCGCACGGCTGAGCCCCGGGACTGGCTCGATTGTGTAATGGCAGCCCCAATGCCGCGCCTGCTCCCGCGTGCGTTGGTCGCTGGAAGCGTTATCCACCACCAGCACGTCGAAGCGGCCATAGTCCTGATGCGCCAGAGATTCCAGACAACGGCCAAGCTCCGCCGGCCGATCGCGCGTGCAGATCACCACCGAGCAGCTCGATGATCGCTCAGAACAATCGCGGGACATTGCGGTGTAAGTCGCCTCAGTGAGCGGCGCGTCCGTTGGTCATCCAGCCCAGCGTCTCACCGCCGGCTTTGGTCCAGTCAAAATGGGCGGCTCTTTGGGCGCTGCGCCGGGAGGCCATGGACAGCTCTTCCGGATGGTTGTAGTAGCGCTGAATCAGGAGCGCCAGCAATTCGGCATTGTCGGGCGCGAAGAACGCCGCCGCCGAACCGCATACCTCACGATTGACGGGCGTGTCCGCCGCGATGATTGGCAAGCCAAAGGCCATCGCTTCCACCTGCGGAAAGCCAAAGGATTCACAAATCGAGGGAAAGACGAATACATGGGAGTTCTCGTAGAGCTCGGATACGGCGGAGCGGCTGAGCTGGCCGTGATTGATGATCCAATCGGAGACGCCAAGCTGGTCGATTTGCCGCTCCAGGTTAATCACCTCCGGCTTGCTGCGATCCAGCGTCAAATGCAACCGGACGGGGATTCCTCTGCTCCTGAGCAGTTTTACCGCCTCGATGAGCGTCGCGAAGTTCTTGTGGTCGCGATAGAAGGCGACGTAGACGATTTCGAAAATGTCCGACGGCTGGAGGCGACCGATTTGGCGCGGACAGGGCTTGTCCAAATAACCGGGTCCATGCGGTATCACTTTGATCCGATCGGTGGCCGACGGGATACAGCCGCTGATCAGATTCGCCAACGCCTGGGTTTGCACCGTCACCTCATCGGCTATCGCCACCGAACGATGGACCCACAGGCGGCGCAGGCCGAATTTCACGCGGTCCAGAGTTGACAGCCGTGGGTACCACGCCGGATTGCGGCAGAAATAGGTGGCATCCTGAACCAGCAACGCCGCGCGCTTCAAGCCAATCAGCGGCGGCAGGTAACTGGTTTGTGAAAACAGGACGTCGATGCGCTTTCTTTGCAGCCAGGCCGGAAGCACCGCCAGGTACCACAGGGTGATCATCGGAAAATTGCGCTCAGCCCATACGAAATGGCAGCGGTGTACCGTTTTATGTTCCAGGCAGTGCAGGCGCGGCAGCGCCTTGCTTGCGATCAGGTAATATTCGTATTCGGGCTTGAGGCGGATAAACTCGGAAAGCAACTTCTCCAGCGCAACGAGGCCGCCTCCCTCCCGGATCGTGAGAGCGTTGATCGCAATTCTCATTCAGTGGACCACAATAGCAGGGTTCTCAAACCGGCGTCAGACTTCCATCCAGCGCGTCAAGCTCCGTTTCCAGACTCATTGAGAGTTGGTTCAAAGGGCAGCAGTACGCCGCGGGATGGATAAGGCAGTACGCCGGGTTTCACTTGCCGACCGGAGCCGAGTGAATGTGGCTCAGCGATTGATGGACGGATGGTACGGTCTTTTCGAAGGCGGCCAGCATGTCCCGGGCCTGTTTTTCGCGGGTGAACAACGGGGCCGCCGCCAGCGCGTTTCGGGACAGGGCCTGCACGAACTGGGGCGAAGCCGCCATCTTTTTGATCTCCTCCGCCAGAACTCGCGGCTGTTCCGCCGGGAGCACAACTCCGGCGCCGGTCTCGCGAATAATACTGGCCGCCTCGCCGTCGGGCGCAGCCAGCAGGATGGGATGTCCCATAGCCATCGCCTCAAAGATCTTGGAAGGAATTACCGTCTTGAACAACGGCGTATCTTTCAAATGGACCAGCGCCACATCGCACAGACTCCAGTATGCGGGCATTTTCTCCTTGGGCTGCGCCGGCACGAAGATCACGTTGGAAAGCGCGCGCCGCGCCGCTTGCGCGACCAGCGCTTCACGCGCCGCCCCGGGGCCGACGAACAACAGGCGTACCGCGGGGGTATCGGCCAGCAGCTCGGCGGCATCCAGCACTCGTTCCAGCGCATGCGCCATACCGTGAGTGCCGATATACCCGACCACGAAGCGCCCCTGCAGACCCAGTTCCGCGGCCAGGCCGCAATCACGTGGACGCGGCGCATAGCGCGTCATGTCCGCCCCGTTGATCACCACCGCTATTTTCTGTGGCGGGACTCCCCGATTGACCAAATCGGCTTTGAAGGCGTTGGTCAAGGCTATGATTTTAGCCGACCGGCGGTAGAGGAAAAGCTCCAGGCGCTCCATCATCCTCAGGGCCAGATTATCGCGCATCGCGCCGACCGCGGTTATCGAAGCCGGCCACAGGTCGGACAGTTCGAAAATAAAAGGGCGCCGGCGCGCCGCCGCCAGGGCGCAGCCGGCAACCGCGGTAAAGAATTGCGGCGAGGTTGCGATGACGACATCGGGCCGCGGCTGCACCAGGCCGCCGCAAAATCCGGTGAACATGAAGGACAGAAAATCGAGGGTGCGCAACAACACGCCCTCGTTGGCGGCGATCAGGCTCTTGACCCTGACGACACGGATGCCGTCGCGCTCCTCAAGCTGGTACCAGCGGTTGCGATAACCATTGTGAATCCTGCCTTCGGGAAAATTCGGCACCGTGGTGACGACGGTCACCTGATGTCCCCATTTAACCCAGTAACAGGCCCGCTCGTAAACGCGGCTGGCGGCAGCGTTGCGTTCGGGCGGAAAATTCTCGCTAAGAAAAAGTATACGCATCAGCTATTCAGCAGGATTTGCACAATTCGATGCGCAGCCTGTCCATCCCATTTTTCCGGGCGGCGGAAGGTGCCGCCGGCTGCGGCCAGTTTGCATCGCACCGCGGCGACGATCGCGTCCGTGTCGTTGTCCACCAACTGATTTGCACCTACCGCGATCGTAATCGGCCGCTCGGTGTTGGGCCGCAGCGTGATGCAGGGAACGCCCAGCACCACCGCCTCTTCCTGCAAACCTCCACTATCGGTCAGAATCAGCGCTGCACTGCCGGTCAGCGAGAGCATCTGCAGATATCCGAGGGGCGCGAGCAGGCGCAGATTCTTCATCCCCTGCAGGCGGTTCCACAGTCCGAAATTTTCAGCCATCCGCCGCGTTCGCGGATGGACCGGAAAGACCAGCGCCAGCTCGTCCTGCACTACGTCCAGCGCATCGACGATTTTTTTGAACTCCTCAGGCGCATCGACGTTGCTGGGACGATGCAGCGTCACCACGCCATAGCCGCGGCGCGCCAGTCCGAGATCCTCCCATTGCCTGAGCGCCTGCGCGCGCACGTGGTGCTTGAGCAAGGTGTCTATCATCACGTTGCCGACGAAATGAATTTTCGCCGGCTCGACGCCCTCGCGCCTGAGATTGTCAGAGGCCAGCGTATCGGTGGTAAACAACGCGTCGCACAGGACGTCGGTTACCACCCGGTTCACTTCCTCGGGCATCGTCCAATCGCGGCTTCGCAGACCCGCCTCGACATGCGCGACCTTGATGCAGAGCTTTTTGGCCGCCAGCGCGCAGGCGACGGTCGAGTTGACATCGCCCACCACTACTACCCAGTCAGGTTTGCGTTCCAGCAGCAGCGCCTCGAACGCGATCATCACGCGGCCGGTCTGTTCGGCGTGGGTGCCCGAACCGACTTCGAGATCGACATCGGGCCGCGGCAGCCCCAGGTCGTTGAAAAAAGCGCGCGACATCTGCTCGTCGTAATGCTGCCCGGTATGCACCAGCAGCAATTCCAAAGCGGGGTCGATGGCCTGCTGTTTTTTCAGCGCCTCGATTATCGGCGCCACTTTCATGAAGTTTGGCCTCGCGCCGGCCACTACCACTATCTTCATCTGATTCCAGCCTCGCGTAATTGGCGGCCATGATGGCGCCGGTTGGCAGCCAACCGCGCCTCGCATCCAAAAACATCGATAAGCCGCAAGCTCAAAAAGCCGCGTGGCTGGAAATTTCCAAACTCACACGCGTCACCTCTATCAGTTCATTGAAAGCAATCGGCGCCGGAAGTCCTTGTCTGATCGATTCGGCGAAGGCCGCGATCGCCGCCTTGTGCCCCTTGTCCTGCCGCCACAAGGCCATCCGTCTGAAGCCCGGCCAGTTGTAGCCGACCAGGCGGCGAAAATTCTCCAGGGCCAAAACCCGGTGCGCAGTGAATACCTCGATGCGTTCCTTGGCAAAGGAATTGGCGCCATTGTCCAGGTAATTGATCGTGGCCACCGATCCGTCCGCGAACCGCAGCGTAAAGCAGACGGACTCGCCACTTGCGCCGAGCCGAACCGTCTGCACCGAGCTGATGGGATGTCCGGCCAGAAATCTCGCCAGGTCCACGAAATGACACGCCTCGCCGATGATCCGTCCCCCGCCGACCCGGGGATCGCGCGTCCAATGGTCCGCCGCCACCGCTCCGGCGTTGACCGTAACAATGAAGCATTTGGGCTCGTTGACGGTCTCAAGCAGAGATTTCATCTTCTGCGTCAGCGGCGAGAAACGCCGATTGAAACCAACCATCAGCCGAACCCCGAAATCGCGCACCGCGGCCTGGTGCGCCTTTTCAATCTGCTCCAGCTCGCTTTGACTCAACGCCAGCGGCTTTTCGACGAATACGTGCTTACCAGCCTTAAGCGCCTCACAGGTAAATGCCGCGTGACTGTCATGGCGCGTGACCACGATCACGGTGTTGACCTGGCGGTCGGCGATCGCGCCATGCGCGTCGGTGGAGCTCTGTTCGCAAGCGAACTTTTGCGCCATCCGCGCCGCGCTCACACCGTTAGCCGAAACCACGGTCCGCAGACGTACGTTGGCCTCGCGCAACGCGGGCAGCAGCGCTCGTGCGGCAAAGTTACCGGCCCCGATGACGGCGGCCACCGGCTGCGCGGGATGCGGCGCGAGACGGGGCGTGACGCCGGTCGGGATGGTATGGCGGCGCAGTGACTCCCCGTCGGCATCCGCCCGAGGATATTCGATCAGGATGCCCAGCGACGCTCCCGAAGCCAGAGCGCCGTAGGCCTGGCTTGCCTGCTCAAGCGTGAAACGGTTGCTGATCAGCGGCGCAACTTCGAGGCGGCCCGACGCCATCATTTCGAGCACGGCTTCGAAATTGCGCCGCGCGGTCCAGCGCACGAAGCCAAGCGGATAATCGCAGGATCCGGACTCATACTGAGGGTCGTAGCGTCCGGGGCCGTAAGAACATGAAACCTGGAAACTCAGTTCCTTTTCATAGAAATCAGCGCGCGCCAGTTTCAGCCCGGTCACTCCGACCAGCACGATACGTCCACGCTTGCGGCACATCAGCGCGGCCTGATGCACCGGTTCGTCGCTCGGGGTGGACGCGGCGATGATCACGCCGTCCACGCCGCGTCCGGCGCTGAATGAACCGGCGGCGGCAACCGGGTCGGCGCCATCGGTCAGCACCAAAGTCTCGACTCCGGATTTGCGCGCCAGTTGCGCCCTCGCCGCGTCGGGCTCAATGCCCAACACGCGGCATCCCTGCGCCCGCAACAACTGACAGGCCAGTTGCCCGACCAGACCCAGGCCGATCACGACGAAGCTCTCACCCAAAGTCGGCGCAGCCAACCGGATACCCTGCAAGGCAATCGCGCCCAGAACCGTGAAGACGGCATCCTGATCGCTGACCGCGGGCGGAATTTTCGCGCACAGATTCGCCGAAACCATCACTGCTTCCGCATGTGCGCCGTTGGATACAACCCGATCTCCGGGGGCGAAGCCCTCCACTCCCGCTCCGACTTCCAGCACCTCGCCCGCGTTGCAATAGCCAAGGCTGATTGGCTGATCGAGTTTGGCGCGCACGGCCTCGATGGTCGGAAGCAGGCCGTCGGTTTTGACCTTGTTCCACGCCTCCCGGACGCGGTCGGGATGCTGGCGCGCTTTGCCGAGCAGCCCGGCCTTGCCGAACTCCAGCAGCATCCGCTCCGTGCCGGCCGAAACCAGGCTGACAGCGGTGCGCACCAGCAGATGGCCGGGGGCCGCCTGCGGACAGGGCACCTCCAGGATTCTGATATCCCCGTTGGAAAGATCCTGCAGCAGTTGTTTCATCGAATCAGGCTGCTCGATCCTTGACCACGATGCCGTATCCGGGGGAGTAGCGCGGGCTTTCGCGCCATCCGCAACGCCATCCGCAATCCAGCGTCAATTGCCGCAGCCGGCCTTCGCCCTTTATCCCGTCGGTGACTGAAACGGCGTGCGCGCCGATTTCTATGATCCGATAGACCGTTGGCCCGAACGCGCGATGGCATCCGGCAAAACCCCGCGGACCGAAATACAGGCACTCGGCATGCGCGCGGTCGCGCATTTCAAACAACCCCGGACCCGTGCCTTGCGCCTCGTGCCCTTCGACTTGCGGGGCGAAATGAGCCGAGGCGCCACGGTACTCGTCGCGGCGATACTTGAGCGCGGTGTACAGGCAGGTGCCGGGATCGAGAATTAAATCACGTCCGTCCAGCCAAAGTTCTATTGATAGCTGATCATGATGGGCGTGGCCGCCGTTTCCAACCAGACCGAAGCTGCCGCAGCGCACCGCGAGGTAAAGACGCGGCGAGCGAAACACGTAGATTCCAAACTGCGGATATCCGCAACAGGCCATCCCGTCGCGCAAATCGCTGCCAGCATGAGCCGGAAATTCGTAGGACAGGGTTGCGCCTTGAGCGCAAAGTTCCTGGTGCAGCGATGCAATTCTATCTGCGCCATCCGGCTCGATAGTCTGCGCCTGGGGAATTGACGGGCGCGGGGAGCCGGAGTCGGAGACGAACGCAGTGCCAAGACCTCGTATTACTTCGGCCTCCAGCGAACCTTCCCCGGCGGCCATGATTAGATCGTCGCGCCCGGTCAGGACGCCGATCGCCCCAATCAATCCGCGATGGTCGAGATGGCTTTCGTCCCAATAGGGCGCATCATCGGGCAGGTCGGCGTACTGCTGCAGATTGTCGTAGTGATCTCGCGCCTGCGCGACGGTCATCCGCTCGTAGGCGGCGTCAAAACGGAAAAACCGGCCGCTGTCATTATCGCCGATCTGCGCCAGGCGGCCGTCGGGTTTCGTCAAATGCGCCGCGAATTCGCCCATCCGCTGCAGCCGCTCGATGTACCATTGCGGAAACGGCGTCAACGCCTCACCGCATGCACTCCGATACAGAGGGATTGGCGCCGCGGCAAGCGCGGGCCGGCAGGTCATCAGACGATGGTCATAGCGTTTGAGGGCTTCGAGTCTGTGCGGCGGCAGAGCGAGCACCAACGCGGTCGCGTACGCGATCATCTCCGCCGCCAGGCAATGATAACTGGTCGAAGCCTCGCGATGGGTGCCGTCGGCGGCAAACTGAAAGTCGCATTCGCGCACCAGCTCCTGTATCGCAAACGCCAGCCACGCGTCGGTTTTGGGCGTGCGCGGAAGATAAGCCGCGATGAAGAGCAGACCGGCGATGTTGGCCAGATAGTGATTGCCGCGCACCTGCGGATCCCATTCCAGATTCGCTTCGATATGAAGTCCGTGTTCAAACAGGCTGCGCGCCAACACCATTTGAAACGGGTCATCGAAATCGGCGCCGGCCGCGCGGAACAGATCGGCCGCGACCGCCCAGTTGGCGGCGCGAATAGCCACTTCCATCGCCGAGCGCCAGTTAACGCCGAAACGCGGCGGGTTGGTTGCGATAAAATCCAGCACCTGACTTCGAAATTCGCGCCAGTATCGTTGCGGAGAAGCAAAACCCCGCGAGTCCATTCTGGCCAGCACATACGCCCATGCGAGTTGCGCCAAATGCTGCATCCGCGCCAGTTCCCAGGGCACCTTTATGTCCACACCCGGCTTATGCCCGTAACGGATATCGAGATACCAGACGCTTTCGGACCAGCGGTAGCCGGACTTGAAGTCGCGCTGCCAGTCGATCGGAATATAGTCGCCATCGACCAGCCGCCAGATGCGCTGCGATTCTTCCAGGTTTGGACCATTGATCCTGCCGGCCAGCCAGCGGCCATCGGGGTCCACGCGGACCTCCTTGCCGCCGTCGTACCCGAAACCTTCCACTCCGCGGCAGCTCATGCCGTGCCGCACCACAGTCCATCCCGATCCGAGCAGGTCAAACCGATGCTCCAGGTAGTTAGCGGCAAGTCCCGCAAACCGTGTCCGATAAGCATTGAGCAATCGCGCAGAAACCGGCCGGAAATACAATCCCAAGCCCGGCTCGAATGCTGGACCTGCGACATAAGTGGGATGGATCAAATCCAGCAGCCGCCGGCCAATTCCGGTGGCCTGCCTGCGCGCAAAACCAATCGCCCGACCCGTGTAAGTCCGGCGCGAAACCACTAACCCAGTCGGCCTGTCATAATGGCTGTATAGTCAATTAATCCAATGGCGATGCCACATTTCCAGATTGTATAGATTCCACAGCTCCACCCCGTGATCGGCCGGGCCCGACTGATGCTGGTCGAGAAGCGTTTTCACAAAGTTCCGGTTGAGATAGCCGCGCTTGATCATCTGGCCGTCCAGTAAACAGGAGCGTATCTCGGGAGCCAATTCATTGCGCAGCCATTCGGAAGCCGGTGCTGAAAAGCCCTGTTTCGACCGATCGATTATCTCGTCAGGTATAAGACCGCGAACCGCCCGCTTGAGTACGGCTTTGGTCTGATGATTACGTATCTTGACCCGCTCGGGTATGCCCATAGCGAATTCGACCAGCCGATGATCCAGATAGGGAACGCGCGACTCTATCGAAGTTGACATCGTTACCTTGTCGACTCGCATCAGCAGCAATTCCGCCAGGCGCTGCTTGAGTTCAAAATAGGTCATCCGCTCAAGCAGGTCTGCGTCGGGCTTGTCACGCGCGAATTGATCCGCGATCCCGTCGATCACTGCAGTGGACTCCAAATGTCCGTTGTCGCGCCACATCGCGGTATCCAGCAGCAGACTCTTTGGTCCGTTGCGAAACACGATCGCGCCGCCCCAGAACCTGCCCTGCTCCTCCTCCAGTATCTGCATCAGGCGTTCGGCTTTGTGGGCTCGCCGCAATCCGGCGTTGCGCAGCCGCGCGGCGAGCGCACCGCCAGCCTGCCACAGCGCAGGCGGAACTTTCGCCAGCCACGGCCACATCCGTTGTATGGCCAGACTGGCCAGATACAGCGGATAGCCGCAAAACAACTCGTCCGCGCCCTCGCCGACCTGCACCACTATCACCCCGTTGTCGCGCGCCAGTTTGGAGACAAAGTAAAGCGGTACACATACCCAGTCGGCAATTGGTTCGTCCTGCGAATGGACCAGCTCCGGCAGGTACTCCAATGCCTGGCGGTGGTCGATGATTACTTCGTGATGGTTGGCGCCGAAGCGCCGGGCAACCTGTCGGGCATAGGAAAGTTCGTTGTAGGCGTCGTGATCCTTGAAGCCGACTGAAAAAGTGTTGACCGGCCGCGCGCTCTGAGCGGCGATCAACGCGACCAGGGCGCTGGAATCCAAACCGCCGCTGAGAAACACTCCGACCGGGACATCGCTCATCATGTGTATCCGCGTCGTTTCGCGCAGCAGTTCGAGTGTTCTTTGCGCGTAAGCTTCGTCGGACTGATCGCCTGGCGGCGCGGGTACAACCGCGTCCCAATAGGCATCGGAACGGACGTTTCCGCGGCGGTCGACGCTCATTCGGAACCCGGCGGGAAGCTTTCTGATGCCTCTGAACAGGGTCAGCGGCGCGGGTGGGATCATGAAGGTCAGGTAATGATACAGCGCCTCGTTATCGATTTCGCGCTTAACCCCGGGAAAAGCGGCAACTGCCTTGATTTCCGAACCAAAAACGAAGGCCCCGTTGAACAAACCATAATACAGAGGCTTGATCCCCAACCGATCGCGGGCCAGAAAGAGTTCCTGTCGGTTCTCGTCCCATATCGCGAAGGCGAACATCCCCCGCAGATGATCGACACAGTCTTCACCGTACTCCTCGTATAGATGAAGTATGGTTTCGGTATCACTGCGGCCTCTGTAAACATGGCCCCGCGCTTCCAGCGCCGGGCGATGCTCGGCGTGATTGTATATTTCGCCATTGAAGACAATCCATATACTGCCGTCTTCGTTGCTCATCGGCTGATGGCCACCGGGGGACAAATCGATGATCGCCAGCCGGCGAAAACCCAGTCCCAGCCGCCGGTCACGGCTTATGTACACGCCTTCATCGTCGGGTCCGCGATGCGCCATCGAACCAGCCATCCGGGCCAGCACCGCGTCATCCAAAGCAGGCTCAAGCCGCGCGTACGCGTATACACCGGTGATGCCACACATCATTCAGCAGCTTGAAAAGTCGTGCCGGTCATGTCCGCGCCGGCCGGTCATGTCCACTACAGTACATGGGTATCTACACGCGCAGCCATAGAGACAAATCCCGGCCTACCAGCTCGGAGAGCTGTTCCAAATCCGGGCGGAAGTACTCTGCCAGCTCGGATCTGAACCGTGCATTAATGACTTCATTCTTGACGCCCTGCGTGTTGAACTTATATAAAAGCGGAAGAACGCCGAATGACCTGTTGATTCCGAATCTGAGCTTGAATTGGGAAACGAAATGGATAACAACCTGAACCAATTGCGAGCGGATTGGTTTGAAGCGCTGGTTGTGAACCCCGAATTCGACTCTCCCATCGTCCTGGACACCGAGGAAGTCCAGGGTCATCTGATATACAGACCTCGCATCAGCGCGCAGATCGTCCTGGAACAAAACCAGCACGCGGTCTCTCGGCACTCTTCCATATAGCCGTTTCAGTTGCCATCCCGCGCTGCAGACCTGGCCATAAAGCAAAAGGCTGGGGTCGGCGCAAAAAGAGGGTATTCCTCGGCCGTTGCGTCTGGCTTCCTGCTTATGCCACGCACGTTCGATGTCTCGAGTGTCTTCAAGTCCATAGTGACGCAGGTGCGCATGCCAGGATGCCATCATCTCTATTGGGTTTCGGAGCATGACAATGAATCTGGCATCCGGGATTGCCTTGAGAATATTGGGCACCGCCGCATCTGAGTACAAGTAGGAAACGGAACCTTCGCCCACCGCGGCGTGTTCCGGGCCGGCACCGCTGAAGTAGGCATAGTATTCGCCTTCAGAGTGCAGCATGCGAGAACGCATATCGGTGTTGAAAAAATGCAGCTCCTTGCGCGCGGGGAAGAATATTTTCGGATGTTCAATAAGATAACGAGCCAGGGAGGTAGTGCCGCATTTAGGAGACCCAATAATGAAAAAATTTGGCTTACGCATACATTATAGCCGCCTGGTTCAGGCTTTCAGATCGATGAATCGCCCACGAACCGGGGGGCTGATTGGATCACTGTCTTTCCGAATGCACACGATTTTGCTCAATCAGGTTGCGATAGAAGGTCGCTGCATGCCGCATTACCTTGTCGTAGCCAGCCCGCTCCGAAATCATCTTAACATTACAGTCAGTGGCATACCTGCGTAAATTGGCATCATGCAGTGCCTTGATCAACGCCGAGGCAATGGATTCGGCCGAATTCGGATCGCAGAGGAGCCCGTTTGAACCAGGCTCGATCCATTCACGCACTGACTCCACATCGCCGGCGACCGGCAGACATCCGCTGGCCATGGCCTCCAGAAGCGTATTGGGAGTGCCATCATGGGTGCTGGGTGAAATTGATATTTGAGCAAGGCGGAATAGCTCGGCCAGATTTTCACGGCTCATTTGGGGCAGCAGCTTTACGCGAGAATGGATCCCGAGCTCCCGCACCGTTTTTTCCGCGTACGGCTCGCCCTGCATCCCGGGACAGATGAAAAAAGCCGCCGGTTCTTCCCGAATCACCATGGGAATGGAACGGAAGAACGAATCGTTGCGGACATAAAGCCGCATCCCGCGAGGGTTGATAATCACTCGAGCATCCGCCGGAAGGTCCAGGCCGTATCCATTGAGGTGCGGTTTGCCGGGATGAAAAAGCGACTGGTCCACTCCGCCCGCCCCCGGCAGGACCACGGATGGCTTGCGTGAATCGAAGCCCCAGCGGCGAGCCAGGCGGACATCCTTGATGCAGTCGCAGTGCAGCGCATCCGCGCGTAACATGGCATGCCTGACCAAGAGTCGGTCCGGGGCAGTGGCGGTGAAGAGCGTGAAGTCATTGCCCCAGCAGGAGATCAGCAGCGGCCGGTGGCGTACGGCCAGGCTTGCCATGATTCCTTCGTACGGGATCCGCATGGCGTGCACCAGGTCGGGCGCAACCGCGTTGCACAACCTGCGCAATCTTGGAACGTGCGGGAGCAGATCGATTGGAGCTGCCCAGCTTCGCAGTCTGCCCTTGGTCACGCGGTCGAGCCGGCGCAAAGCCCCGACAAATCCGCCGCCGGAACCCGCAGCGTTGCTGCCCTTATGGGAGCGACTGACGCCGCCGAAGGCAATCGGCAACTGGTAAAGCTTGGCACCTTCAATGGCTTGTGGCGGACATAGATGAGAGGAAGCCACATGCACGTCGTATCCATGGGCGACGAAGTAGCGGATCCAGCTCGCCGCTATCGGGCTCCGCGCATCTACTAAAAAGAGCAGCCTCATCAGCTATTTTCTTGGCTTAAGAGAAAATCACTGAGGCCGCGCGGTCCGCTTGGTGCGGCTTGCGTCGAGTGCGGTCCTGGCCGCCACCGCCATGCTGTCCGCCCAGAATTCAGGGCTCCATCGCGCAATCAGTTTGCGCGAAGAGTCGCCCATGGCTTGCCGCTGCGCGCGTGATTGCTCGGACATATGCACCATCAGGGTAGTCAACTCGCCGGCGTTGTCAGGATTGAAACTGTAACCATTTTCTCCCGTTCTTACCAAGTCTCCAACGCAGCCACATCGACGCGAAACGAGGACCGGCAATCCGGCTGCCATGGCCTCGTTTACAACGAGGCCCCACGGCTCCAGAACGCTGGGCAGGATAAAGCAATCAGCAAAAGCATAATAGGCGGGAAGTTCGTCAAATTGCTTGAAGCCGGCCCAGCGGACGCCCTCCAGCCCTTCAGTTCGCGCGAGTTGCAGGAGCTCCGATTTTTGTGGCCCGTCACCCACCATCACCAGATCCCAGGGATCCTTTCGCAGCTCGCGGTAACGCCGATAGGCACGCAGTAAAAATGGCAGGTTCTTTTCCGACGCAAAACGTCCGACGTATAAGAAGTAGCGTTCGGGAAGTCCGGCTTTTAGCTGGGCGTTGTGACCGACGGTGCGCAGCTCACCGCAGCGGCGGACGAAAAAGTCGTTATCCACAACATCGTAACCGACGCTGATCCGCTCCGGGTGAATGCCGAGTTTGGCGAAATAATCGCGGCTGGCCTGCCCGGCCACAAAAGCGGCATCGGCGTACCGCCTGAGCCACATCCGCTTGGCCAGCTCCCGCCATGGTAATCTGTGGTGATCAGCCTCGGTCGAGTCGCCCATCATTACCACGGCAGCGGCGAAGCATCGCGCCCATTTCGCCGCAGACCTCATCGGCGCTTCGCTATACCCGGCGAGAGCGACAACGTGCGGCCGTAATCCTGATAGCACGCCGATCAGGTCTTTGCCCAACGCCCGAGGCGCTGAGTCTTCATACGTTCCATCGCGCAAAGTGAGCAGGCGTTCCCCGAGGCAGCCCTTCTCGGCACGCCATGGATATTTCGCTTCAACCGACGCCAGTTCGACGAAGTACGGATCCAGCTCTGGAAGCCGTAAAACCGCGCGCGCCCGGGCTAGATGGTACGGACCATAATTCACAAAAACTATCGCGAGCCGCAGTCTGCGACCACTCCAGGCGTCCATACACTAAAATCGGTGGCGCCTCCGCACGACCGAAACCCTTTGTTCGGTATCGATGATGAATGGAATATGCGGATCGTTGAACCATACCTGCGTCATCAACACGTCACCGCCGATGGCCCTCTCAGACGGATCCATTTTTGCCGGATTCCGCCCTGCTGCCAGATCGGCCGCGCTCAGATTGATTACGCTGAAGGCATTGGGAAAAATCCATCGCGCCTGCGCCGATGGGCAATCATCTTTATTGTTTCGCTCGTCGCAATATGGCGCGGTGAAGCCATAGTAAAGAATATTCTTCTGCTCCGGGATAAACAGAACGTTTGGAAATTTTTGCTGAAGTCGGGCAAAGATCCGCCAATCCAACGGCCAGCCGGTCGTCCCGTTGGAATCCACATAGAACAGGGTGCAGCCCAACTGCTGCTGAACATACTGTGCCTTTGCGCTAAGCCACTGGAAGACCGTGTCGGGATCGTCACTGTATATCTGGCGTGAGTTGGAATTGAGCTGCTGGCCCAGTGGTGTGGAAATTTTCTGTGCTCTAAGGGTGACTCCGCAGCGGATGCCGTTTCCGGTGAACTGTTTCATGAATTCCTGAGCCACGCCGTTCTGCATTTCGGGCGGAAGATAGCGAGGATCACCGACATACGTTACCTGGGGTTGCGGATACTGTTGCCCCTCGATGTCCCACACGATTACACCCTGAGCGTTCATCCGCTTCAGATTGGCCACGCTTCTGGCGGCCAAAGAAAGAAGGCGAGTTCTAAACACCTGACGCCCCTGTGCGGAGTTGATATCAAGTTTGGGGTCGGCAATGCCCCAGTATCTTGGATTGAGCGGATTAAACGGAACATTGGGTCCCCTTCTGCCCAGGACCAGCATTCCAATCGGGCGCCGGTCGGTCCAGTTCAAAGTCCCCGGAAAACGGGCCCGCCAGCGCTCGAAAAGGTCTTTCATCACCACGTAAGGCTGGTCCGCAGGATTGGCGAAGCGGAAAGTCAGCCAATAGTTCTCGGAGCCACCGGGCTGGATTGGACGCGTGACAGGGGCATGGGCCTGCGGAGGCGCAACCTCGGAGTTGATCAGGATATCAAGGCTTCCCCCCATAATCGGCGCATTCAGTCCCAGCGGCCGCCCGACCTGCTGGTTGCCGATGAACAATTTGGATCCTTTATACGAGACCATCAAGACGTCAGGGCCACCCAGATTATCGTCCGATCCGGGCATGCGACTGGTCTGACCATCGGGCGTCTTTAGCGAAACCACGATGACGCGCACAGACGCCAAAGCGGCCGACGTTGCGTTCTTAATGGTCACGTTCGCACGTACGTAGTCAGCGGCCGCCGAGTACACGCATTTCAGGGTGCCCCACCTGTACATTCGTAATATAGAGACTACCCCGGGACCATAATTGACTTGAGAGTTGACCAATTGTACCTGTCCCGACCTGTTCTGACCCCCCTGGCGCAAGAGCACACTGAGCGCCGAGCAACTCTGCCCTCCTCCCAGGTACGAGACACCGTTGTAGCTGAATGAAGCCAGCCCTTTGGGTCCGGCCGACACGGATGTTTGGGCACGCGCGAGGAAAGGCGTCAACAAAACGGCCATAATCGCAAATCGGATAATTTTCGCCTTCGACATTTGAGCACGCATCCCTTTCATCGCATAGTGCCACTTACGATCGCGGCACCCGAGAACGCGCCAATGGCCCGAGGCATACGAGCGCGCTCTCTCGCCGCTTTGTACATCATCCAGAGAACCAAAACCGGTATTCCGAATTTGAACAGCCAGAAATTCGCGAACATTAAAAATAGGCTGTCTCGGCCAAGTTGGGGCAACATACTATAAAGGCCCGCATAACCGAGTTGTATGTGCAGCGCTCCCGGCCTTCGGCGCGCGGCTTCTTCCCACTTCCGAATGATCAGTCCCGTAAGTATGAACTCAAACGGTATCCCCAGCCAGCCCCACTGCTCGTATGCCATGCCGATCGAGCCGGGTGCGCCGCCTATAAGTCCAATACGCGGATCCACCTCGATACCGCGCAGCTTCTCCGGCCACGCGTACGGAGTGCCCTTTCCCGGCCACAGGACTCGCGGGATCGGCTGCACGAAATAATAATACAAATACTGGGTGCCCAACTCGGACCGGTTGTCATTGATCAGGTGAGCCAGCGTCAGTTCGAATCCGGCGACCGGGCTGCTGGTACCAACATAGTCCTGCACCAGATCGTCGGGATCCGTGGACGATCTAAGCATCAGAAACGCATCTTTGGAATATAACGAGTTGATTCCCAGCTCGTGTTTGAGCGCGCGGAGCATGCCCATCAGGGGAAACAGCACCAGCACAACCAGCACCCCGGCGCTGATCGTTAAAACCTGACGCGATTTCACCTTCGCAGCGCGGGTTACCGAACGCTGCCTTAGAAAATAGACAGCCATCAGCCCGAAAAAATGGCCAATCAGATTCGTTCTGCCTCCCCCATTCAAGATCCTAATGGCCATCCATGGAGCGGAGAGCAGGAGGCTGGTTCCAAGATGGCCCGTAAGTATGTAGTACAAGATAGTGGCGCTGGAAATAAGCAGGTCGTCCTGAGCGAACCAGGCAGTGTTGTGTTCGTACGCGCCCATATTGGCATCGGCATAATGTAGGTCGGCTACCCCACTGCCGTGTTTAATGACGAACAGGGTCGATATATAGCCTATAAGGAGAAGGACGAAAACGAGCCCTTTAACCGCCCGTGGATTGGGTTTCGGCTCCGACTTCGAGCGTAGGGATGACGGCGCATGAGTCCCGGGCCGGCCAGCCGCGTATCCGATGGCGAACGAAAACAACGCAAGCGGCACCGCTGTCGCCATCAACTGCCAGTGTTCTTCAAAAGTCCCAATTCGCAACCAGTCGTACAGCCAGAAGTCGCCGGTGAGTTCAGACAGGCTCGGCCGTATGGCGTAGGTGGTCAGGAACACCAGCATGTACCATCCCACGCAACGGCTGAAATCAATGGCGTTTCGCGGCTTGATCAACAGCAGTGCAATGACCCACGCCGCCAACGCAATTAGATCGTAAATTATAAATTCGCTAGTCATTCACGGGTCCGTGGCTCTACCATGCTGAGAATCCCTAACCATTAAACGCTGCAGAAGCAGGACTGTCGATCGATGCAATTGCGCCTGACAGCGACTTGATGAACTCGACGAGCCGCTGCGCGTATTTATCCAGACTGAACTCAAGGCTGCGCCGGCGCGCCTGAGCGGACATCGCCCGGAGTAACTCACGATCTTCCAGGAACTGTTGCAAGCGATCGGCAATCGCGTCGGGGTCGCGAATCGGCACGACAAATCCTTCCTTTCCGTCGCGCACTACCGAACCTGAGTTGGGCGTTGTTATCACCGGGAGTGCGCAGGCCAAGGCCTCGTAG
Organism: Pseudomonadota bacterium; assembly: GCA_021324885.1. Lineage (GTDB taxonomy): Bacteria > Desulfobacterota > Binatia > Binatales > Binataceae > JAJPJA01. The sequence goes on from JAJPIF010000002.1 coordinate 148,935, forward strand.
GTTGCGACCGCCGAGCCTTCGCATATCGAGGGTAAAACCAACAGGTCCGCCCAACAGTACATGCGCATTATTTCGGAGCGCGGGACCGCCCCGAGCACTTCGACCAGGTTCCGGTAGCGAGCAAGCCATGACAGACCAAGCTCGACCTGGCCGATCAGCCGACAGTGAATCTGCGGCGAACGCAGCTTGCGCAAGGCTTCGAGCAGGTACGGCACCCCTTTTCTTAACCCGACTGCGCCGACGAATAAAACCTTCAGGCCGCCAGCCGAATGTCGGTCTGGCGGCGCGCAGAAGCGTGAAGTATCGACTCCGTATGGCAAAAGGCGACACTTGCCCGATCGGACACCAAGTTGGCGTAATCCGTCGACGACGAACTCCGAGCCGCAGATAATGCGGTCCGCGAGTTGCCACTCCACCTCTTCCCGTTCAGCCAGCGGACTCAGATCCCACTGATCCGCGGTTGTGGGCCGGCCCTGCCCATAGCGGTCGATTTCTTCGGCCATCAGTTTCTGCTCGACGCGCGCCGGCGCGATGGTCTGTTCCAGGATGCAGAATATGCCGCGCCGCTTCGCCGCACGAAAAATCTCGGCGGCAGCGCCGTTGAGCGCGTAGACGGCATCCGTCTGCGACGATATTTCGCGCGCAACACGTTCACAGAACATCCGGTTGGTCTCGGCGAAGACTCTGGCGATTTCGCTTTGCGAACGGCGACTGCGCGTCCGCCACTGTGTTTTCAATCCCAGCAGATCAAATGAAACTACCTGGGCAGCCAACCCCGGCGCTTCCCGTCCGGCCAGCCGGCGAAGCGGCGCCGGTGTCCATCGGGATGGAAGTTCCTTTAAAATCCAAAGGAGCAGCGGTTTATTGCCGATATAATTGTCGGTGTAAAACCTGCCGAGCAGGTTGGCCTGCGCCAGTATTCTTGGAACAGCATAGTGCATACGCGCTCCAAGAATCGCCACGTCAATTCGTAAGCACTTCGCCGGCGGAGTCGGTTTCGACTCAGACATGGCGCTTTATCCCGACCACGCCGATGATATAGAAGGGGGAGCGGGCTGCCCGGGTCACCGGCACGTCGACGGCTTGAAAGATTCGCAGCGGAAAAGTGGCGGCCCAGGCAAATGTTCGTCCAATCGGTTCAAGCCTCCGCATAACCTCCATCAGACTTTGGGTTATGACTCCACACATACAGGCCTCGCCCGCGACCTCAAGACCAGCTTGCGCGAACATGTCGCGTATCTCCTCGTGCGTGTAGCCCGCACGGACGTGACCTCCATCCTCAGTATCAGAAATCCTATCGCCGTGAATTGGCCGTCCATGCTTGAAAGGAGTGGTCAGGATCAGCCTACCGCCGCTTTTCAAAAGGCTCGAAAGATCGGCGAGCAGCTTTCGATCGTTCAATATATGCTCGATTACCTCGGTACAGATGATTTGATCGAATTTCCCGAGATTTTCTGAAATTTCGTCAAGTTTCCGCAGGTCGGCAGTGATGAACCTGATGTTAGTCAGACCGAGCAGACGAGATCTCTCAGTCGCGATCAAGTTATTCCTGTCATCGAACGAAATACCGACCGCCTCGTTGCCGCACCTGGCGGCATACATGGTGAAGGCACCCGAACCACAGCCCGCATCGAGAGTTCGCACGGACCCATGAAGCAACTGACGCCGAATCCACCGCCAACGGTCAAAAACGGACGGATCGCCGTGCAGGATAGTGGCGGGCCACCCTGTGATTTTTACTAAAGTGTTCGTCACAATTATGCACTGAACCCCAGCCGAACATTATTTCCGGGCGGGAATTGATTGAGCTTTCGTTTCAAACCCGAGAGATCGCCGGCACCATCCACCGCGCCAATATAGCCAACTCCCTGACTCCGGCACGCAGCTCGGCGGTGCGGGGCAGTAGCAATTCCGCGGGGGACCGGCCGGTCAACCAGCGGGTCTCGAGCAACAGCGCCAGCATTATCGTGGAATACCCCGCCAACGAAGCAATCGACGCCCCGACAATACCCATGGGACGCAACAGCAAATATAGGCTGATGAGTGTTGTCAGCATTCCGGCAAGCTGCGCATACAGAGGCGCGGCCGGAATTCCAAGGCCCCGGAGGCCGTCCTCAATCACCGTATTCAAGGCGGCGATAGCTCCGGCAGGCACCAAGATAAGCGCGGCCGGAATTGCGGCGCGAAAATTCCGGCCAAACAGCAAAACAACGCCCCAAGGCGTGACCACCAGTAATAGCGGAGTAAGCAAAAGGGCGAACAGAGCCGCAAGCCGGCTTCCGCGGCAGAAGCTACGCAAACGATCGGCCTCGGCTTCATGCGCCGCGACTTTGGGCAACAACACCGCCCCTATAGCACTCATTAACGGGTTGATTGCGCCACTCCAGGCCACCGCCGCGACGTATAGACCCAAGTTCTCAGGGGACAGCAAGCCGGCCATAAGCATCTGATCCAGCCGCAAATTGAGGATTTTCGGGAAATTGGATGCGACACACGGCAGTCCGTAAAAAAGCATCGGTCTGAAATAGCGGGAATCAGGTCTGAATGTGCCGGGAATGTACTTCCTGACCACCAATGCGGTCGGAATCAAGAGTCCCGTCATAGCCAGGAGATGCGCTGCCGCCAGCTTCTCCGGATCGTTAATTCCATGAGTCCAGGCCAGGAAGAGAATGGCCAGCCAGGCCAGCGGGGGAGCAGTTTGTAGCGCGTTCCATGGCACGAACTCGCTGCGGCCGCGGAGTGCAAACAGCAGTGTTGCGTGTAGCGCCAGCACCGGAACGATGAAAAGATACCATCGGGCAGCCGCGACAATCGCCAAAGATTGAGCAGATAACAGGGCCGGCATCGCGATATATGTAACGGCAACAACGGGCAAGCACCCGGCCAGTGAGATTATCGCTGCACAACCGAGATAGCGGCCAGCGCGCTCCGGGTCGCACGCGGAATAATAAGCCAGCGCCGCTCCGCTTCCCAAAAGAGTGAAGTATCCAACCATGGTTGGATAGGTCTGAATTGCCGCCAGTTCTCCCCGTCCGTGCGGACCCAGCAATCGCGCCGCCAGCATTCCGGTGACCATACCGAGTCCGCCGATTCCCAGATTCGTAACGGCCGTCAGCGCGGCATTGGCGCCAAAAGCGCTGCGGCTTTGCAGATTGCGCCAGAATCTCTTCATCTACGCCCAATCGGATTTGTCGGGCTGACCAAAACTGACCATGTCATATCCCGTTTTCCTGTATTCCTGGTTGAGTGTCTCGGCTCCGTCCCTGCGAGATATTCGTGAAAAGCAGCTCGGCGACATGCCTCAAGCGCGGATAATCATCGCCGGAATGTGCGCAATCAATTGAGCCCCATACCCTGGAAAATTGTACAAGCAAACTTTTCAGTGCTGTTTTCAGCAGCGAAGCTGCGAGCTTCGCTGCGGTCGAGTAGTGCATCGCAACCTATCTGGACCGATCTCTCGAGCGCCTTGGCGATCTCTTCAGGGTCCGACGTGTCAACCGTGATACCGAGATTCCTGCGGCGCACCAACTGCCCTATCAATCCGTAGTCCTGCGCCAGCACCGGCACGCCCGCGGCCGCAGCACGCATCAAGACCGCGCTATCACCAACATGGTGCTGGTAAGGCAGCAGCACCAGATCGGCCGCGGCGAAGAAATTATCCAGTTCGTGTTCCGGTATGCGCTCATCCCGAACAATGATTTGGACTCGCCGCAATTCACTGATTTCATTAACTTTCAAGAGCAGGGCGGGACGGTCGCTTTCAGGAATTTTACCCGCCAGCACGAGACAAATCCTGCCGATGGTCTGCTCCGAAAGAAGTCGGAGGGCCTCCAGGGTCTGAAAGATCCCCTTGCGCCTCGAGAGCAGACCAAAGAGCAACAAAACCAACCTGTCATGCTCAATTCGGAGAGATTGCTTGAAAGAGGAAATGTCAGTTCTTCCCCTTGGAAGGTCGACCGGGTCGGGAAGGGACAAGACTCTGACGCCCGGAGCCATGGCGGCCAATGGAGGAACACTATAGGGATCCGCGCAGAAAATTGTTTCCAAATGTCGATTGCGCGCGGTCAGCCAAAGAATGTGTTTCTGGTGCAGGGCCCGAAAACGATCCCCTCTTTTGGTCGAGAACCCGCACTGCCGATAGTGGAACATCGGGCTCAAATAGATACCGGCGAACTTCACCGGAAAGTTGAAACGAAGGCCGAACGCCAAGGGCAATCGCAATCCGTCCAGACCCATAAGCAGGCATTTGTCGGGACGGACTCTTTGGACGCACTCGTGCACCAAACGTCCGCTGCTTAGAGCGCCGAGCAGCCGTCCGCCATTGCCCCTGGCGCCATCTTCAATCCCCACCACTCCCACGCCCCGGTGAGCGCCGGCCGAGATCGTTTCAGCCAATTCCGGTTGTTCGTTATCCAGAAATCGGCGAATCAGTGCGACATCAAGTCTTCCCCGATAACCGTGATCGCACCAGTACTTGACCAGGCGCCGAATTTGATCGCCGTGATATCCATTCAGGTCGGAGTCGTCGAAGATCATTATGTGTCGCGCGCTTGTCTTCATGCTTGTGGTCAAGCCAAGTCTAACAGGCAGCGGACACGGCGGATCTGAAATCCTCGAATGTTTTGTTGAGCAGTTTCTGATATTTGGCTCTTTTCCGCATGGTGTGGAAAAATCCGTACGGGTGTCTGATGGATCTGGTGGCCGCTGCGCCAAACCGCATCAGGCTGCCGAGGCCGAGACGATCCAGTTGTACCAAAAGTCTTATTCTATTGGCCTGATTTTTCGATCCGAAATAGCCCTCCAGCAGGTCCGCGCCTTTCAGGGCTTCGGTGCGGGATCCTTTCATGGCGCTTTTCTGCGCATGAAAAAAAACATGCTTCTGACAAAGCCGTTCAAACAATCTGAGAGCCTCGGTCTGATATTCATTGGGAAACAGCGCGCCGTTTCTCATATTGCGCATTATATTAAGTCTGCCGTTCCACAGGACGCTCAGCTTCAACTGCTCGGTCGCTGATTGCGGGTGCAAAACGTAAATGGCTCCAGGCTGTTTTGACACGACGATGGAATGTCGCGCCGCGGCACGAATAAGAAAGTCCAGATCCGCGGCCTCTCCGACATCAACATCGAGCAGCCCGACCGTCGAAAGTATCTCTCGTCGAAAAACCAGGCTGGTCCAGAACGGCATTTCGCCACGTAAGATTGCGTAGAGCGCTGCGGGAGGCCGGTGCACACCCGCTTGCCATTTGTCCAGCGCCAGGCCAATAACGCCACCATCAAGATTGACGTGGATTGCCGGGGCGGCAAACAACATCGCAGAGGGATTTCGTTCGAGTGCGCCGATCGCCTCTTCATAAAAGCGCGGCAAGAGCAGGTCATCGTCGCTGAGAAAGGAGAAATAAGGCGTCCTGACCTGGCGCATTCCGAACTCGAAATTGCGAATCGACCCGATATTGCAGGGGTGGCAGAAGTATCGTACGCGAGGATCCTTGCTGGCCGCTTCAGCCACCACCGCGGCGGTTTCGTCACCTGAAGCGTTGTCAAATACCTCAACGGCGACCGCCTCGTAGGTCTGATTCAAGGCGCTTGCGATCGCCCGTTTTAACAGATGCGGCCGCCGAAAAGTTGGAATTACCGTCGTGACTACCGCCTGCTTCACGCGCCGATACCCTGACCGAAAAGGACCCCGACTATCTTCACGCCCACAATCAGTTTGGCCGCCCCATGCGGCTGTGTTCCCCATTTTGTATACAGTCCGCGCCGCCCCTTGCGATGCGTTTCAAAAAACCACCGGGCCAGTATGTCACGCGAGTTTGCACCAGGCTCTCGTTGAAGGGAATTTGAGGATCCTCGATTATAAACTCCGCATGCTCGCTGGCGAATTCTTCAGCCGCTCTTCTTGGATTATTCGACTTCCAGTCGGCCGCCGTTCTGGGATCTCCGGCGATATCGGCCATCACACCGTCACAGACAACGATGTAAGAACCGTCCGAGACCAGCGGACTATAAGCCTCGAGTTCGGCGCGTACGTGATCCCGCGTGTGATTACTGTCCAGCACCACCATCACGGTGCTGCCGGACGGGACCTGGGCACGCACCTTTTCCACGACGTGCGGTTCGATCGAGCTTCCCTCAATCAAGGTAATCATCGGAGCGAGCTCGTGAGCCTCGATTGCGCGGCGGTTGTGGGGACGTATCTCGACATCGATGCCGACAACTTTTCCTTTCCCGATCAGCTTGAGCAAACTGGCGTAAAAGATCAGCGAACCGCCATGTGCAATACCGGTTTCGACTATCACGTCCGGCTTGAGCCGGTAGATAATCTCCTGAATCCGGATCATATCTTCGGGTAATTGGATAATGGGACGGCCGAGCCAGGAGAACGCATAACTGTATTTCCGGTTCCAGCCGACCCTCAGCCACAGTTTGGAGATCAGATCGAACGCTTCAGTCGAGAACAGCGGTATCTCGGCGACTCGGTTATCGTCTTCGACAACCAGGTTTGACAAGGACGTATCAACGACAATTTTCATCCGCTTTCCTTTGCGGCGGCCGTCCGCCACCATTCCACCGCATGCTGAAGACCATCTCCGATTGAAAATCTCGGAACCCAACCCACTGTGTCGTTGAGCCGGCGCGTGTCAGCCGCCAGCAGCGGCGGTTCGTGCTCACGGGCGGGAATGGCGTTCCACCTGACCAGGCCGCGCTTGTCCAGAAGCTGTTCGAGCATACATCCCAGCGATCGCATGCTAATCGCCTGACCGGACGCGATGTTCACCGGTCCCTCGACGTTGCTGGCCAGCAGTTCAACGAAGGCATCCGCGATGTCCTGCACATGGGAATAATCGCGGATCAGCCGGGCGTCACCGCACGCCACCGGCTCGCCGCGCAGCAGTCCGCGTATAATCGAAGGGATCAGTCGGGCGGGCGGTTCGTGCGGTCCATAAAGGTGAAACACGCGCCCCCACGCCAGGCTAAGCTTGCGCTGCGCCGCTAATTGAGAGACGACCAGGTATAAGGCGTTCTTGCAGGTGCCGTACAATGAGACCGGACGAGTGGGCGTAAGGTCCTCGCGGCAATATCCGAAATTCCAATCGTATTCGGCGCACGTCCCCGCCATTACGGCGCGCTTGCCGCCACAATCGGTGAACGCCACCAACAGATCGATCCCGGATTGCAACCACCAAAGATTCTCCTGCGCCGTCCAATATTTGCCGGGAACGGTGTACCAGGCGAGATGGAGAAGCACGTCCGGACACACGATTTCGACCAGATTGCGGAGCTGTTTGCGATCGAGCAGGTCTGCGCGGTGCCATTGAATATGCCGATCGGTCGGCGGGAGACCGGCGGATGATACGGCGTGGATTTCGTAACCCTTTTCGAGCAGGCCGCGGATACAATGACGGCCGATGAAACCGCTGGCGCCGGTTAGCAATACGCGTGTCATGGCTGAAAATCCGGATAAAGGCGATCTTTTTCAGACATAATCGGCGGCGCGATCGGCCAGCGGATTGCAAATGCCGGATCGTCCCATCTCACGCCTCGCTGACATTGAGGAAAATAGAATTCAGACATCAGGTAAAAAATTTCAGTCTCGTCCTCAAGGGTCTGGAAGCCATGGGCAAACCCTCCGGGAACATACAGCGCCGCGCGATTGTCGGCCGACAACTCCACCCCGATCCACCGTTTAAAGGTCGGCGAGCCGCGGCGGAGATCGACGATTACGTCGTAAACCGCCCCTCTCGTGCAGCGCACCACTTTGGTTTCCTCATGGGGAGCGGACTGGTAGTGCATCCCGCGCAGCGTTCCGCGGCGGCGATTGAAGGAAATGTTGCACTGCACGATTGCGGGATTGATCCGATGCTCCGCAAATTCCCGCTGACAGAAGCTGCGCGCAAAAAAGCCCCGCTCGTCCTCGATCGGTTCGAGTTCGATGATGAAGGCTCCCCTGAGTTCGGTCTCTACGAATCTCACCGCCCGACTTTTCCGGAACCGGAAAGTTAGCCGTCAACGATAACTGGATGCGGTATGGGAATAATGAATTTACCCCCGGCGCGCAGGTATTGCTGCTGCTGCTCGATTATCTCGCTGGCGATGTTCCAGGGCAGGATGACCGCGTATTGCGGTCGCTTCTCGAGCAGCGCCTGCGGCGCGAGGATTGGAATACGCGAGCCCGGCAGCAGAAGTCCCTGCTTATGCGGGCTGCGGTCAACCGTGAATTGCACCAGATCGCGGCCGACACCGCAGTAATTCAAAAGCGTATTGCCTTTGGCGGGGGCCCCATAAGCAGCTACGCTCTTGCCCGACGCCCTCAGCTCCCACAGCAATCTCAGCAACTCGGATTTCAGGTCCTCAACCGCCTTCCCAAAGGAGCGGTAAAGTTCAGGGCCGAGAAGTCCGCGCCGTTTCTCCTCCTCAAGCATCGCCGGCACGGCGGGCGCCGGCGGCCCCGCGCTTTCATGCTGGAGAAAAATCCGCAAAGAACCGCCATGCACGGACTGGCGTTCAACATCCACCAGTTTCAGGCGCGCGCGCCGCACCAGAGCGCAAACCGCACCCAGCGAGTAATAAAAAACATGTTCATGGTAAATAGTATCGAATTCATTATTATCCAGCAGGTCTCCCAAATAGGGAAACTCGAACACCGCCGTACCTTGAGGTTTGAGGCAGGTACGAACCGCGGACAGAAAAGCGTTGATGGCGGGAACATGCGCCATTACATTATTTCCGATGATCAAATCCGCCAGCGAATTTCGCGCGACTATTGCCGCGGCGCTGTCCGTTCCGAAGAAACATTCCATGGTGGGAATCCCACGCTCGCGAGCCTGCACCGCGATATTGTGCGCGGGCTCGATGCCAAGGACGGGGATTCCTCTTCTTTTAAAGAATTGCAGCAGATAGCCGTCGTTGCTGGCGATTTCGAGCACGCGGGATGAAGAGTCAAGATTCAGGCGTGAAATCAGCGAATCGGCCATCTCGCTGGCATGGGCAAGGTAGCTTTCCGAATAGGACGAGAAATACAGGTATTCCGAGAACAGGCTTTCCGGGGGCACCGTGCTGGTGAGCTGTACCAGATGGCATTGGCCGCAGTATGTCACCGCCAGGTCGAAAACCGGCTCATTCGCTGCGGCGTGCTCGGGCCGCAAGTAACTATTGGCCAGCGGCGTTCGGCCCAGATTCAAAAACGGCGGGGCAAGCGCCGCCCCGCAGCCCAAACAGGCGGTAGTCTTATGATTGTCCGGCACGGCCCTGCTCCGAATTCCACGGGCTCCAACGCAAAGTCGAGTCCAGACGACCGCGATCCAGCAAATATTTGAATTGTGCCAGGCGATTGAATTTGCGTCCCTGGAAATCTTCCACGCTCATTCCGGTCTGATGAAATTGCGACACCAGTTGGCCGGCTCCCAGTTGCGCGTTCCAGCGTGGCGTGAAGTCCGGAAAATGAGCGGAGAATTTGCTGAAATCAACGCGGTAACTGCGCGGGTCTGGACTGTTGTTGCCGCTGTATTCGATGGCACATCGCGCAAGCGCCTCGCGCGCGATACCGGCGAGATCCTTGACCTGGTAGTTTTGGCCGTTGGAGCCGACGTTGAAGGCTTCGTTATGGATGCGTTGGACGGGAGCCTCAAGCGCGGCCACGAAAGCCCGGGAGATGTCTTCCACGTGAACTAGTGGACGCCAGGGCGTGCCGTCGCTCATGATCCGTATACAGCCGGTAGTGAAGCCCCATCCGACCAGGCTGTTGAGCACCACGTCCACCCGAAGCCGCGCGGAGGCTCCATACGCGGTGGCGTTGCGCATGAAGACCGGGCTGAAACCGTCGCCCGCCAGTTTCGCGATATCCTCCTCGGCGCGCACCTTGGATTCGGCATACGCGGTCAGCGGACGCAGCGGCGCGTCTTCGTTTACGGCTTCATCGCCCGCCGCTCCATACATGCTGCATGAGGATGAATACAGAAACCGCTTCACACCCGCATCTTTGGCCATCCTCGCCAGCCGCACCGACGCCTGATGATTAATCTCCATCGTGAGTTGGGGATTCAGTTCGCCAAGCGGGTCATTGCACAGGGCCGCCAGATGGATGACAGCGTCGAAACCCAGCAGGTCGGCGGCCACGACATCGCGTATATCCCGGCGTAGCGCGTGGATGGGGACGAATCCGCCGCCGAAATCGCATTTGTCAAAGTAAAATGTATCCAGACCGGTGACCTCGTAGCCCGCCGCAATCAGGGTCGGAACCATCACCGAACCGATATAGCCGGCGTGGCCGGTAACCAGCACCCGTCTTATTGAATCAGCCAAAAATCCCCTCCTTGCCCCCGCGCGACGCGCTCACCAGATCTTCCAGCGAGCGGTGCCGTCGCGCCATGCCTCATTGAGCATCTGCATCTCGCGGTAGGTATCCATGCATTGCCAAAAACCATCATGCCGGTACACGGCAAGCTGACGATGATTGGCCAGTTTGGTCAGCAGGCCCGCTTCCAGACTTTCTTCGTCGCCCTCGATCCAATCCAATACCTCGGGCTCGAAAACAAAAAAGCCGCCGTTGATCCAGCCCTCATGGACCTGCGGCTTTTCGCGGAAGACCTTGACGACGTCATTCTCGATTGCCAGTTCGCCGTAGCGCGAAGACGGCCTCACCGCCGTGACGGTAGCCAGTTTTCCCTGACGCCGATGGCAGTGGGTGAGGCGCTCGATGTCGATATCTGCAACTCCATCGCCGTATGTAACCATGAAAGTGGAATCTTTGACGTAGCGGGCAATACGCCTGAGCCGGCCGCCGGTATTGGTTTTTTCGCCGGTTTCGGCTAGCGTGACGAGCCATCCGTCTTCGTCATGTTCGCCGTGAATTTCGCGCCGGCCCGAGCCCAGGGCTACCGTGAAATCGCGGTTGCGCATCTCATAATTGAGGAAGTAATCGCGGATGACATCGCCTTTGTAGCCCAGGCAGATCACGAATTGAGTATGACCGAAATGCGCATAACATTTCATGATGTGCCAGAGGATGGGACGTCCGCCGATTTCGACCATCGGCTTGGGGCGATATTCGGTTTCTTCACGCAGCCGCGTGCCCAAACCTCCGGCCAGGATCACCACCTTCATGAGATTCTCTCTATTCGGCATAACCGAGCCGTTTCACGGTTTTCGGGAACCAAACTTCCAGCCGACAGACAAACGCAGTCAGTAGGTGTAAGGACGATCATCTTCGGGCAACGGAGCTCGGGGTTTGCGGGCCAGCGCGATACTTTCCGGTATGCGTTCCGATTCCGACGCGGCCTCCGCCAGTTCCTGCTTCAGGCGGGGAATCCAGTCACGGATCACCAGCCCCGCGAAGATAAACAGTGGAACCGCAATTGTGGCAAAAAGGGTATCCAGGATTACCCACGGCCGGGAAGGGACGGGAGGAACATAAGGCTCCTCAATGACACTGAAGGCGAAATCCGCATTCGCCTCGGCAGTCTTGGTCTTCTGAACCTGCATCGCCGCCAACTGGTAAAGATCATCGCGCAGCATCGGGTCCGAGGCCGAGGCCGCCGCTTCCTCCAGAGAATTTGCGGCGTCCTTGTCGTAAACTACATCGTGCGATCGAAGATAGTCGCGGAGCCGATCGATATAGAGCTGGAGCACATGCCTGGCAAAAGCCGGGTCCTTGTGCAGGAAATTCAGTGTGATATTGCCGGTGCGCACGCTGTTTTCGCAGGTAAAGGCTGAGCTCATCCTGAGATAGTAGCCCCATAGCGGCGAGTCATGCGCATCTTCGTGATGAGAAAAGGGCAGCGAGGGAATAAGCCACGAGAGACTGCGGCCACCGCTCAGATGCGGTCCCAGGTTCTCGGCCTGGATCATGGAAACCGTGAAGTTATAGCTGTTCAAAATCGCGACAAGTTCCTCAGGGTCATGCACATTGGTTCCGATATCGCTATCGATCCCGACACCGCTAACGCTCTGCGTTATGCCGGCACTCTGGAGAAGTCCCCCAAGGCTGTTAGGGTTCTGGCCCACCGGCCGAATGATCGCGGTGGCTTCATACTTGGGATTCATTACGAAAGCGGTCAGGCAATAAGCCCCGACCAGCGAACATAACGCCGCAACCATGAGCAACCGCCGATGGCGCAACGCAAGCAGCACGAAATATGATTGTAAGATCCCGCCGGCCTCGCGCTCGTCAACGAGGTCGAGCACCACGGCACCATTGCCATTTCTATCTGGCGTGTAATCCGAACCGTTTGATTCCTTGCTAGCCATCGGCGATGGCCTCCCTGGCAGGCTTTGACGAATCGATTCCGTTATGCGGTTTCGCCGGATCGATCAGTGGAGCAGCTGCCTTGAACTCCTGTTGTGGTGGAAGAAAGAAAAACACACTTTGCTCGCTCAGCGCCAAATCCAGCTTTCTCGGGTCGGCCATAAGGATCCGGAAAGCTGGAACAGCGTGCGTACGGAATCCGTACCGGGCATCCAGTTGATATCGTGCACATATTCGCAAGCGACACGCACTTTCAAAGCTCCGAACAGATTGAAATTCTGAAACTCGAAATTGCCGGGGATCCGAAACACGTCGATGGCAATGCCGCCGCTGCGTTCCTTGCTCAACGTTGCCACGCCAAATGCCGGCGCCCGTTCCGTGTAAAACAGGTCGGTGTCAACCTTATAACTGTAGTCAACCCAGCGGCCCACGCTGAGGTCGACCTCGGTCGCGTCAGGTCCCATCGGATCTCCCATCAACTGGCTGTAATAGGCCCAATAGAGCGAATCGTCATGCCGTGAATAATTTGGCTCCATTACGGCGTACTCGAACCGGGCGTCGGTCAGCCCGTCGCGGGTCAATCTGGGAATGTACACGCCGCCCTGAAAGGAAGTCGACAAAATCGGCAGCTTGCCCCTGTTATCTTCGGCTAAATACTCCTGGTAAATCTCGGTGTTTCTCAGGCTGGGGAAATACAATTTGAGAAAGGCTCCAGCCCGGGAGTTGGTATCGCCCTGACTTCGCGAGCCGGTGTTGAGCCCGGTCACCCGGCCCAGCCATCCGGTCCATCCGTACCTGGAGTTATTGGTACCCCCGAACATGATCACGTGATCGACGCCGAACTCAAAGGTGGGAAGCGGCTTAAAGGCAATAACCTGTCCGGAGATCCATGGGTAGGGATAATTGCCAATCTTCACCGGCTTTGGAAAGAAAGTTTCGTCATAGCGGCCGTGGTCCAGTTCGCCGACAAAGATTTGATGCCGAAATGGCCCCAGGTAGCGCAAGAACCCGGGCAACGGCCTGGCGTGGACATTCTGAAAAATAAGAGCCGGAAACGGCGGCGCGTTGTTACTTTGGGACAAAGAGCCGAAATATCCCGTGCCCCAACTCATCTCCTGATAACCAAAGGCGAGCGCCTGGTTTCCAAGGCTGGCGACCACGCCGCCCCGCAGCAATTGGAGCCGGTTCTCATCCGAGATCTGCGTGACCGCCGGCGAACCGGGATACATTCCACCCTTTGGCCAGGCCTGGCGAAACAGTTGTGGATTGCGGCTGATCGGTCCGGCGAGTGCCGCTTCGCCATAGGCGGTCATAAATCCCCCCAACCCTGCCCAACTGGAAGCGCGGAGAATCTCGTTGCTTCCACTCAAAGTGGACAAACCATCATTGTTGGGGAGCAGAGGAGTGCCTTCACGTCCTTGAAACTCAGTAGTACTTTGAGCGAGATCAAAAAGGCGCCGGGTGCCCCCGGAATAGACGTACTCGGCCTCGACGCGCTCCAGCGGATGGATCATGGTGGGCGGGTTGTCTTCGTGGTTGGCCTCCAGCCATTGGACCTCCTCGCTGAATTCCTCCCGCATCGAATTGATTATAGAGCTGGCCAGCGGATCGGCCTGCTCGGAATCATTGAGATTGCGCTCCGCCTCCAAGGTCAGGCGCGCGGCCTCCACGCGGGCAATAGGTCTGATTTCGGACAGATAATCATCCAACAGTCCGAGTCCGTTGAGCGTGTCCAGCTCATCATAGACCGGATCGTCCAGCGCGACATATACAACATAGGTTGAGGCCGCGGACGCGGAGGCAAGTATCAGAATCCATAGGGCGCCGATTGCAAGCGCGACGGCCGTCAGCAGCAGGCTTCCGGTCCTCGTCACGGCAGGCGTCGGAGCAACCGGAGTTCGCCCATGTTTTCTGCAAACCTCAGTCCTGGCGGCCTTCTGACGCAGGGTGGAATTATTTTCCATAACTACTTTCCCCGGCATCCTGTCTTTTCGCTGAAATCAGGCGGCGCGCGGAAATCATCGAAGGACTCGGCTATCGGGGCGGGTCCGCAATCAACCGAACCCGCCGCTAACGCAGGCTGACTCGCGCGGACAATCCGGAACAGGCGCGGCGCGCGCCCATCAACCGAACCCGCCCGGTTACAACTGCGTCGCCAGCAGAGCCAGCACGGCCAGTCCCTGGGCGCTGTTGGCGATGATCGTGGTGATGTCCTTGGTCTCCTGGAGATTCTGGAACCGCGTCAGGTTCTCGGGCACGTAAACCGTATCGCCAACATCGAGCTTGGAACTCATCAGGCCACCTGAAATGAGCGGCAGCACCGGGAACAGAGCGGAGCGGCGGCTTTGATCATAACCTTCTGCCGTCACCACTGATCCGTCCGCCTTGATTACGAAGACCTGCTTTTTGTCCGCGAAACGCGTATAACCGCCGGCTTCGTTGATATAGTCGCTGACGGTATAGGAAGCCAGCCTCAGGAATGAGCTGGGATGGTTTACCTCACCCATCACGTTGACGGAGGAGGGGATCATCGGAACCATAATTTGATCTCCGTCTTCCAAAACCACATCATCCGGGGTACCCGATTTATCACCCATCGCGTTGACGTGGATAACCATGCGGCCGTCGGCCTGCTGGTTTTGGCTGCTGTTGAGAACATTTTGCAGCAGCATCATGGACGTGCTGGAGCCGCCCGATACGGCGGCGCTGGCGCCGGCGGCCGCCAACTGGGTTTGCGCCAGGGCCGCATTGGCAGCCTCTTTCATAAGACGGTCGCGAGCCTCGTTCAGCACCTCCTGCTGAACCTGCTGCACCGAGACACGCGTGAACACTATACCCTTGACAAAAGCGTCAGGCAGAAAGCCGCCGCAGCGTTCGAGCACCGAATGCAGCCGCTCGCCCTCCCGAATCGTGTACACCCCCGGACGCATCACCTTGCCGCTGACCAGCACGGTGAACGGCAGATGGTAGTTGGAGGCCGCCTTGACCAGCAGTTCGTCGTTGGGCTTGAGCACGATGTTCTTGTCATTGGAACCCGCCGGATGCGAACGCAGGTCGATATCCATATAGACATGGCGCGCCGCCGATCCATTTATCACTTCAGTGCGCGCCAGTTCGGCCCGCTTCAGGTATGCGTCGTCCAGCGTTCCGCCGGCATTGGCGACCAGATCGCTCACCCGCATTCCGGGATAATAGTCATAGATGCCGGGGAAACGCACTTCGCCGGAAATTTCCACGAATTCCGGCGGACGCTGCCAATCCAGGATGGTCCTGACGAAAATCTCGTCATTGGGCTTGAGCGGCACGTCGAACTCGTACTGACCCTTGAGGACAGCGCGGAGATTGACGTCGATATACCTGCGCACGGCTTTCCCCGCGGCATTGACATCGGAGCGCACCAGCACCACGCGGTCCTGGTAGGCGTCATCGCGCAACCCACCGGCCATATACACCAGATCGCTCACCTTCATGTCGGGGCTGAATACGAAGCGCCCCGGCAAACGCACTTCACCGTTGATTGCCACGGAGGGCAGATCCCGGATGTCGTCGAGATTATAGATATCGACTTCGTCCTTGGGATTTAGTGTTATATCACCCCGCCCCATGCGTGGATTGGACAACGCGTCAGCGAGATCCACCTGCAGGAAGTGCACCGTTTTTTCGGGTCCGGAAAGGCGCCTGATTAGCGCATATTTGAAGTAGGTATTGGGCAGAATTCCTTCGCCTTTCTTGACCAGGTCGGAGACCCGCATCCCTTTGAACCATTGATATTCTCCGGGCCGGCGCACATTACCCGAAAGCACCACGGTGTTAACCCGCCCGGGCAGAACCGGATAAACTTTGATTACGTCTCCGTCGCGAATCGTGTAGTTCTGGTTGGTCAGCCGCTTGAGACTTACGTCGAGCGCGATCATCCTTCGATGGTTCTGGATCCGTTCCACCTGGAGATGGCCGCCGAAGCCGAAGCCGTCGATTCCTCCCGCCAGTTTCAAAACCTCGCCAAGCGTTTCCGGGTGATCCTTCCTGAGCTCGTAGATCGCCGGACGGTTCACTTCGCCGGCGACCGCCACCACGCTGCCGATCACTGGCACGAAGATCACATCGCCGTCCTCCAGCCGCCGGTCCGCGGAATTGTCGCCGTGCAACAGGATGTCATACATGTCGATGACGTCGACCAGTTGATTGCCGTTGCGCACCTCGATTCGGCGCAGGCTGCCCACCTTGCTCACACCGCCGGCCGCCACTAACGCGTTGGACACCCGCGACAGCGCGCTGACCTGGTAGCTGCCGGGCTGGATCACGTCACCGGCCACGGTGACGGTGATGGTACGCAACTGACCCATCGTCACATCGACCTGGGTTCCGGTCATCTTTTTGGCCTTGCTTTCGATCAGCTTCTTGGCCTGCGCGAAAGTCAGACCGGCAACCTGAATCGGCCCCAGTTCGGTTATCTGGATAGTGCCCTGACGATCGACGACCGGGTTCAAAACGGTGTTAACGCGGCCCCAAAGCAGGATGTCGATTTCGTCGCCCGGACCGATCACATAGTCGTTGCCAACCGGAACATTGCCGACCGGAGCGAAAGTCGAAACCATCGAGGTGAAAAAGTTATAACCAAACTGAACCAAATTGTCGGTAACCGGCGGTGGCGGTACGTCGAGAGGATTGTCGATTATCTGGAACTTCGTCTCGATCGGCGAGGGGATCCAGTTGACGCCGTTGATCAAGGGCAAACCATTGGGGCCAAGCGGCGGGTTCCCGGTGGGCGAAGTCATTGCGTTGAGCTGCGGGACGCCGTACGGTGACATGCCGTAAGGTGGCATGGTCGTACTGGCAGGCGTAACGCCGTTGGGATAAGGCGCAACCATCCCGTTCGCCGGCATCGTGCTGCCGTTGGCGCCCATCGCGCCATAGGGCGGCATCGTTGCGGACTGGGGCATCCCTGGCGGCTGCATGCCGAAGCCGGGGCCTTGTGGACCCGTTGGCATCCCCCGCGAGGCCATCATTTGTTGAATCGCACCCAACTGCGCATCACTCAATCCCAGCGTCCTGCCGATCGCTGCAACCTGGGTGTTGCTTAAATTCAATGCACTGAAACGCGCGGTAAGCTGCTGTATCTGATCGGGGCTGACCGCGCCGCTGGCAATCTGATTCTTCAGTTGGTTAAGCTGGCTGCCGGAAACACCGAGCTGTGCAGCAATCGTGTTGAGGGTGTTCTGATCGATCCCGCTCACCAGGTTGGAGAAGCCCGACGACCCCAGGGCTCCACCCATGGTGCTACCCCCCACGGCGCCCCCATTGAGGCCACCTGCCATCGCGCCACCAGGTCCGCTACCAAAGGGTTGGCCCAGGGTGCCCGCATTTGGGAAACCGCTCGAAGTTGGGTATCCACCCGCAGGCGAAGGAGCGCCAAAACCAGGCATCTGGCTGTTAGCGGGATTGGCCGATCCGGCCGAATAGCTCGTGTTAGCACCACCGGGTCCCGCATAGCCCATCGGCATCCAAGGCGTATTGGTGGCCCCATACGGCATGCCGTTGGCGCCATAACCGAACGAACTCCCGCCCATCGATCCCATCGCTGGATTCATCTGCTGGCCGTAGCCTGAGCCATAGCCGGGCACCGGCGTCGGGCCATAGTTCGCTCCATAGCTTCCGCCGTAACCGGGCCCGAAGCTGGTGCCCGGGCTTGCAGGGTATCCGGGGGCTGCATTGTAACCGAAACTGCCGCCATATCCTGGAACTGTCTGCCCATATCCGGGTCCAAAGGTGGGGCCGTAGCCGAGGGCGGAACTGGTGCCATATCCAGGTCCCGAGTTGGGTCCGAAACTATTGCCGTAAACCGGTGGATAGTAGCTGCCCGAGCCGATCGGCCCGACATTGGGGCCCAGGTAGCCATTGGACGGGGCGTTGGTGCAATTTCGCGGGTCCCTGGCGCAAGCGGCCGCACGCCAGCTCATAAACGATTGTGTTCCCAGATACCCATTCGAGACGTTGGGTGCCGCCTGGCCATAGCCGTTGCTTGGCAGACTATACCCGCTGCCCGAGGACGATGCGGTTCCCGAGCTTACCTGCGCCTGGGACCCGAAGGCGAGCGTCAAAATGGCGGCGGTTCCCAACAGACCGCCTGCAACCCAACTTAACGTGCGGATACGAGGGTGAAACATCATTGGCCTCCGCCTGCAAACCTAAACTTCAGCGACCGATTCCGCAGTCCGCGCAGGGGCCTTGCCAGGGCAAATGCTGCCGGCCGGCGCAAGAGCGGGCGCTTCACTTGCGATATCAAAAAAAGTTCAAATTGCGTGGGAATATTTGAATTCCGGTTCGATTCGACGATTTAGAGGGATTCAGCAAATCACTCAAAGTCGAGCCATCGATCTATCGATTCGCAAAAACAAACAAACTTAGGGTCTTGTTCATTTTTTGACACGCGTCCGCCATCTCGTGCCAGAAGGTCAAGCACGACCGGCCGGCGGATATCGCCTGCCTTGAAATCAGCTTTTATTCGTCAGCAGAAGCACCAAACTCGTGCTTCTGGCAAAAAGAACCCGATGTACCTCTCAGAAGTGTTTGGTTTCTCAGAAGACTTACTTTATGTCGGGTTTTGACCGCAATTGCGGGTTTTTGTAGAACCCGGAAAAGTTGCCGCCACTGTGCAGATGATTAATTCCCTCGTTTTCAGGAATCAAACCGGGGAAAACCAGCTGTTTAAGGCCCCAAGCTCATTACCATAATACGGCGCAAGGCTCGATGAGCCATATTTGCAAGTCGTTTTCGATCGCGAAATAGCCGAAGTCACAGTGAAAAAAGTCATATATTGATTTAACTTGATTAGCGTTCCAAAAACGATGGAGCTGCGAAAGCCTGCCCAAAGCTAAACTGATCTGCTAACCGCTTTCAATCTCGTGAACAAAAAGAAGTACCAGACGCAATCTGGGAAATCAATAGCACAAATAGGAGACCTTTAGGTTGCGGAACATACCGGCTTTCGCTTTTAGAGGCGAAAATAGCAGCTTAAAGCAGCCCGCCGAAGCCTTGGTTATTCCTGCCTCAACCTACGTCTCTCCGCTGATTTCGCTTAATTACTTGGTCTCGATGGTAATAACTGGCCCTGTTATCCTCTGGCCACACCAGCCGCGGCCGTATTGAGAAGATGTCAATAACGGACTTTTTGACCGCAAAAAAGTGTCGTTTCGGAACTTGACCGTTAGCCGCTCAAGTCAATTTTTTTAAAAGGCCGGCAGTCTCGCGGCCTCAAGCCTGCCGCCACCACAGGGCGGTACGCCGATCGAGCAGCCAGTTCAGCCGACCCTACCGAGGTTGGCAGGCGAGCGCCACCCGTAGTACCTCTGATGTTCGGGTTCCAAAGCCCCATGGAGGAAACGATGAGCGACGACGCGATCTTATACGAAAAGGACGGCCCCGTGGCTCGGGTCATCTTGAATCGACCGGAGCGGCGCAATGCCCTGACCGATCCGATGTTCACCCAAATCGTCGAGGCCTACCACCGGGCTGAGCAGGATGACGACGTCAAGGTAATCGAATTGATGGGCAAGGGCGACACTTTCTGCGTCGGCTTCGACCTGCGCGACCCCGACCTGTTCTATGAAGGCGCCGACGTCGGCGAAAACAACGTCCGCGACGGCATCTATGCGCTGCGCTTTCGCACCGAGGTCATGCGCGACATGATGTTCGTGCTCAAGCCAACCATCGCGCGCGTCCATCGCCATTGTATTGGCGCGGGCCTGTTCCTGACCCTGGTAGCGGATTTCGCGATCGCCTCGGACAATACCGTCTTTGGCTTCCCCGAATCACGTTACGGCGACGCCGGCGGGGTCTGGTGCTTTCCCTTCGTGGTCATGCAATGCGGGCTTAAGCGCGCCCGCGAGCTGCTGATGACGGGGCGCAAGTTTACCGCCCAGGAAGCTGAGCGTTTTAACTTCATCAACCATGCGGTGCCGATGGAAAAGCTGGACGACGAAGTGGGCGAGCTGATCCACGCCCTGTGCAGCCTGCCGCGCGACAGCCTGGCCTTCGCCAAATCCTTCCAGCACGAAATCTATGGCACGCTCGGCATACCAAGCTTCTTTTTGCCCCATTACACGATTCATCCGCTGGCCCTGCATGTGAAACGCAAAGCCGACGAATTTGATTTTCGCGAAACCATCCGCGAAAAAGGGCTGCGCGGCGGAATCGAGGAGCGCAACAGACGCTTTGCGGGGAAATACTGGAACTGGTAACCGGAGGGGATCGGTGGATTTTTCGCTCACGCCCGAGCAGGAGGCGTTTCAAAAACAGGTCAGAGACTTCATCCGCCAACATCTGACCCCGGAGCTGCGCGAGGAGGTCGAACGCGAGCAGTACGCGATCGGTCCGTTGGGCAAGAATTTCGTCCGCCTGATGGGCCGCCAGGGATGGCTCGGGATCGGCTGGCCAAAGGAATATGGCGGTCAGGGACGCGGCGCGATCGACCAGTGGATTTTTCTGGAGGAGATGGCGGCCGAGAACCTGCCCACCGGCGGTCTGACCCTCAATTCGGCCGGACCGACCCTGATGCGGGTCGGCTCGGAGCGGCAAAAGCGTGAGTATCTGCCGAAAATTCTGACCGGCGAGATCGAGTTCGCGATCGGCTACACCGAACCCAACGCCGGCTCCGATCTGGCTTCGCTCCAGACCCGGGCCGTGCGCGACGGCGACAGCTACGTCATCAACGGCCAGAAGATTTACACCTCGGCGGCGCACCACTCCACGCATATCTGGCTGCTGGCGCGCACCGACCCGAAGCTGCCCAAACATCGCGGCATTTCCATCTTTATCGTACCGATCGACACGCCCGGCGTAACCATTCGACCGCTGGAAACGATGGGCAGCGAGCGCAGCAACGAGGTGTTCTTCGAAGATGCGCGCGTTCCCGCCGCCAACCTGGTCGGTGAGGAGAATCGCGGATGGCAGTATGTCACGATGGCGCTGGATTTCGAGCGGCTGATGCCGCATGCGCGCATCCGCACCCATCTCGACAATCTGATCGACTATGCCAGGAACACGGTGAAGGACGGCCGCCCGCTCAGCCAGCATTACCACGTGCGCATCGCGCTGGCGCGGCTGGCGGTCGAGGTCGAAGTGCTGCGGCTGTTCTCGATGCGCTGTGCGTGGATGATCGAGCGCGGGCAGGTGCCCAACGCCGAAGCGTCGGTGTTCAAGATTTACATGAGCGAACTCAATGAACATATCGCGAGGGCCGCACAAAATATCATGGGCGCCTATGCCGCCATTCGCGGCGAGGACCGGCTGGCGCCGGTCGGGGGCCGGCTGGAGAAGTTGTACCGCAGTTTCCCGCTCTACAAGTTTGCCGGCGGCACCAACGAGGTGATGCGCAACATTATCGCGCAGCGCGGACTCGGGATGCCGCGCGATTAAGCCTTTTGGCCAAAATGAGGTCGTCGAACTGAATTGGAGAGCAAGACGTGATCGATCTGGGATGGAGTCAAGCGCAGGAGATGCTGCGCGAAAGCGCGCGCGGCTTTCTGGCCAAGGAAGCACCCAAAAGTGTCGTCCGGCAAATCGAAGCTGACCCGCTCGGCTATTCGCCCGCGCTGTGGCGCAAGATGGCTGACCTGGGCTGGCTCGCCATGCCGTTTCCGGAAAGCGCCGGCGGCGTCGGCGGCAGCCTGATCGACGCCGGATTGCTGGCCGAAGAACTGGGCCGCGCCTGCCTTCCCTGCCCCTACATCCATACGGTCGCGGCCGGCCTGACGCTGCTCGAAGGGGGAAGAACCGACCTGGTGGCCAAAATCGTCGCCGGCGATCTGGTGGTCGTTCCCGCCTTTACCGAAGTCGACCCGCGCCCGATTCCAAAGGCCTTGAAGCTCGCGATCGTTCCACAAGGCGCAGGCTATCGGCTCACCGGACTCAAGCGCTTCGTCGAATACGGCCATGCCGCCAATCTGCTGCTTTGCTCGGGCCGCGTGAACCAATCCGAAGCGGAAGAAGGCGCCACGCTGATGCTGGTCGGCGGCGACACCCGCGGGCTGGCACGGCGCACCCTCGCCAGCACCGGCGGCGATCCGGTGGCCGAACTGGAGTTCCAGGATGTGCAAACCGACGCCGCCAGTCTGGTCGGAGATGCGGGACGCGGATGGCCAATGATTCACCGGACCATCAACCGATTCCTGGCCCTGCGCGCGGCGGAAATGGCGGGTGGTACGCGTCGCGTTTTGGAAATGACGGTGGACTACACCAAAATGCGCGTCCAGTTCGGACGCACGCTGGCCTCGTTCCAGGCCGTTCAGCATATTTGTGCCGACATGGCGATCATGGCCGACGGCGCCGAACTGGCCGCGCGTCAAGCCGTTTGGGCGGTGGACCGCAACCCGTCCAGCGATTATGAAGTCAGCGCCGCCAAGGCGTTCGCCGCTCAGGCCTACAGCATGGCGACGATCAACGCGGTCCAGCTCCATGGGGGCATCGGCTACATGCAGGAGTACGACCTTCAATTCTATTACCGCCGCGCCCGCTCCGAAGAGGTCCTGATGGGGACGATCGAGGATCACCTGGAGAGGGTGGCAACGGCAATCGGTCTGTAATCGCGCAGGACAGCGCCGCGCGCTGACAGCTTGCTCCCTTTCCGCCAGGCATTTCCAGCGGACTTTGATCGAGGACTGAGAACAGGTGGCTGAGATAATCATTGAAAGAAACGTGCCGGTGCCGATGCGCGACGGCGTGGTGCTGCGCGCCGACGTCTATCGTCAAAACGGCGCGGGACGGCGTCCGGTGCTGCTCGAACGCACGCCGTACAGCAAAACGCTCCCTCGCATGGTGCTGGACACGATCCATGTGCTGAAGGCGTCGGAGGCGGGGTATGCCGTAGTGATCCAGGACTGCCGCGGGCGCTTCGATTCCGACGGCGAGTTCGTACCGTTCCTGTGCGACATCAACGACGGCTACGACACGGTGGAATGGTGCGCCAATCAATCGTGGTCCAATGGCCGGATCGGAATGTTCGGCACCTCCTATGTCGGCGCCACGCAATTGCTGGCCGCGATTGCCGCGCCGCCGCATCTGGCCGCGATTTGCCCGGTGGTCAGCGGGGCTGATTTTCACAACGGATGGATTTACGAAGGCGGCGCGTTCAGGCTCGCCTTCGTCACCGCGTGGGCCGCGCAATTTCTCGCCGCCCCCAATATCGACAGGCTGCCGCTGCCGCCTGCCCGGCGCGAAAGCGAACGGCAGAACCTGCTTGACAGCATCGAGCGCCTGCGCCGCACGGTGTCACATTGGCCGCTGTCCGAACTGCCGCTGTTCAAGCTCGAAGGGCTGGCACCCTATTTTTATGAATGGCTGGCGCATCCGGATTACGACGACTACTGGCGGCGCGTCGATATCACCGCCCATCATGACCGCGTCACCGTTCCAGGCTTGCACATGGGTGGATGGTACGATTTGTTCGTGGCGGGAGCGCTGCACAATTTCACCGGCATGCGCCGCCGCGCCGCCACGCCGCACGCGCGCGACGGCCAACGCCTGCTGTTCGGGCCGTGGGTGCACGGCTCCCTGCAATCGCAGCTCTCGCCCATTGGCGAGCGCGACTACGGATGGCGCTCGCTGGTGCCGCTGAGCGAGACCAAGATCGGATGGTTCGATCACTGGCTGCGCGATGCGGACAACTGGGTGGTCTCGGAGGCGCCTGTGCGCGTCTATGTGCTGAACCGCGGATGGCGTCATGAGCAGCAATGGCCGCTGGAAGGCACGCAGTGGACGCGCTACTACCTGCACAGCGGCGGACGTGCCAACTCGCTCAATGGCGACGGGCGCCTCAGCCGCGATACGCCGGGCTCGCAGCCGCCCGATATCATGCTTTACAATCCGCTCAATCCGACTCCGACGGTTGGCGTCGGCGGCATCTACGATCAACGCCCGGTCGAAGCGCGCTCCGAGGTGCTGGTCTATTCGACGCCGCCGCTCAGCGAGGCGATCGAAGTTACAGGTCCGGTCAAAGTGGTGCTCTATGCTTCCAGTTCAGCACCCGATACGGACTTCACCGCCAAGCTGGTCGATGTCGCTCCCAACGGCTATGCGGCCAATCTGTGCGACGGGCTGATTCGGGCGCGCTACCGCAATTCGCCGGCGCGACCCGAACTGATGCAGCCGGGTGAGGTTTATGAATTCACCATCGATCTTAACGGAACCGGCAACGTATTTATGGCCGGCCATCAGATCCGGTTGGAGATTTCCAGCAGCAATTTTCCCAAGTTCGACCGCAATCCCAACACCGGAGAACCCGCGGCGATGGCGCGGCACACCAAGCCGGCCGTGCAAACCATTTTTCATGACTCGCAGCATGCTTCCCACGTCGTGCTGCCGGTAATTCCGGCGAAAGGCCGTTGATCATTCGCGCCCGATGTGGACAAGAGGACAGTCATTCCGGCACAAGGGCCGGCGCTACAGGAGGTAGGCAATGGCGCACGAATACAAACTGGTTGACCCGTTTATCGGGCTTCCACCCAAGGCTCCCAATCCCTCGCAGGACCCCAACATCGCGCGCTGGTTTCGCAACTCCAAGGCGCTGATGGAAGGAGCGACGGTCGAGCAGATGATCGCCGACATGGACGAAACCTCGATCGAGGCGGCGATCCTTACCGCCACCGGGCAACCCGAGCTGCCTACCGGTCCCTACTCGGTCGGCCAGAGGATCAGCGATGAAACCTTCAATGCCGCCTGCAAGGAAGTGGCGGACATTATCAAGCGCTATCCGGGGCGGCTTTACGGATGCGCCGCGATCGATCCGACCGGGATGATGCGCGCGGTACGGCAGGTCGAGCGCGCCTACAAGGAATACGGTTTTCGTTCGATCTGGATGATGCCGGCGCTGGTCGGGCTGCCAGCCAATCACGCCTGCTACTTTCCGGTCTATGCTAAATGCGCCGAATTAGGCATCACGGTGAAGATTAACTGCGGCGTCCCCGGCCCGCTGCGCCAGGCCCGTCTGCAACAACCGATGAACCTCGACGAGGTGCTGATCGCATTTCCCGAACTGACCGTGGTGGGCACTCACGTAGGCCATCCGTGGCATCTGGAAACGGTTGCCCTGCTGCAGAAATTCCCCAACTTCTACATGATCACCTCGGGCTGGGCGCCCAAACACGTCCCTCAGGAGTTGTGGAATCTGGCCAACACCCGTGGCGCCAACAAAATCCTATGGTCCAGCGACTACCCGATCCTGCCGATGCAGCGCTGCTCCCAGGAAGGGTGGGCCGTCCCCCTCAAAGACGAAGTAAAACGGCGCTACCTGCGCGACAACGCCATCGAGGTGTTCAAACTAAACCTGTCCAAATAACAAATTCCCCGACCCGCCGGTGCTATGGTAGGATAGGGTGTCGCAGTCATAGGAGTCGCAAGCGCCACCTTATTCAATCTGTAACAGAATAAGGTGGCGCCAAAGAAAACCACGCATCAAAAGACCAGTTCTCTGAGTAACCCGGTCAACAACCGCGGCCTGAGTATTCAGGCGCTGGCGGGGCGTGCGGGTTCAGGCTTTGGGTCTGGTTGCCACCCAATGCTCGCCGGCCGCCAGACCTTCCAATGCCAGTCCGAGACTCAGATTATCGAGCATCAAGCGCTTCAGATGCATGGTCAGCGCCTGGCGGGCATAACGCACCGCCAGCGGCGGCTTTTCCGTGATCTGGCGAGCCAGTTCCCAGGCTCGCGGCATCAGTTTGTCTCGCGCCATCACTTCCGCGACCAGCCCCATGTCCAGGGCCTGGCGCGCGGAGATTTTCTGCCCGGTCAGCAGGAAATAGCGCCCGCGATTGAATCCCATCAGCAGCGGGAAGACGACGTGAACGCCGTCGCCGGGAACCAGTCCGCCGGGGAAATGGGGCAGGTCCTGGAACTCCGCGTTGTCCGACGCGATCACGACATCGCACAGCAGCGCCAGTTCGGCATGGATCAGCGCGGGACCGTTGACCGCAGCGATCATCGGCACCTCGATATCCAGATGGTTCATCAGCAGATGCTTGCCATCGGAAAAGGTGTGGTCCCACGCGCCGGGCGGGATCCTGGTGGTATCGCCGCCCCACAGCGCGTCCGCGATGAATTCGTCTCCGGTACCGGTGAGAATCACGGCCTTGTTGTCGCGGTCGCGAGCGATATCGCCGAAGGCGTAGGACAGTTCCTCGTGCGGGCGCATCCCCCATTTAAGCGGTCCGCCCTTGCTGTGCAGCGTCACTTGCAGGATGCCATCGGTGCGCTCCATTTTGATGAATTTGTACTTGTTCGCGTATTCTTCCAACCTGATCGCCATCGTTGTTCTCCTCCGGGTGATTGGTTCGAGGCCGAGTATACAAAAACTTGCGCGCCATCGTTCCAGTTGGGCGGGGCGGCGCCGATTGACAAATGCGGGCAAGACATGGCGGTATGCAATACACACTCCAGCGAGCGCGAGGCTAGAAAATGAAAGTTGGCATGGGTTCGATGGGACTGGGTCCCTTCAGCGATCCGGATATCATGGCTCACGTGGCGCGCACCGCCGAGCGATGCGGCTTCGAATCGCTATGGGCTCCGGATCATTCGGCGGTTCCCGACGCGCATCAGACCAAATGCCCCTATACTCCGGACGGCGAAATACCCGGCGGCCCAGATGCTCCGCTGGTCGAACCAATCACGGCATTGTCATTCGTCGCCGGGTTGACCTCGAAGATCAGGCTGGGCACCGGCGTCATGATCCTGCCCCAGCGCCATCCGTTCTATGTGGCCAAGGAGGTTGCCACCCTGGATCTGATATCCAAGGGTCGCGCGCTGCTGGGAATCGGCAGCGGTTGGTGCGCGGAGGAATTCGCCGCTCTCGGCCTGGATTTCCATCAGCGCGGCAAACGCACCGACGAGGCGATGCAGGCCTTGCGCGTGCTGTGGCGCGAGGATCCCTCGACCTTCAAGGGCACCCATTTCAATTTCGAGCGCATCCGCAGCTTTCCCAAACCGGTGCAGCGCGGCGGCGTGCCGATCCTGGTCGGCGGCCATTCGCGGGCCGCGGCGCGCCGCGCGGCCCGCTACGGCGACGGCTTCTATCCGCTCACCCCAATCGTCGATACCGATATTGCCAAAATCGATTTTTTGAAATCGATGAAGGGGCTTCTCGCGATGTTCAAGGAGGAATGCGATAAGGCCGGGCGCAAGTACGACGGTTTCGATATCACCACGGGCGCCGGCCCCGACCTCGATTTCATCAAACGCCTGGAGGACCTCGGAGTCACGCGCGTGTTCCTGAGTTCAGCCGCTACCGATCGCGACGGCATCACCCGTTCGCTCGAGCAAATCGGCAACCAGATTATCGCGCGGCTGTAATCACGCGGAGGTGGCGGTTTGCTGCTCGGGCGCCGCAGCGGTCTTCGGACGCAGCGTCCGACGCAGCCGGATCGCCGCTGCGCTCAACAGGAACGCGCTCAGCGCGCCGGCCCAGTCGTATTTCAGATCGAGCAGGCTGCAGGTGCGGTCGGGGATGAAATACTGATGGCCTTCATCCGCCGCCCCCAAAGCCAGGCAAATCACCATCGCGGTAAACGGCCGTAGTCCGACCAACCAGACCAGGACCAGGCACAGGACAAGATACTCCATGAAATGAGCGGTCCATCTTACGATCGAAAGGTAGAAAAAGAGTTGACCGCTGTCGCTGACATGGAGCAGAGAACGGAAGTATGGATAAAAGATCGGCTCCATCCGGGCGGCTGAGAAGAATGAAGTGCCCAGCACATAGACGAGGACAGCAACGGCGGTCAGAACAGCCAGTCGCACAACCCAGCTAAGATGGAATTTGGCGGCACTGCCTGCCCGCTGCGGTTCCGCCGCGCCGATGCTTGCAGTCATCAAAGCCTTAAGTTTTCATCTTAAACGTGTTTTTGCAACCGGGCGCTTTACTGCGGCTCAATTGAACTCAGGCGGTGCTGCGGCGAATTCACATCTGAGCTTTTCGTAGGCCGTCAGATCGTCAACGGTGCGGAAAAAGCCTCGATGTACGTAACCGTACAGGGGCAGTCCACGTACCAACATCGGAGCAAACAGATCCTTCATGCTGCTGAAGGGTCCCTCCGGCGGCATCCCCTGGTAGACCTGCGGGTCGCAGATGTAAAGACCGCAGAACATGTATGGCTCAACAGCGGCGGGCGGCGGACCGGGAGGGAAATCCTCCAATCCTCCGTCCCGTCCGGTCAAAAGGCGCATCCGGCGCACGCGGCGGTCGTGATCGATTTCCAGATGGCTGTACGCGCTCATGTTGGCAGGCCGAAACAGCGCGAAGGTCGCCACCGCGCCGCGGGTGCGATGCAACTCGAGCATGGACGGCAGGTCCAGATCCATGATGGTGTCTGAATTGGCGACCACGAACGGCTGCGATCCGAAGAAATCACGCAGCCTGCACAACGGCCCACCGGTTCCGAGCAGGACCTTCTCCGGAGCATAGGTAATCCTTAAACCGAGCGAGCTGCCGTCGCCCAGGCCCGATTGGATCCGCTCGGCCAGATGGTGGACGTTGACCGCGATTTCCGTAATCCCGGCCCGCTTCAGCATCATCAGAGGATAATGGATCAGCGGCCGGCCTCCGACCTCGAGCATCGGCTTGGGCATGGTTTCGGTCAGCGGACGCAGCCGCTCGCCTTTGCCCGCCGCCAGGACCAACGCTTTCATACCCGACTCATCATCTCGCGCAGTGCCGGAAAGCCACTGCCGGCTTCGAGCATCCGGCGCGCCTGCGCAATAGCGGCGGGGAGATATTGCTTATAACCCGCTTTGCCGGTCTGTTCGAGAAACACAAAGCGTCCGATCACCTTGAGCGCATGTTGCAGCACGCACCATCGGTAGCTTTGTACGAAGGCATCGCGGTCCAGCGCTGGCGCGCCCTGTTTTGCCGCCGCGCCCAGGTAATAATCGAGCAGCTCCGATTCCAACCGCGGCGAGATGAACGCCCCCGTGTCGCGAGTGGTCAGCAGGACGGCAAGGTCCTGCGCCGCAGGCGCCATCAGCGCGTCCTGGAAATCGATAACGCGGATTCGGACCGCACCGTCGCGCTCCTGTATGAAAAGGTTGTGGCAGTGGTAGTCGCGATGGGACAAAACTCGAGGCAATCTGCCTAAATTTGCGGCCAGTCGATCGAGTTCGGGAGCCAGCGCAGCCGAATCGGCGCCGGGCGCAATCGTGGGAATGCCGTATGCGACAAACTGTTCCATCTCCCATCGGAACAGGCGCTCGTCATAGGCCAGAGCATAGGCGATACAGTCCTGAGTCGGAGCGGAGCTGCGGCCGTAATGAATCTTGAGCAATTCATCGATTGCGAGGCGATAGAGTTCGGCGGTGCGCGCCGGATTGTCCTTCACGGCCATATAAAGCGACAGGTCGCCCAGGTCCTCCACCAGCAGCTTGCGCCGGGGCGGATCGGCCGCGTAAAGCGCGGGGACCGCGACGCCGATTCGTTCCATCAACCGCTGTACGTTCAGCAACGGCGGCTCGGGTGGAGGCTGCTTGACCAGTGCAAGGACGCGGGCATAAAGCGGCAGGTCATCGGGTCCGAGGTCGATCGCCACAACCGTGGCCGGAGCGCACGAAGGATCGGCCTCAATTAAACCGCGCCAGAACCGGCGCATCGAAGCGTCGCCCTTGAGCGCGCGCAGCCCGACAAGACGCGCCCCCGGCCATCGATGCTCCACCGCCTGCTCGGCCCACCGCCGCATTGCATCTTGCCAGTCGTCCGCCACAGGCGGAATCTTAGCTGTGGGCGCCCCGCTATTCCATGGCGTCAAACATACAAGCTGCGCGAGAGCATTGGAAAATCACGAGGTATACGGTATTGCCTTGGGGCGCGCGGCTTGCGAATTTATGCACTGGATCGCCTGCGTTCTTACGCAAGGAACGGCGGGAAGGGCGAAAAGCTGATGGCACCTTGGGTCACAACCTGGTTTCCGATCGCGGTCACGCTGGGCTTTGCCGCTCTGGTCGTGGGCGCGATGGTCTCGATCAACAGGATTCTCGGCCCCAAACGGCCGGGTCTCATCAAGTCCGAGGCCTTCGAATGCGGCAATCCGCCCAGCGGCAGCGCGTGGGGCCGTTTTTCCGTGCGCTTTTACCAGACCGCGATTTTGTTCCTGGTGTTCGACGTGGAAATCATCTTCCTGTATCCGTGGGCGGTTGAACTGAGGCATCTGGGCGTCTTTGGCCTGGTCGAAGTACTGGTCTTCATCGCGATCCTGGTTGTTGGCTTGGTCTACGCGTGGCAGCGCGGGGCCCTGGACTGGGATTAAGCCAACCAGGAATGGAAAACAGATGTTGATCGACGCACTCAAACAACGCTTTCAATCGGAGCTCCTCAACGCTGAAAACAGCCGCGGCCAGGACGTGATAACCGTCAGCCGTGAAGCGGCTCCTGCGGTCCTGCGCGCGCTGCGCGACGAGCCCGATTTCGAATTCAATGTTCTGATTGATTTGACCGCGGTAGACTGGCTCAGTCGCGAGCCGCGGTTCGAGGTGGTCTATCAGCTCAAGTCGCTCTCCCGCAACCATCGCTTGCGCGTCAAAGTACCCGTTCCCGGCAACGATGCCTGGATTGCGAGCGCGGTCGAGGTCTGGAATGGGGCGGATTGGCTGGAGCGGGAATGCTACGACATGTTCGGGATCGATTTCCGGGGTCATCCCGACCTGCGCCGCATCCTGATGTATGATTCCTTCGTAGGCCATCCGCTGCGCAAGGATTATCCCGTAGACCGCCGCCAACCGATTGTCGAGGAAATCGATCCGATTGCCTCGCCGCGCCCGCCCTCGCGTTAGCCGTCAGAAATTCCAGGGAGCATTAACGACGATATGGCACTGCCTGCACGATGGGCCAAGAAGCTCGAAGCGTCCGACCCCGCCGACGAGATCATGGAGATCCAGATGGGGCCGTCGCATCCGGCTTCGCACGGCACCATCAAATTCAATCTTAAACTCGACGGCGAGCGCATCATGGACTGCGACGTCGAGATCGGCTACCTGCATCGCGCCTTCGAGAAAATGACCGAACAGGGAACCTGGACCCAGGCCATCCCCTATACCGATCGGCTCAATTACGCCTCGCCCTGCATCAACAACGTCGCATTCGCGCTGGCGGTGGAAAAGCTGATTGGGATCGAGGTACCCGACCGGTGCAAATACGTGCGCATGATCATGAGCGAGATCTCACGCATCACCGACCATCTGACCTGCCTTGGGATGGCCAGCGGCGAGGTCGGCGCGCAGACCGTGATGTTCTACATGCTGGAGGCGCGCGAACTGCTCTATGACCTGGTCGAGGCGGCTACGGGCGCCCGGCTGACGGTGAGCTGGTGCCGTGTGGGTGGTATCACGCGCGATTTGCCTGACGATTTTGGCGACCGCATCAAGTTCGCGTTCCATAACCTGGAAGCCGTGATGGACGATTGTGACAAGCTGCTAACGCGCAACCGCGTCTTCATCGACCGGATGAGCGGAATCGGAATATTGCCGCGCGACAAGGCGATCTCCTATGGGCTGACGGGGCCGCTGCTGCGCGCCACCGGAGTCGCTTACGACGTACGCAAGGCCGATCCCTACCTGTTGTACGATCGGGTGGACTTCGATGTTCCAACCGGCGATCGGGGCGACAACTACGATCGCTTCAACGTACGCTTCCAGGAAATTTACCAGTCCCAGCGGATCATCGAGCAGGCGATGCGCCAGATTCCTGACGGCCCCGTTAACATCGACGATTATCGCTATATCCTGCCGCCTAAGGAACAGGTCTATAACTCGATCGAAGGCCTGATGAATCATTTCAAGATCATCATGGAAGGGATCAAGGTGCCCGCCGGCGAGATTTACAGCGCGGTGGAAGGCGCCAACGGCGAGCTGGGTTTTTACATCGTCAGCGACGGCAGTGGGCGTCCCTACCGCGTGCGGGTGCGCCCGCCGTGCTTCTTCGGGATGGCCGCGCTCAATCAGATGCTGATTGGCCACATGATCCCCGACATCATCACCACCTTCGGCATGATCAACATGATCGGCGGTGAATGCGACCGCTGATCGCTCTGGCCGCGGGCTTTGATGCCGCGCACTAGCCCACCGACTTCAGCCATTCGTCGAACCACTTGCGCGCCTGGACCTCCAGCCGCGACGCGTAAAGCGCGGTGTCGGCGCGCAACTTCGTCACTGATATCTGGGACGCCGCCAGTTCGCAGGCGTGGCCGATGAACCACTGCTCCAGGCGCGCCGCGGCCGCTTCCGGATGGAATTGGAAGCCGACCGCGTTGGCGCCCCATGAAAAGGCCTGGTTGGGGCAAATCGCCGTCGAGGCGAGCAGGGTCGCGCCAGGCGGCAGGTCGAAAGTGTCGCCGTGCCAGTGAAGTACGGCTGTGTTGTCCTGGCCCAGATGGCGCAACGCGGACTCGCTTCCCGCCGCGCTCAGCGTGATCGGCGCCCATCCGATCTCTTTGACTCCCGATGGATAGACCCGCGCGCCGAGCACACGGGCCATCAGCTGCGCGCCCAGGCAGATTCCCACCGTGGGTCGATTCGCCCTCAGGCGGCCTTCCAACAACCTGAGTTCGTCCTTCAGCGCCGGATAAATGTCGTCTTCGTACGCGCCAATCGGCCCGCCCAGCACGAACAGCAAATCCGTCGTCGCTGGATCAATCGCCCCGATATCGTCAACCCCGCAGTCCAGATATCGGATAGCGTGTCCGGTTTGTGTCAGAACCGGTTCGAGGCTGCCGAGATCCTCGAAATGCACATGGCGGATCGCAACTGCGGTCTTCATCAGAGAATCATCAAACGGCCGGCCGGTACGGTTTGGCTCGCCATCTGAATTATCTTTTTTAAAGCGCGGCTGCGGTGGCGCGCAAGCGCTCAAGGCAGGTCTGACTCGGCTGCGGCTCATGACTCGTTTTGATCCTTTGACAAATCGCTCAGGCGGCGTAGATCATCTCGAACCGTGCTCATCGGGAGATCAAGCGATGGCGCAGCAGGCGCGGATCGAGGCAAACGGCGATAACCCCAATACCTCAGGACTACCGCTGGCCGGAGTTTCGGTGGTCGAATGCGGCCAGGGCGTATCGGCCGCTTTCGGCGGCAAGTTGATGGCGCTGCTGGGCGCTGACGTGATCAAGGTCGAGCCGCCGGATGGCGATGGTACGCGGCGGCGCGGTCCGTTTGCCGGTGATATAGCCAACCCTGAAAAGAGCGGTCTGTTCCTTTACCTTAATCACGGCAAGCGCGGTATTGCTTTGGATCTCGCCGATGATCGCGGACGCAAAACGCTGGATGATCTGCTGGAGCGGGCGGATATCCTAATCCACAACATCCCAACACCGCAGCGCGATCGCTGCTCGATGCGGTCCGACATGATTGCAGCACGCCATCCGCACCTGGTGATCGCCGCAATCTCGCGCTTCGGCGATTGGGGCCCGCGCAGCCATTACAAGGCCTACGAACTCAACACCATCCATGCCAGCGGCTCGGCGATTCTCAATCCGATGTTGTGCGAAAATCCTGAACTGCCGCCGCTTAAGTACTTCGGCGCGCAAGCCGAGTTCCAGTCCGGTATTCACGCCGCGATGACCGCGCTGGCCGCGTACATCTATCGCGAGAAGTCCGGCGCCGGACAGGCGATCGAAGTCTCCGAACAGGAATGCATGGCCACGATGCTCGACCTGAGCCTGGTCTGGTACACCTACCAGAATATGCAGACTTCGCGGCTGGGCTTCGCCGTAATCGGACCCGGCGGGGCGCATCGATGCGCTGACGGTCTGGTCCAGATTGTCTGCGTGGAGGAAACGCAGTGGCGCCGGCTCGTCGAACTCATGGGCAATCCGCAATGGGCCGGCGAGGAGATTTTTAAAGACCGCACCGCGCGCGGCAAAAATATCGACGCGCTCACGGTTCTGATCGAGGAGTGGACGCGATCGCGCACGGTCGATGAACTGGTCGAACAGATGCAG
Organism: Pseudomonadota bacterium; assembly: GCA_021324885.1. Classification (GTDB taxonomy): domain Bacteria; phylum Desulfobacterota; class Binatia; order Binatales; family Binataceae; genus JAJPJA01. The sequence goes on from JAJPIF010000002.1 coordinate 183,138, forward strand.
GCGCGGCGGATTCCGGCCGCTCCGATCAACAACCCCAGCCGCATTTACGCCGATCCCCATCTGAAAGCGCGCGAGTTCTTCGTGCCCTTGCCGTGCCGTGAGGCAGGCGAGCCGACAATCCTTGCGCCGGGCGCGCCGTTTAAGTCCACGGCGATGCGATGGTCGTTTGGTGGTGCGGCGCCGCGGCTGGCCGAGCACACGGCGGAAATCATGCGCGAGTTGGCGGCGCGCCCGGTTCGGAGCAATCCGCGGCCGCCGACTGATCGCCAGGCGCGGCAATTCGGGCCGCTGCACGGCATCAGGGTGCTCGATTTCTGCTGGGTGTGGGCGGGACCGTTCTGCACCTCGCAACTCGCCCGCCTTGGGGCGGAAGTGATTCGGGTCGAAAGCGCGCGCCATCCCTGCGTCGGCCGCCTGTTCGTTCCGCAGGCCGACGGCCAGGCGGGACTCAACCGCGGCGGCAGTTTCAACGAGAAGAATCACAACAAGCTGAGCGTCCAGATCGATCTGGAGAAGCCTGAGGGCGTCGCGCTGGTGCATGAACTGGCGCGCCATTGCGATATCGCCGCGGAGAATTTTGCGGCGGGGGTCATCGATCGGCTTGGCGTTGGATACCATAGCCTGCGCGCCGTAAAACCCGACCTGATCATGATTTCGCTGGCCGGCTACGGCCAGAGCGGACCATTTCGCAATTATGTCAGCTACGGCCCGATTATGGCGGCCCATTGCGGATTGCAGACGCTGACCACCTATCCCGGCGACGGTCCGCGCAATCCGGGAATCAGCTACGGAGATCCGGTGGTGGGAATTTTCGGCGCATGGCTGCTCAATGCCGCCCTGATCCATCGGGCCCGCACCGGCCAGGGACAATATATAGACTTATCCAATCTGGAAGCGCTGGAAATGCTGATGCCCGAGGCGCTGCTGGAATTCGCGATCAACGGGCGCGACCCGCAACCGATGGGCAATCACGACCCGCTGATGGCGCCGCACAACTGCTATAAGACGTTGGGCGATCCGGAGCATTGGGTCACTATCGCGGTCGGCAGCGAGCGGGAATGGTGCGCGCTGTGCGATGCGATCGGCCAGCCGTCTTTAGCCAATGATTCACGCTTCGCCACCGCCGCGGCGCGCAAGCGTAACGAGGATGAACTGGATCGAATAATCAGCGCCTGGACCTCCAACCGCGACCGCTGGCAAATCACCGAGCTGCTGCAACGCGCGGGCGTCGCCGCGATACCGACCTTTACCAATATCGACATCGTGAACGATCCGCACCTGCGCGAGCGCGGCTTCCTGGTCGATCTCGACCATCCCGAAGTCGGCGTCCGCACCTACGCCGGCGTGCCCTGGACGATGTCGCTGACACCGTGCAAGTTGCGCCGCGTCTCGCCCTGCCTGGGCCAGGACACCGACGACGTCCTGCAGCGGCTGCTTGGCTATTCGCCCCAACGGATCGCCGAGTTACGCGCAGCGGAAATTCTCGCCTGATGCCCCGAGATGGCGGCGCTCAGCCGTTGCCATGGCAGGAATCGATCGCGATTTCGTAGATAATGCGAACCTCGCCGGGCGCGCGGAACGGGTATTTGTCCTGGCCAGATAACGCCTGGCCAAAGCGTCGATGTGGGCGTCGGCGCCGTCTTTGGTGCTGCGCGTGACGTGTCCGCGGATTTGCAGGTAGCGATAGGGGTTGGCGGGGTCCATAATGGCCATCGCGACCCTGGGGTTGCGATCGAGGTTGCGCGCCTTTATGCGGCCGACGGCGGTATTGATGCGAATCAGGCCGTCTTTGTATTCGAACCAGATTGGCGTCACCTGGGGTGAGCCGTCGGGCATAATCGTGGCCAGGTTGGCGAAAGCTACTTTCTCGACCAGCAGATCCATAAAATTGCCGGGAACTTTGGAGGCCATGATGAAATCCTTTAGGCTTGATTCGGGATAAAATGAACAATCTGCGCGGGCGACGCGGGTTGTTCCTACGATTCTGGCGGGTTATCCGGCATTATTCTGGAAAGATGTAACGCCTTGCGCCACTGAATCTCTTGACCGCAACGGCCGGCTGCCGACAGTATGCTGTATTAACTGCGGCAGCAGCCCAAAATTGACTGATTTTCCACCATGGTATATTAGCGCGGTGAGCATCGCTGTTATTCGTCGTTGATGGGGCGGCAGGTCTAACCAAGGAGCATAACCGAGATGGCGCTTTTCAGCAAAGAGCCCGAAAATAACCCAAAATCCCGGGACACTATAAAGCCGGCCACGCCGGTTGCGGCTCCGGCCGCATCGCCGTCGGCATCGCAGCCCGAAGAGCGTGCCACCATCCGAGCGGCTGCGCCCGCGACGCAGGTGGTCGCACCTGCAAGCGAGGCTCGTGCCTACCTGGATAAGGCGAGTAAAATCAGCGGCAAGCTCTTTTTCGAAGGCCCGGTCAGAATCGACGGGCAGGTCGACGGCGAAATCAGCGCCAGCGACGCCGTGGTGATCGGCGAGAGCGCAGTGATTACCGCCCAGGTCAAGGCCGCCGCGGTGGTGATTGCGGGGAAAGTCAGCGGCGATATAATCGCTGGCAAGCGGGTGGAGATCCGGCCGACGGCCAGGGTTTTCGGCAATCTGACGACGCCGGTTCTGGTGGTGCATGACGGCGCGCTGTTCGAGGGGCACTGCGCGATGAACGCCGAAGTAAAGAACAGCGAAATCAAGGACGATCGCAAGGTAACCCCGATCGTGGCCAAGGAGGAGCGCGTGGTCGCGCAAGTCGCGGCCGGCGGCAACAAACTCGGCTAACTGAGTGCCTGTTCGCCGGTTTCCCCCGCCTCGATCGCTTTTGAATCCGTCCTGACCAACGGAGAACCTCGCAAATGCTTAACATTCCGCCGAATTGGGGGACGTTTTGTGCCCTGATTGTTTCGTTCCTGGTTTTCTGGTTTATATTCAAACGGTTTTTGTTTGACCCCTTTCTGAAGCTGCTGGCCGAACGCGAGCGCAAGCTCAAGAGCTTAAAGGAGCGCACTGAACAGCTCCTTCGCGAAGGGCGCGAGGCGCACGAACGGCATGAGCGTGAGATAATCGCCGTCCGCCGTGCCGCCCTGGCCGAACGTGAAAACGAACGCCGGCGCGCGGAAGAGGAGATTGCACGCCAAATCGAGGAAGCACGGATGGCAGCCAGGGATTCAATTGAGAAGGTGCGGGCTGAAATCGAACGGGAACTGAGGGCGGCAGAGCAGCAGCTCGGCAGCCTGGGTGAAAATCTCGCGACGGAATTGGCGGAACGGGTATTGGGCCGTACGTTGAAAACCGGCGGACCTCGCGTACATTCCCCAAACTGAAGCGTCGCCATCCTGATTGATGAAACTGAAGACCCTACTGGCAGTGACTTTAAGCGTCGGGCTCAGCCCGGCGCTGGCCTTTTGCGCCGAACAGCCGGCCGCGAACAGGGGCTCGTGGATCGCGCTGATTTTTTACGTTATCAACTTTGCGATTTTTCTCTTCCTGATGGTCCATTATGCGGGACCCTTCATCCTCAAGTTCTTTGCTGAGCGCGCCAGCGAGATTCGGGAACAGTTCAAGGTTTCCGAATCCAGCCTGCGCAGCGCCAGCCGGACGGCGGACGAGGCCGGTGCCGCTATGGCCAACCTGGAAACTGAAAAGACACGAATCCTAAGTGAAATGCGTGCGGAAACGAATCGCGAAATTGCCCGTCTGCGCGACGCCGGAAAGGCGGCCGTCGAACGAATCAGACGCGACGCCGAACTGACGGCGGGCTCCCTGGTCGAAAACGGCCGCGGGATAATACAGGCCCATCTCGCATCCGCCGCGGCCCGGATTGCCCGCGATTTGATCGTGAATAACTTCGAGCCGGCGGATCAGACCAGACTGGTGCGCGAATTTCTGCACGCCGTTACTGAGGAGAGACGGCCGTGACCAGCACCAAGGTAGCCCGGCGTTATGCCCAGGCCTTGCTGGAGCTGGCCGCCGATCAGGGTCAACTTGAAAAATGGGGCGCGGAATTGGAACGTCTAGCCCAGGTAATCTCCAGCCCCGAACTCCTGCCCCGGCTGACTTCTCCCGAACTTCCCGATCAGCAACGCCTCGAGGCGGTGACGCTGATCGCCTCACGCATGGAGCTGAGTTTCCCTCTGCGCTCCTTCGCCGTGGTCGTAGCGCGCCATGGTCGGCTGGCTGAAATGGCGGCGATTGCACAGGCCTATCGCGACCTGCTCGATCGCCATCTGGGCCGCACGCGGGCTCGGATCACGTTTGCTGCGAAGCCTTCCCGCGAGGAACTGGCGACCGTGGTTGAAGCTTTGGAACGGGTTTCGGGCAAGAAAGTAATCCCGCAGGTCGAAGTCGATGCCAGTCTAATCGGGGGCGTCGTCGCCGAACTTGAGGGTCGGACGTACGACGCGAGCGTGGCTAACCGGCTTTTGATTCTGCAGCGCGAATTGGGCCGTGATGGCTATGGAGGACGCCTGGCGGTTCAAGGGTAACTATTGTTATGGCGGAAATCAGACCAGCGGAAATAAGTGAGATTCTCAAGCAGGAAATCAAAGGCTTCGAGGCGCGCGTTGACGTGCGCGAGACCGGCCGCGTGCTCTCCTGCGGCGACGGTATTGCGCGCATTTACGGGCTGCAGAACGCCGCCTCGGGTGAATTGCTCGAATTTCCCAACAACATTTTCGGTCTCGTCCTCAATCTCGAAGAGGACAATGTGGGTGCGGCGCTGTTTGCCGATCCCGAGTCGGTGCGCGAGGGTGACGAAGTCAAGCGTACCGGCAGGATCGCGGAGGTACCGGTTGGCGACGCCTTGCTCGGCCGCGTCGTCAATGCGCTGGGACAGCCGATCGACGACAAGGGGCCTATCCGGGCCTCGCAGAATCGCCGGATCGAGTTGAAAGCCCCCGGAATCATCGTGCGCCAGCCAGTCAAGGAACCGGTCCAGACCGGAATCAAGAGTATCGACTCGATGATCCAGATTGGCCGCGGCCAGCGCGAGTTGATCATCGGCGATCGCCAGGTCGGCAAAACCGCCATCGCGCTGGATACGATTATCAACCAGCGCGGCCAGAACATGCACTGCATCTATGTGGCGGTCGGCCAGAAGCGTTCGACGGTGGCACAGGTGGTTGAGCGTCTCAACCGCTACGGCGCGATGGAATACACCACGGTGGTGGCGGCGACCGCTTCGGAGTCGGCGCCGTTGCAATTCATCGCCCCGTACAGCGGGTGTGCAATGGGCGAGTATTATCGCGATAACGGCAAGCATGCGCTGGTTATCTATGACGATCTTTCCAAGCATGCCCAGGCTTATCGGCAACTGGCGTTGCTGCTGCGCCGTCCGCCGGGACGCGAGGCTTATCCGGGCGACGTCTTTTATCTGCATTCGCGCCTGCTCGAACGGGCGGCCAAGATGAGCAATGAGTATGGAGGCGGATCGCTGACCGCCTTGCCCATCATCGAGACGCAGGCGGGCGACGTCTCCGCCTATATCCCGACCAACGTTATCTCGATCACGGACGGCCAGATTGTTCTGGATACGGACTTGTTCAACTCCGGCGTTCGTCCGGCAGTAAACGTCGGTCTGTCGGTTTCGCGCGTCGGTTTTTCAGCGGCGCCCAAGGCCATGAAACAGGTCGGCGGCACGCTCAAACTGGACCTCGCGCAGTACCGCGAGATGGCGGCGTTCGCGCAGTTCGGCTCCGATCTGGATCCGGCCAGCCAACGCCTGCTCCATCGGGGCGAGCGGCTGACCGAGATGCTCAAGCAGCCGCAATACTCGCCGCTTGCGATGGAACGCGAGGTGTTGCTGATTTTCGCCGGCAACCAGGGGTACCTCGACAAGTTGCGGGTCGATCAGGTCAAGGACTTCGAGCGCGAGCTGTTGTCTTACTTCGACACCAAATTCTCCGAAATTCTGGAGGAGCTCCGGAGCAAGCGCGAAATCTCCGATGACTTGCGGGTGCGTATGAGCAAGGCGCTGGATCAATTCAGCGAGGTGTTCGCCGCCGAACACGGGGGCGAGAAGGCCGCTGCGGCCTGATTGGATTGCGCTAAAAGATGGCAACCCTTAAGGCGATTCGTCGCCGCATCGCTTCGGTCCAATCAACCCAGCAGGTCACGCGCGCAATGAAGCTGGTGTCCGCAGCCAAGCTGCGGCGCGCTCAGGAGGCCCTGCTCAACGATCGCCCCTATGCCGAGGGGCTTTCCCGTCTGGCCGGTTCCCTGCTTGCGGGACAAACGATGGAGCCGCCGCCGGGAGCAAAAAAAACCGCGCTGATTGCCGTAATCTCATCGGATCGAGGCCTGTGCGGCGGGTACAATGCCAATCTGCTGCGGCAGGCCGAAGAGCAGGCCGCACAATTGCGCAGCCAGGGGCTGCAAGTGTCGTTTTTCGCGGTCGGACGCAAGGCCGCGGATCATTTCAAGCGCACCGGCGCTCTGGTTGCCGGCCAGCAGATCAACAACGCACCCCGGCTGGCAACGGTGGAACTTGCTAACTCGATCGCCGACATGATGTTGAACGAGTTCCGCGCCGGCAATTACGAGCAGACCGCCGTGATTTACAGCCACTTCCATTCGGCGCTGTCGCAGCGCCCGACCTACGAGCGCATCCTGCCGGTGGAGAGCGGCAAACAGACTGCCGCGGGCGTGGGCGGGCCATCCGACTACCTGATCGAACCCAGCCGGGCGGAATTGATCCCGCTTATTATTCAGAGCTATGCGCAGTCCGCGGTGTATCACGCCCTGCTGGAAGCGGAGGCGAGCGAGCACGCCGCCCGCATGACGGCGATGGATGCCGCCAGCAACAACGCGGCGGACATGATCTCGCGCCTTACGCTGGAGATGAATCGTGCACGCCAAGCCGGCATTACGCGCGAGCTTATGGATATCGTCGGCGGCGCGGAAGCACTTAGCGCGTGACGGAAAATTTACAATAAACATCGGACCAAGTTTCAGAAGATCGAATTCCTATGAACAACGCAACAGCGGGACAAATCATTCAGGTCCTCGGCAATGTGGTCGACGTCCAATTCAGCAACGGCTCTTTGCCGGCCATTCTGAACGCGCTGCGGGTGACCAACCCGGCTCTGGGCGACAAGCCCGGCAACCTCGTGCTGGAAGTGGCGCAGCACCTGGGCGAAAACACTGTGCGTTGTATTGCGATGGATTCCACTGATGGACTCGTGCGCGGGATGGTGGCGACTGATACCGGGGGTCCGATTGCGATCCCGGTTGGGCCCGGCACCCTCGGACGCCTGATGAACGTCACCGGCGAAGCCGTCGATGAAAACGGCCCGATCGAGGGCACCCGTATGCCCATCCATCGCGACGCCCCCGCTTTCGATCAACAGGCAGTCGAGGTCGAGATTTTCGAAACCGGCATCAAGGTCATCGACCTGATCTGCCCCTACTCGCGCGGCGGCAAGATCGGACTGTTTGGCGGCGCCGGTGTGGGCAAGACCGTCACCATCATGGAGCTGATCAACAACGTCGCCAAGCAGCATGGCGGCGTCTCGGTGTTTACCGGCGTGGGCGAGCGCTCGCGCGAGGGCAACGACCTATACCTCGAACTCAAGGAATCCGGCGTTCTGTCCAAAACCGCCCTGGTTTACGGACAGATGAACGAACCGCCGGGAGCCCGCGCCCGCGTGGGATTGTCGGGCGTCACGGTGGCCGAGTATTTCCGCGACGAAGAGGGCAAAGACGTCCTGCTCTTTATCGATAACATCTTCCGTTTCGTGCAGGCCAATTCCGAAGTTTCCGCGTTGCTGGGCCGGATGCCGAGCGCGGTCGGCTATCAGCCGACCCTGGGCACCGACCTCGGCGCGCTCGAAGAACGCATCACCACGACGAAAAAAGGCGCGATCACTTCGGTGCAGGCGATTTACGTCCCCGCCGACGACCTCACCGACCCGGCACCGGCTACCACGTTTACCCATCTGGACGCCACCACGGTTCTGGATCGGAAGCTGTTTGAAAAGGGAATCTTCCCGGCGGTGGATCCGCTCGGATCCACCTCGCGCATCCTGGATCCGCAGGTGGTTGGCGAGGAGCACTACGATGTCGCCCGCCGGGTTCAGGCGATCCTGCAGCGCTACAAGGACTTGCAGGACATCATCGCGATCCTCGGGATGGACGAACTGTCGGCCGAAGACAAGACCGTGGTTGCGCGGGCGCGGCGGATCGAGCGATTCCTCTCGCAGGCGATGCACGTGGCGGAGGTCTTCACCAACACTCCCGGCGCTTACGTTCCACGCAAGGAGACCGTCCGCGGCTTCAAGGAAATCCTCGAAGGCAAGTGCGACGACCTGCCGGAGCAGGCGTTTTACCTGGTCGGTACGATCGACGACGCCCGCGCCAAGGCTGAACGTCTGGCCCGCGGCGAGGCGCGCTGAGTAGCGGGGGCGGAATCGGATGGCTCAGGAAGCACTGCCCTTCAAATTGATAACGCCCACAGGCGTGCTGTTCGACGACGCGGTCCGCGAGGTGATCGCGGTCAATCCATTAGGCGAATTCGGGGTTTTGCCCGAGCATGTTAATTACGTCACCGCGGTCGTGCCGTGCGTGGTTACGGTCAAGTTGAACGACGGGACCTTCCGCCTGTTCGTAGTCTCGGGCGGACTGGCCGAGGTCAAGGATGGCGTCCTGACGATACTGGCGTCCAGCGCTGAAACCGCGGAAGCGGTGGTGGAAGGCGAAGCCTTGTCGCAGGAAATCGTCGCCGCCGAGCAGCGCTTGCAGGGAATCAGCTTCTACGAGCCTGCCTACCACAACGCGCTCAAGGCCGTGCAGTTGGCCCGCGCCCGCGAACTTGCAGTCCGCCTGCGCGCGCAAGTGCGCTGAGGGGACCGAGGTCTCGCCGCGACCGTGGGCTGAGGCGGCTGGCTGACGCTATTAACGTTCGGCTCGCTGGCGGACTTCGTCGAACTGCGAATAGTCAATCAGCCAGCCACCGTCGCCGGACTGGATAACATCGGCGAAATGAGCATCCCAGCGAATGTCTCCGGCGCTGTAGCTATGATGCGCGTAAACCGTTTGCGACAGGCCTTCATCGATTCCGGTCAACGACACGATTATTGCAATCTGCCCGCGGCTGAGCGAATCCGGCGTGCAATCCTGCAGCGGGCTGTCCTCGTCAATTGCGTGGATCGCCAGCCAGGTCAAAGCCAAAAACGCATGACGGTCGCGCACCAGAGGCAGGTCATGAACGCGGATAAAATAACCGCCCTGCGCTTCAGGCTCGGCCCTCAGCAGCACAGCGTATAGCTGGGGCTGAACGATGCGATCGTCGCGCTCGTTGGCCATCCGAAACATCAGGCTCCGCCGTCCCCGATGCTCACCGACCACGGCAACGCTGCTGAACCTGATGCGCGCGGTCGGACGCGAAAACTTCGCGAACACCAACCCAGTCATGAGCGCCAGCCCCAGACCGCCGGTCAGCGCTTCGAGGGCGACCAGCGCATTGGCCGCATCGGATTGCGGCCACATCGTGCCATATCCAATGGTCGAAAGCGTCTGAATGGAAAAGAAAAAGGCGTTGCTGAAAGAACCCGGGCGCGCATTGACGATGCCGCCGGTCGCCAGATAAGCAAGAGCAAACAATGCATTGGCGGCGACGAATGCGCCCGCGACCAATAGCAGGACAACCGACCATGGCGCATTAACGAGGTAATGGTAGACGTCGGTCAACGGACTGTTCCGCACCCCGTACAACCTGACCGGAGTGTCGCCGGTACCCAGCAGTTTACCCATCAGGATCTGACTGCGGCCGATTTTGCGTGTGATTTTCATAGCACCTCCCGTGCTCGACGCTCCGGCCAGCATAGAGAAAGATCTTTGGCAACCCAAACAACAATCGTTCGGGCCGGATGTATTATAAGAGCGCAGCGCTTCGTCCAAAGGAGTGCAAAACCGGTTGCTGGTTAACTGTTCAAACAATAACGCCAACAGCCCGGCCGCATTGTGGAACGAGTCCGTCGCACAACACTTTGCAGGTTCCCGCACCAGCGCTTGTGGATTGGTTAATTGATTGTTGCCAGCCGGTGACACCGGTTTTGCCGGCTCAAATGGTTTTTGCCGGCTTGGCCTTCCTGAAACGCCGAGCGGACCACCAAACAAATGGGCCCTTGCGGCCGACTATCGCCGCAAGGGCCCATAGGACGCCAACTGCGCGGTCAGCGATTATTGCATTATTTCGTCCATTCCGCCTGGCGTTCCCCATCGAACATAATTATCGAACCTGCCCGCATTCTGGTTGATCTCTCCGCCGCTCTGGATGTCGAGCGTCAAATGATCATTCTGAACGTCCCAGAAAGTGTAGATACCGTCTCCGGGACCGCCGGCGCCGGTGCAAACGTCGCCGTTGGTGCCAGGAATCGGCATCGGACGGTAAATCGAAGGACCAATCTTCCACAGATGCATCCCGGAGTCGTACAGGTCCATCCAGATCGGCTGCCAGGTCTGCTCGTCGATAAACGCCATCCGGCTGCCATAGCAATAGCCGGCTCTCAGCGCGGGTACGCGCCTGATGTCCAGCACCGCCACCGGCCGCACTTGCCAGATCACGGCCTCAGGGCCCGGGAAATACAACGGCTTATAGTAGTTCGCCTTGTTGGTGTAGCCTTTCACTGGATAACCAACGAGGATTTTCTTGAAGCCGAGGAAGCGCGCCTGAAAGATCGGCGGCTGCAGATTCATCGAGCGCTCATCGTCCTGGGTGTAGTCGCTGCCGACCAGCGGCGAACAACGGGCCGCGGTGGTCAAACGAATCGACCGCCGCAGCGAGGGAAGGAATACATAGGATTCTGGCAAATCGGCCGGATTGTTATGAAAGATCTGAAGTGAATTAATGTACTTCGACTGTTCAGGCTCCATGATGACGTTGTTCTGGGTAAGGAAGACGTTGCCGGTCCCGGGTATGTTGACTGGTTTACCGGGGTCGCTGAGATGCTTCACCTTGAAATTAACCTCGCGCACCTCATTGACGTATTTGTTTCCGAACCTGTCCATCGTAAAGCCAAGCTTCGAATATGTCGTAATCAGGTACGGTATATACGCGTAATACTCGTTGTACATGATTTCATCGCCGGCCGCTGGTCCACTCGGATGAGGGAATGGCGCTCCGGCCACATAGCCGCTGATGTTGTAGCCGCCATTGGAGTTTTTTACCAACTTGACCTGGCTTGAGTATTTCTCGGTATCCTCCTGATAGATTCGGGGTAATGGCGTAGATGTGGTCTTTCCCACCGCCATTTCGGCATTGGCAGGCAGGCGCCAGAAGAACTTGCCGGCCCACAGTTCCTGCATGCCAACCGGCATAAAATCCTTGTATTTACGCCAATTGCGCGCCGTAATGACCGTTCCGGCGGGAATCGTCCGCGAAGAACTCGCGGGCACCAAAGCATCGTAGCTCTGCTCGCTCCAGGAAACCATCTGAGCTTGGGCGTCGATGCCCGTGCAAAGCAGCCACGCGCACGCCGCCATGGCCAATAAAAGCAATTTCGTCCATTTCATTTTCATGTCAGCTCTCTCTTCGATACTGTTCTAATGGGGACCAGAGTGTTCGGCCTCGACGCTTTTTCAGCCTGAAAGAGCGCCCGGATTATCGAATCAGAGAACTGCGGCGCTAATGCCCGTCGGGTTCAGCGGAAGTTATCCGCCGAAGGATTCGCCCGGTCCAAAAAGGGCCCAGCGCAAAAAATGCGCGCGCGCGTTTGGGCGCTCGCGGTGAGTCTGGAGGACGGCGTTGCGGATGAAAATCGCCCTCGAACAGCGCGATTTTGCATTCCGATGCAGACTGTATCTCGTACGCGCCGCTGCTGACATCGAGTGGCATATGCCGGAGCACGGCGGTGGGCGAATTGGACAGTAACGGCCCCGTGAAGAACCCGGCCAAGGATACCGGGCGCCACCGCGCTACAAGCAGTACGGCGAACAATGCCGATACCACCGCTGTCGTGAGCAATTGCAGGCGTCTTCTCATCATTGACGCCCCGGCCGCGGCTCGCACGATCATGATAAACCATAAGTCCGCAGCCACTAGCTATTACAAGTTTGTCACGCAGAGAAGATCTGAGCAAACTATTTTTTTCCACCGTCAACATGCCGATCGCGTTCGCGCACTTCTGACTTCAGCGAACTTCGCAAAGCTCGAGGCAAGCGCCGCAGCCGCACACCTGTATCAGGGTGCGGAAAAAAGGAGCGGTTGCACCTTTATCAAGATGCTGCGTACCGCGCCATGGATAAAAGATGGCTGCTTTCCTTTATCTCTCTCCCTCTGGGAGAGACTGGAGTGAGGGGAGCAGGTCGCGGAAAATCCTTTTTTGCGCAACCTGCTGTTGCGCGTCACGTTGGGATTGAACGCAGATATCCCGTGCAATCCCCTCTGCGACCGGCCATCATTCAGACGGCGCTCTTCAGGAAGGTCAGCGCCTCACTCGTCGCATAGGCCCGAGGCTGGGCGCCCCCCCAGAGGACAGAGCACGAGCAAGGCGCCCGCATAGTCGCCGAGCCGGAAGACTCCGAACCACGGGAGCAGAATTCTATAGCGACGGACTGGCCGGGTGTTTGGGGCCGCTGAATCCGCCAGCTGCCGCAATACCCCCGATCGTGCCGCCGAGGATAACAGCGCTCGCGCCGGCGCCAACGACCAGGCCGGATTGCACAGCGGATAATCCGGGGATCAGACTAGGCGTCACGGTCCCAGGACCCGCGATCTGGGCCAGAGTGGAGGTAACCCCACGTGATGCGAAAGCAAGGGCGGGAGCCTTTTTCGAGACGATCCAATTGACTGTCAATCCATCCTTACCAACCGCGGCCACGGCTTCCCCCGCCTTAAACCCGCTGGCGGCGGGTTCAAGTTTCATCACGTAATTGCCTGGCTTAAGCCCGCTTAAGGCGTAAGAACCGTCGCTCTTTGAGATTGCCCGCAAGCCGGAGGACGCGGACGCAGCCCCAAAGGCGACCAGACGGAAATTCGGGTCGATCGCGGTCTTCTTTTGCGGCTCAATCAGAATGCTAACGCCGCTGACTGCCGCCCCGTCGGCAGCCCGAATTTGCCCTCGCACCTCGGCGCAGGAACCGACAGACTCGAGAACAAAGAGGAGCAACACGACCGCGTTAACTAAGCCCCAGAAGAACAGCTTTTGGTTTTTCACGCCAACTCTCCTTTTAGCAAAAATGTGTCCTTCCACTTTTCCCCTCGCTGCCGAGAAAAGAGGAATATAAGCGACCTATGCGACCTTCGCGCCAATCAATCCAAACCATATGCTGTCAAACCGCGGAGACGGTGTCGGTATACTATTCACGCGATCGGAAATTTTCCCGGTTTGGAAATAACTTAGCAAGTATTCGCCTTTGATCGTTATGAACGGTCGCGCTTGCGGCTTTTGATGCGTTTGCGGCGCCGGACAGACTTTTCAAAACAAGCTTTACAACGCTGTCATTCCTGAGTGCGCGGACACCGCCGCCGGGGTGGGGCGGTACCGCGCGGCCTGACCCATTGCGCGGGGGCCTGCAACGGACGGCGCCGGCGATGCTTCCAGCGGCGTGAGGGCCTGACAGCTCTTGCTCCATACTTCGCGATCAAACGAAGCGGCCGGTAAAGATAATAAAGAAGATAGAGCGGCGCAGGAAGCTGCAGCGCGCCGTCGGCGTCGCTCGGCAGCAGCGCAAACGCGGCGGCGCAGCGGATTTTCGGCCACATTCCCGGGGCCAGGCGCAATTGCAGGCCGAACTCCGACGACCTTTCCTGTTCCTCCGGCGTTATCGCCAACATCCGCTCAAGCAGGCCGTGTGCGAAGCGCTTTTCACCGATCGATCCGTCGGCGTAAGCCCGCGCCGGTTGTGGTAGTTGCACTTCCAGCAAACGATTCACGATCCACAGGCCTAACGCCAGCACCCGACTGCCGTCCGCTTTGCGGGCGGCAGCGATGACACGTTCCCAATCCAATGCGCGCAATGGCGCACCGGGACGCCCGCTCCGTCCATCATGGAGATGGATCAGCCGCCCGAGGTCGGCGGCCAACCGCAGACTTTGCCACGAATGCCTGGCGGCGTGCCCGCACAGAAACATGAGCTGGTCCTCGGGCGATAATGTGATCACCTTGCGGCCTTGAAACATCGCCGGTTCGACCCGTTCCCACACCGATTCGAGATAACGCGCAGCAGGAAACAGGCTGGGCAGCAACTGCCAATGCAGATCGACGGCCGGATTGATGCCGTCGTGCACCAGCACCAGTTGCGAGCGCCAGTGAAACGCCGCCTTTTCCTCGCCGGGGGGAAGCTGCGTGTCCAGCCGGTAGCCAGCTGCGATCAGCACGTCCTTGGCCCGCGTGATATCGCCGCGGCGCACCAGCAGGTCGAGGTCGCAGCTATCGCGCCATGGAATATCGTCGCACAGCATCGCGGCCAGCACCGGACCCTTGAGCGCGACCGCCTGAATTCCCTCCCCCTCCAGGATACCCAACACCTTGATCAGGTTTGCGCTGAGCATCAGGTGCCTGGCCGTGTAAAAGCGCAGCACCTGGTCGAGATGCGCTGAAAAATCGCCATCGACCACGTCCGGACAGAGGCTCTTGAGCTGCCATCCCATCAGCGGTTCCATGCAATGCGTCCGCGCCAGATCCATCACAGCGGGCCAATCCTGGATGCGACGCGCGCGCTCGATTACATCAGCATCACCGCAGGTGCCGGCGAAATGCCGCGTGCATGTCAGCAGGAGGTCAGTTTCAGGGGTTAGGCTCATGATGGCCTCTCCCGTCAGGGAGAGGCTCACAGAGGGCGCGCCGACGGCAGGTCTCTCACTTCTTCACCCTCACTCCTCAGGCGGCCAGGCCCTGCGCGATATACCAGGTGCGGAAGCGCCCATCCAGCCGGGCGGCCAGCGTGCTCCAGTCGCCCGATTCCATGATCCGTCCGTCCTCGATCACGTAGATCAGATCGGCCCAGCGGATAGTGGACAGGCGATGCGCGATCAGCACGGTCGTGACTGCGCCGCGCATCTGCGCGATTGCGCCCAGCACGCGCGCCTCGTTTTCCGAATCCAGGCTGTTGGTGGCCTCGTCCAGCACCAGCAGGCGCGGGCGGCGCAGGATCGCGCGGGCCAGCGCGATGCGCTGGCGCTCGCCCTGCGACAACGTGGCGCCCCGATCGCCCAGCATCGTGTCGAGACCTTGCGGCAGGCGCGCGACGAACTCCTCCGCCGCCGCCATCCGCAAAGCGCCGCGCAACTCGGCTTCGCTGGCGGCGGGCCGCGCCCACGCCAGATTGGCGCGCACCGTGTCATGGAACAGGAAGGTGTCCTGCGCGGCGTAGCCGATCTGCTCGCGCCACGCCAGCGCCCGTTCCGCATCCAGCGCAACCCCGTCTATGGTGATCCGGCCCGACGCCGGCGCCATCAGGCCCATCAACAGATCGGCGATCGTACTCTTGCCCGCGCCCGACGGCCCCACGATCGCCACGATGCGGCCGGCCGCAATCGTCAGGTCGATCCCGCGCACGGCCGGCTCCCGTCCCGAGGGATAGGCAAAGGAGACGTTTTCGAAACGGATCGCCGAGCGCAACTCGATCGGCTTGATGATCGCCCCGCTTGGTTCGGCCGCGGCGCGGCATTGCTGCTCGATTCGGGTGACCGTGCCGAATGACGGCAGGTAGCCGGCGAACCCGCGCCACGTGCTTTGCAGCATGCGCACGCGCGGCACCACGCGGACGAACAGGATCAGCAGAATCAGTACTTCGGCGGGCGAGGCGCCGAGCCATCTGATCGCCGCCAGTAGCGTCGCGCCCATCATCAGCGCCGAGCCGGCCTCGAACCAGGCGTCGGCGGAGGATTGCTCGCGGTTGATCCGCACGCTGGCCGCCGCCATCTCGCGCGTCAGCGCCGCGAACATCTCGCAGGTGCGGGCCCGCGCGCCGTACATCCTGGCGGTCTTGATACTCTGGAAATGCTCGATCGCGGCGGCGTACACCACACTGGAGATAGCGGAGAAGTCCTCGCCCGCGCGCTGGACCGCGCGGGTGCGGGCGCGCAGCAAAAACCCGAGCACCGCGCACATCGCCAGCATCAGGGCGGTCGCGGCGGGGAACAGGACCAGGCTGGCGCCTATATAAAGGAGGGCGACGGCGGCGCCCGCCAGCGCGTAAAGTCCCTGGTGGGCCGCGACCGCCGCGCGGTCCACCTCGTTGGTCAGCGCGTGGACGAAGCCGGAGGAGCGGCTTTTACAAATGAATACCCAGTCGGCGCCGCTGACCGCCTCGAACAGCCGCCGGCGCAGCCGTTGCGCGAAATTCTCATACAGCGCCGTGATCGCGACGGTCTGCGCGCGCGCCAGCAGCGCGCGCAGACACACGATCGCGACGAACAGCGCCAGCATCAGCGCCAGCGTCGGCCGCAGCCCAATCCCATCCAAGCCGCCCCGTACGATCGCCGCGAAGCGTCCGGCCGCGCTGTGCGCCCCGATCCTGACGCCGGCAATCTGCAGCGTCGGGATCATCAGCGCCAGTCCCAATCCCTCGGTCAGCGACGCCGCCACCATCAGCGCAAGCGTCCAGCCCAGCCGCCAGCGGCCAACCCCGCCCAGCGCCTTGACGTAGGTGCGTATCAGTTCGAACATGATCGAAGGGATGGGTGGAACTCAGGTTGCCGCCGTAGCCAGGTCCACGTCTGGCGTAAGCTTCACGTTGCCGGGATGGAGAATCGGCCGATCGGTGACCCGCCGGTAAACATCGATGGTGCGATTGACCATGCGCTGCACCGTGAACTCGGTGCGTACGCGATTAAGCGCCGCGGCGCCATAGCGCTGGCGCAGTTCAGGATTGTCCAGCAGACGGTTGAGCGCATCCGCCAGTTGCGCCGAATCGCGCGGCGCCACGGTCAGCCCGGTGACGCCGTCAGGCGACACGAACGGCACCCCCGATTCCAGGCGCGTATTGACCACCGGCTTGCCGCACGCCATCGCCTCCAGTTGCACGATACCGAACCCCTCGCTGCGCGCGATCGACGGCAGCGCGAAAACGTCGCAGGCATGGTAATAGGGAGTAACGTCTTCAACGTGTCCCATGAAGTGGATTCGCCGGCCGATAAGCGAAGCGGCCCGGGCCTCCAATCCGCGCCGCAGCGGCCCGTCTCCCACGATCAGCAGGTTGGCGTCGACCCAGTCCATCGCGCGAATCAGGTAATCGATCCCTTTATAGTAGACCAGGCGGCCGGCGCTCAGAACGATCCGCGGACCGAACCGATTGCGGATTTGCCGGACCGCGTTGGCGTCGCGACAGCGGAGATCCTCGACCGCGATACCGAACGGGACCGCCTGGCAGCGCGCGCGGTTGCGCGAGAGCACGGTTGAGCTTTCGATGTAGTTGCCGGAGCTGGCGATGATCGTGTCGCAGCGGCGCAGAAATCTGCGCTGGAACAATTCGAAAGCCGGGCTCAGCGCTTTCTGGCGCACCACGTCGCTGTGCCACGTCGCCACCAGCGTTCCGCGATGGCCGCTGAACAGATAGGACATAATCGCCCACGGGTTGGGCAGATGCACATGCACCAGGTCCGCGCGGCACTCGCGGATACCGCGCGCCATCCCTGGACAAATCGGCGTCGAGTACAGGTTGATCGGGGTGCCCAGACGGGTCAGGTTGACGCCTTCAAGCGACGCTTTTTGCGTTTGCGGACCGTCATTGGCCACCATCACTTCCAGATCGACGGAATCCTTAAGCTGGGCGCACAAGCTTCGCAGATGGGTTTCCATCCCGCCCACATGAGGCCAATAAAACTTACCGACCTGCAGGACACGGAGCTTCTTGTCGCTTGCCATAAAGAGATCTTCCAGTTCTCAGAGACGCTCTAGGTTACTCGCAGTAAGTAAATCCATCGATAAGTAAATAACATTGCCAATCGTTGATGCGCATAAGCTGTGATGCGCCCGCAGCGACTGAATCAGTTCAGCAAATTGACTGGTAGAGCTGGACCACACGTTGCGCATGGTCTTTCCAGGTGAACCGCGCCGCCCATCTGATCCCGGCCTCCACTCGCTCCCGCCGTTGCCGCGCATTTTCCCGCCGCTCTTGTGCCAAAGTCAGGATCGCTTCGGTCCACTGCTGTACGTCCGCAACGGAACAAAAAGTGGCCGCCGGCCCTCCGATTTCACGCAAAGCTGCGATGTCGCTCAGCACCACCGGAGTGCCGCAGGCCTGGGCTTCGAGCGCGGGAAACCCGAAGCCTTCGTATTGCGAAGGAAGCACGGCAATGGCGGCGTGGCGGTAAATCGCGGCGAGCACCTCGCGCGGCACGAAGGGCGTTTCAACGATGGAATCGGCGGGCAGATCGAGTTCGCGCATCAGTTGCCGTTGTGACGGCGTCAGCGCGCCGCCTACTCTGATCAATCGCGCCCCCGCCATCTCGCGCCGCAGCGCTGCAAACAGCCGCAGCAGCACGTCGATGCGCTTGCGCGGAATCGTGGAGCCGACGTTCACAATCTCAAACCGATCGCGCTTTGGCGCTCCAAGCAGCCGCCGCGCCGCCGCGTCGGCACAAGGATCAGTCCGGTGCGTGAATACTTCTGCCACGCCATTCGGATTCACGCTGAGCCGCTCATCCGGCGCCAACCGATACCGCACAAGATCGTCGCGCGTCGCCGCGCTGTCACATGATACCGCCGCCGCACCACGCAGCCCGTCAATTATCCTGCGCGCCATTTTCGCCATCAGCCATGAACCGCGATCGCAATTGGCCTCAAGCGCCGCGCGAAACGCGTCGATGTCGTGACAGGTAACGACACACCGCTTACCGCCAGCAACCGAAACGAGATGCGCATAGGTGTGATCGACGACATGAAACAGATCGAATTCACCGATGCGTTGGCGCAGATAGCGGGGGTAATCCAAAAACCGGTTGAGCAACCGATCGGCATTGAACAGATGCTTGGCGCTGGTTGGGCCGAAACGCGTAAAGCGGCGGACAAATCGGGGCCGAATCCGGCTGGGGATGAGGCCGTCGCGCTGTGCGGCCAGCTCCTTGAAAAGCATGTCCGAGGCAAGGTCCATGCTCGGCCAACTCTCTTCAAGGTAATCGGACACTAACCCGACCCGCATCAGTTGGTTACGCCGAACACCGCCGAGAGCCTCTCCTGAAGCCCGTCGAAAAAAGTCAACGTGTTGCGATTTCCTGCGCCTGCATGGTTTGTTTGGAAGAAACTCCGGACACGTCCTCCAAAACCCGCCGAAGATCTGCGAATGCTTTTTCGCGGCTCCACTCGCGAATAACGTACTCGCGCCCCTTTAACGCTTGAGCTGCGGCATCCTCGCGATTGGAGGCAACCCATAGAATCTCCTCGGCCATGGCTTTAGCGTCCTGCCGCGGCACCAAACGAGCGTAGCCCTTCAGAATTATCGCCATTCCTCCGACCGCCGTAGCGACAACGGGAACTCCGCAAGCCAGCGCCTCCAGGGGAGATAGTCCTGCGCCTTCGGCCAGGGAAGCCTGCGCAAGCATGTCGCAAGCGTTGTAGTACCGATGAACTTCGCTCATCGGATGGAGCGCAGGCCGGCCCAGCACCCATTGCTTGCTTTGCGCAAGCCCCATGTGCCTCGCCAGCTCCAGAAAGTCTCGATAACCGCCGCCGATGTTCAGCACTATCGCGTCCAAGCCTTTTGACCGCGCGATCGAAACCGCGCGCAACACCGTTTCGGGATCTTTTTCGTGACTTATCCGGCTCGATAGGAGCACGATAAAATTCTCCCGCGGCAGCTCGAGCCGCTCGCGTAGCGCAGTTCGCAAGTGCGTGTCGATCGGACGAAATAAACTGGTATCTACACCATAATAGAGCCCCACCTTAACCCGGGTTGAATATGTTGACGCCACCTTCTGGAGATAAGGACCCATTGCCACAGAGCAACTGGCAAGCCGTCCGTTCACCGCCATCATGCATCGGATGGCAAATTCGCCAACCGCTCCCGTTAGCACACCGATGCGGCTTCTCTCGCGCCGGCACCCGAAATATTCCGCCGGTGATATACACATGTAGGTAATCACCGGTACTCCACGCAGTTTGCCAACAAGATTCGCGTTCAACGCTCCGCGCAGGACCTCCTGCGCAAGAATTACGTCAAATTGCCTGGCGTGCTTCCAAAGGTAAGCAAGCGAGCGGCCCTGAAACTCAAACCGCCCACCACGGATCTCAGCCACTGAAATCCGGGCGCCGCTCAGCGCGACGCGCTCTTTCAGTCCGCTCTCGGCGTATTGTCTGGCTGGCACAGCTAAAGTCAGCGAACACACCTCACTTAATCCAGTAACAAATCGGATGTCGGTAAACCCCTCAACGAAGAAGAGGACGCGCAGTCTGCCATCCTCGGGCACAGAAAAAGCGCCAGCAACTTGTCTTGCGCTGCGCATTAGTGATTGCGTCGCAGAGCTAGAAAAACCGCTGATCGGGCAAAGATCCCAATTTAGAGGGCTCGAAAATGTCTTGATTCTGTCGCGCTACGAGCAGGGCATGCCTGATATGTTTTGACACGCGCTCCAATTCGTTTGACTCTTAGCCCTGTCCGGACACGCGAGGGCAGAACCCAGTCTGGCTAAAGCTTTCGACCTGCTCATGGCCGACATCCCATGTCACTCTGGAACACTGTGGTTCCAAGCCGGCAACACACTGTCAGGAACTCCTGATTCAGGGCTACATGCGCCGACTCTTGAAGCAGGCAACGCACCAGATACCTTGTCGAACAATTCGACAACCTGGCTTATATGGTTCGCGATATTGAATCGCTGTGCCAGCTCCAGCCCTCCTTGTCGAAGCCGGTCATGCACTTCGAACCGCAAACACTCGATCAGCACCTGCGCCAGCCCATGAGCAGTCGGAGGATCGCCAGGAGCCAGGCGGCCATTGACGCCATCAAATAGCCAATCCGAAATTCCGCCCACATTGAAAGCCACAGCAGGGATGCCGCGGACCGCGGCTTCCGGGCCCACCAGTCCGAATGGCTCAGGCCATAGGCTTGGCATTACCAGCAGATCCGAACTGCACACGATTTGGTTTAGCTTTGCGCCTTCCTGCCATCCGGTAAATTCGATTTTCAAGGCTGGCTCGTTGGCCGTGATCCGCGCCGCTTTCGCTGCCCACCTGCTTCGCTCTCTCCCATCCCCCACAAAGGTCATCTGGATTGGCCGTTTGATTGTGCCGCACACCATCGGCAAAGCGTCGAGTAACACCAGCCCACCCTTCAAAGCTTCCATCCGTCCCACGAATAGAAGTTTGAATGGCAAACCCTGCTCGCGATTCGGCTCATGAACATGGCATTCCATTGAAGGTTCTATGGGCAGAGGAATGACCGTGACGGTCTCGGAAGCGAATCCGTGCCTGAGGTACTCTTCCCGCATATACTCCGAGGCTGTCGCAATCGCGCAGTATGAACGTAGCATTGAAAGCCGCCGCGACTGGAGGCGGAAGTCGTTGAGCATCGTTATCGGATTAAGACCGCCGCAACGGCGGGGATAAAAATGCATAAGACATTGCCATCCGAACTGCCGACTGCACGGCCGCACAGCCGGAAATTTGAAAGTCTTCGCACCGCTGATGCAGGTGCCGCGGTAGCTATGGGCGAAGAACACACCGGGCGCAATGCCAAGCGTTGCAGCCTCCAATGCCGGATCCATGAGGCCGTGCGCATAGATAATATCCGGCCGCCAGTTGCGCAAAGCACTAATCGCAGCCTGATTGCCGATCTCCGAGGCGCACCACAGCGGGGTCTCAGCCGGCACCCTGATAGCTTGTCGCGATACCGGACTATCCAGTTCACAGAAAAAAGCCGTTTCATGCCCGGCGCTATGAAGACCGCCGATGACCCGGTCCAGGTAGGCCTCCACACCGCCGGCCCTACGGCTGGACCAGTTTACTATCGCAATACGCATCCGTAGTCCTTAATGCATTGATAGTGTGGCGGACGTCGAATCGATCGCGGTACAGGGCCGCGGCGCTCCGTCCCAGCCGTTCGCGTTCTGATGAGTTGCTCAGCAGCCTACAGGCAAGCGGCACCAGCGCCGCGGCATTCTCCGCCGGGACGGTTGCCACAGCCCCGCTTTCGATCCACAGAGATTCCGTCAGATGCCCGCGGGTGGTCAACATCGCGCGCCCATGCGCCAGCGCCGCCAT
This sequence comes from Pseudomonadota bacterium, assembly GCA_021324885.1. Classification (GTDB taxonomy): domain Bacteria; phylum Desulfobacterota; class Binatia; order Binatales; family Binataceae; genus JAJPJA01. The sequence goes on from JAJPIF010000002.1 coordinate 205,277, forward strand.
CGCGCTGGTGCGCCGCGCACTGATCCCGTCGGGGTACGGCTGAATCATCAGGTCGCAGGCTCCGAGATGGCGTGACAGGTCCTCGGCCGACAATTCTTCGGTTGCATGAAGCTTAGTTGCCAGTCCTGGATACCGGTGCACCAGTTCCCCGCGAAAAGAAACACTGCCCCTGCCCAATAGAATCAGACTGTGTCCTTCCGCCGTTAACAGTTGCGGGAGGAAGGCTTCCAGATAAGCGCAAATCTTCGGACCATAGGTGCCGAAATGCCCGACCAGCCGGGCACCCGCCCCGTACTTCGCTTTGATCGCTGCAATGGCCGAAAAGTCGTTTACCACCGGCACGTTGCTGGGCACAGGCAGCCAGTCAATCCTCTTTCTTCCTCCACCCAACGCGCGCAGCATCGCCTCCCAGGCGAGAGAAGAGACGAAAACTCGCTGAGCGGAACGGACCACCAGCATCGCCATAAGTGAGGTAATTTCGCCCAGCAGATTATGTCTGATTGGCTGGACAGTTCGTCTCTGAAATGCCACTTCGTGGAACATCACGGTGATGTTCAAGCGCCGGCGCGCGTACAGCCAGTAGCAAAATGGCAGGTTCATAGCGTTGAGCCCAAACCCATGAGGAACGTACTGCACCAGCACACGCTGGTGATCGGCGCCCTCGATGGCTCGATCCAATATCGTCAGCGCCCGCGGCCCGAAATGACCCGGCAGACGATGAATGCGGATGTTCGGCTCCGGCTCCTCGCATTGGTCCCATTCCGGCGCCCAGACTTCAACCTCGTCGCCGGCGTTGACCAGCGCCCGCGCAACCAGACGGGTATAGTCGCTCACTCCTCCGGGCTGCGGAGGATACTCGCCGGTGATGATTTGCCAGTGGTGCATGCGCTGACAGATTCGTGCTCGGCGCCCAACCTCCGGAACAGCCGCTGCACTTTCCGAGAGCCGCGAACCGCAAAGGATGTAATCTGACGCAGGCTCTGGTGCGCATCCAGGAGCCATTTCGGATATGCCTGGTTACGGCGGACAAAGTCCTCAAGCATCACGGCAATGTGATCGGGCCCATGTATAGTCGTCTCAGAAAAGCTGAATGCGCCGTCCCAAAACAGCCACTGATTGCGGGCCGTTTCCGGCAGCTTCCGCAAGTACCGAGCTGGCATGGAAAAGCGCCAATGACTATGGATCTTGTGGTACTTCATAGTGAAGTAAACATGATTGTCCGCGATGTCGATGAGCCATCGATGGTGCGACCAGCCGACCTGATTGGGCTCGATGCCTCTCGAAGATTCGGCCAGCCGCGAGGGCACCTCGATGTAGCCGCGCTTGCCAACCCGGACCATTTCCGAACACACCCAAAGCGGATCGCGCAGGTCCTCAAGTGTTTGGGAGCAAATCACAAAATCTATCTCTTTGTCAGCGAAGGGAAACGGTTCCCGCGCGCAAATATCTCGCTGTATCCACGTCTCCTTCGTAAACCACTCACGCTCGCCCCCCTGAGCAGGAGCGTACCAACCCCGCACGCTCGCGAGCCTTGGGTCGCTGAAATAACTCCGCGTTTCGTAGGGCTCCGCATCGATCACATAATTCGCCCGGTTAAACGGCCTGGCCCAACCGCCGATATCGAGTACCTTGTCATCGGGCCCTAATCGCTTGAGGATCTTTTCCACGTTCGGTTCGTACATTTGCAAACAACTCGAATATTAATGCTCGTTCCATAACCGTCCAACAGTTGGAGTCTTAAGCTCGCTCCTGGAATTGCCTCTGTAGATCTCAAGGCAGCGCTGCACCACCTGCGGCCAGGTGAATTTCTCCAAAACCCGACGACGCCCGGCGCGGCCCATCCCGGCCGCTTCGATTGGATGATTGAATAACCATTCAATCTTCTGGCCGAGGGCCCCTGGATCATTGGGTCGCACGACAAACCCGTTCACGCCATGCTCAACAATCTCGGGCATGCTGGCGACATCGGTGCAAATGACGGGCGTGCCGCAAGCCATTCCTTCCAGCAACGTCTGGCCGAGCAGTTCCGGGACCCGGGTTTCGCCGCCATACATGTCGTGGTAAACACTTGGCAGCACGACGCATAGCGCGCGGCGATAGGCATCGACAATTGCCGCATCGTCGCAGTCATGGCGAAATACCACATGCTTGCGGTGGGCGAGCCGTTGCAGATCGGCAAGGAAGCGCTGATCGACGACCTGCCCGATAATCTCCAGCGTCAGTCCCCGGGGCAATGCTTCAATCAAATAGTTGATACCTTTATGAGCCAAAATGCGGCCCACGAAAAGGACCATCGAGTCCCGCGTTACCGAATTGTCGGGCGAGAATTTGTCCACGTCCACGCCGCCGAGGATGACATGCGCCCTGGCGTTTGCCTCATGCCCATAAACACGCCGGCTGTATTCGCTGATGTGCAAATGGCCATGATACCAGCTATCGGTGGAGATATAGGCCGAGAGGTCCCAGCCGCCGCCGCCAAGGTCGGAGACAAATACTCGTTTTCCGCAAAGCCGTGAAAACAACGCGGCAAGAGTGCTACTGACTATATGTTGCTGATGGCAGTGAATCACGTCGGCTTTGCGCAATTCGGAAAACAGCGCGATTGATACGGGGTTGTTGCGCTGAGCACGCACAAAGAGCGGCCGCCCGATTACTCGGACGGTTAGTTCGTTCACTCTCTCGGTTGCATCTTTTTCGCCAAAAGTCAGCAACTCGGTGGGTACGATCTGAGCCATGTGCCTGGCTAGTTCGAAAGCGTAGCGCTCGCCGCCGCCAACGGTCCCTGGCTCACTAAAAAGCTCCGGCACCAGGTGCACAACCCGGAACGACGGGGAAACGGCGGGGGTTGCGCCAATTTTTCCCGTATTCAGATGAGAGTACTTCAATCCGTGTTTCTACTCGACGCCGCGGCGGACGGCCGGAACCCTGAACAGGTACCGCAAGTTACGCATGGCAACGAGTCGCGCGACCAGGTCAGGTGCAAAAACGATCGAGGTTGGGAAACGGGCCGCTTCCAGCAGCCATTTGACCGCGTGCCCGACACTGCCCTTCCTTGCCTGATTAGCCGTCTGAAAAAGCGCAAGCCTGGCCAGATGGTTGCGGGTATCCGCCAGCAGGCCGTGAGCTTCTCTGCCATACCGCTTGCGCACCAGTTCGATAAAAATTCTGCCGTTCCTGAAGTAATCCCTCCCGATGTTCCGGTCGCGCATGCGATAGGTAACTAGACACTCGGGAATGTAAATGAACTCGCCATGCTCGCGGGCCAGGATCCACAGGTATGGATCCTCAAAACAATTGGGAAAAAACCGTTCGCAAAATCCGCCACAGCGCTCAAACACATCGCGCCGCATCACTACGGTGCTGGGCAAAATGTCCGAGCGCCGCGCCAGCATATCCCGCATCGAGGGCGCTCCCGCGAAAAGATAAGGCTCGGATTTACATCCGCTTGGATCTAGCCGCTGAAAAGCTGAAAAGGCCAGCACGGCTTCGGGATTTTCGTCTAATGCGCCGCAGCACTTGCGCAACTTATCGGACGTCCACGTATCATCAGCATCGAGGAACGCCAGGTACTTGCCGCTTGCGGCTGATACTCCGAGGTTGCGCGCAGCCGCGGCGCCACGATTAGCTTGCCATATTCGGCGAATCCGCGTTTCGTACTTTTCCAGAATCTTCGAGGTGTCATCGGTAGATCCATCATCCACCACCACGACCTCGGTGTCTGCAAAATCTTGAGCAAGGGCGCTGTCAATAGCGGCGGAGACCATATCCGCGCCGTTGAACACGGGAACAATTACGGAAACCCGGAAATCACCGGTACGTCCATTGTTTTCACGATTCACGATGTAATGGCGTCGCAGTGCTGTTCGGGATTCGATTTCGGACGTGATTAGAAGTCAGATTGGCACGCTACCGCGATCGAGAGATCAGGAAAGCAGCCAGTTTGCGCGGCAAAATACGGGGCCCAGAGAAGATGGCGGCAGGTGTCCGGTGCCGAGAAGGTCGGCCGGAGTCACTTCAAAGGAAATCGCGTCGAATATTATATCGAAGTCATGCGTAGGATCTCCCAACCACAGGTCGAGAACATAAGTTCCCGGCATCAATGCGAGTGTTTCTATTTCGCAAACGATGGTTCCCCTCGTTACCGGACGGCAGCAGTGAAGTTGACGAGCGAATCTGTCGCTGACATTAAAAACAGGCGTCCCGTGAGCAGTTTTAAAACTGATCCCGGGTACTGGACGAAAAGCTTGGGAGGCGCAAAAGGTAATCGCAATCGAGAGCTTCGATCCCATCCGGATGACGCCGGTCGTCTCACCACCGCAAGACAATTCCACAGCAGTCATGGTTGCGATCGATCCGGCACGCCGACCTGGATGGCTAACCAAGCCTTTCACGCCGGAATCAGTGGGCGATTGCGAACGCAGATAGGCTGATATAATCCGGATCGGCTCATCTATTGCTTGCACTACGCCGCCATTAAGCAGCAAGCAGTGATCGCAAAGTGATTCTATAGAAGCCATGCTGTGGCTTACGAAGATAACAGTCCGACCGCCGCGTGCGACCTCGTCTATCTTTCCCAGGCATTTTTTTTGAAAAGCTACATCGCCAACCGCTAAGACTTCATCGACCAGCAGGATTTCCGGCTCGAGGTGGGCGGCCACGGCGAACGCGAGTCGCACGTACATTCCGCTGGAATAATGTTTGACCGGCGTGTCGATGAATTTCTCTATATCGGCAAAGGCCACAATCTCATCGAATTTGCGCTGGATCTCGCTTCGCCTCATCCCGAGGATCGCGGCGTTCAGATAGACGTTCTCGCGCCCGGTCAGCTCCGGGTGAAACCCGGTGCCTACTTCGAGCAGGCTGCCCACTCGGCCGTACAGATCGACGCGGCCGGTGGTAGGCTCAGTGATTCGGGAAAGAATCTTGAGCAAAGTGGACTTGCCAGCTCCGTTGCGTCCGATTACTCCGAGCACCTCGCCCGGCATCACGTCCAAATCCACGTTTTTCAGCGCCCAGATGTGCGAATCTTCATCGGCACTGCGGCCGTTCCCATTGCGCCCGAGCGTTCGCAGCGCTTTCATGGTGCCAGTCAGTGAGTTGGTAATGCTCTCTCGGAGGTTACCGTAACGAACCCGCTCGCCGATTTTGTAGCGCTTGCCCAAACCCTGGATTCTGATGATCGGTTTCATGAATTACGGTCGCAGCCTTGATTCTCTTTCAAGGACCCTAACCCGGCGGGTACGCCGATCTCTCCCAGGTTTAAAGAGAGGCGATTTCGCAAGAGGCGATTGGTAGTCATACGAGGTCGGCGAATTCGCGCTCCATGCGCCGGAAAGCGTAGGAGGCGTAAACCAATCCAACCAGCGTGATCAGCGCGGCCGTCAACATCTCGCCCAATGGAAAGGACCTTCCGAACAGTGCGCTGCGAAATCCTTCAATAACTCCAGTCAGCGGATTGAACGCCACAGTCCAGCGCCAACGCTCAGGCACTATGCTGGCCGGATATATGATCGGCGTGGCGAACATCCAAACCTGGATCAGGAAGGGCAGCGCATAGCGCACGTCGCGGTACTTCACGTTGAGCGCTGACATCCACATCCCCACAGCGGCGGCGAGCAGCGCCGCGGTCACGGAGAGCGGCGCCAGCATCAGCATCTGCCAGTGCGGCGCCACGCCGTACCAGAGCATCATCGCGAACAGCACTACCGAGGCGATCGCGAAATCGGCCAGCGCGGCGCACACCGCGGCGACCGGTATGACCAGGCGGGGAAAATACACTTTGGTAACCAGCGCAGCGCTGCCCACCAGGCTGTCGCCGGCGCCGGATACCGCGGTCGAAACAAAGGTCCACGGCAGCAGGCCGGCATAGGCGAAGATCGGGTAGGGGATGCCGTCGGAGGGCATATGCGCCAGCTTGCCGAAAAACAGCGTGAACAGCACCATCGAGACCACCGGCTGGAGAATCGCCCAGGCCACTCCGAGCGCGGTCTGCTTGTAGCGAACCTTGATGTCGCGCCAGGTCAGGAAATAGAGCAGCTCGCGGTAGGCCCACAGCTCGCGCAGGTTGAGACTGACCCATCCGCGCGGCGGCGTGATGCTGAGCAGCGGCCGGTCGGGCAGAACATGGCCAGTATGCGATGCTGGAGAAGGCTCCGGTCCTTGAAGTGCAGCTGGTGACTCCCATCCACGTTGCGCGTCGTTTGCGAACTCAGTTCTCATGCCCGGCGTTACTTGTGAGCGCTATTCGAAACCCGGCCAAATCGCTTCGCGTCGATCGCTTCGCCTCGCGCCCAAAGATGACGCCCCAGGTCGGGATGACGGCAAAAGTCGCCGGTCCGCCAGCAATGGATTCAGCGGGCTTGCGCGAAGGTGTTTTTCAATGCGCGAGTTCTCCGTGCACAGCGCCACTATATGTTTCGCCATGTCCTCCAAAGTATAGGCGCGCAGGGCCTCGGAGAATGGCGCCACTTTCTCGCGCCAATACTGCATCGCCATGCGCCAGCGCAGAAGTTTGACAGCCAGGGCCTCGGAGTCTTCAGGGTCGTCGATCAGAAGGGGTTGCAGTTCGGCCGGGTAGCGCTCGGCCACTCCGGCCGTGCGGGTGACCATGGCCGGCACGCCGCAGCAAATGGCCTCGTGAACATTCATACCGTAAGCTTCGTAGCGTACCGGGCTCACCAGCAGGTCGGCCGCCGCCAGCAGGTCGGGAATGCGATCGGTGAAGCCCGTAAATTCGATCCGCCCTTCCATGCCGGCTTCGGCTGTCCTCCGCTTCCATCGCTCAACCGCCCGCCCTCCGCCGGCGGCGATTAGAGCGCAGTCCCAATCGGGCCTGGCGCAAAGCGCTTGCCAGGCTTTGAAGAGGACATCAAAGCCCTTGTTGGAGTCGTGGCCCAAAGCCCCCGCGAACACAACCAGCGGCCGGTCGTCTTTTTTCAGCCAGGCACGCGCGGCGGCGCGCTGAGCGCCGCACGCCGGACCGAAAGCGGGATCCGAACCGGGATAAACCACGTGAACGCGACCCGGAGCGACCCCAAAATGATTCAGCAGGTCGTCGCGAGTCCGCTCCGAATTGGCGATCAACAGACGCGCTCGGGTCAGTGCCGATCGCTCCTGCGCGCAGGCAAGCCGGCGGGCGCAAAGGTTTTTCAGCTTGAACCACGGCGGGGAATAGCTATCGCTGCGCGGCCAGGCGTGATGAACACAATGGATCCAGTTGATGTCGGGCCAGGTGCAATTGCCGCCGTTGACCAGCACCCGGGTCGCCGGAAATTCGGCCGTCATACGCTGCGCAACTTCCCGCCCCCGCCGCGCCAGCATAAATCCCCCGAGCATGAATGAGTTCGCCGGCCTGGGCACCACATCCACCGGCACGCCGTGCTTGTACAGATCCTGATCGGCCCGATGGCAGACCAGGTGGACCCTGCCACCCCGTTGCAGGAGATACCGGGCCAGCGCCAGGTTTAACCGGTCCATGCCGCCGTGGCGGTGAAATCCTCCCGCTATCAGCACCCAGCAATCGCCTGAGCGCTGGCCGGGAATCGGGTTGGCGGTTGCCATTATCCGGTGGCTGAATAGACCGAGGCGAAGGCATCATCGGCGGCGATGCGCACCTTGCGCAAACGCGGCGCCCACAGCCATCCGGTCATAAACAGGATCATAAACGCGCCGGGAATCGCGGTCAGCAGGCCGGTGCCGATGAATGCGGTCCCGAAATTAAGAGCCACGGTGACCCGCGCCAGGCGCCATCCCACGCGCCAGGGACCGGTGGGATCGCTGGCAGCGCTGGCCAGCGTAACCAGGATGAAGGCAACCCACAGCACCATGCCGGGGATCCCGGTCTCGAGCAGGATGCGTCCGTATTCGTTTTCGATTGCGACTGGATGTCTCAAACGATCCTGAAGGAAATAGGGTATGCTGGTGCCACCGCCGCCGAGGCCATTGCCCAGTGGATACTCGAACAGTGCATCCAGGAAATTCTCATTCACGCTTCCATGCACGCGCTCCTCGACGATGTCGGCATCCAGTTGAGTAAATCTCTGCAGACGCGGTTCCTTATAAACCCAGTAGCCGACTACTACCCCTATCATCGCAAACGCCGCCAGATGGCTGAGACGGATCCTGGCGAAGCTGGCGACCGTCAGCAGTTGCGCGAACAAGAACAGGGCCTGCGTGCGCGAGGCGCCCAGGAATACGCCCAGCATCGCCGCAATCATCCCCGCCGTCAGAACGGCTTTCTGTTTCTTGGTGCATCCGGTTTGCATCCAGGCGCCCAGCAGCAGCGGCATGCTCAGTACCATGGTGGCGGAGTAAGAAGCCTGGTTCACGAAAATGGCGGGGATGCGAAAGGCGGAAGAGTTTCCTTTTACCACGTCGTTCTGCTGGTAAATGAGCTCGGTCACCGCGTTGTGCGGGTAGAATCTGGATAATCCCAGGCTGAACTCGGCCAGCGCGAAGGCCAGGGCGAGGAGATTCAGGATTGCCAGCCAGGTCGCGATCCGTGACCGTTCCTTATCATCGATTAAGGCACCAAACAGCAGGAAGGGTACAAACCAGACTGACCCACGCATACCTACGAGCTGGATCATGATGTCCTGTACTGGAATGAAGAATAGCAGCATCGGCCATAGTATCAGAAAAATAACCCAGCCTCTTACTTTCATTACTCGAAGCTTTTGTATCGGGGTCAGCCCCCCGCTAAGGGTGCCCAGATACAAGCCGCCGATACCGGCATCGAAAATGAAATGAGAGAACACCTGCGGAATGTTCGCGCGCACGATCCCGTAAGCATACCCCACTGTCAGAACCGCGTTCAGACCGGCTACCAGCGAGCGTTTGGTGCACCAGTACACGACAACAGACGCGACCCCGCAAAGAATGATTGAGGCCATCAGCGGGTCTCATTCACTGTGGTTGTATTGCTATTACCGTTCGTCGAGGATCGGCCTCGATTTGCCCTTGCATGTCGGATCAGGACACACAACGTATCGCCCGGATATGGATCGGGAAGAACCATTGCCAAAAACAGTGCCGCCAATCGCGCCAAAGGACGTGACCCCCTTCCCCTATCAGGCGGGAAAGTCCACGTATCAACCACTTTCAAGCGATATTGTGAGAGAAGACGATCCAAGCAGATAAGAAAAACCGGATATAGGTGTGTTGGTTCAGCCGGCACATTTGTGGGGTCGAAGCCCGCCAGCTTTCCGGTCAGTGCGAATCTGATCCGCGCCCTTACCGAGTGAACATTTGGGGTGGTCAGAAGGAAATATCCATTGTCAGCCAGATGACGAGAAACGTGCCGGAGAAGCCGGCCAGGGTTACGCACGTGCTCGATCACTTCGATCGCGGTTATCAGGCCAAATTTGGCGTCTCCCAGTCCCAAGTCCGGATTCTGATCCAGGTCCGCGGCGGAGCATGAGAAAGGCAGAGGTCCCTGGGGCAGAGTGACAAATGATTCGTTGTCTACTCCGTGCGACTTCTTGAAGCCGTGCTCCGCGAGTCGGTTAAGCCATGCTCCCGAACCACACCCCAGGTCGAGAATGGGGGTCTCGGGGCCTACTCCCGGTAACCGAATGACCCTTTCCAAAAGCGCCTGGTGCGTTCCCGGTAGGGTGAGCTCTGAAAGACACAGGCTAGCGCATTTCATTTTGATTAGTCGTCGAATGAGTCAATAAAGCCAAACTGAGGCTGGGTGGGTCTTTCATAGACTCGCCGACTGCCGATAGCTTACTTCGTTAGGATTTCGGCTACGCTCAACCGCCCTTGTCAACACGTCGCGCAGGCGCGGAATCTGAGTTTCGGGGGCAAACAGCAGACTGGCACGAGGAGGTCCCGCAGCTCCCAATCTGCCGCGCAGGTCGGGATCCAGTATTAACTTTTCGAGCGCTCCTGCCGTGGCTGGTATATCTGCCCGCGGCAACAGGATGCCGCACGTGTCATCCACCACTTCGGGCGCCGCGCCGATCCTCGTGGTTATCACCGGCAAGCCGACACGGAGCGCCTCGACAAAAGTGTTGCCCAGGCCTTCGAGAAAAGTGTCGTTGGGTTGGCAATAGATGTCGGCGGCGGCGAGCAGCCGGGCGATATCCGCGCGCATGCCCCAAAACCGCACTCGTCCGGCGATAGACAGCGATGCCGCCCTCTCTCGGAGGTCGCGCAGGTACTCTACCTCCGCAGGCGTTTGCGGGCCCCCAATTTGCCAGCATTCCCAGTTTTCGAGATTACGGAGTTTTGCAAGAGCTTCGAGGCAGACTCCATGTCCCTTTCCAGGCTGCATGCGCGAGACCTGCGCAATGACAACCGCATCTTTGGCGGTACCCGCTTGCGCTCTTACGGCCTGCCGTTCTGCTTCGCTCAACCGCCTCACAGGCGGGGAAGGGTTATAAATCACCTCCGCAGGAACGTAAGGATACGGTTTTGAAATATCACGAGCCAGAAAATGGCTGACGCAAATCGCGATATCCGGCCGGACCCGCACAGCCCAGCGCTCTATCCAATGGTTGCCTTCCCATGGTCCATGAGCGCCAAACGCGAGGGGAATACCCTCGGACTGAACGACGGGACCAAACATCGCGAGCGCCCAAGGCATGTGACAGATGACGATGTCGAAAGGGTTGCGCCGGAGCAATGCCCGCAGACGGCGCCTTCCGCGCCATACCGTGTGAGGATACCTGGCCCGGACCAGTCCCAGTTTGTGCACCGACACGCCCAAGGCGCCCAGTTCATCGCTTAAGCGGCCCGGCAGGCACACCGCGACCTCGGTGTGCATCTCAGGGCAGCAGTGGCGAAAACGCACGACGGTAATAAGTGTATTCTCCACACCGCCGAACAGCCGTCCCGGAACTATGTGCAGGACACGCATCAAGACCAATCGACCACAGCAGGAATACCCGTGCCGCTGTTCACAAGCCTGAATGCCGGGGCGGCATAAACGGTCAGCGCTGCGCGCCCCAGCCGCTCTTTGTCGAAGCGTGCCTCGGCGTCGCGGCGGGCCTGGGTTGCCAACTGGCGGCGCAGGTCCGGGGCGGATGCCAGCCGCTTGATGCATCCTGCCAAAGCCTCGGCGTCGCCGGGCGTATGGCTCAGGGCGGTTTCGTTGTCGCGGATTATTTCGCTCACGCCGCCGGCGTCGCTGGTGATCACCGGCTTCCCGCAGGCCATCGCCTCGGCGACGGCGAGGCCGAAGGGTTCGGGCTGGGTGCTGGCGTGGACGACGATATCGAGCGCGCGCATCGCGGCCGCCACGTCCTTTACGTAGCCGGTGAAACCTATATTTTTCTCAATCCGCAATTGCCGCGCCCGCTCCGCCAGCTCCGCTATCGTGTGCTGGCTGCCAAGCGTGGCGTATATCGGCCCGCCGATTATATAGCCGCGAATGGCGGGCAGGGACGCCCGCCCCACAGGCCAAATGACTTTTTTATTCAGCAATGACATCGCCTGCAGGAATACGTCGTGGCCCTTCCAGCGGGCCATCGTGGCCACGAGGCCCACGCGCATCGTCCCGGCCGGCGCCGCAGGCAGGCCGCACAGAGCGTCGAGGTCCAAAGCGGGGCCTTCGGGGTTGAAGCGCTTCAGGTCCACGGCATTGTGGATGGTGCGGATCTTCAACCGGCCCTGGCAGACCGCGTCGAGGTCGCGCGCGACGCTGTGCGAATTGGCGATCGCCATCTCGCAGCGGCCCGCGTGCGCGCGCATCAGGCGCGACATCAGGGGACGCGCGCCGACATAGTCGTGCACGTGCCAGATTACCCGCGACTTTCGCGGCGCCGTCCAGGCCGCCAGCATATGGGTCTTGAAGCCGTTGCTGTGAATCACGTCGGGTTGCCGCTCGGCGATCACCCCCCGCAATTTCCATACGTAGGCCGCGACTTGCGGCGCCGACAGCGACAACCTGGTCAGCGCGGCTGAACCGGAGACGCCATTGCCAGCCGGTCCTCCAGCGCCGGCGTCGCCGACCCGGCTGAACGATGGCGGAAACGGCATTACATCAACATTCACGCCCAGCGTCCGGACTGCGTCGGGAAAGTCGCCCGCCCCACCGGCAATGAGGTCGAGCGCCCATCCTGGACGCAGTTTGCGGACCGCATCGATCAGGTCGAGCAGCGCCCGCTCAGCCCCGCCAAGACTCCCGCTCGGATTGAGATAAAGGATTCGCAACAGGGTTCCGTCAGTTCGATGGATTGTTGCCGTCCACCGGTTTGCCGCTGTCTTCGGCGATTTTTTGCAGCAGGTCGTGGCGGCGGGTTTTGAATTCGGTGTTGTTGGGCGACAGCGCCACTGCGCGCTGATAGTCGGCTTTGGCGGCCGGGTACTGGTAGGCGCCTTCCTCGGCCTGGGCGAGCAGGAACCAGGCGTCGCCGGATTGCGGATTGATTTCCAGCGCGCGGCGGATCGCGACATTGGCGCTGGCGTAGTTTCCCTGCTGGAGGTAAAAACCGCCCAGTCCCATCCAGTTGGCAAACGACGGGTCAGCCAGCACCGCCGCGCGCAGGGCGGCTTCGGCCAGCTTGCGGTCGCCGCTGGCGACGGCGGCGTCGCGCAGAGCCAGGTACAGCGGCTCGGGATCGGCGCCGTTGTCTGTCGCCATGCGGATTACGCCGCTGGCCGCGGCGGTGTTGCGCTCGGGTCCGTAAACCATCGTGATCAGGTCGCCATACGGCCGCCAATCATCCGGGATGGTGCGGGCCGCGGCCAGCAGCAACTTTTCGGCTTTGACCCGGTCCTGCGCCTGCGCGTACGCGGCGCCCGCGTCCAGCCTGTATTCGAACTGGCGCGCAGGATCGCTTTGGTGCCGCGCGGCGGCCTCGTACACCGCCGCCGCCTTAAGCGGACGCCCTTCGGCCAGGTACAGTTGCGCCAGACCGCTGATCGAACCTTCAAAACCATGCGCCTGCGCCTCGCGCAGGCCCCGTTCGACGGCGGCGCGCTGGCCGCGCGACAGCCACGCAACGATGCGCGGGTTCAGGTATCCGTGATCGCCCAGCGCCGGCGCGAAATAGACGGATCGGGCCATCTCGTCCAGCGCCTGCGCCTTTTGCCCCTCGCTCAGCAGTGCCTGGACGTAGCGGTCGCGTCCTGCGGGATTGGTCGGGTCAAGCCAGATCGCGGCCCGCAGCTCGCGGTCCAACCATATGCCGGTCGAATTGTGGATGCGATCGGCCAGCCATAGATGGGGAATCGCGCTGGCCGGATACGCCACGATCGACGCTTCATTGTCGTGGATCGAGGCCGGATACATCAGGTCGTTGGGGTAAACGGTTTCGCGCTGCCATGGGATCGCGGCCAGGCCGGCGGCGGCGGCCACGCCAATCGCCGCGGGCACCGCGATGCGCGCGGCGCGTCCCGCCGGCCGGCCGAGCGGACTGCCGCCGTGGGTGCGCGCCAGCCGCAAGGCCATCGCGATCAGGATCACGAACAGGATCGCGTTGGCTGGGATCTGCATGCAGAAGTCGAGCGCTTCGTGAAAGGCCATGATGACCAGCGCGGGAATCAGCGCGGCGAACAGGGGCCAATGGCGGCTGGGGATCCACAGCGCGCCCTCCTTAAGAAAGCGCCCAACCTCCCAGCACAACCATCCCAGCAGCACCAGCCCCACCAGCCCGCATTCGGCGGCCACTTCGACGTAGTCGTTTTGCGCCTCGCCGGCGAACATCACGCTCCAGGGCGGGCGCTGATATTTGGGAAACACGGTGGGCCACGAATCGGAGCCCGACCCGAACAGCGGATAGTCGCGGACGATTGCGGCGGAATCGATCCACATATCGAGGCGATCCCGCAACCCGACGCCGCTGGACACGCTTTCGTCCACCCGTGCGCCGGCTTGTTGTCTACCGCCCGGTCCAATCAGGATCAGCGGCACGATCGCCACCGCCGCCATCCCGATTCCCAGCGCTGGCAACCATCGCGCCGGCCGCCTGAGCGTCCTGTGGCCATCGGCCTGCTCGCGACGGGGCAAGCGGCTGCGCAGCAACCAGGCGAAGACGAAGAGGCCCAGCCCGATCTCGATCCATCCGGCGCGCGACAAGCTGATCATAATCGCGGCGGCGATCAGCAGGGCGATGGCCGCGCACAGCAACTGGAAGCCGCTCAAGCGTTCGGGGAGCGGATCGAGCGGGACGCGAAACAGGGCGCCGGCGGCGGCCAGCGGCAACACGATCGCCAGGTAATTGGCGAAATGATCGGGGTTGGCGAAGGGGCCGCTGGCGCGTTCCGCGTCCACCGCCACGTCGGTCCACAGGCTGCGCGTGTAGGTAAACGCCTGCTGGGTCAGCCCGGCGATCGCCACCGCCGCGCCCGACGCCAATATAATGAGCAGCACCATGCGGCGGAAATGGCGCTCCGTGCGCGCGTCGCCGGCTGGGTAGAAGATTATCACCAGGAACAGCGACGCATAGGCGGCGGCTTTCAGGATCGCGGCGCGGGTCAGAACCGGCGCCACCGACAGCGAGCGCCAGGCGCTGACTGCAATCGGAGCCGAATCGGCGGTGGAGCGATTTTGGGCGCCGCGTCCGGGAGCAAAGGGCACCGCGATACCGGCTTTGACTTCCTGCACCGTGGGGAGCATGACCAGCATCGCGCGAGTGTTGCGCGGCGGCTTTGGATGGACATAGGAGGCGTTGGCATAGACCGGCGCATCGGGCCATCCGGGGATGCTGTTGCGGTAGAGGTCGTAGCTGTGCGGCGATAGGATTTTGATCAGCGGTGGCGGCATCGGGATCAACTGGCACATTAGGAAGATGAGAAAGGCGCCGGTCGCCATCACCAGGGAGCGGAACTCGCGCCGCGCCAGGCTGGGAAATGCGGCCCCGCTCAGGAAACTCTTGCCCAGCCAGAGTATCGCCAGCACGAAGCAAATCGCTTCGGCCGCGCCGGTCGCCCATACGGTCACCCCACCCGAAGCGAAGGGGATAAAAAGGACCAGCAGGCCGATGGCCGCGGCAACGAGATAGTCCCAGAAATCCAACTGACTGACGGAAGGTTTGAGCTGAAAAGGCCGGACCTAATTGACGATGGCGTCGTTGGAATCCGGCTTTTCTTCGATTTCTTCCTCCGACGGCGCGCCGTAGTACCTGTAGTACGGATAGAAGTAATCGAGCTTGTGCAGCTTGATGCGGTTGAGCACGATGCCGAACACCTTGGCATGCGCATGGCGCAGCCGCCCCAATGCCGCCTTGATCTGATGCTTGGGCGTCTTGCTGGCGCCGGCCACCAGCACCACGCCGTCCACCAGTTGCGCCAGCACGATCGGGTCGCTGACCGGTAACGCCGGCGGCGAATCTATAATGATGTGATCGAAAGTCTCCGTAAGATGGTGGAGCAGTTGACGCATCTGCGCCGCGCTGAGCAGCTCGCTGGGATTAGGCGGTGTCTGTCCCGAAGTCATCAGGAACAGGTTGTCCACGGCGGTGGGCTGGATACATTCCTCGGGCGTGGCCAGGCCGGTGAGGACGTCGGTCAGCCCCCGCGTATTGCTGACCATCAACCGGCGATGGCATTGCGGGATGCGCAAATCGGCGTCGATCAGCAGCACCTTGCCGCCGGTGTGCGCCAGTACGATTGCCGTGTTGATCGATACGGTGGTCTTGCCTTCCTCGGGAACCGCGCTGGTAATCAGGGTGATTCTGGGATGGGAGCCGGCGCGCGACAGCATCAGGCCGGTGCGCAGATTGCGGTAGGCCTCGCCCAGGATCGAATAGCGGCCGTTGTAGCTGACCACGTACTGATTGTTTCTATACTGGCCGCTTCTATAGGACCCGTTCAGCTCCCGGGTCTCCGGCTGGGCTGCGGGATAGAGCGATTCGCGTTTGGGCGCTTCGGGGATCAGGGCGAGGCTGGGCAGGCGCAGGTAGCGTTCAACTTCGCGCGCATCCTTCAGGGTGTTGTCGAGCAGATCCATCAGGAAGGCCAATCCGATTCCGGCGGCCAAACCCAGCACCAGCGCGGTCATCGTGTCGCGGTTGCGGTTGGGGCTGGACGGACCTCCGGGAGGTTCGGCCTGATCGACCAGCGACACGTTGGAGGCGTGGACATCGGCCACGACGGTCAGATCCTTGACGCGCTTTAATATGGCGTTGTAAAGCTCTCGGTTACTGTCGGCCTCGCGTTCCAAAATCAGGTAGCGAACGGCGGAGTCGTTGAGTCCGAAGGCATAGGACTTTTCCACCGCCAGATCGTGTTGCAACGCGTTCTCGCGCTGCTGCGCGGCGAAGAACTGGGTCTGGACGGCGGCTTCGGCGTTTCGGATTTCCGCCTTGAGAATGCTGCGCGTACTGTTGATTTTGCGCTGGAGCTGGCGCATCGGCGGATAATCGGGCTTAAAGCGCCCGGCCATCGTGGCGTACTGTGCCTCATCGTCGTCCAACTGCTCCTTGAGCTTTTGCACCAAGGCGTTTCCGACCACGGCCGGCAACGCGTCCTGGCGGCCTTCCTTGATCAGCGCAACCTGGGTGCCGAGCGCGATGGTCTGGAGATGGGCTTCCTGAAGATCGGTGCTGAGCTTGTTCAGCCGCGACAACATCACGTCTTCCTTGCCGTTGACCGAGATCAGACCCGGGACGATTCCCTTGTCGCGCCGGTAACGGTTGACCGCCGCTTCCGAAGCTTCCAACTGTTCGCGAACCTGGGTCAGCTTGCCCTCCAGGAAATGTTCGGCGTCTTCGCTCTGATGGGAATTGATTTCGATTCCCCAACTGATGAACTCGCGCGCATGAGCGTTGGCCAGGCGCGCCGACAAGGCGGGATCGGGCGTGGTGAAGCTGATATCAACCATCTGGGTGTCGTGCACCGGGGTCACCGTCAACTCGCCCTGGTACTTGCCGACCAGCCCCCGCATCGCGGCTTCGTTATCCGCATCCTCGGTCCTGGCCGGTGCGTGATTATTCAGTCCTCGGACCTGCAGCCATCTTTTCAGCGCATGCGCGATGCCGTGAGAGGGCCTGGGCGCGCCGCGGAAGACAGGGTCGTTGGCCAATCCTTCGGCGGCAATCACTCGGGCCGCGAGGGTCCTGGATTTCAACAACTGGATCTGGGTCTGATCCTCGTTGTCATAGTCAGAATCAGAATTCTGGGAAACGATCGTCACGGTGGCGTTTTCGAGCAGCGCGGGCGAGGAGTTGCGGATCAGCAGGGTGGAGGTCGCGGTATATAGCGGAGTAGTCATCGCATCGCGCACAATCGCCAGCATTACCAGCACCGCGGGCACCGCGAGCACCAGGCCCAGATGCTTGCGGATAATCTGCCAATACTGATGAAGGTCGTCCTGGATGTTGCTTTCGACGTCTTCGGCGAGGACGGTAAGTTGCGCGCGGCGCGCGGGCCGCGCGCGCCGAATCGTATATGGCGAAACTTCTTTGCTGGCCACTTAGAGACCGTTCACCATCAGGGCTGCGGGCGCGAAACTCAGCACCCCTTGCGCCGCATAATAGAGCGCATAACCGGGAATCTTTGCCGCCGAATACGGCACATCGATCACGTCGTTGGCCTGCACCAGCATATCGGGTACTTTGGCTGACCTTATGTCGTCGAGATTGACCACCACGATTTTGGTTTCATGGCCGTGGCCCTCGCGCATGATTTTGATTCTGGTGTTGTCGGCGGCAAACAGCGTGCCCCCCGCCTGCGAGATCGCATTGAGCACAGTCAGGCCGGGTGTGATCGTGATGGTCTTGGGCGTGTAAACCCATCCGATTATGGTCACGCTGCCGGCCTGGGGGATGAAGATCGTATCGCCGGGCCTGACCGGAATATTGAGATAGCGCTGGTTGGCCTGGCCCTTGGACAGATCGATAACGTAGGTTGAATTGAGGGTCGTTCCCGATAATCCCGGCGCCGCCAGCGGATTCATATCGCTGGCGTAAGTTGAATCAGTCGGCGAGAGCGGCGCGCTGCCGACGGCCATCAAATCGGTCAATTTGGCTGGCGCGGGCGTTAGTATGATCCGGCTGCCGGCGTTATCGGTGGTCCCGCCCGCCTGCACGATCAGGTCGCGAATCGACTCATTAGTCCGCCCGATCGGATACATTCCGGGATTGCGCACCTCGCCCGAGACCGACACCATCCGGCTGTTGTAGCTGCGCACCGTCAGCTGCACCTCCGGGTCATACATGTATTTTTCCAGCCGCTGCCGGATCGCGTCGCGGAGTTGATCCTCGGTCAGGCCGGCCGCATGGATCCGGCCAACCAGCGGGAGTTCGACATTGCCCTGCGAACTGACTTTGACGGTGGGGCCGTCCACAGTTTGATCAATCATCTGATCGGAAACGGCTGGCCCGCCTTCAGCAGATAGCGTCGGGACAGCTGAGGTGTGACCCAGATCGAGTCCAGGCACATAGACCGAGATCACATCACCGGGGCCGATCGGGAAGTCTCCGGTGCCTGAGCGGCGGCTTTGCCATAGCTGCTCCAGCCGCGAGACCTTCAACCCGGCGGGGTCCATCTCCGGCTCCGCCTGAGTTTCAACCGCAGCCGGTTGAGGCGTCATTGGGGTATTAAAATTGGAAGTAGCGCAGCCGCCTACAATCAGCGACACAACAATTAGGTACTTGCTCAAGCGCTGCACCTGGA
The DNA here is from genome assembly GCA_021324885.1 of Pseudomonadota bacterium. Taxonomy (GTDB): domain Bacteria; phylum Desulfobacterota; class Binatia; order Binatales; family Binataceae; genus JAJPJA01. Next base: position 223,838 of record JAJPIF010000002.1, read on the forward strand.
ATCGGTTCGATGGCCCGAACAAGGCAGGAATCCTACTCGGAGACAAGGACAACGAACAGATACGAGTCAACACCAGGCGCGGCGCAACTCGACGGCGGCTTCGAATTCCTCGGCCATGCGTCCGCCATCTCGCGTTCATGAACGCGCCGCTGTGTCGAAAATTTCCGATTCGCAACATTGCTCCTCTTCAACTCCCTGGCTTGTAACTTACCAAATGACGAAAACTCCAAGCGGCAAGTTGGGCGAATAGCCAAAGATTTTGGGAGCGGTGTCAGCTTAGCAGCTTTGTTAAGCCGATGGCCAGAGCAGCTCATACTAAACTAAGAAAAATAACTAAAAGATTTAGTATCGTCTTCCAACCGAAGGTTCCGGACGCGTGGCGAAAAGATTTGCTAAAGTCGATTGGTTAATTGAAACTCAGATTTGTTGTAAAGTGCTCAGATTTGTATTCGATGATCTGAATAATTGTATTTGTATTTGTCGGCTCTTTTGACTTAGTCTATTGTCGCCAGAATCGTACTGAGAAAAAATTGTACTTTGGTGGAGATGTTGAAAATGACCAGATCGATTGCGGCATCGAGTGCCGTGCTCGCATTGACGCTGATGCTCACAGGGACAGCGCTTTGCACCGATCTCGTCGGTACCGTCGCCGACGGCCAGGGACAGGCAGTTCAGGGCGCCAGGGTGATCGCGCTCACCAGCGACGGCGCCACCACCTTCACAACCAACACCAATGCTGACGGCCAATACCAGATTGGCGGTCTCAGTCCGGGCCAATACTTCATCACCTTGGAAGCGGCGAGCATCGGCAGCCATACTCAGACTGTGGTGAGTTATCTCGGGCACTCCGGGTTAACCGTTAACTGGTCAGTGGCCCCTGGAACCACTCCGATTGCCGTGGCACAGCCCGGCATTGAACTGACTTCCGCGAGTTCTGTGAATAGTTCAGGTGCGGCGGTCTTGGCGGCGAGCGACCGGCCTCCCGGATGCAAGGTGAAGGGTGGGACGTCGCGTTCTCCCGGCCCTCCTTGTGGACCAAAATCCAAAAAGCGTCACGGTGACTGACTGGGACCTCCAGGATTTTCGCATCCCCGTTCTCAATCGGCGCGCGCTTAATTACCCTGGACCGCCCGGGGAATCACTCTACCACCCGGTGGCAAATCGGACGGAACCCGGCGCGATAGTGATTTAGTAAAGCGCCAGGAGGCGGATTGCTCGGAATCTGTTTTGTGGTTCTTGCGAACTAAGGATTTGCCGCCAACCATCCCCGAGCCGCGCAAGCCTGCGCTGCTCCATCATAGCCGCCGTAGTAGTGAATCATCTGGACGAACTGCGAGCGCGCCTGTTCCTGTGTAATACCAAGCTCACGCGCCAGCTCTCGATATGATTCGCGGCTGAGTTCGTTCAGTCCCTGCGAAGTCATGTGCGAAATCTGTTCAAGCATCGCGCTTGCGCAGAAATACTTGAGGGCTTCGGCAGGTTTGTCCTCTTTGGCGGACTGGCGCGGCGCGGACCTTTGAAAGTCCTGCCCCCGCGGTGTTGGAACTGCGGCAGTCTCCGTCAACGAGGCTGGACTTAGCAGCTTTTGCTGGGCATTGGTTGCCGGCCAACGCTCGGCGCGGCAGGTCCCCCGCCACATGTCAGCCTGTTCTTCGGGCGTCCAGTCGGGATTTTGCCGTATATCATTAATAACGATCCGGAAGGCATCCCGAAGCAGATTCTGTTCTTTGTCGGAGGTGCCGTCCAGAAGGGCCAGCAATTTATGGCTCAGGTTTTTGATGTTTCTTGGGTCGCCATCCTGGCCCATCGCGAGGGTGAGCAACCGGGCTCCTTTGCCTACCCGGTCGCAGAGGGTTTTCTCGCGCAGGGATAAGGGCTTTTCGTTCCGGCTGACCGTCTCGTCGGCCGCCATTTTGGGAATACCTGGTGGCCGGGCATCCGCCCGGTACGCTGTTTCCTCTGACACGACCGAAGCTTTTCCCGCTACACGCGCCTGCCCGTTGCGGTATTGGATGACTACGATAACGCCGAAAGCGATGCTCAGCAGCGAGGTGAACATCAACCCCACGAGAAGCAAGCGCCGGGCACGCTCAGTCCCGGTTGGGCGTTGATAAGCCATCAGGCAATACGGACAAGCCTCGGCGTCTTGCGGAATTTCCCTGGAACAGAACCGGCACGTTGTCTGGTGAGTCAATACGACGGTTGCTTCATCGCCACTCATCGAAAGCGTCGCCGGTCCTGAACCGCTTACCACAGTGGCGGGGGAGCAATTCTGTCTTATCGTCGCGCCAACCCTGAAAGTTGATTGGTTAGCGTCCGCCACCCTGATCGCCTGGAGCCTTCGGGTGAACTCCTGGGCGCTCGGCACACGCTGATCAGGGTCAATCATCAGCGCCTGACTGATGATTTCCTCCAGTGCGCGATTGCATCCCGGCCGCAATTGTCCCAAAAGCGGAAAGCTGAAAGGGGCGTGAGCGGCAGGATCCCATCCGCTCAGCAGATTGAGCATCGTCGCACCCAGCGCGTACAGATCCGTGCGCGGCTCGGTCTTGCCTTCGTACTGCTCGGGTGGCGCGTAACCGTGCGTCCCGACCATGGTCGCGGTTTTCTGGGATTCGAATAGACGCGCGATGCCGAAATCGATCAACTTGACCGAGCCGTCGTTCGAGACGATCAGGTTGGACGGCTTCAGATCGCGGAAAATCACTGCTGGCGTGAGGCCGTGAAGATATTCGAGCGCCTCCAACACCTGCAGTGCGACGTGGATGACAAAGTTCTGGTCCAGGAATCCTTTGGGTGAGGCTTTGAGGCGGTTCTCAAGAGTCTCGCCTTCGACGTACTCCATCACCAGGAAATGGTGGTTATGTTCGCTGAAATGATCATAGACGTGGGGAATACGCGGGTGTTTGAGCAAGGCCAGGATGCTGGCCTCACGGGCAAAAGCCTGGGCAAAGGCATCCTGTTCATGAGGATTCCAGGAATCCTCGCTCATTTCAGCCAAAGCGCAGGGTCGGTTGGAAAGGCGTAGATCCTGGGCCAGGTAAACCCGCTTCATCCCGCCGCCGCCCAGCGGCTTAATGATCCGATACCTTTGACCGATTATGCGAACGGGCCCGCCGAGTTGAGAATCGCGGCGGTTTTTAGGGACGGCGGGCGCTATTTGCGGCTGCGGTCTGAGCGAAGCTTGCTCGTTTTTCTGAGCGGCGGCGAACAGGCCGGGCCGCAGCGGCGTACCACAGTGTTCGCAGCGAAACTGGTTGGACCGAGAAACGCGGCCACATACCGCACAGTTCCTCATGTTGCCAGACTCCGGAAATAAGCCCTTCCACCGCGCAAAAGCATCATCTCAAGGTGGCGCCGATCAAGGTGGCGCCGAGCGCATTTATCGCACCCCGCCTGCTACCGCGATTTTCTTCCCCGCTGCCGCTTTGGACTTGGGCAACAGCAGCTCGAGCACGCCATCGTTGAGGCGGGCCTGGATTTTTTCCGAGTCGACGCCGCGGCCTATCGCGATTTCCCGGAGATAGTCCGCGGCGGCAAATTCAACGTGCAGGGGACGGCATCCGGGGACCAGGCTCGGCACCGCCCGTGCCTCGATTCGGATGGTGTGGCCTTCCAGCGTGACCGCCACCTCTTCTTGCGTAACGCCGGACATATCCAGAAACAGACGATATTCGGCCTCGCCTTCATACATATCCATGCTGGGCATGCGGAACAGCCGGCAGCCCGCAGGTGCGCCGATCGGCGCTCGACCATCTGCGACCTTAGCCAACTGCGAACGTCGCGCTTTCATTGAACTGTAATTTTGAAGACCGGCTGGCCCTTCGGCGCGCGGATTTCGAGGATACCGTTGCGGTAGGTGGCGCTGGCGCGGGTGAATTCCACGGTTTCAGGCAATCGCAAGGTGCGCACGAACGGAGCGCTGCTCCGCTCGCGCCATCGGCAGACCGCGCCCTCCATCCGCGGCTCAGCTCGGCGATGGCCGGCGATCGTCAGTCCATGCCCGTCCGATGTTACCGCCAGCGTTTTCAGATCCAGGCCAGGCACATCCGCCAGGATGATAATCTCGGTGCCGCTATCGAAAATGTTTACTTCAGGATACCGGGCGGACATGCTCGCAAGCTTCGTCCGGTCCTGCATATCCACGCGGGTAAGGACGACCTGTCCGGCACGCGCTCCGCTTGCGGCCTCCGACAACGCAGCGGTCAGCGGCGCGCGGCTGGTGTCGGCGGCAGGCGGCAGCGCCGCTTCAGAGTCGGGAGGAGTTGACTCCAATTCGACCCCTTTGGGGCGGCGGCCCACATGGGCGCGAGAGGTTGCGGTGGATTCCGCTGCGGGCGAGCGCTGGCTGCGGTCTGAAGTTGACCCCTTGAGCTGGCTGGCCGGCTGGAGCGATGCGATGCGGTTGCGCATCTGGGCGGCTGCTTCTCTTGAGCCGAGAACTTCCTCCAGGTCGAGCCGGGTCGTGCCGCCTTTGCGCCGCTCGCGCGGGGTGCGGCGCGCGGAAGTTTCGGAAGATGGCGCTGGACGCTGATGGTCCGGTTCCACCCCTGCGATGCGGCTGCGCATCCGGGCGGCTGCTTCGTTTGATCCAAGGACCTCGGCCAGATCCAGCCGGGTCGTGCCACCACGGCGCCGCTCGCGCGGCTCCGGCCGTGCAGGCGCTTTCTGGGAAATTTGGCTGTCGCGTTTTTGCTCGGCTGCGCCGCCGGCATCGAGCTTTATGAACGTCTGCTCGATGGCCTCGGCCACGCTGTCGGGCCGGCCTCGCTCCTCAACCCCTCCCGCCATCATTACCTCCACGCCTTGCCGCGTACAATCACCGATCCAGGCAGCGACTGCGCAACCAATGGCGCACAGATATTACCACATACTCGCTCTGGATACAGCATAAATCGGGATGAATAGCCAGTTGGATGCAATGTCCAGAGAAATCATATTCACAACCGGCAAATGGAATTGTTTACAAGTGATCTGAATATCACCCGGTCTTTCCTTGACGGTCCGGTTCGCTTTCCATAACAGCCTATGTTCAAAGGTCCAGCGTCACACAAGCAATGAAAAGAACGCCTTAGCCGTCAAGGAGGCAATAATGAGTTCACGCGCCAGGCCGGCAGCCGCCGCTTTGCTTTGTTTAACACTGGCGATTAGCGCGATGGCGGCATTGGGGCTGAGCTGCGCTCTGCACCTGCTGACAGCAAACCTCATCGACACGGCCGAAGGGATCGCAGCCGGGATTGACCGGCAGATTCAGATTTCCCTGCGCCAGGCCGGCAGCGGCGATGACCCGGTGAAAAGCCTGCATGATAGTGTCGAACTGCAAAGGTTGCTGACGACCTTGCTGGCTTTGCGCAGCGGCCTGGTTTATGTGCAAATGGAAACCGCCAACGGACAAGCGCTCTGGAGCGCGGAACGAGGAGCCAACTCGATTCCCCAGGAGGCGTCCTCGCTTGACGACTTGCGCCGCCGATCGCGCTCGCCCATGGCGCTGGCGCTGTTGCCGGCGCTGTGGAGCCCTCACACGTTCGAATTGCGCCGGCCTGTACTCGGCGGCGGTCGTAATCTTGGAACCATCGATGTCGGGGTTTCGACAGCCTCCATGGTAGACGGTGTCCACGCTCAGACCTGGCTGATGATTTGGGGCGGCGGGCTGACGATTGGCCTGGCCTGGTTGGCGTTCTGCCTGCTCGCCGGCCCGTCCACAACTCGCGACGGCTTACGGCCCGGCGCGGCTGACAACCTGATTGAAGCAGGCTTACGCAAGGGTCGTCGGTTGCACGGGGCTGCTTACCCGGCGGGTCGATCACCCGAGCCTGCTGGAAGATCCGACAGCAGCGATGCAACGATCACGCAGAACATCCTGGTTGAGCTACTGGATTCAATTGGCGACGGCGCGTTGACGATTGACGGGCGCGGGATGGTAGGGTTTGCCAATTCCAAAGCGCACCTGCTTCTTGGCGCAGCCGCGGCGATGCCCGGTAAAACAATCCGGGATGCTTTGGGCAGCGAGCATCCGATGGTTCAAATACTGGAAGCGGCCGCCGCTGGTCCCGCCAGACCGCAGCACCTGCAAATCAATGCTTACGGCTCGCACAACCGTTTGGCGACCATCAACGTCTCGACCTTTCCGGCCAATCACGAGCGCGGCCTGGTGGTGCTGCTGGGCGAGCCAACCCCGATCGATGAGATGCCGGAAGGTTTCCCGAATGCAGTGCAACCAAGGGGCCCTTTTTACCATGGCGCGCTGGTCGAAATCACGGTCAGTGAAAAGGGAATACGGGGCATTGATCGCGGCAATCTGCGTGAACTGCTCGATTCTTATTTCGCCAGCCACGACGGCGAGGCTTCGGGATTGGCGTTGGTTGCGCAAGCGCAGGAACTGCATCGCGCCATCAGCGCGGAGCGGGCGGGTGCGGAGCAGATGCATAAGGATCGGGTGCTCGCGCGTATCCGGCTGCCGGTAGGTTCCGCTCAAGACATCCACACAACTGTGGAACCCTCAGACCCCGCTGCGCTCGTGGACCCAGGCACCTGAACCCATCAACCACCCGCTTCCGCCCGACGCCGGCGAATCCCAGATCAAGCCCGACGGCAAACCCGAAGCCTGGCGGTCGCGCCAATCAGATCGCGGTAAAGGGCGTGCCCCGGAACCCGCGGGCGCGATTTTATCCCTGGTGGGGGAAACCGTCATCTGGCTTTAAGACGAAAAACAAGCCATTATGTATGGCGAAGAAGGAAGGCGCCATGAAGCGACAAATCGCATTCGCCTTATCAGCGGCAGCTATTTCTTTGTTCTGCATCGCGCCCGCGTTCGCCCAGGACACCACCGAGTATCTGGGAACCACGGGCCAGTCCGCGGGCCAGATGCCCCAGGTTCAGTCGCTGGGCTCGTCGATTTCCAATCAGCTCGATAGCGAGGGTCAGGCGGTCGATCAGGGAAATCCCGCTCCCTCCTATGACTCCGACGGTCAAGACCCGGGGCAGACGCTCGATAGCGAGGGTAGTTCGGATTCGTCGCAGGGATCCCTCGGGGACGACAGCAATTGATCGGACCGAGACACCGCCTGCGCGCCCTTTGAGAGCGTCGCAAAACTGCGTCCGTCATCCGGGCTTAAACCCCTTGGAAAGTCCTCAAGGGCCGCCCGAGGATTTCACCGATCTTCACGCCCGGGCCCAGGCGTATTTGCCCGACGCGAGCTGGATCGGTTTCGAAGTCAGCGTCGAAGCGGTGCCATCATCAGGGGATGGCACGGCGCGCGAAGCGGCTACAGGCCGCGATCAGCTCTACGGCAGGCCGGCGCCGGGAACTTCCACCTCGGTGATTTCCACGCGCGCGCTGCGTTTTTGGCGGCATTCATCGGGTATTACCGTGTCTGCGCTCAGCACGAACAGGGTGCGCCGGCCTGGTCCGCCCAGCGCACAGGCAATGGGCATCTGGTCGCGCTTGATTCGCTCCGTAATTTCGCCGCCGCGTCTGACCCGCAGCAATTCGTGAGTGAACGGGGCGGCCACCCAAATCGCGCCCTCGGCGTCCAGGGCGATGCCGTCGGGGAGCGCCTCGCCCAATTCCGCAAACACGCGCCGATTGATAAGCGAGCCGTCGGCGGCGATGTCGAACTCCGTCAGGCGATGGCCGCCTGACTCGCCGATGACGATAGTCTTGCCGTCAGGCGGGATCACGCTGCCGTTGGGAAACTGCATCTGGGGCACTACGATGCGCGCCGAACCGTCGGGATTGACCAGGATCACCTCGGCGGGCTTTTCCTTCTCTCCCTGGAAGAAGTTGTAGCCGAAGTTGCCGACGTAGGCGCGCCCGGCGGCGTCGACCACCATGTCGTTGCATAGCGCCGACGCGAGCGAGCTCAGGTCCGCGTGGAGCTTTAAGCCGCCGTTTTCCAGCCGCAGCAACCGGCGATCGGTCATCGAAACGATCAGCATCCGGCCGTCCGGCAGCCATCCCAGCCCCGACGGCCACCCTGCAACCTCCGTGATCACCTCCAGCTTACCGTTCAAATCCACGGCGTTGACCGTATGGCCGTGCATGTCGGAGAAGTACAGCCGATCCCCATGCCAGCGTGGACCTTCAAGGAAGCAGAGCCCGTCGACGAGGACTTTGAATTGCCGCATGGTAAGCAACCTCCGGCGACCAATTGCATTTGATGCTGCGCGCGGGATTATCACATAGACCCACGATGGCGGCGCGTCAATCCAAAAAATCGCGGCCGACGCCGGGCCTGTCGCGGTGCGGGCTTTTTGGGCGCGATCATGCTATAGGAGGATGCTATAGTACGAGGCCGTGGCGCGTAGTACTATTTCGCCGAACCTGTTCACACGGCCATGGAGGTGCGCAATGCGCGTTCAGAAATTTGCACCAATGACCAAAAATTTTGCCACCTTTGACTGCGACGCCCACGTCACCGAACCGCCGTGGCTCTGGGACCGCGCCAAGGACAATCTCAGCCGGCGCGAGTTGCGCGCACTGGAAGACACGATGTGGTTCGACGCCGAAAGCCGCCAGCTTATCGTCAACGGCAAGGCCGGGATGGGCATCGGCTCGCAGCGCATCGGCGGCACGCCGGGGATGGTCAACGTTCTGTCACTGGCCGGCCCCGGACTGAAGCACGACATCCAGCGCACCCTCAACGTCCGCAATGTCCATCCCAGGACCGCGCTGACCAAGGAGCAGGCCGCATATATCGACCATCGCGGCTCCTATGAGCCCAAGCCGCGCCTGCGCGACATGGATATCCAGGGTATCGACCAGGTGATGATCATCCCCACCGACACCGACACCTATCCGTGGCTGCTCAACGACGTGGGGTCCAAAGCGATTTGCAAGGCCTACAACGATTGGGCGTGGGAATACTGCCAGGAGGATCCGCAGCGGTTGTACTTCGCCGCGCTCCTGCCGATGGGTAATCCGAAATTTGCCGCCGAGGAACTCCAACGCGTGGCGGCCAAGGGATGCCGCGTCGGGCTGATTCGTCCGATCGATGCGATGGGCAACTACCCAATCCAGCCCAAGTACGACGTGCTATGGAAGACCATGGAAGAAACCGGAGTGGTGTACGGGATGCATCCGTTTCCCGCCTTCGGTTCGCTCAAGCCGCCTGGCTACACCGAGCAGCATTCAGGTGCCGAACTGATCAATCTGAGCATGCAAAGCGCCGGCCTGCCGCACGTATTCCTGACCAACGTGCAGAACTTCCAGGCCGAAGCCGCGTTGTGGGTCACGATGGTTCTGATGTCGGGCTTTTTTGAGCGCTTCCCCAAAATCCGCGCGGCTGTGTTCGAGGCGTCATCGACCTGGCTCAGCTTTCTGCTTGACGAATGCGACAAAGCCTACCGCCTGTATCGTAACGATCGCCAGCGTTATCCGCTCAAGCGGCTTCCCAGCGAAACGTTCATGGAGCATTGCGTGACGGGATTTGAGGGCGATGAAGCGCCGCCCTCGCGTCTGCCGGATTTTTACGGCAACATCCTCGCCTGGTCTTCCGACGTGTATCATCACGACGGCGACGACGCCTGGCGCGCGATCGAAACGATGCGCCGATGCGAATTGCCGGAGTCCTACCAGGCCAAGTTCATGGGCGATAACGCGCGCCAGCTTTATCGAATCGATCCACCCAGCAGATTCATCCGCGATCGGGTGACCGAAATCGAGCGGCCCGACTGGTGGCCCACCGAGGAAGAGGTCAAAGAGGCGCTGAAACCGGAATCCGCGATGCGTCAACAGTAGATGGTCAAGTCCGCCGAGGCCTCGAGCGAGATCGTTCGAGGCACCGGCAAATCGTTAGCCGGCTTTGCGCCGCCTGGTTTCGAAATTTTTGGGGTTAATCGATGGCGAGCAGAAAAAATTTTGCGGTATTCGACAGCGATTCGCATGTCGTCGAACCGCCCGAGCTTTGGCATAAGTATCTCGAGCCCGAGTACCGTACTCTGGGAAAGTTTGCATTGTGGCGCGAGGAAGGAAAGCTCGGATCCTACCTGAAGATCAACGGCAAGATGTTCCGGGACACCATGAATTCCAATATCCCCCGCCATGCGATCTGGCGGCCCGGGATGACGTGGGACAAGGTCGGCGAACTCGATCCCAAAGTGCGCCATCCGATGAACGAAGCGGCCTGGGATCCCCAGGCGCGCCTGCGCGACATGGACGCGATGGGTATCGACCAGGCTTTGCTTTATCCGACCTGGTTTGCCGAGGGATTCCACCTGGTCGAGGATCCTGACGTCGCCTATGCACTGGCGCGCGCCTACAACAACTGGATCGGCGAGTTCTGCAAGGCCGCTCCCGACCGGCTGTATGCGGCCGCAATGGTGCCGCTACAGAACATGGATTACACGCTGGAAGAGCTGCGGCGCATTGCCTCAGTGCCCTGTTTCCGCGCGGCCTTTATCCGCCCGATGTTTCTCGAAGGACGATATTTCACGCATCCTTATTACGACCCATTGTGGGCAGAACTGGAGCAGTTGGGCCTCGCTGCCGCAGTCCATCCGACGGCGGGATTATGGAACCCCGAATGGACCTCGCACGGGCCATTCGCCGAAAAAATCAAGGGCCGCCTCCAGCAGCACACCTTCATCGGCGTCAGCGGCGGAGGACCTTTCGCCGGCGGCGGACCCGGGCTGGGCAGCTTCCCCGCATCGCCGCCGTTGGGCCATCCGATCGCGCCAATCCTGGCGCCCTGGTTGGACAATCACATGTTCGTCGCCTCAACCCTGATCGGCTTTACGGTGATGCAGCGCTACCCGAACATGCGGGTGGTCATGTCGCATGGCAAGGCCTCGTGGATGGAGGAAGTGATCGAGAAGATGGAATCCTCGACCCGCACCATCCCGCTGGTGCATTACTACCCGGTGCGTACCGACGTGGACGAGATGTGGGAGGAAGGCCACGTGATGCTGGGGTTTGACGCTGAAGAGCGGATGATCCAGCGCCTGCCCCAGAATTTCGAAAAAAAGATCGTCTGGGGCTCGCGCTACCCGCAACACGACGCGACCAGCGCCTGGGACGCGATCGAGACCCTGACCCGGGCCAACGTGAACGAAGCGACGATCGCGCGGATGCTCGGAATCAATGCCGCTGCGCAATTCGGTGTGGAACTGGCACAAAAAGTCGGCGTATGACCTCCTCCAAACGAAGCCGCATCGCATGCGCCCGGGAACTGGCCGCGCCGCGCCAGAGCTTTGGAATGAACTTACCAATGTTGACAGCCGCACTGCGGCCCGCTATGAAAGGTTTGATTATGCGTTGCGAAATCAGCACGGCTCGGGCGGCTTGGCGTTGGGACGTCGGCGCACCCGCTTGGGCTGCGGTTTCGTAGCGATACGAGACCGAAATTAATCAAAAGCCGCAGGCGGAAGCACCTGCGGCTTTTTTTTGTTCCAATGGTGGAACGCGCTGATTCAAACCCGATGCGGCCAAAAGGAGAGGAGATGCTGACGCCGAGCGAAGCGGATTTCGAACTGCTGGCCGGCAAAGGCTTTGACATTGTTCCGGTCTGCCGCGAAATTCCCGGCGATTTGGAAACTCCGGTCGGAGCCTTTCTTAAAATCGGCCGCGGTGATTACGCCTTTCTGCTCGAAAGCGTGCGCGGGGGCGAAAAATGGGCGCGCTACACGTTCCTGGGCGCGGAGCCGGCGCTGGTTGTGCGTGCGCGCGGCAGCCATCTGGAGTTGATCCGCCCCGGTATCGGCGTCGAGGTCCGTTGGGTCGAGGATCCGTTCGAGGCGCTACGCCAGGAAGTAAAGCGCCGCCGCGCCCCCCAGCTCGACGGTCTGCCGCGATTTTTCGGCGGCGCGGTCGGCGTGCTGGCCTACGATATTGTCCGTTACTTCGAACGTCTGCCCAACTCGCCGCCCGACGACCTTGGCGTCCCCGACCTCTACATGATGTTCACCGACACCGTGCTGGTGTTCGACAACGTGCGCCAGACTATCAAGATCATCGTCAATGTGCCGGTGAAGGACTTCGCCAACGCGCGCTCCGCCTACCGCGTTGCGGTCGAAAAAATCGAAGCGACCATCGCGCAGTTGGGCACGCGCGCCGTTCTGCCCTGTCTTAATCGGCCCGCCGCCGCAGCCGAGCCGGCAATCGTATCGAACCAGACCCGCGAGGGTTACATGCAGACCGTGATGGCGGCGAAGGAATACATCGCGGCCGGCGATATTATCCAGGTCGTTCCTTCACAGCGCTTCGAGGCCGACCTGACCGTGCATCCGTTCAATCTCTATCGCAGCCTGCGCACGATCAATCCTTCGCCCTATATGTTTTACCTGCGGCTGGGCAATCAGACCCTGGTCGGCGCCTCGCCCGAGGTAATGGTCCGGCTGGAGGGCCGGGAAGTCACGCTGCGGCCGATCGCGGGCACGCGTCCGCGCGGCGCAGACGAGGCGGCGGACCTGCGGCTTGAGCGCGAGTTGCTGGCCGATCCCAAGGAGCGCGCGGAGCACGTGATGCTGGTGGATCTCGGCCGTAATGACGTCGGCCGGGTGTCGGAAATCGGTTCGGTCGAGGTTACGGAGCTGATGGTGGTCGAGCGCTACTCGCACGTGATGCATATCGTTTCCAACGTGCGCGGAAAGCTGCGCGCGGATTGCGACGCTTTCGACGCTTTCCGCGCCACCTTCCCGCAGGGCACCGTCTCGGGCGCGCCGAAAATCCGCGCGATGGAGATAATCGACGAGCTGGAGCCGGTGCGGCGCGGTGTTTACGCCGGGGCCGTCGGCTACTTCAGCTATACCGGCAACATGGACACCGCGATCGCTTTGCGCACGATGCTGATTCAGAACGGCCGCGTGTATATCCAGGCCGGAGGCGGCGTCGTGGCCGATTCCGATCCGGCCGCCGAATACCAGGAGTCTGTCAATAAAGCCCAGGCGATGCTGCGCGCGCTGAGCGCCGCTACGCAGTTCGAAAACGCCGCCCGCGGGAATCGCCATGAATAATCGCGTGTTGATGATCGACAACTACGATTCCTTTACTTACAACCTGGTCCAGTATCTGGGCGAACTGGGAGCCGAGGTCACCGTCAGGCGCAACGACGCCATCGCGCTGGCCGCGATCGATGAAATCGCACCCGACGCGATTGTGATCTCTCCAGGGCCATGCACGCCCAGCCAGGCAGGAATCTCGGTGGATTTGATTCTTCAAATGGCGGGCAAGGTCCCGATCCTCGGCGTCTGCCTGGGCCATCAATGTATCGGCGAGGCCTTCGGCGGACGCGTCGTACGCGCCAGCCGCCTGATGCATGGCAAGACTTCGCCAATCATGCACGATTTCCGCACCATCTTCTCCGGCCTGCCGTCGCCGTTTGAAGCAATCCGCTACCATTCCCTGCTAATCGAGCCCCAGTCGCTCCCCGAATGCCTCGAAGTGTCGGCCTGGACGGCGGAGGGCGAGATAATGGGGCTGCGGCACAAGCGGCTTGCGGTCGAGGGCGTCCAGTTCCATCCGGAATCGATCCTGACCGAACATGGCAAGCGGCTTTTGAAAAACTTCCTCGCCGGAGCCATGCGTCAATGACCGTTTTGCGTCACGCGCTGGATTCGGTGCTGGCCCGACGATCGCTCGACGAGAGTGAGATGCGCGCCGTGCTCGACGAAATCCTTGAGGGTGGCGCGCCGCCCGCTCTGGTGGCGGGTTTGCTGGTCGCGCTGAGAATGAAGGGCGAGGAGCCGCGGGAACTGGCCGCCGGCGTGCGCGCGCTGCTGGCCCGCGCGCGCCGGCTGGAGCTCGGAGCTGATGACCTGCTCGATACCGCCGGGACCGGCGGCGACGGCAAGGGCACCTTCAACATCTCGACCGCCGCGGCATTGATTGCCGCTGCCGCGGGCATCAAGGTCGCCAAAGCCGGAAATCGCGCGGCCAGCGGTGCCGTCGGCGCTGCCGACGTGCTCGAACAATTCGGCGTGCGGATCGAACTGGAACCTGCCGCCCTCAGACGATGCCTTGAGCGAGCCGGGATCTGTTTCGTATTCGCGCCGTATTATCATCCTGCGGTCGCGCGGGTGGCGCCGATTCGCAAGCAGTTGGGTGTTCCCACGCTGTTCAACCTGCTCGGTCCCATCGCCAATGCGGCGCAGCCCGCGCGGCGGCTGGTCGGTGTAGCAGAGGCGCGCACCGCGCCCGTGATGGCGCAGGCGCTGGTTGAACTGGGCGCACGGCATGCTCTCGTCGTGCATAGCGAGGATGGAATGGACGAGATCTCCCCGTGCGCGCCGACCATGATTTTCGAGGTACGGGGCGGCAAGGTCACCGAGAATCGAATCCGTCCGGCCGATTTCGGGATTAATGGCCGTGGGATTGCGGAGATCAGGGCCACGAATGCCGAACAGGCCGTTGCAAGGCTTTGCGCGGCGCTCGGCGGCGAAAGCGGCGCAGCCTCGGATGTTCTAGCGCTCAACGGAGGCGCCGCGATCTATGTCGGCGCAGGCGCGGCCTCGCTTGCTGAAGGTGTTGAAGCTGCGCGCGCAGTCCTGCGCCAGGGGCTCGCGCTGAACACGCTGGAGCGGCTGCGTGCCGCCAGCCACGAGGAGCAATAAATGGCGTCGGTGCTGGACCGCATTTTTGCTGCCAAGCGGGCGGAACTCGAGCAGACGCGCCGCCGCATCGGACTGGATGAAATCCGGGCGCGCGCCGCGTCTTCGGCGCCGCCGCGTGATTTTATCGGCGCGCTTAAAAGTCATCGCCCTGCCATCATCGCCGAGATCAAGCGCGCGTCCCCGAGCAAGGGCGACATCCTGCCGGGCCTCGATCCGGCTGGTGTTGCGCGCGGATATGCGGCGGCGGGTGCGGCTTGCATTTCAGTGCTCACTGACCCTCGCTTCAAGGGCTCACTTGACGATCTCAACACCGTCCGAAACGCGGTCGATCTGCCGCTGCTGCGCAAGGATTTCGTGTTCGATCCGTACCAGGTTTACGAAGCCAGGGCGGCGGGCGCGGATTGCATTCTGCTGATTGCGGCGATGTTGTCCGAGGGCGATTTACGCGCCCTGGCGGCCCTGGCACACGAGCTCGGCATGGCCGCACTGGTGGAAGTGCACGACGAGGAACAGTTCAGAATCGCCGAGCGCATCGGCGCAAGCCTCATCGGCGTCAACAACCGCGATCTTCACACGTTTGTTACCGACATCTCAGTTACCCAGCGCCTGATGCGGGATTATCGCGGAGATGCCCTGCTCATTTCCGAAAGCGGCATCGAAACCGCCGCGGATGTCGCGCGGCTGGATCGAGCGGGGGCGCGGGCATTTCTTATCGGCGAGAGTCTGCTGCGCTGCCCAACTCCCAGAATCCTGCTCGGCGACTTTCTATATGCGCTAGATTATCAATCCGGGTTCCCGCTTGCGCCTTCGGATCGCAGTGCCGCTCGCAAAGCCGGCCAGCGACTTCGGGTCAAAATCTGCGGCATCACCCGTGTAGAGGACGCTCTTGCGGCAGTCGATGCGGGAGCCGACATGCTCGGCCTTAATTTTTACCCCGCAAGTCCACGGTATGTTGAATTCGAGCGCGCCCGCGAAATTCGACGACTGGTTGGACAACGGGCACAATTGGTCGGCGTTTTCGTTAACGCGACGCGGGCTCAGATCGAGCGCTACGGCCAGGGCGTCGGCCTTGACCTGATTCAACTTCACGGCACCGAGCCGGTCGAGGAATTCTTCGGTTGGCAAGTCCCGGTGATAGGTGCCGTCAGGCTTGATCCAGACGGAGCGGCAAACCGTGCTCCGTGCTGGGGCCATTACGTGCTCTATGACGCGATGGACGCACGCTTGCACGGCGGCACGGGGCGCCGCGTGCCCCTTCAATGGTTTCGTGGTCGGGACCTGTCCCACGCCTTCATCTCCGGCGGATTGACTCCGGAAAACGTTGCTGAGGTCGCCGCGCTGCGGCCTTACGGCGTCGATGTGGCCAGCGGGGTGGAGTCGGCCCCGGGTATCAAGGACCATCTTAAGCTGAGGAGTTTCATCGAGAATGCAAAATCTGCCGGATAGGCATGGCCGCTTCGGCGAATACGGCGGCCGCTGGGTGGCCGAAACGCTGATGCCCGCCCTGCTTGAACTGGAGCAGGCCTACAAACAGGCCCGCCGCGATCCGAAGTTTCGCGCCGACCTCGAGCGCTTGTCGCGCGAGTACGTCGGACGGCCGACGCCGCTTTATCTCGCCTCCAATCTCACTGCGCGCCTGGGTGGAGCGAAAATCTACTTGAAGCGCGAGGACCTGTGCCATACCGGCGCCCACAAGGTGAACAACACGCTGGGGCAGGCGCTGCTGGCCGTGCGTATGAACAAAAGCCGCATCACGGCGGAGACCGGCGCCGGCCAGCATGGCGTGGCGACGGCCACGATGGCGGCGCGCTTTGAGCGCGAATGCGAAGTCTTCATGGGCTCGCTCGACGTCGAACGCCAATCCCTCAACGTGTTCCGGATGAAACTGCTCGGCGCCAGGGTCCGTCCGGTCGACGCCGGCAGCCGCAGCCTCAAGGACGCGCTCAACGAGGCGCTGCGCGACTGGATCACCAACGTCAGAAATACCTACTACCTGATCGGCACTGCCGCCGGACCCCATCCCTATCCGATGATCGTGCGCGATTTCCAGGCGGTGATCGGACGCGAATCGCGCCGCCAGATTTTACAGCGTGAGGGCCGTCTGCCCGATGTCCTGGTCGCGTGCGTCAATGGCGGCTCCAACGCGATCGGGCTGTTTTACCCGTTCATCAAGGACAGCAGCGTACGGATGGTCGGAGTCGAGGCGGCGGGTCTGGGACTTAACGGACCCTCGCATGCGGCGACTTTGACCGCGGGCAGCGTGGGCGTGCTCCATGGCAATCGCACCTACCTGTTGCAGGACGAGATGGGCCAGATTCGCGAGACTCATTCGATCGCGGCGGGGCTGGATTATCCCGGCGTCGGACCGGAGCACGCATGGCTGAAGGACAGCGGCCGCGCCAGCTACGTTACGGTGACCGACGCCGAGGCGCTCGAAGCGCTCAAGATGCTGTCGGAGACCGAAGGCATCATCCCGGCGCTGGAAAGCGCGCACGCGGTTGCGCATGCGATCAGGATGGCGCCGTCGATGGCGCGCGATTCGATCATGATCGTCAATCTTTCCGGCCGCGGCGACAAGGACATGCAAACCGTCGCCAAGGCATTTGGCGTAAGTCTTTAGGAAGAGCGGGACGATGGCGAACAACGCAAGGATTACGCGCAAATTCCAGGAGTTGCGAGGCCGGAGCGAGGCCGCGCTGATCCCGTTTATAGTGGCCGGCGACCCCGATCTCAAAGCCACCGGCGCCCTGGTTCTGGAGATGGAAGCGCGCGGCGCCGACCTGATCGAACTGGGCGTGCCCTTTTCCGATCCGATGGCGGACGGGCCGGCCAATCAACGGGCGCTGGCGCGCGGGCTCAACTCGGGCGCGTCGCTCTCGGCGATTCTCGGACTGGTTGCCGAATTACGCAAACAGACCCAAATCCCGATCATCCTGTTCGGATACTTCAATCCATTTTTCCGCTATGGATGCGAACGGTTGTGCGCTGACGGCGCGCGGGCCGGCGTTGACGGCCTGCTGGTTGTGGACATGCCGCCCGAGGAAAGCGCCGAACTGGCCAAACCGGCACGCGCCGCCGGTATCGATCTGATCTACCTGCTGGCTCCCACCACGCCCATCGAACGCAGCCGCATGGTCGCGAAATCGGCGAGCGGGTTTCTTTATTATGTTTCCGTCACCGGCGTGACCGGGGCGCGCGAACGGGTGGGCGGCGACGTTGAGCAGCATGTGCGCGAACTGTCCTCAATCACCGATCTGCCGATCGGCGTTGGGTTTGGAATTTCAACGCCTGCCCAGGCTGGTGAAGTGGCCGCCTATGCCGACGCCGTCGTGGTTGGAAGCGCGCTGTCTTTGTTGATCGAAGCGCATGGCAAAACCGATCAATTGCTGCCCAGGGTCGGCGCACTGGTGGGCGCGATGAAAGAGGCGATGCGCGCCGCCCGCTCCAACCAGCCCCGCGCCGCCTCTGCATAAAGCGCAAAAATTAACCCCCCCAGCGGCTACCTTCGAAGGCAAAAAAGGTTTAATTTTTCGCGTCAGATGCCGATGCAACGCACAGAAGCGGCCCAGCCTGCCGCGCGCGAGGACCTGTGGGTCAAATGTCCGAAATGCCGCGATATCGCCTATCGCAAGGAAGTCGAGCGCAATCTCAACGTCTGCCTCAAATGCGGCCATCACTTCCGCCTCACCGTCGAACAACGGCTGGCGATTACCGTCGACCGCGGCTCATGGCACGAACTAAGCGCGGACCTGATTGGCGGCGACCCGCTTAGGTTCCGCGATTCAAAGCCCTACCCGGAGCGGCTCGCCCAGGCCCGCGCCGCCAGCGGGCGCGGCGACGCGATCGTGATCGGAACCTGCCGCATTGGTGGGCGCAATGTCGCTTTGGGCGTGATGGACTTCAATTTCATGGGCGGCAGCATGGGCCTGGTTGTGGGCGAGAAACTATCCCGGCTGTTGGTCCATGCGCGCTCACGGCGGCTTCCCGCGGTGGTGTTCAGTGCGTCGGGCGGCGCCCGGATGCAGGAAGGGGCGCTGTCGCTGATGCAGATGGGGAAAGTGTCGGCGGCGATCGCGCGGCTGCGCGATGCGCGAGTCCCGTATATCTCGGTCTGCTGCGATCCCACCACCGGCGGCGTCGCCGCTTCGTTCGCGATGCTCGGGGATTTGAACCTGGCCGAACCGGGCGCGGTGATTGGCTTCGCCGGCCGACGTGTGATCGAGCAGACGATTAATCAGCGTCTGCCCGAGGACTTCCAGACCGCCGAATTCCTGCTCACCCACGGCATGCTGGACGCTATCGTCCCGCGCCATCAGATGCGCCATACCCTGGCCACTCTGCTCGGCATCCTGCGCCCCCGCCGCACGGCCCAATGAGCAGGCATCGTGCTGCCAGCGATGTTCGCCTGCAGGGCGGACAGCGCGATGCTGCCGCCTCGTTGGCGGGAAATCAGGGAAACCCGCAATGCGGTATCAGGCTCGGGGTTCCACCAGATTGCAGGAGTAAGTTTTGATTACCAGCCAAATCTGTTGCCCGGGCACCAGGCCCAACTCCTCAAGGGCGCTGGGTGTAACGTGGACCTCGAAATCGACTCCCACATCGACGGCCAGAATAACCGTCACTCCTTCGCGGCGAATCGCCCGGATACGGCCGGACAGAACGTTGCGGGCGCTCAGACCGCGGGGCGGCTCTGCCGCTATCATGACGTCGCCGGCGCGAATCGCGATACGCACTGCGGCCCCCGGACTGGTGCTGATGAGCGGGACCTCAAGTCGGCACTCGCTCAGCCCGAGTTGGCAAATCATGGTTCCGTGGTGCTCATGCATTTCGACCACGGTGGCATCGAACATGTTCTCGAAGCCGACGATTTGCGCGACGGTCTGGTGGCGCGGCGAAGTAAGAACCTCATGCGGCGCACCCTGCGCAATCACTTCTCCGGCCTCGATCATCACTACCCGTTCACCCAGTGCGAAAGCCTCCTGGGGCGAATGAGTCACGAAAACGATCGGGATCGAGTGCGCCGCGTTCCATTCGCGCAGGTCTTCCAGGATTTTTGATTTGGTGGCGAGGTCCAGCGCGGTCAACGGCTCGTCAAGCAGCAGCGCGCGCGGATCGGTGACCAGCGATCGCGCCAGCGCCGTACGCTGACGCTCGCCGCCCGAGATAGCGGTTACCTTGTGCGCGGCCAAATGGGAAATGCGAAACGACTTGAGCATCGATTTTATGCGCTGCTCGCGACGTGCCGCCGGTAGCTTCGCGATCCCGTAGCGCACGTTCTCCTCCACGGTCATGTGCGGGAACAGTGCCAGGGCTTGGAATACGTATCCAAGGCGCCGCTGTTCGACCGGCAGGTCGATGCGCGACGCCGAATCGAAAAGGACAGTCGAGCCAATCGCGACGCGGCCTGAATCGGGACGCAGAAGGCCCGCGATACAGTTCAGCAGCGTGGTTTTTCCGCCGCCCGACGGTCCAAGCAGCATCGTGAATCCCGGGGACGCCTCCAGACGCGCCTGCAAGGTGAATCCATCAAGACGCTTGATGATGTCCACCGATAGTTTTGGATCGGTCGCGGCCGGTGTGACGTCAGGATTCCGCATTGAGTAATCGGCGAGCATTCTGCCGCGGTAGCGGCCACACCGCCCACATTCGCCGATTGACCGCATAGGTAAGCGACAGAGTAATGAATGAAAACGCCATTAACAGCAACGCCATTTGGTTGGCTCCGCCGTAATCCAGCGCCTGCACATGATCGTAGATCGCGATCGAAACCGTTCGCGTGACGCCGGGGATATTGCCGCCGACCATCAGCACGACACCGAATTCGCCCAGCGTATGCGCGAAGCTGAGCACCACGCCGGTGATGATGCCGCCGCGCGAAAGCGGAAGCACGATGCGGCCAAAGGTGCGCAGGCGCGAGGCGCCGAGGACCGCGGAGGCGCCCAGCAGGTCGCGATCCACCTGGGAAAAGGCCGATGCCATCGGCTGCACCGCAAAAGGCAGGCTGTAGATAACCGAAGCGATGACCAGGCTGGCGAAAGTAAACGGCAACCCATGACCGAAAAGGCGTTGATACAACCGCCCGGCCGGGCTGTCGGGTCCCATCGCGACCAGAACATAGAAGCCCAGCACGGTAGGCGGCAGGACCAGCGGCAGCGCGACGGCCGCTTCGACCAGGAATTTCCAGCGCCAGCGGCTGAAAGCAATCCAGCAGGCCAACGGCATTGCGACTACCAGCAGGACCGCGCAGACAACGAGGGCGAGCCTGAAGGTGAGAAAAATCGAGTTCCATTCCATAATCATTCATCCCCGACCCCGCCGCCCTTTGCCCCGGGGGCAACGAATCCGTAACGCTCCATCAACGCCCGGCCAGCCGGCTGGCGCAGGAAAGCGACAAATTGGCGAGCCACCCGCATGTTGCGCGAGGATTTAAGTATCACCGCGGCCTGGATTATCGGCGGATAGTCCTGCGCAGGAATTTCCACGAAACGCCCTTTGGCCTTCATCGGCGGCGCGAGCGCCAGCGACAGCGCGATGATCCCGGCATCGGCGCTGCCGGAAGCGACGAACTGCGCGGTTTGCGATACGTTCTCTCCCAGCACCAGCTTGCTTTTTATCTGATTGTAGATCCCCTGATGGCGCAATGCGGCCAGCGCAGCTCGTCCGTAGGGTGCATGCTGTGGATTGGCAATCGCGATCTTATGGACTTCGGGCTGCAGCAGGACCCGCAAACCGCGCCTTATGTCGAGTCTGGAGGCGGACGGCACCCAAAGCACGATTCGGCCCACCGCGTAGTCATACAAAGTGCCCGGTTCCGTCAGCCCTGCCGCCTCAAGCCGTTTCGGATACTCGGCGTCCGCCGAAAAAAACACATCATATGGCGCGCCGTTGATGATTTGGGAATAGAAGTTTCCCGAGGAACCGTAAGAGAGCTTTACCGCGTTTCCGGTTTGCTCCTGAAACCGCGCCGCGGCCTGGTCGAAGGCGAACGTCAGGTCGGCAGCGGCGGCCACCGTGATCTGACCCGCGCATGCGCAAGGCGCAATCCATAGGCAAACCACACTCACGGCCATCAAAAGTCGCAGCTTCATTTTCATGGATAATCCCTATGCCATTATAGATGTTTTCTGACAAGGATTATGGCGAAAGACAGAGTTTGGAATAGATACCGTATCGCGGCACGGCGCAAGCCGCCGAGCACAACCTTTTGCGTTGTCTTATGCGCGCGACCCATTTAATTATGAATGCGGAGGTGACCATGCTCATGAAAACCAGACGCTTGATGACAACCTTGCTCGCGGTGCTTGTTCTGGTCGGACTTTCAGCCGTGCCGTCGCGTGCTGAAAACGTGAAGGTGAAGACCGGATATCTCACCTGCCATGTGGCTTCGGGTTGGGGTTTCATAATCGGCTCTTCGCGCAAGCTGCGATGCACCTATACGACGACCGGACATCGGGTCGAGCATTACTCCGGCACCATCAACAAATTCGGCGCGGACATTGGCTATCTCCAGTCGGCGGTAATTCTGTGGACGGTACTGGCCCCGACGACATCTCTGGCTCCGGGAGCGCTGGCCGGACATTATGCGGGCGCAACGGCCAGCGTCGCCCTGGGTGTCGGCGCGGGAGCCAACGTTCTGGTCGGCGGGTTTAAGAATTCGATTGCCCTTCAGCCAATTTCAATTGAGGGGCAGAACGGATTGAACGTTGCCGCTGGAATCGGCGAGATCAGTTTGCACTACGAGGGCCAGGGTAGCCCTGAACATATGCACAAGTGACGTTCAAACCAGCGCACCGCCGCAGCTCGAACCCGCTCCGGCGGTGCATCCAAAACAGTGCGGCGCGGTTGAGATCGGGGCGTTCTCCAGCACGCCCAGATCGTCCACATCCCAGATGGTCAGGGGCTTGCCGCGCAGCATCAGCGGCATTGCAGCCATCTGGTTGAAGTCGCAGTCGTACAGCGCACCGTCATAGCCGGCGCTGACCAGTGAACGGCACATCAGCCCGCTGACCGCGGCCGGATTGAAATGGTTGACCAGCAGGCTCATGTACTCGGCCTCTTTGCCCCAGTTGCGCAGTTGGCGGGCAAAGCGCTGGATCGGCAGGTTGGTGATAGTGAAGAGATGGTCGAAAGTCACGCCCATCAAACCCAACTCATGGCGATAACGGGCTTCGAGTTGCGCCTGCTGCGGCGGCAGGAAGGCGCCGAGGGGATTGTAAACCAAGTTGAGGGTCAGCGGCGGGCGGCCGTACCCGAGTGAATTGAGCCGGCGCAGCGCCGCGATGCTTTGGGCGAACACGCCCTTGCCGCGCTGCTGTTCGACGTTTTGCGCGGTATAACAAGGCAGCGAGCATACCAGCTCGACTTGCGCCTCACGATAAAACTCCGGCAGCCATTCCATCGTGGGAACCAACAGCACCGTCAGGTTGCATCGCACAATCACGTGGCGGCCCAGCGCGCGCGCCTGCTTCACCAGGAGGGGAAAGTTGACGTTGAGTTCGGGAGCTCCGCCAGTCAGATCGACCGTGCTGATGCAGGGACTCGTCTTCAACAGATCGATCAGCCGCGCCGCCACGGGCGGCGTCATTTGCTCGGTGCGCCTGGGGCCCGCATCGACATGACAGTGATGGCACGCCTGGTTGCAGAGCTTGCCGACGTTGATCTGGAGAGTGCGCGGGCGTTGACGGCGCAGCGTGCCCATACCATGTTCGCGGAGCACCCTCGCGAATCCAGGGACGGCAACCGTCTGCGTCGAATTCGCCTCGCTTCGCGGCATGATTTTACTGGTTGGATTCAAAGTTCACCGCGGCGACTTCCGTCACGTTTTTCCTGCCGATGCGCTATTCGCGCCAGAGCATAACTCCGCCCAGCAGTCCCTCGATATTGCTCACCAACCGGACATTGGGAGGCAACGGAGGCCTGACATGTTTGCTGTTGCCGCCGCCGATATAGAGCCGATCGTAATTGAAAGTGCGGCTCAAAATCTCGATTGCTTCGAGCAGATGCTTGTTCCATTTCTTTGGACCTTTGCGCTTAAACGCGGCATTACCCAATTCCTCTTCGTAGGTTCTGCCTTTGCGGAACGGATGATGCCCCATCTCCAGATGGGCGAGATGGCCGTCCACGAACAGCGAGGAACCCACTCCGGTTCCCAGCGTGATGACAAGTTCGATGCCCTCACCGCTGACCGAACCCATCCCCTGCACGTCGGCGTCATTGGCGATCCGGACCGGACGCATAAGCTGTCTGCTCAAGGCTTTTTCAAAGTCGAACCTGGTCCATCCCGGACCGAGATTGAAAGCGGTAAGCAGTCTGCCGTCCTTAACCACGCCGGGAAACCCCACCGACACGCGGTCGAATTCTCCCTGCTGATGGGCCATCTGCTCGATGATGCTCATGACCTTTTTTGGCGTGGCGCGGGGCGGTGTGGGCATCCGCTCGCGCTCCGTCAACGGCTTGCCGTCCGGATCCAGTATGATGGTCTTGATGCCGGTACCGCCGATGTCGACGGCCAGGGTCCGCGGCCCGTTGGATTGCGCGTCGGATGATGGGGTTGCGTTCTTCTTCATCGGCTCAGTTCTGCGCCTTTCCGTCGCCGTGGACCGGGTCTGCGCTCGCTTGTGCGCCACCGCGCGCCACCGCGTTATCTGATTCGTGCTGATTCGGCGCCATTTCCTTCCCGGACGGCGAGGTCATATGCGACGACGCACAGAAGGATTCCACCCACTGGCGGAAATGGTGGGACATATCCGATCCCTCGGCGACATGAAGCAATTGATCCATTTCGCGAGCGCCGCTCTTGAGGTCGCCCTCGACGTACCGCAGCAATTCGATCGCGACCCGCGGCTCCTCCAGCATCACCTCGCTGTCCGCGATCGCCTGGGCGATAAACTGCCGCAATTCCTCGCGGTCATGCCAACCTCCCAGGCGGTCCTGCAGCAGCTTGAACCATTGAATCAAACCCGCAGCTCCCGCAACGCCCAGCTCGCGCGCCAGCTCCAGGCGATAGCGCAGCCGCTTGCCCTGGATGCGCAGGGCGTGAATGTTTTCGACGCAGCGTTCGGAGTTCGCGCGCTCCAGCGCCTGGTGCCATTGCGCGGCGGCCTGGGCCACGGCCGCGCGGATGAGGTGGTCAGAACCGCCATCGCGGTGCGGTTGGGCCGGCGCCTCCAGCAACTGGCGGATTCGATGATTGAGCGTGATGCCGCCCGATTTGTACAGCTTGCGCCGCGCGCTGTGAACGGCGCGTTCGCGTTGCGCCCGGATGCCTTTTTCGACCAGTTCCCATCCGCGCTTGCGCACGGAATTGGAGGTGCGCTGACGGTGGCGCGACACGCTCTGCAGGGCCACGTCGCAATTGCGCCAACGTCCTAAAGCGCGCCTGACACGCCGCAGCGTGCGCCTGACCGAGCGCATCCTGTTCGACTCATTCTGCGGCAGTACCGCGGCAAGGATCTGCTGTAGCCGGCGCGTACAAACCCGCAGGTCATGCACCGCGTCCGCGTCTTCTTCCGCCAGCACCCGCGCGAACAGCTCGGTAAAGTTGCGCAACTGCTTGGTCAGCAGATGGCGCAACCGCACCCGGCTGTCGGGAACGAGATTCTCCCGATTTTCGAGCGCAGATGGAGCGTTTTGCTCAACCCTGGGGCAATCGGCGCTGTCGTTCACGGCCGTCAGAGCATAGCGCGTCGTCACCAGCCCGCCAACCCGCTTCAACCGCGTCGAGCAAGGCAATTGATTGACTGGCGGGCGCTGCCGTTTCAATTTTGCAGATCATGAGGCTTTACCTGGTACGTCACGGCATCGCGGAGGACCACCATCCCATCTCCGATGCGCAGCGCGCGCTCACACCCAAGGGCAGAGCGAGGATGGCCGAACAGGCAAGGGGACTGGGCAAAATGAGGTTCCGCCCCGATATCATCCTTACCAGCCCTCTGCGCCGGGCGCTGGAGACGGCGACAATCATTGGCGGCGAATTGGGAATCAAAGTGGAGCAGTTGCCGGAACTGGGACAGGGTCCATTCATGCCGGCGGACGTTCTGGCGGCGCTTCACCCCTACGAAGGATTGAAGGAAATCGCCTTGGTCGGCCATCAACCCGGCCTAGGCGAACTCGCGGCCTTCATGCTCACGGGTTCGGCCAGCGGATGCGACATCGAATTCAAAAAAGGGGCGGTGGCCTGCCTGGAACAGTTGTCCGGCGATATGCAGGATCGATACGCGCTTATCTGGTCGATGCCGCCCAAGGCCCTGCGTTCGCTGTAGTCAAATGGCGCACAATCTCCGGCCTCGATTGCCCTGGCCGCCAGCGAGTCGCCGGCGATTTGACTCGTGCTCAGGATGAGGAAGAGAGGTAGAATTTTTCCGGGGATAAAAATACGATGTCATTCAAGCTGACTGGCGGGTGCTTCTGCGGGCGGGTGCGCTACACGATTACCGCGCCCGCGGGTTACACGCATCATTGCCATTGCGCCAACTGCCGCCGGATCCACGGCGCCGCGTTCGTTACCTACTCGATGTTTGCGCGCAACGCGTTCACCTGGGACAGCGGCGGCGATGCGATGGGAGCGTTCAGCACGTCCGCGGGGGTATCGCGCAGATTTTGCCGCAACTGCGGAACGCACGTGGCCGGAGAAATCGCCGCCTTGCCCAATGTAATATCGATCGCGACCGCCACAATCGATAATTGCGCATGGCCGGGTTCGCCCCCAGAAGACCTGCGTCACGGATGGGTATCGTCAAAAGCGCCCTGGCTCGAACTAAATAACCATCTGCCCAGGCACGAAAAATGGTATCCGGGTCTGGCCGCCGCGCTCAAGGCGATCAACGATGGCAAATAAAATTGCCTCGGCGGGTGGGGATATTTTGCCCCACTCGTGTAAGATCGGGGGTCGTGAGGGATGGTCATGGGGGAATCAGCGGCGATTGAACTTGATAATGTGACCCGCATCTACAAACGCGATCGCTTCGAGATTCGCGCGCTCGATGGCGTCACGATGAGCGTGCCGGCCGGACGCTTCGTCGCGATCATGGGCCCGTCAGGTTCGGGCAAGACCACCATACTCAATCTGATCGCGGGGATCGATCGGGCGACTTCGGGCCATGTGTCGGTAGGCGGTGAAGTAGTCTCGCGGATGACCGAGCGCGAACTAGCCGGATGGCGCGCGCGGCATATCGGCCTGGTCTTTCAGTTCTATAATCTCATCCCGGTGCTGACCGCATTCGAAAACGTCGAATTGCCGCTGCTGTTGACACCGCTTAAGAAGTCCGAACGCTTTGAGCACGTCGAGGCCGCCCTGGCGGTGGTTGGTCTGGCCGACCGGATGCATCATTATCCCCGCCAGCTTTCGGGCGGGCAGGAGCAGCGCGTGGCGATCGCCCGCGCCATCGTGACCGACCCGACCATAATCGTGGCTGACGAGCCGACCGGCGATCTCGACGCACGATCCGCGGAGGAAATCCTGGCCCTGCTGCGCGATCTCAATCTTCAGTTCCGCAAAACCATCGTGATGGTGACGCACGATCAGCGCGCCGAGCGCTTCGTCGAGTCGGTCTATCGGCTGGATAAGGGCGTGCTGGCGGGAGTCGAGCCGGCGCGTCCAGCCGCCATCGACGCGGCCGCCGCGGCAAGGAGCCGGGTATCATGAAGTATGCGATGCTGGTGCTCAAAAATCTGACGCGCAACAAACGCCGCACCAGCCTGACGGTCATTTCGATTGCCGTCTCGCTGTTTGTTTTCTCGGCGCTGGTCAGCCTGCCGACCGTCGCCGACCAGGTGCTGGCCGACAGCGCTTCGTCAACGCGGATCGCCGTCCATAACAAGGCCGGCCTGACCTACGCGCTGCCCGAAGCTTACCGCACGCGAATCGCGGCAACGCCACACGTCGTGGCGGTGATGGGAGAAAGCTGGTTCGGCGGCATCTACCACGAGGTCACCGATGCTTTCCCCAATCTTGCCGTCGATCCTGAAGCGGCGCCCCAGTTGTGGAGCGATTGGAACATTTCCAAACCAGCCTTCGATCAGTTTGAGAAGTTGCGCACCGCCGCGCTGGTCGGGCCGGGGACAATGAAGCGCTTCAATCTGCACATCGGGCAGCAGATCATGCTGCGCGGCACGATCTATCCGATCAATGTCACGCTTAAAATCGTGGGCACGACCGGGGGCAAGGCGCCGCCCAACTTCCTGCTGTTCCGGCGCGACTACCTGGAAGAGGCGATCGGACGGCCGGGAATCGTATCAATCTACTGGGTGCGCGCGGACAGTTCGGCGGCAGTGCCCGGCGTCATTGCCAATATCGACCAGCAGTTCGCCAATTCCAGTGCCGAGACCCAGAGCGAATCCGAAGCCTCATTCATCGGCAGCTTCATGGATAACTATCGCGCGTTTTTCACGATGGCCGAGGTGCTGGGAATTATCGTCGTCTTGAGTATCGGGCTGGTCGCCGCCAACACCGCGGCGATGTCGGTTCGCGAGCGCCGCGCCGAGATCGCGGTGATGCGCTCCATGGGCTTTACACCGCGCCTGCTCGTCACATTGATGGTGGCGGAGTCGCTTATTATCGCACTGGCGGGAGGCCTGCTCGGATGCGCCAGCGCCTACATCGTGCTCAAGGTGTTTTCATCCGGTTCGCCCGCCGCAGGACCGCTTTCCGCGATTCGCATGCCGCCGGTCGTGCTCGGCGAGACCCTGGCTGCCGCCAGCCTGATCGGACTGCTGAGCGCCTTGATCCCGGCGCAGGCGGCGGCCCGGCGCAATATCGTCGAGGCGCTGCGGATGGTGGCCTGAATGGCGATACCGTTCAAATACAATGTCCGCAGCCTGCTGCTGCGCCGCCTGTCCACCGCGATCACGGCGGCGGGCATCGCGCTGGTGGTGGCGGTATTTGTTATCGTGATGGCGCTGGTCGCAGGATTTGGCGGAACGATTCGCGCTACCGGCTCGACCGACAATATGATCGTCCTGCGCAAGGGCTCGACCACCGAAACCGGTTCTGCGTTCAGCCTCAGCCAGTTCCAGGCGCTCAAGTTTCTGCCCCAGATAAGACGCGACGCCGACGGCCAACCGCTGGTCTCGCCCGAACTGCCCGTCCAGGTGCTGATGGCCAAAATCGGCGGCGGCCGCGAAAACATCGTGCTGCGTGGAGTGCTGCCGATCGCGCTTAAAGTCCACGACAAGATCCGAATTGTTCAGGGTCGAATGTTCAATCCGTCACTGAATGAAGTGATCGTCGGCAAGGCGATGCTCAGGCGTTATGCCAATTGCGCCGTCGGGTCCAGCTTTCGTCTGGGTCGCGGCACCTGGAAAGTGGTGGGCATCTTTGACGCCGGCGCCAGTTCGTTCGATTCCGAAGTCTGGGCCGGTTTGCATAAAGTGCAGGACGACACCCAGCGCGGCGCATACTACGCCAGTGCGGTGCTGAAAATGAGGCCGGGGACGAACGTACCGGCGCTAATCAGCCGTCTGGCCGACGACCCGCGCATCGGCCTGCAAGGCGAGACCGAGCCCGACTATTACCGCGATCAATCGGTGGTCGCGGCCCAGTTGCGCAAGCTCGGGATGCTGGTCGCCGCCATCATGGCGGTAGGAGCAATCTTCGCCGCGATGAACACGATGTACGCCGCGGTAGCCGCGCGCACTCAGGAGATCGGAACCTTGCGCGCTTTGGGCTTCAGTCCGTCCGCAGTGATGGGATCGTTTTTATTGGAGTCGCTGATTCTCGCCATCGCTGCCGGCGCTGCCGGCATCGTGCTGGCATTGCCGATCAACGGGCTGTCCATCGCGTTGGGCAATTACATCACGTTCTCGACCTTGTCTTTTCAGTTCCGCGTGACCATGGCGATCGTCATACAGGCGCTGCTGTTCGCGGCCCTGATGGGGGTCGCGGGCGGCTTCTTTCCGGCACGCCAGGCAATGAAGATGAGCGTCGTGGAGGCCCTGCGCAGGACTTGATCGATGGCGCTCAAATCGCCAGAGGGCGGCTCAGCCAGTGAGCCCGGCCGGATCCGCGACCTTGAAGCCTTGCGGATTAGACGCGATGCAACCGTGCGGGCGCGCTTTGGATGGCTCCGTGCCGCGTTGATCGCGCTGATCTTGGCCGCGGTTGGGGTCGTGGGATACGAAATTTATGCGCGCACTTTGGGCCGTCCGCTCGAAGTCGAGACCGCCTACGTCACGGTTGAGCGCGGCAGTCAGCCGGGGACGGTGCTGACCGGTTCAGGATACGTGGTGACGCGCCATAAGTACATTACCATCGGAACCAAAATCCTGGGGCAGATAATCGAGGAGCCGATCGAGGAAGGGCAGCACGTTAAACGGGGCGATCTGCTCGCGCGGATCGACGACCGCGATTATCGCGCTCAACTGCGCCAGGCGATTGCCGATCGCGAGCTCGCCGCCGCCAACGTGAAGCTCAAACAGGCGCAGGCCGCGCGTTTGCTGGCGCTGTACAAGACCGGCGTAGAATCGCGCGACTCGCTTGACGTCGCCGAAAATGCGCTGGCCGTCGCGCGGGCCGAGCTGGCGCGAGCCGAGGCGGCGATCGATTATGCCAGGTTCAATGTCAGCCAATGCTATATCACGTCGCCGATCAACGGCATTGTGCTGCAGAAGTTTCGCGAGCTGGGCGATACCATCAATTACGGCGGCGATATCCAGGCCGGCGGCGGCGCCACCGATATCGTCCAGCTTGCCGATACCGACGACATGCGCGCCGAGGTCGATATCAACGAGGGAGATATCTCCAAAGTCGCAATCGGCACTCCCGCCCGCGTGATCCCCGACGCCTATCCCGATCGTTCATTTGACGCGACCCTGGTGAAGATCTATCCGGAAGCGGATCGCCAGAAAGGCGCGGTGAAGGTAGAGGTCAGCATCCATAAACCCGACCTGAGAATCATCAAGCCGGAGATGAGCGCAAGGGTAAATTTTCTGGATTCCGCCGCATCAGCCGATCATGGGCCGATCGTGCTGGTTGCGAAAAAAGCGGTGATATCCGAGGGTCAGACGTCGTACGTCTGGACCGTACGCGACGGCAAGGCGGAGCGGATTGCGATCCAGCGCGGCGGCGAACTGGAGCAGGGTATCGAAGTTCGCCAGGGCCTGAGCGACGGTGACCTGGTGATAGTCGATCCGCCGCCGGGTCTGACTTCGGGCCAGAGGGTGACCAGCAGGCCAGGATGAAAGCGAACGGTATAAAATTCGCCCTGATGGCCGGTTAATGCTCAGGATGCGGCCGCGGTTTGAAGCGGCCCGGTGGTTGATAACGGTCCCGCGACCATCGCCGCGGCGGTCGCCGGCGCACTGGCTTTGAGGTCTTCGTACAGCCGCAGGCCGGCGGCAAAGAAAAAGGCGGTGGTCGCAAATACCACCGTCATCGATAGCAGATCCGCGACAAAGACTCCCGCCCACAATGCGCCCGCAAATGCACCCAGCAGACCGAGCAGCAGGCTGAGCGCGAAAAACGCCGCAAGGGACCAGGAGCTATAACCCGACCATACGGCGAGAAACACGATGATGCGGATGGCGACCCTGATAAACCGTCCGCGCAGCAGTTCACGCCCATAAAACAGCGCCAGCCATGTGCGATAGCCGTCAAATACCAGCGCATATTGCGCCACCGCCAGCCATACGAAAGCGAGAAAACCGGGGACGATCAGAACCACCACCGGCACCGCATAGATGAGGGAAAGCGTGGCATTGACCCACAGCACCATCGGCAAGACCGCGATCAACTGCAGCAAGTACAACCAGGCGAAAGGGAGCAGACGCCTGAGAGAACGCCGATAAATCTGCAACGCCGAGTTGAGCGGGCTTGCTTCGACGTGCTCCTCGCGGATCCACCTCAAGGTGCACAGGACAAGCAAGATCGTAACAGCGGTAAGCACCACGAAAACCGTGTTCGCTGTTCGTGTAACCCATTGCGGTACATACGGCTCGATATGGGTCGCCAGAGGTGCCTGTACGGGAATGAAGCTGACATTCTGGCCCTGATTGCCAATATTGAACGCCTCGGAAACAAGGTGCTGAAGGTTGATGGCGTCGGGCAGCAGGCACATTGATGATAAAAACACCGGCGCCGCCAGAACCAGGCCGATCACCTTCCAGTTTCCCGTCAGATCCCGGACCGCGTTGGCCAGGTAAATAAAACTGCTCTTGATGCGTGTTTCAGCCACGATTTTGCCAAGGTTTACATCCGCGGCGCCTTAAGACAAGCGCGCCACGGCTGTGTGGTTTATGCTGTAGTCGAGCATGAGCCTGATTTGCGCTCCCGCCATGCTATATTAGCGGCTGGCGAGACAACGCGCAGGCGTGGAGGGTTGCCTTCCATAAGCCTGTCTGGGAAGACGATTATGCCGGTTGATGATCGCGAAAGAATGATTGCTGATGAAACCCGGATGATTCGCCGGTTGCGGATTTTGGCCGAACTGACCACCGCCCTCATAGCCCAGGATCCTTCCCTTACCCTGGAGGAGGGATGGGAGCACGTGCGGGCGCTTAAAAGCGCGGCCCTGGCGATGTTTCCGGGCAAGGGCGAGGTTTTCGACCTCGTTTACCTGCCGCGTTTTTCGCGTTTGCTGGCCGAGCGTTTCGGCGCGAATTGACGGCCGCCGGAAACCAAAATGCGGCAAATCGCCGGACAAATTGCCCGCGCCGACGGGTCACTGGTCGCGGGCCGGATTGCGTTCTCCGATCGGATCGAAGCGATCGAACCGCTGGCCCAATGCGGCCGCAATTACCTGCTGCCGGGTCTGATCGATCTCCAGGTCAACGGTACCCACGGGATGGACGTGCTGACGGCCACGGTGGACGATCTGACGGACATGAGCCGTTACCTCGCGCGTGAAGGCGTAACCGCCTATCTGCCGACCGCCATCACCAGTACGCTGGAAACCTATCCCCGAATCGATTGGGTTATCGAGGAGAATCGCCGCCGTAATCGGGACGCAACCGATGTCGCGGCTATTTTAGGCATGCACCTGGAAGGACCGTTTATCTCTGCACGCCGCCTGGGCGTGCATCCGCCATTGGCGCTGGAGCCGCGGGCGGAAAATCTTGAACGCGTGCTGGCGCTGGGGCAGTTGCGTCTTCTGACCCTGGCCCCGGAGCTGCCGGGCGCGATCGAGGCGACACGGCGGGCCAGCGAACGCGGCATCGTTGTCTCGCTCGGACATACTGACGCGAGTCTGTCGCAGGCCCGGTCTGCAATCGAGGCGGGGGCCCGCATGTTCACGCACGTTTTCAACGCGATGCGCCCGCTGAATCATCGCGACCCCGGCGTGGTTGCCGCCGCCCTGGAGCCGACGCCCGCCTTGGCCGCCGTCATCGCCGACGGAATTCACGTCCATCCGCAAATCCTGGCGCTCATCTTCCGGGCTCGAGGAGCGCAAGGCATGATCCTGACTTCAGATAAGGTCGGCGCCCGTCCGGCTGACGCTTTCCAATCCAATCCTGCCAACGGAAATGGCGCGGCGCACGCGCCCGACGGGCGCCTGGCGGGGAGCCTCGTTCCACTGCTCGACGGGGTCCGCCTGATGGTGAAGGAGGTTGGCGTCAGTCCTGGGCAGGCAGCATTGATGGCGTCCGGCAATCCCGCGAGACTGCTGGGCTTGTCCGATCGCGGCAGACTGGAGCCGGGATGCCGGGCGGACCTGCTCGTGCTCGATCGCGAGCTGAACCTGAAAGCGGTGTTCATCGCCGGCTGCGAATTGGATTAAGATAAATCATTCCGTCCGAAGTCTGAGTTTCCTGAGCAGAATTCGTCAGAACAGGAAGAGCAAATGCCGCTCAACAAGGCCTGTATCGGCAAACAATATCCGCCAATCGAAGCGGCGGTCACGGTTGAGGCGCTGCAGAAATACGCGCGCGCCTACGATCACGAAAACCCGTTTTTCTTCGACCAAAGCCAACCCGGTGCGATCCTCGCCCCGCCGATGTTCGGCGTCGTGCCGATTTGGCAGTCGATCGTGAAGGTGGTGACCGACCCGGAAGTCGGCGCCGACCTGTTACGGCTGGTGCACGGCGAACATGACGTGGAAATCTTCCAGCCGATGCGGCCCGGCGATTGGATTACCTCGACGGCGACTATTCGGTCGATCGAGGCTGGCGCGACCGGCGAGACGATGGCGATCGGAATCAGCGCGCGCAACCAGCGCGGCGAACCGGTCCAGAATACGGTGTTCACCGCGTTCATCCGCTCGTTTGGCGCCGGGAGGAGCGAAAACGACTCAAAAGAGCAGGAGCCGCGGCGTGGCGAGCCGATCGCCGTGATGAGCCAGCCGATCGCCGCCGATCAAACGTTTCGCTACTCGGAGGCTTCCGGCGATCTCAACCCGATCCATCTGGACGCCAATGTCGCCAGAATGGCGGGTCTGCCGGGAATAATCGTGCACGGTTTGTGCACAATGGCGTTTTGCTCAAAAGCGATAATCGAAACCGTATGCCAGGGCGATCCGCGTCGAGTGCGGCGCCTGCGCGTGCGTTTTGTCCGCCCCGTTTTCCCGGGCCAGACGATCACGACGCGCATCTGGGCCGCCGACCCGTTGGCGGATCGCAGCGCCTTTGAGTTCGATGCGGTAAATCAAAACGGTCGCGCCGTTATCCGTGGCGGTCTCGCGGAGATCGGGGTGTGAAGCAATCCTGAAGGCCTTAACCGAGCACAAGATCACGGTCGGCCTCACGCTTTCGCTGAGCGGACGGTACGCCGCGATGGGACGGCAGGCGGCAGCCGCGCTGCAGTTGTTCGCGGCCGATCAGAACAGCGCCGGCGGAATTGAAATCGGCGGGCGGCGCCATCGTCTCGCCATTGAATGCCATGACGATCGCAGTAATCCGAAAGTTTGCGCCGAGTTCTATCGCGCGCTGTGCTTTGAAAATCGCGCCGATCTCATCTTCGGCCCGTATTCGAGCGATTTGACGCGCGCCGCGGCGGCAGTCGCGGATCAGGCCGGGATGGTGATGGTCAATCATGGCGGCGCCGATGACAGCCTGTACGATCAGAA
The DNA here is from genome assembly GCA_021324885.1 of Pseudomonadota bacterium. Classification (GTDB taxonomy): domain Bacteria; phylum Desulfobacterota; class Binatia; order Binatales; family Binataceae; genus JAJPJA01. Next base: position 258,379 of record JAJPIF010000002.1, read on the forward strand.
ATACCGGCTGATGGTCGGCGTGCTCAGCCCCGCCGGCGATTACTTCAGGGGCCTGGCGCAACTGATTAGCCAGCTCAAACTGTGGCGCAAGCGCGTGGCGGTGGTGACGTTTGAAACTCCGTTCGCGCGATCGGTGATCGGCGGATTCGAGCGTGAATGCCAATCGCGCCCGATACGGCGGCGCGGAGTCAGGCTCAAAGTCCGCGAATCGGCGCCGCCCACCCATGGCAGCGGCGAGGTTTCGATCGACCTGCTGATTCGCCTGGCGCGCCGGCGGATCACCGCGCTCGTCAGCGCAGGCAGTTTCGCCGACGATGTCGCGCTGATGAGCGGGGTCGTCAGAGCCGACCTGAACATCCCCATACTGGCCTGCGTCGGCGCAGGGGTGCAGGGCTTTGCCGATACGTTGGGGGAGCATGCGGAAGGGATTGTCGGTCCCAGCCAATGGGAGCCGGACGCCGGGTTCATGCCCGAACTCGGACCGCGTCCGCAACAGTTCGCGGCCCGTATGCGCAATACCTGCGGAGCCTGCGATTATCCCGCCGCGCAGATCTACGCCGCAGGCCTGATCAGTGCGGCGGCCCTGCGCGCATGCGGCAGCCTGGAGCAGGGCCGTCTGCGCGAAGCCTTTGCAGATCTGCGGACCACCACACTGTTCGGCGACTTTGAAATCGATCGAGTAAGCGGGCGCCAGATCGGTCACAAAGTGTTGCTCGTCCAATGGCACGGCGGCCAGAAGGTAATCATCCATCCCGACGCCCATGCCGAACCGGGCGAACTCGAATTTCCCACCGGATGGAAACTGGTGCTGGCGTCGCTATCCAGCCTCTATTTCAGATTGCACCGCGGAACCGAAGACGAAGAGCAAGCCTCTCAGGATCACTTTGAGGATTGAATGATGAAGCGGCCGGCGCGGGTGGGCGGGAAAACTGGAATTAGCTTTGGCGAACGCGTTCTATGGTTGAGGAGGTGGCGCGTCCTTCGAGCAGCCGCGCGAAGACTACTTTGCCGCCATATTGCCGGATGAAGTCGGCGCCATCCACGGTTTTCCCCTGCCAGTCTTCTCCTTTGACCAGGATATCGGGGCGGACGGCGCGAATGATATTTTCCGCGCGTACTTCAGCAAAGACCACCACATAATCAACCGCTTCCAGAGCGGCGAGGATTCTTGCGCGATCGGCGGCTGGATAAACCGGCCGGCCCTGGCCTTTGATCGTCCGCACGCTCGCATCGTCGTTCAAGCCCACAACCAGCAGGTCACCCTGCGAGCGCGCAAACTCCAGGACCTCGACATGGCCCGCGTGCAGCAGATCGAAACATCCGTTGGTAAACGCTATTCGCAGTCCCTCGGCGCGGCGGCGCTCGAGAATCGGCTGGAGGTCGGCGATGCTGACGATCTTGCCGGCCGAACCATGATGGGCGCGGCGCAGCGCCTGCGCCAGCTCGGCCCGGGAAATCACCGCCGCTCCCTGCCTGCCGACTTCCAATCCTGCCGCAGCGTTGGCCAGTTTGGCGGCGGTCTCGATCTCCGCTCCGGCAATCAAAAACAGACCGAAGATTGCCAGGACCACATCACCCGCCCCGGTAACATCATAAACCTCCTGCGGCGCCGTCGTGATATGCAGCCCCTCGCCGCCCCGCTGCGCCAGGTACATCCCGTCGCGATCCAGCGTGATTAGGCAGGCATCCAGACCAAGATCATCTATCAGCTTTCGCGCTGCCGGTTGCCACCCCGCCGGCTCCGAAAGCCTGAGCCCGGTGGCCCGCTCCGTCTCATAGCGGTTGGGGGTGAGCGCCGAGGCTCCGCGGTAGATGGAAAAATCGTCGGTCATCCGCGGGTCCACAACCACGGGCTTGCCCTGACCCCGAGCACCTTCGATCAATGCCTTGAGCACGGCTGGCGTGAGCAGACCCTTGTTGATGTCGCAGATCAACACGCCGTCGGCGCGTGACAATTCGCGCTCCAGCCGCGCAATCAGTTCGGCCTCGACGTCCGCGCTCAGGGGGCGCGAGTCCTCATTGTCGACCCTGAGCAATTGCTGGGTGGCGCGCCGGACGGACTGGACGGAACCGAGCAGGCGCTCCTTGACGATGGTGGGACGGCTGGGGTCACGCACTATTCCCTGGATGTCGGCGCCGGACCCGGAAATCATCGCGGTCAGGAGGGCCCCATTAGCGTCGTCGCCGACCACCGTCAGGACCGCAGGCGCTGCACCGAAGGCGGACAGGTTGGCGCATACGAAGGCGGCGTTGCCGGGGCGCTCCTCGCGCCGGTTCACCTGCAGGATTTGAATTGGCGCTTCGGGCGACACGCGCGTGACTTCGCCCCACAAATAGCGATCGAGCACGACCTCACCGGCCACCAGGACGCGGACCGGTCTGAGCTGGGGCAAATCAAGCGGCAGTTGCATTACATTAACGAGTCCGGCGTAGTTCCTCGCGCACCGCGGCGATCAGTAGCGGGAACATGATCTCGTGATGGCCGGTAAGCATGATGCCGCGGCCGTTGTTGCGCGTGGGCCTCTCGACCACGTTGACCCGGGGCCGGTAGTGGCGGACGAAATCCATATCGGCACTGGTGAAGTCTCGCACCTTACGTCCGAGATTACGGCTGAGGTTGAGCGCCTTCAAGAACATCTCGGGCATGATCACCGCCGATCCCAGGTTCAGCACGACGCCGCGCGACAACGAGCCGGCAACCTCGGCGAGACGGTGAAAGTCAGCCAGCGTGGCCTTGCCGATCGCCGCGCCGTCGGCGTTGGGATGCATGTGGATGATGTCGGCGCCGATAGCGACGTGCACGGTCGCAGGTATTGCGGCCTGGTGAGCGCAAGCGAAGATACTGATCGCGCGATGTTTGAGGCGGTGGCGGTTGATTTCACGCCCCACCACTTCGCCCAGTCCGAGTCCTTCCTGAGCCGCAATCGCCGCCGCCCGGTTGAGGAATTCGCCGGTCTCCCGCGCCATCCCGAAGCTGCCGTCGACCAGCCCGGCGCCGACGTCTTCGGAAGTGCGCCCAGCAAAAGCCAGCTCGAAATCATGGATTATCGCCGCGCCATTCATGGCCACGGCGCTGAGAATACCATCGCGAATCAGTTCGCAAATCAGCGGACTTAGGCCGGTTTTGATCGGATGGGCCCCGGCCATCAACAGAAAGGTTCGGCCGGCGCGATGGGCCCGGGCAATCCGCCGTGCCAGTTCGCGCAATTCGGCCGCCGCTAAAATCGCGGGAAGCGAATCCAAAAATTGCGCGAAGCTGCCACCCTGCCTGACCGGCCGGGCAAAATCTTCGAGCCTGACCAGCCGCGACAACTGCGCCAGTTTGCGCGTGCGGGCGCGCGCGGGATCAAGCGGCGCGGTGTTCTTGATACGAGCCATCGCCGGCCCGGTTGGATGGATCACGGGAATTGGGTGCTCTTTTCAGCACTCTATGGCGAACCGGGGCGGGTGCGCGAATGAAATCTGGTCTTATCGACTCCACGCGTCCGCCGGCTAAAAGAGCGTATATATAAAGGGGGCGATCGCCGAGGTCTGGACGAAAACAACCATCAGCCCGAGGATGAACAGCAGCAGCAGCATCGGGGTCAGCCACCACCATTTGGTCCGCCCAAAAAAACCCAGCAGTTCCGAGGCGGTCGAAGCACGCTGCCCGATTCCCTTGAAAAACTTCATTGCACGCTCCGCAACAAACTAACTTCGATCCTTGCGTACCAGGTAATCGCCCAGCACCAAAACGTCGATACCGCTGCGCGCAAAGGTACTGAACGCCTCGCCAGGAGTGTTGACGATCGGCTCACCACGCAAATTGAATGAGGTATTGAGCAGCACCGGCACCCCGGTCAACTCTCCAAAGGACTCGATTAGCGAATAATAACGGGGATTTACCGCGCGAGCGACCGTCTGCAGCCGTCCGGTTCCGTCCACGTGAGTGGTGGCCGGGATCACCTCGCGCTTGTCGTTGCGCACCGCCGCCACGTTGAGCATGAAGCTGGATGGATACTTTCCGTCGCAGCCGCCGATCTCGAAATAATCCGCGGCTCGCTCCACCAGGATCGACGGCGCGAAGGGCCGAAACGGCTCCCGGAACTTGATCTTGACGTTAACGATCTCCTTCATGTCGGCGCGGCGCGGATCGGCGATGATGCTGCGGTTGCCCAAGGCCCGCGGACCCCATTCGAACCGTCCCTGCATCCATCCGAGCACTTTGCCTTGCGCCAGCGCGTCAACGCATCGTGCGACCAATTCTTCCTGGTTGACGCAATGCTCATACGCGATGGCGTTGCTTTTGAGAAAAGTTTCGGTCGCGGCGGCGCCATGCTCTTCGCCCCAATAGGCGTGATCCATTACGAAGGACCGAGGTTGCCCGAGCACGGTGTGATAGCCGAACAGCGCAGCGCCAAGCGCCCCGCCGGCGTCGCCGGCGGCCGGCTGGATGTACAAACCCTCGAAGTCGGTCTCGCGCAACACCCGTCCATTGGCGACGCTGTTGAGCGCGACGCCGCCCGCCATGCACAGATTGCGGCATCCGGTTACGATTCGGGCCTGACGCGCCAGATTAAGCACCGCCTCTTCGATCACCACCTGGATGCTGGCGGCGATGTCCGCATAGTGCTGGTTCTGCTGGCACAGCGCGGAGTAGTTGGACGGCTTCTCTCCGAAATAAGACGGGTAGCCGCTGCCTGCGGTGAAGAAATGCGACTCCGGTGCGCGCGGCATCCCAAACAAATCGACGAATTTCCGATTATAGGTCTGCTCCGACGAGTGATGGAAACTGAAGTAGTCCATGTCCAGTTCGAAGCTGCCATCGGAGTACAGTCGGATAAGCTTCCTGACCTGGTCCACATAGGTGGGTTTCCCGAACGGCGCCATTCCCATCACTTTGTATTCGCCCTCGTTGACCTCAAAGCCCAGAAAGGCGGTAAAAGCGCTGTAGAGCAGTCCCAGGGAATGGGGAAAGCGGATCTCCTTGAGCAGGCGGACTTCGGTTCCTTTGCCGATTCCGATGCTGGCGGTGGTCCACTCGCCGACGCCGTCGATAGTGAGGATCGCCGCTTCGTCAAACGGGGAACAGAGGAAGGAACTGGCGGCATGGGAAAGATGGTGCTCGCTGAACAGGATCTTGTCGCCGGGCAGGCCAAGCTTGTTCTGGATCAGATGGCGAATCCAGATTTTATCGCCCAGCCAGGTCAGCATCGCCTCGCGAAACACGCGCAGGGAGCGGGGGAAGGTCTGCATGCTGGTCAGCAGCAGACGCTCGAATTTGAGGAACGGCTTTTCAAAAAAAACCAGGTAATCGAGCTCTTCAGCTTTGATTCCGGCGGTGCGCAGACAGAAGTTGATGGCGTTTTCGGGAAAGCCGTAATCGTGTTTTTTGCGCGAGAAGCGCTCCTCTTCGGCGGCCGCCACCAGTTGACCGTCGCGCAGCAGGGCCGCGGCGGCGTCATGGAAATAGCATGAGACGCCCAGGATCAGCACTTGAGGTGGGTTTCCATTGATGGATTCGAAACGGAATTAAAACTGTTTGCGCGCCATTTCCAGCGTGTATTGCGCGGGTCCCTGCCTGACGCCCCATCCCCGCGGCGCCGCGGCTTTGAGCGCCAGTGGATCCGAAGTGCGGCGCACGATCAGAGCGAACGGCGCGAGCAGCACGAAATAGAAAATCGTCAGGAGCACGCGGGCCTGGAAATCGCCGATCTTGCGGGCGATCCTTTTCCACGCCGCCCACAACCCGCGCACGCCCGCCTTGCTTTTGACCGGAGCACAACTGCCGCAATCAACCGCCATCGCCCGATTATCCAGTGAATCGGCAGGCGAATCGACCGGCCGTTCAACGCTACTCGCGTTCGTCAAATTCAGATTCCCTGGTCCCCTGTATCAATCATCCAAACGTGAGCCGTAGCCCAAGTCAAGCGAGGCTGGCTTCCCGGCCCGCAGTTGACCGTTGTCTCTTCTGTCTATCGCCGGCCACAGATCGGCTGAGGTCTATTCCCCTGATGACGAACGGCAGTCCGCAAGCTTTGATGATTGAGAACGCCCCGCCATTTGATCGGATTGTGCTTTGGCCCGTTCGCGTCTGATCTCGGCCAACTCATCGTAAACCGACACCGGCTTCACTTTTCGCGCTGAGGCGCGGTAATAAAGAGGCGCAACGGCGGCGCGTGCCGGCGTGGATTGATGGCGTGAAGGACCGCGCGAATGGCGCGGGGGAGGCTGGCCCAACAGGTAAAGCCACAGCACCTTGCGCACGTAATCCTGAGTCTCCGCGTAAGGTGGAACGCCGCCATATTTTTCGACCGCTCCCGGACCCGCGTTGTATGCCGCAATCATCGCCGGCAAATCGACTTCACCGTAGGGAGCTTGCAAACGCGACCACGCTCTAAGCTCGGTCAGAAAGCGCGCGGCACCAAATACATTCTCGACCGGATCCAAAGGATGATCGACGCGCAACTGCCTGGCCGTGCCGGGCATCAGTTGCATAACGCCCTCGGCCCCTTTGGGGGAAACCGCCTGGGGATTGTTGTTGGACTCGGCGGTAGCTATCGCTTCCAGCAGGTCGGGGTCGATATTGTACAGACGCCCGACGAATTGATAGAGCCGGTGCATATCATAGACCGGAGGACCACTGACCTGTTGAGCGCCAACCATCCCCGCCGAGGCAGTGATAGCCAACGCAAGAACCAGAGCGATAAGCTGCTCAACCTTCATCAGGCTCCGCATCGGTCCGAATCGAGGGTCAGAATCGCGTTGGATGGCACCCGATTGCGCCATCACCACGTCCAAGCGCCTTATGCTGGCAATAATATGCAGACGCGTCAAGCCTTGGCTTCCGTTGCCGATTTCACCTATTGTCCGTCGGCTTAACGCCGGTATTCGCGAACGATGTCCGTGACCGCGCTGACTACGTCTTCGATATCCGAGGTGGTCAGGCGGGGATAGATGGGCAAAGAAATAATTTGCTCGGATGCGCTGCTTGCATTGGGAAAATCGGCGGGTTGATAGCCATAGGTTTGACGATAGTAGGGATGGAGATGGAGGGGGATGAAGTGGACGGCGGCGCCGATGTTACGCTGCTTGAGCAGCTCGATTATCTGGTCGCGGCCGATTCGCAGCTGCCGCGGATCGATCCTGATCACATAAAGATGCCATGCATGTTCGACACCGGGGCGCGTGACAGGGGTTTCAATCGCCGGTTCGGAGCGCAAGGCCTGGTCGTATTGCTCCTTGCAGCGCAGGCGCGCCCGCAGAAAATCGTCGCATCGGGCAAGCTGCGAAATACCCAGCGCCGCCGCGATGTCAGTCAGGTTGTATTTGTATCCGGGGGCGATTATGTCGTAGCGCCACGAGCCTTCGGCGGTATAACGCTTCCACGCGTCCTTGCTGATGCCGTGCAGGCTCATGATACGCATCCGCTCGGCCCAATCCGGGTTGGCGGTGGTGATCATTCCGCCTTCGCCGGTAGTAATAGTCTTGGTCGCATAGAAGGAAAAACAGCTGAGGTCGCCGACCGTCCCGATCATCCGGCCGCGCCATTTTGCCGGCAGCGCATGTGCGGCATCTTCCACGACGGCCAGCCGGTGGGCGCGTGCGATTTCCCCAATCGCATCCATATCGCACGGATGGCCGGCAAAATGCACCGGAATCACGGCCTTGCATCGGGAGCTGATCGCGCGCTCCAAAGCGGCCGGATCGAGATTGAGGGTGTCGGGCGAACAATCCACCAGGATCGGCCGGGCGCCAAGCTGCACAACCACTTCAGCGGTCGCCGCAAAGGTCAGTGTCGGAACCGCCACCTCGTCACCGGCGCCAACGCCAGCCGCCTCCAAAGCCAAATGCAAAGCCGCCGTCCCGGAATTAACCGCGACCGCGTTTGACGCTCCGATGTAGCGAGCAAAACGATCTTCGAATTCCTTTACCCGCGGCCCCGCCGTCAGCCATCCCGAACGCAGCACCTGGGTTACGGCGGCTATGTCCTGCTCGCCGATCTCAGGGACGTGAAAGGAAAGAAAAGATTTTCTCAATTCGTTTCTCTCGCAGCCCGCCGGGTTGAATCGATTCACAGCACAGTTGCGCTGTTCTCGATCCGCAATTGCAGGTCCTTACTCAAGTTGCGGCCCTGCGGACCCAGTACGGTTAACAGATGGCGAACGCGGTCGAAACGGACTTCCTCCCCGTCAGAAACAAGCCACAGAGCTTCGTCCATCTGCTGCTCCTTGTTCACGGTATGCTGCGTTGGTTCACCCAATATGCGGCGCAGACGCTCGAGCACCGCATCGGCCGAGGACGGAGCAAAGCGGGCGACCACGACCTGCATCCCGTTGCTGCCGTCGAACTCGTAAATGACATCGGGATAAGCAATACCGTCCGACGAGGCTTGGGTGATGTGATATGACGGGTATCCTAAGGGGCTCGTCTCCCTGATGCCATTGGGATAATAGCGCTCGGCATCCCTCAGGTCAGCGCCAAATCCAATCCCCAGAAAGGACCGCAACCCGGTTGCCCGCGTTGAATGCATCCCGATATGCGCGTCAAAGCATGCAGCAGCCCACAAAGCCAGCGCGGCGGCCATGCCGACCGAAAGGAAATCCCTGAAGCGGCCGCGGTCCGCCCCGATTTTCGCGTACCGATGCGAAGCTGTCACTGGGCCAAACAACTGCTGGGCAACACGACTCGAATCGTGCTGGCGCCGATCACGTCAAGCAGGATCGCAACCCGCTCACTACCGGAAAGATAACGGTCGAAAATCGCTTCAATATCCCGGAAGGGCCCGTCAATCACGCGAATTTTCTGTCCGGGATCCAGTCTGCGTTGCGGCAACTCGACTACCCCATCGACACCGCGCCGCCTGATTTCCTCAACGATCGCCAGGGGAACTACCACCGGTTCGCCGCCGATCGAAACTACGCTGTGCACCCCAGCGGCATATTTCACGTCAAAGTAGCGTTCCTTGAGATTAAATCGCGCAAATAAGTAGCATGGAAACAGAGGTTTTACCGTGACCATCACCCGACCGAAGCATCGCGTCCGGCTGCGCAGCATAGGTAAAAACGCCTCTGCCGCAACATTCTTGAGTTGGTCCTGGACCCATCGTTCCTTTTGCGATTTCGTCCGCACCAGGTACCAATCGCAAGCTTCACTAGCTGACATGCTACTGATTCCCTTTATCCCCACGCGCGGGGAACTCTTCCAGCCTGCCTATACATAAGCCAAGAGTAAATACCCTTTGCCATTGCAGGCAGTGAATTCAATGAACTTCCAAACGCGCGTATTTTGACAAAAAGTGTCAGCCTTGTGCCAGATCCTGGGCCAACGCTGCCGCCAAATCGCCGGTGATCGCAGCCCGAACAGTCATCGCCGGATGCGCGATCTCCACCGCGACACGTCCTTCACGGCACAATGCGGCGAAACCTTCGGCGTCAAGGCCTCCCAGGGAGAAGCGAATAAACTGAACCGAACTGACGCGCTCAGGCGAGACCTGTCGCAGGTCGACCCGCGCTTTTTGCCGTCGATCGCCGATTAACAACGCAATCCGGTTTTCCAGACCGGCCAGTTTGCGCAGGTTTTCCTCGCGCTCGGCAGGATCGGCGAATTCGATCAGCAACGTGGCCGCCAGCTCATTGGGGCCCGGCAGCAGTTCGTTATAGGTGTCCAGTTCGTGCGCGATGCCTTCTTCGGAGTCGATACGCTCGGCGCGCAGGATTTCCTGCACCTGGTACCACACTGTCCGAACATTTTCGAACAGCACGGTCAGATGCTCGCCGACGGCCAGCCGATGACGCTCCTTCTCGGCGATGAACAGGGGGCGCAACAGCGGCCGCAGTTTTTCGTATTGATCGTAAGAGAGGATCTGGGCGCGTTGTACGGCTTTCATGTCGTCGATCTTACTCCGCGGGCGCCACGGGCGGCACCGGCTGGCTGAAGCCGTCGGGCTTGTAAGCGCGCGCGAGGACTTCCATCGGATTGAGCGGACGGGTCCCGGTTGCCTGATGGATCTGGACCGCCGCCAGGCTGCAGTCCGTCGCCATGATCCGCGCGCCGGCCTCGCGCAAGGGACCAAATGCCTTTTCCCCCCACTTCATCGACAGCTCGAAGTACTCCTTCTTCATCGCCCACGTCCCGTCATGCGAGCAACAGGCGTCCACGGTGGTGATCTGGGTCTGCGGAATCAGCCGCATCAGGTCGCGCGAGCGCAGGCCGATATTCTGCGCTTTCAGATGGCATGGCACGTGATACGCAATGGTGCCCGGCGTCGAGCGGAAATCCCGGTTGAACAGATCCCGGCGCCGCAGCTCGTAAAGGATTTCGTGCGGATCCGCGACGGCCTCAGCAACGAGGCGGGCCTCTGGCGTTCCCACCAGCCGCGGATATTCCTCACGCAGCATCAACGAGCAGGTCGGATTGAGCGCGGCGATGCGCCACCCCTGTTGCACCAGCGGCAGCATCGATGCGACGTTCGCCTGCGCCTCCCTTTTGGCGAACTCGATATCGCCCCCGTCCAGCGCGGGCATCCCGCAGCAGTTCTGTTTGGGGCAGGTCAGCGCGCAGTTGTTTTTGGCGTATACCTCGACGGCGGCTTTGGCCGGAGCCGGGTCGTTGAAGTTGACGATACAAGTGTAAAACAGCGCCACTTTGGCCGCTGGCTGGGCGGGCGCGGCCGGCAGACCATTGCGGGTGAGCCAACGCTCGAAGGTTTCAGCGGCAAATTCCGGCAGCTTTTTGTGGCGATGGATACCGATGGTCTTTTCCAGGATCAGACGCTGTAGCGGATTGCGATTGGCCCAATTCGCCAGCCATGGAGCCTTGCTTGAAATCTTCCCCAGGCGGTCCGGGTCACCCAGCATCCGCTCGCGAATCCCAATCCCCTGGCGCTTTACTTTCAGCGCCTTGCCGCGCTGGATCAGCTGCGGGAAATCGAGTTGGAACTCGTGGCCGTCGCGCGGTGTGTATGGACATCGCAGATAGCACAGCCGGCACTCGTAGCAAAGATCGACCACTCGCTCGCGCTCAGCGGCGCTCAGATTGCGCACGTCGTCGCCCTTGGCATCGATTGCCTCGAACAAAGCAGGAAAAGACGGGCACAGGTTGAAGCACAGGCGGCATCCGTGACAGATGTCGAAAATCCGTGTCTGTTCCTTCTCGTAACCGGCCCGATCCCAGTATTTCGGATCGTTGGGATCGTAAGTGAGCCCGTCGCTGGGGCGCGACTCGATACGGCCGCTCATTCGGTTAATCCTCTCGGAGTTATCCTGACTGTGCGCGCCGCCTCGGGCGCGGGTTTTCAGATCGAACACACGCGGCCGGCCGCATCGCAGCCGGCCGCCTTGACGCGCGGGATTTTACAGCGAGCTCTGCGCCTTGGAGAAGCGCCCGGCGTGGGACTTTTCTGCCTTGGCCAGGGTTTCGAACCAGTCGGCGATTTCCGGGAAACCCTCTTCACGAGCCGTTTTCGCCATCCCGGGATACATATCGGTGTATTCGTAGGTCTCGCCGTGGACAGCGGATTTCAGGTTGAGCAGGGTGTCGCCGATCGGCAGATCGGTAACCGGGTCGCCCACCTGTTTGAGGTAGTCCAGATGGCCATGAGCGTGGCCGGTTTCGCCTTCGGCGGTATCACGGAAAAGTCCCGCGATTTCCGGCTGGCCCTCGACGTCGGCAATCTTCGCGAAATACAGATAGCGGCGGTTGGCCTGGCTTTCTCCCGCGAAGGCGGCCTTCAGATTGTCGTGCGTTTTGGTTCCTTTCAGTGCTTTCGCCATAGTGTTTCTCCTTCCCTTGTTATGCGTTGCTTCAGGTTATGGGTTTGCCCTCGTGAATTTGGTGTCCGGACCCCCGAGTTCGCTGCCCGCCGGCATTCCCCGCACAGCGCCTGAACTTCCACCGCGCACCCCAACAGTTGAAATTCGCCCAGGCTCTGGCGTCCATGCAGCAGATCGTTGAATTCGGGTACATCGATATCGCGGATTTTCCGGCAACGAACGCACACCAGATGATGATGCGGCGCGGTGTTGCCGTCGTAACGCGCGCTGTCGTGCAGCGGTGTCACCTTGCGCGCCTCGCCGATCGCGCACAGCGTCTCCAGGGTGCGATGGACGGTGGCCAGCGAAATGTTGGGATACTCCTTGCGCAACTTCGCGAAGACGGTTTCAGCCCGCGGATGGTCCCCGGAGGCGACCAGCACGCGCATCACCGCTACGCGCTGCGGGGTAATCGCCAGCCCGCGCTCGCGGCAGCGGCTGGTGAACTCCGCCAGCCGCCTGGCCGCATAAGCGGCGCGCCACTTGTCAGTGACGAGCGTTTGATCATTCATATCGGATGATAATTACTATCACCCAGGCGGACGCTCGCGTCAAGCCCCTCTTTTGCTGTCCCGCGCAGGGCGCAGCCGCGATCAGATCCGGCCGCCGCGAACAATTTTCCCGGGCATCGCGCCCGTCGGCCGGCCGTCCTCGAAGATCACTTCGCCGCTGACAATGGTATGTTTGTAGCCGTCCACGCGCTGCACCAGCCTGCGTCCGCCCGCAGGTAAATCGAAGATCATTTCCGGCGCATACAGATGCAGGTTCTCGAAATCGATCACGTTGAGATCGGCCTTCAGTCCCGGCGCGATTAAGCCGCGATCCATGAGGCCGTAAAATTCGGCCGTGTCGCGGGTCTGAAGCTTTACCGCCTTTTCCAGCGGCAGGCGCGCGCCGCGCTTGCGATCGCGCACCCAATGGGTCAGCAGAAAAGTGGGCGCGCTGGCGTCACAGACCAGGCCGCAATGCGCGCCGCCGTCGCTGAGCGACAAACGGGTGTCGGGATCTCCCAGGAGCTCGCCAATAAAGTCCAGGTTGCGTTGCGTATAGTCGGTCAGCGGCATGCTGATCGGGGCGTAAATGAACTCGGTGCCGTCGCGCTCGAGCAGGATGTCGTAGGTCAGCTCCTCGGGCGTCTTGCCTTCGCGCTGGGCACGAGCGGCGATGCTCATCTCGGCGGCGGGTTCATAGTCGGGCGGATCGCCAAGCTGGAAGAAATTGTCGAAGCGGCGCGTCAGCATTTCCGCGTTGGGTCCCAGCTTGAGTTCCCGGCCTTCGGCCAGGATGCGCGCGCGCACCTGCGGGTCGCGCAAGCGGGCCAGCTTTTCCGCAAACGGCAGGTTGTCCATCGAGCGGTAGGTCGGATGCATAATAAGCGGATGCGCCGTCCCGCGCAGGCTCATCAGCAGCGACGGCGGGCGCGCAGCGACCTGCGGCACCAGGCGCGCCCCCTCGCGATTGAGCCGGCGAATCTCGGCCAGCAGTTCGCGGCCGTCAATCATGTTGTGGCGCGCCAGATGCACTGGTATGAAGCTGATCGGACGTCCGGTTTCCTTCGATAGCTTGACCATCCACTCCATGCTGCGATCGGGTCCAGTCAGGTCCGATGCCATCTCGAAGACGCCATGACCAACCTGGCCCAGGGTGCGGCCAATCCCCAGCAATTCATCCTCGGCGGCATAGGTTCCGGGCACCACTTCGCCGTTCTTCGCGCGATGGCCGAGGGTGCGCGAGGTGCTGAACCCGACCGCGCCCGCGCGCATCGCGTCGCGCACGATATTGGCCATCTGCGCGATGTCCTCTTCGGTTGCCGGCTCGTTATGGGCGCCGCGCTCGCCCATCACATAGGCGCGCACGGCGCCGTGCGGCACCTGTGCGCCCACGTCGATCGCGCGTTTCATCGCGGATAATGCGTCCAGGTATTGGCCGAATGATTCCCAATTCCAGGTCATCCCTTTGGCCAGCGTCTCGCCGGGAATATCCTCGACCCCTTCCATCAGGCCGATCAGGAATTCCTGCTCGCCGGGTTTTACAGGGGCGAAGCCGACGCCGCAGTTCCCCATCACGACCGTGGTTACGCCATGCCAACTGGAGGGGCTGAGGTAAGGATCCCACGAAACCTGGCCGTCGTAATGCGTATGGATATCGACCCATCCGGGCGTGACCAGCAGCCCTGAGGCGTCGATCTCGCGGCGCGCCGAGCCGGCCTTGCCGCCGGCTGCCGTAATCCTGCCGCCATCGATCGCGATATCGCCGTTGAAAGCGGGCTTTCCGCTGCCGTCCACAATCGTGCCATTTCGAATAACCAGGTCATGCATGGTAGTGGCTCCTTGCGTCAGATGAGGGGGAATCTAGCACAGACGTAAGCATCGGGGTTACCGCTTCGCTTGCGCATTTCGGGTTTGACTGCCCCCCTGCTCACCCAGCACGTGATCTACAACACCAAGCGCCTTGATTGATAAAGTGGCAGGACGGCCGTGATTGAAATGGAAAGGCTTGCGCCAGGGCTTTGGCACAAGCCTTTTCCCAATTGCGGCGCACAACGCGGCCGGGGACTGCCGCCGATAATAAGGTTTGCGCGAATCTCAGCCGGATTTGGCGAGGGCCGTCCGCGCCTTTTCAATCCGGACCTGGAAATCGCTCAGGCGGTCCGCGCCGAGTTTTTTGAAGTACTCCTCGATCTGATCAAGTTCCGCGCGCCATTCGTCAGGATCGATCGACGTGGCCTGGCGCAATTGCTCGGCGGAGATCTCCAGCCCGTCGAGGTTGATGTCCTCTTTGCGCGGCACCAGTCCAATGGGGGTCTGTTCGGCGCCGACGCGCCCCTTGACGCGATCCACAATCCATTTGAGCACGCGCATGTTCTCGCTGTATCCGGGCCACAAAAAGGCGCCCTCGCGATCCTTGCGGAACCAGTTAACCTGAAAAATCCTGGGCGGATTGCGCAGACGGCTGGCGATCTGATGCCAATGCTCGAAATACTTCACCATGTTGTAGCCGCAAAACGGCAGCATTGCCATTGGATCGCGTCGCACCACACCCACCTGCCCGGTGGCTGCCGCCGTGGTCTCCGATCCCATGCTGGCGCCGAAAAACACGCCCTGCGACCAGTCGCTGGCCTCCATCACCAGCGGCACGGTCGAAGCCCGTCGGCCGCCAAATATAATCGCCGATATCGGCACGCCCTGCGGATCCTCGGCCTTGGGCGACAACACCGGATTGTTGGTCATTGGAGCGGTAAAGCGGCTGTTGGGATGGGCCGCGGGTTTGCCCGAGTTGGGATCCCAAAGCTGGCCGCGCCAGTCGATCAGCCCCTTGGGTGGATCGAATCCCATCCCTTCCCACCAAACGTCGCCTTCGGCGGTGACGGCGACGTTGGTAAAAATGGTGTCGTGCTCCACCGTTTTCATCGCATTGGGATTGGATCGGGTGCTGGTGCCCGGGGCGACGCCGAAGAAGCCGTACTCGGGATTGACCGCCCACAGGCGGCCGTCGGGTCCGACGCGCAGCCAGGCGATGTCGTCGCCGACGGTGTGGACTTTCCATCCCTTGAAAGCCGGCGGCGGCAGCAGCATCGCCAGATTGGTTTTGCCGCACGCGCTGGGAAAGGCGGCGGCAATATAAGTGGTCTCGCCCTGCGGACTTTCGAGACCCAGGATCAGCATGTGCTCAGCCAGCCATCCTTCAGCCCGGCCCAGGTAGCTGGCGATGCGCAAAGCGAAACATTTCTTGCTCAGCAGCGCGTTCCCGCCATAACCGCTGCCCACCGACCATACCGCGTTATCCTGCGGGAAATGGCAGATCAGACGGCGCTCGGGATCGAGGTCAAGGATGGAATGCAATCCGCGATTGAATTCGCCGCCATCCCCCAGCAGGTCCAGCGCAGCCTGACCCATCCGGGTCATGATTCGCATATTGAGCGCGACGTAGAGGCTGTCGGTCAGCTCGACTCCCACCTTCGAAAAGGGCGATTTCAGCGGGCCCATAACATAGGGAACCACGTACATCGTGCGTCCGCGCATTGCTCCCGCGAGCCATCCACGCAGTTTGGCGTAGGTCTCCTCGGGCGGCGCCCAATTGTTGGTCGGGCCGGCGTCGTCCTTGTCCGGGGTGCAGATAAAGGTCAGATGCTCGCTGCGAGCCACATCGTTGGGATTGGATCGATGCAAATAGCAGCCGGGGCGTTTGGCCTGATTGAGCGCAATCAGAACACCGCTGGCGATCGCCTCCTGCGTCAGCCGCCGCTTTTCTTCCTCGGAACCGTCGCACCAGACGATTCGATCAGGTTTGGTGAGTTGAGCCGCTTCGGCGACCCATTGGGCAAGGGCTCGATTTTTGCCGCGATTTGATTGCTTGGTCATTCCCTCTTTACTCAGTCTGCGGTGGTTAGGAATTTCCGGCTGCGGGGAGCAGGCTGCGTTCAGCCTCCGATAAGGCCGCAAAAATTTCGCCCGGCGTTGAAGCCCGCATCAGCGCTTCAATCGCGTTGCCGCGCGAGCACATCTGCCACAGCTTGGTCAGCCATGGCAGATGCAACTCCTTGAACTTCAGGCCCAGCACAAAAAACAGATGGACCGGTTTGCCATCAAGCGCGTCAAAATCCACCCCCTCACGCGAGCGTCCCAACACCATGAACGGGCGCACTACCTGTTCCGGATGACGATACAGGGTGTGCATGAATGCCACCCCATTGCCGGTGCCGCTGGGCATCACGTTTTCACGTTCGATGAGCGCGCGCACAAACCAGGCTCGGTTGCGAACCAATCCAAGACTGCTGGCGTGGCCAGCCAGTTCGCCGATTACATCATTGCGGGTCCGCGATGACAGGTCACTGATAATGTGCGAGGGCTGGAAACAACTGGCCAGATCCAGCATCCGCACCGGCGCCCTGACCCGCTCCCCCACCTCCAGATAACGCGGTCCGACGCCGAGCATCTGGTCGTCCAGCCACGTATCCAACATCGCCTTGCGGAACCGCCATTGATTACCGATTTTTACGCCGGGCAGAGCACCTTCGGAGACCAGCTTAATCACGGTGCGTTCATTGACGCTCAGATAGGTCGCGACCTGCCGGGCGGTCATGAGCCGATCCTCGTTGGCGATTTCACCCTCGCTGGCTTTGCGTGACAGGCCTGACATGTAACCTAAAATACGTTCACGTTCAGAATCGGGCAATCAGCTCGGAGTTTTACGATATTTTACTTCCGTTTCCTCATCCATCATCTGCCCATAATGATAAACCCGCCGGTGAGCCGAAGCGAGACATTTCGGGTATGCTTTGTGATGGGATGGAGCAAGTCTGAGGACGGAAACCCACCAAAAGGGGGCATCACCAGAACCGTGCCGGTACACTATTTTTACAAAGTACATCCGCCATGACATTCCCGCCCCGAGCTTGCGGATCGATCTTGCGGGTGACGACTACTGCGAGGTGTTGGCAGGCGCTTTGCTCAAGTAACGTGTGCGGCGGAATCGGTATTCTGGTCAATCCCGCGCAATTACAAGGTTGATAACCAAAAGAAGGTAATGGCCATGGTTGACAGCGAAGACATAAACAAGCTGGAGATGGAGCTGGAAAAAGATAAACAGGATCTCCGCAAAGACGTTTCGGAAATCGACAACAAGGTAAAGACTGTCCGCGATGAGTTCAGGCCGAGTACTTTGATCCACAAATATGTGTGGCGGCTTTGCGGCGCCGCGGCGTTCGCGGGATTCGTCGTCGGCGTGCTCGGCGTCCCGTGCGAAGTCCGAAGGGCAGGCTAAAACGGCACCAAGGGGTATGAGCAAGGCCGCGCCACCCGCTGTGGTCGGCGGGGAAACGCGGTCGGTATTTTGCGTTTGCGCGGCGACCAGGTGGTATACCGAGCGCTCGTTCAGGATCCCGGCTATCTCTGGCGTAACCCTTCCGCTTTGATATAAGGAAGGGGTAGACATAATTTAAGGCGGATTTCGGGAACTCACGACGTCGTCACAACGCCGTGGTCCTTACCAGCGAGGAGGGAACCGTAGATGGCGGAATTCGATATCCAAATCAAAGGCGGCACGGTGGTGGACGGCACGCGGGTACCGCGTTACCGGGCCGATGTGTGGATCAAGGACGGCAAAATCGCACAGATCGGCGGCCGCGCACCGGGCTTTGCCAAAAAGGTGATCGACGCAGACGGACTAATCGTGGCGCCCGGCTTCGTCGATCTGCATACTCATTACGACGCCCAGATCCGCTGGGATCCCTATTGCACGATCTCCGGATGGCATGGCGTCACCTCGGTGGTTCTGGGCAATTGCGGCTTCGGCTTTGCTCCCTGCAAGCCGGACTTTCGCGAACGCTCGATGCTGACTATGACCCGCACCGAGGCAATTCCCTACAGCTCGATGAAGCAGGGGATGAACTGGGATTGGGAGACTATTCCCGAGTATCTCGATTCGCTGGATCGGTCACCCAAGGGTGTCAACTGCATCCAGTACATGCCAACCGCATCGCTGATGACCTACGTGATGGGTCTTGAGGCGGCCAAGACCCGTCCCGCAACCGATCGCGAGCGCGCCGAAATGCGCCGGCTGTTGGCCGAGGGGCTCGAAGCCGGGCTGTGCGGATTCTCGATCCAGCGCCTTGGCAAGCATTCGGGACAGGCCGACTACGACGGCTCTCCGATGGTGACCGACACCATGTGCGATGAAGACATCCTCAATCTGGCGCGGGTGCTGCGCGAGCGCGACGAAGGCTTCATCGAGATCACGCAGGACACCGGCCATATCAAGGAAGACCGCGCCTTCGTCGCGCGCCTTGTTGAAGAAGCAAATCGGCCGGTGCTGTTCCAGGCGGTGGCAGCCAGCCGCCACGACGGCGAGATTCATCGCCGGACCCTGCGCTGGATTGAAGAATTGCGCGCCAAAGGCCTGCCGATCTTCGGCCAGGCCGGCACGCTGCGCGCCGGGTTTGGCTTCACCCTGGAAAACTGGAACCTGTATGACATCGTACCGGCGTGGCGCGAGATGACCACCGGCAGCAAAGAGGAGAAACTGGCCAAGATGCGCAATCCGCAACTGCGCGCCGAGGCCAAGGCCGAGCGCTGGAAGCGGGCGCTGGACAAAAATGCCGCCGGAATCGGCGGACGTATCGTCCGGTTGATCGTGCAATATCTCAACGACCAACCCGAACTCGATAAGTACCTGGGCAAGTCCGTGGGCCAAATTGCCGAGGAAGAGGGCAAGGATCCCATCGATGTGATGCTCGATCTGGCGATCGCCACGGATTTGAAGGCTGAGTTTCTGACTCCGGTGCAGAAGTTCAACCCGGATTACATCGCGGAGATAATCAACACCTCGATGTACACCTTCCCGGGCGTGTCGGACGGCGGCGCGCACACCAAATTCTTCACCGGCGGCGCCTTCACCACCGACTTCCTGTGCTGGATGGTGCGCGACGAACAGAAGATCAACCTGGAAGAGGCGCATTACCGTATGTCGGCGCTACCCGCGCATGCGGCGGGTTTTCGCGACCGTGGGGTGCTGCGCGAAGGCGCGTGGGCCGACGTAGTGGTTTATGACCTCAACGGATTAGGTATCGAGCCGCAGTGGATCGGCGACATCGCGCACGATTTACCGGGCGGTGAATGGCGGCGGATCAAGCGGGCAACGGGCTACCGTTCGATCATCGTCAATGGTCAGGAGACCTTCGCCGAGGGCAAATGCACGGGCGCCACGCCGGGCAAGCTTTTGCGCCACGGCCGCGCCAGCGCGTAGTTCCGATAGAGATTGATCAAAAAGCGCCCGCCAACAGAATTGGCGGGCGCTTTTTTTTCGTTCCTCCCCTGTCGTGCAAGCGGGTGAGGATGCCTGATACGATTGCACGCTCCATCACGAACAGAGCATTATGACCCCGGCTCAACCATCTGGGTGAAGCCAACGATGTGCACTGCCGGTATGAAGTATCCGTCTGACCTCGATTCCAGGGGCGGCGAGGGCCGGTAGGTGAAGGACCCCTCACCGTGGGGCGGGATAGTCACCGGTGCGGTGACGTACACGGTGCGGCCAGGATTGTTCTGGCCGGGCTTGAAGTCGTTTTTCCACATCCAGGCATAGTCGATCATCAGTTGCACGTTGCGCACTTCATGATTCGTGTGGTTTACGATGGTGGCGGAAATATCTCCGTCCGGACTCGCAGCGATATTTCGTAAATCGACACTGTTAGCCAGCTCCCGGTTTGTGACCAGTTGCTGAGCGGCGACCGGCGGGGAAAGGACGCTCAACAGCAGCGTGAGGATCAATATCGCGCCTGCTCCGAAGATTAACCATCTATTCATCATAACCTCGCAGCGTTGGATAGATTTGCACAACTCAGCATCACTCCAGTATTATACGAATATCTTGCCGCTGCGCGGCAAGTTTTTAGAGCCAGTCCCCGAGCTGGCAGTCCCGAAAGCTGGCATCGACGGCTCGAAATTGCGGACGCCGTCTAGTTGCTTGGTTTCCTATCTTTTTGGCGTAGCATTAGATGCACTTTGGCGCGAGCCGGAATCGGCGAGGTCCTCATGGCGCTGCTCCGCCAGCCGAAATTCGACGGCGGCCGCGTCGCTCGGTGTCCTCGTTGAAGCCAATATCGCGCGATCGTGGATGGCGGTGATACGATGGAAGGGACAGCGGCTGGAGCAAATCGTCAGGGGCGGCGCAGGAGCCGACGGAGGAACCATGAAAGCCCATCGTCTTGAGGTGCTCAAGAACATGTTAACCCAAGAGCGCGACAACGCCCTGGCGAGGATCCGCGAATTGCGCCGCAACCGGGGCGACGATATCGCTGGTTCGCCCGGCGATGAGATGGATGTCGCGCGTTCGCTGACCGACGTCGAGACCAACGCCAGCCTCGTGGAACGGGCCGAGGAACGGCTCAAGGCGATCGACGACGCGCTGGCCCGCCTCAGCCGCGGCCGCTACGGTATCTGCGAGCAGTGCGAAACCGAAATCGCGGTCGAGCGGCTCAAGGTGCTGCCGTTCGCGATTTATTGCGTGGATTGCCAGCAGGAGCGTAGCGATCAACGAGCGGCCCGCGCCAATCCCAGCGACGAACCCTGGCGGCGATGGCGAATGCATGAGGAGCCCGAAGAAGCTTCCGAGGATTCCAACAGCGTGACCGACCCCGAGGAGCTGCTGACGATTCACGACGCCTCTCCGTTCGAGGCCGAAGAAGGTGAATTCGAGCAGATCCCGTCGGCGCCATCCTCGCGCCGCCGCGGCCGCCCGCGCAAGAAATGAATCGAGGACGCTGCTGAAAGTTTTTGCTGGCGCGCCCATTTGCGGTTTAACAGCCGCGACCTCTGGCTGGAAATGGAGCACACAAGGCGCTCCGTGCGCATTTACCGAACCGGTCCCGCGCGGTGAGCCGTGCGCTCAAGAATTGAGCTTAGCGGTTCAGCCACGCATCTGAGATCAAATCGTCGGGCAAGTTTTACCGAGATTTTAAGGGAGCCTATGTCGATGGGGCGAAGACGATCGAGCTGGGCGAGGATGACGCCACGGGTGGGCCAACGGGTCGAAGGCCTCCCTGGCCATCGATTTGAAAGACCGCCAGATCTCCCGAATCGGCGTTGCCGACCACCAGGTATCGGCCAGTCGGATCGATACTGACGGCGCGCGGCCCCCGGCCCAGACTCGGCTGGTGATCGACAGCCTCGATCGAACCGCCCGAAGGGTCGAGGCGAAAGATCGTCACGCAGTCGCTTCCCCGGTTGCCCACGTAAAGTGTGCGTCCACTCTTGTGGAGCTTGAGTTCCGACGGATAGTTTCTGCCGCTGTAACCGGGCGGCGTCGTCACGTGGCTGTCGCCTATGCGTGTAGGCCTGCCGTCCTCGCTTTGGAGCACATACAGCCTTGAATCGCGCTCGCCCACCACGTACACGAAGTGCCCCGAAGGATGAAATTCGATGTGGCGTGGCGCGCTTTCAGGCGGGAACTCGATCCGCACTATCGGCAGGCCCGACAGAGAGCCCGCACGATCAGCGCTGTAAGCTGTAAGTTCGTCCAGCCCGGCATAGGCGACGAGGACGCTATTCCCGCTGGGAGTCGGGCGGATATGGTGGGGATGCGATGCGCGCGACTCTCTGCCTTCCAGTTGCGCGATCGTCGCCGCGCCCGTCACCATCCCGTGCGGCTCGAGCGTCAATGCCGCAAGACTGCCGCTTCCCCAGTTGGCCAAATAGGCATGTCTGGCGCTCGGATGGATGCTTACGGCGACCGCCATCTCACCCAGTGAAGGCGTGGTGAACGCGCGTTGCAGCGAGCCGTCAGCAGCTATCGCAAATGCGGTCAGACGGCCGGGAACGGCGAATTCAGCCGCGTACAGGATTGGAAGCCGATGGTGCAAGGCCAGATACTGAGGACTTTGCATCCCTGTGGCTGTATCCAGATGACGGAGGCTGCCACTGGCGTCGTCAAAACTGAAGCGCTCGATACCTTTGCCAGGAAGACCTGTAAGCCACGGAAATTCCGCCGTAAATGTGCCGACATATACGTTGACAAGAGCCATCTTTAAAACTCGGCCCGCGCTTAATTGAGTTGCAGACGCTACGACGGAAACCCGTGCATCCTCCGCGCGCTGGTTCGCCCGCCGTCGGTCACGATACTGACCCCTGTCACATAACTGGCGGCGGGACTGCACAGGAATGCCAGAACGTAGGCCTGCTCCTCCGGCCGGGAAATATCGATGCCGGCGGCTTTCCGGTATTCACGGCCGGCGGCCAGCCAGACTTCAGCGTTCGCGCGCGCCAACGGGGTGTCGGTGGGACCCGGCTGGGTCGCGTTGATACGCACCCCGCGCTTGAGGAACGGGTATCCCTGACGCGCAACGTAGGCGCACACCGCTTTCTTGGACAACATGTAGTACGACCGCACCGGATGGGCGTCGACCCAGGCGACGCCTTCTTCGAAGCTCGCGGTGTCAAGCAGTCCGCCGAGCATGTCGAGATCGTTTTCCCATCCAAGACCGGCGGTCGATGAGATCATCGCGATCGCGGAACCGCGCGGCAGCAGTTCGCGCTTCATCATTCCTTCAATCAGATGGCGCTGGCCGAGGAAGTTGACCTTCATCGTTTCCGCAACCTCCGCCACTCCGGCACAGGAAAAAAGCGCATGAATGGGCGCTTTAAGTTGTTCCAACGCCCGGTCGATCGTGGCCGGCTCCCGCAGGTCGAGTTCGATAAACCTTGAGACCGCAAACAGCGCCCCAACGTAGTCCGCCACGATGACATCGGCGCCGAGCTCGGCCAGGAGTTGCGCCGTGGCGGCGCCCATTCCACTGGAGCCGCCCACGACCAGCGCTCGCTTACCCTGGTAGCCGAAGGCTTCTATTCCCATTTTTTACTTTCTCACTTTCCGTCAGCTCAATGAGTATAGCTTGCGGCTGTTGTCCCACAGGAACTTGCGCTTCAGCGCGTCGCTGAGCGGCAGCTTGAGCACGCTGTCCACCGCAAAGGGCCATTTCGAGTCGGGATGTGGGAAGTCGGTGGAAAACACCAGGTTGTCTTCGATCCCAAACGCCTCGATGCCTTTGGCCGGGTACTCGTCGCATTCGATCGAAACGTAGCACTGGCGCAGAAAATACTCCGAAGGCTTCATCTTGAGCTGGGGCCGTTCGATGAAACCACCAAGTTCGTAATGCTCATCCAGACGCCACAACAGCCAGGGTACCCAGGAACAGTTGGCTTCGAGGAACGCTACCTTGAGGTTGGGAAAGGCTTCGAGCACCCCTCCGGCGGTGAACGCAGCCAGAGCTTCCATCGCCGGAACCGCGTGGGTAAAGGTGTGAAGCTGCATCCAGGTGGAGAACATTCCCCCCGCCTGACCCGGCCGCAGCGAGGGGGTGCCGGTGGTATGAAAACCCACCACCAACTCCTGGCGCTGGCACTCCTCCCACAGTGGGTAATAACAGGGGTGGTCCCAGCCGCACCCCTCATACACGTCGGCGGTAAGGAAAATCGCCTTGAACTGGTATTGTTCGCGGACCCGCCGAGCCTCGGCGACCGCGGCCCCGACGTCCGTGGCAGGCACCATCGCGGCGCCGAAAAGCCGCGCGGGATCCGCCTGGCATAAATCATGACGCCAGTCGTTGTACGCGCGGCTGATCGCGTTGAACAGCATGCGGTCAAGGCCGGGGACCGACACGACGAGCAGGCCGCGGCTCGGATAAAGAACCGCGAGATCCAGACCCTCACGGTCCATAGCACCGAGAAGGCCGATGCCATCGTAGTTGCGAGCCTCCACTTCGGCGTAGTGCTGGTGTTGGAGATTGCTGGCGTAGTCGCGCCGCTTGCGTCCGATACCCTTGTCCGCATGCCCGATGACTTGCCCTTCCACCACCACGCCAAGCCCGCGTCTGACATCGGTCAGCCCGCGCGGCGCCCGGTCCTTAAATTTAGGATCGATGTAACGTTCCCACAGATCGGCCGGCTCCAGTACATGAAGGTCGGAATCGATCGCCTTAAACCCATTGTTAGCCACTTGAAGTCGCTCCTCTTCATTCTTTCCGCATAACAGAGTGCAACACAGCGGCGGAGGCGGGCTGATGCGCCACCCGCCGGACTTCACTGCCCAGGCTTTTCGCAGCCGCAGATGGAGCAGCAAATCCGTCTTTGCGTCGGCGAGCCGGGATAGGGCATTCCTATCACGGCATGGCGGCAAATGTTAACGCCAACCAAAAGCGTGGCGGCTCCGGTCCGTCGTCCCCATCCTCATTGTCGCAGCCCAGTAGCGGAACGCGATGGCCTCCAGTCCCTCCCGCACGGACCGCCGGCCAATCCATTTGGCCGATTTTTCTTCGGCCATCCGGCCATCGCATCAATAGCCGGACCGCGCTCCGGGGCGGTACCCTGTCCGAAAATTGCCACACCCGAATCAACCACGTTGCCTGGCAGCTGGGCCGCGCGAATCCAAACACCACGTTTCGCGCGTATACGCACCGGCGTCCGACTGAGAGCGCACGCTATGTCGATTATTTGGATAGCCTCTGTCGTTCGAGCGCTTCCAATCCGGATTGACGGGCCCGATAGGCCCGAAAAATGCGGATGAATGCGGATCTTTGGAACGCCTCAGAGTAGAATCCAAACAAGAGGACATTCATTCTGCGCAGCAGCTCAGCTTTGAAATATCCTTGGTGAACGAGAGCGCAACGATTTTCAGCGCCTCGGACATCGTTGGATAGATGTGCAGCATCCCAACGAAGTCTTCTATCGTCGCACCCAAACGTATTCCCATCGCGGCTTCGTGAATCACTTCGGCCGCATCCATTCCGACCATCGAGACGCCGAGGACCTTGCGGCTGTCGCGCTCGGCTACCATCTTGATTACGCCGCGCGGATTGCGAACCGCCTGTGCTCGTGGGACCTGCTCCATCTTTACGGTTCGGCAGGCACATCGATGGCCGCGCTCCACCGCCTGCCTGTCAGTCAGCCCCACGACCGCAACTTCGGGGTCGGTAAAGATAGCGCGCGGAATAACGTGGTGATCGACTTTGCGATGCTCGCCAGCGAGCGCATTGAGCGCCGCGATGCCGCCGTCCTGCGCCCCCACCGGCGTGGCCATCTGGCTTTCAGTGTTCGAGCCGATCACGTCGCCGGCGGCCCAGACGTGAGGCGCGC
>JAJPIF010000015.1 GCA_021324885.1 Pseudomonadota bacterium
ATTACGCAGAGCGGCAGCACCATCACGGTCAACGGCAGCGGCTTTTCGACCTTGACGGTGATCAATCTGTTCAACACGCAAGCGGGCGGGGTGGTGGTCAATCTGGGTGGGTTTGGGGCGGACGGCAAACCCAACATCCCGCTGACCATCGTAAGTTCGACCCAGTTCACTTTCACCAAGCCGGTGGGAGCCGCAGCGGGCGCCTCATTCATCCAGGCCTTCAATCCGCCCTTCGTGCCGTTCACCAGCACCGGCAACGACCCCTGCGCCGCCTTCATTTTGAATTGAGGATGTGAGGCCCATGCGCTTGTTCACAAGAAGGCCCGAACTCAGTTTGAGGTTGGCCAGGCAAGGCTCAAAGGGGCTGGTGATATCGGCTTTGCTGGCGCCGATACTTGGAATCGCGATCGCATTGGTTAGAGCCGAAGTTCCTGGAGTTTCGGGAGACACCACCGCCGACAGCGAGCTGGGACAGGTCGATTTCATTCACAGCACAGCGGGATTCGTGCGTCCGCAAGCGCTTAATCTCGCCGGCGATAATTCGAGCGCTAACGGCGTCGCGATCGACGAGGCGAGCGGGCATGTGTATGTGGTCGATCCCGCCAACGCGCGCGTCCTCGGATGGCCCAGCGCGTCGGGCTTTCACAATGATTCATACGCCCAGCCCGACGGTAACTCTGCGGATGCCCAGTCTTTCAGCGCGGCGCCCAGCCCAACGCCGACTGCGGTCCCGACGCCCGATCCGATGTAGCCACGGCTGCGCGCCGCAGAAATCTCAGCCAGTTGGAGTTTCCACCAGCGGCTCGAGTTCGACGCGGCGATTGATCGCCCGTCCGGCCTCCGTTGTGTTGGGCGCCAGCGGATGCGTCGCGCCCATCCCGACCACGATCAACTGGTCCAACGCCACGCCCTGGCTGATCAGATATGCTGCGACGGTGGCGGCCCGATCCTGCGAGAGCCTTTCGTTCAGGCGCCTGCTGCCGCGAGAGTCAGTGTAGCCTTTGACATAGATCCGAAGTCTGGGATGCTCTTTGAGCGCGGCCACGGCGTCGTCCAACGCATGTTTCTGTGCGTCGTTGAGGTCCGAACTTTTTCTGGCAAAGAACACGCCGCGAAAAGCGATTTCCGGGGCAACCATTACGGGAACTGCAGCGGCCTTCGGTTCGGGCACAGCGGGTGCGCGAGAGGGCGGAACCGGAGGCGGCTTCACCGGCGCGGATTTTGGTGAGGTCGAGACCGGTTGAGGCGGCTGTGATGGGATCGTTATCTGCGAGGCGCCTGGGGGTAGCGTCGCCCCCTGTTCTGCGGTGATCGCAGCCGGCTGTGCAAGCGATTGCTGCGCCATCACAGGAGGGGTCGTTTGCGGCGGCGGCTCTTCGAGCGATTCCGAATAATCAACTAAAGCGCCGGGCGTGCTGCCGGCCTGCGATAGCGGTAGGGCGGTGAACGAGATTGAATTTGGCGCAGCGGGCTCAGCCGCGGCCCCAGCCGTAAGGGAAGCGCCAGTCATCGTCCCTGGAAGCTTTGCCCGCCACATCGCGCATCCGGGCAGAAACGACAAGGACGCCGCCCCGATCAGGCTCACCGCTTTGACTTTGCGCATTGGTCTTCCTGTCAGTTTTTACACCTGATCAGGAAAACAATTAAGTAGATTCAGCTTAATTTTTGCAAGCGTTGTATGTCGTACTGATTATTACCTGTCCACATGCGCAGTAGCGCATGAAGGCGCCCCTAAACCGGCTTGAAGCGCGGCGGACGTTTCTGCACGAAGGCGAGGACGCCTTCCTTGAAATCGCCCTGCTTGAACATGCTGAACATGATCGCGGTGCTGTCGTCGGTGGCCATCTGATAATCGCCCGTCAGATGCTGCCAGAGCATGCGCTTGGCCTCCGCCATCGCGGTCGGCGAACAATTGACCGCGATCTCACGTGCCATCTCGACCGCGGTGCTGACCAACTGGTCGTCGGGCACGACGCGGCTGACCAGCCCCATCGCCATCGCCTCCTGGGCGTTGATGATGCGCCCGGTCAGCGCCAGGTCCATCGCATGCGACATCCCGATCAGGCGGGGCAGCAGCCAACTGGAACCGTGTTCCACCGAAAGGCCGCGGCGGACGAAAATCGCGCTCATGCGAGTGCCCTCGCCGGCGATGCGGATATCGAAATGCAGCGCCATACTGAGCCCCATCCCGACACAGTTGCCGTTGAGCGCGCCGATTATGGGTTTGCGCATCTTCAGCATGAAGCCGAACAGCGAATGGTGATTGATGTCGATCGCGGAGGCCGGCGCCGGCTCGCCTTTTTTGCGCTCGGCCGCGGCCTGCAACACGCCCATGTCCATCCCGGGACAGAATGACTTCCCGGCGCCGGTTACCACGATCGCGGCGATTGCCGGATCGCGCTCGGCGTCGGCCATCGCGTCTTTCAGTTCGCCGGCCAAAGTCGGCGTGATGGCGTTCATCCGCTCGGGGCGGTTGAGCGTGATGATTGCGACCTTGTCCTGCTTGTCGTAGATGATTTCGCTGTAAGCCATCACACTTCTCCCGCGGGCGGCGTGCCCGCGGCCATTATGCCCAACGCCCCCTCAGCAAAAAAGCACCCTGCCGCGTCGCTCCAATGCCCACGACGCGCAATTCAGAGCCGCTGCGGCGCAATCAATGCGCGGTGTAGCCGCCGTCAACCGGCAAGGCGACGCCGGTTACAAAGGACGCCTCGTCGGAGCACATCCACATCACCGCCTCGGCGATCTCCTCGGGCGTGCCGAGGCGGCCCAGGGGATGCGACTTTTTGTAGGCTTCCTCCAGCCGCGGATCGCGGTCCAGCCCCTGACGCATCATCGGCGTCATCGTCGAGCCCGGACACACCGCGTTGACGCGGATGTTGCGGTTGGCGTACTCCAGCGCCGCCGTTTTGGTCAGCCCGACGACGCCATGCTTGGCCGCGCAATAAGCGCCGGTGCGCCGCTCGCCGACCAATCCCATGATCGAGGCGGTGTTGACGATAACTCCGCCACCCTGCGCGACCATCTGCGCCAGTTCGTATTTCATGCACAACCACACGCCGGTCAGGTTGATCGCGATCACGCGGTCCCAGTCGTCTTCGGGAATTTCGC
The DNA here is from genome assembly GCA_021324885.1 of Pseudomonadota bacterium. Taxonomy (GTDB): domain Bacteria; phylum Desulfobacterota; class Binatia; order Binatales; family Binataceae; genus JAJPJA01. The sequence goes on from JAJPIF010000015.1 coordinate 3,112, forward strand.
CGATTTTGCCGCCGGCGGGGCTGACACCGGCGTTGTTGAAGCCGAAATCTAGGCGGCCGTAATTTTTCACCACCTGCTCGACCATCGACTTGACCTGGGCGGAGTTGGAAACGTCGCACCTGACACTGAAAGCCTCGCCGCCGCCCTCTTTGATCCTCGCAACGGTCTGATCGCATCCATCAAGATTGACGTCGGCGACCGCCACCTTCGCTCCCTCGCGCGCGAAGATCAGCGATGCGGCGCGCCCGATACCCGAGCCGCCCCCCGTGACCAGCGCCACTTTGTCCTGAACCAATCCCGCCATGCGATCCTCCCTGGCAGCCGGCGACGTCGATCATTGCGCTCGGCTTGCACGGTGGAAACTTGCCACAGTTCAGGCCCGATGGCGAGTCTGCTGCCGGACCAATCAGCTGGTCCAACTCCGGATGCGGCGAGGGCGGTGGCTGGATCGATTACCTATTGGAGCTTTGGTGGAGTGGCGGTGCGGGCGAGAAAGCCGCAGGCGGCAAGTTCCTGGCCGTCTACCACGAACGCCACCGCGTATTTGCCCGGCCGCGGGATGGTCATCCCGTTGATCACCAGGTCGATGTTGGAGATGTACGTCCCGGTCAGTTCATCGCGGCCCTCGGTCAGCAATTGTCCCGCCAGTTCGGTGTTGAAGTCGCCCTCTTCGCTGCCAATGCGCAAGGTGACGCTATGCGGCCCCTCATTGGGCACCCCGACTTTTGCAAAGATATGGAAAGAAGGCAGCGGCGCCGTATACGCAGACACATTGAAAGTGTCGAAGATCCCCATCAGGCTGACCTTTCCTCCCACCTCATGACGAACGTCATCGCATAACACCGCCAGCAGGATTTGAGCTTTTTCCATGTCATGCAGGCCGCGCAGTGCCACAGCCGATCCTCCGCGCGTCAATATAGCGCGGCCGGATCGGATTATCGAAACGGTCAACACATCTGCGCTTCGATTCGTTCTCTGAACCCGTACCCCGCGCGGCCCGCATCCCGCTCAATGGCCGCCGTCTTTGGCCGAAATCAGACCGACGCCGCCGGCGGCGCCCAACAATGCCGTCAGGTCGGCCACGCTCAGCGCGCCCATCAGTCCGTGCGCAACGACCATCAGCAGCGACGCCGCCAGCATCAGGTAGCCCGTGATAGTAGTTTTCGGATTACTCAACATCGTTTCCCCCTTTTTATTAATGAACTCAACCCAACATGAGCGAGGAGTAACGGAAAAGAAGCGAGAAGTGAGAGAAAAAAAGCGCAACAGCCGCTTCTCTCGCTTTTTCCCATTTCGCCTCTCACTACTCACTGCTCATGCCGCATGTTCCAGGTCAATCAAATGCAAATACCAGTAGCTGACGTTGCGGCACCAATTGCGGTTCAGCCCCTCCGGATCATTCGATGCGCCATTGGGGGCCCAGATACCGGCAAACCATGAGATGAACTCCCGCCCGTAGGTTACCGTCTGCTTGCCATCGGGCGTGTCGTGCAGTTCCAAAGCCGCGTTTTGCGCATCGTACTCGACCAGACGATGGCGCACGGTCTGGCAGCAGACTTCAAGCTGAGCCGTATAGGTCGGCGCGTTGACGCTGAGCACGCCAAACTCCCGCCCGGGACCTCCGTCCTCGGCCTTGCGGATCGCCGCCACGAAATGCCAGTCGAGCCCGTAACGGGCCGCGGCAATCTTGATCAACGCGACTTCATCCAGCCATGCGGCCGGCGTCCATTCAGGATTGCCCATCAACCTCCCTCCCATTCCTCCATCGCAGTTCGCTCACGGTCTCAAGCCGGGTGACTGCCGCCTCCTGCCGCGAGGTTATTTTCTCGGCGCGGTTGACGACCGACTCATGGCGTTCGACCACGTGGCGAATACCGGCGACCAGCTTGTCGGCGAACTCGTCCATGATCTTGCGAAAGACTTCGAGCAGGCGCAGGGCGTAGCGCGGCGCCAGCACTACCAGGAGCAGCAGCAATGCGGCGGGAAAGCCGACCTGCTGTATTATCTTTACCATATGGTCAAGAGGGTCCATCCGCTGTCCCTATGCGTTGCCCGCGACTGGGCCGTATCGTTCAGTGAATCTTCCAGGCGCTGCCGTCACAAAATACCGGGCAGCTCACCGAGCCGCCGCCCGCCGGGGCGGCGCCGTACGAGCAGGCGGCGTTGTTGTCGGTAACCGCCATCCAGCTGAACCGGTTCGACGAGTTGCAGGCTCCCAGACCGCTGACCGTGGTGCTGCCCACGACCAGGCTGCCGCTTCCCGAAATACTCAGTCCCGAAGTGACTAGTCCGCCTCCGAGCAGAGTGAACGCGCCGGCGTTGGTGATCCCGAAATCCAGGCTTTGCGCGCCGTTGCTGCCCATCCACAGCGCGCCGGTGCCCGCGGTTCGCGCCGCCGAGAGGTCACCCGCTCTTGCACCCAGGGCGGCCGCGCCTGCGGAAAGTACTCCGGCCACCGCCGCGTTCCCGGTGCTGTTGAAGCTCGGCAGCCCGCGGCCCAGGCTGGCGTCGGCGGTGGCGTCGCTGAACGAATTGGAACCCAGTACCGGCACCCCAATCGAGTTGGCGGGGATACTCATCGCCAGCTTTTCCGTTCCGGTCCCGCCGTTGGCCGCAGTGCGATAGATGTTGTAGCTATCTGCGCCAATCACGGGAAAGATGGCTCCAGACACGAACACTCCGCCAACTCCGATGTTGCCGGCGCAGGAGACCGACGATTCGGAGGACGAGGCCAGAGTTTCGCCGCTGCCGCTGACGGCGGTATAGCGGTACAAATAGGTATTGTTGGCCGGCGATCCGCCGTCGCTGCAGGAAAGCTGGAATGGCCCGCCCGACGGGTTGGAGAGCTGCTGAACCGTCAAAGGACCGCCGAATTCACGCAACTTGCCGGGTAAGTCGTATCGCAAATCATCGGCGCCGGCCGGATCGCCGTTGACCAGGGCATTGATGAAATACTCTCCGATGCCCTGGTTGCCGACGTTGCCGTTGGGGCCCGGCAAACGTTGCATGTCTATGTATGTAATCTGGCGTGAATCGCCGCCCGCGACCGCGACATTGAAGTTCGGCTTGGTGATTCCCCGGCAGCCGCGGCAAAGAAACGTGCGCGACGCGGTGCCGGTGACGCCCAAATCGACGATCGGAACAGTCGACGGCGGCGCCTGCTCGGAGTTTACCAGCCGGAAGTCGTTTCCGATGAAGGTGAAATCCGCATTATTGCCCGCGATGAAATCCGAGTTGTAGGGCAACTGATTGGTCGCATCCCAGTCCGAGTCGGTAAGCACCAGCGTCCCGCCCGCATTGCCGCCGCTGCCGGCAAAAAGGGCAAGCTGGGCAAAGGCCGTAGCAGTGCCTGTGTTGAGCCAGTTGATTCCATTGTCCGCGGTTGCATGATAGGCGATTCCACCGCTGCTCCCCCCGTTCGAACCCGTTTGATTGTAGGTAAACTGGTTCGCGGCGGGAACCGAGGTTATGGTGAAAGCACCGTCGAAACTCGGATCCGAAACATTGACTATTCCCACCAGTTGCCCGACTGAGAAATCATGCGTGCTGGCGGTGGTCACCGTAACCACATTGGAGTTGCGGGACACGGTGCTGATAGTGAAGTTCGTGCTTTGCGTGGTCCACGCCGGTTGGGAAGCGCCACTGATTCCCGAATTGCCGGCGATTTCAAAGTTGCCGTTGCTGTCCTTGATTACAAAATTCTTCGGATACGTGAATCCCGGGTTCCACGGCGGCGCAATCGTCGTGGGACCATCGGTTTCGTCGCTGTAGTTTCTTATCGTGAGGTAAGCGGCCTGACCCAGGAAGAAGCTCAGCGCGGACTGGAGATCCTCGATTTGGGTGAACTCGATCTGGCTGAACCCGGCGTGAGCGTCGATACAGATGCCGTCGCGATTGCAATGCAGATTGCGCACGCTCCACTCGATCGCCTGATTCTGTCCAAATTGAATCCCGTAGATACCGTGAGTGACCGTGACATTTTCGACGATGTTGCGATCATCCTGAGTGCCGCTCGGATCCGCTTCGATACCAGCTCCGACAGTCGGGTTTCCCCCGCCTGCGCCAGGCATACCCAGTTCGGACAGGTCGCCGCAGTAGATATTGGAAATGACGTTGAAGCTGTTCGGATGACCGGTCAGATTCCCGCTGCTGTTGTTTAGCAAATCCACGCAGGCGCTGGGCATCGTGCTCGCCTGGTCGCTGCCCATGATCGCGAAATCGTGCACCCGCGCTCCATAGCTGTCGACGATCTGGATGACCGGCTGATTGCCGCCAGCCCATACGATCACCGTTCCACTCCCGTTGGGAGTGAGATTTGCGCCCGCGCCCTGACCCGCAAACTCTTCGCTGCGCCCGGCCACGGTCAGGGTCGTGGTGGTCATGATCACGCCACCGGGGACTTTCACCACTCCGGAGTTGTTAAGCGCCACCGCCTGGAGGGCCGTGTTGACCGCGGCCCCATCGTCCGTCCCGATGAACGCGGACGCATTGCTCTGAGTCGGCCCGGGATACGGCGCGCTCAGGACCGCCGAGGGCGCCGCCACCGCGGTTATTGTTCCAGTGAACGTCCGCACGCTGGCGAGACCGTTGGACGCGGTCCAGATAACGATCAGCTTTCCGATGTCCGCCGAGGTGAATTTCGCGCTGTTGGAAGTGACTGACGTGGAACCGTTGACCACGCTCAAATCGCTCACGCGGCGCGCGTCGAGCTTGGCGCCGTACTGCATCGGATTGAATTCGTTGTTGACGTTGTAATCGGAAATCGAGAACGGCCCGCCCGAACTTTTCCCCGTGATGTTGCCGCCCGCGGCTATCCCGTTGATCGCCAGCGTGCCGTCGGCGGCAAGCGCGGCGTCCCCGGTGATCGATTCCGGCTGCCAAAGGTTCGCTCCAATGCTGAATATGGGCACCTGCGCATCCGCCGGCGCCGTCGGCGAAAAGCCAAAACCCTGGATGGCGCTGACCTTGCCCGGCTGCAGGACTGCGGTGCCGACGGATCCCGTGGCCGGATTGGTCACGGACAATCCATAATCGCCGCCGCTGGCGATGGACAAGGCGGAGATTACTGACGGAGGATCATTGTTGGCCAGAATCAGGGTCGCCAGATCGGCCGTCGCCGCCAGGGGTATTTGGATCTGTACCGGCTGCCCGCTGCCAACCGTGACCTGTACGATCGCGCCCTGCGGCAGCGTGACGCCCGCCGGCAGATTGCCCTGCGAGTCGGTGAAAACCGAAAAGGAAGAGGGCGGAATCACCGTGCCCCCGAACGACTGGGTCGAAATAGTTTGAAAGAAAACCTGCGCGTTGGCTCCAGCCTGTCCGTCGATCAGCGTGAGATTGCCGGTCAAGGTGCACAGATTGACCGCCGCGGCCATGCCGCCGGCCAGCACAGTTGCGAAAACCGCGGCGGCCGCCGCTTTCGTTCGCCGACACCACATAGACCCCCCCTTTTCACCCGCTCCACTGCGCCGTGTCTAACCGATCATTTACGAACGTGTCAGAACCCTGAAAGGCCTGACGTGCCCGTGCTTGAACTCAAGATGCAGCCGAATCGATGCGTACTCTCAAATGCGATAGTCAGTCGTTATGCTATGCGGTCCGTCGGCAATAGCTAATCGGCTGACTTGACATCACGCCGCTCTATCCGGCCGCGCCGCAATCTCGTTGAAGTTGCGGCTCAGGCGTAAACGCGCAATTCGCTGCCGGGTCCGGCATAAACCGGATTTCCAGTTTGTTTCTCGTATCCATAGAGTTCCCAACCGCCGGGCAGCGAAGCGGGATGGTCGAGGCGGCGGCCCAGCGAGCCTGTGAATTTGCGCAGCCTTCGGCGCCCCGACGGCGCTGCGCCTGATGGCTCCAGCGTCCCGCCCGCGCGCAGCCGCGCCGCAGCTTGCAGCGCGCCGGAAGCCAATCGTGCCGCGCCATCCGCGGCGGCGCCGCTCCTGCGCCGCGGGCGCGCCCCGCTGCCCAGTGCCTCAATCCCGGCGTGCGGCAGTCCTCTGCGACCATCGAGCGCCGCGAAAATTCCGGTTGGTATGGCGCCCCGATCGTAGCTTCCCAGTGCGGCGCCGAGGCCCGCTCCCAGCCTTTGCAGCGGTCCCAGTGGATAACGGTTCGGACTTGGCGTGAGCAGCCCTGCGGCTGCCGCCAGCATCGCATTGGCCAGCTGTCGGCGGTCCTGTCCGCGTGCAAGCTGATCCAGCGTCGCCGCTCCAGCCGGCTGCAGGATTCCCAACAGCCCGGGCAGCTGATTTGCGACGAGTGTGCCTGATGAATCAGTATCGATAGCCATTTCCCATCTCCCACGCGTCTGAGGCAATCGCACCCTTGCCGCCACTGCGCGGCAGCGGCGTACTGTTCACTGGACTACCGGTCGCCGTAATTCCCATTCCGAGACCGGGCATATAATTGATCGCGACCGGAGCAGTTGTCGCGGAGCTCGGATTGATCAGATTCAACAGTGCGCTGAGCTGGCCTGCATCGCTGGCCCTTTGCGCCACCGGCGCGACGCTGCTCAACGGCGCGGCGGAAGGCGTGGCCGTTATGGTTCTGGAGTCTGAAGCGGGTCCGCCCATCACGCCGTTGACGGGCAGAGGTGCGAGCGCGCCGATATTCGTGCTTCCAGCAGCTCCCAGGGAAGCGGGCACGCCATAACCGCCGGGACTCAATGCTCCGATTCCAGACGGAACGTTCGCCATTGATTTTCTCCTGACTTCCTCGATGAGTTTTGCAACTAGAAAGGCAAAAGCGACGCGAGTCCGCCCAGCAGACTGTCAATTCCGCCGCCGAGACCGCCTCCTCCGCCCAACGCGCCGAGCAAGCCGCCGACTCCCAGCAAACCCGCCAGCCCGCCCGATAACGGATCGATCGCGTTCGGATTTGGCCCGGTCTGCTGCGACTGATATGCGCCGCCCACCGCAGTAGGTATTGCAGCTCCCAGTTGACCCAGTATCTGAAACGGCCAGTTATACTGGTTTTCCGCGTTTTGCAGCGCGGTATTAAGGCCCTCCTGGCCGAACTGCTGCTGGATACTTCCGATATCCATCAGTTCGGCGGCGGGAGCAAAGGCGGCGTTAGTCAGGCCCGGCAGCAGTGCCTGCTGACGAATCTGATTCTGCCTTTCCTGTTCGTAATTGCCGCCGTAGATGTTGGTGGCCAGATTCTGCAGAACATCGCCAAGGTTTTGCTGCGCTATACTCTCCGCCTGGTTCTGCGCCGAACCGCCGAAACTGCCGGCCTTCGCGAACTCCGCCTGGATCCCGGGTTCGGTCGCGTCGCGGAACTGCTGCACGACCGGGGCTGCCGCCGCATTGTATGTCGCCTGCAGGTACGGATTGGACTGCGGCGACAAGTATGCGCCCGACTGCGTGGCCGACACGTTGGCAGCCGCCGGCCCGAGAATATCCGCAGCCGTATTCATCGCGCTCTGCGACCCAAGGTTCATTCCCTGCAGCTGATCGGGCGTGAAGCCGTACAATTGCTCGGGGGGGAATGGGTATCCCGACTTCAATCCCTGGTTTACGTAGTTTCCGATGTCGCCCAGGAATTGCACCGCGTAGGGTTGCGCCCAAGCCGGCAATTTAACCTGGTTGGTCACCGTGGTATTTCCCGATCCGCCTCCGCTTCCCATCACAGCACCTTCTCGAATTTCATTTCGCTGATTTCAAAACCGTCATTCGCAAGCCGCTTCGTCCAACCCCGTCGCGGAGAATGAAACACCAGCTTGCGAAGTCCAGCCCGCACCGCCATCGCCTTGACCTCGGCCAGACCGTATCCAAGGGCCAGCGGATGACAGGTGTAAGCGGCCCATATCAGGAGACTGCGTTCCGCGCTGAACGGATCCGTGTTGATGGTCAGCACCAGCGCACCGGCATAATGCTGATCGATATAGGCCACATGCATCGTGGCCGCGCCACTGCGCACCGCTGAGTAGATATCCTCGCACAACCAGGATGCCCTCGCCTTTGTGCGGACCCGCTCCAGTCCGGGCTTCACCTGTGGCCAGTAACTGTGCAACTCGACCGGGTTGACCTGTACCAACTTCCATTCCATGGTTCCTCCGCGCTCGGCGCCGCACAGCCGATGCCCTCAATGCCAGTTGGCTTCGGCATAACAGTTGGCGGCCCCGGCGGTTAGATCCGGAAGGGTTGTGCTGTTGGACCAGCAGATACCGTATTCGAAAGCCTTGCCGCGCCATCCGTAGTCGATCGAGGCGGTTGCGCCGGCGGCAACCTTGAAAGCCGCGACCGCGGCGGTCCCGTTGGCGGGAACCGATGGCGCATCGAATATCAGGATGAACTGATCGGCGCTGTCCTGGCTGGTAACCGTCAGGTTATACAGCCGGGCCGGGCCGTCGCTTACCACAACGCCGCCGCTGACCAGCGCGCCGCCGCTGTTATAGGTGTAAGGTAATTCCCCGGGATCGAATTGCAGATTTCTTCGTGCCATATTCTTTACTCACTCCCGCGTGAACTTAGTCTTCGCGAATTGTCCTGGCAGGGTGCGGAAAACAGATGAACTGCGTCTGTCTCTTTGATGTTACCTTCCGCGCTCTGCTAGTAATAACGCGACCATCCCGCCGATCCTCCTCCACCCGCGCCGGCGGTAATGCCGCCACTCGCGCCTCCCGCTCCACCGTCGAGCAGGACCGTGCCGCTGTTGGCCGGACTGTGAATGTAGGCAATCGCGTAGGTGAAGAAGTATCCGCCGCCGCCACCGCCTCCGCCGCCGTTGGGTCCCGCGGCCCCAGCAAATCCGTCCTGGCCCCTTAAATCGACGATCGCGGTTGACTGAAAGTCGATTTCCCTGCACACAAGAACCAATCCGGCCCCGCCGCATCCGCCGTTGCCAGGCTGCGCATTGTGGCAATCGAACGGATTTGCGGCTCCCGCGCCGGCGCCGCCCGGCATCCCGCCCGAACTGTCAATCGTGCTGGGCAGGTCGTCGGCAATGAAGGTCTTAATCACGCTGCTCAGCGGCGTTCCGTCCTGACCGCTGCCGCCCGGATTGCCCTGCGCGCCGCCGGCGCCGCCGTTGAAGTCGAGGCTGGGCGAAATAACGCCCAGCGCCTGAAGGCCGGCCGCGGTCGGACTGCCGCCGCCGCCCCCGCCCACCCCGCCTATCGTGTAGACTGGATTGGCGGCGCCGCGGCCGTTGATTGTACCCGCAATCGTACATGTTCCCGGCGATCTGACTATCAGCGTCGATGACGGCGCAGTGTTGAAATCCTCGACAATGTTTACGGTAGCGCCGGCGTTAACGGTAAAGCTGGCGTAGCTGTGATCGCCCCCCAGCGTAATCGTGCCCGTGGGGCTGGGGTCGGGCTCGGAACCGTCGCCGAAATAGTCGAAAAAATGAGGTGCCGGTGGGGGCGGCGGGACATACGTCCCCATCGTGACGGCGGCGGCCGCCACGCACAGGCCCGCGAGCGCCAGCCGTATTTTCCTGTTCATATAATTGCCCATTTCCCCGCCGAATAATCGATTATGCTGAAGGCGGCGTAGCGCGTCAGGATGCCGAAGGAGCCCGCGCCGTCGTCGATCGTGTCGCTGCCTGCCGGCGTAACGGCTATGCTGTACGGGTTGGCATCAACTTTCTTGACTTCGAGCAGACGGGCCGATCCAGTGGCCGCGGGCAACAGAACCACCGTATCGGCGGAGGTGCCGGCCGATGCGATAATCAGATCGTCCTCCGGCTCAACACTGTATGGCGAATCGGCATAGCTAATTATTTTGATATTGAACTGGCCCGACGCGATCGGCACGCTCGCATACCAGTTTTTCCCGTCAAACGTCATCGGCACCATTGCGCCGCTGGGCAGGGTTACGCTGCCGTTTGGCAGTACGATGTTGCCGGACGGCACCAGCGCAAACGGCGCCGCTGCGATCAGGTAGAACGTACCCGTGAATCCCCGCGGGGGTTTGATGGTCGCCAGCGAGACGCCTCCCTCGACGAAATGCATCAGGCTGGAAATGTCGATCGACGCATCCGCGCCCGAAAAGGAAATGGTGGTTACCGCCGAACCGGGATTGCCGCTGCTCCTGAGACCGGGATCCGCGCTGATCGAATTGATCACACTGGTAACCTTGGCCGCCCAGGTCGAAAGCTGGCGATTGGTCTCGCGCGCCGGCTCGCTGTGCGCCAGCGGTAATTGCAGTGAAGGAATCCTTTGCGGCATCAGCGCGTCCCCTGGATATCCCAATCCACGTCCATGCCGGTAATCTCGCAGTCACCCGAGGTTTCAATACGCACCGCGTGATAACGGGCCGCCTGTCTCATCGCAAACGCGCCGTAAGGCGTCAGTTCGCACTGGGGTCCCGCCATCTGCAGGTCGCCGAGGTTGTAGCGGTAGAGCGGAGTCGCTTTAGCCCCGTTGCTTGGAGGGTAGGTTTTGAATCTCGGCCGCACCGTTCGCACCATCGAATAGTGCATCGGATCGCCGATATCGCCGGTCGTGACAAACCCGCTCGCAAAATCTCCCGAAAAGCTGTACAGGTTGTGGTCGCCAAGAACCAGGGACATGCCGAACACCGCCGTCGGTGAATAGCTAATGGCGCCATCCGGCGTAACTGGCGCAAACGGTGTGACTACCGCTTCAACATTGTTCGCGACCTTCCCAGTCATCCAGCGGTTGGTGTCGGGATGCCAACATATATATCGATCCAGCGCTCCTGGCGGATTGGCCGCAACCGACGGATAAAACCATACGATCAGGTTGTGCAGCTTGTCCCACACACCCCACACGTTGGTGGCGTGCGTGCAGTCCAGGCTGCTTTCGTAAAACCATCGCCGCAGAGGATTTTCCAGAACGCGCGGCGGCGCCCCGTCGCAGGTGTAGAAGTTTTCGACCCCCATCGCCACCTGCAGACCGCCGTATGACACGACCGCTTCGTCGCAAATCGCGCCCGCGTCGTCAGCCAGCAACGAAAAGCTCCAGATCACGGGCGGGCCAAGGTAAGTGCCCAGATAAGTCGCGCGCTGTTTATAGACTAAAAGATTGGCGCCCAGCGCATGCGCCGCTACGATCGGACCGGGTGTGTCGCCAAGCGTTCCATTCGCCGCCTGCGTGCCGATATCGGGAGTCCAGGTGCTATCGTTGCCAATTCCGCAACAGTTCCAGTCGTTGCCCGCGCTGTCCAGGATGAAGACGAAATCGCCCACCGCCTCCACGATCGAACCATGCGGAGGATTGCCGCCCAGCGCCGCGGCCGCGCTGTAAGCCGGAGCGGTAAGCACCTGCGGCGGGTCGCCGGGGTTCAGAACGATGAGGTCGCCGCCAAACATGGTCCAACGCCAGCGCGCGCTGCGGTAACCGGCGGGATTGGCGGGCCCATTGAAGGTCTGCCCGCCCGACACGTCGAGGAAGGAATTGGAAACAATATCGTAAGTGTAAAGCTTGTTCGCGGACGCAACGAAAATGGCGCGTCCGGCGTTGATTGCATCCTGCTCGAAAAACGCCCCGTAGCAGGTAAGCGGCAGGGGTCCGCCGGTGCTCTCGATTCGCAACTGGCGCAAGGGGCGATAGCCGGCGGCGGTGGGAAACATCTGATCCGCGTCGACGAAAATCCCGGTTTCCGTCGGATCCAGGTCGGGCGCGAAACCCCGATTGAACTTCACGCTGAGTCTCGCCATCACCAATACGCCCGCAGTCTGCCGGTAAACTTCTTCGCGCCGGTTTCCTGCTTGAGTTTGCGGAAATACAAATCCGCCATCTGCCGGTCCGACTGCGCGCCCTGCGGATCGTTGAGCACATTCATTCTCAGCAGGAATTTCGCATAGGCCCGCACCATCTCCCGGCCCTGCATCGTCCAGAAATTACTGTCCGTATCAAGCACGGGCGGCGGAATGATTTGAACGTAATCGTATTGGAGGCGATATGCGCCGTCCGGCGTGGGGAAAAGTCGAATACTCATTCCGCTGGCAGGCAGGTTGACGGCATATTCGACCGGCGGACCTGTGACCGGCGAAAGTGTATTGGAATCCTCGGCGTTGATGTATTCCCAACTCCGCAGCCGCAGCGGGTACTTGGTGTTCGCGACCGTAATCGTCAATTGCCGGATTTCGGCGACGTCCGCCGGCGCCGAATAGACGTTGATGCCGGCAGTGGTAACGGTCGAGCTGTCCTGCGCGTCATTGCGGAAGAAACCGTCGCGCCCGAAGTAGTCGGCGGCTTCAATAATCGCGTTGTCGATCTGCGCCGCCAAATCGTTGCGCTGCAGCTCGTCCATTATCCGCGCCCGCATGTCCGCCAGAGTAGAATCCGCCACTTCGCTCTCCTGGTTATCCTGCGCCCGAACCTTTCACCTCGCCCGCCGATCAGACCGCGGCCCGAAAGCGCCGCAGACGCCCGGCCCGCAGGCCGGGCGTACTTGTGCGCTTGCGGCCCGCCTTACTGGCGCCGGACCTTCCTTGAGCGTTTGCGTCCCCGCGGATCGTCGTCGTAGGGATTGCCGACGCTTTCCGTATCCACGCCGGCGCCCATCTCCGCCCTGGCAAACGGTATATGCCACATCGCGGCGTCGCGATCGGTCGCCTCAACGGTGTCCATCACTTTGGTTTTGCGGCGCGGAGCGGACTTCCCGCCGCTGCGCATCGCCGACTCCTCCGTCTTCTCACGCTTTCTTGCTGCCACTTCGATAACCTCGATTGGTTTTGATATTTCGCTTTTTCCCTGGATCGGAGTTCGCGTCAGGCGGGACCACGGCGCGGACTTAAGTCCTCAGCCGCGGTCCCAGCCGGCAACTCGCTATCAGGAAAGTTGGGACCAGGTGCTCACCACGATGGTGGCGAAATCCGCCGAGTTGAAGACCGACTTGGTTGCTCCCCAAACCGAGCCCACGGCGACGCCAACCTGGTCCTCGTAGTCATCGGCCTGGGTTACCCACTTGTACTTGGTGGGCCAGTTGTAACTGCGGCCAAACGCGATTACTGCCGCCTGCGCGCCGCAGAAAATCGCGCGCGCAACCGAAGTCGTCCCCACCGCAGGGGCGCCGAGGTCGGTATGGAGCAGGTTCTGAGTATTGTCGCCGTACGGAACCCGCGCGTCCTCATGCAGAATCACGCCGTTGAACATCCCCAGCGCACCGGTAAAGATCGGGTTGTCCTCGATCTGGCCGCCCTGCATCGCCGCCATCTGGATATCCTTCCAGTCGCCGGCGGTGGTCGATTTTCGCAGCGCCTGCACCTGGAACGGATGCAGGAACATCACGTAGTACTCGCCGTTCTTCAACCGCACCGGCCGAATCGCCGGCGTCAGCGTCTTTGCGGTCGCGACGCATTGGTCGACCAGCGAGAGGGTGAAGGTCATGGTCGAAGTCAGCGTAGCCTCGCTGGTCGCGCCCCCGGCGAAAATATGATGGGCTGCGTCGGGCGCGATCGGTGAGTTGTTGCCGGTGAAAAGCGGATTTGCTTGCGCGGTGTTGCCGCCCAGGTGGTTGAGCAACGCCACGTCGTAACGGCTCGCGTACCAGTCTGAAAGCGCGATTTTGGCCTCGTTGAGCAGATCCCACGGCACTCGCTGTTGCGACACGCTTCCCTGCAATTTGACCGCGTGACGCAGGTTGTCGATGAGCAGCGAATTGGTGTAAAAGGTCATCGCCTCTTCGTTGCCTTCGAGCAAGCCGAACCCGAGCACGCCGGTCCCGCTGAGCTGCATACGCAGAGTATAGGTAATCTGGTCGCCGGGATGTTTCTGGGTGTCGTCGAGAATCTGAATCAGCGCATCGGAGGTCGCGCCGATAAACTTGGTCGCAACCGTTTTTTTGCGGGTTTCGCGATAAAGTTCCTTCGACCACAGTTTGTTGGTCGAAGGATCGGTTGGGTTGAAAAAGGTGTTAGCCACAGCCAATCGCTCCGTCCGTTAAAGTGAGTTACTCTGGCGCTTGCGCGCCGTCACACTCCTTCTTCAACGCCGAAGGACTGGGCTCATTGGCGCCCGGTTTCGGGCGTCAATGCATCCGTTATAGCCCGGAAGCGGCTGACCCGCGCATCCGCGGGTCCCGGCGATCTTTCGCAGCCGCCGGTTCTGCTCGTCCCAAACACCGGGACGCATCGGCTATAGCCCCGATGCGGCTTTGATTTAGTAATTATATATATACATTTTTGCCGGATGCAAATAGCAAGTGCATCGGCAGGTGATGGACACTGCGGAAATCGGGCCTGTAGTTATTTAACCAAACGCGGACTGCCGATCGTCGGAGAAACCGCGGCCTTGCCGCAGCGGATGGGATTGCTCATCCGCGGTTTCGCATCGCGCCGAATCCACAATTTTGTGCTCTTCAACGAAGTGAGAGATTCAGCCTCGTTCCCTTGTCGGCTGCCGCGGATCCCGGCAACAAATTGAGGATGTCTTCGGGCTCGCCGCAAACCCCTTTTAGTATCGACGCTCGCGCCAGGGCCTTCGAAATCGCCGGCGGTATGGCGTTCGGATCATGCCTGGAGAGCAGGGTGTCGGCAGTCAACTCCATGGCCGCTGCAAAGCGCCCGACAGGAAAGAAACGCGTTTGTGCGCCGGGCCGCAGGGAGGCAAAAACCACCGTTGTGAGCGGCAAGGGCTTGATGCCCACCTTCGCCCCGAGATCTTCAGGCCGATAGCGGATCGGATTTCCATAAGTGCCGCGCCTCAACCACAAAGGACGCGGATAAGGATGGATCCGGCCAAGACTGTCCAACACCGCATACCGATCCGAATAATACGAGGCTCCGGCACGCAACAACGCCGCAACCAGGGCTGAAATTTCAAAGTGAGCGGGACCTTTTACCACGATCGCGCGTCCGCGCCATCCTACCGCTCCGGCCTGAATAAAGAGCCGGTCCTGCGAAACACTCACTCCCACCCGGCGGTCGAGCTCCGCTTCGAGCGCCCCCAGCACCGGTTCGAGCTTGTACGCAGCCGAAATCAGCAGGCGGCCGCGGAACAGAAGATGGAGCCGTTCCAGTCCCGGCGGAGCTGAGTCATTGCCGACCACCAGGGAGTATTGCGGGTCTCCGGCCGATTCCTGGATCTCACGCCATCCGGGAGGCAGCCGAAGTTTTATTGGCACCAACGCCGCCGGCTCGGTTACCTGCAATATGGTCTGCACGCCGTGGCTGCTGAAGCCGATCCTGGCGCGCCAATGCCAGTTCTCCAGTCTCACGCATCCCGAGTCGCGTTTGATCCGGGCCACGGCCAGCGGAACAGGGGAAGACGGACCAGAAACCATCGTCACGAATTTCCGCGGTTGCACTCTAGCACGTAACAAAAAGTCACGCGGGCGCAAATGATTGTGTAAGCTGTTTTTATGCAATTATAGACCTGTTTTGATTGAAATCGGGTCAAATGTTTGGTGCTTTTCGTTCCGTTCCCTGATCACAATTCATGCCCCCCGCACAGGCGAGTTGGTGGCGGAAAACGAGGTCTTCGCCTCTTTTGTTTGCTTCCCCCTCAGACGCGTGACAAGCGTGTTCGCCTAAACGCCTGTCCGGAAAACTAAGCGCGTTGATTCTGCCCAAAGCCGACGTTCACAAATTGTTGTCATTTGTACAACAAAGCGTGAAGGAATGCAAGGGTAATCAAACTTTTTGTGTGGAAAAAGTTCGAGAATGTTACAAAACTGCGAGTAAGGTCATATTCAGGCTGACATCCAGTTGTTGCGTCCTGCTCGGCGTTGCTCGCGCCAGCGGCGCAGTTCTTCAGCTTCGCCTCCGTCTTCAGCGGGTGCGGGCCATGGCAGATCCACATCAAACAGCCGGCTCAGCGCGTCGAGCATGTCGTCGTGACGGCATCCTCCGCCCCCAACCAGATAATTGGCATATTCCTCCTCGATGAAAACCCGGACCAAATCTTCCTCCACGCCATGGCTATTGGTGCGATAAAGATTCAGCGGCATCACCAGGCGGCCTTGTTCGAAAAGCGCGACCAGGCGCGCGACGCGATCGGCCTTGCTCAAGCGTCCGCCGACATCCCGAATCGAAAAGCGATAATTCTCCCGCGCCATGCGGTCATTGAGATATGAGATGTCGGCCTGAAGGCCGTAATTCTCGTACACCACGGCGCTGCGGCTGCGCGCGAATTGCCATTTGCGATGCAGCCCCAGAACCGCGTCGCCGCGCTCGGTCAGACTTAACCGGTCGCGCACCATGTCGAGCACGTAATAATTGCGATCCGCCGCCAGCCCCAGCACCCAGATACTGGTGTAGTCGGCGTTGCGGCTTTTGGAATTGGCCGGATCGACCAGCATCAGCTTGTTCATCGCGCGATGGTTGGGCGGATGGCGCACGGGATCGTAGCGGCAATTCATGTTGGCACCCTCGAGCCATTCACGGCGGAACATCCGCGCGCCCGCCCCGGCCGGCCGCTGCTGATAGAGCGCCTGAAACGCCATCGGATCATTGATGCGCCGTTTTTCCAGATCCTCGAGCGAATAACGTTCGGGCCATAACGGCTCGCCCGGCGCCCGCCCCAACGGATCCTGCTCTTCGGCAATGGCCGGCAGGTTTATCACACACCAACCCTCCTGCGCGTGTTCGGTCAGCAGCCATCCGATCAGGTCGTCTTCGTCCCAGCGGGTGTGGATTATTACGACGATCGCGTCCGGCGCCAGGCGCGTGTAGATTACCTTGCTCCACCAACTGCGGATCTGGCGCCGCACCGCCTCGCTGCGCACCTCTTCTTCGTCCTTGTAGGGATCGTCAACGATAAACAAATCGGCGCGGCGCCCGGTCGCGGATCCGCCTCGTCCGACCGCGAAATAGGTGCCGCCCTGTTCAGTGGTGAAGCGCAGCGCGCTATTGGAATCGCGCCGCACCGCGAATTGTGGAAAGGCCAGCCGAAACAGCGGATCGTTTACCTGATCCTTCACGCTGAGCCCGAAATCCAGCGCCTTGGTTTCGTTGTACGCCGCGGTGATTACCGAGTGTTCGGGATGGCGGCCGAGATACCAGGCCGGAAAATGCTGGCTGGTAGTCCATGACTTCCCGTGCTGCGGCGGCATGGTGATGACCAGCCGGGTCAGTTCACGCCGTTCCGCCGCCATCAGCCGGTCGGCCAGATACAACAGATGGCGCGCCGGCCGCCATCGCGGATTGAGCGCGAGGCAATACTGTACCAGGTCCTCCCGGATGAGGGGCAGCAGACTTTTCTTGTCAGGATAGAGTTTCTCCAGTTCGCTATCGTCTGGATATTCACTCGCCGCCGCCTCTATATACTCGCGATTTTCAATCTCCTCTCCCAACTGACTACTGAAATATTTTACCCGCCGCCCAGCCGCCGCCGCCACTCAACGTCCGGCTCTCAGGCAAGGAAATTCCTGATTGGCGCGCGCGGCACCCGCCTTTACCCGGCCCTCTGCAACGCCCGCAGCGCTAATCGCGAGCCTACTCCCCCTTCCATTGGGGTTTGCGCTTCTCGACGAACGCGCGCGCCCCTTCTCGGGCGTCCGAGCTCTTCAAAATAACCTTGACCATCTCGTCGAGATCCTCGTGCTCCGCCAAAAACGCGTCCCTCATGCAGCGCCGCAGGGTCGCCTTGACGGTGCGCAGGGAAAGCGGCGCATTGCCGGAAATCTTCTCCAGCAGCCTGCGCCCGGCCGCTTCCACCTCCGCTTCGGGCGCAACTTCATTGACCATCCCCATCTCCAGCGCGCGCCTGCCGTCGACTGGTTCCGCACTGAACAGCAGATAGGCGGTTGCCGGCGCGCCGATTACTTCGATCAGTTTGCGCGTGAAATCAAACGGCGGAATCAATCCAACCTTCGCCACTGGCATGCCCAGGCGGGCGGTTTCAGCCGCGATGCGCAGGTCGCAATGCAAACCAAGCTCCAGTCCCCCGGCCAGCGCCGCTCCCCGGATCACCGCGACCGTCGGAATCGGCAAGGCCTCCAGCCGGTGGAACACCGTCTCCAGACTCAGCCCGCCGCCAATCTCGGTGGTGTCCACGCGATGGCCCTCGGCCAGATCGATCCCGGCGCAGAAATGTTTGCCCTCGCCGGTCAGCATCAGCGCCCTGATACTCTTGTCCTTTTCCGCCGCCGCGAACGCCCTGTCCAGCGCCGCCAGCATTGCGTTGTTGATCGCATTGCCCCTCTCAGGCCGGTTCAATCTGACCGTCAGATAATCGCCCGAGCGCTCCACCTTGACCAATTCATCCGCCATTGAATTCTCCTTATGAAAACTTCGGCCCAGTTGACTCCGGCGGTCCAGAACATCCAACAAAAGCCGGATTTACCGGCCGCGCAGACCTTTCATCCGGTCGCCGTTTGCGCAGAGAGTAGCTCAAACCTTCCTGCGTGTGGACCGGATCGCCGGGCCGGCGATTCATCCTTTACTAAAACATCCCCCTGCCGTAGCTTGCTACTCATCCGTGGTTGCCAGTCCCAAAACCCAATCCGCCGAGCTCCAGGCGCCCTTATCCGTGGCCGAGGCGCCGTCCGCGCACAAGTGGATTATTGCCTTGTCGGTAATGCTCGGGACCATTCTTGAAGTCCTCGACGTTTCAATCGTCAATGTCGCGCTGCCGCACATGCAAGGCAGTTTTTCGGCCAGCGTCGACGAGATCACCTGGGTCGCCACCAGTTACCTGGTCGCCAACGGGATCATGATTCCGATGACCGGATGGATCTCGGCGCGATTCGGCCGCAAGCGCTATTTCATGCTGTCGGTCACCGGTTTCGTGCTCGCCTCGGCCGCTTGCGGCGCCGCCCAGTCACTCAATCAGATGGTGTTCTTCCGGTTGCTTCAGGGCCTGGCCGGCGCCGCGATGCAACCCTCCTCACAGGCCATCCTGATGGAGACTTTTCCGCCCGAAGAACAGGCGATGGCGATGGCGTTCTGGGGCATCGGCATGATGGTCGCGCCGGTCATGGGACCGACTTTGGGCGGCTGGATTACGGACAACTGGTCATGGCGCTGGAATTTCTACATCAACGTCCCCATCGGTGTCGCCGCCATCCTGATGGTCTCCACTTTCCTCCACGACCCGCCCTACCTGCGCCGGATGCGCGCCAGGGGCGGCCGCGTCGATTACCCAGGCATCGTGCTGATCGCGCTCAGCCTCGGACTGATTCAAATCGTCGCCGATCGCGGACAGCGCGCCGACTGGTTCGCGTCGCCATGGGTCACCTATGCCGCGATCGGAATCGTGCTGTCCCTGGTTTTGCTCATCTGGCGGGAATTGAGCTTCCCCGAACCGATCATGGACCTGCGGATCCTCAAGATTCCGATGTTCACGATCGCGATCATTATCCTGGTGCTGATGAGCTTCATGCTTTTCGGCACCAATCTACTTAATCCGGTCTTTCTCCAGGAATTCATGGGGTACTCGGCATGGCAGGCCGGCCTGGTGCTGGCGCCGCGCGGACTGGGGGCGGCGTTGGCGATGCTGCTGGTCGGCCAGCTCGCGCGCTACCGTTTGCCGATCAAACCCTTCTGGGTGGCGGGTTTTTTGATGCAGTGTTACGCGCTCTATAAAATGGCGACCTGGAACCTGTCCGTCGATTACTGGCAGGTGCTCTGGCCGACGATTCTGATCAGTTCGGGCTTCTCGATAATTTTCCCGCCGCTCTCCGCCGCCACCCTGACCTGCGTGGCGCGGGAGAGGATGGGTTACGCGGCCAGTCTGTTCAGCATGATTCGCAACACCGGCGCCGCAATGGGCATCTCAATCATGAGCACGATGCTGGTGCGCAACGAGCAGACCCATCAGAGTTATCTCACCGAGCATGTTTCGGTATTCGATGCCTGGCGCATCGCGCAAGCGCCGCCGCGGATGCCCGGAGCGCCCCATTTCCTTTCCCCGCAGAACATGGCCGGCGCCAAATCCGGCCTCGCGATGCTTTACGGTGAACTTCAGCGTCAGGCGGCGATGCTGGCGCTCAACGACATCTACTGGACCCTGTTCTGGCTGAGCACTCTGCTCACTCCCGTCCTGCTCCTGGCCTGGTTGTGGGCCAACAATCGTCTCGATCGCTCCGCTGCCGCATCCGCCGACGCCGTCGCGATGGCCCATTGATTTGCTCGCGCTTGCCTGTCTCACCTCACTTGATTTTCGCGCGCCTGCCCGCCCCGGGACCACGCCGACGCGGGTCCTGCCTCTTATTCGTTGTTAGCTCCGGTGCGGCGCCATATTCTTGATCCAGATGGTTTCGGTAATCGGGAGAAATGGCTCAAAGGCGACGCGGCAAGTTTCGCCATCCTGCCGTAGTCGCCTATGACTTGGCTTTTTCGAGCGCTTCGTGCCCCGCTTGGGGCCGCAATTTTCCCGCTTTTATGCTGCCATCCGGCCTGGGCGATCAAGCTCCAGGACCTCAGACCCGAGGTCACCTACCGGGTCAACAGGATTGTGTTCGTGGGCAATCACGCCTTCTCGGACAGCGCGCTGCTGGCCAACATGCAAACGAAGGAGCGGCCATTTTACCAGTTGTGGAAAAAGCGTCCCGTTTTCGATCCCGACGTCTTTACCCAGGACCTCAAGGAGCTGGAAATTTTTTACCACTCCCATGGCTATTTCCGGTCAGCGATTAACTACGACCTGAAAGTTCAGGATCATCTCGTAACGCCGGTAATCAAAATCAATGAAAACCAACCGGCCCGGATCCAGCGCATCGAGATTGTCCTCGACCGCCGGGAGCTTCCCCGCTCCGATCCGCTTTACAGGAAAATAAAGCTACAACCCGGAGATCTCTTTGACGACAACGCCTACGTCGGCGCGGAAAATGCTCTGGGCACCTTCTTTCGCAACGGCGGTTTCGCGCATACCAAAACCGAGCGACGCGCTGAGGTTAATATCACCGACAATCAGGTCCGCATCTGGTATTACGTGCAGCCGGATAGCGCGGGCGTGTTCGGAAAAACCACCATCACCGGCCTCACCACGATACAGCCCTACATTGTCCGCCGCGAAATCGCCTATCACGCGGGAGAGCCGTTTTCGCAAGCCAAGCTGGACGAAACTCGCGATCGTCTGCTCAAGCTCAGGCTGTTTTCCGTCGTTCGGCTTACGCCGCTTTCCAATGTCGAGGATCCCCACATCGTGCCCATCCGCCTCACCGTCAGGGAAAGACCCAAACATTCCATCGCCGCGGGAGGCGGCTATAACACCGAAAGCCAGTTTATCGCCAATTTCGCCTGGAGCGACATGAACTGGCTCGGCGGCGGGCGCCAGCTCACCGCATTCCTGCGCTATTCGAATATCGACAGCGCCGCTCGGCTGTCCCTTACTCAGCCCTACCTCTTCAACGCGCGCGCGATGACCGGCATCCTGGGTTTCGGCGAAGATATACAGCAGGTTCCTCCGTATACCCTCTTCGGCACGCGGTTCACTCCCTCGATCCGCTACAATATCTCGGAAAAAACCAAGGCCTTCATCGGCTATCGACTCGAATACGACAAGCTCACTTCGGTCGATGAGGAGCTGGTACAGGCGCTCGGCGGCATCAGGATGAGCGGAATCGTTTCGGGACCGGAAGCCGGCTTTACGATGGATACCACCAACGACCTTTTCAATCCGAGCCAGGGCTACGTGATCGATCTGGAAGCGATGCAGGCCGGGGAGATCTTCGGCGGCTCATTTAATTTCTACCGCTTGTGGGGTCAGGTTAAGCATTATCGGCTGCTCGGATGGAAAACGATTCTGGCCACCCGCCTCAAGCTCGGCTTTGGCGATTACTTCGGTCACAATCTGCAAAACTATCCGCTTTTTTACCGCTTCTTCATCGGGGGCGAGGGCAGCGTCCGCGGATGGCGCTACTGGCAGTTGGGACCACACACTCCCGACGACACTCCGATTGGCGGCCTGACCGATCTTGAAGGCAGCGTCGAATTCCGCCGCCCCATCTGGGGCAATCTTTCGGGCGCAGCCTTCCTCGATTTCGGCCAGCTCTCCGTCGATCCTTACGACATACCCATTAACCACCTGGATTTCGGCGCCGGTCCGGCGCTCTCTTACAACACCCCGGTCGGCCCCATCCGCATCGACCTGGGTATTCCATTTCACAAGCCGCGCAATCAAACTCAATGGCAGGTTTACTTCAGCATCGGTCAATACTTCTGACATCAAGAACCGATCGTGGGTCGAGATATGAAGCGGGTGTGGCGAAGAGCACGATGGCTGCTGCTGGGATTTCTACTGTTCGCCGCGCTATCATTGATTCCCCTGTTCACAATCCCGGGCCTTTCATTTATTGACAATTTTCTCCGTACGCGTCTGGTTCAATACCTCAATGCCACCTATGAAGGACAAGTCGCTATAGGACAACTTCACCTTTCCATCTGGGGGCCCATCAGCCTCGAGGACGTAACGCTTGACTACCGCGGCAAGCGAATCGCCTCGATCTCCCAAGTGAGTATCGGGTACAAGCTGGTTCCTCTCCTGCGCAAGCGGATCGTTCTTTCCAGCCTCGACGTAATCAGGCCGTTAATGGATGTGGCCAGGGAACCCGATGGTCAATGGAACCTGGCCGCCGCGCTCAAAGAGCGCGAGCCGTCAACCTCCGAGCCGTCATTCAGCCTTGATCTGCGCGGCGTGCGCATCGCACAGGGCGCCGCCCGTATCGAGACGGCGCCCTCCGCTGCCTTCAACGTCAGTCAATTCAATGCCGCCGGTTGCGCCCGCATGAATCAGCCGCGGACGCAGTTCAAGTTCACCGCGGTCGCTTTCGCACTGAGCGGCCCTGAAGTTCCGGGCACGGCCCGGGTTAAAGGTAGAGTCGAGTATGATCAGACGCACGCCGCAACCATCAAAGTAAGCGACCTGAACATACGAACGAAAAAATCAGACATCGTGGTGGACGGCACTATTGACGATCTCGCGGCGAAACATGTAAGCGCCACAATCAATATCAAAAATCTGGACCCAGCCGACGTTGATTCTATCGTTCCTGCCGCCAAACTTGCCGGCAATCTGGAGGGAATCGTGCGGCTCACAGGTCAGGCCTCCAGGCTGCGGGCCGGCCTCGATCTCAACGCCGGACCGGGGCACCTCAATGCCGCGCTTGAAGCCGACATTGCCACAAATCAACCGCCCTGGAACGTCCAGGCGAAGCTGGTCAAACTCGATCTCCATAAGCTGCTCAAGCCCGCTGTCGCCGCTCAATTGCCCGGCGGCGTCATCGATGCGGCCGTGCGGGCCAACGGTGTTGCTCTCAACCTGCCATCGATCAAAGGGAGGCTTGACGCTCATATGGCGGATATCTCTGTGCGCGGGATGCGTCTGGGCGATCTTTCGTTCAGTGCGGGCGTGGTCAGACAGATTGCCGACATCGACGCACAGCTCAAAGGAGCCAACGCCGCCGGGCGCATTCAGGGAAAAGTCGGTATCGCCCGCAATCCCTCCTATCAGCTTGTGCTCGCGCTTGAACATTTGCATCCGGCGCGCCTGACCGCCTCCCGCGCGATTCCACCAGCCGACCTCAATTTTACCGCCGATATCAACGGCGCCGGCTATCAACCCGCCACGATGCGCACGCAGGCGCGAATCAGATGGCTTCGTTCGACGGTTGAGCGTGTCACGATCGATTCCGGCCTGGTTGACGCCCGCATCGCAAACGGCGTGGCGCAGATTGCCAGCGTCACTTTCAGAGCCGGGCAAACCACCCTCGACGCCAGCGGCGAGGTGGCGCTAACCGCCAATCACGTCGGCCATCTCAACTACCGGCTGGCCGTCGGCCAACTCTCTCAGTGGCTGCAAATGGCTGGACGCGCGGGAAGCGGCCAACTCCAGATGGCCGGCCGCATCACCGGCAATCTCTCAAGGTTGCGTGCCGTCGGCTCGGCGCAGCTCCGTCAGGTCAAGTTTGATAAATACTCCGTCGCACATGGCGATATAACCTACGATGTCGGCGGACTCGGGAAAGAAATGCGGCCCGACGGGCGTGTTGATCTGGCCATGGCGGAAATCACGGCCGGCATCGAGTTGAAGACTCTGCGTGGCGGCATTCGCCTGGTCCCCGGAAAATTTGAAACCGCGGCGGTCAGCGCCGACGCTACCGACCGCCTCCTGCATTCGGCGCGGCTGCGGACGGACATTGAATTCAGACGCCACGAAATATCAGCCGATCTTAGTCAGATGTCCATTGGCACCAGTCATGGAACCTGGCGCCTGGTCCAGCCCTCCCGCTTCGTCATGAAGGGGCAACGTCTGGAAGTTCGTGATTTCGCAGCGCACAATCAAAACCAAAGTGTCGCGCTTGGGGGTGTGATAGCAGTTGGCGGTCCCCAGGATCTCACCGGCCGCATTGAGGCGCTCAACATTTCGGATTTCTCCTCGTACTTTCCCAAAGGAGCGAATTTCAAAGGACTGCTATTTGCGAATCTGTCGGTGCGCGGCAGCGCGTCCGCGCCCGTGATTTCGATCGCCGCGGACGTCGATCGGGTTGATATCGACCACGTCGCATACGCCAAAATCGCTGCACGTTTGCGCTACGGGCAGGGGCAGGCGCAAGTTCAGTCGACCATCACTCAGGACCCAACTCATAGCCTCGAAGCATCCGCAACCCTGCCGATGCAGCTAAGCTGGTCCCATGGTTTTGAGGCGAAGATTACCGGCGACCTCGACGCCCGCGCGGTTTCCCCGGGAATCAGTCTGGCTTTTCTCAATAGTTTCGCGACCAAACAGATCAGCGGCATCGGCGGAATACTGGCGGTAAATATCAGCGCGCACGGCCCGCTTACCCATCCGGCTCCCAACGGTTTCCTGCGCCTCATCGACGCTCACGCGACGGCCCGCCAATTGGCGGTCAATGTCACCGATATCAGCGCCGATGTCGAGTTGAGTCCGAGTGAAATCAGGATAGCCAGTCTGTCGGCCAAAGCCGGCACGGGAATCCTGAGCGCAGGCGGCTTTGCCACGCTGGGTGCCGACGCCCGGCCGCGCCTGCTTGACCTCCATGTCCAGGCCGAGAAATGGCCGGCGATACAGACCGCGGAATTTCACGCAACCAGTGACGCGCGCATAAACCTGACCGGCACCATGGAAGCGCCGAGCATCACTGGTCGGGTGGAAGTCCTTTATGGAGTGATGCGGCCCGATATCTCGGTCACGGGCAGCAAACCGCGCCTCGACCGCACAATCGTTATCGTCCGCAAATGGCAGGCGCTGCCGGCTCACGCTCCACCTCCGCCGCCGTCCCAACCGTCAGAGGTTGGTCCGCTTCCACCCGCGCTCGCCATGAATATCGAAGTGGTAATCGATCGCAATACGTGGGTGAAAACCGCGGATTTCGCCGTCGAGTTGGAAGGCAGACTGCATCTGCTTAAAAAGCGCAACGCCAAGCTGATGATTTCCGGCGCCATCACCACGGTCAGAGGAACCGTGGTAGTTGCGGATCGGCAATTTGACGTAAAACGCGGCCAGATCCTGTTCACCGGCGGCCATCAGCTAAACCCCGAACTCGATCTGGTCGCGCAAATCGAGGTCCCCAGCTATATAGTATCCGTGAATATCAGCGGAACCGCGGAGAAGCCCAAACTCACCCTCAGCAGCATTCCCGAACTTCCGCAGTCCGATATCCTGTCCGTAATAATGTTCGGCAAACCGGCCAACCAGCTAAGCGGTAATCAGCAACAGGATTTGCAAAATCAGGCGATTTCCATGGCCGGCGGATATGCCGCCGCACAGATCGGCCATGCGGTCGCTCAGGCTCTTGGCCTCGGCGAACTCGGCGTGACCACTACTTCGGGCGGAGTGGGTCTGGGCCGCTACATTACGAAAAATCTTTACGTTTCGGCTACTCAGTCATCCGCGAATATGCAGGATCGCAGGGCGGAAATTCAGTATTATATAACTCGCAATATAACGATTAACTCCTCGGCTTCGACCAACTACGGCAACGAGATTACGCTGCAATGGCACAAGGAGTACTGACCCCAATCACAGGCTGGCGGCGTCAACGGTCAGGGCTCGCTTCATGATCCGGGTTCCCCGCTTCGGGCCGGGGTTTTCGCACGCGCGGCCACGATCGCAAGCACCTCGGGGCTAAACGGCATGCTGTTATGACCCGCCCGCACCTCGATCGCCTCGATGTTCGGCCCCGATTCGATACAGCTTCTCCAGTCCACCACGGCATCACTGCGCGAATAGATGATGGTCTGGGCGATTTCCGGCGACACGGGCTCCGCCCTGTGCGCCCCGCACAGTGAACTCAGATGGTCCAGGCAGCTTCCGCCCTCGTGATGGAACCGGCGGGTCGCCATGAACCACATCCGCACGAACGGATTGCTGTTATCCAACGGCCTGCGGATTGCCGAACCCAGCAGAATCGTGCGCTCGACCAGGTGCGGATGGCGCCGCGCCAGTTCCCTGGCATAAATGCCCCCAAGGCTGTGCCCCAGCACAACCACCTTGCATCGACCGGCTGAGGACGCGTCAGTTAGCGCTTTGGACAGGCGCGCCATCGTCCGGCGCGGACAGTCCATGTTGCTCCAGATGCCGGCAAAAAACACCCGATGGCCCATTCCTCGCAAAGCGGCCGCCAACGGGTAAAGGCTCGCATCCCCCGCCATAAAACCGGGGATCATCATGATTTTCGAAGTGTTCCCGTGATGCGATGCTGCAATCGAAACCGGCCACCCGCCCGCATTCAAAGGAAGAAACTCATAAAGCACGCCCGTCAGCCTCATGCTTTCGCAGTCTGGCAGAGCTCATAGCAAAAACGTGGACGCAGGCAAAGCTTCGCACTAAAGTGATCATTCGTCCCTATTCGTCGGCGAATGGTCTCTCCTCTCCTATTTATTTACAGCACTGCATCTAATTGGAAGCTTACTTTCCCGCTTCTATGATGACTGGAATCGACCTGGCACCGGCCGTTTGTTGGGCTGCAACCAGACACCGTCAGTTTTTCGCGGCTTTGACCGGCTCCGGTTCGTGGGCGAAATGGCGAATCTGCCGGCCGTCGGCGCGAAAGGCGTAATTCTCGTCATAGGGCGGGGCTGGCGGCTCGACGCGCGCTTTCATCGCCTTTTCGATCACGGGTTCGAGCTGTTTGACCTTCTCGCGCGAACGTTTCTCCTCGCGCTCGATAAACTCGGGCAGAACGGTTTTGCCGAAAAGTTCGAGACCGCTGCAAATGTCGGCATGCTGCAGGCGTCCCATCTGATGCATGAAGATGACCTGGTCAACTCCCGCCGACTCGTATTCGAGCAGCACTTTGCGGATATGTTCAGGGGTGCCCATGCAGGCATAGGCGGCGAGTGCCGCGAGCGCGGCGGGGTCAGGCGGCGGCTCCTGCGCGGCGATCCTGCGGCCTTCCTCGATCACGCTGGTCCTGCCCGGCCGATGGACGCCGTCGGTATAGTAATGCCTGAAGCCGTAGCCGAATTCGCCCCACGCCGCCGCCATCTGAGCGACGCGCCGCTCATCGCGCCCGCATACAAACATGGAGAGGAATCCGACATTTGGATTAACGCGGTAGGTGATCGGATGGCAGTCGCTGGCCAGGGTTGCGTAATAATCCTGGGTCCACTTGCGCGCGTCCACCGGTGACAGGAAGCCGAAGGTGACCGCGCCCAAGCCCAGCCGCGCCGCCATCACGATCGTCTCCTGGCGCGAGCAGGCGACCCAGACCGGCGGATGCGGCTTTTGAATCGGTTTGGGAATGATGTTGCGCGGCGGCATTTGCACATATTTGCCTTCGAGCCCGCGAAACGGTTCCTCCACCATCATGCGGCAGACCGCGACCAGCGCTTCGCGCCACATCGCGCGCTTTTCCGTGCGCGAGACGTGGAAAGCCTCGAGTTCGGCGAAGGTGGACGATTCGCCGGTGCCCAATTCCGCCCGTCCGTTGCTCAGCAAATCGAGCATCCCCACACGCTCGGCCACGCGCACCGGATGGTTGTAGTTGGGCGGCAGCAGCGTGATGCCCGACGCCAGGCGCATCCGTTGGGTACGCTGGCTGGCGGCCGCCAGAAAGCTTTCGCCGGCCGAGGAATGCGAATATTCCTCCAAAAAATGATGCTCGACCTGCCACAGGTATTCGATTCCCAGGCGGTCCGCGAGTTCGACCTGCTCCAGCGCTTCCTGGATAAGTTTGAGTTCGGAGTCAGGTTGCCATGGCCGCGGAAGTTGCAAAATTCCCAATAAACCGAATTTCATGTCGCTGCTCCGATTTTCAGGAAGTCAGCCCGCGCGCCTGGCGCGCCAGCACGTTGGTCATGCCGCCGTCCACCAATATGTCGATTCCGGTGACGAACGATGCCTTGGGCGAGCACAGGAAAACCGCGACCTCGGCGATTTCCCCCGCCGTTCCCCATCGTCCCAGCGGCGTCTGCTCCAGCATCATCGCCATCATCGGCTGATTGGCAAATTCCAGCTTGCCCATCCCGGTGTCGATCAGGCCCGGCGAGATCGAATTGATGCGCGCGCCGCGCTTGGCCCAGGCCGGCGTCACGCGCTGGCACAACTGGATCACGCCCTGCTTGGACAAGCCATAGGCGGAGCCCGGATCGATTGGCCCGGCAACTTGTTCGAGGCGTTCAATAAAATCGGGAGCAAGCGGGCGATCGAGCACGGCCGCGGCCGCGGCGGCGTTTTGCACCGTATGCCCCGCCATCGACGCGATGAATACCGCAGCGCCGCCGGGCGCCATCAGGGGCGCGAACGCGCGCTCGATCAGTGCCGATCCGATCAGGTTGACGCTCATGATACGCCGCCAATCGGCCATCGTCGGCGATATTCCCGCGGTATGGATCAACGCCTGCACCTGCCCGGCCGCCGCCGCCTTTTGCGCCAGTGCGGCGACCGAATCCGCCGCGCTGACGTCGCACAACACCGAGGTCACCTCGCCGCCCGCTTTGCGCAGTTGCGCCGCGGCGGATTCAAGCTCGCGCGCCTTGATATCGGCGATAATGATCGGCCCTTCGCTGGCCAGCAGCCGGGCGCACTCGATCCCCATTCCGCCGCTGCCGCCGGTGATCACGCTGACACGTCTGGTTTCCTGCGCCATCGCTGTCAATCTCCCCCGATGTTATCCGGGGTAGCTAACACGCGCCCGCGCCCCGGCGCAAACAGCATCATCAAGCTTTTAATCGCCTGCCATCTCGATACCCGTGCCGCTGGCCGGGCGCTTGAGCAACAGACAGCTTGGCGCGACGACCATCAGGACGAACATCAGGGTGCGGTAAACGTCGTTGTACGAAAGCAGCCAAGCGGTTGGACCAATGGCCTTGAGCGCGATGCCCGCGGCGGCGGCGGGACCGACGTGGTTCATCCCCATCGCGGTCAGACGGGCCAGGTAGGAGCGGTGATGGCTGGTCAGCAGACTGCTGAACAGCGCAATCCCGGTGGCAGAGCCCAGGTTGGACATGATGTTGAAAAGGCTGGAGGCAAAGCCGAGCCGCTCTTTGGGAATTTCGCTCATCCCGGCCGCCGTCAGGACCGAGAAGGTCCCGCCAATCGTCAGCCCGAACACGAAGATCGGCCAAATCAGGCCCTGCACGCCCGTATCCAGACGCCAGTGCGACATCACCCACAATTCATAGGCGGCGATCCACAGGCCGAGCGCCGGATAGTAGCGCATGTCCAGGTTGCGGCGCGACAACTGTCCGACCAACACCAGGCCGATTGCCAGTCCGATCGCGCGCGGCGAGACCAGGATTCCGGTCTTCTCCGCGTCCAACCCCAGCACCTCCTGCATGAACAGCGGATTGAGCACATTGACGGTAAACACAGCGGCCGTGTAAATCGGCACCAGCAAAGCCGCGAGGGTGAAGCTGAAAGTTCTGAGCAGGCGCAGATCGACGATCGGATGGGGAAATCTCAGTTCCTGACGCACCAGCAGGATCACAAAGAATGCGGCAAGGATCGAGCAGTAACGCACCCACGGCGCCGCCAACCAGCCGACGTTCTGGCCGCGGCTCATCACGAACTCGAACAGGCCGAACGCGGCGGTGATATAGATCAGACCCATGTAGTCGATTGGCTCGCCGGCGCGGTCCTTGCGCAGATGGGGCGGATCATGGACGAAGGTGTACACCATGATCGCCGCCAGCGCGCTGACCGGAACGTTGATGTAAAAGTTCCAGCGCCAGTTCCAATGCATCGTGATCCAGCCGCCCAGCGTCGGCCCGAACACCGGCGCCATCACCGAGCCCAGCGACAAGGTGGACATCGCCAGCGTATGTTCATAGGGCGGGAAGGTTTCGAGCAGGATGGCCTGCGCCAGCGGCAGCATCGCGGCGCCCGCCGCCCCCTGGACCAGCCGGGCGATGACGATCTGGGTGAGCGATCGCGCCGCGCCGCATAAGGCCGAGGCCAGCATGAAAGACGTGATCGATGCGATGAAGTAAACGCGCCGCCCGATCCGCGCCGCCAGCCATCCGGTCATCGGCAGCACGATTCCAATCGCGATCAGATAGCTCGTCACCACCCACGTGATCTGATCGACGGTGGCATGGAAGCTGCGCTGCATATAGGGCAGGGCCACGTTGATGATCGAGATGTCGAGCGACTGCATGAAGGTGCCGAGCATCACCGAAACGGCGATTAGCCATTTGCGGGCTGAACGGTTTGCGCTCTCGGTCGATCCAGGTGCAGACGCAACCGGGGCGCTCTCGGCGATGGAAATCTCGCTCATGGAAAGGCGCAAGCGGCACACTGGCCGCAAGCATCGAAGCTGTCGGGGCACCTCTTTAGCCGCCCAGTCTGTACAGGTTGTCCCTTCCAGTCAAATTGCATCATATTTTCTAATGCCGGCATGCTGTTTCGCTGAACTCGCACCGTGGGATAAACAGGATCAGACGGCGTTTGGACGCAGGTCACGGGCTGAAGTTAAAGGCTGATGGCACTGGATCAACAAAGTCTGCCACTGGAAAATCCCGCGCAGGCGGCGCCGGCGCCATCGCACAGGCAACCGCCCTCCGACTATCCCGTCGGCAGCATCGCGGGTGCGGGCAAATGGCTGATTGCCGCCTCGGTCATGCTGGGCACGTTCATGTCCGTGATGGACGTAACCGTGGTCAACGTCGCGATGCCGCATATGATGGGCACCTTCGGCTCCGACCTGCTGACCATCACCTGGGTTTCCACCGCCTACAGTATCGCCGAGATTATCCTGGTCACGATGAGCAGTTGGTGGACCACGCTGCTGGGCCGCAAGCGCTTCTTCCTGTTTTCGATGGTGTTGTTTCTGATCGGCTCGTTCATGGCCGGCGCCTCGCGGACGCTTACCCAGATGATCATCGCGCGCATCGTCCAGGGCATCGGCGGCGGCGGTCTGATTCCCTGCGCTCAGGCCATCGCGCGCGAGACTTTCCCGCCGGCCGAGCAGGGGATGGCGATGGCGATCTTCAGCATGGGCGTTATCCTCGCGCCGGCCCTGGGTCCGACGTTGGGTGGATGGCTGGTCGATAACCTGAGCTGGCAGTGGGTGTTTTACATCAACCTGCCGATCGGGGTAATCGCGATCCTGATGGTCAGCACGTTCGTGCACGACCCGCCATACTTAAGGCGCGGAGTCCAGAATATCGACTGGACCGGCATCATCCTCCTGAGCATCGGGCTGAGCGCATTTCAGGTGGTGCTGGAGCGCGGCGAAGAGGTGGACTGGTTTTCCTCCAACTGGATCGTGATGGGCGCGATCACTGCGTCGGTTTCCCTGATCGGCCTGGTCGTGTGGGAGCTTTTGACCGAGGAGCCGGTTATCAACCTGCGCCTGCTGTCCAATCCTCAACTGCGGATCGGCACTACCATGAACGCGGTAATCGGCTTCGTTTTGTTCGGTTCGAGTTTTGCCCTGCCGCAGTGGACCGAAACGCTGCTCGGCTATCCGGCCCTCCGCGCGGGACTGGTGCTGCTGCCGCGGCCGGTGACGATGATGATCATGATGCCGATTATGGGCCGGCTGTATAACCACCTCAATCCGCGAATCCCGGTGACGCTTGGCGCCTGCCTGCAGATCTACGGGGTCTGGAGCCTGGCGCATTTCCCGCTGGGCGTGGGATTTTCGAACTTCGCGCCGATCCTGGTGCTGATGGGATTGGGGTCGTCGTGCTTCGCGGTCACCATCGGCACGATTTCGCTCAGCACGATGCGCGCCGCCGACATGACCGGCGCCTCCGCGATTTTCACCGTCTTCCAGCGGGTGTCAGCCAACGTCGCTTACGCTTCGCTCGCAACCCTGTTGGCGCGCCGCACGCAATTTCATCACCTGAGTTTGATCGACGGGATCAATCCGTTGAACGACAACTACCGGATTGTTCGTGAGGGATTTCTTCAGCAATTCATGCGTCACGGCACGCCTGCCCAAGGCGGGGCGGTTATTTCGCTGATGAACAATATGGTGAACCGCCAGGCCACGATCATGGCCTACAATGACATCTTTATGCTGATGGCGGTGCTGTTCATCTGCGCGATGTTCCTGATTCCATTCCTGCCCAGCCGCCCGCCGCATATCCGAAGCGGCGCCGCCGCACATTGAGAGATGGGAAATGAGATAAGAGCGGCTCCGCAACCCCATTTTCTTCCCGACCCGCGAGCCTGTTCTGTCCCTGACGGAGGGCCGGGGTGGTCCTGTTGCTCTGCTCTCACTTCTCGCTCCTCTTCCCTCACTTCCTTTCTTCTCTTAGCGGCCCGAGCGGATGAAATCGGCAATGCGCTCGCCAATCATCATCGTGGTCACGTTGGTATTGGCGCGGATGCAGTCGGGCATGATCGACGCGTCGGCCACGCGCAGGTTGCGCACGCCGCGCACTTTGCCGAATTGATCCACGACCGCCATCGGATCGGACGCCGGGCCCATCTTGCACGTCGCCGAAATATGCATACAGGTGGTGGCGTTGCGCAGCGCGAATTCGTCGAGCGCCTCGTCGCTGCTCAATTCGTGCGGCCGGGGCTCGATGCGCTCGACGGTGATCGCCTTGAAATCGGGATGCTCGCCGAGGCGGACGGCCAGGCGGATCGCCTCGCGCATCCGGCGGCGATCGAAATCCTCGCGCAGGTAGCCGTAATCGATCAGCGGCTGCACGTCGGGATCGGGCGACTGCAGGCGCAATTCGCCGGCGCTTTGCGCCAACTCGACGGCCGGCAGGATGCGCGTTCCCACCGGCGCGAAGCGGCCCATCTCGAACTGCTGCGCGTAGGAATACATCAGCAGTTGCAGATCGTTGCGCAGGGGCGATCCCGTGGCGGTGCAGCGCAGCACCAGTTGCATCCGCGGCGCCATCGGATCGAGCGCGTAGTCCGCGCGCGTGCGCCAGGTGACATTGCAATAAACATGATCACGGAGGTTTTGCCCCACGCCGGGCAGATGGTGAACGACCGGGATTCCTGACTCACGCAACTGATCCTGCGGGCCGACTCCCGACAGCATCAGCAGATGGGGCGAGCAGATTGCCCCGGCGCTCAAGATGATTTCCTCACCTTCCACCGTAAACTTTTCGCCGCCGCTTAACACTTCGACTCCGGTGGCGCGATTGCCGTCAAACAGGATGCGCCGCACTTCGCATCGCGGCTTGATTGTAAGGTTCAGCCGATGGCGCGCCGGGTTGAGATAGCCGATCGCGGTGCTCCAGCGGACAGAGTCGACGTTGTTAAGTGGCGCGGGTCCGATTCCGGTGCCCTGCGGATGGTTGAAGTCGGGGCAGTCGGGAAACCCCTCGGCTCGGCACGCATTATAAAACGCGCGCTGATCGGGCAGCCATTCCTCGCGCTTGAAGCGCCGCACGATAATCGGGCCGCTTGAGCCATGGAAGTCATCTCCGCCAAAATCCCGGTCGGCCTCCAGCTTGCGCAAGAACGGCAGGCATGCCGCGAACGTCCACTGATCGTTGCCCCTCGCCGCCCATGAATCGAAGTCTTCCGGGATGCCGCGCAGGAAGACCTGGCCGTTGACGGAGCTGCCGCCGCCGGTCAGCCGTCCCGCCGGCACCATCATCGGCGGCGCCTGTTCCGTGGCCTTGGCCGTGAACCAGCGCACGTGCTGGTCGTTGACCATCACGTCGGCGGCGGTGGCGTAACCGTACTTGACGTCGTCGGGCAGATGCTCCAAATCGGGATAGTCGGGTCCGGCTTCTATCAGCAGCACCGAACGACGCGGATCTTCGGAAAGTCGCGCGGCGACGATCGCGCCCGCCGACCCCGCCCCCACCACGATATGGTCGTACTTCATCTTGTCCTGTTCAAACTCCAGGGACCCGCTGGAAAGCCTCCGGCAACATGTCCGCTCAGTTGCAAATCAGGGCCGGAACACTTCGGACGCGTACAGGAAATCGCAGTATTCCTTGCCGGTCTGGATCTTCCCGTCCCGGACGATGAACAGGAAATGGTAGAGGTTTTCGTAGGTTTTGCCGCTCTTCAGTTTGGCATAGCCCTGCGCCTCGACCGCGACCCGATCTCCCTCGGCGGTGACGCCAGTGACCGTGAACTTGACCGGCGCCTCGAAACGGGCGGTGTTCTGTTCGATGATCTTGAGCAATTCGGCCTTGGACTTGCTCCCGCCCATCGCGCCTTTGGCCATGATCATCCACTGGGCGGAATCGGCGAAGCGGTCGAAGGCGCGGGGATTTCCGGCCGACCGATCCTCGAAATAACCCAGCACGATTTTTTTGTTTTCTTCGGTACTCATAGCGCCTAACCATATTGCGGCCTCAGCGCAACGGCAAGGCCGCGGCCGGAGCGGCGTTTCGCGGCCGCCGCTGATGATTTAGAATTAAGGCGCATTAACCAAGCGAGGTTGATCGAATTCTAATCCGATGGACGAGCGATACGACCCCAAGGCAATCGAGCCCAAATGGCAGGCGCTGTGGGAAAGCAGCGGGCTTTACCTGACCCCGGCTGACCGCAGCCGCCCCAAATTCTACCTGCTGGAAATGTTTCCTTATCCTTCGGGCGAGGGGTTGTCCGTCGGCCATCTGCACAACTACGTGCCGTGCGACGTGGTCGGACGCTTTCGCCGCATGACCGGCTACAACGTGCTGCATCCGATGGGCTGGGACGCCTTCGGGCTGCCTGCCGAGAACGACGCGCTCCTCAAGAAGCTCCATCCCAAGGAAACCGTGCCGCGCTACGCCGCCAACTTCAAACGCCAGCTCAAGCTCTCCGGATGCGCCTACGACTGGACGCGCGAGATCAACTCCTCCACGCCCGAATACTATAAATGGACGCAGTGGTTCTTCCTGCTGCTCTACAAACGCGGGCTGGCCTATCGCGCGGTGGGATCGCAATGGTGGTGCGACAAATGCCTTTCGATCCTGGCCAACGAACAGGTGATCGACGGCTGCTGCTGGCGGCACACCGATACACCCGTCACCAAAAAGGAACTCGAGCAGTGGTACTTCAGGATCACCGCCTACGCGGATCGGCTGCTCGAAGATCTGGAAGGCATCGACTGGCCTGAACGAATCAAGCTGATGCAGCGTAACTGGATCGGCCGCTCCGAAGGCGCCGAACTGGCGTTCCCAGTCAGCGGCCATCCGGGCGAGTCAGTGCGTTTTTTCACCACCCGGCCGGATACCGTGTTCGGCGTCTCCTTCATGGTGCTGGCGCCCGAGCATCCGCTGGTCGCCCGCATCACCACGCCCGGGCAGCGCGCCGAGGTTGACGCCTACGTTGCGCAGGCGCGCCGCCAGAGCGAGATCGAGCGCCTGTCCACGGTCAAGGAAAAGACCGGGGTGTTCACTGGCGCCTACGCGCACAACGTTTTCACCGATGAGGACATTCCGATCTGGATCGCCGACTACGTCCTGATGGGCTACGGCACCGGCGCCATCATGGCGGCGCCGGGCGAGGACCAGCGCGACTTCGAGTTCGCCCGCAAATACGGACTGCCGATCCCTCGCGTGACGGCGCCGGCGGACGGCAGCCCGACGCCCGAGGACCGGGCGTTTACCGAGTACGGCGTCACGATCAATTCCGGTTTTATCACCGGCAAGCCGACGCGCGATGCGATCGCGGCAATCGCGCAGTATGCGCAGGAAAAGGCGATCGGACGGCCGACCGTCACCTACCGCATGCGTGACTGGCTGATTTCGCGCCAGCGCTATTGGGGTTGTCCAATTCCCATTGTTTACTGCAAAACCGACGGCATCGTGCCGGTGCCCGAAGCTCAGCTCCCGGTGGTGCTGCCGGACATGACCAATTATCAGCCGTCGGGGACCGGACGTTCGCCGCTGGCCAATGTGCCTGAATTCGTCAACACCACCTGCCCCAGATGCGGCGGGCCGGCCGAGCGCGAGACCGACACGATGGACGGGTTTGCCTGCTCGTCATGGTACTTCCTGCGCTTCGCGTCCCCGCATGAGACCTCGGCTCCGTTTGACCGCCAGGCGGTTGACTACTGGCTGCCGGTCGATCTTTACGTGGGCGGCGCCGAGCACGCCGTGATGCATCTTTTGTACGCGCGGATGTGGACCAAGGTGATGTTCGACGCCGGTCTCATCAATTTCAAGGAACCGTTCCCGGTCCTGCGCAACCAGGGGATGATCTGGGCCGCCGACGGTCAGAAGATGTCCAAGAGCAAGGGCAACGTGGTCACGCCCGATGCGATGGTGGAGAAGTACGGCGCCGACGCGCTGCGCCTGTGGGAATTGTTCATGGGTCCGTTCGAGGAGCCCACCAACTGGAACGAAGAGGGCGTGGTGGGCACGGCGCGTTTCCTGACCCGCGTATGGAACCTGGTGCGCCGCTACGTTGACGCCGGATGCCCGCAGGGCAAGCCCGCCGAACAGACCCTGCGCAAGACACATCAGACCATCCGCACGGTGACCGATCACATCGAGCGCCTGCGCTTTAACACCGCACTGGCCGCTTTAATGGACGAACTCAATTATATCGCGCGGCTCGAACCGGCGGAGATTGGTCGCGCGGCGATCGAGAGTTACGTGCTGATGCTCGCGCCGATGGCGCCGCATGTGGCCGAGGAATTCTGGCGGGCGCTCGGCCACGACGAATCGGTCCATCGGCAAAAATGGCCCGCTTTCGATCCCGACCTGGCCAAAGACGAGGTCGTAACGGTGGTGGTGCAGATCAACGGCAAGGTGCGCGACAGGCTGGAGGTCGCCGCCGACACCGCTGAGGATCAGGTCCGCGCGCTCGCCTTCGACAGCGCCGCAGTCAAAAGGCATCTGGACGGCAAGACCCCTAAAAAAGTGATCTATGTGCCCAACAAGTTGTTAAGCATCGTGGTTTGAACTGAACACCGCGATTTTGCGGCTGCTGTTTTTCAGAGTAGGGAGCAGAGAGATTTTTTCGGGTCACATCGCTGCGAGCGAGCGGAGTATTAAATAGCTTATTAACTTTATTGGCGACAACGGAGAATTGCCATGAGCCTTAACCTGATCCCGCCGAACGATTTCGCCGCTTCTGAGGAAACGGCCACCGAGTATCTGCATTCGGTGCTGGATGGCGCCGTTGCCAACGGCCGTCATGCTTCAACGGCGCGCCGGCCGCAGGCTGCGGTCGGGATGCTCGCTTCGCCAGCCCTCGGACCTCTGCTCGGACCTCTGATGGTAGCGGTCAGCGCCCAGGGCATCGTGCTGATCCATTTCCTGCACCAGGAGCCCGATTTCGCAAATGCGCTAGGCCGGTTGCGGCGGCGCTTCGATCCCGTGATTGACCACAAAGCGGTGGCTATCGTTGGCCAGGAATTGCGTCGTTTTATGTCCGGAGACGAAACCGCCCTGCGCAGCAAACCGGACCTGAGCCTCGTCAACGGCGCGTTCCAGCGCAAGGTCCTCGATCGTCTGTTGCAGGTCGGGCGCGGTTCGACCGTCACCTACTCCTGGTTGGCGGCCGCGGTGAAAGCTCCTGGCGCGGCCCGCGCGGTTGGCACGGCAATGCACGACAATCCGATTCCCATCTACGTTCCCTGCCATCGGGTAGTCCGTTCCGATCTAAGCCTCGGCGGCTACGGCGGCGGCCTGGAGCTGAAGCGCAGGCTGCTGGAACTGGAAGGCATCGCATTCGACGCGAAAGGACGGCTGGCGCGGGCAAGCGGTGAGTAGTGAGGAAATAGCAGTAAAGCAACGGTGGTGAGAAGCGAGAGGCGGAAATGGAATATTTCTGCCTTTCCCTTTCAGGGAAGCTGCCGGCGGTTGGATTTCTCCATTTTCTTTTCCTCCGCTCTCACTGCTCACTCCTTTTCCCTCACTACTCACTCTTCCTGTCCCCCTGACTAAGCCGCGTTGTGGAAGATAATGCCCAGCGTGTATCTCATTCCGCTGCGCACGGTGCTCACGCCATGGCGGATGCGCGCGCGGTAGTACCCGCGCCGGCCATGGATCGGGCGGAAGTTGGAGGGAAAGATCACGGCCTCGCCGATTTCGAGCGTGATTGCGGAGCATCGGGCTTGCGAACGCGGGCGATCCTCGAGCAGGAGAAATTCGCCGCCGCTGTAATCGGTTTCGCGCCGGCTCAGCGCGATTGTGATTTGGAGCGGGAATACCTCGTCGCCGTAGATGTCCTGATGCATGCAGTTGTAGCCGCTTGCTTCGTAGCGCAGCATCAGCGGCGTCGGTTTGGTCTGGCCGCGCTCGGCGCAATAGCGCAGGTAATCGGCAAGCTCAGGCGGCAGCGGCCGGGCTGAGGCGTCGAGCGCAAGCATCCAGCGGTTGGCGATCGGGACGAGATGGCGATAGAAGGCGGCGCGCAATTGCTGGACCTGCGCCGGCAGCGGATCGGCGAAGTACTTGTACTCACCAACGCCGAAGCGCAACCGCGCCATGTCGATCTTTTTACGAAAACGCTCCCGCTGCGCATACAGGCCAATCAACTCCGCGCAATGGCGCGCAGGCAGGATCGGCGGCGTGACTGCGTAACCATCCGCATCGAGCGAGTCCGCCAGACGCCCCCAGTCCAGCCGCTCGACCCGTTGCTTCATATCAAAGTGGCTGCGTGAGATGGGTTTCCCGGCGGTCGTGTCCGTTGGTCCTTTCAAAAGCGCACTGGCGTTCAGTCCTGATTGAGCGTCCGGCGCAGCGCGCCGACTGAATCGAAAATTCCCTGCGGCAGATTCAGGGTGCCGGCGACATTGGAATAGGGAAAGCGGCGCACGTTGATATGCGCGTGAAGCGGCATTCCGGCCGCCTGATGGATTTCGTAGTCCAGCGGTATCGGTCCGATGAATCTCAGGATTCGGTGCATCGCGCGGGCGAACGCGCTCAGCCCGGCGGGGTCCAGTTGATGCAGCAATCCACGATGATGCGGCATTACCACGTCATAGCTGCGGGGGAAGATGCCAATCGGGCTCGCGTAACTGACGACCTCCGGGCCGCTGTCGATGGTCAGGCCAAGCTGGTCCATCAAGCCGATCAGGTCGTCCCACAGCCGCGGCTCCGAGCGCAACAGCCGCAGTTCGACCTCCAGCACGGGCAGATTCACCGGCGAGCCGATGATCTGCTGATGGATATGCGGCTGCGAAGCGCCCGATTCCGGCCCCTGATTTTTGCGCACCACCACCGATTGCACGGCGGGATTGCTCAGGGAGCGCTCGACCACCTGCGCGTTTACCTCCATCAGGCGGACGAATTGCTGCTCGCCGATCGCGCCGGTGAACAGCAACTCGCTGGGACCGCGCGCGTCCGGCAGGAAGTGGCGCGAATCCTCGACTACCACGTATGACTCGTTTTGTCCGCCGGTCAGCTCGGCCGGGATGCGCGGGAACAGATTGTTGAAGACGCGAATCGTCCAGGGGCATGCCGGATCGCCGGGCCAGTGCGGAATTTCACCAGGGGGCACGCGGATTATTTCGGAGGGCGCTTTGGACTCATTGCCGGGACAG
This sequence comes from Pseudomonadota bacterium, assembly GCA_021324885.1. GTDB lineage: Bacteria > Desulfobacterota > Binatia > Binatales > Binataceae > JAJPJA01. Next base: position 42,789 of record JAJPIF010000015.1, read on the forward strand.
AACGGACAAACGGCCAACGCCCGCGCCATCCGCTCCCGGTCCGATTGGCTCGGCGGCGGCGGCGAAAGGCTGTGCGCCCCGAGCGTGAAAGCGAAGCTTTTGTCGCGCAGATCGACGATGTAGGAAATCGCCCCGGTAAACGGGTTCTTGATCCAGACCAAAGCGCCGGCGCGCAGCTCGTATTCGATCGGCATGATCTTACCGAATCACTTTTAAGCATCGGCGCACGCCTGATTCAATGAACACGGCTGAGGCGGCGTGATCGCTTGCTCCACGAACCGGAGTTCCAACTCGCCGCCGAGATTGGGCGGATGCGCAAGGCGCGCGGCGATTCTGATCAACAGCGCCCTGCAGGGAATGATCGAATCGCAGGCGCGTGCGGCTATTTGAGGCCGACGAGATAAATTGCAAGGGCGACGAACAGCATCACCGCCGCCGTCGTAAACCATCGGCTGGTCAGCGGCTCCCGGTCTTCGATCACTTCCGGCACCGGATCGCCAAATCTTTCCAGCGGCTGGATTGCGCGCAGAAAACGGCCCGACAGCACGCTTGCCTGAAGCCCCAGGAAATCGGCGTAGCTGCGCACAAAGGGCAGCAGATACAGTTCATCTGCAATCGCGCCGTAGTCGTTGGACTCAAGCATCGTCAGATACCGGGCGGGGATTCTGATCCGTTGCGCGACTTCCCCGATGGTCAGCTCCCGCGATTCGCGCGCCGAGCGCAGGATTGCGCCCACGCTGCGCAATTTTTCCGGTTGGCCGTCCGCGTCACCGCCGGTCTGTTTGTGATCGACATCGTTGCTTAGCATCGGTTTCATCACTCAAAAGCGTAACGACTGCCCGCCTGTGCAACTGTTAATCCTGGCCCGGAACTTGAGTGACAAAAGATTGGAACCGCCTCGGCTCCTCCCGTCCACCTCTTCCGCGACCGCCATCCTCCGAACCACAACGCGTCTATTGTGCACAAAAAAGGCTCAATGTCCAAGAAACCAGGGCTTATTTTGTGACAATCTGACCGGCTGGCGGCTGATTCGTAACGGCCAGCTTTTTGCCCTCCGCGCCGATTCGGCGCGGTGCCGGCGCCAACATCGCCGCGACCCGCGCGAAATCACGCCGGTTGATCACCAAAATCGTGCATGCCCCCGAATTCCAGCGCTCCTGCAGCGCCCGGTCGCTGACGATAAAGCTGGGCGCGGCGTCGGCGCTCCAACTCCACGGCGCCAACTCTCCGCGGTAACCCACCAGGGCCTCGCGCTTTCCCGTATAAAACGGCAGCGCCTGCACGTGATGGCGATAGGAAGCGATGACGCATCCGGGCCGCAGTTCGCCAGCGATCTGCGCCGCCAGCATTCGATAGGAGTTCAAGGGGGCGGAGTCCTGGCGCGCCTTAACCATCGTGGCCAGCACCACGACCATGCTCAACGCAATCGCGCCCACGGTGGCAATGGTGCCGGCGGCGATGCGCCACAGGGCGAATGCAATTATCGCCCCCAGCGCCATCGCGCTTACCCCGACAATCAGGTCGGACCGCAGCGCGGCTACCCGGCGCAGGTCCCGGATCATTGGCGCTGCCGCCAGCGCCGCCGCGAGCACGAGGATGTCTACCGCGGCGATCCCTGAAAGGAGGCGCGAGACCGCGCGAGGATCGATTCGGGGCAACCGGCTGATACCGTAGCCGGCCACAATCGCGGCGGCTGGAATCGCCGGCAGAATGTAGGATCCCAGCTTGGATCGGGGAATGGAAAAGAACACGAACACCACCGCAAACCAGATCAGCGCGAATAGCAATGCGTTTCGATGGCGCTGATAATCCGGATCGTCGCCGGACCCGGACGGCCGCCGCAAGCTCCCGACCATCGCGATCGGAACAAAGCAGATCCAGGGCCACATCCCGGCCGCCGTCACCACGAAGAAAAAGTACGGTCCCCAGGCGTGCTCGGTGCTCTCGGCATAGCGTTGGATATGTTCGTGGATAAAAAAGAATCTCAGAAAGCCGGGGTTACGCCATGACACTGCCGCAAACCAGGGCAGGTTGAGCGCGGCCACAATCAGCGCGCATCCCAGCCATGGCACCTGCCCAAGTTCTCTGCCGCGCTTGCCTGCGAGCAGGTAAATCAGACCGATTCCGCCGCACAGCACGAGGGCGACCGGACCCTTGGTTAACGTTCCGAGACCGGCGAACAGCGCAGCCATATAGAGCCATTTGCGCCCGTCACGCAGGGTTTCCTTGCGCGTTGCCGCATAAATGCAGGCCAAGGCCGCGGTGACGAACATCGAAAGGACGGGGTCCAGGGTCAAAAACCGGCTGAAGCCGAAAAATATCGGGCTCAGCGCCAGGCAAAGCGCGGCCCAGATGCCGGCCGACAGACCAAACATCGATTCGGCCAGCACTTCGACCATCGCAATCTGCGCGATACTGGCCAGCGCGATCGGTAGCCGCACCGCGGTCTCATTGCGGCCCAGAATCCGGATCGAAGCCGCGGTTGTCCAGTAAACCAGCGGCGGCTTTTCGAAGTACCGCACCCAGTCGTCGCGGGGGGTGATGTAATCGCCGCTGACCAGCATCTCGCGCGCGATCTCGGCGTAACGTCCCTCATCCGGCTCCCACAAAGCGGCGGCGCCCAGACGCGGAAGATAAAGCGCGCATGCGATGATTACGCACAGCACCACAGGCGCCCATCGGCTACGCAACCAAATCACGAGGACCAAGTTTCTAGACCGCGATGCACACAGTCAACCGGGCCGGCGCCCGCATAGCCGGCTTTTGTCCTGAGATGGCTGGTGTTACAAGTTTCGACGGTGGCCTCCGATGCGCAAAACTTGTTTGCGGGCCTGCTTGACTCCGATCGGATGCGCGCGCCGCGCGGATTTGAAGCAGCGGTCGCGCCGCTCGTGCTGGAACCCGCATCAGTTGATGAACTGGCCGAAATAGTGCGCAAATGCGAGCGCGATCGGCTCACGCTGGCGCCTGTCGGCGCCGGCCGCACGCTGCGCTATCTGCGCGCCGCTCCGGTCCATTTCGCGGTCTCGCTCGCGCGGATAGCGCAGCTGATCTCCTACGAGCCCGACGACATGACCGTGGTGGTCGGTGCCGGGATCACACTGTCCGCTCTGGAGGCGGTCCTGGGGCGGCACGGGCAGCATCTGCCAATCGATCCCGCATCGCCGGATCAGACCACGGTGGGCGCGATGCTCGGCGCGGCGCAAAGCGGTCCGATGCGTCTGTCGGCCGGAACCGCGCGCGATCTTCTGATCGGCGTGCAGTTCGTGGGTCACGGTGGGGCGACGGTGCGCGGCGGTGGCAAGGTGGTTAAAAATGTCGCCGGGTATGATTTGATGAAGGTGATGATCGGATCTTTCGGAACCCTTGGCATCGTCACGCAAGCAATCTTCAAAGTCAGGCCCGTGCCGGAGATGTATGCGGTCGCTCTCAGCTATCATCGCACGATGCGCGAGGCCTTCGATATGGCTTTCCAGTTGTATGATGCGTTGCCGCTGACGCATCTCGAAGTCGTAAGCCCCGGTGTGGTTGTTCCGATGAGCCGCGAGGCCCAATTCGCACTGGCTGCGGGCGTAAGCGGCAATCGCAAGGACGTTGACTACCAGATGGAAATTATCCATCAACTGGCGCCCGACTCGCTGGAACTGACAGGTGGGGATGCCCACAAATTCTATCGTGCGCTGCGCGACCTCCAATTGCCTGAGGCCGCGGTCAGGATGCAGCTTTCGGTGCTGCCGCGCGAACTGCCGTCGTGCCTGGAAAAAGTCAATGCGCATTTCCGCGCGCACGCAGCCTGTGGAGTTGCCCAGCTCGCCTTTGACGGCGACCCCGCAACCATCGCGCAGTTGCGCAACGCCGCCGCGCGGGCGCGCGGCCATGCGCGCGTGCTGTCGCTCGCTCCGGCATTGCGCCCTGCTGTGCCATTTTTCGAGCAGCCCGCCGACGGCGTGATGAAGCTGATGAGCCGTCTCAAAGCCGCTTTTGATCCGGCGGGCATCTTCAATCCCGGCTGTTTCATCGGAGGCATCTGATGGACGCGCCAGACCAGATGCCGCAACGCGCCCCGGTGCGCGACGTGGTCGAATACGAACTGCTGTTCGATTGCGTCCATTGCGGCCTTTGCCTTGAAGCGTGCCCGACTTATCTGCTGACTCGCGCCGAGATGGATTCGCCGCGCGGGCGCATCTACCAGATGAAAGCGCTGGCCGAGGGACGGCTTGACGCTGACACGGACGTCGTGCGCCATCTGGATTTTTGCCTGGGATGCCGCGGATGCGAGACCGCGTGCCCCTCGGGCGTCCATTACGGCGCGCTGATCGAACAGACGCGCGCCTGGGTCGAGGACAACTGCTCCCGCAGCATGCCGGAGCGGCTGAAAAGATGGGTCGTCGGAGCGCTGTTCCCCTACCCGGCGCGGCTTAGACTGGCGCTGGCGCCGCTGCGCATGATCGAACGCGCCGGACTACGGCCGATGCTTGAGCGCGCGATGCCCCAGGTTTTGCGGGAATGGATCGATTTGCTGCCGCCGCTCAACGGCAGCGGCGAACTCCGAACCGAGCAGGAGTCCGCGCATGAAGGCCGGCGCGGTTCGGTGGCGGTGCATCACGGGTGCGTGGCGCAGGTGCTCGCGGACCGCGCCAATCGCAACGCCGAAAAACTGCTGGGGCGCGCCGGTTATGGAATCGCCAGGCTCGGTCGGACCGTATGCTGCGGGGCGTTGGACCTGCACAGCGGCAATCGCCGGCGCGCCCGCCAATTCGCCCGCGCCAACGTGCGGGCAATCAGGCAAAGCGGGGCCGATTTCGTCATCTCGACGGCGTCCGGATGCTCGACCGCGATGGCCGAATACGGCGAACTGCTCAAGGACGATCCGGAACTCGGCGCCGCCGCGCGCGAGGTGTCGGCGCGGGTCAGGGAATTGAGCAGGCTGCTGGTGGAAAGCGGCCTGCCGGCAAACGATCGATTCGAATGCACGCTGACCTACCACGACGCCTGCCATCTTGCGCACGGCCTTGGTATCCGGGAACAGCCGCGCACCCTGCTGCGTTCGATTCCCGGCGTGAAACTGATCGAGATGGACTCATCCGATCTCTGCTGCGGCTCGGCGGGAAGCTACAACCTCACCCATCCTGAAGCCGCCCGCGCGCTGGCGCGGCGCAAGGCCGACGCTATTATTGCCACGCGCGCCGAATACGTAGTGCTGGCCAACCCCGGCTGCCAATTCCAAATCGCCGCCGAACTCCGCCGCCGCAACTCATCGGTCAAGGTGATGCACCTGGCGGACTTCCTCGCCCTTGCGGCGTCTCCTCCGCAAGACTGACTTTGTCTTACAAATTGAATCATTCGGTGAACCAGGAACGCCGATCGCCCATCCGGGCGGGGCCGGGTTCACCACAATGAAGGGTCCCATCAGTTGCGGAGGAGGGCGCGCGGAGACTGCCTGATGGCACTTCAGGCAAATAATTTCGGCCTCGCTAATAAGGTGGAGGATGGTAAAGCGGGAGAGATGAGTGCCGGATGGTCCGATCGATTTTACTCTGCGGGACGTCTTCGCCCCGTTTGAGGCGCTCGATGAGTTTGTCGATCTTCAGAATTTTCAGATTGCGCAATGATTCCTGGTAGCCGGTGGTCTCGCGCGCCTGGCGTTCCAGCCCCTTTTTGGCCGCTTCCAACTCGCTGATTTTGGCCTGAACACCCGGTTCATTTGCGGATTGGAGCGGCTGTGCGAGCGCATGCGAACCAAATCGGGGAAGATAAAGCGCGCCCGGCAGGAGCAATGCAATCAGCACTGCGCGTTTTACCCGCGGCTTGGGCATTGCCTGACCCTAACAGATTAAAATGCGGCAGGAAATCACAGTCCCGCGAGGAACTGCGGATGGCGCCAATCCCATACGCGCTGCGGATGCGAATTGATCCTGACCTCCTTGCTCCACAGCGTCGGACTCGGAGACACGGCTCCCCACCCATTAATCAGTACCGCGACAATTACGAGCACTATGCCCAGCCTTCTCACCGCAGCGCGCCCGGGGTCGTCTTGCAGGAAGCGGCATCCCAGGGCGCCCAGCAGCACGAACCATGGCACCGTGCCGGTCAGCAGCCGCGGTCCGTAACACCATCCACCCCACCAATTGGGGAATGAGGCAACCAGCAGCACATTGCCGGCAATAACCGCCAGCGAAAGCGCCATCAGGCCGCGGTCCAGTCGGGTTCGATAAAGCCAGGCCATGTAGAGCACCAGCGCTGACGTTGGCACGAAAACCAGCAGTCCTCGCGACGGGCTGAGCAAAATTGCGGGCAGCGCCTGGGCGAAATGGTTGAGGCTCAGGAGATTGGCCTGCTGGTAGTAGTCCGGCAGCATCTGGCCGAAGACCAGTTTCGAGTACAGGAAAAAAAGCGCCGCCCATACCAGCAGGGTAAGCAGGTAAGCTGCCGCCTGGCGCCGGTGGCGAATCCAGACGTATGCGGTAACTGCGGCGATTGCAACGGCCGCGGAGGGCCGCACGAAGTACGTCCAGCCCATGAGTGTTGCGAGCGTAACCATCGGCACACCGCGCTTCCCGCCCCGGAGCAAAATCAGAACGGCGAAGCTGGAGAGGAAGACCTCCCATGTCTGCGACCACATTGTGAGGCTGGCCGAACTCCAGACCTGGCTCCCCAGCGCTGCGCTCAGCGCAACCACCGCGCTCCATGACACCCGCAGCCCCGCAGCCATGCCGATCTGGAAGAAGACGCCCGCCACGCTCGCCATCAGCAGGGACGCGATCAGCTTCTCCTGCAGTACTTCGGACACCAGGTCGTAGGCGCGGTGGTCTTTGACGGTCGAGACGCCCAGCGAATCGAGCACTGCCACAAACGGCAGCGCCAGGAAACTGCCTCCATGCGGGTAGTCGTAGAGCACGCGGCCATCGACGCGGACCAGTTGGTAGAACATTCCGGGCTCTGCCAGACCCCGCCGCGGCGGCAGCCTTGCGGGATCCAAACCGTCGATTTTGAAAGAGTTAAGCGCCGGGGTTCCGCTGCGCAGCAGGCTTTCCGTGGTAAGCAGCGCGAATTGCGAATCGAGCAGGACGCTCACTGGCGAGGCGGAAAAGATCACGAAGCAACCAAAAGCGATTGCCAGCCGCGCCCGCCCGGAAGTCACGTTTCGCACCGGCCGCAATTAGCGCGGCGCGAACGAAAGCTCAGGAAAAAAATGACCCTTTCGTCAGATGCCGGCAGAAAATCCTGACGGAATCGACCCTATGTCGTGCGTTTTTCCCAAAAACGCCTCCCCTTCTGGCCAAACTCAGACCGGGGTCAGGCCAACCCGTCTAAATCTGCGGGTTGCTGGGGAGCGCGCTTTCTCCCATCAGGTATTGATCGACGCAGCGGGCGGCTTCGCGGCCTTCCCAGATCGCCCATACCACCAGCGACTGGCCGCGGCGCGCGTCGCCGGCGGCGAATACTCCAGGCACGCTGGTCATGAAATTGCCGTCGCACTGGATATTGCCGCGCTGGTCCAGCTTCAATCCCAGTTGCGCGACGATGCCGTCGGGTTCGGGCCCCAGAAATCCCAAAGCCAAAAGCACCAAATCGCACTCCAGTTCGAATTCGCTGCCCGCAATCTCTTCCATCACCATCCGCCCGTTGTCGGTCTTCCAGTTAAGCCGCACCCCGTGCAATTTTTCGACGCGTCCGTGGCGCCCGGTGAAGCTCTTGGTGTTGATGCTCCAGTCGCGGATGACGCCTTCTTCGTGCGAGGTTGACGTACGCAGAATCATCGGCCAGTTGGGCCACGGCATGTCCGCCGTACGCACCTCGGGCGGCTTGGCCAGCAGTTCGAACTGATGCACCGACACGGCACCCTGGCGATTGGATGTTCCCAGACAGTCCGATCCGGTATCGCCGCCGCCCAGGATCACCACGCGTTTGCCTTTGGCGCTGATCATGCGGCCTTCGGGAATAATGTCGCCGGCATTGATCCGGTTCTGCAGCGGCAGGAACTCCATCGCGAAATGGATTCCGCCCAGTTCGCGTCCGGGCACCGGAAGGTCGCGCGGCCTGGTCGCACCGATGGTCAGACAAATCGCGTCGAACTCCGAGCGCAGCCGGTCCGCCGAATAATCTACGCCGATATTGCAACTGGTTTTGAACTCCACGCCTTCCGCCTTCATCTGCTCAATGCGCCGGTAGACGTGCGACTTCTCCAGCTTGAAATCGGGAATCCCGTACATCAGCAGACCGCCGATTCGATCCGATCGTTCAAACAGCGTGACGCTGTGGCCGGCCCGGGCCAGTTGCTGCGCGCATGCCATCCCCGACGGTCCCGAACCCACAACCGCAACCTTCTTCCCGGTCCTGACCGCGGGCCTGATCGGTTTGACCCAGCCCTGGGCGAAGGCGTGGTCGATGATGTGCTTCTCGATCAGTTTGATCGTGACCGGTTTGCTGTTGATATTGAGGACGCAGGCCTCTTCGCACGGCGCAGGACAAACGCGGCCGGTGAATTCGGGAAAATTGTTGGTGCGATGCAACCGGTCGATCGCGTCCCGGAAACGCCCGCGATAAACCAGGTCGTTCCAGTCGGGGATGATGTTGCCCAGCGGACAGCCTTTGTGGCAGAAGGGAATTCCGCAATCCATGCAGCGGGCGCCCTGGGCCTGCAGCTTCTCCAGAGGCATCGGATTTTCATATTCGCGCCAATCGCGAACCCGCTCCTTGACCGGCCGCCGCTCGGGCGTCTCGCGATCGATTTCCAAAAATCCTCCAAGCTTACCCATTCACCAGTCGCTCCTGCGTGAGTTCAAGCATTCCCCCCTTGCGCTCCACAAGTTCCGCTTCCGTTAAGGAAGGAAAACCCGGGACCGGGTCAGACCGACGCCAGTTTTGCCGCTTCGGTGTTGAGATGCTGGCGTTCGAGCACCTTGCGGTATTCCGAGGGCAGCACTTTGACGAACTTGTCGACGTAAGCATCCCAGTTGTCGAGCAGACGGCGCGCCACCTCGCTTTGCGTGTACTGGAAATGGCGCGTGATCAGCGTATGGACCTGGCGGACTTCCGCGTCATCCTTGAAGCCGAGCAGTTCCACCATGCTGGTGTTGCAGCGCCGGGAAAAGGTGCCGTCTTCATCCAGCACGAAGGCGACGCCGCCGCTCATCCCGGCGGCGAAATTGCGTCCGGTCCTGCCCAGCACGACCACCATCCCGCGCGTCATGTACTCGCATCCGTGGTCGCCCACGCCCTCGACCACCGCGACGGCACCGCTGTTGCGCACCGCAAAGCGCTCGCCCGCGACTCCGCGGAAGAACGCCTCGCCGCTGGTCGCGCCGTACAGCGCGACGTTGCCGATCACGATGTTTTCCTCGGCCCTGAACGTCGCCTCGCGCGGGGGACGGACCGCAATCAGCCCGCCTGAAAGGCCTTTACCGCAGTAATCGTTGGCGTCGCCTTCCAGGTACAGGGCCACGCCGCGTGCCAAAAACGCGCCGAAACTCTGGCCCGCCGAACCTCGCAGATGGATCTGGATCGTGTAGGGCGGCAATCCCTCTTCGCCCCATCGGCGCGACACTTCGCAGGAGAGGATCGTTCCCACCGTACGGTTGATGTTGCGCACCGGCAGATGAATTTCGACCGGCTTTTTGTGTTCGAGCGCATCCCTGCACAATTCGACGATCTGGCGGTCGAGCGCTTTTTCCAGGCCGTGGTCCTGCGGCTGGACCCAATGGATCGCGACTTCGGGACCGACCTCGGGCTTGTGCAGCAGCGCGCTGAGGTCGATGTTGCGCGCCTTCCAATGGCTGATCGCGTCGTCAGCATCCAGGCATTCGACGTGCCCGATCATGTCGTCGAGTTTGCGAAAGCCCAGTTGCGCCATGTGCTCGCGCAATTCCTGGGCGATGAACATCATGAAGTTCACCACGTGCTCGGGCTTGCCTTCGAATTTTTTGCGCAGCACCGGGTCCTGCGTCGCGATTCCGACCGGGCAGGTATTGAGATGGCAGACCCGCATCATGATGCATCCCGACGCCACCAGCGCGGCGGTGGCGAAACCGAACTCGTCGGCGCCCAGCAAGGCCGCAATCGCCACGTCGCGTCCGGTCTTGAGTTGCCCGTCGGTCTCCACGCGGATGCGCCCGCGCAGATCGTTGAGCACCAGCGTCTGCTGCGTCTCGGCCAATCCCAGCTCCCACGGCGCGCCGGCATGCTTGATCGAACTCCACGGCGACGCGCCCGTGCCGCCGTCGTGCCCGCTGATGAGGACCACGTCGGCCTTGGCCTTGGACACGCCGGCGGCGATAGTGCCGACGCCGACTTCAGCGACCAGCTTGACGCTGATGCGCGCGCGGTCGTTGGAATTCTTGAGGTCGTGGATCAACTGGGCGAGGTCTTCGATCGAATAAATGTCGTGATGCGGCGGCGGTGAGATTAAACCGACCCCCGGCGTCGAATAGCGGATCCTGGCGATGAATTCGTCCACCTTGTGGCCGGGGAGCTGGCCGCCCTCGCCCGGCTTGGCCCCCTGCGCCATCTTGATTTGCAGCTCGTCGGCATTGACCAGGTAATTGCTGGTCACGCCGAAGCGGCCCGACGCCACCTGCTTGATTGCGCTGCGCCGCCAATCGCCGTTGGGATCGCGCTGGAAGCGGGCCGGGTCCTCGCCGCCCTCGCCGGTATTGCTCTTGCCGCCCAGCCGGTTCATCGCGATCGCCAGGTTTTCGTGCGCTTCCTTGCTGATCGACCCGAACGACATCGCCCCGGTCTTGAAGCGCTTGACGATCTCGCTGGCCGGCTCGACTTCGTCGATCGGCACCGGCTGGTGGCGCGGCTTGAATTTGAGCAGCCCGCGCAGGGTCGCGCGGCGGGTGGCGATTTCGTCAACTTCGCGGGTGTATTCCTTGAACAGACGGTAACTGCCCGCGCGCACCGCGTGCTGGAGCTTGGCAATGGTGTTGGGGTTGTACATATGGAACTCGCCGCTGCGGCGCCATTGGTACTGCCCGCCCAAATCCAAATTGCCGTCCAGCTCGGGTGAAAACCTGAACGCATAGTCGTGCCGCTTGCGCGTCTCGGCATGGATCACATCCAGACCGACGCCCTCGATACGCGACGGGGTCCAGGTGAAATAGCGGTCGATCACTTCGCGACTGAGCCCAATGGCCTCGAAAATCTGCGCCCCGCGATAGCTTTGCAGGGTCGAGATTCCCATTTTCGAAGCGGTCTTGATCAGTCCCTTGGTAACCGCTTTGGCGAAGTTGTGCACCGCCTCCTCTTCGCTGACCCCCTTCAAAAGGCCATCGCGGATCATCCCACCCAGCGTGGCGTAGGCCAGGTACGGGTTGAAGGCGCCGGCGCCGTAGCCCATCAGCAGCGCGAAATGCATCACCTCGCGCGGCTCGCCCGACTCGACGACCAGGCCCGCCCTGGTGCGCGTGCCCTCCCGAATCAGGTGATGATGAACGGCCGCGGTCGCCAGCAGCGACGGAATCGCCATATGATCGGCGTCCACGCCGCGGTCGGACAGGATGATGATCGTGTAGCCGGCGGCAATCGCCGCCGAGGCGCTCTCGCACAGCTTGTCCAGCGCGGCTCTGAGTCCCGCCTCGCCGTCGGCCGGATGGTACAGGGTGGAAAGCGTGATGCTGCGCAGCCCCGGCATCGCCAGCCGCTTGATCTTCTCCAGTTCGGCGTTGGTCAGGATGGGCTGGGCCAGGCGCAACTGACGGCAATGCTGCGGGCTTTCCTCGAACAGGTTCTGCTCGGCGCCGATCGTGGTCTCGGCCGACATCACCAATTCTTCGCGAATCGGATCGACGGGCGGATTGGTGACCTGCGCGAAGAGCTGCTTGAAGTAGTTGAACAGCAGCGGATGATGGTCCGAGAGCACGGCCAGCGGCGCGTCATTGCCCATCGAGCCGACCGCCTCCTGCCCGTTGAGCGCCATCGGCGCGATCAGCATCTTGAGTTCTTCGATGGTGTAGCCGAAGGCCTGTTGTTCTTCGAGCAGTTGCGCCGGTCCGTGGCCGTTGAGCGAAATGCCCGCCGGCAGTTCCGGCAGGTCATCGAGGTTGACGAGGTTCTCGTTGAGCCATTGACGGTACGGCCGCCGCGCCGCGATCCCTTCCTTGATTTCCTCGTCGTCGACGATGCGTCCCTGCACCGTATCGACCAGGAACATGCGCCCGGGCTGCAGACGTCCCTTAAGCGCCACCTCTTCGGGCGGAATATCGAGCACTCCGGTTTCCGACGCCATGACGACGAGACCGCCCTTGGTTACCAGATAACGCGACGGGCGCAGGCCGTTGCGGTCGAGTACGGCGCCAATCTGCCGTCCGTCGGTGAACGCGATCGAGGCCGGACCGTCCCACGGCTCCATCATGCACGAATGGAACTGGTAGAACGCGCGCTTCGCGTCACTCATCGACTCGTGATTCTGCCACGCCTCCGGGATCATCATCATCATCGCGTGCGCCAGCGAGCGTCCGGTCCTGACCAGCAGCTCCAGGACGTTGTCGAACATGGCGGAGTCGCTGCCGGTGGGCTGGATGATTGGCAACAGCTTCTTGATATCGTCGCCGAACAGCGGCGAGCTGAAGAGCTTCTCACGCGCGTGCATCCAGTTGATATTGCCGCGCAGCGTGTTGATTTCGCCGTTGTGGCACATCAAGCGGTAGGGATGGGCGCGGTCCCAACTGGGAAAGGTGTTGGTGGAAAACCGCTGATGCACCATGGCCAACGCGCTCTCCATCGCCGGATCCAGCAGGTCGGGGTAAAACTGCGGAATCTGATGGGAAATCAACTGGCCCTTGTACACGATAGTCAGGGAGGAAAGGCTGCAAACGTAAAACAGGTCCTTCTCGGTCAGGTTGAGCGCCCCGATTTCGTTCTCGGCGCGCCGCCGGATCACGTAGAGCTTGCGCTCGAAAGCGTCGACGTCTTCGATATCCGAGCTGCGTCCGATGAAGATCTGGCGCACCGCCGGCATCGCCCGCCGCGCGATATATCCGCAGGCCGACTCCACCACCGGCACCTCGCGCCATCCCAGGAAATGCTGTCCTTCCTCTCTGACCACGCGCTCGAAGACCTGCTCGCAGGCGTCGCGTTCCTCGGCCCGCAGCGGCATGAAGACCGCGCCCACGGCGTAGGCGCCGGGCGGCGGCAATTCGAACTCAAGTTTGGCGGCCTCCTTGCGGAAGAAAGCGTCGGGAATCTGCAGCAGGATGCCGGCGCCGTCACCGGTCAGCGGGTCGCATCCGCAGGCCCCGCGATGGGTCAGGTTGTCGAGCACCTGCAGGCCCATCCGGATAATCTCGTGAGACTTGCGGCCCTTGATGTTGACGACAAAACCGACCCCGCAGGCGTCGCGTTCGAAGCCGGGCTGGTAAAGACCTTGTGGGGAGGGAAACCTTTGCAGTTGATGCATCTCTACGCTCGCTTCGGATGGGATAGTCCCGACTTGGCGCCGTTATGGCGCGGGCGCCGGTTGTTGGCGGCCTCTCCGCCCTCCTCTTCCTCCTCCACCTCGGGCAACGCGATCGTCACCCGTTCGATATAAGTTGACAGCACCACCATCGTTTCGGTGCGCGAAACTCCTTCAATAAAGCGAATCGTGCTGATCAGGCTTTCCAATGAAGCCGTGTTGTTGGTTTTGACCTTGAGCAGCAGGGTGTGCTCGCCGGTTACGTGATGGCATTCGAGCACGTCGTCCATCTCCGCGACCGCGCGTTCGAACTCGCCGATTAGCTTGGGATGGCTAATCGAGACGCCGATAAAGGCAGTTACGTCCTTGCCCAGCAAACGCGCGTCAACAGTGGCGTGATAACCAGTGATAATCCCATTGTCTTCGAGCTTTTTGACGCGCTCGACCACAGAAGGGGCGGACAGACCGACCTGCTCGCCAAGTTTGGCCAGCGGAGTCTTACAATGATCCTGGAGCATGGACAGAATCCGAAAATCGATCGCATCCAGCTCCGGGCTGGTTCCTAATTTCATAAGCCAAAAACCTGTGGTTTCCGTAAAAACAACCAAAAGTCCGATCTTCTGTCAAGGTTTGTTAGGCTATTAGCGCGAAGTTTCGAAGAAAATGGGAATTACGGCCCCCAGGAGGGTCCGATCCCGACGATTTGGAGCTGCAACCGCTGAAATCGAAAGGCCCCCCGCTCACACCGCCTGAACTCGCTTTGCCATTATAAAAGCGGCGTGTTTTGCGCCGTTTCGTTAACCAACGTCCCGCTCCCTGGAAGTTGCAAAAGGTGTATGGTGTTGGGCGATCGCATCGGAGGCAAGCACCGCCATGAGTTCGGCCGACGACGAAAACCAGCTTTCAAACCCGCCAATTTCGCGGCGCGCGTTCGTGGTGGCGACGCTGGCCGGCGGATTCGCCCTGGCCGTGCTGCCGGTATCCGCCCAAACGATCACGACCGATAACAATGGCCTGATCGCGGGCGAGGTGAAGATTCCCGTGCCCGACGGTCAAATCCCGGCTTATCGCGCGATGCCGGCTGGCGGCGGTCCGTTTCCGACCGTGCTGGTCGCGCACGAGATATTCGGCGTCCATGAGCACATCAAGGATATTTGCCGGCGGCTGGCGAAGGCCGGATATTTCGCGGTCGCGCCCGCCCTGTATGCGCGTCAAGGCGATGTCAGCGGCATGACCGACATGCACGACGTGATGAAGGTCGTCAGCCGGGTGCCCGACGCCCAGGTGGCGTCGGACCTCGATGCCACCGTGAAATGGGCTGCCAGCACCGGCAAGGCCGATACGCAAAGGCTGGGAATCGTGGGCTTTTGCTGGGGCGGCCGGCAGGTGTGGCTTTACTCCGCGCACAATCCCAATCTGAAGGCGGGGGTGGCCTGGTACGGCGTCCTGCGCTGGACCAAAAACAAACTTACGCCCCACGATCCGATCGACATCGTGCAGCAGATGCACGCGCCCGTTCTGGGATTATACGGCGGCGCCGACGAGCATATTCCGATCGACCAGGTGGAAGAGCTGCGTATATCGTTGAAGTCTCACGGCAAGCCATCGGAGATCGTGATCTATCCCGACACGCCGCATGGCTTTAACGCCGACTACCGTCCCAGCTACCGTCCGCGCCAGGCCAAAGACGCATGGAAGCGGATGCTCGCCTGGCTCAAGGACCACGGCGTCGGCTAAGCCGCAAAAGTCATGCGGGTTGGTCCGGTTTGCACCGCAACCCGCTACTTGCCGTGGCAGCGTTTGTATTTCTTGCCCGAACCGCAGGGGCAGGGATCGTTGCGGCCGACTTTTTCGCCTTCGCGTTTCACCTGAGTGCTGCCGACGGCTTCGCGCTCGGCGCCGTGACTCATCACCATCTG
>JAJPIF010000017.1 GCA_021324885.1 Pseudomonadota bacterium
ACGAGCTGGTGGTGGGGTGCGATTTCGCCCAACTGGACGACGATTTACGATCCGAACGGGACGACGTTCCTGTCCTTCCCGAGCATCCAGTTGACGCCTCCATGGACCAACAAGTACTTCATGAAACTGGAGTGGGTCGATGTGCAGGGCACCAACAAGTACGGTCTGGACGGCGGCGTGTTCAAGGGCAAGGATCTGATCTTCGCCCAGTTCCAGTACAACTTCTCGCTCATGTAAGACTCGCGCGTTAGGTGCTTTACCCCGCTTGAACGCGCACGATGGCCGGGCGGCCTTACCCCCCGCCCGGCCGTCACCTCAAAAAAAATCTGCGTCTGGCTGTCAACCGGGTTCTGTAAATTTCGTCTTAATTAAATTGACGCGCAGCGTTGCTTGACTTTTTGTGATGCTTTCTATTTTAGTGCTCCATCGGGGTGTAGGGCAGTGGCTACGGCCGCCGAGGGAGAAAGAAAAGCGTCGCAGCTGAAGCGTCAACGGTTAATGGAGGCCGCCGGCGAGGTCTTCGCGCAGCGCGGCTACAAAGCGGCCACGATCCACGAGATCTGCCAGCGCGCGAATGTCAACATCGCCAGCGTCAACTACCATTTTCGCGATAAGGAAGGCCTTTATCGCGAGGTGTTTCGTTACGCGATGGAGCAATCACGGGAAAGATACCTGGCCTGCCCGATTGACGCCTCCGAAGGACGGCCGGCCCAGCGCCTGAAGGCGGAATTGCGCCGCCATCTGCATGTCATGTTTTCCCCCAACCGCGCGCCTTGGCAGGCGATGATGTTTTTCCGCGAGATGCTGGAACCTACGGAGATTTTCGATTCGCTGGTCGAAGAGCAGATGCGGCCGTACCAGCAGTTAATCGAGTCGCTGGTCCGCGACGTCCTGGGTTCTCAAACCGAAGAGCGAGTGGTGCGTTTCTCGGCATTCGCCGCACTTTCGCTGTGCGGAGCCTTCCACAGCAGTCGAAAATATATCGAAAAGCTCTATCCGGATGAGCGCTTCGACGGTGAAAACAGTGACGAATTGGCCGAATTGATTACGACCTTTGTGATCGGCGGAGTCCGGGCGCTGAAATCGTCAGCCAAATAATCAGACAACAGGATACCAGCCCTGGCACCTCACTGCGACGGTTGATTCAGCTCTGGCGCTTCCGGCTGGTTGTTCACCGGCAGGACCGGATGGTAATGGATCCAGCGGTAAATGCCCACAAACGTCGCCGCGTAAAGTGCTGCAACCACCACGATCACCACGATTAACGCCGTGTCGTTTTTTGCGCGCTGCTTGAGATCCTTAATTCTCCGGTACCGGCACTGCGCCCCGGAAATTGCCATCGTTCGCCGCAGGTCGCTGCCTTTACCCTGCATGGATTGCATCGGAGTAATCCCTCACAGTGACTCGGCGTGAAGAAAACCTCCAGAATCTGGGGATGGATCCGAGACACTCCGTTCTCGCGCTACGCGAAAGACCAGGCGCTTGCCCCGCGCGAATTCCCCATTCGGGCGGATGGCCGTTTCTTCTCCGCCCCCGCTAGTCAGGATCGTATAAATGATAACGAAGAGAAGCAAGTATGGTAATGAGGCTTGGAGTCCAGCTCCATCTCTGGCCAGCGGACCATCCAGATGCCGCCGCAATTATCCAAACGCAGGTGCTTGAAGATTGGACGGGCCGAGCGGCGGTCTATCCAAGCCAGCGGCCGATAGTGGTCCCGCGATAGTAGTGCTTGAGAATCTCCGCGTATTTTCGGCCCTGGTTCGCCATCACCGCGGCGCCGATTTGGCACAGGCCCACGCCATGGCCCCATCCGGCCCCTCTGAGGATGAAACGGCCCGCTTCCTGGTCCACCACGAAGGCTGAGCTGTAAAGATGCGAGCGCGACAGGGCGCGGCGGATTTCCAGTTCCTTGCCGATGATAATGTAATCGCGAGCGCCGGTGATTTTCAGTCGATAGATCCGTCCGGAAGGTCCCCTGGACAGCGGAGCGATTGCGCGCACCGCACCGATGTCCGCGCCCAGGCGGGTTTTGATCAGGTCGGCGAGTTCTGCGGGGGTGTAGCCGACCTGCCATCGATAGAAATCGCGGGTTTCCTGGTCGAATCCGGGCAAAATTCGCGCCAGAACCTGCGCGTCGCGAGTGTTGCAATAGGCCGGCGGGTCCGCGCGAATCCATT
Organism: Pseudomonadota bacterium; assembly: GCA_021324885.1. Taxonomy (GTDB): domain Bacteria; phylum Desulfobacterota; class Binatia; order Binatales; family Binataceae; genus JAJPJA01. The sequence goes on from JAJPIF010000017.1 coordinate 2,178, forward strand.
GCTCGCCGCGCTCTCCGGCGTCGCCGCCGTCCGGGCCGTCGTAAATGGAATCCAGATAGGGGATGTCCTGATCTTCCCATGCGGTCGCATAGCGCTCGGTGATTCCGCCACAGGACTTGGAGAATCGCGCGTCACAAATCGCGCCCCGGTAGATGAGAAACTCCCCCGCCGTCGCGCGCACCGCCTGTGCCGCCGCCGGAGAGAACGCCTTGGTGATACCTTGGTAGCGTTGGCAATGATCATCGGCGCAGACGTCGAAATCACGATGCGCTTGGCGGCCGTACCAGCGGATTACTTCGTGAGAATCGGCGGGAACTGCGGCGAGGGCAGCGCGGCTGGGATTGGCTTTTGGAAACCACAGCCAACTGCGCGAGATCACCGCATGAGCTTTGAGCAATTCAAGCGGACAGGAGGCGCTCATCTCGGAGGAGATCACGCTGGTGACGTAATCTTCGAGGGCAACGTCGTTGATCACCGTCAGCCCGGCCGCCCGCTTGATGATGCGCAGGGCGCCGCGAAAGGCCTGGCGCTCTTTGCGTTCCCAATGAAAGCCGATTCCGATCGTCATATCGTCGAGCGCGAACGCGCACGATGAAGGATCGGACGGGTTAAGCGTGACTTCGGAAGTGAATCGATAGCGGCCGGGACGGTATTGCCTGCCGCAAGCGTCGGTATAGATGCCGCCCGCCAGTTCAACTTCGACCGCCGCGCGTCCTTCAGTCAGCCCTACAGATACATTCAAGGCGCCTCCTCCAGCTTTTGGGCGGCCTGGTTAAACTGTTCCTGCGGCCAGGTGACCTCGCGAAAGATCGCGGCAACGGCCTCGGCGGTGATTTTTTCGAAATCGTGCGCCAGCGGCACCACCAGGATGCCGCACAGATCGATCGATGCCGGACTTACCGTCAGTTCGCCGGTGTGAAAGACCTGCGGACGATGCTTTGCGCGGGGGAACAGGTACACCGTCCATTCGCCGCCTGCGTAAAATGCGGCGATATTGACCATCGGTTCCGGCCCTTTGCAGGTCATCTCCACCAGCAGGTCGAGCGCGCCTTCCATCCGGTTGACCAGGGCGGATCGGTCCCGTCCGCGAAACACGAACACATTGCGCGCGTAGCGCGGAATAGTGATGCCGTCCAGATTCAGGGAATCCTTCTCGATCGGAAACAAAACCCGCGACCCGGCCTGAAAATGCATGTGATCGGGTGCGGACGCGCCGCATTGCGGACCGTTGTAGATGACGAAGTAGCCGGTCAGCGCCGCCGCCAAATCGAGCATCCGGGCGAACTGGTTCGCAATCCTCTGCGGGCGGTGTTCCGAATGCACGATGGTAAGGTGCCGGTCCACGATCGGAAACGGGTTGCAGTAGATCGTGAAGTCATCACCAAACGGCAGACCTTCTTCCTCCGGCGGTAGATTGCGCGCGCACAGGAAGCAGGGGCGTCTTGCCACCGACTCGCGGTCAACCGCCGCCGTGGTGCTGGCCATCCGATGGGGAATGTGGCGGATAAAGACCTCGAACCAGTCGATCCGCACCCGCCGGGTTCGGGCCCGCGCCAGGCCTGCGAGTCCGGCGGCGAACTGCGGCCAGTTGCGCGCCTGGCGTTCGAACAATGCGTCCAATTCGCGCATCATCGGCGCATCCGAGCCCGAATTTCGAGAGTTCGCAGCCAGTCCTTGTATGAATCGTATCGATTCGAGACCTCCAGCGGCAATGCGCTGTCGCTGTTGCCCTCCCATCGCCGGCACAGATAAACCGGTTCGTAAATCCGGCCGATCTCGTAGTCGCGGCTGATACGCAGAGCTACCGCGTAATCCTCGCCATAGCTGACGTTGGGGAATCCGATCCGCCGCACGACCGCAGTATTGAATGCGCGCGGCGCGCCGAAACCGTTGATACGCAGGGCGTTGTTCCTGCCGTTTTCGCGTGTCCACTCGCGATGGTCAATCAGACCGGGCGCAATTTCCTTCAACGAAAAGTCGACCATCGTATATGCGCCGATGACCATCGCATAAGGGCCCGCCTCAAGTTCGGCGATAATCCGCCGCAGCACGCCGTCGTCAACATACAGGTCGTCCGAATCAAGCTGAACCGCGTACTGGCCGCACTCTGGCGAATAGAGCGCTTCATTCCAGCATCCGCCGATTCCCAGGTCGCGCCGCTGGGGCAAAATATGTTTGAGGCGCGAATCGCCGATGCCGCGCAGGATTTCCGTGGTCCGGTCGGTCGAGTGGTTGTCGACGACGATGACGTTGAAAGCGAAATCGGTGCGCTGGCCCAGCGCGCTTTGAACGGCCTGGAAAATGGTTCGCTCACGATTGCGGACCGGAATGACCACGCTGGCTTTGACCGCAAAGGTTGCCGCCGTCTCCGCGACCTCGGCGAAATTCGGCGCAAGCCATGCGCCGATTCGCTTGAGGTAAGCGCTCGCAATCTGTTCCATCTCGATTTGGTACTCGCGGTTGCGCGGATCGACATAATCGAATTGCGTTTGTGCACCAGGCCGCGCATCCAACGTCGATGCGGCGTACAGGGGTTCGGGAATCCGCACGATCGCGTGCTTTTCCGAAATCCGTAACCGCAGGTCGTAAAGCCCTCCCCATTTCCAGCCCGCGTCGATTCCAGCCTGACGCCCGGCCTGAACCGACACGCAGATCAGGGGGCCAAAATCGAAATTGTCGCGGATGCTGCCGAGCTGGTAATCGATCCGCGGATGGCCCACAGCATCGGCATAAACCCATCCGGCGCCCGTTTCGCGAACGATCTGCGCCATCCGCTCGAACATGCGCGGACCGGGGTTAATCTCGACGCGCGGGTCGGCGATAAACAGAACGTCACCATCGGCATCCTCGATGAGTTCCTGGATGCTCGCCGACGAATAGTCCCTGGGATAGACCAGCTTCAAACCTGCACCTCTTGTCATCAGCTCTGCGGCCGCGCGACCATTACTCCGCTCATCCGGTTTGCCCTGATGAACTCGCTCAATTCCTGTTCGACGACGTAACCGGCGCTGCGCGAGGCGTGGCGCATAAGCACTCTTTTTTCATCGCGCGCGATTATTCCGCAATGGAAGATGTCGAGATTGCGGCGAGTGGATACGAAAAAGATCAGGTCCCCGCATTGCAAATGGGGATCGAGCCGGGCTGCCGCGGCCTTGGGTACACATTCCAACTTGATCCGCTGAGCGGCGAGTCCCGCGACCACGTTCAGGACGCGTTCTCTGCTGATTTCCGGGACCCCGGGAAACGAGATCCGCCGGAGTGTTCCTTCACGTTCGTTGTTGCGGATCCATTGGGTCATGTAGTGATTGCGCTGTTCCCATTGGACGCGGCCGTCCACATAGCGAATTCTGCGCAACCAGTGCATGAAGCCATCGATGGTGGCGGCTCGCGCCAACGCCATAACCGTCTCGACATAGGTGACGCAATCGAATCCGTCCAGGGAGGCTGTGAACACTTCGGCGGTATTTGCCGATCCAATCAGCGGATTTGCTTTGTAGGGATATCCGAGGAAATGACGGGAGAGTGCGGCAATTCGGCTGCCGGCGCCATGAGCTTGATTGGTTGCCAGCAAAAGCTGCTCCATCAGACGGCGGTCGGAATCTCGCAAGGGCGCGCCGCTCATGAAATTTCAGCTCCGGGCGGGTCAAGCCGCAGGGCGAATCCGTCGGCGTTATGGAAATCGGGTCTATCGGCAGGATGGCGCAGCGCCCAGTACGAGAGTCCGTCGGCTGTTTCTATCACTGCCGCAAGACCGATTCGCATCGGGGCAGCGGCATGGATCGCCGAAAGGGTATCGAGCCGGACCAATGCGTCGAGTTCAAGCCCGCTGCCCGTGAAGCGTACGTCAATGCGCGGTCGCATCGTTTCGTCCGCCAGTGGTTCGCCGTCACGATAGCCGCGAAACGCATAGATGCACCATTCGCCTGACGGCGCGAAATTAAATTCGTGGTAGGCCGCCTGCCCCGCAATCGCGATGAACGCCTCAAAGCAGGTATGCCGCCACAATTGGGTGTTGATTCGCGGCTCACAAGGCACAGGGATGATAATCCGGCGCCTGTCGCCGTCGAGACGAAACCTGACCCGCACTTCGTTGCCATGGCGCCGCAGGCAAACCTGCAGCGTTCGCACCATCTGAGGGCGCGCCCGATGGCACTGAAGATCGATCCACTGCTCGACGCTCATGGCGGCCTCAATACTATACCGCCGAAGTCAGGCTCTGTCGCTTTTAGCCGACTGGTTTAATGAACAGGAGCATCCAGCCGCGCCAGGTCCGACACGATTGGGACCAGGCTTGCATTGGTGATGACGGCTCGCGGAAGATAGCATTTTCGGAGGTGCACTGTGAGCCAGACCGGCAACCCAAACCCCAGTAATTCAAAGGTGGCTATCGTTACAGGAGCCAGCCGCGGCATCGGCCGCGGCTGCGCCCTCGAACTTGCCCGGCGCGGCTTCAAGGTCGTGGTCTGCGCGCGCACCCTGCACGACGGCCAGGCCTTCGAGCATTCCTCGACTGTAAAGGCGTCGAAAACGACGCCGCTGCCCGGCAGCCTCGACAAGACGGTGAGCGAGATCGAAGCTCTCGGCGGTAAAGCGCTGGCGGTAAAGTTAGACCTGCTGGACCGCCAGGACGTACATGCGCTGGTGGAGCGAACGATGGCTGCGTGGGGCCGCATCGACGTGCTCGTCAACAACGCCCGGTACATCGGTCCGGGACATATGGATTGGTTTGTGGACACTCCGATCGAGCTGTTCGACGCGCATTTCCAGTGCAACGTGCTTTCGCCGCTCCTGCTCATCAAGCTGGCTGTGCCAATCATGATCGGGCAGGGCGGCGGCGTGATCATCAACATCACTTCCGGGGCAGGCTACCGTGAGACGCCGCACGACATCGGCAAGGGCGGCTGGGGTCTGGGCTATTCGCTCTCCAAGGCTGCCTTCAATCGCATCGCAGCGGGTCTCGCCAAGGAATTGCGCCAGCATCAGATTGCCGTGATCAACCTGGAACCCGGTTTCGTCACGACCGAACGGATGGTCACCGACATGGGGGCTTTCGGCTTTGACGCTTCCAGGGGACTTGGGGTCGACGTTCCCGGTTCCGTCTGCGCGTATCTGGCGGCGCATCCGACGCCGATGAATTTCTCGGGCCGCGATATTGACGCCCCAACTTTCGCGGTCGATGCCGGGCTCGTCGATGGCACGAAGATGCCGCCCCCCTACGGGCCTTCTCACTGGGGCGTCCCGGCAAGAACGGTGCTTTAGGCGGCGCTGCTGTCTGCTGTCAAGGCGAACCCTGGTCTGAAGTTCTTTGCTGGATTTCCCGCAGAGCGGCTTCGTGGCGGTGGGGAAATTACCCTGTTAAGAATGTCGCAGGATCTGATGTTTTCAGTGGTTGCGGGGGAAGGATTTGAACCTTCGACCTCCGGGTTATGAGCCCGGCGAGCTACCTGACTGCTCCACCCCGCGTCGCAATAGTGCCAGCGTGCAACTGAGGGGTCAACTGGCGGGCGTGCGCGACGCGATCTTCAGTCCGCCAGCACCCTTACGCTGCACTCGCGATGCTCGCGGCCGAACTGCTTGACTTCGTGCTCGACGGCGCCGTTGGCCGCCAGATTGTCGTCGAGCATCAGCCGCTTGGCGCTGGTGGGATCGATGCCGTCGGCTTCGATGGACAGGTTGTGATCGTCGCAGCAGATAAACGCCATAAGTTTTTAGAAACGAGACAAGAGAAATGAGAAAAGAGAGCGGTCCTCCAGCTTTTCTCGGGTTTCGCTCCTCGCCGCTGCCTCCTTGTGCTTGATGCCTGAAGCTTAACGCAACGCCGCGATGGTGTCATCGACCGATCTATACACGCGCGGCCGCGTTTTGTGGTAGTCGATGGGGAAGAAGGAGTTTCGCAATGAGTCTTAAGGGCAAGGCCGCGGCGATTGGTATCGGCGAACTCAAGCCCTACCGCGAACCGACCGACGCTACCGCGCTCGATCTGATGGCGGCGGTGGCGGCTGAGGCGATCGCGGACGCGGGACTGGAAAAAAAGGACATTGACGGCTTGCTGGTCGGGATGGCCAGTGCGGATCCCGGGATGATCTATCCCTCCGCGATCGGCGAGATGTTCGACCTGCGCCCGCGGATGCTCAACGTGCTCGATATCGGCGGAGCCAGCGGCGCGGGCATGATCTGGCGGGCCGCCGCCGCGATCGACGCCGGGATGTGCAACGCGGTCCTGTGCCTGACCGCCGACCTCAACCGCCTGGGCCGCCGGCGCCCGCCGATGATCTCCCTGATGTACGAATTCGAGGCACCCTACGGCGCGATTGGCGCCAATTGCGGGTATGCCTTGATCGCACAGCGCCATATGGCGAAGTACGGCACCAGGCCCGAGCAGATGGCCAAAATTGCCGTCGATCAGCGCACCAACGCCCTGGCCAATCCGCTGGCCTTCTTCAATGACAGCCCGCTTACGATCGATGAGGTGCTGAACTCGCGCTACATCTGCGAACCGCTGCATCTGTTCGAGATCGTCAGCCCGATGAGCGGAGGCGCCGCGGTGGTGGTTGCCTCACCCGAGATCGCTCTGCGCTCCAAGCATCCCCCGGTCTGGCTGATCGGCGCAGGCGAAGGTTCCGATCGCTCCTCGGTCACCTATGCGCCGGAAATCACCGAGTCCGCCGTCAAAGGTGCCGCCGAAACCGCGTTCAAAATGGCCGGAGTGGAGCGCAAGGATATCGACCTGGTCTGTCCCTACGATTGCTACACGATTACGGTGCTGGTCACGTTGGAGGACGCGGGCTTCTGCAAAAAAGGACAGGGAGGTCCCTTTGTGATGGACCACGACCTGACTTACGCTGGTGACTTTCCCTGCAATACGCACGGCGGCCAACTTTCCTTCGGCCAGCCGGGACTGGCCGGCGGAATGAGCCACGTCACCGAGGGAATCCGCCAACTGATGGGCCGGGGCGAGGACCGCCAGGTAAAAAATGCCCGCCTCGCATACGTCAACGGCAATGGCGGAATTATGAGCGAGCAGGTAAGCCTGATCCTGGAGCGGCTGTCATGAGTGAATACATCAAGCCCCTACCGCAGCCGAGCAAGACCAGCCAGCCCTTCTGGGACGCCGCCAAACGTCATGAGCTGATGCTGCAGCGGTGCGAGGCGTGCCATCGCTTCATCTATTATCCGCGCGCCCGCTGCCCGCATTGCTTCTCCGATCGCCTGCTATGGCGCAAATGCAGCGGCAAGGGCAAGCTTTACAGCTTCACCGTCGTCCATCGACCGTCAACCCGCCTGTTCGCCGACGGGCCCTATATCCTGGCAATCGTCGAACTCGAAGAAGGCCCGCGCCTGACCACCAACATCGTGGCACCGGCCGAAAAGCTCAAGGTGGACATGCCGGTGACGGTCTATTTCGACGACGTCACGCCGGAGAGAACTTTGGTCAAGTTCAAGCCGGCAGAATAGACCGAAGGAGAACGGGTGTCTTCCTTTCACGCCTCACTGCTCAACTCTCCTTTACCTCCTCGAAGCGGACGTGATCTCCGACATTGGTTGAGGTCCTTTGTGCGGCGCCGGATTCGATTTCCAGGACGCTGCGGGCGCCCAGGACCGGCGTGGTGAGGCGCCATGGTTTGACGTCGGCCACGATCCGCACGACGCGCCCGGCGCGATCCAGAAAGACGAGGTCAAGCGGGAAGCGCATAAACAGAGTGTGAATCCACATAAGCGGGATGAGCGGTCCGGCGCCGATCAGCAATCCCTCGCCCGGTTCCAGAGCTTTTCTGCCGATCAGACCCTTGCCGCGCTCCAGGCTCCCCAGAGCTTCCTGCACATTGGCGCACAATACGCTACCACGTGTCACATTCATTGCCCGTCGCATACGGGAAAAGTGCACGAAATCCGTTCCCCTTTGCAACGTGAATCGACGGTCCCGGACGCCAACGCCGGCGAAGCAGCCGTTAATCGCGCGGCCACGGCTTGATCTGCCCTTGCCTGCACCGATATTAAGGTACGTGGCCGCCTGGATGTTTTCATAGGCAATATGGCGTGGAAACTTCCATCATTTGCGGCGGTTCGGAGGTATGGCGGTGAAACGTTGTTCGGCTTTCCTGATTGCGATTGTGTTTGCCTGCGTTTGTACCGCCGGGGGAACAGCCAGCGCTCAGGTTAATGTGACGGTCACTTCAACGGTCGCGATCACTGTGGCCGCCGGCTCCAGTATCTCGAATGCGGGTTCGTTTACCGTAACCAACAGCAGCGGCGCCAACATCACGATCAGTTCGATCAATATTTCCGCCACCAGCCCTGGCATCTTTTCCTCGATGACTCTGACCGGGCAGGTGCCCGGATCGTCCTCTATCGCCGCACCCAGTTCCCCCAATCCTCCCTCGGGATCCAACACCTTTGATTTTTCCGCGCTTCCGGTGCTGCTCAACGGCGAAAGCGCCACCTTCACCTTGTCCGCGGTCGCTTCCAACACTCCGGCTCCAACACCCACGCCCGCCTCCAGCTCTCTGGACCGCCATCGAGGGCGGATGGTCTATGCCGCCATGGGCTCGCCGTCGCTATCCGGGCAGCCGCAAATGCCCGCGCTGTTCGTCGCCGGGTTGATGCTGGCGCTCCTGCTGATGACGGGGAAGCTGCGGCGCCGTCACCTGGTCGTGATGGCGATGGGACTGGTCCTTGCCGCCACCGAACTGGGATGCGGCAATATGACAAATTCGGGAGTGACCGGCACTTCGACGCAGGTCGTCCAAACCATCACCGTCAGCTCCGGCGGCGCCCCCACGGGTTTGCCGGCCTCGCTCGGATCAATCACCGTCCAGTAAGCTTGCTGCTGTTTTACTCGCTGAGCAAGTCCGCTAGAACCTGGGCGGCATGAATGCGCGGGTCGACCTGCGGATAAGCGCGAAGTATCTTACCCTGCTCGTCGATCACGTAGCTGATACGTTGCGCGTACGCCGCTTTGGGACTGTCGCAGGCGCCGTAGGCCAGCCCGACGCGGCGTTCAGAATCGGAGAGCAGAGCAAAAGGAAAACCAAACTTGTCGGCAAAGGCGGCATTGTCCTCGACCGTGTCGAAACTGACCCCGATCACCGTGATATCGTTTTCCTTGTAGTAATCGTAATTGTCCCTGATACTGCAGCCCTCGGCCGTACATCCCGGCGTGCCGGCCTGAGGATAGAACCAGAGCAGAACCTTGTGGCCGCGCAGGGCCGAAAGAGTCACGGCATTGCCGTGATGGTCGGTGAGGGTGAAGTCAGGCGCAACATCGCCGGGCTTGAGCATAAGGGCTTCCTCCCGTGACTAAACCATAACCTGGCGGCGGCCAGGCCGGGAAGACGCGATGGAATCAGGCGGGTGCGGTCTGGTAAGTTTGCAGCGGTGAATCGTCAGGGCGAATTGAATTTTACCTCACCTGCGGAGCCGCCCAAGGCGCTCAGCGTCAGCGCGCTGGTGCGGATGGTGCGGGATAGCCTTGAGCTTAACCTGGACGAATACTGGGTGGTGGGCGAGGCATCCAACGTGCGGATTGTCCCCGCGGGCCACCTGTACATGACTTTGAAGGACGCCCGCAGTTCGATTCCGGTGGTAATGTTCCGCAGCGCATTGCAGCGCCAGCGCATGCGCGTTGACGACGGCTTGCAGGTGCTGGTGCGCGGCCGGGTGAGCCTGTACGAGGCCCGCGGCATCCTCCAGTTTTATGCCGAAGAGATCCAGCCGCGCGGGCTGGGCGCTCTGCAACTGGCCTTCGAGCAACTCAAGCAGCGTCTGGCGGCGGAAGGCCTGTTCGACGCTGTGCACAAGCGTCCAATCCCGTTTCTGCCGCGCACCGTGGGGATCGTCACCGCGCTGGGCGGCGCCGCCTTGCGCGACATGCTCTCGATCATGCTGGCACGCAATGCCAACGTGCATGTTTTGATTCGTCCGGCCAGGGTGCAGGGCGCGGGGGCGGCATTTGATGTTGCCCAGGCGCTGGACGAACTGAACCGCGACGGCCGCTGCGAGGTGATCATCATCGGCCGGGGCGGCGGCTCGCTCGAGGATTTGTGGGCTTTCAACGAGGAAATCGTCGCGCGGGCGATCCGGCGCTCTAAAATTCCGATCATCTCCGCGGTCGGCCACGAGATCGACTATACCATTGCCGATTTCGCTGCCGACCTGCGCGCACCAACGCCCACCGCCGCTGGTCATTTGGTTATGCCCAGCAAGCTCGAGCTGAAGCAGCGCCTTGAAGAAACCGCGGCCGCCCTGACTGGTGCGATCCGTGGCGTCCTCGCCGCCCGCCGCAAGGAGCTCGGCCAGCTTGCGCGCCGGGTCAGGAACCCCGCCGTCCAACTGCGCCAGCATCGGCAGCGCCTTGACGAATGCGCGGCGGCCTTGAACGCGGCGATGACTCGGGCGGCGCTGCATCGGCGGCGCATGGTAACCCATCTGGCGCAGCGGATTCGTCCTCCGTTCCATATCGCCCGCGAAATCCGGATTCGCGCCGCCCGCGCCGCCCTGCATCTGGCGCGCGGACTAGCCGGCCAGGTCCAGCACCGTCGCGTGCGCGCCGCACGCCTGGCCGCCCAACTCGGCCGGGCTGCCCTGCGCCAGCGCGCCGGCAGTTATCGCCGCGAGTTGGAGAACCAAAGCGCAGGTCTGGAGCGCGCGATGCGGCGGGTGTTGGAGATTCGACGTCACCAACTGGCGCAGCTTGCGGCTCAGTTGGATTCGCTCTCACCGCTCAAGGTGCTTGAGCGCGGATACGCGGTGGCGATCAACGCCCGCGATGGCCGCGTAGTCACCGACGCAGCCACGGTCGAAATCGGTGACCAGTTGGAAGTCAGGGTCAAGCGCGGGCGCATCTATGCACTGACGCGGGCGCGGGAGACGGATTAATCGATGGCGGCGGAAGAAAAGAAATTCGAAGACGAACTCAAGGAACTCGAGGACACGGTGGCCCGGATCGACAGCGGCGAATTGTCGCTGGAAGACTCGATCAAGGCCTTCGAGCACGGCGTCGCGCTGGTACGATCGCTCAATCAGAAACTCGACGAGGTCGAAAAGAAGATCGAAGTTCTGGTGCGCGACAGCCAGGGCGAGCTCCGTACCACGCCGTACAGAGTCGAGATCAAAAACGGGAACGACGAAGAGGAAGGGGCTTCGTAGCGGCGAGCGCGACCAGTTCGCCGCGTCATTTCAGATCGATTCCTGAAAGCCCTCGCCCCGATCTTCCGGCGTGTCGAGCCGTTTCTTGTACCCAACATCGTTGTGTTATAAGGCGGCTGACTCGGGCCGCGCCGAGGCGGCCGCGATCGCAGGATCCTGCGGGGAGGCCAGGCTATGGAACTGAGTCTGTTTTTCGAACTCGAAACATCGGATCTGTCCGAAGCTGGCGTCAAGCGCACTTTCGATCATTGCGTAGAGCAGGTCATGCTCGCCGACCGGCTGGGCTACCGGGCCTGCTGGTTTACCGAGCATCATTTTCTCCCCGGATTTTCCTACAGCTCCTCGCCGGAGCTGGTGCTGGCCCATCTGGCCGCCCGGACCAAAAACATCCGCCTCGGCCATGGCATCGTGCTGCTGCCGTTCCGCATCAACCATCCGCTGCGGGTGGCCGAGCGCATCGCGACGCTGGACGTGCTGTCCAACGGGCGCGTCGAATTCGGCGGCGGGCGCGCGATCTCGGAGTCCGAACTTTCCGGGTTCGAGGTCAATCCCGATGACACCCGACCGCAGTGGGAGGAATCGCTGCGGGTGCTGCCCAGAATGTGGACCGAGGAGAGCTTCGGGTATGAAAGTCCGACCTTGAGAATCCCGCAACGCCAGGTCGTGCCCAAGCCGGTGCAGAAGCCGCATCCGCCGATGTGGGTGGCGGCCACTCAGCCCGCCACGCTGGAATTCGCCGGCAGTCATGGTCTGGGCGTGCTGGGCTTCGGAATCGGGCAGGGCCAGTCCAATGAATACGTCCGCCTCTACCGCGATCGCATCAAGCAATGCGATCCGATCGGCTCGTTCATCAACAACAAGTTCGCGCTGCTGACCTTCACGTTGTGTTGCGACACCGACGAGGAAGCGCTCGCCATCCAGGGGCCGAACTTCAGGATGTACAACGAAGCGGTGCGCAATCTGTTCGCGCCCTGGATCGACGGCAAGCCGCCGCGCTCCTACGAATTTTTTATGAAGCATTGGCTGGAGACCATGTACCTGACTCATTCGGTGCCGGTGTCGGAAATCGTCAAGGCCGGTGGCGCCTGCATCGGCAGCCCCGAAACCTGTCTCAACGTCATTCAGTACCTGTCCGACGCGGGGGTGGATGAAGCCCTGCTGTTCATGCAGATGTACACCACGCCCCACGACAAGATAATGCGCTCGATCCAGTTGATCGCCGACAAGGTGATGCCGAAGCTTAAATGATGAGTTTGAGCCGGTGTGCCGGGCTCGATCGGAGATTTCGGCCGCGCCGCAGAATTCCTGGTGGGCCGGGCATCCCTGAAATCTGCCGAATAGCCATAACAAGAACCGCTAAGGCGGCGCGCCGCGCGCGCTTTTGCAGCGTGCCGGCATCGGCTATACGAAAACGAGGAAGCTGCCGCCTACGGTTGCTGGAGGTATGCGATGCGCGTTCAGAGATTTGCGCCAATGACCAAGAATTTCCCGACCTTTGACTGCGACGCGCATATCACCGAACCGCCCTGGCTTTGGGACCGGGCCGAAGAACTGCTGAGCGCGCGCGAGTTGCGGGCCCTGGAAGACACCATGTGGTTCGACGCCGCCAAGCGCCAACTGATCGTCAACGGCAAGGCCGGCATGGGAGCGTTGACCGGCCAATACGGCGGCAGCAAAGGCAAGCTGGGACTGCTGTCGATCGCCGGTCCCGGTCTCAAGCATGAAATCCAGCGCGCCCTTAACGTCCGCAATCTGAATCGCCAAACCGCCATCACCCGGGAGCAGGCGACCTACCTCGACCATCGGGGGGCCTACGAGCCCAAGCCGCGCCTGCGCGACATGGACATCCAGGGTATCGACCAGGTCATGATCATTCCCAGCGACATTGACACCTATCCGTGGCTGCAGAACGACATTGGCGCCAAAGCGATGTGCAGGGCTTATAACGAATGGGCGTACGAGTATTGCCGGGAAAATCCGGAGCGGCTTTTTTTCGCGGCGTTGCTGCCGCTCCAGAATCCGAAGTTTGCCGCTGACGAAGTATATCGCGTCGCGGACAAGGGATGCCGCGTCGGATTGATTCGGCCGGTTGACGCGATGGGAAATTACCCGGTCCAGCCCAAGTACGATCCGGTGTGGAGAGCGATGGAGGAAACCGGCGTGGTTTACGGGATGCATCCGTTTCCCGCCCTCGGTTCGTCAAAGCCATCCGCTTACACCGAGCAGTATTCCGGCGCGGAGTTCATCGAATGGAGCATCAATTCGTCGCGTCTGCCGCACATGTTTCTGACCAACGTGCAGAACTTTCAGGCCGAAGCCGCACTGTGGGTCACGATGGTGCTGATGTCGGGATTCTTTGAGCGGTTTGCAAAAGTCAGAGCGGCGATCTTCGAAGCTTCATCGACCTGGCTCAGTTTTCTGCTCGACGAGTGCGACAAGGCCTATCGGCTCTACCGCAACGATCGCAAGCGCTACCCGCTCAAACGGATGCCGAGCGAGACGTTCTTTGCTCATTGCGTGACCGGTTTTGAGGGCGATGAGGCGCCGCCTTCGCGCCTGCCGGACTTTTATGGCGACATCCTGGCGTGGTCCTCCGACGTGTACCATCACGACGGCGACGACGCCTGGCGCGCGATCGAGACGATGCGCAAATGCGAGCTGCCGGAGTCCTACCAGGCCAGATTCCTGGGCGAAAACGCGCGCCGGCTGTACAAGATCGATCCGCCCGCCAAATTTATCCAGGATCGGGTCACCGAGATCGAGCGGCCCGACTGGTGGCCGACCGAAGAGGAGGTCCGACAGGCGATGCGGCCCGAATCCGCATTGCCGCGTCGCTGAATTCTTCTCGCCGCAATTTTTCAATCATTCATCGTCGAGTTCGGGCCATGGTCCTCACGGCAGCGATGAAACCGCGGTTTCGTGCCTGCTCGCGATTGCGTTATTATGAAACGCGATGAGCCCACTTGACGGCAAGACCGTGGTCCTCGGTGTAAGCGGGGGGATAGCTGCGTATAAAGCAGCGGAGTTGGTGCGCCTGTTGAGCGCCCGCGGCGCGAAGATTCACGTGATGATGACGCGCAACGCGCAGGAATTTATTACGCCCCTGACCTTTCAGACCCTGAGCGGAAACCCGGTTGCCACCGATACCTTCAGCCTCACGCAGGAGTCGCAGATCGGACATATTCGCCTGGCCGATATGGCCGACGCGATTGTTGTCGCGCCCGCTACCGCTGACATCATCGCCAAAGCCGCCATGGGCATTGCCGATGATATCGTGACGACGGTACTGCTGGCCGCACGCTGCCCCGTCGCGTTCGCGCCGGCCATGAACGTCAACATGTATGGCCATCCGGCGGTAAGCGAAAATCTCGATCGCCTGGCCCGGCGCGGGGTCAGGATAATCGATCCTGACCAGGGCGCCCTGGCCTGCGGATGGCAAGGGAAAGGGCGTCTGTGTGATCCGGCCGCTATCGTCGAGGAACTTGAGCGCTTGCTCACACCTGCTGATCTGGCCGGCGAGAAAATCCTGGTGACCGCCGGGCCCACGCAGGAACCGATCGATCCGGTGCGCTTCGTTTCCAACCGTTCGTCGGGCAAGATGGGCTACGCGCTGGCCCGCGCGGCATGGCGGCGAGGCGCCGAGGTCAGGCTCGTCTCGGGTCCCTCCGCGTTGCCCACGCCCCGCGGCGTGGAGCGGATCGACACCGCCAGCGCGGCCCAGATGCTTGAAGCGACGGCGCGCAACTTTGCCTGGTGCTCGACTCTGATCATGGCGGCGGCAATCGCCGATTTCCGTCCTGCCACCGTTGCTCCACACAAGCTTAAGAAACGCGCACAGGGGATGCATTTGGATTTGACGCCAATCGAGGATGCGATGCCCGCGCTCGCCGCTCAGAAAGGCGATCGTCTGCTGATCGGATTCGCGGCGGAAACCCAGGATACCGAGGCCAATGCCCTGGGTAAGCTTAGCTCCAAGGGCCTGGACCTGATCGTCGCCAACGATGTGACCATGGAAGGGGCCGGCTTCGGTGTTGATACCAATATCGTGACCCTGATCGATCGCGACGGCGGCAAACAGCACTACC
Organism: Pseudomonadota bacterium; assembly: GCA_021324885.1. Lineage (GTDB taxonomy): Bacteria > Desulfobacterota > Binatia > Binatales > Binataceae > JAJPJA01. Next base: position 17,408 of record JAJPIF010000017.1, read on the forward strand.
CCCAGTTGAGCAAAGATGAAGTCGCCAACGTAATCCTCGATCGCATCGTCCTGTTGAAAAGGACAAACAACACCAAAGCGGGCGCATTGCGCCCAGTCCGCCGTTTGGGCTGAATGGGTCAGACATGTGCGGAATTTACCAACTGCGATCGGTGCCGCCGGACAGTCCGAGTGCCGCGTAGCAGTCGTGTATGAGCGGCAGCGCCAGTAACCCGGGTCGACAGCTCCTGCTTGATTCGATTGCCGATTACCTTGCCCAGATTCAGGAGGAAGGGCTCGAAGGCGTTCCTCAGCCTCCGCCGGTCGTCGCGCCCTCCGCTCCGATCATCGAACCGCCGCCCAAGCCTCCGGCGCATCCGCGGCCCGTCCAATCCGGACCCGAGTTGTTTTCCGTCTATCCTGGTCTGGAGAAAACCCGGACTCTGGAGGAGCTGCGAGACTTTATCGGCGACTGCCAGCGATGCAAACTGGCGCCCGGACGCATCAACCTGGTCTTCGGCGTTGGCAATCCCAAGGCCGAATTGATGTTCGTCGGTGAAGGGCCTGGCGCCGACGAGGACGAGCGGGGCGAGCCGTTCGTCGGGCGCGCAGGTCAACTGCTCACCGATATAATCGAGCGCGGGATGCGGATGCGCCGACAGGACGTGTATATCTGCAACGTCGTGAAATGCCGTCCGCCCGGCAATCGCAATCCGGAACCGGACGAAGTCGCCGCCTGCGAGCCGTTCCTGATGCGCCAGATCGAAATCGTGCAACCCCGGGTTATAGTGGGTCTTGGAACCTTTGCTGTCCAGTCGCTGCTCAAGGTAAAGACTCCCATCAGCAAAATGCGCGGCCGCTGGCATGAGGTCAGGGGAATCCGAATGATGCCGACGTTTCATCCGGCCTACCTGCTGCGCAACCCCGCTGATAAGCGCCTGGTCTGGGCCGACATCCAGGAGGTGATGAGGGCTCTTGGCAAGGAGATTCCACAGCGCAAAAGCTGAGGCCGATGCGCTCCGGCGTTCGCTGCGATGGAGATGGGCGCTCGGCGCGCTCGCGCTGATGACGCTTGGCGCGGGCAGCGGCGGCGGGGCGACCGCCACCCGCGCGGCTTTCGGCCCGGTGCTCGTTATCAACGTCGACTCCTCGATCAATCCGGGCGTCGCCGACTTTATCGAACAGTCGATCGACGCTGCCGAGCATGAGAACGCCCGCGCATTGGTGATTGAACTGGACACACCCGGAGGCCTGCTCAGCACGATGCGCCGGATCGTCAAGGACCTGATGAGTTCTCCCGTTCCGGTGATTGTTTACGTTGCGCCGTCGGGAGCGAGCGCTGCGTCGGCGGGCACCTTCGTAACGATTGCCGCGAACATTGCGGCGATGGCGCCGGGGACCACGATCGGCGCCGCGCACCCGATCGAGATGGGCGGCCCTGAAGGCAAAGGCGTTGAGGCCACCAAGATGGAGAACTTCGCAGCCTCGCTCGCCCGCACGATTGCGGAGCAACGTGGACGCAACCAGGCTTGGGTGGAAACGGCCGTCCGCCACAGTGCGTCGATCGGCGACCGCGAGGCGCTGCGATTGCATGTCGTGGATATCGTCGCGCCGGATCTTTCTGACCTGCTGCGCCAGGCCAGCGGACGCCAGGTTACGATCGGCGAGCGCCGCGTGACCTTGAACCTGGAGGGAGCGCCGATCGAGCACGGTGAGATGACGCTTAAGGAGCTCATTATCGACAAATTATCCGACCCCAATATTGTTTATCTGCTGATGATGGCGGGGCTGGTCGGGCTTTACTTCGAATTTGCCCACCCCGGCGTATACGCGCCGGGAATAATCGGCGTTATCTGTCTGCTGCTGGCGCTGATGTCGTTCCAGGTACTGCCCATCAACAACACCGGCCTGCTGCTGCTTCTGCTCGGAATCGGTCTGCTGACCGCAGAGGTTTTCACTCCCTCCCACGGCATCCTCGGTGTCGGCGGAGTGGTCGCGTTCGTCCTGGGCTCGCTGTTTCTGATCAACACGTCGCAGACCAATATAGTTATCAGCCGAGGCGCGATCGCGGGCGTGACGGTCGCCCTGGTGCTCGGGATGCTGGGTCTGGCATGGGCGATCGCGGAGCGCCGAAAACCTGCACTTACCGGGCGCGAAGCCCTGATCGGAGCGGTCGGCGAGATTCGCCATCCGATCAAGCCGGGCAGTGCCGGATGGATCTTCATTCACGGCGAGATGTGGCGGGCAAGAAGCGATCAGCCGCTGGAAATCGGGGCGGCCGCGCGCGTAACGGCAGTGAAGGGGATGGAACTGGAGGTGCAGCCGATGCCGCAGCAGTCCGGCAGGTTGTCGGGATGAGCAGCCGGGCATCGGGCGACCAAAAGCGCCTGCTTTGATTTTCCTGCCATCTGCCGAATGACAGGAATAACAGACTGACAGAGCCTTTCAAAAATAGTTTTTACCTGCCAGATTTAATCCAGACGCCTGAAAAGGGCGTTTGTTTTCAATCATCAAAGGAGAATTTCCATGCCAATAGCGATTGGCGTCGGACTCGGACTTTTTGCCCTTATCGTTTTCAGCGGCCTCCATATTCTCACCGAATATGAACGCGGAGTTGTGTTTCGGCTGGGCCGGCTGACGCCTTACCGCGGTCCGGGCGTGATCTTCGTCTTCCCGATCATAGAGCGTATCGTGCGAATCGACTTGCGCACTATCACTTTGGAGATTCCCGCACAGGACGTCATCACACACGACAACGTCTCGGTAAAAGTCAGCGCGGTGGTGTATTTCAGGGTCGTCGACCCGTCGCGCGCAGTGGTGGAAGTGGAAAACTATCTGTTCGCGACCTTGCAGCTCGCGCAAACCACCCTTCGTTCGGTTGGTGGTCAGACCGAACTCGATGAACTCCTGAGCCAGCGCGAGAAGCTCAACTCGCGCATCCAGGAAATCGTCGATGCGCAGACTGAGCCATGGGGAATCAAAGTCACTCTGGTGGAGCTTAAGAATATCGACTTGCCGCAGGATATGCAGCGCGCAATCGCCGCCCAGGCCGAAGCCGAACGCGAACGGCGCGCCAAGATCATTGCGGCTGAGGGCGAATACCAGGCCGCGCAGAAGCTGTCGGACGCCGCCGAAATCATGGCGCGCAGCCCCATCACGATTCAGCTTCGCTATCTGCAAACGCTCAAGGAAATCGCTGCCGAACATAACTCGACGACGTTGTTTCCCATTCCGATCGATATCCTGGAGGGCTTCATGGAGGTGCGCAGGCGCGCGATGGCGCCGGCGCCCAGCGGGCAGCCCGCCGACGGCGCGCCCTCCAAGGTTCAGGCATAGCCCGCTGATTGCCGGAAGCAAGCCGGGATGCGCAGCCGCGGCCCGCGCCGATAACCGGCAGATGCCGCTGCTCGCCGGTCAGGCATGCAAGGCCGACCTGCACCCGTGCAAAATGTGACGACCGCAGTGAAGGGATGGTTGCACAGGTACCGCGGTAGTCCGGCCGGTTCTCTGCAAGTGGTTGTGGTCGGCGAAGCAATGTTTGTATAGAAAAGGAAAGCTGTCTGCCGGGAGGGTGATTATGGCAACCATGCGCGTGATTTCAGCAGACTCTCACATGATGGAGCCGCCCAACCTGTGGGTCGAACGGGTCGATAACCGGTTAAAGGAACGCGCTCCCCGCGTAATCAAATCCGAAGGCAAGGGCGGCGATATTTTCGTCGGTCCCGGAATCCGGCCGTTTCCCGTCGCCGGGGGATTCGCTGCGGGACGCAGCGGCAGGGAGCTGGTCGATTTCGTCGAGAAGGCCGAGGGTTACAATGCCGAGCGCCATTGGGATCCGGCGCAGCGCCTTAAGGACCAGGAGATCGACGGTGTCGTGGCCGAGGTGCTTTACACCACATTGGGGATGCCGTTGTTCAGTATCGACGACGCTGAGCTGCAAGCCGCCTGTTTCAAAGTCTATAACGACTGGCTGGCCGACTTTTGCAAATACGATCCCAACCGCCTGATCGGCGTCGCTTTGATTTCGCTTGAAGACATCGCGGACGGCGCGCGCGAGCTGCAACGCGTGGCCGGACTTGGACTTCGGGGCGCGATGATCTGGGGCGCAGCGCCGGCCGACAAGCCGTTCTGGCATGAGATGTACGATCCTTTCTGGGCGGCAGCCTCAGAGACCGGGATGCCGCTGTCGTTGCATCTGATCACCGCCGGCCGCAAAGCGCCTAAGTCAAAAGACGAGTCGCGCCTGAAATCGCCGGATTCCTCCTTCACGCGCCCGTACATGAACATGATTCACGAGGTGCAGCGCTCCTTTACCGACATCGTGCTGGGCGGCGTGATGATGCGCTTCCCCAAGCTCAAGATCGTGTCGGCCGAAAACGATACCGGCTGGCTGCCCCATTACATGTACCGGCTCGACCACGCGTTCGAGAAATGGGGTGTGCAGATGGCCCGGCCGCTGGAGATGAAGCCTAGCGAATACATCCGGCGCCAGCTTTTTGCTACCTTCCAGGACGATCCGGTTGGGCCGATGACGTGGAAGTTCTTTGGCGAAGACAACTACATGTGGGCCTCTGATTTTCCCCATACCGATTCCACCTGGCCCCATTCGCGCGAGGTGATCGCGAAGAACTTTGCTGGCGTTCCCAAAAAGGTCACGCGCAAGATCACCTGCGACAACGCCGCGAAGCTCTACGGGATCAAGCTGGGAAAGAGCGGCAAAACGCAAGCCGCATGATGGCGGGCGGCGGCGGCGCGTTATATAGGTGTGGTAGCAATCGGCAGGAGGAGCACCGCCCATGTGGGATTACAGCGAATACGAGCATATCAAGATCGAAATCAAGGATCGCCTCGCGACCGTCATCCTGAACCGCCCCGACGCGCTCAACGCCGTTACCACCCGAATGCATCATGAACTGGAAAGCGTGTGGATCGATCTCGCCTCGGACCGCGACGTCAATGCGATCGTGCTGACCGGTGCCGGCCGCGCATTCTGCGTCGGCGCCGACCTCAGAGGCGTCGACGCGGGCGAGCTGACCAAGGGGCAAACCAAACGCCATCGCTTCGATCGGGGTGGAGTCCAGGCCTCCAACGGACGCCGCATCATCGAGAACATGCTCGACGTGGAGCAGCCGATCATCGGTGCGATCAACGGCGACGCGATTGGATTGGGCGCCACGCTGGCGCTGCTGTGCGACATAATCGTGGTTTCGGAGAAGGCGCGCTTCGCCGACACTCACGTCAAGATCGGAATCGTCGCCGGCGACGGCGGCGCGGTCATCTGGCCGCTGCTGATCGGACCCCATCGAGCCAAGGAATTCCTGATGCGCGGCCATACCATTACCGGAGCCGAAGCGGGACGAATCGGTATGGTGAACTATGCCGTGCCGCCCGAGGAGGTTATGAGCAGGGCCAATCAGCTTGCGCAGGAACTGGCCGACGGTCCGACCTGGGCGATTAGATGGAGCAAGCTGGCGGTCAACAAGTGGCTCAAGGAACAGGCCAATCTGATCATGGACACCGGACTGGCCTACGAGATGATGACCATGAAGACCAAAGACCACAAGGAAGCGGTCAAGGCATTTTTGGAAAAACGCAAGCCCAACTTCATTCACAACAAGGGGTAGGCGGGCCAGGCGAGCGGCTAAATCAGCGAGCGGCCCTGCGCGCCGTCCACGGGCAGGGTTGCTCCGGTTATCCAGCTGGCCTTGGGCGAGGCCAGCATCAGGACGGCATAGGCTACTTCTTCGGGACGGCCGAGGCGGCCGGCCGGGAACTCGTGGCTGAGGAAGTCGCGTTCGAACTCCGGGTTCTCTTTGAAGATCCGTTCCCACACGCCGCCCGGATAGATAATCGATCCGGGCGCCACCGAATTGACCCGCACGCCCCTGGGTGCGAGTTCCCGCGCGAGCATTTTGGTTAGCGAAATCAGGGCCGCCTTGGCCGCATTGTAAGCAATCGGGCCGCCGGCTTCGCGCCCGTAAATCGAGCTGATGTTGACAATTGCGCCGCCACCCCGTCGCTCCATCTCCGCCGCCACGCTACGTGATAGCGCGACCGGCGCGAAGAAATTGGTCGCAAATGATTCCTGCCATGCCGAATCGGGAAGCTCCGCCAGGGTGCCGACCACCGCTCCTCCGGCGTTGTTGATCAGGACGTCGATCGCGCCAAAGTGCAGTGCCGTGTCCCGGATCCATGCCGAGGATTGCGAATGGTCGGTGACGTCCGCGGTCTTGATGAAGATATCGTGCCCGCCAGCGCGCAAATCCGCGGCCACTTGCTCCAAGGGTTCGGCCGTACGCGCGCACATGCTCACCCTGGCACCCTCTGCGGCGAATGCCTGCGCGATTGCGCGTCCGATGCCGCGACTGGCCCCGGTTACCAGCACCACCTTGTCTTTGAATCCCAGATCCATTTGACACACCTCCAAAAAACCCGCAGACCATCACCGTACGTCCAAGTTCAGGAACGGCGGAGATGCTGCGGGCCGGTTCGAAACGGCGCAAGATGATAACATGAAATTGCGAAGATGAGATTGAAAATTGTTCGGCACCTTTCGTTCCGATTCCCAATCGGGGCGATCGTCATGCTCTGCCTGATGATCGCGGCTTGCGCCGATGCCGCCGGGCACAGCCTCAAGGTATGCGGACCTTTCGGCGATCCGCCCGCGGACCTGATTGAAGCGCCGCGTCCCTTTTGTCCGGGCGGCATCCGCCTGGGACCGTGGATGGATTCCAACGCAACACCGCGTTACGCCTGTCTCTACGAACCTGACACCGGTCCTCAAACCGGTCCTCTGCCTCTGCTGGTCTATTTGCATCCGTCGCTGTTTGGAACCGGAACTATCTACCTGACCAACCTGCTCCATTATCAAAACTCGCTGCCGATGGAACCGGATGGGCGCCGCGGATTTATCGTGCTCGAACCCACCGGCCGCAAGACTACTCACTATTATCCATTCCCTGACCAAAAGGGCGTCGGATGGGACAATTGGTACAGACAGTTGAATCCCACGGGTGACGTTACTGTGGGCGGTACGACCTACAAGGAAAATGTCGATGCGGCCGCGATAGACCATTTCATCGCGCAGCAAACCGCCACCGGCAAAGTGGATACCAGGCGCATATACCTGACCGGATGGTCCAACGGTGCGGCGATGGCTTATTTGTACGCGCTGAATCGGCCCAATGTCGCTGCGATCGCCGTCTATTCACCGCCTGACCCTTTTGGTGCATTCGACGATCCATGTCCGCAGAAGCCGGTTCTCCATCCACCGAGCGAGGATGACGAAATCCGGATTTTCAATCCTAACCTTCCCAGTATGGATATTCATAACAACTGCGATGCTGTAGGGCTCTGTGCGAATAGCGAACGGCTGGCGGTTCAGCTCCAGGCTATTGGAATGAGCGTCGATAATGTCATTGTCAATGCGTTGGGAGAGCAGGTGAGCAAATGCATGCAGGCGTGCGGCACCAATCCGATGGGGGATGCGGACCCTGTATCGAATCCGCTGGGATGGACGTTGGGACTGGCCAACCACAGCCGCTGGCCGCTTACATGGACGCGCACGATGCTGGAGTTCCTGCGTAACTATCCGCTGAAGTAGCATCTGGCGGGCTTTGCCCGCAGCTTTCCTGGGGCTGTTACAGGGTCATAACGGCGCGCAGGGACGTCTGCCGAACTGGGAGAGAAAAGGCTTACCCGATTAGTAGAGCACCTTTTCCTCGCGCAGGCGGGCGATCTGCTCGTTCGAATATCCCAACAGGGTATGCAGTATATCTTCGGTGTCAGCTCCCAGCAGCGGCGCCGGTTTGCGCACTTTGCACACTGACGGCCACATGTGCCAGGGGACGCCCGCATGACGACGGCGGCCGACGACCGGGTGATCCAGTTCGACCATGAAGCCGCGCGCGATCAGGTGAGGATCCTCGGCGAGATCCTGATTGCTCATGGTCGGCAAAGCTGCGACTCCGGCTTTTTGCAGCAGTTCCGTAATTTCCCATCGGTCGTGCCGCGAGGTCCACTGCGTGATGATCTGATCGAGTTCGGCCTCATGCTGTTTGCGCAACTGGAATGTGGCAAAACGGGGATCCTCAGCCAGCGACGCCTGTTCCATCGCCTGGCATAACGATCGCCATTCATGTTCGCTTCCCACCGCGATCGTGACCCAGGATTCATCGTCACCCCTGGCCTTGTAGCAGTTGTGGGGTGACATCCAGGGATCGTGATTGCCCATCGGCTGCGGCTCGCGTCCGCCGATCTCATATTCGAGCAGCGCTTCGGGCATGGTCGTGAGCAGCATTTCCAGCATCGACAGGTCGATATATTGTCCATGGCCGGTGCGCTGGCGATGAATTAGCGCGGCGATAATCGCATAGGCGCCGAAAAGGCCGGCGATAGGGTCAGCCCAGGTAATTCCCAGTTCCCGTGCGTCGCCAGGTTGGTAGCCCAATACGGAGTTGAACCCGGCGGCGGCGGTCGAAAGATTTCCATAACTGGGCAGATTGCGGCGCGAACCGGTCTGGCCGTAGCCGGAGATCGACAGCATGATCAGGTCGGCGCGCAATTCCCGCAGTTGTCGATAGCCCAGACCCATCCGTTCGGCCACGCCGGGCGCGAAGTTCTCCACTACGATGTCGCAATGAGGAATCAAACGGTGGGCGATCTCGATTGCGCGGGAGTTGCTGAGATCGAGTAGCAGGCTGCGTTTGCCCTGGTTCCATTGGCAAAAGCTGCCCGCGCGATCGAAACCGGGCACTCCGTCGGCGTAGGGCGGCAGCCTGCGGTTAAGGCAGGGCCGCTTCGCGCTTTCGACCCGGATAACCTCGGCGCCCAGATGCGCCAGCTGCAAAGTGGCATACGGACCAGCCCAGATCCACGAGAAATCCAGCACCCGAACACCGCTCAATGGCGGCATTTCCTCTTTTGCCCGCGCGGCGTGGCGCGGTGCCACGATGGGTTTGTCTACCGCCGTAGAGCGCGCAAAAACCTCGGCGTTGTGTTCGCCCAAGCGGGGCGCCGGACGACGCAAACTCCAGCCGTCCGCGGTGGATTTGAAAGGCGCGCCTGGAACCCGGATCGGCCGCTGATCTGACCGGGACGGAAGTTGGACGAAAAAGCCGCGTTCGATCAGATCCTCGTCACGGTAAAGATCGGACATGCGGTTGAGCGGCGCGGCTGGAATCCGGCGTTTGACGCACTCGCGGTAAAGCTCCTGGAAACTCCAATTGCGCGCCCATTGTTCCATCAGCGCCCGCAATGCCTTCCAATGTTTTCCGCGATGCTGGCCGTCCCTGAATCTTTCCTCGTGCGCCCATGGCGGATTGCCCATCAACTCGACCAGCCTCATCCACTGATCCTGCTCCCCACAGCACAAATAGATATACCCGTCACCCGTGCGCAGGATATTCCACGGCGAGACCGATTTGGGCGTGTCCCGCGTGTTGCGCTTGCCGCTGTACGTGTAGTTGATGAAGGCCAGCTCGAAAAATGCCGTAAGGCATTCCTGGATGCTGATATCTATGGTTTGTCCCAGACCCGTCCTCATGCGGTTCCAATACGCCGCCAGGGTAACGAAAGCGCCGTGTACCGCCGCCTGAAATTCCGCCTGATGTCCATAGAACTTAAGCGGCGGCAGGACCGGCGACGGTTCCCCATGCGGGGTCAATGAAGCGGCGCCTCCGCTATGGAATGCCTGTAGTTCATAGCCGCGGTAACCGCTACGGGGACCGCCGGCGCCGAAGATCGAAATTTCGGTGATAATCAGCCCGGGATGCGTGGCCGCGAGTTGTGGCGCGCTGAGGCCCTGCCTCGCCTGCTCGGCCGGCGCCACGTTGTGTATCAGGATATCGCTGGCGGCCAGCAACTTATCCAGGCGTTGGCGGTCGGCTTCGAGGCCCAGGTCGAGCACCACGCCGCGCTTGTTGGTGTTGAGATACTGGAACAGCCCGCTGCTTTCGGGGTCCTGCGTGTCCGAGGGAAAGGGTCCTCTGCGGCGCGTGATATCGCCCTGCGGAGGCTCGACCTTGATCACGCTGGCGCCCAGATCGGCCATCATCTTGGCGGCGAACGATGCGGCAACTCCCTGTCCGCATTCCACGATCGTGATGGCGCTGAGCGGACCACTGGGTGAATTGACGGGCTCCTCCATTCCCTTGGCTCCTCCTGCGGCGACGGCCAAAGCGCCTGTGCACCTGGCTTGGCTCCGTTTAGTCCATGGTTGATAGCTGTGCAACCCGCGCGCGTTATTTAAAAGCGCCGTGTCGGTGGACCATGTCGTTGTCCTGGACCGCGCGGCGCAAAACAACGGATTGACAGGCGGATGTAACCGGACCTAGAGTTACCAGCCTAGACCGCTGCTTTGGGAGGATAAATGGAGATAAGAGTCGAAGGCTCCCTGGACCAGGCGATGCGCGTGCTCAAGCGCAAGCTGGCCAAAGAAGGGGTTTTCAAGGAAATGAAAAAACGGGCTTTTTACGAAAAGCCCAGCGTTCGCCGCAAGCGTAAACGATCGGAGGCGCAACGCCGTCGCCGCAAAGAGCAACGCCGCCGCCGCGCCTCAGCCCTCTAGCACAGTTCCTGTCTAAAATTTGTTGTGTACCGCGTGCTGACGCGCCGCCGGTTGCGCGGTTGTGCGCGTCAAATGTCCCGCTCGTGTACCCAACCGGATCAGCCTGTCCAGGCCGGAAACAGGGGACGCCAGGTAAAGACGTAGAAGTTATCGCGCACGTAATAGTCCAGTTCGTAATGGGGCATCGCCTGTTGTTCACGGAGCCGCCGAAAGTTTGCGATCTCGCGATAAAGATGGCGCCGCAAGGCCGATCCAGCCGCGTTTTGCTCCGCTTCATGCTCCCACTCGCAGGGATGGAGCGGCACCGCCACGCAGGACGCATCCTGATGCTCGGCCGCGACCTCGCGTCCGATATCCAGACGCCTGCAGCGAAGACACAGAACCACTTCGCAGGCGCCGCTGCGGCTTCGTCTCAGCCCCTCTTCGAAGACTAGCCGTCCACTGGCGACCTCGATCCAGGGTTCGTGCGCGCGCGTAAAGGAAAACCGCCGGATCGCACGAGCTAGATCGCGCATAAAGGCTTCCGGGGCTTCGCCGGCGGAGGGCGCGATCGTGTAGTCATCGATATAGATGCGGGTTCCCAGCTCGGCAATAAGGAAACCGCGCAGGTTTATGGGCAGGCAGTTCTCGAATCGCAGATTCGGCAGCAGCGCCGAACCGGCCGTTGAAAAGTTGTGTCCCGATGGCAAACGGGTTTCCGAAGTATGCGCGGTGGCGACGCCGCGGGAGGATACCAGAAGGCGCAACGCCGCGGTCGAACTTGCTCGGGAGGTCTTATAACTTCCTCGGACCGTAGGCCCGTCTTTCAAAGTTCTCAACCTCCCTGCGCTGTTAAGCCGATCGTATCGGCTTCACCAAGGCTGCCAACAGCGCGTTCTCCTCGTCTCGGGAGACCATTCGTGGCGTTGCGGTGACATCCGGCGACGCTCAAGCGGGTGACCCGCCGACATGGAGCTTTGCCGCCGGCGTCGAACTTCGATGATACCACTGCGCACCTGCCTGAGCCTTGCAAATAATTGTTCAGCCCCTGGTTCGCGGCCGGTTCCAATGCCGACTATTAAGTTTTTGTAGCGCGCCGCATCAGTTAGGGCAATTCGTTAGTCGGAAATTTTAGAAATGCGAATTGCTTGACACCGCCGCTGCCGCATGTAGCGCCTTCCTACGAGAGAGGGATGCGGTCTTTCACAAACCCGAAATAATCGAGGCGTTCAACAATCAGCGCGCTGGGTTATACTGAAGAGGTTCTGAAGTCATGCGCCGCCAAACATTCAGCTTCCGCCAAACTGCCAGTTGGCTGCTTTCTTTCCTGTTATTGGCAGGAGTACTGGCGCTTTTCTTCCAATATCGCCACGGGCTGCCGGTTATCCGGCCGCATTTAAATGTCCAGCTCTCCAATCTCCCCTATTACGCCTTTTGCTCTTTCTATCGGATGCTGGCCGCGTACATCGTGTCGCTCATTTTTGCTGTTTCCTATGGGTTGGCGGCGGCCAGAAGCCGGCGCAACGAGCGTATCCTGATTCCCGCCATCGATATCGCGCAATCCGTGCCAGTGGTCGGTTTTTTTCCCGCCGCCATCTATTTTTTCGTCGCTCTTGCCGGCGGGAGCCGCGTGGGAGTGGAACTGGCGGCGATTTTCCTGATCTTCACCAGCCAGGCCTGGAATCTCGCCCTGGGGGTGTACGAGGCAATCAAGACTATCCCCGTCGATTCGCTGGAGGCGCTGGATTCTTTTGGCGTTACGGGATGGATGCGGCTTAAGCGCTTGTACCTGCCGGCCTCGGTGCCCAAGCTGGTCTATAACTCGATTCTGTCATGGGTCGCGGGGTGGTATTTCCTGATTGCCTGCGAGATCATCGCGGTCGGCCCCGCCCATTATAAGCTGCCGGGTCTGGGAAGTTTTCTCATGGAGGCGGCCGACAAAGGCCGCAGCGGCGAACTGGTCGCGGGGCTGATCACGCTGCTGGTGATTATCGTGCTCATGGATGTGCTGGTATGGCAGCCGTTGTCGATCTGGGCGCAGAAATTCCGCTATGAGTTCGCCGCCAGCGAGAGCGCCGGCACCACCCAGATTTACGATCTGATTGCCAGCCTGGGTGTCAATGTCCGGCGCCATATGCGTGCCCTGATCCATCCGTTGACCCTGGCCTTTGCGAGGCTCACGCGCAGCGCGCCCGCTCAATGGTTGGGTGCCTTGGCACAGCGCATTGCGCGGCCGGCGCGCATTGTGACAATCGCCGCCCTGGTCGCCCTGGTCGTTTACGGTTTGGGCGACGGCCTGGTTGCCTTGGTCAGGATGCTTCGGGGACCCTGGCCGGCGGACGCCAGGATGATCCCCGCGGCGGCGGGCGCCTCGATCGTTCGTCTCATGATCGCTTATGCGATTTCACTGGCATGGACCCTGCCTTGCACGCTGGTGGCGTCGGACAATCCGCGCCTGGACCGATTGATCGCTCCGCTGGCTGAAATTGCGGGTTCGATGCCGGCTACGGCTTTGTTCCCGGTCATCGTGCTGTTCGTGATCCGACTGACCGGGGATATGAATCTGGCTTCGGTGCTGCTGATTCTCACCGGGATGCAATGGTATCTGCTGTTCAACCTGCTGGCTGGCGCCCGCCAGGTGCCGGCCGATTTGAAGGAAGCCGCACGCTCCTTCGGACTGCGGCGCTTCGCAACGTGGCGCAAGGTGACGGTCCCGGCGCTGTCACCCTCGCTGGTCACCGGCAGCATCACCGCATGGGGGGGAGGATGGAACGCCCTGATCCTGTCCGAATACTTCATTTACCGCGGCCATCATTACGAGGTGCTCGGGTTGGGCGCGTTGCTCGACCGCGCCACCTATGAGACCGGCAACGGCACGATGATCCTGCTTAGCCTGTTGTCGATGGTTTTGATAGTAATGGGACTCAACCGGCTGCTTTGGCGCCCGTTGTACAATTATGCGACTCAGACCTTTCGCGTGGACTACTGATCATGACGCATGGCTGTGATACGGAACCGGGGGACCCATGGCCCTGCTTGAGCTCAAGTCGGTTTCCATGGAATTTCCGCGTGGCAAGGGACGGCTGCGCGTGCTCGAAAATGTTTCCGTAGCCGTCGACCAGGGCCAGTTCGTCGCGATCGTCGGTCCCTCGGGTTGCGGGAAATCCACGATGCTGCGGATTATGAACGGCCTGATCCAGCCCACCAGCGGTCAGGTGCTGTACGAGGGTCGCCAGCTTGACGGCATCAATCTGGAATGCGCGCTGGTTTTTCAATCCTTCGCCCTGCTGCCGTGGCTATCGGTCAAAGCCAACGTCGAACTGGGCCTGGAGGCGCGCGGCGTCCCGCCCAAGGAAATCGAGGCCCGCGCCAGCATCTATATCGACAAAGTCGGCCTGGACGGTTTTGAAGAGGCTTACCCGCGCGAACTTTCCGGAGGAATGAAGCAGCGGGTCGGATTCGCCCGCGCTTTGGCGGTCGAACCCAAGGTTCTGCTGATGGACGAGCCTTTTTCCGCGCTCGACGCTTTGACCGCTATCACGCTGCGCGAAGAATTGCTCGACATGTGGCAGGCGCCCGATATGCCGGTCCATACGATGGTGATCGTTACCCACATCATCGAAGAAGCGGTGGAACTGGCCGACCGCGTGATTGTGATGGCTGCCACCCCGGGCAGGATTGTGGCAAATCTCAACATCGATTTGCCCCGCCCGCGCGACAAACGGCACGAGGGTTTCAATGCGTTGACCGACCGCATATTCTCCCTGATCGAGGAACGTGTCTGATGCCTCCTACAGGCATCCATCCAATACCCGCCACCGGCCTTCCACGCGTCTTTGGCCTGCTGGAAATCCTTGACGATCGCGGCGGACGCGAAGACGGCTACCGCCTGGCGCGCGACCTCAACTACGATTTGGGTGAATTGCTCAAGGTTATGAAAGCGGCGGAGATTCTGGGTTTCGTCGAAACTCCCGGCGGCGATATTGTGTTGCTGCCGCTGGGCCGAAAATTTCTGGACGCCGATATCAACGAACGCAAGCTGATGCTGCGCGAACGTCTGCGCGAACACGGCCTTTTCAATTATCTAATCCGGCTGCTCAAAGGCCAGGAGGATCGCTCGGTTGACAAAGAGCTGGTGCTCGAGCATCTGGCAATGCTGTTGCCCAACGAAGACCCTGAACGGCTGTTCTCCACGATCGTGAACTGGGGGAGATTCGCCGAGCTGTTCGGATATAACCAGGACGAAGATCGCTTCTATCTCGACCAGGAGTAATAGTTTCCAGCAACCAGGGAGGCTTTTCCAATGTCAGCCGAAAACGAAAAAATTGTGGCCGATTTTTGTCAGGCGTGGTCGCGCATGAAGCTGGATGAAATTCTCGGCTTCATGAGCGATGACGCGGTTTATCACAATATCCCGATGGAGCCGGCAAAGGGCAAGGCTGCGATCCGCGCCCTTGTCGAGGGATTCCTCAAAATGGCCGAGGCGATCGAGTTTCGCGTCCTGCATGCCGCCTCTGCCGGCGCCGTCGTCATGAACGAGCGGGTGGACTCCTTCGTGTACAAGGGTGGCAAAAAGGGCTCGATTCCGGTCGTTGGAGTGTTCGAGGTCAACGGCGGCAAGATCACGGCTTGGCGCGATTACTTCGACATGAAAATGGCGGGTGTCGGCTGAGATCAAGCGCGTCTTTGCTCGACTGGCGAAGTTTGATCACGTCTGCAAACCTGACGGGAGAGACAGCCCATGGCAACTGAAAACGAGAAAATCGTCGCTGATTTTTGCGCAACCTGGAAACGCATGAACGTCGATGAGATGCTCGGCTATTTCACCGACGACGCCGTTTATCACAACATTCCGCTCGATCCGCTGAAAGGGAAATCCGAAATCCGCAAGGGACTCCATCAGTTTGCCGGGATGCTCAAAGGGGTCGAGATCAAAATCGTCAACCGCGTGGCAGCCGGCGACCTGGTAATCACGGAGCGGATAGATACGATGGTGACGCCCGAGGGCAAGCGGATGGATCTGCCGGTGGCCGGCGTATTCGAACTGCGCGACGGCAAGATCAGCGCCTGGCGCGACTATTTCGACATGAAAATGGCCGGCATGGCCTGATCATTTGCGAAGAAGCTTCCCTTTCGCTTCCTTTCCCGGAGCAGGGTGAGAGCGAGGGTGCCTGAAACAAACCAAGCAACGCCGCGTCCATTCCGGATGACCACCGCACACGCGATCATCGGCACCGCGGGCCATATCGATCACGGTAAGACCGCGCTCATCCGGGCGCTGACCGGTTTTGACACCGATCGGCTCAAGGAGGAAAAAGAGCGC
Organism: Pseudomonadota bacterium; assembly: GCA_021324885.1. Taxonomy (GTDB): domain Bacteria; phylum Desulfobacterota; class Binatia; order Binatales; family Binataceae; genus JAJPJA01. Next base: position 33,255 of record JAJPIF010000017.1, read on the forward strand.
GGCATCTCGATCGATTTGGGCTTTGCCTACTTCACCCTGCCCGACGGCGCCCGCGCCGGCATCGTTGACGTGCCCGGCCATGAACGCTTCATCCGCAACATGCTGGCGGGGGCGCATGGCATCGACCTGGTGCTGCTGGTGGTCGCGGCGGATGACGGGGTGATGCCGCAAACCGAAGAGCACTTCGACGTGCTCCATCTGCTCGGGGTCAGGCGCGGAATTTTCGTAATCACCAAGGCCGATCTCGCCGGTCCCGATCGCGTCGCCGAGGTCAGCGATGAAATCCGCCTGCTGGCCGAGGGGACGCCTCTGGAGTCCGCGCCGATCATGCCGATTTCTTCGATTACGGGCAGCGGTATCGAAGAGTTGCGCGCCGAGATAACCCGACAGCTCAGCGGCTTTCAGGCCCGCCGTGCCACTGGTCTTTTTCGGTTGCCGGTTGATCGCGCCTTCGTGATTAAGGGGCACGGCACGGTGGTTACCGGGACGGCGATGGGTTCGGAGGTACGCAGCGGCCAGAAATTGCGCGTGCTGCCGGGCGGCGTCGGGGTCCGCGTGCGCGCAATCCAGGTGCACGGCGAGCCGGTGCCGCAGGCCGACCTGTGCCAGCGGGTTGCGCTCAATCTGGCCGGCGCCGAGCGAATCGAGCTCCAACGGGGGGCATGGCTGGTCGATGAGCGGCTTGATTTTGACACGGCACGTTTCGACGCCCGCCTGGAAATCCGTCCCGCGGCGCGGACCGCGTTCCTCAACAATACGCGCATTCGCCTGTTCATCGGCGCCGCCGAAGCAATGGGACGGGCGATCGTGCTCGAACCCGCGGGAGAGATACCTCACGGGAGCAGTGGGATGGCGCAAATCGTTCTGGCCGATCCGGTGGTGGCGCTGGCCGGTGATCGTTTTGTGCTGCGCGACGAAACCAATCGCCGCACCATCGGCGGCGGCGTGGTTCTCAACCCATTGGGCCGGCGCAAGCGCAAACCGGCCGACGCCTACCGCACGCGCCTGACCCGACTTGAGGGATTACGCGGGGCGGACGCGGTCGAGGCGCTGCTCGATCTTCAGGACGCTTTCGCAATACCGGCGGCGCGCATCGCGATGCTGCTTAACCAGCCGCACGACGAAGTTGCGCGCGCGCTGGCCGACCAGCGGTTCGTAAAACTGTCGCTGGGCGATGTCGAGGGCTATACCACGCGGGATAAATGGGAACAGCTCAAAACTTTTCTCAATGCCGCGCTCGCCGCCCATCATCAGGCCAATCCGCTTTCACCGGGACTGGAGATGGAAGCGCTGCGGGCGCGTCTGCCCCATCAAATCGGCGCGCGCGCGTTCAAGGCGATTGTCGATCGGATCGCGCGTGAAACTGCCGTGGTGCGCGAAGAAAACACACTGCGGTTGCGTTCCCATCAGGTGAAACTGGCAGGAGGCGAAAGCGCGCTGGCCGAGCGGATCTGCGCCGAACTGGCGGAAGCCGGCTTCCATCCTCCCGACCTCACTCAACTGGCTCGCGCGCTCGGCGTTCCGCCTGGACAGGAAGGCAGAATCAAGACCCTGCTCAACGCGCTGGAGACGCAGGGACGAGTGGTGAAAATCTCAACCGATCTTTATTTCGAACGCTCGCGCCTGGATGCGGCGCGGGCCCGCCTGCTCGACTATCTGTCCCGTCACGGTGAGATCAATGCGGCGACCTATCGCGACCTGCTTTCCGCCTCGCGCAAGTTTTCGATCAGCCTGCTGGACTATTTCGATCACATCGGAGTAACCACGCGTGTAGGCGACAATCGCCGCCTGCGCAAAACCTGAAGGGAACCGCGGCTTTGAGTTACTCCAGCCCGTAACGCCGGCGCTTGCGCCATAGCGTGGCGACGTTGATTGCGGAAGGCGAGCAACTGGCCAGGGTCAGAGTGCTGTCGGAAAACGAGGACATCGCGGCGGAATTGGTCCAGCGTCGCGCGCCGGAGCGGGGGCCCAGAGCCAAGCCGATACCTTACATTTAATAAAGCGCGGCGGTTTCTCTAAAGCGCCGTTATGCGTAGTGCGCTAAGTTTGTCCCTGAACTTGGAGGCAAACGCGACGGTGAGGCATGGGAAACCGGTTGAATCGTTGCGGGCGGTTTTTTCCGTCTGCATTGTGGGTTCGATTCTCTTGGGCGGCGCCGTTTCGGTCAGGGCCGGGCGGTTGCGCGCTGCGGCGCAAGTCCCGACCAGAACGCCGATCAAGCATCTGATCGTGATCATCGGTGAAAACCGCAGTTTCGATCATGTCTTCGGTCTGTATCGCCCGCGCGGCGGTCAGACGATTTGGAACCTCCTTTCGCGTGGAATCGTCAATGCCGGCGGGAAGCCGGGTCCGAACTTCGCCCAGGCGGCGCAGTTCCGGGTTCCGGAACAATCCGCTTATTACATCAGCGCGCCGCTCAAGATCCCTTATGCGAAGCTGCCGGTGCCTTTTGCCGACGAGGCTCCGGCCGCTCAGCGCGAGCTTTGGCCGCCATTTAAAAGCGTCGAAATGGCGGCAGCAGTCGAGCCGGACTTGAATCCATCCGAGGAGTGGCTGCTGACCACAGGCGCGACCGGCTTGCCCAAGGGGCAGACGGCCGATACGCGGGTGGAACACTATGATGATTTGCCCGATGGTCCGTTTCAACTCACCGGACCCAGACTGCCCTATGATTCATATACGGGCGATACGGTCCATCGCTTTTTCCAGATGTGGCAGCAGTCCGATTGCACTGTGGCCGGCTGCCTTGACGATTTGTATCCCTTTGTCGCCGTCAGCTACTCGCACTGGAATTACGGGGGAAGCAATTCGATGGCATTTTATAACGTTAGTGCGGGCGATGCTCCATTCCTGAAAAAATTGGCTGACGAATTTACCTCCAGCGACAACTTTCACCAGGCATTTATGGGTGGCACCGGCGGCAATCATATGATGCTCGGTACCGGCGATGCCATCTTTTTCAGCGATGGCAGCGCTGATGCGGTGCCGCCCCTCGACCAAATCGCCAATCCGAACCCGCGAGCGGGCAGCGCAAACAACTATATCAATGACGGGCGCTGGATCGATTGCTCCAATCTCGAAGCCCCGGGCGTGCGGCCCATAAGACAGTATTTGCGCCGCTTGAGGGTGCGATCCAACTGCGCACCGGGCCGTTACTACATGATTAACAACACGGAACCCGGGTTCCTGCCCAACGGAGCACTTCGTCATGGCGCCTACGGCACCTTCCTTCCGCCTTCCAATTTGCGCACCATCGGTGATGCCCTGTCAGAAAAGGGGATCTCGTGGGCCTACTTCGGCGGCGCATTCGATGCCGCATTAAGGCTGGCCCGCGGCTCGACAAATCCGGCAGATCGGATTGGCCTGGCGTACTGCCAGATATGCAACCCGTTCCAATACGTATCTTCGATCATGACCGACGCGGCGGCGCGCAAGGAGCATCTGAAGGACGTGATAGATCTGTTTCATGATCTCGAAAGCGGGAGCCTGCCGTCGGTTTGTTTGGTCAAGCCCGACGGGATGCTCGATGGCCATCCGGCCAGCTCCAAACTGGATTTGTTCGAAGCGTTCGTCAAAAACATTCTCGACCGCCTTGATGCCAATCATGTCCTGAAGCATGACACGGCGGTATTCATAACGTTTGACGAGTCGGGAGGTTATTATGATTCGGGATACATCGAGCCTGTGGATTTTTTCGGCGACGGGCCGCGCATCCCTTTCATCGTGGTATCGGATTTTTCAAGCGGCGGCCGGACTGTTCACACCTACTATGATCACGTATCGATTCTGAAGTTCATCGAACGCAATTGGATGCTCAAGCCGCTGACCGCCCGCAGCCGCGACAACCTGCCCAACCCGATTGCGAGCGCGCTCAATCCGTACATACCGCGCAACCGTCCGGCCATCGGAGACCTGTTCGAGATGTTCGATTTCTCGAACCGACACTGACGTGCCAGATTAACCGGGCGAAGCCGGGCAAGGGCGGTAAATCAGTTTCGATCAAGCTGCTTTCAAGCCTTCGATTATCCGTTCCATCGCCATGCCGCGGGAGCCTTTGACCAGCAGCAGGTCGCCGCCGCGGAGCAGGTGGCGGACGCCTGGAGCCGCGGACCTGCTGTCTGATGCCGTTAGCACTTCGATGCCTCGCGTGGCGGGAAGGGTAGCAGCGGCCGCGATCATCTCCGGGCCGACGAGGACTAATGCGGCCGGACGCACCGCGATCGCGCGGGTGATCGCTTCGATGTGCAGTTCGCGCGACAACGCTCCCAATTCGAGCATGTCGCCCAACGCCACCACCATGCGCGAACCGCTTTGCCCTGCCAGTTCTTGAGCGGTTTGCAAGGCCACGCGCACCGAACTGGGATTGGCGTTGTAGGTGTCGTCCAGTACACGTAAGTTCCCCAGTTGCTCAAGGACCAGTCGTCCCGGCACCGGCATCACTTGCGCCAGGGCGAAGGCTATCTTGGGCAACTGGTCGGCGCGCAAAGGCTCCATGGCGGCCACTGCCGCGATTGCCGCGGTGGCATTGAGCGCGGCGCCCGGACCGAGCAGCCGCAACTCCAAATCGAGGTAGTCCGGCGCCTGCGGCGCGACGATACCAGAGCTGAACTCGACGCGGATTTTCGAGCGTCCTCCGGCGGTTACGGCACGGTGCGCCAATCGTACCCCGGCGCGCTCGCTGGTACCGAAAAGAAGGGTCCGCACATTGCGTCTCGGAATGCGAGCAAGCAGCAACGGATCCTCCGCCCACGTGACATTCGCTACGATCGCGGTGCTGAAAAGCGCGGCTTCCTCATCTGCCACGCCGTCTTGCGTGCGCAGGCCCTCGGTGTGCTCGATCTCGGCATTCAGCACCATCGCGACGTCGGGATTGACAATCCTGGCCAGGCGCGCGATTTCCCCGGGCGAGTTGGTGCCGCACTCGATAACCATCGCCTGATGTTTCTCTTCCAGGCCCAGCAGGGTGAGCGGAACACCGATCAGATTGTTCAAATTGCCGGGCGTGGCAAGTGTGTCGCCGAAGACCGCCCGCGCTGCCGCCGCGGTCAGTTCCTTGGTGGTGGTTTTGCCCACCGCCCCGCCGATCGCGATGGTTGGAATTGGACGGCGCCGGCGCGCCCGGCTGATATGATAGCTGGCGATGCGGCCTAAAGCTTCGAGCGTGTCATCGACTTCGATTCGCTCGGTTGGCGTGTTCGTTCCGCGCGCAACCACCGCCGCCACGGCGCCGCGGGCTGACGCCTGCCCGACATACGCGTGGCCATCGTGGAGCGGACCCTTGAGCGCGACGAACAGGCTGCCCGGCGCGATGGCGCGGGAGTCGGTGCTGATTGCGCGGATTTGACGCGAAGGATCGCCGTACAACGTGCCGCCGGCCGCCGCCGCGATTTCGCTCAGCGTCATCTCGCATCGATTAACTGGAAGCGGCGTAGCCATTCGAGCATCAAATTTGTCTGGCAGCGCGCCGCTTTACAAGCGGGTCTTGACAGGTGAAGAGCAGCGTTTCAGCCTTGCCTGGATGGAGACAAGTCATGAGCGATGCGCCTAAGCCATTGGTCGGGATCCTGATGGGCAGCAAGACTGACCTCGAATACATGTCTGGGGCGACCGAGATGCTCGCCGAACTTGAGATCGGCTGCGAGGTGCGGATCCTGTCCGCCCACCGCACGCCCGATGCAGTGGCACAATATTCGGCGTCAGCCGACAAGCGTGGTCTGGAAGTGCTGATCGCCGGCGCCGGTGGCGCCGCCCATCTGCCGGGCGTCGTCGCGGCAGGTACGATATTGCCGGTAATCGGCGTGCCGATTCCGTCCACTTCGCTCAACGGGATGGATTCGCTGCTGTCGATCGTGCAGATGCCCAAGGGAATTCCGGTGGCCACGATGGCGATCGGCAAGAGCGGAGCGGCCAATGCGGCGCTGTTCGCGGCCGCGATCCTCGCGCTGAAACATCCGCCGGTCCAGCAGCGGCTGAGTGCGTTTCGCGCCAAACGCCGCAAAGAGGCACTGGATAACCAGGTGCCGTAACGCCCCACGCTCCGAGACGGTGCCATCCGATGGACGATCAAACGGCGGCAAAGCTGCGGCAACTCGACGACGCGATCACGCGTTATGTCCGTCCCGACACATTCCCAATCGCCATTCGTATGGTTCGGGCCGGCGAGGCGCTGCCTGACGGCGTCCGCGTGCCCAGCCAAAGTTTCGGCGAGAACTGGATCGTGTGCCAGTCAATCGGTGTGGCGCGGCGCTACGGATGGTCGATCGCGGTCGGCCGGCGTGATGTGATCTGCCCGCTGGCGGCCGTGGCTTTCGGTTTTCGCAAGCCCAATGACGAAGCGTTGGCGGGCTACACCGCCGTCGGGATGTACTGCGAAAGCGAGCAGGCCGCCGCAAGTTTAGAGGCGGCAACCTGGAGATTCGAGCCCGGCACTTATGACTATGTATGTATAGCTCCGCTATCGCGCGCCAATTTCGAACCCGATGTGGTCGCATTGTATGCCAACAGCGCGCAGGTGATGAGACTGGTCAACGCCGCCTTGTACAAGCACGGTGGACGGCTTGAAAGCACGACCAGCGGGCGGCTTGACTGCGCCGATATCGTGATTCAGACGATGACTACCGATGCGCCCAAAGTAATCATTCCATGCAACGGAGATCGGGTGTTTGGAATGGCGCAGGATACTGAAATGGTATTCACCTTTCCATGGCATCACACGGACGAAATTATCGGCGGTCTGGAAGGGACGCAAAAGGGCGGGGTCCGTTATCCGATACCGGTCGCGATGCGCGGTACGGTTACGATGCCACGGCGCTATCAGGAGTTGATGAGCCACCTCAAAAAGCGCGACGGGGACGAGTGAAGGCAGCCAGTGGGAAGCGGACAATTTTAAGGTCGGGCGGCACCCTCACCCGGCGCTAATAAAATAAGCGGCCTTTCCTATCAACGGCCTCAGACATAAAAAATCAACGCTGAGATGGTGTGGTGGGCGAGGAAAAAAATCAATCAGCTATCTTCTTGATCTCCTGTTCGAAGGCATCGAGCGCGGCAGCATCGAACAGCACCATCTCGACGCGCTGGGGAATGTCATTGCGCTTGAGGTAATCGCGAATCTCCTCGAGCATCACTTGAGCACAGCGCTTGATCGGGAATCCGCCAACTCCGGTGCCGATTGCCGGAAATGCAATCGAGCTGATTCCTTTTTCGGTCGCGCGCATCAACGAATTGCGCGTTGAGTCGCGCAGGCTCGGTTCGCTGACGCCGCCTCCCAGGTGCATTCCGGCGGCATGGATTACGTATCGCGCCCGCAGATTGCCGCCCCCGGTAATGGCGGCCTCACCCAGCGGGATCGGGCCAATCTTATCGCATTCAGTCTGAATCCGTGGCCCGCCTTTTCTGCGGATGGCGCCGGCCACTCCTGCTCCCAGCACGAGATTGGTATTGGCGGCATTGACGATGGCTTCGCAGCCGGACTCGGTTATATCTCCCTGACGTATCACGATGCGCGTGCGCCAGTTTCCGCTCATGGGCGTCCTCCCTTAGCAAGTCCGCCTATATTATGCCAGGCCGGCGCGCGGTGCGGCAGCTAAACGGACCGCCTTCTCAATTCGGCCAAACTCTTGTCATAAGGCGGACGCGCGACGCCGCGTTCGGTTACGATCGCGGTCACCAGTTCGGCCGGGGTAACGTCAAAGGCCGGGTTGAAAATGCGCACTCCGGGCGGCGCAATGCGCCGTCCGGCGATTTCCGCCAGTTCGGAGGCGTCGCGCTCTTCAATTGGGATGTCAGCGCCGCTGGGACAGTTGAAATCAATCGACGAGAGAGGGGCTGCGACGTACAGGGGCACGCCGTGGCGGCGCGCCATCACGGCCAGCGGATAGGTGCCAATCTTGTTGGCGACGTCGCCGTTGGCGGCCACACGATCGGTGCCCACGATCACGCAGCTGACGCCGCCGCGCGCCAGCACCATCCCGGCCATGTTGTCGGCGATCAGGGTGACCGGGATGCGGTCCTTTTTCAGTTCCCAGGCGGTGAGGCGGGCGCCCTGCAGAAAAGGCCGGGTTTCATCGGCAATCACGCTGACGCGCTTGCCCGAATCGCGCGCTGCCCGCACGATTCCCAGCGCCGTGCCGTAGCCTGCGGTAGCCAGGGCGCCGGCGTTGCAATGAGTCAGGATTTGTGCCGGGTCGTCATCGATCAGCGCCGCCCCGAACTGCCCCAAAGCGCGATTGGCGGCGAGATCCTCCTCATAGATTGCCAGTGCTTCGTCGCGCAACGCCGCGAAGAGCGCGCGCGCATCCAGGGCAAGATTGCGCTCAAGCACGCGGCCCATCCGGTCGACCGCCCATGCCAGATTGACCGCGGTGGGCCGAGCCGCCTTCAGCGTGCGCGCCACCACGGCAAATCGCGCCTGCGCCCGCCTGCCACTCGTGCCCTTGAGTCCCAGCGCCACGCCCATCGCGGCCGCGACTCCGATTGCCGGAGCGCCCCTGATTACCATCGAACGGATTGCGCCGGCAACGCCGCGATAGTCTTTGTACACGCGATAAACTTCGCGGCCCGGGAGCATCCGCTGATCGATCATGCGCACGCTGCCGGCGCGCCATTGTACAGTATTAATCGCCACAACAAATTTATTATGCAGAAGCCGGGAAGAATTCGATTGCGAGACATCCCGGTCTGGGCAAAAACGTCGGGTTATGAAGCGGGAGATCCAAATGCAAAACGCACTGACGGCGGCGTCGATCTAAAGTTTCATGTTTATCTGGAAACGGCTGTCGCTTGTTTGCCAATATCCCCAACTGATAGCGGCGGGGAACAGCTCGGCCGCGTTCACCGCTTCCAGCAAACGAACTTCTCAGCTCGCGCGTTCATAGATTCCGCGTGCCTTCCGCTTTACCATCCCGGCGTCGATCCAGCGCGTGACCGCGGCAAAAATCTCGGACGGACGCTTGTCCTTCAACCCGCGGACGCTGCGCACATCCGATGCCTTGAACTGCTTGGGCAATTGACTGAGCACATCACGCCAGTTGATTCGTCCGCCGGCCGATGGAGCGCCGCCGCTGTGCGAGCGGGCCGCACGCCCCGCTATCTGCACACTGCCGGTTACCGCTCCGAGCCTGGCTTCGTCTTCTTTCAGACGTTTTAACTCCGCTTCTTTCGCGCGAATCTCCTTGCGCAAAGTCACAAGTACTGCACGTGCCTGCTGTTGAAGCTGACCGAATGCAGAACCGGCTCCCCCGCTACTACGTCGTGGCATCAGATGCACACTCCTGTTATGAATTAAACTGCATAGTTGCAATCTATATACCGAGATAATATCGCACAGGCAATCCCTGACGGGCTATTAATCTTCTGTGAGCAATGGTTCAAAAGGTGGTTCAATTATTTTTCTTCCCGATCGTCTGATAAGACGACGGGTCAACGCCCGCTGTTGTCATGCCGCAATGTGCCAGGCTCGGACCGAAGCCCAAGGTGTATATTGTCTCGGCCAGGTCAGCGTGACTGGGTATCCTCGACCGTGACCACATCAAGCGGCTTGTGGCCGGACGCCGATCATTGGGCGGGCAAGCGCGCCGGTTCCCGGTGTCGCGTGTCGTCCTACTTCTTCCAAAAACCTGCTACGTTATCCAATATCTGTTAATTAAGCCGTCTATGGTTACAAGGCATGCTTTTTTCTGGGAATTGAGTGCCCGCAAGGTGGATTTCCCGCCGCTCGAAGCCATTGATCCACGGCTCGAAAAGGCCGCCGATCGACGTGATCAGCACTAGGCATTTGTGGCCTCTCGGTGATATAAGAAGGCGCTGATGGTTGGCCCGTATGCGAGCTGCTTCTGCTGATCCTGCGCTCCCGGAAGTTGCGATGCGGCAATTTCGCTGGGGAAATTTCGGGGAGCTTTTCGGAGCCGCGGCGCATTATTAACGGGCCACGCAAGGAGAACTGAATGGGCCGCAGACTGTACGTAGGTAACCTGGCTTGGGCTGTGAGCGATCAGGATCTACGCGAGTTGTTCTCGGACGCCGGCAAGGTGGAGAACTGTCAGGTCATCGTGGACCGCGAGACAAACCGATCAAGAGGTTTCGGGTTCGTAGAGATGGCCACCGATGAAGCGGCGGAGGCCGCCATCAAAAAGTTCAACGGCCGGGACCTTAAAGGACGGGCAATTCGCGTCAACGAAGCGCAGGCCCGAAGCACCGGCGGCGGAACCCGTCCCGGTGGCGGTCGCGACCGCGCTTAGAAGCGGGACGTTCGGTCACCGTCTGTGCGTGGACGGTGACTGAAATGGGAGTTTTCGGGGAAGCTCCCAAACGCGCTGGGGCGGAAATCCCGGGGGGTTTGCCAGTAGAATTCAGCTGGGCAACGGCATGGGCGTTGAGCCCTGATGCCGTCAGCCAAAGTACTCGACCGTCCCTGGAAGAAGGCGAAAGCAGCCTACCCGTCCAAATCCGCTGTACCCAATCCGCGGTAATGTTAAATCCCTGTCTTCAATACCAGGCTAGTGCATCATAAATTCAGGGCTGCCCAGGATTAAGGCGGCGCGCAACCGCGGCGGGGCTTGGCGGACGGTCGCCGCCGTCTGATGGGTAAAACTGTTGCCGACCGCTTCCGCCAATGCATACGGATCGGGCGGCGCGACCATTTCAGCCTCGGGCCCCGAAGCGGCTCCCACCGCCGTCACCGGCTCATCAGGTGCGGACCGCGGTACCTGCATCAGGCGAAGATGCCCGGTGCCGAGCGCAGTCGCAAAGCTTAATCGTAGCATCATCGCGTCGGGATTGAGCCACGCCGCCTGGGTAAATTTGTAGCCGTCGGGGGTCTGGCATCCGTAAAGCGGCTCGCCCAACTGCCTCAGCGCGCCCATTAGCGGCAGGAAGTTGCGCGGGTATATTGCGGTGGCGCGGACCGCGGAGACCACGAACTGATAGGGCGTTTTGAACCGGTTCCCATAATACTTCTGGTCCCAGAACTCCGGACTCTGAAACAGAGTGTTGAGGACCGAACGGATATCGCCGTCGCTGTTCATGAAGGTCGCGGCCAGCCGCCTTACCAGGGCCGGCGGGGGGTCATCGGCGACGAAGTATTGCGCAAGTTCGTAGCTGATGTGATGAGCGGTGGCGGGACTGCGCGCGAGTATATCCAGGGCTTGTTCGCCCTCACCGATGCCGGAGCCCTGGATCGTGTGGCCCAAAAAGCGCTTGGTGCTGAAATCGTGCCGCGTGGGGTCGAAATAAAATCCATTGGAGCCTGCGAAGCCGTCCGACCCGCGCAGCCACGCCAGTAATCCGGCCCGCCGCGCCGCCCGTCTGTTGATCAGGCCCCATCCGGTGAAGATGCGCGCCAGTGCGATGACATCCTGCTGCGTATATCCGCCGTCGACGCCCAGCGTATGCAGTTCCATCAGTTCGCGTGCATAGTTTTCGTTCAGACCGTCGAACCGGCCATGGGCGCCTGGCGTTCCCGGCCCCGTGTTGAGCCAATTGTCGAGGTAAAACAGCATCGCCGGATGCCGCGCAGTGGCGCCGAGCAGGTCGCGAAACCGGCCCAAGGCGTATGGCCGAATGGCCTCCTGTTCAAAGGCGCCCGTCCATAGATAATCCAATCCCTTTGCGGCAAACACGTTGAAATGGTTGAACCAGAAATCAACCATCACCTGCTGAAGCTGGCGCGGATCTTCGATTGCCCGCAGCAATCGCGCCTGCGCCGCCTGTTCCATGATGATTCGGGCCCGCTGCCGTGCCGCCTTGACCTGCGCCGGATCAGGCTTCTGACCCGGGGTGAACGGCCGATATTTCAGAAATAATTCAACCGGGGTCATCCGCAGGGTGTCGAGTTGGTCAAGTTGTGACTGTATAGCTGGCGGCACCGGAATCGACTCGGGATGGAGTTGCTCCTGAATATACTGTTCAACGCCGATTTCGCGCACCCGTTGAATGTCCCCCGGCCGTGGACCGAAAGCCAATCGATTCAGCACATGGATCGGTTTTAGATCGGTTGGGATTTCAGCCGCCTGCCCCAGGATCGCTCCAAAGAGCATGGATACGGCAAGCAGTCCCGGGATAAACCTGGTTGCAATCATGGCACGCACCGTGACACCCATAAGACGCAGGCGTCCCAGATGCGTTTACAGATAATCCGGCCTGCTGGTGATTTTCCCACAGATTCCAAGTTCACCATCATTCGGCGAATACCGGGCAGGCCCTTCCAGGTGCGTTAGTCATTTATTCCCGGATAGTTGGTGTATTTAGCTCAGTTTAGTTTGTTACTTGAGGTTTTTTATGATAAATGAGCTGTAGTACACACCAGTAGTGGTGATGGCGGACGGGAGGCGGCGGTTGGTCATGCGTTTGGGGCATTTGGTGCCAGGCGCTCTGGCGGGAGGCCTGGCAATCGATCTGGGCACCGCAAACACTCTTATCTACTCCAGAAAACGCGGGATTGTCTGCAACGAGCCGTCGGTGGTGGCCTTGCGCTACGACACCAGGGGCTTGCGCAAGGTGCTCGCGGTCGGCGCCGAAGCCAAGGCGATGCTGGGCCGCACGCCCGGTTCCGTGATGGTGGCGCGGCCGCTGAGCGACGGGGTAATCGCCGATTTCGAGGCGGCGCGCGAGATGCTGCGCCACTTCATCCGAAAGGTCCGCACGCGATGGTCGGTGGCGCGGCCGCGGGTCGTGGTCTCGGTGCCTTCAGAGATCAGCCCAGTGGAAAAACGCGCGGTCAAGGAATCGGTGGAGTCGGCCGGCGCCAGCGAAGTGATCCTGATGAACGAACCGATTGCCGCCGCCTTGGGCGCAGGTTTGCCGATCCTCGAGCCTCAGGGCAGCATGGTCGTGGATATCGGCGGCGGTACCAGTGACGTGGCGGTACTGTCGATGGGCTCCATCGTGGTCTCGCGCTCGTTGCGGATCGCAGGCGACCGGATGGACCGGGAAATCATAGACCAGGTCAAGCGCCGGCATAATCTGCGCATCGGCGAGCGCACCGCTGAGATGCTCAAGCTGATGCTGGGTTCAGCCGTGGCGGAACCGGAGACCAGGACACTTGAAATCATGGGCCGCGATGAAATGAGCGGCCACCCCAAAACCGTGGAAATCGACGATGAGGAAATCCGCGATGCGCTGCGCGGACCAGTCACTCAACTGGTCGACTCAGTGCATGGCGTACTGGAGCAGACGCCGCCCGAACTGCTCAAGGATATCGCGGATAACGGATTGATCCTCACCGGCGGCGGCGCGCTTTTGCGCAACCTTGACGTCTTGCTCAGCGAGGAGACGGGGGTCACCGCGAAGGTCAGCGAAGATCCGTTGAGTGCCGTGGTTCGCGGAGCCGGCCGCGTGGTGGAAGAACCTGCCCTGCTCGAACGCCTGTCGCTGGAATGAAACCACCGGCGGACCGCATCCAGAAAGCAATGGTTGTGTGCAGCGTCCGCCGGCGGATGTTTCTATGATCGGATTTGCTATGCCTTTGCGATTGGGCTTTGCTCGACCATCAGTGCCCATCGTGATGGTCATGACCCTCATGCGCTAGCCGGCCCTCCAGCCATTCGTGATGATGCTCCTCGACCCAGGGTCGCCGGTTGGCTACCCACCAGTCGCGGTCATGCCATACATGATGTTCGTCCCAGTCGCCATACGCCACCGGACCAGGGGCAACATACGCCGGAGCAGCGTAAGCAGGAGCATAGTAAGATGGACCATAACCATAGGCTGGAACAGGTGGACCTTCAAAGCATCCCTCAACGGCCATTGTGCAGCCCAAAAGAATTGTCAAAGTCAATAATGAAACCACTCTTTTAAGGTTCACAGCTACCTCCAACAGGAGAACGCTCGGCATTACCTGGAAGCACAATCGGTGCCGGCGGCCAGAGCTTTCGATTGCCTGCGTTTTTTGATTATTCGGTTCGGCAGCCGACGTAATGAGGCATGCGATACTCCAAAAAATCCATGTTTCGGACTTGGAGACCCCGCGAATACGCAAAAGCGGGGTTTTGGTTTGATTATCCGGTCAATTTGAGCGAGCGCCGCATGACTCCGATCTGCTCTGGATATGCTAATCTGCACGCCCTTAATGAGGTTTTTGCAGCGGGAGACATGCGATGAAAATAGCGATCCAGTTACCCCAGTTCATGAGCTACCCGGACCTGCTCGAGCGCGCGGTTTTTGCCGACCGGCTGGGCTTCCATTCGATCTGGCTCAATGATCATTTCCTGCACTTTATGGCGCCCGAACGCGACCATCCCGAGGCGCTGACCTGCCTGACCGCGATCGCCGCGCGCACTGAGCGCACACGGTTGGGGATGCTGGTGTTCTGCAACGGGTATCGCAATCCGGCCTACCTGGCCAAAGCTTTGACCACGGTCGATCACGTCAGCAGCGGACGGCTGGAGATCGGAATGGGTGCCGGATGGTACGAGCAGGAGCATCGGTCGTACGGTTATGATTTCCCGCCGATCGGAACGCGGCTGAAGGCATTGGAAGAGGCTCTTCAAATCATGAATCTGATGTTTACGGAACCGGTGGCCACGTTTAAGGGGCGCTATCACTCCATTGAGGGCGCCCGCAACAACCCCAAGCCTGTACAAAAGCCGCGCCCGCCGATCACGATCGCGGGTGGCGGCGAAAAGGTGCTGCTGCGACTGGTGGCACGCTATGCCGATCGATGGAATATCTTTCCCGCCGACCCTGCTGATTTTGCGCACAAACGCCAGGTGCTTAAGGAGCACTGCGCAGGGATCGGACGCGACTTCAGTACGCTGGAGGTTTCCGAACATATCCTGGTTTGTGTGGAGACCAGCGAGGAGGCACTCAAGAAGCGGTGGGCTGAAGACAGCCGGCATCCGATGATACGCGGCGCAGCGGGCCGCGTGGTGATGGGCACGCCGGAGTCAGTGATCGCGCAATTGCGCGAGCGTGAACGACGCGGCGTCGATATGGGAATCGCGTGGTTCACCGATTTCGGCCGTCCGCGCACGCTGGAAATCTTCGCTCGCGAAGTAATGCCGGGATTGGCCTAGCTTTGGCCGGGGTTCGCAGGTCGAAGCTGGGCTTGAGTTTCTTGCCGGAGCCTGCGTCCGTTCTCATCACAGCGGGAACGGAGAATTTCAGGGAAGAGCCGCCATCGCGTATGCCGGGGGCAGGTTGGCGGCCAACTCCACAACTTCCGCTTCCTGCGGGCGCCAGTGCAGGAGCTTGCCGTCGGTAGTGACGCCGAACAGCTCGCCGGGGCATACCTCGCTTTCCAGTAGCGCCATGATCATGCCGCGCCATATTCCCTCGGCTGCCGCCGGCTTGAAACTATGTCCGCGATCAGCGCTGACCAGGAGCATCGAGTCGGCGCCGCAGGCCGCCCAGCTCGGCGGAGCTCCCGCCGCACCTGCCGCATAAAGCATCCCCTCACGGTCAACCAGGAGCGGCACCACGTACGGCCGATTCGTCGCGACGAATTTCCATGACGACCCCTCCAGTCGGTAAAAGCCGCGTCCGGTCGTGGCATAAAGGCGGCGCGGGTCGGCAGGGTCGATGGCCAGCGAATGCACGTCGGGATACAGGCCCTTGTTAAGCGGCTCGAAACTCGCGCCCCGGTCGCGTGAACGGAAAACTCCGCCTTCTTCCACCCCGACATACATCAGTGCAGGATCGGCGGCATCGAAGGTGATCGCGCGCACGTGAGGAATATGAGGAGAGCGCGCAAAGGTCCATCGATCCCGTCCCGGCAGATCGAGGAAAGCAGTGCACTCCTTAAAGTTTTGCCCATGGTCATGGCTGTGGAACAGGCGCGCATGAGAAGTGCCGATAAACAGTTCGCCGGGCGCATCGGGCAGCGCTCCTACAGCCCAGATGCCCTCGTCGTGCGCTCCCGCCGGAGTGATGTCGGTCCATGTCCTGCCGCCGTCGGTGGAGCGCGACAAGGTGCCCGAGGCTGGCCCGTCACCCATGTGGGTATGCTCGACCGAGCCGGCGTAGATGACGTGCGGCTGGCCAGCACTCTGCGCCAAACAGAAGACCGAAGAAGGATTGGCAACTACCGCCAGCGGAACGCGGCTGCGAGCAGGATCTATGATTACGATACCCTTGGACGTCCCGATGCACAGCCGCATTCAACTCCCCCACACCTCATCTACGACCGATAGCCACTGGTTCCGGCGGCCGGTATTGGCTAAGTATCCGCAAGCAGGCCGGCGCGCAGTTCTCCCGATTGAATGAGTTCGGCGGGCGCCATCTTTTTTGCACCGGGTTCCACCCGCACCCGCCTGACCAGCATCGTGGCGCCTTCCAGCGCGATGCGCATCCCCGAGCTGTCGATCGCAACGATTTCGCCCACCGCGCCCGAGGAAAGCCCCGGCTCCAGCGCCGCATCATACAATCGCACCTGCTTGCCCTCGTACAGCGCGAACGCGCCAGGCTGCGGATCGCATCCCCGGACCAGGTTGTAAACCTCACGCGCGTGCTTGCTGAAATCGATCCGTGCATGCTCGTCGCGGCATGGCGGCTCGTAAGTCGCCAGACTTTCGTTCTGCGCAATGCGCGGGGCCTTGCCCGCCTTGATCAGGTCGAGCGCCTCGAACATCGATTCGATTCCAAGTGGAAACAGACGGCCGAAATAGAGCGATCCAAGCGTATCGTTCTCGTCGATTGCCTGCCGTTTCTGAATCAAAATCGGACCGGTGTCGATACCCTGATCGGGCCAGAACCAGGTGACTCCGGTTTCGGTGTCGCCCTGGATGATGGCCCAGTTGATCGCGCTGGCTCCACGATGGCGCGGCAGGAGCGAGGGATGGAAACAGATCGATTTGAGCCTGGGGGCGTATAGCACGCGTTCGGGCACGATCAGAGTGACAAAGGCCAGGATACCGAGGTCGGCGTTAAGCGACTTGAATTGCTCATAGATCGCATCGCCCTTGAAAGACGCAGGCTGGCTCAACGGTATCCCCAATTCCAGCGCCTTGGTCTTAAGCGGCTCGGGTTTACCTCCAACATCCGGCGGCGCGTAGACATGAACGATTTCCTCGCCTGCCCGATGAAGTTCCTGCAAAGCTCTTTCGGCAAAAGCGGCCTGGCCAATCAGTGCGATTCGCATTATTTCTGAAAACCCGTTCGCGTCAAATTATCAAATAGCACGCATGACGCAAAGAAGAGGAAAACGCAGTGAGCGCGCCGGCAGATCGATCTTGGGGCGGCCCCGAGCGCTCGTGCGGTCGGGGCCGGCGTGTCGAGCGCGGGATTGTTCGGATTTCGATCCGGGCGCTCATCGCCGTTTCCTCAACGGGCCCAAGGGTTTTCCAACACCCCCCTTTTCTGAGGCGCTGATCCGGACCGGATCAGCGAGTGGGGCGGACTTTGCTGGTCTTTACCCCCACCGCTGTGAAACATAACAGACATCCGAAGAAACGGCCTTCCGCCTGACGCCGCCTGAGGTCGGCGAACCATTGCCTGGAATCCTCCGCGCTGATTAATCCACGCCGCACGGCGGCTTTGGCCGTAGCGTCAAGTCGCAGCAGCTTGTTGGTATTGGTCAGGCTGTAGGACACCAAAGGCGTCGGGATAATGGTCACGTCGTGAAGCGAATTGGCCTTCAACAAGCCAAAAAGGGCGCGGCCGATCCACGAGGATCGGATACTGTCGGCCAGAGTCAGAACGATACTCCTGGTGGTGGTGCGGTCTGCCGCGTCGATCGCCAGCGTGGAGTGGTCGGGCTCGAACAGCACGATTCTTCCGCCGGGCTTGGTCACCCGCACCATCTCGCGAATAGCCAGCGCCGGGTCGGCGACGTGCTGCAGGACCCTTTCCGACCAGCAGGCGGCGAAGGTAGCGTCGGGGAATTGCAGACCGTGAGCGTCGCCGACAACGAATCTGACGGCGCGGCCGAATTTGCGCGAACGTTGGCGCGCCTGCCTGATCATCGCGGCGCTGGAATCCACACCTATCACCTTCCCGCGCGGCGCCACGAACGATACCAACTCTCGCGAATCCTCGCCCAGGCCGCAGCCCAAATCCAACACCTGATCGCCCGGGCTCAGGTTCAGCAGTTCATAACGTGCGCGGCTGAGATCGCGCAGACGCGATGCCGTATGCTCGAGGTAGCTGACGTACTGAGAGGCTTCGCTGAGCGCATCCAGATCGCTGAAACTACCCGGATCGAAGCTGTACCTAGGTGACTTGCGCATCAATCCGCTACCATTTGGTTCAATATTAGAGGGCTGTGTCTTGTTTTGTCTATAGTCCTTATCTTGTCTATAATAAGCTTTAGGCGTTTTAGCTATCAGCCGCGGGATTTATCAACGTCCGCCACCCGTTGGACAATTATTGGTTTCTTTTTGGTCCGGAGTCAGAGCGGTGAGCAGATTGCGATTGCGCGGGCTGCCGCCCGGGCAACCGCCGCCTGCACGGGAGCGGACAGATTGTGGCCAGGGCCTGACGCCTCGACAATCGTAACGCCGATCACAAAAATCCGGCTCGCCACCCTCCCCGGATGAGCTGCACGCGCCAGCTCGATCGCCTGCATCGGGTCAATGCCATGGGTGGAAAGGGGATGCGATTGCAGGCGCGGCGCGCCGCGCCTGCAATCGATCAGCAACACTCGTCCGGCCGGGCCATCGTCCATTACTGCATCAACAATGACCACCGGATCCGCCCCTTCACAGAGCAACTCGATCAGCCGGGCGGGATCATCGATCTCCACCAGGTCCAATTGGCTATTGAGCCTGCGCAATTCGCGGATAACTGCGAGCCCCACGCCGTCATCGCCGGCCCATTGCTGTCCCACTCCGATAATCCGGGCGTTCAAGGAGCTTATTACCTTTCGATGGTCAGTTGCAGGAAATGGGTGGCGCACGAGATGCAGGGATCGTAGTTGCGCACGGTTTGCTCGGCAAGGCGGGTTGCCTCGGCATGGGTCAGGCTGATCATGCGCGGTGCGACCCGTGCCAGATCGTGTTCGATCGAGGCGAGGTTTTGCGAGGTGGGCGGGACGATTTTGGCGTCGCGGATCAGGCCGGCGCTGTCGACACGGTAGCGATGATACAGCATCCCGCGCGGCGCTTCGCTGACGCCGTATCCGGTTGAGGTCGAAGCCGCGGATGGCGGCGCGATGAACGCGTCGCCATTGTCGTGGTAGCGTCGAATTAATCCGATCGCCTCTTCCAGTGCGAAAGCGATCTCGAGCCCGCGCACGATGATGCTTTTGAAGGGATTGTAACAGGGCGGCGTGAGGTTGAGGCGCCGCGCGGCTTCGCGGACGCCCTCGCTCAGCTTGTCGAAATGCAGGTTGAAGCGGGCCAGGGGACCGCAGACGTAGGCGCCGCGAGCGCGCAGCCTTGAATGCAGCGCATTGGAGTGCGGCACCTGGCTCTCTTCGAAGTGAGCGTCATAGTCGCGCGCGGAAATGTTGAGCCCGCGGTTCGAAATCAGGCCGGTGCCGATGAACGGATAGCGATCGCCCCCATCGACCGCAACGAATTCGTAATCGCCTTCGTAATCGGGATAGTTCAGACGCCCCAGCCATTGGAGCGCTTGCATCGCGGCCTGGTGAGCGCTTTCGAGTTCGGGAATCAGTTCGACGAGGGCAGAGCGCGGCGGCAAGGAATGAAAACCGCCGACGCGCGGATTGATCGGATGGATCTCGCGCCCGCCGATTGCGCGGATAATCGCGTTGCCCGCCTTTTTGATGGCCAGCCCGGCCAGCACGATTTCACGATGCTCGCGCGCCATCGCGATCGCGTCGGGATATCCGAGGAAGTCGGGCGCGTGCAGCATAAAAACGTGCAGCGCGTGACTTTCGATCCATTCGCCGCAGTAAAGCAGCCGGCGCAGCTCGCCGATTTCCGGGGCGAGCCTGATTCCCAGCGCATCCTCGATCGCGGCGCAACTGCTCATCTGGTAGGCGACCGGGCAGATGCCGCAGATGCGCGCGGTGATATCCGGAACCTCGGCATAGGAGCGGCCGCGCACAAAGGCCTCGAACAAACGCGGCGGCTCGAAGATGCGCACCTGCACGTCGCGGACCTGGTCGCCGCGAAAACGAATGCGCACTCCACCCTCGCCTTCGACCCGGGCCAGATAATCGGTCTTAACCGTTTTCATCGAGGGTTTCCGCGGCGGAACGAAATTCGGCGGCGTTGGCGTTGAAGCTGCGCAGCACGCGATGCATTTCGATTTTGGAAGCACCCGCCGCCTCCCATGCATCAGCCAGCGCCTTGGCGTTGACCGTCTGCGCGGGCCCGTAACATCCATAGCATCCACGCCCGTATGCCGGGCAGATCGCGCCGCACCCGCTGTGGGTTAACGGGCCGAGGCAGGGAATCTTCTTCGCCACCATCACGCACACCGTACCGCGCCGCTTGCATTCCATGCAGACGCTGTAATTGGGCAGCGCGGGCCGGCGCCGGTTGATGAATGCGGCGATCACTTCGAGCAGTTGATGGCGGTTGATCGGGCATCCGCGCAACTCGAAATCCACCCGCACATGATCGGCAATCGCGCTCGAGGTGCTCAGCGTCGAAATGTACTCGGGTCTGGCATACACGGCGGCGATAAACTCGGGCACGTTGCGGAAATTGCGCAAGGCCTGGATCCCGCCGGCGGTGGCGCAGGCGCCAATCGTGACGAGCGCCCGGGACTGGCGGCGGACTTGACGAATCTGTTCGGCCTGATCGGGCGTGGTGATCGAGCCCTCGACCAGCGACAAATCGTAGGGACCCCTGATAGCCGCGCTGCTGGCCTCGACAAATTTGGCGATCTGGACCTGTCCCGCAATTTCCAGCAATTCGTCTTCGCAATCGAGCAGGCTTAACTGGCAGCCGTCACAGGAGGTGAATTTCCATACCGCGAGTTTTGGTTTGCCCGCGCGCGCCATCGATCAAAGCTCCCTGGTTGCGAGCAGCGGCTGGATGCGGTCGGCCCTGAATACGGGTCCGTCCTTGCAGATGAAGAAGGGGCTCAACTGGCAATGGCCGCACCATCCCACCGCGCATTTCATGTTGCGCTCCATCGACATGTAGATCCGCTCCGCGGCCAGGCCGCGGCGCACGAGTTCATGGTAGGCAAAGCGCATCATCACTTCCGGTCCGCAGATCATGGCGATGGTTTCGGCCGGATCGAATTGGACCGTCCGCAGCAAATCCGTAATCACGCCGATTCTCCCGCTCCATACGCCGGCGGCGCGATCGACGATGAGCTTGACGCTGACGCCGGGAAACATTCGCCATTGCGCCAGTTCCCCGCGGTAAAGCAGGTCGGCGGGCGTGCGTGCGCCATACAGGATGGTTAGATTGCCAAACTCACGCCGGCGTCGCAGCACCTCGTAGATCACCGGGCGCAGCGGCGCCAGTCCGATTCCGCCCGCCATCAGCAGCAGATCGCGTCCGCCGTTGGAAACCTCGTGCAGCGGCCATGCGCTGCCGTATGGTCCGCGGACTCCAAGGATGGCGCCGCGCCTGAGTTGCAGAATCGGGCCGGTTACGGCGCCGACCCCGCGGATGGTATGCACCAGGGTCTGGCGATCGTCGGGCGGGCCGCTTATCGAAATCGCCACCTCGCCGGCGCCGAACAAATAGAGCATGTTGAACTGGCCCGGCGCGAATTGCGGCGCCGCATTGGAGTCGTCCAGTTCCAGCGTGATTGTATCGTGCGTTTCGACCACGGCACGGCGCACGCGCAAAAACCGCGGCAGCATCGGATCGGCGCCCTGGAGGTTGTATTCCTGCTCGGGCATCGCGCCAACCGCCTCCCTTCAGGTGTCCGCGCGATAGACATCGAGCAGTTGGATGCGTGTGCGCTCCAAACGCACATGCACCTGGTAAAGAAACCGCTTAACCAGCTCGTAGCCGAGGTCATGATCCGTTTCGCATTTGGCGCGCAGGCAATTGCCGTCAAGCCTGAAAGCCCGCACCGGCTCGAGCGCCCGCGCATCGAATTGCCATCGATAGGGCGGATACAGCCATGACCAGCCCAGCACCTCGCCGGTTTCGACGGTCTGGAGCTGCGCCAGACCGCGTCCGGGTATGCTGACTTCCAGCGCCACGCGTCCAGTCCGTATCAGGTACGACGCGTCGGACTCCTGGCCTTCCTTGAACAGAAATTCGTCGGCGGCGTAGCGCGCGTTGGCAGCGCAGCCGGCAAGGAACTCCAGATGAACTTGTTCCATGCCGGCGAGAAAGGGATGGTCCTTGAGCAGACGCGCGAGGTTTTCCACTTTTTATACCTCTCCCTCGCCCTTCCCTTGAGGAGAGGGGACAGAAAAAAGCGGCCGTCCGTGGCGTGGTTGGTTGTTGCGAATAGCTGAAACTTCCTCCGTCAGATCGATCCCCACCGGGCACCAGGTGATACAGCGTCCGCAGCCGACGCATCCCGAAGTGCCGAACTGGTCCCACCAGGTCGCGAGTTTGTGCGTAAGCCATTGACGGTAGCGCGACCTGATCGAAGATCGCACGCTGCCGCCGTGCAGATGAGAGAACTCCAGCGTGTAGCACGAATCCCAGGTGCGCACGCGCTCGGCGACGCCGTTGGCAAGATCGCTGTGATCCTCCACCGTGGTACAAAAGCAGGTGGGGCAGACCATCGTGCAGTTGCCGCAGGCCAGGCATCGCGCGGCGACCTCGTCCCATCGCGGATGCTCCAAATTGCCGAGCAGCAGTTCCCTCACGCCGGCGGTGTCGAGTTGCCGCCCCATCTGCGCGGCAGCGCGGGCGCTGGCCTGCGCGGCGGCTTGGCGATGGTGAGGCTGAGCGGGACGATTGGCGACTTGTCGGATAACTTCAGCTCCGCGCGCGCTGGCGCTTTCGACTAAAAACTCGTGATGCCCGTCATCCAGCAGTTCCGTCAAGGCCAGGTCAAATCCGGCTTCGGCGCGCGGGCCGGTACCCATCGAGACGCAAAAGCAGGTCCCACCCGCGCTCGTGCAATTGACCGCAACCATGAAGACTCCATCGCGGCGCGCCGCATAATGCGGATCCTTGCAGGTGCCGCCGATCAGGACCTGGTCCTGGATCGCTATCGCATGCAGTTCGCAGGAACGGACCCCGATAAAGGCGAATTTGGACGCCGGATGAGGATCGGTAGCGGCGCCGATCGAACCATCGGACTGCCGCTGCGCGCGCCATAGCCGCAGCACGGGAACATGCAGGAACTTCTTCCACGAATGCGGACCCACGGCGAAGCCGAACACGGCAGCGTCTTGGCGGCGCTGCAACTGGTAGGAGCCCGCCTGTTGCAAATCGGTCCATCCGATCGGCAATTGGGCGGCTTGACGGATTTCGTCGTACACGATCGCGCCGTCACTGATCGTCGGACCGATCACCTTGTAGCCCTCGGCGGCGAGCACCTTGATCAATTCGTCCAAAGCGCCGCTTTGGATTACAACCGCGCCACCGATGCCAAGCCTTTCGCCTTGCATTCCACCCAGAGTACACGATCTCGCGCCCGCGGCGAACCGGTAAATTCAATCCTCAGGGCGGCCGTTTGCAGACCCGGCCGTCTGATGTAGAAGTGAGACTTGCCGGATTCGATGCGGCTGCGGGGCCGGCCGCAATCAGAGATGGGAGGTATCGTTGGTGAAAGCCGTTCAATTCGAGAAAGTGGGCGGACCGGAAATTCTGAAGCTGGTTGATATTCCCAAACCCGAGGTGAAGCCCGGGATGGTCCTGATCAGGAATCATGCGGCGGGGCTTAATTTTGCCGATACCTTTTTTATCCGCGGAGAGTACGCGATTAAGCCGAGACTGCCGGACATACCCGGGATGGAGGGTGCCGGCGTGGTTGAAGCGGTCGGCGACGGGGTGCAGGATATCAAACCCGGCATGCGCGTGGCTGCGATCTCGCAGAAAACCTACGCCGAGTACATTCTGGCCAGCCGCAACTTTGTGTTTCCCATTCCCGACAATATGAGCTTCGAGGAAGGCGCCGCCTTTCCGATTCAGACCCTGACCGCCTGGCACATGTTGCACACGGTCGAGAAAGTCCGCTCCGGTCAGACCGTGGTAGTCCACTCGGCCGCCGGCGGCGTCGGTATCGTCGCGGTGCAGATCGCCAAGGCCGCTGGCGCGCGCGTGATCGGCACGGTCTCCAATGACGACAAGGCGGCCGTGGTAAGGCAGTACGGCGCCGACGAGGTGCTGAACTATCTCAGCCAGGATTTCGGCGCCGAGGTGATGCGCATCACCAACAAACGGGGCGCCGACATCATCCTCGACGCGGTCGGCAAGCCCACTTTCGACAAAGGCGTGAAATGCCTGGCGCCGTTAGGTCATCTGATTTTGTACGGACGCGGCAGCGGCCTGCCCGACCCCTTCAACGTCGCCCGCCTGATGGAAAAATCGACCAAGGTCAGCGGCTTCGTTCTGCCCGTCGTGTACGGCACCGACTTGATGCGGGCTGGAGTCGAAGGATCATTCGACCTGATACGCCAGGGCAAACTCAAGATGGTCGTCGGCAAAACCTATCCGCTGGCTGGCGCGCCCAACGCGCTGCGCTTTTTGTCCTCGCGTCAATCATTCGGCAAACTCGTGCTTCAGGCGTGACGCCGAGCCATCTCATGTAATTTCAAAATGCGGCCGCGGTTGCGTACGATCGCGACCGCGGCGCACCGCCCATGTCCGCAGCAGACAACCCCGACGGCGATCCTGCCGCAAAGCGCGCCGTCAGGCCGCCCGGCCCGATCGCGTTGTTCTTCGACTTCGAACGCTATGGCGCGACGATGCGCGGCGAGATTATCGGGGGCGTTACCACCTTCGTCGCGATGTCGTATATCATCGCGCTCAATCCCGCCATCCTCAGCGCCGCCGGCATTCCCGCGTCGGCCGCGATGGTCACGACCATCATCGCCGCCGTGTTTGGCAGTCTGCTGATGGGCCTGTACGCCAATCGTCCTTTCGCGGTCGCGCCCTACATGGGAGAGAACGCGTTTATCGCGTATACGGTCGTGCGCGTGCTCGGATACACGTGGCAGACCGCGATGACTGCCGTGTTTGTCAGCGGCATCCTGTTTCTAGTGCTCACGGCCGCGCGCGTCCGGCCATGGCTGGTCGAAGCGGTACCGGCCGCACTGCGCACCGCGTTCAGCGTCGGAGTGGGCCTGTTTTTGAGCTTTGTCGGATTGAATGAAGCCGGCATCGTGACCCTGGGCGTGGCCGGGGCACCCGTCAGGATCGGTGCGCTTGATTCTCCTGGGGTGCTGATCGCAATTGCCGGCTTCATATTGATCGCGCTGCTGCTGATGTATCGAGTCAATGGCGCGCCGTTGATTGTGATCATGCTGGCGGCGTTTGCCTGTTTCGCCCTGGGCATCGCACCCGCGCCGCACGGCTACGCGGGACTACCGCCGGACCCGCGTCCTCTGCTCATGCAGATTGATTTTCATGGAGCGTTTAGCTGGGGCTTTTTCGGTATCCTCATCACGGTTTTCGTGATGGCCTTTTGCGACACGCTGGGCACGTTGATCGGCGTCGCCGGCCAGGCTGGCCTGCTTGAGAATAACGGCCACCTGCCGCGCATCGAACAGCCGATGATGGTGGATGCGCTGGCGACCACGCTGGCCGGTCTGATCGGTGCCAGTACGACCGGTGCGTACATGGAATCAGCCACCGGCGTGATGGCGGGAGCTCGGACCGGATTGAGCGCCGTGATCACCGCGATCCTGTTTTCGGTGTCGTTGCTGTTTGCCCCGTTCATCGCCGCCATTCCGGCCGCTGCGTACAGCCCGGTCCTGATCATGGTCGGATTGCAAATGGCCGGTTCGGTCACGCGGATCAATTTCGAAGACCTGACGGAATCGATTCCGGCCCTGTGCGTGGTGCTGTTGATGAGCTTCACTTACAACATCGCGATCGGCGTAACCTCCGGGTTCGTGCTGTACCCGCTGTTCAAGGTTGCGACCGGACGATGGCGGGAAGTGCGGCCGGGGCTGTGGTTTTTGGCGGTACTTTCCCTGATGTTCTATGTCTTCTATCCGTATCGGTAATTAGCAGGGGCGCGGCGGCGCGCGCATCGCCACGGACACGGCCGTCAATGATTTTTCGCCCGCGATGATGCCGCTCTTTTTCATTCGGATGAGCCCTCGGGATCGGGCTTCCATTCCTCCGAAAACAGCAATAGCAACTCTTGCCCCAGCGAACGGACCAGGAATCGATGCGCCTCGCCGATGGTTCGCTCCAATCCGCGCCCGCCGATCAGCCAATGGCCCCGGCCTTTGGCGACAACATTGGCGGCGCCAATCGACTCCGCCCAACTGGTCACCTTGACCGCAGGAGCGAAGGCGTCCACTTCCCCCGCAATCACCAGGCGAGGCGGCAAATCCAGGTGAGCGCTGAAGGCGACATCACCCGCCACCACCTCGCGCACGGGCCGCGCCGCATCAGGGACCAGCGCCTTGACCATCGCGGGACGCTGGAAAGGCTCGACATCGAAAAGAAATTCGAACAGCGTCCGGCCGCCGGGCGGCTTGAGTGGATGATTGAGCATGAGAGCAGGCAGGCGCGACCATCCGGATAGCAGGCGGCTGGGCATCCGCGGCAGCATCGGTGCAAGCGCTACCGCCGCCTTGACTGGTGGTTTCTCGGCCAGCTTGAGCGCGAGCAATCCCCCCAACCCGTGACCGATAACGATCGCGGGACGTGCCAGGTTATCCAGCGCTTCCCCCGCCAGCAGCAGGAGGTCGGAAAACCCCATCTTGCCCAGCGCCGGCGTAGCATCACGTCCGGCGACGGCACGGAGGTCGGGCGCGTAGACTTCCCACCCGATCGTGGCCAGGTACCCAAGCATCACGGCCAGATGCTGAGAGGTCGTAAACAGCTCGGGAAGCAGGAGGACCGGCCAGGCAAACTTCAACGGTTCCGGACGCTCGAAGCGGCATGGGATCCGTCCAAGAGTGGTTTCCACATGAAAAATTTATGGTGGCAAAAGCGGCCGGGTAAAGTATTTGAGGATAGGGCACGGGCAAAAAAGGAAAAGCCCCCTTGGTTTAAGAGGGCCTTCCCCTAACGAGGCATTGTGCCCCGGCCTATGTCCGCGGTCAGGTCACGTATCCTAAGCCAGCCCCCGAATGTGCTCGGGGGAGCGAAAATTTACTTCTTCTTCTTTTTGCCGGCTTTCTTTTTCATATCCGCTTTGAGCTTGTTTTTGGATTTAACAGGCTTGGTTGCAGGTTTCTTTTTAGCTGGCATAGACACCTCCTCCTGGCACGTGAACCCTTCCGCCTAATAGGCAACAAAACTTATGAGTGACATGCCGCTTGGCCACTCGACGGTCGCATTATAAAAACCCGTTATTAAAAATGCAACAGGTTTGGGGACAGATTTAGAAAAAAATTCTAAAATCAGAAAGCTCTTTGTATAATCTTGTATTTCGGCAAATTAGAATGTCGTTCAGAGATAAGCGGCCTTGAAATTGAAGGCCCAGCAATTTTACATTGGTCGAATGCACCGCTTAAGGGAATGGCTTCGACGGGAGTCGTTAACGCTAATACTCCTGGCGCTCCTGATCGCTGCCTGCCTTAATTTGGCACTGGCGCCCCATGGGATGCGTGATCTGCTCGTCCTACGCCATCACCGGGCGAGATTGGAAGCGAAGCGTGAGCAACAACAGGCAACCCAACGCGAATTGCAAGCCACTATTGCAAGACTTCAGACAGACGACGCTTACGTGCAGAGAATAATTCGTAAAGAGCTTGGTTTTGCCCATCAAAACGAGCTTATCTACAAGTTTAGCAGTGAGAGTTCATCAGCAGGGTCCACCAACCTGCCTTGATCTGCCCAGCATGGATGGCTTTCCCCATCAGTTTTGCGGCTTGACCCGCCATCATCGGCGTGGGATTTCTTTGCTTGCCGCTCGCTGGGAGGTACCATGGCCTGGATACTGGCGTTCCACGTATTTAGCGTAATTCTCTGGATGGGCACCCTTTTAGTGGTGTCTTCGTTTCTCGGTCTGGTTGCTGATGAGGTGGGAGTTTCCAAGGAGCGTTTTCTGGTCGCGGCCAGGCGGCTGATGATTTTGAGCGCCAACGGGGGCGCGCTGGCGACGGTCGGGTTTGGCGTCTGGCTCATCCTGCTCGACCCGGCAGTGATACGGCAGGGATGGCTGCATGTGAAGCTTGCTCTGGTCTTTGTGATAGTCGCGATGCATGTGCGGCTTTACTGGCGGATAAGGCGGCTTCAGTTGGAACCGTCGGCCGCCAGCCGATCGGAATTCGCGATGGTGCACGGTTTTCTGAGCCTGCTTTTATTAGGGATTTTGTTTTTGGTTTTTGTACGTCCATTGGCCTGATTTGTGGACTGCGTGGGATCGGGCCTTTGCCGGAGACTATTCAAAATTGCCGCCACCCGTGCCACACTGGATGGCGGTATCCGCGTCTGCTGAATGCGTAGACGACTGTTATATACACTGGGCGTTTACGCCATTGCTTTCGCCATCATCGGGTATCTGGCCCGTGGTATCGAGCCCGGCCAGCTTTTGCGCAATTTCTCGATGGCGAATCTATGGGTGTTCGTGCCGGCCAGTGCGGGTTCTTTCGCGATCTGGTTTGGCGGCGAGACGCTGCTCTTCGCCTGCCTGTTCAGCTATTTCCATTCGCGCACCAGCTTTCGCGAGATGCTGCCGGCCAACGCCGCGCAGTATTTCCTGCAATTGGTTAACAGCGCCGTGGCCGGCGCCGCGCTCGTCATGTTTATGAACCGGCGCAAGAAGGTCCCATGGCTGGCCGGTGGATGCACCCTGATTTTTCAGGCGGTGCTGGACTTCCAGATCATGGCGGCGATGGCCCTGGTAGCGGCGCTGTTGGAGCCGGCTTCGATATTACACCGTTATTGGTATATTCCGGCCGCGGTGCTGGCGCCTTTGTTACTGAACACCTGTTTCTGGATGCGCGGGCGACCGCGCTCGGGTTTAGCCCGATGGTTTTACGAGCGGCCGTCGATGGCATCGTTCCGCCTTGCCCGGCCCTCACACTACGCCCGGTTGGGCGGCCTTCGTATCTCGATCTTCCTGGCCTATGGCATCGCGCTTTACTTCCAGATCAGAGGCTTCCATATAAATGTTCATCCGTCCCAGGTTTTTGCGGTTCTCCCCGCCGTGGTGTTCTTCGACGGTTTGCCGTTCACGCCGGTTGGTCTGGGCCCCGTACAGGCGATCATCGTAACTGGATTCAAAGCGTATGCATCGCCTGCCAGACTGCTGGCCATGGCTCTTTCGATGAGCTTCATGACCATCGCATTCCAGGCTCCGTTGGGACTTGGCTCTGCCGGGGCCTTTGCCCGCGAGGCAGCGGACGCGGCAACCCGGGGTTTGCTGAGCGACCAATGGGTTCCCGGATCCTGACGGGTGCGCCTTGACGCGCCGGTTGCGCATACTTAGGTTGGTTATTAAGCTTGAAAACAGAGGTTAATCTAGATGGCTAGTGCCAATATCAAGCATGTTAGCGACGCCAATTTCGAGGGCGAGGTTCTGAAATCGCCGACCCCGGTTCTAGTCGATTTCTGGGCGCCCTGGTGCGGGCCGTGTAAGGCTATCGCGCCAGTTCTCGATGAGTTGGCCGACGATTATGCCGGCAAGCTCAAGGTGGTCAAGATGAATGTCGACGAAAATCCCGATACCCCGGCACGATATGGAGTTCGCGGTATCCCCAACCTGCTGATCATCAAAGGCGGTCAGGTCAAGGATCAGATCGTCGGCGCGGTGCCCAAGGGGCATCTGGTGCGGGCGGTCGATCAAGCTCTGGCCTGAGCGCTGCTACGCCAATCGCTCGCCCGCTCGGACCGAGAGGAAAAATTCGTCTATAGAATTGCCGAGGCGGACCCGCCGAGGGTGCCTCGGCAATTTCATGTTTGGCGCAGTTAGTTGCCCGAACTGGTTCCGACCAGACCTTCATTAAGCGAGCCGGACCGGAAGCCCCCCAAGTCCAGGGTAACGAAGCGGAACCCGAGCTTGCGGAATTCGCGCGAGAGAATTTCTCCGATCTGCGGCTCGAGCAGGCGGGGCATCTCGTCGCGGCCCACTTCCAGCCGCGCGACTTCACCATGATAACGCACGCGTACAACTCTGAATCCCAGCGAGCGGAGCAGCTTTTCGCCGCCTGAAACCTGTTGCAGCCGTTCCACCGTGATTTGGGTGCCGTAGGGGAAACGCGAGGACAAACAGGGCGACGCAGGACGGTCCCAGGTCGGCAGCGCCATCAGGCGCGAGAGCTCGCGAATCTCCTGTTTGGTGAGTTCCGCTTCGACCAGCGGATGGCGCACCTTTTTTTCCGCCGCGGCTTGCATGCCCGGCCGGTAATCGCGCAGGTCATCGAGATTGAGGCCATCGACAATGTGGTCGATTCCGAGTTCCGCCGCCTTCTGTTCACACACGGTAAACAGGTTGTGCTTGCACAAGTAGCATCGATTGAGCGGGTTGGCCGCGTATCCCGGGATCTCCAGTTCATTGGAGCCGATAATCAGGTGGCGGGCGCCGATAGAAGCGGCGAAGCCTTTGGCCGATTCCAGGTCTTCATCGGGCATGGTCGGCGACGTCGTGGTCAACGCCAGTACGCGATCGCCCGCGGTCTCATGAGCCACCCGCAGCAGAAAGCTGGAATCGACTCCACCGGAAAAGGCCACTATCACCGACCGCATCGGGGTGAAAATCGATCTTAGACGACCGAGCTTATGCTCCAACTGCGGCGTCACATTCAGATTCCTTCGGCTTGAAACAAATCAGTGGTGAGATAGCGCTCGCCGGTGTCACAGAAAATGGTGGCGACCAGTTTGCCGGGTCCGAGTTTCCGTGCTACCTCGAGAGCGGCGCAACAAGCCGCTCCCGAGGAGATGCCGACCAGCAGTCCTTCCTCGCGGGCCAGTCTGCGCGTAAACATTGTCGCGTCTTCGTCGCTGACGGCAATGACTTCGTCATAGACGTGCGGGTCGAGAATCTCCGGAATGAAGCCGGCGCCGATTCCCTGGATCTTGTGAAATCCCGGTTCACCGCCTGACAGCACCGGCGAGCTTTTGGGCTCGACGGCGATGATTCTAACCTGCTCGCCAAGCTTTTCGCGCAAAAAGCCGCCCACGCCCGTGATCGTCCCGCCGGTGCCGACGCCCGCCACGAAAGCGTCAATCCTTTCAAGCTGTTCGATTAGCTCCGGTCCGGTAGACTCATGATGCATCCTGGGATTGGCGGCGTTGGAGAATTGCTGGGGCATGAAGTAGCCGGGGTTGGCCCGCACCAGTTCCTCTGCCTTCGCAATCGCTCCATGCATCCCGCGCGTATCGGGAGTGAGGACGAGTTGGGCGCCGTAGGCACACAGCAACGAGCGCCGCTCCTCGCTCATCGTGTCGGGCATCGTAAGAATCAGTTTGTATCCCTTTACGGCCGCAACCAGGGCAAGCCCGATACCGGTATTACCGGAGGTTGGCTCGACGATTGTATCGCCCGGTTTGAGCCGTCCCTCCTGTTCGGCGCGTTCAATCATCGCAAGACAGATGCGATCTTTGACGCTGCCGCCGGGATTATAGTTTTCCAGTTTGGCCCATACCTGGGCGTCCTGTTTACCAGGCATACGGTTAAGCCGGACGACGGGGGTATGCCCGATGAGGTCCAGCGGAGAGCGTGCGACGCTTACTGGCATGGCGGTATTGTAGCTTGAATGCGCGATCTTTTGCGACAGTTGCGCGGCATCGACCGGCCTGGTTGGGCAGATTTCGCGCCCGGCATTACGATGGAGGACATGGTTAACCGCGTGAAGTCGGTCGGGAATCGGGTGCTGGTAATTTTTCCCGGCGCTCTGGGTGACCTGATATGCCTGCTTCCGACCATTGACGCTCTCGCCAGGCGCTACGGCGGACAAAGCCTCGAGCTGATGGCACGGGGAGAATTGGCTGAGTTTGCCGCCGGACGGACGCCGATCGCGCGCGCGCATTCGATCGATCGGCGCGAGGTCAGCCTTCTGTTCAGTGAGGATCCGGCGGCGCCCGCAGCCGCGGCGGAGTTCTTTGGGCCGTTTGTCTCGATTCATACGTTTTTTGGATTTGACAATGCGCGTATCCGCGAGGTTTTGCCGCGCGCCTGTCGTGGCACCGTGTTCTTCCATCGCTTCCGGCCCGAATCATCGGGCCACATCTCGGCGGCATATCTTGAGGAAATCGGCGAATCGCCAGGGTGCGATAGTCCTGGGATCACCGCCGGTTTGCGGTTGTCCGACGACGATATCGAGCAGGCCCGACGCATGGCTTCCGCTTTTGGCGCTGCGCCCGGCCGATTCATCCTGCTGATGCCTGGAAGCGGCAGCCTCGCCAAGAACTGGCCCGCCGAAAGATACCTGGAGTTGACCGTTCGCCTCAGCCGTTCTACCCCGGTCCTGACTGTACTAGGGCCCGCGGAGGTGGACCTTGAGTCGATCTTTTCCAATCTGGCGGTGATCAAAAGTCCGCCTCTAGGCACGTTGGCCGGATTGGCACGCCTATCGGCGGCATTTGTCGGCAACGACTCAGGCGTATCGCACCTGGCGGCCAGCGCGGGGGCCCGCGGAGTGGTTATATTTGGACCAACGGACCCTGCTCGTTGGCGTCCGCTGGGCAAGGTGAAAATCATCGCCTGCAGTGCCTTGCAGCGGCTGCCCTGGCAACAAGTCGCCGAGGCCGTGCAAATGATGGCGAGAGGTACGGAACGAGGGTGTTGAGTCTGATAGACTCGTGCTTAAATCTTGGTCGTAGGTTGAAATTGCGGGCCAGGTGAGGATCTCGTGAACAACTTTGTAAAAACCACGTTTCTTTTGGGTCTGCTGACCGGGCTGCTGATGTTGATCGGCGGCCTGATCGGTGGTCCGCGCGGCGTTCTGACCTTTTTTCTGATTTCGATGGCGATTAATTTCTTCAGTTACTGGGTTTCTGACAAGATGGTTTTACGGGCTTATAACGCTCAGCCCATCTCCCAACAGGACGACCCCGAGCTTTACGGTATTGTTCAGGAATTGTCCGCGGCGGCGAAAATCCCGATGCCCCGCCTGTATCTGATCGAGACCGACACGCCCAACGCTTTCGCCACAGGCCGCAACCCCCACCATGCGGCTGTCGCCGTAACCAGCGGCATACGGCGGATTTGCACCCGCGAAGAACTCAAGGGGGTTATCGGACACGAACTGTCACATGTAATCAATCGCGACATCCTGACCAGCACGATCGCGGCAGCCATGGCCGGCGCCGTGATGTTGATCGGGAACATGGTGCGTTGGAGCGCGATTTTCGGCGGATTCGGCGGACGTGAGGACGAAGAGGGCGGTGGCATTATCGGCCTGATCGTGATGGTGGTGCTGGCGCCGATTGCCGCCACCTTGATTCAGTTGGCGATCTCACGCACGCGCGAGTACCAGGCCGACGCCAGCGGCGCTCGCCTGACCCATCATCCGCTGTATCTGGCCAACGCCCTGCGCAAGCTGGAGGCAGCCAACGAGCAGCTACCGATGAACGCGGGGCCCGCTACCGCGCACCTGTTTATCGTTAATCCACTTTCCGCCGCGGGCGTGTCGCGCCTGTTTTCCACCCATCCGCCGACTGAAGAGCGAATCGCGCGTTTGGAACAGATGGCGACGCGCAGCGGGATGGCATGAGAGTCCCAAAGGGAGCTGAATAGCGATGGCCGAGCGAGAAGAAGAGGAAAAAAGCCGCGGGTTTAAGGTCGAAGATCGGCGGCGCTTCTCCGCCGAAGGTGAGCTGAAACCTGAGCATCAGGGCCAGGAGGCGAAAGCTGCCGAGCCCGGCGAAGGGCGCCAGCAGGCCGCTTCCGAGCATACGGAGCGGCCGCCAGCGGCACCACATCCGGCCTCGGACCCAGGGCATCGGTCGGGCTCGGAGCCCGAAATCAATTTTACCACGTTCGTGGTCAGCCTTTCGACCCAGGCCCTGATGCATCTTGGGGAGATACCTGATCCCGCCACCAATCAGCGCACGCATGATCTCGCTGCCGCCCAGCATATGATTGATATTCTCGGAATGCTGCAGAACAAAACGCGTGGTAATCTTGATCCGGACGAGGAAGGCCTGCTGCGTTCGATCCTGTTTGACCTGCGGATGAAATACGTCGAAACGGCGCGGCACTAGACTGGTCAAGGCGGAAGATTTGCGAGCGCGACTTGACCTGGCGTCGCGCCTTGGAGAAGCAGTCAGCGGTCTCAATGTTGCTGGTTCGGCTAATCTCGTTACCGCGAGCGCTGGTGCTGGTTGCCCTGATTTGGGCGGCCGCGGCTGCGCCGGTGCATGCCGGTAATCTCTGGCTCGATTCGGCTGCCGACGGCCAGCAGGTCAAGCCCCAAAACTTGCCAGACTTTGTCGAATTGGCGGCCAGGCTGAGCCCCACTGTGGTGAATATCTCGACCCAATCACAGGCCGAAGTCGCAGGTGGCGACTCCCTGCCCCAAGGCCGCCCGTTGGAGCTTTCCCCCGAGGAACGCTTCGGTCTACCCGGTGGAGTTAAGAGCCTGGGCTCCGGCTTTATCATCAACCCGGCGGGCTATATCCTGACCAACGAACACGTGATCGAGGACGCGGATAAGATCGTGGTGTCGCTGACCGATGGCCGCAATTTCAACGCCAAAGTCGTCGGGCGCGACGTGAAGACCGATGTGGCACTGCTCAAGATCGACGCCGGAGCCCCCTTGCCGGTCGCCCCGTTGGGCGACTCCAGCCGCTTGAAGGTCGGCCAGTGGGTGATGGCGATCGGCAACCCGTTCGGCTTCGATCATTCTGTAACCGCCGGCATTGTCAGCGCCAAAGCACGTTTTATTCCCGGCAGTTACAGCGATTTCATTCAAACCGATGCTTCGATCAACCCGGGCAATTCAGGCGGACCGCTGATCGATCTCAATGGGGCGGTGATCGGGGTCAATTCGGCAATCTATACGCGCACCGGGTCGAGTATGGGGATCGGTTTCGCGATTCCGATCAACGTGGTCAAGGAGGAAATCGAGCAACTGCGCGCCCAGGGAAAGGTGACACGCGGATGGCTGGGGGTGTATATCCAAAGGGTCACGCCGGCATTGTCGGATTCGCTGGGGCTTGAGGAGCCGCGCGGCGCCCTGGTTGCCGACGTCCTCAAGGACAGCCCGGCGAGCGCCGCCGGGATCGAGCGCGGCGACGTGATCATCGCGTTTAACGGACGGCCGATCAAAGATTCGCAGGAACTCCCGCTCATGGTCGGCGAGACGCCCGTGGGCCGCAGGGTCACGCTGAAATTTATCCGTGACCGGGCCATCCACCAGGTTACTGCGACGATCACTCCCTCGCGCGAGGACGAGATTGAAAAGGCGATTGGCACCCGGGAGCAGGAGCGGGCGCCCTCGGCGCGTCAGGTTGGGTTGGGGCTGGATGTCGAAAACATAACGCCGCAACTTGCCCGGGAGTTGGGAATGAGTGACAAAGGTGGCGTGGTGATTACGCAGGTGGAACCAGGGGGTTCTGCAGATGAGGCGGGATTGCGCGAGCACGACGTTATCCTGGAAGTGGATCGCCAGCCGGTCAATGACGTCCACGCTTACCAGCAGGCCCTGAACAGACGGGGCGGCAGCTCGATCCTCCTGCTGATTGAACGCTCCGGGAGCACCATTTTCGTTCCCTTAAAACGGCAAGGCTGAGACCGCGTCGGCTCGCGTCAAGCTGGCAAATGCTCCGAGGATTGTTGCGAAAATTAGTGAAGACCGCGCTTTTTGTAGGCGTGGCGATCGTCCTGTTCGTCGTCCCGCCATGCGTTTACTACTGTTATAGCTATTATACCTCGCTGGAAAACGAGGTGGTCACGCGCTTTTCCGGCAAGCGCTGGGATATCCCATCGCAAATCTATTCCGACTCGCTGATGGTCTATCCTGGAACCAACCTGAACGATGTCGGATTTTTTCAGCGGCTGGCGCGGCTCAATTACCGGCCGCAGCCCGCACCCGCCCAGGTCAGCAACCGGGGGCAGTACTGGTATGACGCGAAGAAGGGCCGACTGCTGATCTTTCTACACGCTTTCAGCTACCCCTATCACCAGTTCGACGGGCAGTTGATCGACATACGCCTGGATCACGATCAGACGGTAACCGCACTGTTCGACGGCGTGTCCCATCGACCGGTCGATACGTTCGAGCTGGAACCGGAACCTATCAGCGGCATTTACGAGGGCGTCTGGGAGCAGCGGCGGCTGGTGCGTCTGTCGCAGATTCCGCCGGCCTTCATCGACGCAATCCTGGCGGCCGAGGATCATCGATTTTACGAGCACCACGGCATCGATCCGATTCGCATCATCAAAGCAGCCTGGGTCGATTTCCATTCGGGCCACGTGGTGCAGGGCGGTTCGACCCTGACCCAGCAACTGATGAAGAATTTCTTCCTGACCCAGAAGCGGGACTGGCGGCGCAAGATCAAGGAAGTGATCATGGCCTACATTGCGGAGAGCCGCTACAGCAAGGACGAGATTCTGGAAAACTATGTTAACGATATCTACCTGGGGCAGCATGGTCAGGAAGGCATCTACGGGATTTGGGAGGCTTCGGAATACTACTTTTCCAAGGTCCCGCGCGATTTGACCATCGGCGAGATGGCAACGATCGCGGGGATGATCCGCTCGCCCAACCGATACAACCCGCTACGCCATCCCAGCGCCGCCCGCAAGCGGCGCGACGAGGTTCTCGAACTGATGCTGGAGGACGGCTACATCAGCCAGGCGGCCCTTGCGCAGGCGATGGCGGAGCAGATTCAGCCGCGCGAGACCTTCACCGAAAACAATGACGCGCCCTACTTCGTCGATTACGTCAAACATGAACTCGCCGAGCGTTATCCTCCTGAAGTGCTCACCGGCGAGGGGTTGAGGATATTCACTACTTTGGACGTGCATACCGAAAAGTTGGCGGAACGCGCGGTTCAGCTTAACCTCGCCAAGCTCGAAGCGGAGCATCCGCGGCTGCGCCGCGAGGAAGCTCATGATCTGCTCGAAGCGGCGCTTGTCGCGATCGAGCCGCAGAGCGGTAAAATCCGCGCGATGGTCGGGGGACGCGATTACCGCACCAGTCAGTTCAATCGTGTCGTCCAGTCCCATCGCCAACCCGGCTCCGTTTTCAAGCCGATCACCTACCTTGCGGCGCTTGACGAAACGCTGACCGGCCAGGGCCATTTTCTGCCCACCAGCACAATCGAGGACACTCCCTTTACGTGGTACTATGCGCGCGGGATGAGCTGGTCGCCGGCCAATTATAAAGATCGCTACTTTGGCGATGTCACCCTGCAATTCGCCCTCCAGGAATCGCTCAACTCAGCGACCTCGCGGCTGGCTCATGAAGTCGGACTGAGCCGCATCCTGGAGATGGCGCGCAAACTGGGCTTTGGCGACCTGCCGCCCTATCCCTCGATCGTGCTGGGAGGAATCGAGGTCACGCCGATGCAGGTTGCACGCGCCTACGCGATCATGGCCAACGGCGGTCTGGAGGTCCCGCCTTACGCTGTGACCGCGGTGGTCGATCGGGAAGGCCGCGTGATCGAGGGGCATGAGATCAAGGCCGTGCAGGTGCTTCCGGCAACGTTGGCCTACGAAATGGATTCGATGTTGCAGCAGGTGATCAAGCACGGCACCGGTCATGACGCGGTCAAAGCCGGCTTCACGCGACCGGCAGCCGGCAAGACCGGCACCACCAACGACGAAAAAGACGCCTGGTTCGCGGGCTTCACGCCTGACCTGCTGGCCGTTGTGTGGACCGGCTTCGATAAAAAGGAGGAACTGGGGCTGACTGGTGCGCAAGCGGCATTGCCGATCTGGACCACCTTTATGATGCAGGCGGAAGCGGGCCGTCCAGAAGCTGATTTTCCAACACCGCCGGGTGTCAGCATCTGGAGCGCGCCGGCGCCGGTCGATGAAGAATCCGCGGGCGCAATCAATTCGCCGGACCAGACCGACCCCGGATCGCCCGCGTCCCCTCAGCCCAGGCCTGATTTGCCAGAAAGCGACCCCAACGATTGATGCCCGCGCGCGCCAGTTCCATTGTGCGGGTCCTGCTGGTGTCGGCGGCGGTTTTTATCGCGGCCGCGGTCGCTTCCTGTTACAACGCCCCACCGCCCCCGCCGCCGGCAATCCCCGCCCTCCAACCAACGCCCGAGGCCGAGGTCGAGCAGAACCCTGAAGCCGAAGAGACCGCGCCGGTTGTTCCGTTTACCGAGGAAAATATCACGCCGGAGGCGACTGAAACCCCTTCGCCGACCGAAACCGCCACTCCGACTCAAACCCCTTACGGTCAGACACCGGGCCCGACGCCCACTCCCACTCCAACGCCGACGGAAAGTCCCACGCCCACTCCAAGTCCAACGCCGACCCCTCAGCTCGACTTCAGCCAGAACCTGCCGCCCGGCCAGCTAAGTGACCAGTCGCTGGAGCCCGATATCGATGCTGCGGCGCTGCCCACGCGCAAGACCGCGATCCGAATCGCCGACCGCGCCCGCCGCGACCTGCTCAAGCATCAACCGGACGAGGCGATAAGGACGCTGGGACCGGCCCTCTCGATCGACGCTGGCAATCCTTACGTGTACTTCTACCTGGGACGCGCCTACCTGATGAAGCATAATTACGAGCAGGCCTTGACGTTCTGGAATCGCGCCGCGATTGGCTTTGTCGACAATCCCAAATGGCTGAGCGAGGTGTTGAGCTTCGAGGGCGAGGCCAAGGAGCGGCTGGGAGATATCGATCAGGCGCGCAATGACTTTGGGCGCGCGGTTAAGCTGGCGCCTGACAACCAGTTGGCCAACGACGGCTATTCCCGCCTGGGTCCGCCGCCGCCACCGCCCGAAGCCGAGTCCTCCGCCGAAATGGTGCCGGAGAACGAAGAGCAGCCGCCGCCCGAGGAAGCGTCGCCGCCACCGCCTCCCGTCGAGGAAGAGCCGCCGCCGGCGGAAGAACCGATGCCGGGTGAAGCGCCGACGCCTTAGAGGTAAACTGCACAGAGTAAACCAATGCTGATACTGGGTATTGAAAGTTCCTGCGACGATAGCGCCGCCGCCGTTTTGGAAACGCAACGCGCGGGTGAGGCGCTGGTGCGCTCCAGCGTGGTCGCCAATCAGGACGATGTCCATCGTGCTTTCGGCGGTATCGTGCCCGAGCTGGCATCGCGCAATCACGTGGTTACGATCCTGCCGGTGATCCAACGCGCCCTGAGCACCGCCGGATGCGAACTGAAGGACATCGAAGGGATCGCGGTCACCCGCGGACCGGGCCTGGTCGGATCGCTGCTGGTGGGTCTGATGTGCGCCAAAGGCCTGGCGCACAGCCTCGACGTGCCCCTGGCCGGCGTCAACCATCTGGAAGGCCATCTGCTCGCGCCGCTGCTCGAGCATCGGGTGCCGATGCCGTTTCTGGCCCTGGTGGTGTCGGGCGGCCATACCTCGTTGTTCGTGGTCGAGGGCTTTGGCCGTTATCGGGAGGTCGGAAGGACGCGCGATGATGCCGCCGGCGAGGCCTTCGACAAGGTGGCCAAGATGATGGCGCTGGGTTACCCGGGCGGCAAGGTAATCGACGAGCTGGCGCGGCGCGGCAATCCTAAACGGGTCAGGCTGCCGCGCGCGCGCGTCAAAGGCGCGCCGCTGGACTTCAGTTTCAGCGGCCTCAAAACGGCAGTCGCGCTGTTTTTGCGCAGCGAGGCGGCGGTAGCCGTCAATTCCGAGGATCTGGCCGCCAGCTTCCAGGAAACCGTGGTCGAGATGCTGATCCGTCCGACGCTGGCGGCGGCGCGCGAACTGGATATCGCCAATATCGTCCTGACCGGCGGCGTTGCGGCAAACTCGCGTCTGCGCGTTCGGCTGGCCGAGGAGGCCGCAAAGGAGGGCCGTCAGGTGATCGCGCCCTCGCTTAAATATTGCACCGACAATGCCGCGATGATCGCGATGGCGGGGAGCTGGAGACTGCTGGGCGGCCAGCGCGACTCCCTGGACATTGACGCCGAGGCCAATTTGCCGCTGTGAGGGCTCCCAAACACGCCCCTGGCGCCGTACTTCACCTGAATCGGACCGACTCGCCCGCCCGCGCCCTGCGCGCAGCCGGGGTGACGCCCAGCAGGATGCGCGGCCAGAATTTCCTGGTCCAGGGTGTGGTTGCCGCGCGTATCGTGGCGCTGGTGCAACCGGCGGCGCAGGACGAAGTGGTGGAAATCGGTCCTGGATTGGGCATCCTGACCGAACGGCTGCTGGCCGCCTGCGTTTCACGGATGCAGGCGATTGAACTCGATCGCCGGCTTGCCGATCGCCTGCGTCAGAAATGGCCGGGCAGGCTCAACGTCATTGAAGCTGATTTTCTGAAAATCGATTTGCGTCGGATCGTCACTCATCCTCCGGTCAAAATAGTCGGAAATCTCCCCTTCAATGTGGCTGCGGCAATTCTGCGCAAGCTCGGCGACGCGCGCGACCTGATCGGCCGGATGGTCCTGATGTTTCAGCGTGAAGTGGGCGAGCGGCTGCGCGCCGCTCCGGGCGGGAAAGCCTATGGCGCTCTGACCTTGCTGACCCTGCTCGATTGGGAAATCATCGATCATTTCCGCGTCGAGGCGGGCAGCTTTCATCCGCGGCCCCGGGTCGACGCCGAAGTGCTGGCACTGATTCCCAGACGCCAACCTCTATGTTCCGCGCACTTGCGCGCAACGGTGATCGATGTGATCCGCGCGGGTTTCGCGGTCCGGCGTAAAAACCTGCGCAATGCACTAGCGGCGGGTTTGCGGATGAAACCGCAGGCAATCGAGCAGGTGCTGCGTGAGGCCGCAATTGCGCCGGGCGAACGCGCCGAGCGCCTCGCCGTCCATGATTTCGTGCGCCTGGCCGCCGCGATTGCAGAACTGCGCGATTCGCTCGGCACCCTCTACGATGCCTGAGTTGCCCGAAGTCGAATCGTTGCGGCGCCTGCTGATTGAATCCGCCCGGGGCCGAACGATTGTATGCGCCCGGATCAGCGAAGCGAGGCTGCGGCGATCAGTGTCAAGGGATCTGCCCGATACGATCGCCGGCAGAACAATCCTCGAAATCGGGCGGCGCGCGAAATACCTGCTGCTCGGACTCAGCGGCAAAATGACGCTGCTGGTCCATCTCGGGATGAGCGGCAGCCTGACCCATCGCGGGCGCGATTTTCGCGACAGCGACTTCCATCCCGCCCATGACCATCTGCGCTTCGAACTCGACGACGGCACGGCGCTGGTTTACAACGATCCACGCCGCTTCGGTCTGATGAAACTGGTTGCTTCCGCCGAACTCGCGCAGACGGCGGAGCTGCGCGAACTCGGTCCCGAGCCGTTGGAGAATGACTTCAACGCCGATTACCTGTTCGAAAACACGCGGGGGAGAAAAGCGGCGATCAAGAACCTACTGATGGATCAGAAACTGGTGGCGGGAATCGGCAACATCTACGCTTGCGAGATCCTCTATGCCGCCAAAGTGCGGCCTGGCCGCGCCGGAGCGAGAATAACGCGCGCCGAGGCCGAACGAATCGCGGCATTCACGAAAAGGATCCTCTCCCGGGCGATCGGAAGTGGAGGAACAACGTTCCGCAGCTACCGCGATTCCCGCGGTCAACCCGGCAGATTTCTCAGCAGCCTGCAGGTCTACGGCCGCGACGGCGAAAAATGCTACGCGTGCGGCAGTGCAATAAAGCTCAAGGTGCTAGGTCAGCGCTCCAGCTTTTATTGCCCTACCTGCCAGCGTTGATTGATGCAAAATTATCGTTCCCCGGTCGCTGTTACGGCTCCGGGACTTCCCGATCGCGGCAAATCTTGCGGCGCCAGAAAGTCGTTGATCTGCGACGGCGGGAAATGGTTGAAGCTTTACCCTTTTCGCGATTCACGTAGACCGTGTGATCTCCTCCTTCGAAGAAGAGCACAACCGTGACGCTCCAGATGGCGGAGCAGTTCGTGTCGCTTCATCGCTCCTGGATCAAAAGAGGCTCTCTTATTACCGTCTCGCCCTTGAGCGATGCGGGGCGGCGCTTGCTGGCGCGGCGATCGGTGAAGGGAAAAGGTACGATGACCACGTCGAAGGGCTTACGGGTCACGGTAGGCGCGGTCGTCGTTCTCGGAGTTCCATTCGGACAGCGTCGTTTCCAACGCCGAAAGAAATTCGAGGTCGAGCGGCTCGGCCTTGCGAATGCGAACCGCGCCGTCGGCGGCCTCCTCGAAGATCACGGTGTCCCCGGGCTTCAAGTTTAGCCGCTTGCGTACGCGCGCCGGGACCGTCGCCTGGCTTTTGCTGGTGAGCCGGCTTTTGGCGATGGCGTGAATGCCGCGGCTTTGGCGAATACCCATGTCGCGTCGGCGCTCCCTATTCAATACGACAATACCTTAATGCGGCGGGTCCGGAAGAACAAGCCGTTCGGTCGGGCGATATAGGGCGCGCTCGCGCTCCTGCGGCAAGCGCGCCAGTGGGCTGAAAACGGGAGCTGATATTTGCCACTCAACAGGGCGTGAAAACGACGAGGGCAGGGTTGAGTTGTATGGAGCGCAGTGAGTTGGTGGAGCGCTCGGGTTCGCCCGCGGCGCCGGCCCAGCGACGGTTCGACCCACTGGAGCTGGCGCAAACCGGCTGCCGTTCTGGACGCGGTCAGGACCAAATCAGGTTTTCGCGGGCGAAAAAGATGGCGCTGGCGCCGACCAGGCCGTCTTGCGCGGCGACCTTCATTTCGGGCGAGGTCATCGCGTTCTGGACTGCGGCTTCGTCATCGAACCACAGATGGGCGACGCCGTCCCATCGCGGTTCGGCCCAGGTGTAGGCGGCGTCCAGCGTCAGGCTCTGGAGGTAGCCGCGTACGCCCGGCACCTTCATCACGGCCGGCGCATGGACCTCGCGCCACTGTCTGCGGAAGCTGGGCAAGGTGAGCCCCACGCGGCGCTTTACGATGAAGATGCCCTTGACGGCGTTTCCAGGAGCCGGCTGTTCCTTGATTACGGTATCGGTGGTGGCGAGCGACTCGACCCGGGTCATATCGATAAAGTTGGGTTCGTCGGCGCGGAATTGCCGTCCGCTCGCGCGTCCAACTTCGACCATCGCCTCCTGATTGTCCCACCACACTTCGGCGACGCCGTCATACAACGCGCTGCCGCCCAGGGCGTGCAGGCGATGGCTTTGGATGTAGCGGCGGGTGAGCTCATGGCGCGGCGCGGCCAGCGGATGTTTCTCGCGCCAGTAACGATAGAAGTCATCGAGGCTGATCGAGGGCTTGTGAGTAATGAAATAATGATAATGAATCATGATGAGCCTCTGGATTTCGCCTCACTGCAGATGCGGCATCACTTCACGCCCGAACAACTCGATTGTTTCGGGGCGGTCCAAATCGCCGAAGCACAGCATCACCAGGTTCACGCCGCGGCGGGCGCGATCGCGCAATTGATCGACGACGGAATCCGGGTCGCCCTTGATCGCCGACGGCTTCATGCCTTCGATCATCGGATGGCCGGGATTGTCCCACATCCTGTCCGCGTCGGCCTTGTTGCGTCCCAGGCAGACCATGATCTGTTCGGAAATTTCGAGGGTTTTGAAGTCGCGCCCGATCGCCGCGCAATGATCCTTGAGCACCTGGAGTTTATGATCGATAGCGGAGGATTCGGGGATCGAGTAGTTCCATCGATCGGCGTATTTCGCAACCAGGCGCAGCAATACCTTTTCGCCGCCGCCGCCGATAGTTATTGGGGGATGGGGCTTCTGGGTGGGTTTGGGATTGTTGGGGGCGTTGTCGATAGTGAAGTATTGCCCTTTGAAGCTCGCGCGCGGCTCGGTGAACATCAGTTTAAGTATCTGGAGGCTTTCCTCGAACTGCTTGAGCCGCACTCCCGCAGCGGGAAATTCGTAGCCATAGGCACGGAACTCGCCCTTCATCCATCCGGCGCCGAGTCCGATCTCAACCCGCCCGTGGCTGATGTTGTCGATGCTGCTGAGTGATTTGGCCAGCAGCGCCGGATTGCGGAAGGAGTTGCAGATTACCAGCGTGCCGATACGCAGGCGTTCGGTGCGCGCGGCAATCGCCGCCATCGTGGTCAGCACTTCCAACTGGATGCCGTCCCTGTCGGAAGGCGGCCACATGTGATCGCAGGTCCATACCGAATGAAAGCCGTATTTCTCGGCGGGTATGATGCGTTTGAGCATGTCATCCCACTCGAGGAACTGGGGAAGGTTGAGTGCGATTTTCATAGCCATTATGGGCGCTCTCCGTCTTGGGCGATGCTGATATGGTTGGCGCGGGTTTTGAGTCGTCTCAGGCGCCTTCAGCGCGGCTCCCTCTCCCGCGGAAAAAACGCG
This sequence comes from Pseudomonadota bacterium, assembly GCA_021324885.1. Taxonomy (GTDB): domain Bacteria; phylum Desulfobacterota; class Binatia; order Binatales; family Binataceae; genus JAJPJA01. The sequence continues at coordinate 77,477 of JAJPIF010000017.1, forward strand.
GGAGAGGGAGCCGCTATCGCCTGAGAAAAGGGTCATTTCAGCGGCAGTCTTACCTCCGCCGGACCTTTTGCCATCAACATGCCGTTTTGGTTCTTCATCTCGAAGTCGATGGTAACGACACCATTTCCAGCGCGCGTGTTTTCCTGCTTCTTGGTGACGCGGCCGGTTATGAACGTGGCATCGCCGACGAAGGCGGGACCGATATAGCGCGCGTTGCAATGAACCACGAAACCCAGTTCACCGCCCCAGTTGCTGAGGTAATCCAAAATCCACGCGCCCATCGTCGCGCCGTAGCCGTAGCCGCGCGGCACCCCAATCAACTGGGCGTATTTTTCATGGACGTGGCCGCGCGAGGGACCGTAGTAGAGACCGTCGCCGTAAGTGGGATCGATCCTCGCCTTTTCCATATCGCGGGACATCTCGGGCAGCCAGCCCGCTTCCAGGGTCGAATTGGGCAGGTCGTCGGCCTCCTCCGCTCCCCACACAGTGAAGATGTAGGCGCGCCATTCGGTGGTAAACGTCTGGATCGTGTGCGGGCCAATTGGACGCACGGGCAATTCATCGCCTTCCTTCACGTCGTTGAAATAGCGGACCATGTGGTTTTGGAAGGTCTTGTAGTATTCGAATTTCTGCGCCTCGATATTGTCGAGGTCTTCGATTGTCCACTGGGGCGCCTGGCGCTGTTCGGCAAAGGAATTCATCGCCCGGGCGTTCTCGGCGCGATAGCGGATCGAAGTGGATCGTCCCTTGGCGACCACCTCGCCTTTTTGATTTATGTAGGTGGTATCGCCGCGCGAGAACATTGTGGGTCCGGCAAACTTGGTATGCGTCACGCGATAGTCGAACAGCATCCGGTCCGACCTGATTTTGTCGCCGGGGCGGATGCGCGGGCCATAAAACCACCATTCGTCACCGCCGAACAGCATGTGAGTGCCGGGAATGTAGCCCTGGATCGCGGGAACGGCGCCATGTCCGACCGTGCAATTGACGGTAAAGGACTGCGGAGCGAGTATCTCTCCCACCGCGCTCTCGGCCGCGTATTTCTCGTCGTAGTAAAGCGGATTGGGATTCTGCATCCCCTGCGCCCAACGGCGGATATCCGTAAGCGTAATTGGTTCCTTGAGCTGGCCGCCGCCCAGTGGCTTACCGACCCACTTGTCCGTTTCTGAGGTATCAAGCGGTTCCATGTTTATCTGGTCGACCTTCTCTGCCATTAGCTATTCCTCCATTTCCGATTATATTAGAAAACCGGGTCCGTGGAGCCTTTCAATACCCCGCGTTCAGCGTATGTGCGGGGCGTATTCGGTGCCGATATGTCCTTCGGTCTCCAGTTCCCGATACTCTTCATCTGAGTATCCCAGAAGCTCCTTGTAAATATACTGATTGTGCTCGCCCAACCTAACCGGCGGGGTACGCACCCCCAGCGGCGTGCGCGACAGCTTCCACGGCATGCCGGGATAAAGATGCCGGCCCGCATCCGGATGGCTGACCGGGATGAAAAAGCCGCGGGCCTTCAAGTGCGGATCGGCAAACGCGTCGGCGTCGTCGAGTACCGGACCTGCTGGGACGCCATGACGCTGGAGCAGTTCGGCGACGTCACGATGGTCGTACTGGGAGGTGAAGCTCTGGATAAACGGATCGAGCGCGTCCTGGTTGCGGATGCGATCGGTAACGGTGGTAAAGCGCGGGTCGCGGGTCCATTCGGGGTTCCCGGCGGCCGCGACAAATCCCTTCCACTGTTCGTCAGTGGCGATAGTAATCGCGACCCAGCGATCGTCGCCCTTGCATCGATACACTCCCTGCACCATGTCCGGGTCGCGATTGCCGTAGCTCTCCTGCACGCGTCCGTTCATGGTGTAGTCCATCACGATGTGGCCGATCAGGTTGATGAAATTTTCAACCATCGAAATATCCACGTGCTGGCCCTGGCCGGTGCGCCTGCGATGAAGCAGGGCGAGGATGCAGGCCGAGGCGGCGGCGACGCCGCCCGCGAAGTCCGAAGGCACCGCCCACGTATTGTAACTGGGGTCGCGATCGCGGTAACGGCGCAGCATGTCATGGCCGCAGAAAGCGTCGACCTGCAATCCCAGCGCGCGATAGTCGCGATAGGGACCGTTTTGCCCAAATGAGGAAAGCTGGACATAGATAATGTCTTCCCTGATCGCGCGCAGCCATTCGTAAGTGATACCCAGCCGCTCGAGTGAAGCGGGCGTGTTGTTTTCGACCACCGCATCGCTGATTCGGACCAGCCGGCTTAACACCGCAAGCCCCGAAGGCTTGCGCAGATCGACCGTCATACCGAGCTTGTTGCGGCCGGTGCAGTTGGCCCAGGGAAAGCGGTTCCAGGGACGCTCGCCCGGCTCCCGGTCGGGATAGCCGCCTGAAATCGGCGCCATCGTCTCGACTGCCTTTTTCGAGGGACGGGCCAGAATGCCCCGGGTTTGATTGGGAAAAACCTGCGTTGACTCCACCCGGATCACCTGCGCGCCGAGGTCGGCCAGCAGCATGGTTCCGTAAGGCACGGCCAGAGCGACCCCCAAGTCGACAATGCGCAGTCCTTCAAGCGGCAGTCCGGGCATGAAACTCGAATCTCCGGATGTTATATAACGCCGGCGGCGCTGAGAACCTCGAGGTCGCCGGCACTATAGCCCAGTTCGCCAATGATCTCGCTGTTATGCTGGCCAAGCATCGGCGCGGGCCGGCGGATTTGGAACGGCGAGGCGGGGAGACGGAAAGGCGCGCCCGGATAGGTCAGCCGCCCGGCCATCGGATGGTCGATGTCGATAAAGAATCCGCGCTCGGTCAGTTGTGGATCGTTTACCAGGTCTTCGGTCGTATTGAGCGGAGCGCAGGGAATTCCAGCCTTTTGGAAAAGCGACACGATCTCCTTTTTGGTCCGCGCCATACACCAGGGAATCCAATGGGAATCGAACCGCTCACGGGCCTGGACGGTGCGCACGGGTGGCTTGAACTCCGGATCCCTGATCCAATCCTCGCCGATTGCGCTCACGAACTCCGCCCACCAATTGATACCCACGGTAATCTCGAAGAAGCCGTCCGCGCAGTAGTTCACGAACGGCGGGGCGTCCACACCATGAACTGACGGGATGCGGACCGCGCGCTCGCCGCAGTATTGATAAGCCAGCAGCGAGGGCGCGCGGCGATCGATCGATGATGCCAGCACTTCCATAATCGAGACGTCAACCTGTTGCCCGACGCCCTGAAATTGTGCGCCGAAAAAAGCGCCAAGGGTAGCCATGTAAGCCATCAGCCCGGCCATGTGCAGATTCAGCTTATTGGCCATGCCGGCGGGTTCGGCGTCGGGCTGCCCGGTGCCCCACATCTCGTGACCCATCGCATAGAGGATCAGGTCCGAGGCGCTCCAGTCGCGGTACGGGCCGGTCTGGCCGAAGTTGCTGATCGAGGTCATGACGAGATTGGGCCGCACCGCGCTCAATGCCGCGTAGTCCAGACCCAGAGAAGGCATCACGCGCGGGTGGAAGTTTTCCACGACGATATCGGCGGTGGCCAGCAAGCGGAAAAAAATCGCGCGGCCGGTTTCTGTCTTCAGATTAAGTGTTATGCCGCGCTTGTTGGTATTGAGATGGAGAAACAGGCCGCTGCGCTCGGGATGAGGCAAATCGTGAAGGAAAGGGCCGATCCAGCGCGCCGGATCACCCCTTCCAGGCCGTTCTATCTTGATGACATCGGCGCCGTAATCAGCGAGCAGCTTGGTGCACATGGGACCCGCCACATGACGGGTCAAGTCCAGTACACGTACTCCTTCCAGTGCCTGTGATACCATCGCTCATCGGGCCGCGGCGAAAGCCGCCTTGCTCCGCGCGCATCGTATCAAGTCCGCGGCCCACTGGCCCATTGTATCACCTCTGGAGTATCGGCGGAGTTCCAACGGCCGCTCTGCCTTGCTGGCTGGCGCCAAAGGGCGGGCCGACGGGAAAAGGCAACGGTCCCGGCGGCCCGCCCTTTGCGACAATTTTATTGCATAACCTGCAACATGCCGGCAGGCGTGCCCCAACGATTGAAGTCCTGGTATTCCGCAGGGGCGTTTTCGTTGATCAGGGCGTGATCCTGAATGTCGAAGGTAAGATGATGGTTCTGCATATCGTAGAACTCATACATCCCGTCCCCGGGGCCGCCGCCGCCGGTCGCAACGTCGCCGTTGGTGCCGGGCAGGGTCATCGGCTTGTACAGCGATGGGCCCGTCTTCCACAACTTCAGACCGACATCGTACAGGTCCATCCAGATTGGCTGCCAGGTTTCCTTGTCGATATAGGCCATCCGGCTCCCGTAACAGTATCCTTCGGCCTCCTTCTGAGTCCGGCGGATATCCACCACAGCGACCTCGCGCGGAATCCATACCGTGGCACGCGGCGTCGGGAACCAGACCGAAGGGTAATAGTTGGCCTTATCCGTATAGGCCCATCCCTCCGTCGGGTACGCTACCAGGATTTTCTTGTAGCCCTCAAACTTGGCCTGGAAGATGGGCGGCTGGATGCTCATCGAGCGCTCATCATCCGCGGTATAGTCGCTGCCCACCAGCGGCGCGCAGCGGGCGGCAGAGGAAAGCCGGATCGAACGCCGCAAGGACGGCACGAACACGAACGTTTCGCCCAGGGTCGCCGGATCGTCATAGAAGATGACGAGGTCGTTGGTGTACTTGGACTGCTCCGGAACCATGATGATGTTATTGTAGGTCAGGAATATATCGTCGAGGTTGGGAATGTTTACCGGCTTGCTCGGTTCGCTGAGGTGCTTGACCTTGAAGTTTACCTCGCGCACCTCGCTGATGGACTTGTTGCCAAACTGGTCCATGTTGAAACCTTTGTTGGCGTAAGTGGTGATAAGGTAAGGGACGTACGCATAATATTCATTGTAAACGATCTCCATTCCCGCATCAGGGCCGCTGGGGTTCGGAAATGGTATTCCGGCGACATAGCCCTTCGGACTGAGTCCACCGAAGGAGTTGGGCACCAGCTTTACCTGGCTGGCATACTTTTCCGTATCCGCAAGATACTTCTTGGGCAGTGGAATGTGCTTGTTGGCCTCCACCACCATTTCCGCATTCGGAGGAAGCTTCCAGAACTGGCTGCCGCTCCAAAGCACCCATAGCCCGACGGGCATGAACTTCTTGTACTGCTGCCAGTTCTGCATCGTAATGTGGGTGCCCGGCGCAATGGATTCCGAGGAATCGGCCGGGACGAGCTGATTATAATTCGACTCGTCCCAGGCAAACGGCTGCACCTGCGCCTGGGCGCGCAGCGACATCAATGTCAGCAGCGACGCACCCGCAATTACTCCAATCAGCAAACGCTTGACAAACCTGAACATCTCTTTTCCAGCATCTCCTTTTCTAACAGTAACTACTCACTGAGCAAATTCCTCCGAATGCGGTTAGCAGCACAAACACCGATTCAGTTATATCACTGCATGACCTGCAGCATGCCGGCGGGAGTGCCCCAGCGTTGGAAATCCTGATACAGGGCAGGGGCATTTTCATTAATCAGGGCGTGGTCCTGGATGTCGAACGTAATATGATGGTTCTGCATATCGTAGAATTCATACATCCCGTCACCCGGGCCGCCGCCGCCGGTTGAAACATCGCCGCCGGTATTGGGGAGCAGCATCGGCTTGTACATTGACGGACCGGTCTTCCACAGCTTCAGACCGACATCGTAAAGGTCCATCCAGATCGGCTGCCAGGTTTCCTTGTCGATGTAGGCCATGCGGCTGCCGTAGCAGTAACCTTGCTTCATCTGATCGGTGCGACGGATGTCGACGAGGGCGACCTCGCGGGGCATCCAGACCGCGGCGCGCGGCGTCGCGAAGTAACTGGGCTTGTAGTAATTGGCCTTGTCGACATAGCCGTCGAGCGGATACATCACCAGGATCTTTTTATAGCCCTCGAATTTGGCCTGGAAGATCGGCGGCTGGATGCTCATCGAGCGCTCGTCGTCCGCAGTATAGTCGCTGCCCACCAACGGGGCGCAGCGGGCGGCGGAGGAGAGCCGGATGGAACGGCGCAGCGACGGCACGAACACGAAAGTCTCACCCAGCGTCGCGGGATCGTCATAAAAGATCACCAGGTCGTTGGTGTACTTCGACTGTTCCGGGATCATGATGATGTTGTTATAGGTCAGGAAGATGTCGTCGAGGTTGGGGATATTTACCGGTTTGCCGGGGTCGCTGAGATGCTTGACCTTGAAGTTTACTTCGCGCACCTCGCTCACGGATTTGTTGCCAAACTGGTCCATACTAAAACCTTTGTTGGCGTAAGTTGTGATGAGGTACGGAACGTACGCATAATATTCGTTGTAGACGATTTCGATACCGGCGTTGGGGCCGCTGGGATTGGGAAACGGCAGCCCGGACACGTACCCCTTGGGGCTCAAACCACCCCAGCTGTTGGGCACGAGCGAGACTTGGCTGGCGTATTTTTCGGTATCGGCGAGGTATTTCTTGGGCAGCGGGATGTGCTTGTTCGCAGCCACCACCAGTTCCGCGTCAGGGGGAAGCTTCCAGAATTGCGTTCCTTGCCAAAGCACCCACAGACCAACCGGCATGAACTTTTTGTACTGCTGCCAGTTTTGCATGGTGATATGGGTTCCGGGCGCAATTGTTTCCGGCGAATCAGCCGGCACAAGCTGATTATAATTCGACTCGTCCCAGGCAAACGGCTGCACCTGCGCCATCGCCGTACGGCCCGCCGTGACCATCAAGACCCCCAGAAGTCCGACTAACCAACACTTCCCCGAATTAGACATTTGGTGTACTCCTTGTTTTCCACCCGCTCCAATTGAGATAGCAAAAACATGTTCCCCAACGGCGTTTCCCACTGAAACGACGGTCCTTTACCTATGTCCAACTATCACCGTTTGTCAAGCGAAGCTCTTTAACGGCTTCAATTTCTACTCAGCATTGAGCTGACGAAAACATCTGCGGAGCGTTCCATTTACTGTGGGTTTACTAATGCAGAACAGTCGCAGAATAAGCGTTGCTGAATGTACCGGATCTCGCTTCGGCGTACCCGCAAGGAACGCTATAGCCCTGAAGCCTGCGTCGATGGTGAAAATTTCCCCTTGCAGCGAGGTAGAGCAAAATCTGCTGCAAGCTGTTCCATCCAGACCTTGATGGAAATTTTCGACGGATGTGAGTATAGCTTTGCAGCGAAACGGCGCAGAGCCTGCGGATCGACTTTCGCGGCGCGCCCACAGTCGTAAATGTTGCCTCTGGCGCGGGATTTCCGCGATCGGGTGGCCTCAGAAATTCACGGAGGAAACAACAATGGCGCTTCGTGTCGTATCTGCCGATTCTCACATGATCGAGCCGGCGGACTTATGGGTCACGCGCATCGACCATCGCTTCAAGGACCGCGCGCCCCGGGCGGTCACCAAACCGGACAAGCCGGGCGCGTTCTTCATGGCCGAGGGACTGCGTCCGTTTTCGGTGGCCGCCGTTGCCGCTACCGGTCGCGACGGCGAGGAATATGCCAAACATATGAAAACCGGCTACGAGGCGGTGCGGCCCAGCGGATGGGACCCGGTGGAACGCATCAAGGACCAGGACATCGATGGCGTCGAGGCCGAGGTCTTGTACACGAGTCTGGGGATGCCGCTGTTCGGCCTGAAGGATCCCGACCTGCAGCGCGCCTGCTTCCGCGTTTACAACGATTGGCTGGCCGAATTCTGCTCGCATAATCCGCGGCGGCTGCTCGGAGTGCCGCTGATCTCGCTGGACGACGTGGATTTGGCGGTCAAGGAGCTGGAACGCTGCCGCAAGCAAAACCTCAAGGGCGCGATGATTTGGGGGTCGCCGCCGGAGGATCGGCCCTACAACAGTCCGATCTATGACCCGTTCTGGCAGGCCGCATCAGACTTGGAGATGCCGCTGTCGTTGCATATCGTCACTGGCGGGACCAAAAGCCCGGCCTGGCAGATGGTGGGCCACCTCGCCAAATCGGAAAAGGACACGCCGGGGATCTCCCAAATCGGCACCTATCATTTTCTGTTGGCCGACATTCAGGCCACGCTCTACACGATCGTGGTAAGCGGAGTGCTGGAGCGTTTCCCGAAATTGAAGATCGTATCGGCGGAGAACGACACCGGCTGGCTGCCCCATTTCATGTACCGGCTTGACCACGGCTATAAAAAGTACTGGGCGAGTTCCGGCATCCGCAAGCTCGCGATGGCGCCGAGCGAGTATATCCGCCGCCAGGTTTACGCCACTTTCCAGGACGATCCGATCGGTCCGGCGACATGGAGCTTTTTCGGCGAAGACAACTATATGTGGGCCTCCGATTTTCCGCATGGCGACTGCACGTGGCCCAATTCGCGCAAGGTGATCGCGTCGGACTTCGCAGGCGTCCCGGAGAAGGTCACTTCGAAAATCGTGTTTGACAACGCGGTGAAGCTCTATGGACTTGAGCTCAACTGAAGGCCGCAAGCTGCGTCTGACTCGGCCGGGCGGGCCGCGGTTGAACCTGCGGCCGTCCGCCCCCGTGTTTGCGCGCCGCTTCAGTCAGATGCCGCGGGCACCAGGGTAAACATTTTTGAGCCGGCTCACATCTTCGCCGGTGTACTGGGAACGTCAGATCCAAACCTTAGCGCGGCGATATTGCGCCTGCGCTTTCAATCCGGCGGTTGGGAATCGAAGTCCTCCACAGCGGCTCACGGAGCCATGAACATGATGAAGACGTTTTTGCATCTCAACACCAGCACCGGCGGATCGACCGGGATCGATCACGCGCAGGGCAACGAGTTTTTCAGCGCGGCGGCGCTGACCGCAGTGTCGCAGGCGGCCGAGCGAGCGGGCTTTTACGGCGTGTATGTGACCGAGCATCCGTTTCCCTCCGACGCACGGCTCAGGGCCGGCGTCGGCCATCATTCGCTGGATCCGCTGGTCCCGCTCAGCATCGCCGCCGCCACGACCAGCAAGCTTCGGCTCTGCACCTACATCTACGTGCTGCCCTATCACAACCCGTTTATCGCGGCGCGCGCGATGGCCAGTCTGGACGTGGCGTCGGGCGGGCGGCTGGTGATGGGCGTTGGCGTGGGCTGGATGGAGGAGGAGTTCGAGGCGCTGGGCGTCAACTTTGCCGAGCGCAACGAACTGACCGACGAGGCCATCGTCGCGATTAAGGCGGCCTGGACGCAGGAGAACGTCAAGATGGAAGGGCGGCATTTTCGTGCTTCGGGCAACACGATGCTGCCGCATCCGATACAGAAGCCGCATCCGCCCATCTACGTGGGCGGCAACAGCCGTATCGCGGCGCGGCGCGCGGGAGAGATGGGCGACGGCTTCATGCCGTTTTTCAATCCGGCAAAATTCGCGAAAACTCGCCATACCGCGGCGATCGAGTCGCTCGAACAGATGGGCAAAATAGTCAATTATGCGCAGTCGGTGGCCCAAGCCGCGGGTCGCGCGCCGCTGGACATCGGCGGCGTGCTGACTGAAATGGGATCGTGGGGCAGCCCGAAGTTCGACGTCAAAAAGGTGATCGACGAGGCGCAGCAACTCAAAGCACTGGGCGTCAATGTTATCTACCTTGGAGTCGGCGGCGCCACTTACAGGCAGCAGGCGGACAACGTCGAACGCCTGGGTCAGGAAATCCTCCCGCGCCTGCCGTAAGACGCTCCACTTCAGCGCACCCTCGAGTGGTGGTTGCCGGTATCTGGGTTAGACCCGGAGGAACTGCCGCGCCCGCTTTTCCAATCTGATCCGCCTACCTGTGACTTTTCGCGCGGGATGTTCTAGAACTGGATGCGCACCGCGTCAGCTTTTCGCAGGCCGGCGCGCTTAACTATCCGAGGTACAGGTGATGTCAGAAGCCCAGTTTTATGCCAGTGGTCCAGCGGAAGTGGGCCTCGATCCCGCCAAAGTCGAGGCGATGTTCGAGCGCGCCCAGCGCGAAGTCAAAGACGGATTGCTACCCTCCTGCCAGGTCGCGATCGCGCGCAACGGCAAAATCGGCGCCGCGCGCGCGTTCGGCGAGGCGGTGCAGGGCGGCGTCAAAAAGCCGGCCACCAACGACACGCTCTATGTGGTCTTCTCCTGCGCCAAAGGCATCATGTCGGCGGCTACCTGGCTGCTGATCCAGGACGGCAAGCTGGACATCACCCAGCCGGTGGTCAAATACGTCCCGGAGTTCGGCACCAATGGCAAGGAAGCGGTCACCGTCGAGCAGTTGTTTCTGCATACCGGCGGCTTTCCAGACGCACCTTATGCGCAGCGCGAATGGCTGGATCGGTCGGCGCGCATCCGCCGCTTCCAAAGCTGGCGCCTGCAGTTCCCGCCCGGCAAGAAGTACGCCTACCACGCGACCTCGGCGCACTGGGTGATGGCTGAGATTGTCGAGCGGCTGAGCGGGATGGATTTCCGCGATTTCGTGCGCGTGCGCGTTTCCGAGCCGCTGGGCATCCCCAATCTCAAGATGGGACTGCCGCGTCCGGAACAGCATCGGCAGGCCCAGTTGACCTATGTCGGAGAGCCGATGACCGAGGCGGACATGAAGGCGATGGGCATCAACCTGGTAATGCCGGCTGAAATCAACGACGAGACCATCCTCGGCTTCAACAAGCCCGAAGTGCTGGAGGCCGGATGTCCGGGCGGCGGCGCGGTCGCGACCGCGGGAGCGCTGGCGATGCTCTATCAGGCGCTGGTTAACGGCGGGCGCGCTCCGGACGGCAAACAGATCTGGACCCAGGAGTTGCTCAAAGACGTGTTGCGCGTGCGCACTGAAGGATACTTTGATCCGGTTTTCCGCATCCCGCCCAATCGATGCCTGGGGATGACGATCGCCGGCAATGACGGCAAGGCGGGCGTGCGCGGCTTCGGCAAGACCAACTCGCCGCAGGCGTTCGGCCACAACGGCGTCGGTGGGCAGGTCGCCTGGGCCGATCCCGCCACCGGAATTTCATTCGGTTATTGCACCAACGGCATTGACCGCAATGATTTCCGCCACGCCAAGCGTGTGGTCGCCATTTCGAGCATGGCTGCGGTTTGCGCCGCCTGATTCTGGTGGGAGCGATCTGCCATGGGCAAGCTTGACGGAAAAGTCGCCGCTATCACGGGGGCGGGCCGCGGTATCGGACGCGCGCTGGCCAAAGCGATGGCGGCGGAGGGCGCGTCGATTGTAGTAAACGATCTGGGCGTGACGCTGGTGGGCGATCGCGAGCCCTCCTCGCCGGCTAACGATGTGGTGGCGGATATCAAAGCGGCGGGCGGACAGGCCGTCGCCAACCTCGGCGACATCTCGACCATGGAAGGCGGCAAGGGCCTGGTCGATCAGGCGCTGAAGGAATACGGCAAACTCGACATTTTGGTGAACCTGGCTGGCGTCATCCGTGATCGCATGATCTTCAACATGGGCGAGGAGGATTGGGACAAGGTGCTGGACTCGCATCTGAAGGGCACCTTCTGCACCAGCCGCTTCGCGTCGGCGCATATGCGGGAGCGCCGCTACGGGCGTATCATAAATTTCTCCTCCAACGCGGCGTTGGGCAGCCCGGGCCAGCCCAGCTATTCGGCTGCCAAGGCGGGAATCCTGGGCCTGACCTTCAGCACCGCGCAGGGTCTGCGCCGCTACGGCATCACCTGCAACGCCATTTTCCCGGTCGCCGCCACCCGCATGACCGACACGATTCATCAGGCGGACTGGCGGCTGACGCCGAGCAGCCAGGCGCAGGGAACTCCATTCGACCCGGCCAATATCGCGCCGATCGTGATCTTCCTCGCCAGCGATGAAGCCGCAGAGGTAACTGGTCAGGTGTTCGGCTCCGAGGGCTATAGCGTTACACGCTACTACCACATGGCGCCGGAGAAGACCGTCTACAACAAAGGACCATGGGACCTGGACCAGTTTTTCAAGGTAATGAAGCGCACGCTGGCCCGCGACCTGCGAAAGCCGCAGATGTTCCAGGGCCCCGGGCGCCGATAACCAGGGGTCTACACCATCAGGATGCCGCCATTGGGGTGGAACAGCGAGCCGGTGTAGTACGACGATTCATCGGAGGCCAGGAACAGGGCGGTGTTGGCGATGTCGATTGGCTCGCCGACGCGGCCCAGCGGCACGCGGCTGATCCATTCCTCGAAACCGCCTGGCTCGGTGCGGATGAATCCCTCCAGCAGCGGGGTGCGGATCAGGCCCGGCGCCAGGGCATTGACGCGAATTTTGTGCGGCGCAAGTTCAACTGCCAGCACCTTGGTCAGCATCCAGACACCGGCCTTGCTGACCGAGTAATCGCCGCCGCCGGGCAGCGGGGTCAGCGCGGCTCCGGAGGACACGTTGATGATCGAGCCGCCCTTGCCCGCCTTGACCATCGCGCGCGCGGCGTGCCGATCGGTGAGCAGGACGCCGTCAAGATTGACAGCCAGCACCTTGTGCCAGTCGGCCAATGGCTTGTCGATCAACTTAAGCCGTCGATCTTCCGCTTCGCCGTAGCGCTCATGGGAGATTCCCGCCGCCGCAAAGACGATGTCGATTCCGCCCAGTTCGCGGACCGCCGCATCGGCCATCTTTTCCACCGATGCTTCGTCAGCCACATCGACCTCAAATGCGATCGCCTTGCGGCCGGTGCGGCTGACCAGATGCGCGACTTCTTCGGCCGGCGCCAGGTAGCGATCCGCGATCAGCACGTTGGCGCCTTCTTCAGCGAAGCGCAGCGCCGTGGCGCGGCCCATCCCGCCCGCACCGCCCGTGATCAGCGCATTCCTGTTCTCCAGTCGCAGGCTCATTGAAATAATCTCCCGATTACAGTTTCCAGACCGCCTGAGCTACTGCGTATTCGCGCCCAGGCGCAGCACCTTTCCCGGCATCGCGCCTGTATGCTGGCCGTGATCGAACAGCACTTCGCCGTTGACGATGGTGTATTCGACGCCCTGCGCCGGGCTCACCAGACGGCGGCCTCCGCCCGGCAGATCATTGCGCCACTGCGAGCGTCCCGTAGATCCGATGGTGTTGTAATCGAAGATGGCCACATCGGCGGGGAGTCCGACCGCTATCCGGCCTCTTTGCGGGAAACCGAATAGCGCGGCTGGCTCGGAGGTGATGCGGCGGACGGCCTCTTCCAGCGTCAACACGCCCTTGTCGCGCGCCCAGGTGCCGATCAGGTAAGTGGTGTAGCCGGCGTCGCACAGCAGATCGACGTGAGCGCCGCCGTCGGCCAGTCCGATCAGGGTGCGCCGATCGCTAAGCAGCGGCGCCAGGATGTTCTCGTCCATCATGCTGAGTGAGAACCAGGTCGCCAGATCATCTTCCAGCGCGATATCGAGGAACGTGTCGAATGGATCGCGGCCGCGCTCGCGGCTGATTTCCGCGATCGTCTTCTTCTCCAGATGCTTGAGCGCGGGCTTGGACGCGAGGTCCACGTCGACGCGGTTCCAGTCGCTGGTGAAAATTTGCGGGCGGCTCATCTCCTCGCGAAATGCGTTGCGGAAGGCCGGGTCGCGATAGATGCGTTTTTGTTCCTCGGCCGGTTTGTTAAACAGCGATTTCCAGGAGGTCAGGCTCGCCATCAGGAACGGGTTGCGCAAGTTGAGCTGCAGGCGCGAGGTGTGCGCCGTCACCTGCGGAATACCGCCGCGCGCGATGAGCGGCTCGATCCGATCCAGGGTTTCCAGGCAGGTGTTCACGTTGCCGTGCAGCGGCACCAGCGAAAGCCAGGTAACGGGGCGGCCGCTTTCGGTTAGCAGGGTATCGAGCAATTGCGCTTCCTCGGGGGTCAGCAAATCCACTTCCTGGCTGAGCGAGATCTCGATCGTGCCGCGGCCCAGCTCTTTCAGCGCATTGGCGTAGCTCTTGAGTTCGTCGAGACTGGCCTGGCGGCAGGCCAGCGGACGTCCCTGATAGCCAATATGTTGGCGCAGGCGGGTATGGGAAAAGCCCACCGCTCCGGCGGCAACAGCTTCCTTGATCATCGATTTGATCCGCGCGATTTCCTGCGGACGCGCCGCGCGATCCATCGACTCCTCGCCCATCACGTAATGGCGAAACGGGGTGAGCGGCGCCAGGAAGGCGAGATTGAGCGCGCAGCCGCGCCGCTCGGCTGCGTCCATATATTCCGGGAAACTCTCCCAATCCCAGCTCGTGCCCTTCGACAGGACTTCGAACGGTATCCCTTCGACGTTGACAAGGTCCCAGGTGGCGATTTCGCGGGCTTCGGGCCGGCATGGCGCGATGCCCACGCCGCAGTTGCCCATCACCACAGTGGTCACGCCGTGCCACGAAGAGCAGGTGACGAGGGGATCCCAGCAGATTTGCGCGTCGTAATGGGTGTGAGGATCGAAGAAGCCGGGCGCCACCATCAGGTCCGAGGCATCGATGGTTTTCTTGGCGCCGTCTTTGATTTTGCCGATTTCAACAATACGGCCGTTGGCAATTCCCACGTCAGCCTTAAATCGCCCACGTCCGGTGCCGTCAATCACGGTCCCATTTTTGATTACCAGGTCAAGTGACATAATCTGCATCTCCCGGTGCGCTTACTATGTTATGTCTTAGCTCAAAGTGTTCCCCCGGGGCCAACACAGTGGTGCCGGGCGCTCGGGGAACCTGATTTTCCAGCCGAAAGGGGTAACCGCGATGGCAAAACGGAACAAACAGCGTCTGGCCGGCAAGGTCGCCATTGTCAGCGGCGCCGGACGCGGAATCGGACGCTGCGAAGCGATGCTGCTGGCGGAGCAGGGCGCGAAAGTGGTGGTGAACGATATCGGCAAGGACCCCGACGGCCAACGCCGGGCTGAGAAAGTCGCCGAAGAGATCCGCGCCGCGGGCGGCGAGGCGGTGGCGGCCATCGACAGCGTCTCGACTCTGGAGGGGGCCCATCGCACGGTCGAGGCCGCGATTACAAAGTTCGGCGGCCTGGACATCCTGATCAACAATGCCGGTTTGCGCGCCGCCTATCCGATCGACGAAATTACCGAGGAACAATGGAACCTCGTGCTGGATTCGCATCTGAAGGGCACCTATGCGCTGATCAAGTACGCGGTGCCGATCTTCAAACGCCAGCGCTCGGGGATCATCATCAATACCGGATCCGAATCCGGGTTGGGCCATCCGTTTAATTCCGCCTACGCTGCGGCCAAGGAGGGAATCGCAGGATTGACGCGCAGTCTGGCGCGCGAGTTGGGGCGGTACGGGATCCGCTGCAACATGATCCGGCCGCGCGCCGCTACTCCCGGCGGTCCCGAATTCATGGAGATGTACCAGAAATGGATGCCGCTGGCGCAGGCCCTGGGTCCATTGTGGCTGGGCGAGCGGGGCCACGTGCGCAGCGGCGAGATGAAGCCCGAGCGCGTCGCCGCGCTCGTTGTGTGGCTGTGCACCGACGCCGCCGCCAACGCGAATGGGCAAGGGTTTTACGTGGCCGGCGACGACGTCGGCCTGTGGTCGGAACCACAACTGGTCCGCTGCCTGACGCGTCCGGGTGGATGGGATCTCGATTCGCTTGACCAGTCCGGCCCGGACAATTTGATCTTCGACCTCAGCAACAGGTTTTTGGTAAAAGGTGAGAAGTGAAGGGTACACCGTCAACCCTGACGGCACCGGCACCGACTCGATAACGTTCACGTCAACCACCCCGGGATGTACCAGCGGGAGTTACACGCAATCACTGGTGCTCGGTTCCAAGGGCGATCCGGTGCTGCTCAGCAACATCAACGGCGACCAGATCAACGAGGAATGGCATCGACAGTAGATCGGCTGCGGGAGCGAGCGGGCGGCGTCCCCGGATCGGAGGGGGTTTTTATCGCGCCGGCAAGGAAGTCATGATCGAAAAGGATTACGGTTTAGAACAAATAGCGGCGGGTGTTGATGCTGATGAGCAGGCCCATCGCGGCCATCAGGACGATCAGCGAGGAGCCGCCGTAGCTTACCAACGGTAGAGGAATGCCGACTACAGGCAGGATTCCGGTCGCCATCCCGATGTTGATCGCGGCCTGCCAGAAGACCATCGCGGTCAGGCCCAATGCGAGCAGGGCGCCGAAACGATCCCGGGCCTTGGATGCGATCGACAGCCCGCGCGCGACCAAGGCCGCGTAAAGGCCCAGCAGCAGCATCGAACCGGCAAAGCCGAACTCTTCGGCAAATACGGAAAAGATGAAGTCGGTGGTCTGCTCGGGCAGAAAGTTAAGCCGCGCCTGGGTTCCTTTCAGAAATCCCTTGCCCCACGATCCTCCGGAACCGACCGCGATTTCGGACTGAATCACGTGATAGCCTGCGCCCAGCGGATCCGATTGGGGATTGAGGAAGGTCAACACCCGCTCTTTCTGGTACGGCTTGAGCGTATGCCAGGCCACCGGCATCGCCATCGCCGTCACCAGCGCCAGAATTCCCATCGTCCGCAGGTTTATGCCGGCGGCGAAAATGATGGTGACGAAAATCAGGACCATTGTCAGCATCGTGCCAAGATCAGGTTGTTTCAGGACCAGTGCGGCGGGTACGGCAAGCAGAATTCCGGGGACCGCGATCTGTTTGAGGCGCAGCCCGCCCGGCGGAGGCTCTTCGCGCAGGTAGCGCACCAGCACCAGGATCAGCGCGAGCTTCGCCAGTTCCGACGGCTCTAGGGTAAACAGCCCCAGGTTGATCCATCGACGGGAGCCGCCGGTGGCCTGGCCGATCACGCCCACCGTGACCAACAGCGCCATCACGGCGCCGTAAATCGGGTAGGAGTAGGTGGCCAGCGCGCGGTAATCGAACATTACCACGGCGAACATCGCGGCCGCGCCCGCAACGGTCCAGATGACCTGGCGGATGATCAGCATCTGGAAGGGCCGGTGTTCGCTGTAGGACGCGCTGGCGACGCTGAGCAGACCGACTAATGCGATCGCAAAGGTCAGCGCGAAAACCATCCAGTCGAAATGGTAAATCAGCCGGCGGTCGAGCCCGAAACGCATCGCCGTTAGTCTCCGTGTTCCTTGATCGTATCTGACGCCTTGGCTAATGCCCCGGCGGGCAGGGGCTGGCTGGGCGGGTAAAGCTGGAAGTATTTGAGTAGCACGTCGCGCACGACCGGGGCCGCGGAACTGCCGCCATGGCCGCCATGTTCGATGACGCAGGCTATCGCGATGCGAGGATCATTGCCGGGCGCCCATGCGATGAACCATCCGTGATCGCGGTAGCGCCATGGCAGCGCATCTTCCTTGACCCGGGCGCCGGCGGCCTCTTTCACCACCTGGGCGGTTCCCGTCTTGCCGCAGACCTCGACGCCGGGAATCGCCGCCTTGCGTGCGGTTCCCATCGGGCTGTTGACGACTCCGCAGGCGCCCTCCTGGAGTATCTCTTTCTGTTCGGGCGTCAACGGGATTCGCGCTTCGACTTCCGGCTCATAGGACTTGATGGTAGAGCCGTCGAGCGCCTCGATACGTTTGACGAAATGCGGTTTGTAGCGGATTCCGCCTTCGGCCACCTCGGCCGCCAACTGGGCCAGTTGCAGCGGCGTCGCGTTGACGTAGCCCTGTCCGATCGCGACTGAAAGGGTCTCGGCCGGATACCAGCGCTCATGGAAACGGCGTTCCTTCCACTCGGTTGATGGGATCGTGCCGGTTTTCTCGTGCCCCAACGGAATGCCGGAAGGGACGCCCAATCCCAGCCGATGCGCCCATTGAGCAATCCGGTCCACACCCAGGCGCTCGCCAACGTTGTAGAAATACACGTCGCACGATTCGATGATCGCGTTGACCAGGCCGATCGTCCCGTGACCCTGTTTGCGCCAGCAGCGGTATTCCCGATTTCCATACCAAAGCCCGCCCCCGCAATGGAACGAGGTTGACCTGGTCAGCAGATGGTCCTCCATGCCTGCGATCGTATCGACCAGCTTGAAGGTCGACCCCGGCGGATAGGTGCCCTGGATTACGCGATCCTCGAGCGGATGGGTCGGATTGTTCATCAACTGCCGCCATTGTGCGGCGGTAAGGCCGCTGGCGAATTCATTGGGGTCAAAGGACGGATGACTGACCATCGCCAGAATCTCGCCGGTGCGCGGATCGATCGCCACCAGCGCTCCGACCTGGTTACCTAGCGCTTCCTCCGCGGTTTCCTGCAAATCCAAATCGATGGTCAGGATGACGCTGGCGCCGGGTTTTTCCGGCGTTTCGTTAAGCACCCGCAGACGGCGTCCGACCGCGTCGACCTCGATTTCCTGGTCGCCGCTGACGCCGCGCAGGTAATCTTCCCATCCGCGCTCCAGGCCGAATTTCCCGATCTCGTCGCCCATGTGATAGCCCGGCAGCTTTCTGAGTTCGGTCTCGCTGACTTCGCCGACGTAGCCCAGCAGATGGGCCGCCAGCGGACCATAGATATAACGTCGGCGCGGCGTCACCTGGATGCTGACGCCGGGCAACTCAAGTTGATGGGTTTCAATTCCGACCACCTGATCCCAGCTCAGCCGCTCCTTGACCGTCACCGGCTCGGAGGAAGGTAATCCATCGTCTTCCGCCTGAGAGATCTTATCCTCGATGTGGTCGTCGCCGATAAATTGCTCGAGCCTGCGGATGGTCGCAGCGCGATTGCGCAGATCTTCAGGCACGAGTACGGCGTCATAGGAGGGGCGGGTATCGACCAGTACACGATGGCGGCGGTCGAAGATAAGGCCCCTTGATGCGGGAATGCGGCGGATACGGATCCGGTTGCGATCGGCCAAATCCGCCATCCGGTGGGTCTCGATGATCTGGAGGTAATAAAGGCGCAGCGCCACCGCGCCCAGCACCAGCATCATCAGGATCGATAACGCGGTCAGACGCGGCTCCAGCTTGGGGATCGGCTGTTTGTCAGGCCGGCGGCCCAGGATCGCCACGGCCTAAACTCCGGCGGCGAGCCGAAGGAGCCTTATGTTGGGGGTCGCCTCGCCGCTCGCAGATCCGGGGCGTCGGGGAGAATCGTACCTGCCGATCCCGCGGGGACCGGGTAAACGAAACTCTGGTCGTCCCTTTTTCATTTTTTCTCAGTCTATTCCGCCGCCACCCGCACAGGCAATCGTAGGGCGCGTTTGCCGACGTCGAGAATCATAAAAATCAGCGGCGCGACCGCCGCCGTGATCAAGGCCTGAATCAGGATCATGCGCCAGGCCGGAGCTTTCATCGTGGTCACGCTGGCGACGCCCGCGGTAATTGCCATCACGCCCAGCGTATTGAGCAAGTCGGCCAGCGCAACCGTCAGCGGCCCGATGATCTTTCCCGTCACCCATACGTGGCGCGACAGTTCATAGGACAGCAGGAAAATCAGGGTCATCATGAAAGCGTTGACGCCCAGATGCGTGCCCGACAAGGCATCGGTCGCGTAGCCCATCGCAAAAGCCAAAGCCGGCGCCAGCCCGTTATGCTGCTTGAGCCCCAGATCGACGGTCAGGATCAACACCAGATTGGGAAATAGAATCCCCGCCGGCAGCCAGAGTCTGACTTCCGTTTCCAGCCACAGCGCCACCAGCGTGGCCACTGCGAACAGCATCGCCTGACGCACCTTAGCTCGTGCCGGAATCCGTAAGATGCGGTGGGGTTTGAGTAATGACCAGCACCTGTTCCAGCTTGCGCAGGTTGGCTGCGGGTTGGATCGAGACGTTCAGAAACAGCCCAGGTCCCTTGCGCTGGATGGCGGCGACCGATCCGATCAGCAGGCCGCGCGGAAAGACGCCGTCCAATCCCGAGGTGACCACCGCGTCGCCGACTTTGATGTCATCGGTACGCTCGATGTATTTCATGATCACACCGTCGTCGGCGACGCCCGCGACGATGCCGCGCGCGCGCGAGCGCTGAACGAACGCATCGACCGCGCAATTGTGATCGTTGAGCAGCATGACTCGCGAAGCGCTATGACTGGTGGCAATCAGCTTGCCCACCACCCCGCCGATCGCAATCACTCCCATTCCGGGTTGCAGCCCGCTGCCGTCGCCCTGGTTAAGAATCAGCGTGCGCGCCATCCCGGTCGCATCCGAGCCGATTACGTCAGCGGCGACAACCCTGAGATCGAGGGCCTCCTTGAGGTCGAGCAGTTCAGCCAACCGACGGTTCTCCAGCTCCAGTTCCACCATGGTGGCCTGGCGCTGATTGAGTTGGGCGATTTGCTCCTTGAGGTGGACGTTTTCACGCGCCGCCTTGGTCAGCACGAAGTAGTCATGGAAGAGGTCGGCCGCGCTGCTGGCCATCCGCGAGCTGGCGGCCTGAAAGGGGCGCATAATTTCGGCAACGACGCCCTCGGGACGTCCCAGCGCGTCGCTCTGTTTGACTCCGCTGGAAATCATATGGGCGGCCACCAGCAGCAAAACGCCGCCCGCGAGGGCCACCCGGTTGCGCCACAGGAAAGTATCTTTCGGGTCTTGCATCACCGCCGCGGTTTGCCGCCGCCGCACCCCATTTTTACGGGTTTGGTGTGCTTTCGTTAAGCCTGCGCCGTCGGGCAAACCTCAATCGACGGTAACATCGCGCAGCAACGACAGTTCATCCAGCACCTTGCCCGCACCCATCACCACTGCCGTAAGCGGATCGTCGGCGAGGGTGACCGGCAGCCCGGTTTCCTCGCGCAACAGCACATCGAGGTTGCGCAGCAGCGCACCTCCGCCAGCCAGAACGATTCCTTTGTCCACTATGTCCGACGCCAGCTCCGGCGGGGTCCGCTCCAGCGCGATACGTACCGATTCCACCACCTGGTGGACCGGTTCCATCAGCGCCTCGCGGATTTCCTCGTCGGTTATCTCGATGGTCTTGGGTACGCCCGCCACCAGGTCGCGCCCCTTGATCTCCATCGTCTGAATCTCGTTGCCCGGATACGCCGAACCGATGGTGATCTTGATCAGTTCGGCGGTGCGTTCGCCGATCAGCAGGTTATATTTGCGTTTGATGTGCTGGATGATGGCCTCGTCCATCTTGTCCCCGGCTACCCGGACCGAGCGGGAGAAAACCACGCCCGACAGCGAGATGACCGCGACTTCGGTGGTGCCGCCGCCGATGTCCACAATCATGTTGCCGGCCGGCTCGGTGATGGGCAGTCCCGCCCCGATCGCCGCGGCCATCGGCTCCTCGATCAGATAGACCTCGCGCGCGCCCGCTTGCTCTGCCGACTCTCGCACCGCGCGCTTTTCCACCGCCGTAATCCCGAAGGGCACGCAGATCACAATCCGCGGCCGCACCAGGGTCTTGCGGTTGTGGATCTTATGGATGAAGTAGCTCAGCATGTTTTCGGTGATTTCGAAGTCGGCGATAACACCGTCCTTGAGCGGACGGATGGCGATAATCGAGCCGGGCGTGCGGCCCAGCATCTTTTTGGCCTCGGCGCCGATTGCCAGCACGCGCCGCGCGTTGCGTGAATCCTTCTGTACTGCCACCACCGAGGGTTCGTTGCACACGATCCCCTCGCCCTTGACGTAGATCAGGGTATTGGCGGTGCCTAGATCGATCGCGAGATCGTTGGAAAACCAACCAAGAATTGAGTTGAGAACCACCGCGTATCCGCCCTGCCTCCCGGCTGTTAAAAAAACCCTAATCCGCCACGGCCGTCAGCAAGCCACCTTCCCCCGCCGAGATGCCCCGACAACCCCCAGAGGTCTCTCAGGTTCGTTGCAGTTGTTGTGCGCCTGAACAAGATGGCGAAATCCGCCTCGATGCGTTCAGCCAGAAGCTAACAAAGATAGTCAGCAGGAGGCAAGCGTCAAATTAAAAAAGCCGCCTTTTCGGAACTTTTTCACCGCCCACCGAACGGCGCGGCGAACCGGTTCGGGTTGGTGGTGCGCCCGAGCGGCTGAGAGGGCGATTGCGATATCAAAACCGCTTGGACTACAATCGGAAAGTAATGCTCAACGCGATGCGTAAACACGCCTACTCGTGGGGAATCCGGATTGTCCTGGGCCTCATAACGGTGGTGTTTATTTTTTGGGGAATCGGTGCCGGTTTCTTCGCCCAGGTCAAGCCGGTCGCCACGGTCGACGGTCAAAAGATTCTCGCCGACGATGTTCAGCGCCAGGCCGACCTGATGCGGCGTAGCTTCCAGAACATGTACGGACCGCAGGCGGCCGAACTGCTCAGACATATCAACCTTCAGGAGCAGGCGCTGGACCAGATAATCGATGATCGTTTGGGACAGCGTGAGGCGCGTCATTTGGGACTGCGCGTCAGCGATAGCGACCTGCGCGACGCAATCGCGGCCGAGCCGGCCTTCCAGGTAGGTGGCCGCTTTGACGTCCAAGCCTACGAGGCGGTGCTGGCTGACAATGAAATGACGCCGGCCCAATACGAGGAGCTCAGGCGCAACGAATTGACGATGAAGCTGCTGCGCGACCTGGTTTCCCAAACCGTCATGGTCAGCGACTCTCAGGCCCGTCAGGCTTACGACCAGCGCAACGAACGGATCGCGGTCGGCTACATCGAAATCTCCTCCGCCGATTTCGCCGGTTCGATCCATCCCACCCAGCAGCAGATCGAGGCTTTCTATAAAGACAACGCCGACATGTTCCGCGAGCCCGAACGCGTCAAGGTCGATTACATCTTTTATGACCCGCTTCTACTGGGCGACAAAGTCCAGCCGACGCCGAAGCAAATCGCGGAATTCTACCAGAGCAATCTCAAGACCTTGTTTGCCTATCCTGAGCGGGTCCGCGCGCGTCATATCCTGATCGCGGTGACGCCGGATGCTTCCGCAAAGGCCCGTGAGGAGGCCAAAGCCAAGGCCGGAAAGATTCTGGACCAGCTTAAAAAAGGCGCGGATTTCGCCAGGCTGGCCGCGCAGTATTCCGATGATCCCGGAACTCGCGACCACGGCGGCGACCTCGGCTTCTTCCAGCGCGGCCAGATGATCAAGCCGTTCGAGGATGCGGCCTTCAGCCTGAAACCGGGCCAGTTAAGCGCGGTGATTCAGACCCGGTTCGGCTACCACATCATCCAGGTCGAGCAAATCGAACCTGCTCATACCGATACGCTGGCCCAGGCCACGCCCCGCATTGTTCAAATCCTCAAGGAACGCGCCGGGAAAGCCATGGCCATCGAGAATCAGCGTGAGGACCTGGCGGCGGCGCTGAACGGCGCCAGGCTCAAGGATCTGGCTGCCAAGCGAGGGCTGGATCTGGTCAGCACGCCTATGTTTTCGGCCACCGAGCCGATTCCCAAGATTGGCCACAATGCCGATTTCACCAATACCGCCTTCAAACTGGGCAAAGGCGAGGTCGGCGCGGTCACCGGCAAGAATAGCGGTCTTTTCCTGATTCAGCTGGTCGCCCGTGACCCGTCCCACATCCCCCCGCTGAGCCTGATCAGCGATCAGGTGCGGGACGAGTTGGTCAAGCGTGAGGCGGAAAAGCAGGCGCGGGATCGAGCCGATCTCCTGATGAAGCAAATCAAGAATCCGGCCGATTTTAATAAAGTCGCCGAAATCAACCATTTAACTATCCATAAAACCGACCCGTTCGACCGTTCGACCAATACCGTGCCGACCATCGGCGATTTCCCGGAAGTGACTCAGGCGGCTGGCTCGGTCGCGCCGGTGCCGGGTGTTATTCCCCGCGTGATGGTGCAAAGCGGCAACTATTACATCGTCGAGGTGCTCAGCCGCCAGCCACCCAGCGAGGAGGAGTGGACCAAGGCTGCGGCCGGTTTCAAGGCCGAACTGCTGCAAACAATGCGCGCTCAGGCGTGGGACAATTTCATGGCCGGCTTGAAACGTCGCGCCTCGATTACAATCTACCCCGACGCCCTGGGCAATATTACCCCATCATCGATGTGAGGAATCCATCGCGCGATGAATTCGGACAGCGAACCTCCATTACCAATCACCAACCTAATCGACACTCGGGAGTTCTTCCTTCCCGGCTCCGGCGTAAGCGCGCTGCTGGTGCACGGATTGACCGGCACGCCCTATGAGATGCGCTACCTCGGCGAGCAGTTATCAGCCGCGGGGGTGAGGGTATTTGCCGTGCGTCTGGCCGGGCATGGGGGCACGCCTGAGGAACTGGGCGCCACCAGCCACGATCACTGGTACGAGAGCGTCGTGGACGGATGCGAGCGGCTGCGCGCGTATGGCGACCCGATCGTGGTGATAGGGCTATCGGCCGGCGGCGTGCTGGCCGCGCGTCTGGCGCTGGATCAGGGCGAGGCGCTGAGCGGTGTGGTGATGCTGGCGCCGGCGTTTTATCTGCCGTGGCGGGAGCGGATGGGGCTGGCTGCAGTCAAGCGGCTGGGGCCGCTGGCCGCCATGATCTATCTGCGCGCGTCGGCGGGCGCCGATATCCATGACGCCGCCGCCCGCCAGATCCATCCCAGCGCCCGCCTGATGCCGCTGAGCGCCGCCATCAGCCTGTGCGAGATGTCGGCGATGGTGCGTGCCCGGCTGGCCCGTCTGACCCAGCCGGCGATGCTGATCCATAGCCGCGAGGACCATACCTGTCCGTTCGGCAGGAATGTGGAATTCGTGATGTCTAACATCGGCAGCGTCAGGAAAAAACTGATCACTCTGGAGCAGAGCTATCACGTAATTACGGTGGACACGGAAAAGGAGAAGGTGGCCAGCGAAGTGCTTGCCTTCATCCGCGAAGTGTCCGGCGCCCAGGTGCAGGAACCCGCCCGCGCTCTGGGCTGATGCCAAAAAACGCCCCCTGATTTCTCAGGGGGCGGATTGTTCAAGCCCTCATCGGAAACCGCGGGACTTCAGATCCTGTACACCCTGGCGGCGGTGTCGCGAACTATTTTTCGCAACTGGTCGGGGGGCAGCGAGCCCAGACGCTTGTCCACGATCTCGCGCGAGCGCGGGAAGGTGGCCGCCGTATGCGGGTAGTCCGAAGACCACATTATGTTTTCAGCCGGGTAGCGGTCGAGCAGGTTGACGAAGACCGGATCGGCGATGAAAGTGGCATAGACCTGACGCTTGACGTAGTCGCTGGCCCGCATTGGCAGCTTCATCCCACCCAGCGCCCCCATCCGGTTCTGCACGGTATCGAGCCGGTACATGAAATAAGCCATCCAGCCAACGTCGTTCTCGGCCGAAACAATCTTAAGGCGCGGGAATTTTTCGAACACCCCGCCGTAAACCATCACCGACAGCGTCCGTTCGATCCCATGATGCATGTTGGCCAGCCGCAGCATCATGTCGTTCCTGCCGGGAGCGGCGATGCCGCCGCCGCGATTGGTCAGGATATGGAGCGACAGCGGCATTTCGAGGTCCTGGGCGGCGGCCCAGAACGGATCGTATTCAGGCGAGCTGTAGGGATGATCATCGGGGGGCTCCGCCCAGATCATTGCGCCGCGGATTCCTTTTTTGGCGATGCGCTGGAGCTCCGCGACCGCCGCCGCAATATCCTCCAGCGTGATCAAGCCCAGCGGGATGAGGCGTTTGGGGTTGTAGCTGCAGTACTCCGCCGCCCAGTCATTGAACGCGCTGAAGCAGGCGGCGCGCAACTCGGCGTCGTCCAGTCCGAACAGCGGCATCCCCATCGAGGTGTAGATGACTTCGGCCTCCACCCCGTCGCGGTCGAGATCTTTCAGCCGATAGGCGGGATCGAATACGCTGGGCGGCGCCTGCTCGTAGCTGCGTTTGTTATGCTCGGGCAGTTCGGCCGAGGGCACGCCCGCGCCAAAAAATGCCGCCACCGGCATCGGATCGATGTTGCCGCAGACGAAGAATTCGCCTTCCTTGCCGCCCAGACCCTTGACCGTGTGGGGCGCGCGGTCGCGAAACCTGCGGTCGATCCGTTCGGCCCACATCGAGGGCGGCTCGACGAAATGGGAATCCGCGGAAATCAGTAAATAGTCCGGCATCTTGCTTCTCCTCCGCTTGCGCTGGGCCGACCTTTATTCCAACCCATAGAGTTGGGCGGCGGTGTCGCGGACGATCTTGCGCAACTGATCGGGCGGCACCGTGCCCAGGCGCTTTTCGATGATCTCGCGTGAGCGCGGGAACGTCGCCGCGGTGTGTGGATAATCCGAGGACCACATGATGTTGTCCGCCGGATAGCGATGCAGGGAGTCGACAAACACCGGGTCCGAAATGAACGTGGCGTAAACCTGGCGCCTGATATATTCGCTGGCCCGCAACGGCAGTTTCATCCCGCCCAACGCGCCCAGCCGGTTCTGCACCGTATCGAGCCGGTACATGAAATACGCCATCCATCCGGCGTCGTTTTCGGCGGAGACGATCTTCAGCCGGGGGAATTTTTCCAACACCCCGCCATAGATCAAGGTTGTGAGCGTGCGCTCGACCGCATGATGCATATTGGCCAGCCGCAGCAGCATGTCTCTGCGCGAGGGCGCCACGTTGCCGCCGCCGCGGTTGGTCAACACGTGCAGCGAAAGCGGCATCTCGAGGTCCTGGGCGGCGGCCCAGAACGGTTCGTATTCGGGATCGCTGTAAGGATGGTCGGGAGCCGGCTCCGCCCAGATCATCGCGCCGCGTATTCCTTTTTTGGCCACCCGGTTCAGCTCCGCGACCGCCGCTGGAATGTCCTCCAGGGTGATCAGACCCAGCGGTACCAGCCGCTTGAAGTCATAGCTGCAATATTCGGCGGCCCAGTCATTGAAGGCGGCGAAGCACGCAGCGCGCAACTCGGCGTCCTCGAGTTGAAACAGCGGCATCCCCATCGAGGTGTAAATGACCTCGGCCGCGACGCCGTCACGGTCCTGATCCTTGAGCCGATAAGCCGGATCCCAGACGCTTTGCGGGGCCGCCTCGAAGCCTTTTTTGTTGAAGGCGGGCAATTCATGCGACGGCACACCGGCGCCGAAGAACCCCGCCACCGGCATCGGGGCGATATCACCGCAGACGAAGAACTCACCCTCTTTGCCGTTGAGATTGCGCACCGTGTGCGGAGCGCGGTCGCGGAATTTCTTGTCCATCCGCTCCGCCCACATATTGGGTGGCTCCACGAAATGGGAATCCCCGGAAATAACCAGATAATCGAGCATGGTAGCGTCTCCTTTCAACGTCCGCGCCGGATTGGGTCGCGGCATCATCCGCCCCGGCGCGCCGCTTGCCGCCACCATCGCCGGGGACAAGGATTTTTGAACATTTGTTCGGCTCAAGCCATCGCTTACCATAGATTTGCCATGGATTAAAGCGGTTTTGGCGGGCCGCCGGGCGGTGGCGCCCAGCCGCCCCGATTGCTGGAATAAACAGGCCAAGGCGGAGGTGAAAGATTATGGCATCAGGTATGACCCGTCTGGTTGGCAAGGTCGCGATCGTCACTGGCGCCGCCCAGGGAATTGGGCGCGCAATTGCGATGCGCCTGGCGCAGGAAGGCGCCCAGGTCGCGATCGCCGATATCAATGATTCGGGCGCCATTGAGACGGCGCACGAAATCAGCAGCACCGGCGCCCGGGCGCTCGGCCTCAAACTTGACGTCACCAGCCTGGATCAGGCCTTGGCGGCGATCGAGAAGGTTGAGCGGGAGCTGGGTCCGATCGATATCCTGGTCAATAACGCCGGATGGGACAAAGTCGAACCGTTCGTGGAGAACACGCCGGAAACCTGGGAGCGCGTGATCGCGATCAACTTCCGCGGGCCGCTCAACCTCTGCAAAGCGGTGATTCCGGGGATGCAGGCGCGCGGGCGCGGCAAAATCGTCACGATCTCCTCCGATGCCGGACGCGTCGGATCCACCGGTGAGGCGGTGTACGCTGGATGCAAAGCCGGGCTGATCGGCTTTTCCAAGACGCTGGCCCGCGAACTGGCCCGCTACAATATTAACGTCAACGTCGTCTGCCCCGGTCCGACCGACACCGCTCTGCTGCGCAGCGCGATGGCGCAGCGGCCGGGCGTGCTGGCGGCGATGGCCAAAGCGATCCCGATGCGCCGGCTCGGCCAGCCCGAGGATCTGGCGGGCGCGGTCGCCTTCTTCGCTTCCTCGGACTCCGATTACGCCACCGGACAGGTGCTGAGCATCAGCGGCGGTCTGACGATGGCGGGTTGAACCGGCTAATTCGGCAGCACCATGATTTGTCCTGACATCTCGGGCTGATGCTGCATGCTTTTGAAATTATGTTGCTTGATAGTAGGCTACTGACGACACTCATTGCGTAAAAGTTCAAATCAGCGCAAAGACACAGAAATGCAGATGAAAATGGGGACTTTAATTCCAGCTCGGGCCTCTGGGCCGCTCTCCGCCGTTGATTTTGGCGCGCAATTTTCGGAGTGCAGACGTGTTTAAGATCCTCGGCGGCCTGCTTGCGCTTGCGGTGGGTGCCGGCTTTGTCGGCTCGCTGTCAGGTCTTGGCGGCGGAGTCTTCATCGTGCCCGCCCTGGTGATACTGGCGCACGTGCCGATGTACGTTGCGGTAGGTGCGAGCCTGATCTCGGTGGTCGCGACCAGCGCGGGCGCCAGTGTCGCCTTCGTGCGCGACGGATGGACCAATTTGCATATCGCGATGGTCCTGGAGTGCGCCACGGTTACGGGTGCCGTCTTCGGGGCCTACCTGGCCGGCACGATTCCCGCCTGGGTTCTGGAACTGCTGTTCGCCCTGACGATGCTCCAATCGGCCTATTTTTCCTTCAAAAAGAAGGGTGACGACATATTGCCCAAGGGCAGCGCAATTGCCGAACGTCTGCAGTTGGGGGGCGAGCTGCCGAACCCCGGAGGAGAACCGATCCACTACGGCGTGACCAACCTGGCAGCCGGCGGATCCCTGATGCTGGCGGCGGGGATGCTCTCGGGGATGCTGGGCGTCGGGGCCGGCGCGGTGAAGGTAATGGCGATGGATTACCTGATGCATGTGCCGTTGAAGGTTTCCAGCGCGACCAGCAACTTCATGATCGGCGTCACGGCCGGAGCCGGCGCGTTGGTCTTTCTGGCCCGCGGCGACGTTTCCACCGTGATTGCGGCGCCGGTCGCGATCGGCGTCACCCTCGGCGCCTTCGCCGGCAGCCGTGTTTTGCCCTACGCCGAGGTGCAATGGCTGCGCACCGGCTTCGTCGCGATTCTGCTGCTGATTGCGATCGAGATGGGCTGGCGCGCGCTGAGCGGAATCTGAACCGGGCGGAATTCCGGATGAAAGCGCAAGATGAGGATCGCATCCTGCGGGTTTGGACGCCCGTAATCCTGCGCACCGTGCTGGCCGCCGCCGGTATCGTAATTTTGATCGGACTGGTCGGGATGACGAGGATACCGGGTGAGTACGTGGATCATTTCCACGCCGTGCAGGCCGGTCAGCGCGTAAGCGATTACGGAACATTGGGCGATTTGCTGGGCCGTGCATGGGACGGAGATCCACGCTCGATCATGACGGTTGGCCTGATGATCCTGACGCTGGTGCCGCTGGCCCGCGTCGCCTTCTGCCTGCTGTTCTTCATCAAGGACGGCAATAAGCCATTTATCTTCTTTACCGCCTATGTATTGGCCGGATTGATTCTCGGCGTAATGCTCGGGCGCATCGGCTGACTGGTGCGGGTCGCGGCGGGCGGGCTGGCTGGCGCAGACCCGCGCGGGCGGACGATGTTGCCCAGCGACTTTTCCAGTTCGCGCAGATTGGAGCAGTGGATCAACTCATCGACTTCGCGAGCGTAGGCCATTATCGCGCTGTCGGCGGTTCCCCAGCGTTCGGGCGGTTCGGGGTTCAGCCACACCACCGCCCGGCATAGCCTGCGAATGTGACGCAGGAGGTCGGCGCGCGCGGGGCGGCGATTGTTGCGGCCGTCGCCCACAATCACCACCAGCGTGGCCCGGTTCAGCAGATGGCGCCGGGTGTGCGTCAGTTCCGACAGCACCCGGCCAAAATCGGATCGCGCGTAGAGGTCAAGGGTTGGCGTCATATTCAGATAGCCGTTTTCGAACCCCGCCTCGGCCAGCCGATCGATGTACACGAAGCTGTGCATGCTGCGGAAGCATTGGCGGGCGCCCGCCGCCAGCCCCAGCATCAGATTGGACGCATAGCGGACCGAGCCGGAGATGTCCGCGAGCAGCAACAGGCTGATATGGCGTGGACGGCGGCGGCGCAGCCGCAAATCCATCAGCCGGCCGCCGCGCTGGATCGACGCGCGGATCGTGCGCCTGATGTCGATACGCCCGCGCCGCGCCATCCGCAACCGCCGTCCCAGCCGGACCCGGAACCGGCGCTTGAGTGGCTCCAGCGCTTCCAGAGCCTGCTCGTAATCCAGATCGGTATAAGCGCTGAACGGTTGCGTTTCCGCCTCACGTTTGCGCGCCAGCGCATCAGCCGCGCGATCTTCCACGCGAGCGCTCTCCGGGGGACCGCTTTCCTCCCTGGAATCGTCGTGTTCCTGACCAATTGCCATTTTGCTATCCGGCTGAGCGCTTAAAGCTTTTTGGCGGCTCTTTACGCCGATCGAAGGCGAGCCGGGTTTGAGCGCAGCAAGCTGTCCGTCCGACTGCGAAGGACGGTTGTGCTGGCCAGACATACCCTGCCAGCTTTGACCCCGTTTGGGTTCTGGATGGCGCCTGTGCGCGGCCGAAAAGAACGCGTCGAATTCGCGGTCGAAGCTGGGCCGATCCGCCTCGTCCTTGATCAGGGTGGCGGCCAAAGCCTCGCGCATACGCGTACGATCCAGGCCGGAGGCAGGTACGGCATGCGCCGCATCAAGCGACTCGGCGATCGAGATCCGGATTCCGCACGCGCGCAACCGGTTGACAAATTCGACGATAGTGTCGCGCATCACTACAACTTCGCTCAAAGCTAGCGCAAAGTTTCACCGTTGTAATCCGTGCAGGAAGACCCAATTGGCAGTCCGGGCGATGGCGCGCTTGCCGAGACGGATCGTTTTTCATACGTTAACGGCCAGAGGATCAATTGCCATGAAGGGTACGGTCGCGTTCATTCCCGAGGCCCATCGGATCGATTTTTTCCAGTATGATGTGCCGGACCCGGTGCCGGGTGGGCTCATCGCAGAAGTGACGCAGACCAATGTGTGCGGCTCCGAAGTCCATATGTGGCGCGGCGAGTTCGGACGGCGCGGGATTATGCCGGGTCATGAGATGGCCGGCAAAATCCAGGCGTTGGGGCAGGGCGTGACCAGGGATTGGGCCGGCGTGCCGGTCAAGGTTGGCGATCGCATCGCGCCCGTCTACTACACGGTGTGCAATCGATGCGAGAACTGCGTGGCTGGCAATCACGCCGCCTGTCTCAATCGCGTGATGGGCGCGGCCCATCCCGACGTACCGCCGCATTTCACCGCCACCTTTGCCACTCATTACTTTATCAAGCCTGACCAGCACTTTTACCGGATTCCGGACAACGTCCCCGACCTGATTGCGGCGTCGGCCAACTGCGCGATGTCGCAGGTTTACTGGGCGCTCGATCGCGGACGCTTATCGTACGGCGAAAAGCTGCTGGTGCTGGGGGCGGGCGGATTGGGTCTGCATGCGATGGCGATCGCTAAGGAGCGCGGCGCCCGTGTGATCGCGATCGACGGCGTCGATCTCCGCCTCGCGCAGGCCCGGCGGTTCGGCGCGGACGAGGTCATCGATCTGCGCCAATATCGCGACCTCAAGGCGCGCCAGGCGCGGGTACGGGAACTGACAGGTGGCAGCGGTCCGGATGTGGTACTGGAGGTGGCAGGAATCCCCGAGGCGTTCGTCGAGGCGATCAGCTTGGCGCGCAATGGCGGGCGATTGGTCGAGGTCGGTAACATTTCCGGCGGCCTGACTGCCCCGATCGCTCCCTCAATGGTCACCTTCAAGTCACTCGAAATCCACGGCGTCGCCACTTATCCGCCCCATTATCTGAAGAAGACGCTGGATTTCCTTGGCCAGCACATCAATCGCTATCCGTACCTCGAATTGTGTGATGCCAAATTCCCGCTCTCGCGCGCGGCCGAGGCATTGGACAAGAGCGAGCGCAGGGAAGTCACCCGGGCGGCGCTGTTTCCCGGTCAATCGGCCTGAGCGGTCAAAGCAATGGAAGTGAGGGGAGGGGATCAAGCAGTGAGCGGCAGCGGGCAGAACGCTGGAAAGAACTAGAGGAAAACCAGGGAATCTGACTTATTATGCGCCGCAAGGCGATTAGCTGCGGCGTACCGTCACAAAACCTGCCAGGTATCGCCGCACGCTTGAAGCCAGGGGCCTGAATGTCGAAACTGGCCGCCTTTTTTGCTCTGGCTGGCTTCATTGCTGCGCTCCTCACCGAGGCCGTGTTCAGCGTCACCGGATGGTTCACCCATGCCGTGAGAGTCTATCCGGTTCAGTGCGAGGGCCAGGTCTTGTTTGGAAGCTTCTGCGATGGCGAACTCACGGTCCCACTCGATCCGCTGACCTTCCGGGCTTATCCGCTCCGCCATACGGTTATTGAATGGGACACTTACGGAGCTACGGAGTTGAAATCGTGCTCCATAACCGATTACCGCAATTGGCAATGTACGGTTGCGGCGGCGCCGGACCTGGTGATTCAGCGCACGATGAGGGATGGTCAGTTGACTGTTGCCATGTATGATTCGCGCATGACGCCGAAGACCAATGTCAATTCATGGGACCTGATTTACGTGCCAGTGTGGGATTGGCTCCGGATGGACCTCGAGTACGAGATGAAGCAGCGCGGCGCCGGTCCCGAGGATGATGTTCAATAGCGGGTGCGTGCCGTCCACCGCAGCCTATGGCTAAATCTGTCCGGGAGTCGGCGCGTCGCAAATCACACCGTTACGAAATGCGGAGTCCGTAACCTGGAAGGACTGGGTCGCGCTCAGCCGATCACCTTTTTTTCTTTCAGCCGTGCGATGTCTTCCCAGCTCTTGCCCAGCTCAAGCAGGATTTCCTCAGTGTGCTGGCCGAGCGCCGGATGGGTTGCGGTGGCGCGCCACGGTGTCCCGCTGTAATCCACCGGCGATGCGACCATCTGGACGGTTTTGCCGTCGTCGGTGGGAACATCCATGAATACGCCCGCCGCGCGCACCTGCGGATCGCTGAGCAAATCTTCCGTGGTCTGGACGGGAGCCCACCATACATCCTCGCGATCGAAGGCCTCGGCCCATTGTGCGACGGTGCGCGTGGCGAAAACTTCGTCGAGCAGTTTCACCAGTTCGGCGCTGCGCTGGCTGCGCTTGGCCGCTGTGTTGTAGCGGTCGTCATCGATCAGCTCGGGGCGATCGATTGCGCGGCACACCAGCGGCCATACGCGGTCGCCCTGAAGTCCCAGCAACGAGAACCATTTACCGCCCTTGGCCTGATACGGGATGATCATCGGGTTGAGCGTCTCCTCGCGCATCTGCTTCTTGCGGGGACGCCCTAACATCTGGTCGAACAGGTTGAAGCTGATGAAATAGGCGGCCGTACGCAGCATCGAGACATCCACCAACTGGCC
This sequence comes from Pseudomonadota bacterium, assembly GCA_021324885.1. Taxonomy (GTDB): domain Bacteria; phylum Desulfobacterota; class Binatia; order Binatales; family Binataceae; genus JAJPJA01. The sequence goes on from JAJPIF010000017.1 coordinate 110,693, forward strand.
TTTGCCGGTCCGCTCGCGCGCGTAGAGAGCGGCGCAGGTCCCCGTGACCCCAGCCATCGCGGTGAAATGGTCGCCGATTCCGCCCGCCAGGAACAGCGGCGGGATACCGTCGGGAAGCACCGTGGCCGCGACGCCTCCGCGTCCCCACCATGCGCCCGAATCGAACGCCGGCCGGTTGATCTCCTTACCCTTGATTCCGTACCCGGTCACGATTGTGTAAATCAGGCGCGGATTGATTTCCTTCAGAATGTCCCACGTCATCCTGAAGCGCTCGAGCGACTGAAGCCGGATGTTGGTCAGGAAAACGTCGGCGCGCCTGACCAACTCGTAGGCGATCAGCCGTCCTTCATCGGTGCGGACATCCAGGGTGATGCTGCGCTTGGCGCGATTGTCGAGGCGGAATTGAGGGCTGTCCTGGCCCTCGTTGGAGCGCTGCACCACCAATGCGCGGTAAGGATCGCCTTCCAGTGGTTCGACTTTGATAACTTCAGCGCCCCAATCGGTGAAGATCGCGCCGGCTGCGGGTCCCGCCGCCCACATACCGATCTCGACGACCTTGATACCCTTGAGCGGACCTGACTTCTCGACTTGTGCCACAATGAGCCCTCTAAAAAATGCAGTCGGACTGTTTCTGCATCTAATCCGGGCTGGCACTTGAGTCAAACTGGGCTAAGGGATGTGGTACACCGGGCCAGGATCGGAGTGAGGGAAGAGAAGTGAGAGGAAAACGAGATTTCCTTCCCTCTCGCTCCTCTTTGCTCTTACCTCACGCTGCTTCGCTCTCATCCCTTGGGCAGGCCCAGGACGCGTTCGCCGATGATGTTGTGCTGGATCTCGTTGGTGCCGGCCGCGATCGTACCGCGGCGCGCCGCCAGCATTCGATGCGACCATTTGCCGCGGTCGATCGCTCCCGCACTGTGATATTCGAATTGGCTATGCGGCCCGAGCAACTCCATCGCGAATTTCTGGATCCGCAGATTCAAATCGCTGGTGCCCAGCTTCATCACCGAGCCTTCCGGACCCGGTTGCAAACCCTTGAGCTGGCGCGTGAGCTGCCGATAGCTGGTGTACTTCAGCGCCTCTGCTTCGCACGCGAAGCTGGCGATGCGTTGACGGACGTAGCTGTCCTCCCACGCGGTTCGGCCGTTGCGATTGATCTGACGCGCAAGGTCCCGCAGTTGCGCGACTTCGATCATCATGTCCGTGCGGCCGCCATGGATGGTCCGCTCAAACATCATGTTCGTCATCGCAACCAGCCATCCCTGGTTTTTGCGGCCGACCAAATTGGTCTTCGGGACTTTTACATCTTCGAAGAAGACCTGGTTAAAGCCTTTCTCGCCGGTGATTTGGACCAATGGCCGGATCGTGATGCCGGGCGTTTTGAGGTCCACCAGCAGGTAGCTCAGCCCGCGATGTTTCGGAGCGTCGGGATCGGTGCGGCATAGCAGGGTGCTGAAGTCGGCGACATGCGCGTTGGACGTCCAGATCTTCGAACCGTTAACGAGAAAATGATCGCCCTCGTCGATCGCCCTGGTCTCGACCGCGGCGAGATCGGATCCGTGATTGGGCTCTGACAAGCCCTGGCACCAGATCTCCTCGGCCGGAGGAATTTTGGGGATGTAGCGCATCTTCTGCTCCGGCGTTCCCCATTGCATCAGGGTGGGACCGACGCGCGCGATACCCTGAAAGTTGACCGTCGGCGGGGCCTTGGCCCGCTCCAGTTCCTGGTTGTAGATGACCTGCTGGAGCAAAGTGGCGCCGCGTCCGCCGTACTCTTTTGGCCAATGGATGCACATCCAGCCGCCATCGTACAGCTTGCGATGCCATGCGCGCCGGCGCTCGAATTCGCTGCGGCTGTCGGCGTCGCGCTCCTCGTCTTCCTCGCGCCAGTCGGAAGGCAGATTGGCCTTGAGCCAGGCTCTGAACTCCTGCCGAAAGGCCTCGTCCTGCTCGCTGAATTTGAAATCCATGACCGCAAAAGTAGCGCGATCAGATCGAAAAGCCTAACGCTTGAAACCCCGGCGGCGCCTGCGCCAGTATGGCTTTTTTTTCGCAAACCCTGTTATTTTGACTTTGAGAGAATGCTCTGAGCAGGAGGCGAAGATGATTAAACCGGCAATCTCGGCGGATTCTCATATCGTGGAGCCGCCGGGCACTTACGTGGATCGAATCGACCGCAAATACAAGGATATCGCGCCCCGGATGCTGCGCGACGAAAAACTCGGCGATTACTTCACGGTCAATGGTATGGACGGCGTGAAGATTACGCTGGGCCTGATGGCGGCGGCGGGAAAGAGCGCCGAGGAATTGGGCCGCGGCGGCCATAAGTTCGAGGACCTCTATCGCGGCGGATGGGACCCCGAAGCCAGAATCGCGGATCAGCAGCGCGACGGCGTGATCGCGGAGGTGATCTATCCCACCACCGGCATGATACTGTGCAACCATCCCGACCTCGACTACAAGAAAGCCTGCTTCGACGCTTATAATTTGTGGCTGGCCGAATTCTGCTCGCCGCATCCGGACCGGTTGATCGGGCTGGGGCAGGCCGCGATGCGCACCCCGGATGAGGGAATCGAAGAACTGCGCAAAGCCAAATCATTGGGATTTCGCGGCGTGATGATGCCGGGGAATCCGGGCTACAAGGATTACGACGACCGCGCTTACGACGAGTTCTATGAGGCGGCGGTGGCCCTGAACATGCCGCTGTCCTTCCATATCCTGACCAGCAAGACCGACAATATCGCCAACCCGCAGCGCGGCCCTCGTATCAATGGCTTTCTGGCGATCATCCGCGGATGCCAGGACATCATCGGAACCTTGATCTTCGGCGGCGTCTTCGAGCGCCATCCCCGGCTCAAGGTGGTCTGTGTCGAGGCCGACGCCGGCTGGGTGCCGCATTACATGTATCGGATGGATCACGCCTACAAGCGCCATCGGTACTGGCTGCCGCCGGGACAGGAACTGTCAAAGATGCCCAGTGAGTATTACCGCGAGAATGTCTATACGACTTTCCAGGACGACTGGGTGGCCTTCAAGATGAAGGACATGTGCAATATCAGGCGGCTGCTGTGGGCCAATGATTTTCCGCACAGCGACTCGACCTGGCCCTGGTCGCAGGAGCTGCTTAAGGAGCATCGGCAGGGACTTTCCGACGAGGAATTCAATTACATCGTGCACGACAACGTCGCCGAGTTATACGGGCTCAACTAGCATCCCGAGGGCGCGGTCTTTGCGCCGCGCCCTCGGGTTTGAACATTCTGAAAAAACCGAAAACCTGAAAGCCTTGCTCAGGGACAGGCGTCTGTGTCCGTGATGGATGCGCAGGAGCGCCTTTCGGCCGTGGACCGCTTGCGCGCTGTTGACGATTGGTTACTGCAGGCGGGAAGAAAGATCCCACGACCTCCCGACACGCCTGTCCCGCTACTGAGTTTCAATTTGAAAAATCGCTTTGCGGGTGGAGTCTCGCGATGACCAGAGCAGATCGAAGGGTCAGGCATGGCGCGTGGTATGGAGCAATCGGGGTTGTTGTCCTGCTCCTGGCATCAGTGAGCGCTGAGGCTGGCGGCATGCGCAAAAGCTGCAACGATGAAACGATGCGCGGCACCTACATCTACGCCTACTCCGGCTACACCGTGACAGGCAGCACATTCACCCGCTTCGCCGTGGCAGGTCTGGTGGTGTTCAACGGAAAGGGCACTTCACATGGCATCTGGACCACCATAACCGAGGGACAGGCGGCCGCACACAAGGGCACCTTTCACGGCACTTACAAAGTCAACGCCGACTGCAGCGCAACCGAAACCGATACGGACCAAAATGGCAACATTTTTCATTACGATGATTTCACATCGCCCGACGGCAGGGAGATCAGTTTTGTCCAGACCGACCCCGACGTTGTCAGTTCCGGCACCGAGACCCGCCGCTGACGGATTCGCATTTGGCGGCCCTGCGACGCAGCCTGGGGGCCGCGGTTGCGCAAATCACGCCTTGTTGAACACGGGCTTGCGTTTTTCGACGAACGCGCGAGTGGCTTCCTGATGGTCCGGGAGGTTCATGCTGATTTCTTCGAAGGCCAGCGAAGAGTCGAGGACGAGGTTGACCGATTCCTTTAATGTCTTGTTGACCGACACCTTGGTCCAGCGGATCGCCCAGCGCGGGCCGTCGGCGAGTTCGCGCGCCAGTTCATTGGCTTTTTTGAGGACGTCGCCCGTCGGGACCGCGTAGTTGACCAGCCCCAGCCGTGCGGCTTCGGTGCCGCTCAGCATGTTGCCTCTCATCAGGAATTCCTTGGCGCGATTGGGGCCCAGCAGATGCGGCCATATGACGGCGCCGCCGTCGCCCGCCACCAGTCCGACGCGCACATGCGGATCGGCAATTCGCGCGGTCTCCGCCGCCACTGTGATATCGCAGAACAGGGCGATGGTCGCGCCCAGCCCGATCGCGTCGCCGTTTATAGCCGCGATGATCGGCTGTTCAACGTCGAGCATATTGGTGATCAGCAGGCGTGCTTCGGTGGTCACGCTGCCGCGGCGTTTGAACGCGCCGGCATCCAGGGCCTTGACGTCGCCGCCGGCGCAAAAAGCCTTACCCGCGCCGGTCACCACCACCACGTCGATTTCCGGGTCCGCTCCCACGCGCGGCCACAGTTGCGTAAGTTCGGTGTGCATTACGGGGCTGACCGCGTTGCGCGCCTCGGGACGATTGAGCGTGACGGTGGCCACGCCGTTATCCTTGCTGACCAGGATGGTCTGCAGCGTATTGTAATATGAATCCATGGATCTGCTCGGAGCCTGGTTTCTTCGCACCTTCAACGGCAGTACGTTTGTAATCTGACGGGGCCGCGCCGGTCAATCCGCGAAGTCGGAAAGTGTCGAAGCTGATACGCCGGCGCCTGGCATCATTTTCTTGGGCTTCGCAACGATCCGAGTATAATGCGATAGACGGTGTAGAAGAATAGATATGACCGTGTTGATTCGCGGCTAAATCAAAAGCGCTGTAGTTGGGTATTTAAGAACAATTTTGGAAAACCGCCGCGGCTGCATGCCCGCAACGCAGTCAGAGGTCGGATTTTTCATGCTGAGCCACATCATCATCGAAGGAGTAGCGCCGGCAGTCGATTGCGGCCGTTACCCCGCCAAATGTATTGTCGGAGAACCCTGCGTGGTCGAGGCAGACATTTTCCGCGACGGCCATCAGTTGCTGCGCGCTGCGGTGAAATGGCGGCGCAAGGACGACGAAGTCTTCGAGCAGACCCCGATGGCGCCGCTTGACAACGACCGCTGGCGCGCCGTTTTCGTCCCCACGCAAAACGCGCGCTACGTTTTCACAATCGAGGCATGGACCGATCTTTACGCCTCCTGGCTGGCTGACTTCACCAAAAAAGTCGGCGCCAGCAAGGATGTACGCTCCGATTTGCTGGAAGGAATCGAACTGCTCAAAGCCATCCGCGAACGCGCCGATGGCGACGCGCTCCAATTGCTGGCCGCCAGCCTCGAGGCCCTGCGCCAGCGGCCTGCTCCCAACTCCGCGCTGGAGATTTTCTCCAACCCCGCGCTGATTGAGGCAGCCGCGCGCTTCGGCGAGCACGCTGGCGCAACCACTTATCAGCCCCTGCTCCACCTGACCGTGGACCGCCCGAAAGCGGCATTTGGTTCATGGTATGAGCTGTTCGTCCGCTCCCAGTCGCCGGACCCCGGTCGTGCAGGCACGTTCGCCGACGCCGAACATCGGCTGACCGACATTCACGAGATGGGTTTCGATGTCGTATATCTGACGCCGATCCATCCGATCGGCCGCACCAACCGCAAGGGCCCCAACAATACGCCCGACGGCGCAGGCGACAGCGTCGGCAGTCCCTGGGCAATCGGCAGCGAAGCCGGCGGGCATACCGCGGTAGAGCCGTCGCTGGGCACCCTGGCCGATTTCGATCGCCTGGTTGCCGCCGCACGTGGGCTCGGAATCGAAGTGGCATTGGACTTCGCCGTGCAGTGCTCCCCCGACCATCCATGGGTCAGAGAGCATCCGCAATGGTTCAAGCATCGGCCAGACGGCACGATTAAGTATGCCGAGAACCCACCCAAGGAATACCAGGATATATATCCAATTGATTTCGACACGCCGGATCAGGAGGGATTGATGCAGGCGCTGTTCGATGTGATCTGGTTCTGGATTGAGCGCGGTGTTACGATTTTCCGGGTTGACAATCCACATACCAAGCCGGTCGCGTTCTGGGAATGGCTAATCAATCAGGTTCAGTCGCGCCGCCCGGATATCATTTTCCTGGGTGAGGCATTCACCCGCCCCAAGATGATGAAGGTGCTGGCCAAGGCAGGTTTTACCCAGTCTTATACCTACTTCACCTGGCGTAATACCAAGTATGAATTGATCGAATACCTGACCGAGCTGACCACAACGGAGATGCGCGATTATTTCCGGCCGAATTTCTTCACTAACACGCCCGATATCCTCACGGCGATCCTTCAGAACGGGGGTCCGCCGGCGTTCAGGATGCGCCTGGTGCTGGCGGCGACTCTTTCACCCTCTTACGGGATTTACAGCGGTTTCGAACTTTGCGAGAACCAGGCGGTCGCGCCGGGAAGCGAAGAGTACCTCGATTCAGAGAAATACCAGATAAAGCCGCGGGACTGGAAAAAGCCGGGGAACATAAGGGAATTCGTGACCCTGGTCAATTCGATTCGAAAGGCCAATCCGGCGCTGCATCATTTCCGCAATCTCCGGTTTCTGCCGGCGGACAATGACCAGATCCTGTTTTATGCCAAGAGCTCGCCGGAGGCCGGAAACACGTTGTTAATCGCGGTGAACCTCGACCCCTACCATGCCCAGGAATGCACCGTTACGGTTCCGCCGGAAATCACCGGCATGGCGCCGGACCGCTCCTACCGCGTCACTGATCTGCTGACCAATGCCAGCTATCAGTGGTCGCAGTACAATTATGTGCGGCTTGATCCCGCCTCTCAGCCTGCGCACATCCTGCGCGTGGAAGGACCGGTATGAGACATCCACATCCAAAGGACGCCAACTCTCCCGTAGATCCGCTGTGGTACAAGGACGCGGTCTTCTATGAATTGCGGGTACGTTCCTTTTTCGACAGCAACGGCGACGGTATCGGAGATTTTCCGGGTCTCACCGCCAAGCTTCCCTATCTCCAGTCCCTGGGTATAACCGCCGTCTGGCTGTTGCCATTTTACCCTTCGCCGCTGCGTGACGACGGTTATGACATCTCAAACTATACGGGGATTCATCCCGATTGTGGCACGCTTGAGGACTTCAAGACTTTCCTGCGCGAAGCTCACAGCCGCGGCCTGCACGTGGTGACGGAACTGGTACTTAACCATACGTCCAGCCAGCATGAATGGTTTCAGCGCGCGCGGCGCTCGCCGGCCGGCAGCCTTTACCGCGATTATTACATCTGGAGCGACACGCCGGAGAAATACCGTGACGCGCGGATTATATTTCAGGATTTCGAGCCATCCAACTGGTCATGGGATCCGGTCGCCAAGGCTTATTATTTTCACCGCTTCTACTCGCATCAGCCGGATCTGAACTATGACAATCCCGCTGTTCAGCGCGAGATCTTCCGGGTGATGGACTTCTGGCTGGGGCTGGGCGTTGACGGACTGCGCCTGGACGCCGTTCCTTATCTGTACAAGCGCGACGGCACCAGTTGCGAGAATCTGCCCGAGACGCACGAATTTCTGCGCAAGCTGCGCCGTCATGTTGACGAGAATTTCACCAACCGGATGCTGCTGGCCGAGGCCAACCAGTGGCCCGAGGATGCGGTGGCTTATTTCGGCAACGGGGATGAATGCCATATGGCATTTCATTTCCCGCTGATGCCACGGATGTTCATGGCGGTGCGGATGGAGGACCGATTTCCGATCACGGACATCTGGGCGCAGACGCCGCCGATTCCCGAGACCTGCCAGTGGGCGCTGTTCCTGCGCAATCACGATGAACTGACGCTGGAGATGGTCAGTGAAGAGGAGCGCGACTACATGTACCGCGCCTTCGCCAAAGAGCCCCGCATGCTGCTCAACCTCGGCATCCGGCGCCGTCTGGCCCCGCTGCTCGGCAACAATCGGCGCGCCATCGAACTGGACAACGGACTGCTGTTTTCGCTGCCCGGCACGCCCGTTATTTATTATGGCGACGAAATCGGGATGGGCGATTACCTGTCGCTGGGTGATCGCGACGGCGTGCGCACGCCGATGCAGTGGAGCGCGGACCGCAACGCCGGGTTTTCCACCGCCAGTCCGCAGCGGCTGATTTTGCCGGTGGTTATCGATTACGAATACCATTACCAGACCGTCAATGTGGAAGCCCAGGAGGCCAACCTCCATTCGCTGTTGTGGTGGATGCGTCGTCTGATCCTGCTGCGGCGCCAGTTCAAGGCTTTTGGGCGCGGTGCGATCGAATTTCTCAATCCGGAAAATACCCACGTACTCGCATTCTTCCGCACCTTCGAGGAGGAGCGCGTATTGGTGGTCGCCAATCTGTCGCGTTTCGTTCAGTTTGTTGAACTGGATCTTTCAAAGTTCAAATCGATGGTGCCCATTGAGCTGTTCGGGCGCAATCCGTTTCCCCCGATCGGCGACCGGCCCTACGCTTTTACCCTTGGGCCGCATATGTTTTTGTGGTTTTCGCTGGAGCCGGCGCGCCACGGCGCAGCGGCCGAAATGGACGGCTACAAGCCGGCGCAAATTGAAATTCCTGACTCCCTGGAGCAGCTGATGCGTCCCCCGATGCGCGCCAGGATCGATCAACTGCTGCCCGACTATCTGCCGCATTGCCGATGGTTTCGCGGCAAGGCGCGGGTGATCAGGTCCGCCGCCATTGCCGACGCCGTGCCATTATCGGACCATCCGGAAGCGATACAACTTGCGCTTGTCAACGTCGACTATCGTAACGCTGAATCCGAAACTTACGTGCTGCCAATTGCGCTGGCGACGGGCGACAAAGCCGCCACGGTCAGATCCCGATGGCCCGAGCGGCTGATCGCCAATGTCCGGACGGCGCAGCGTGAGGCGCCGGCCGACGGCGTGCTTTACGACGCGGTTGCCGATCCGGATTTCGGCGCTGCGATGCTGCGCGCGATCCAACACCATCGCCGGATCCGCTGCCTGAGCGGCGAGCTGACGGCCTCGGCTGCGAAACACTTTCACGAACTGGTCGGAGCGCGGGACGGCGCGCTCGACGCGCGGGTACTGAGCGCCGAGCAATCCAACACGTCAATTGTATTCGGCGACCGGCTGATCCTGAAGCTCTTCCGCCGCCTCGAGGCAGGGTTGAATCCCGATCTGGAGATGAGTCGGTTCCTCACCGAGCGGCATCATTTTCCCTACTCGCCCAAACTGGCCGGCTCGATCGCCCTCCACGCCCCGCGTGCCGAGGAACGCGACCTCGCAATCCTGCTTTCATTCGTGCCCAACCAGGGGGATGCGTGGCAGTTCACGATCGCCGAACTGAACCGCTATTTTGAAGTAGCCGCGACCGCTCCCGAGCCGCTCGCATTGCCGCCAAAATCGCTGGTGGAATTGCTGGAAACCCAGCCCGACCAGAACGTGGTGCACTACGTCGGCGCGTATCTGGACGCCGCGCGCCTGCTCGGCCAGCGCATCGCCCAGCTCCATCTGACGCTGCTCGACGAAGAGCAGGATCCTGACTTTGTCCCCGAACCTATCTCGACGCTGTACCAGCGCTCGCTGTATCAATCGATGCGCAATCTGCTGGGTCAGGTGATGCGGATGCTGACTGCGCGGCTTGCGGTTTTGCCCGAGGCCTTGCGCTCGCAGGCTCAGGCGATCGTGGCCAACCAGAACCTGATCGAGGCCCGCTTCGACGCTTTTCTCAAGCATCGCCTCAGTGTGGTGCGGATGCGCACTCACGGCGACCTGCATTTGGGGCAGGTGCTATACACTGGCAAGGACTTTTTCATTATCGACTTCGAAGGCGAGCCGGCGCGCCCGCTGAGCGAGCGGCGGCGCAAGCGCCCGGCCCTGCGCGATGTGGCCGGGATGCTGCGGTCGTTCCATTACGCGGCCTACACCGCGATGATCCAGCAGTTGCGCGCCGGCGTGCTCGGCAAGCTCAACTTCGCGACCATGCAGCCATGGGCGCGGCTATGGGTCACATGGACCTCGCAGGCCTTCCTTACCGCCTATATCGACACCGCCAACCGGCCCGCGCTGGTGCCGACCGACCGCGATGATCTTTCGGCTCTGCTCGACGCTCTAGTGATGGAAAAAGCGGTTTACGAAGTGGGATACGAACTGAACAATCGCCCCGAATGGTTGTCGCTGCCATTTTACGGAATTGCCGAAATGATCGGTATCACGCTGGCCGGCAGTTAGAGCGCGAATTCTGTTGCTTTAAGTGTATAGCCACCCTTACTCAAGAGCTGGGTGATTGTGGAAAGTTTACCCCGCGCCTGCGTCCCATCTCACCTGCATGAAATTATGCGTGCCCGTCCCACCCTCTCCCTGACGCGGTGGAATTTGGGTAAGATTTCGACAAACCGGCAAGGAATTTGATAGACGGCCGTGGTTTTTGCGGAGCATACTTTCACCGCCTTGGGGAAGGTGCCAAGCGATGAAGGTATCGTTGTAGGCAGGCCGGATTGCTTTCTCGGCCGCACTGATCATGTGGATGCTGCTTGCGGGAGGGCAGCGTCTTGAGGCGCAGCAGATCGACCTCAACGCGTACAAGGCGTCTGGTGGACTCCGATAGCGCCAACGCGACGCCGGCCGGCACCGGTTCTTCCATATATATCGGCGAAATCGATAGGGATGAACCAGGTGCCCAAAAAATGCCAGAACGTCGGCGTCAAGGCTTTCTCAAGGGACTCCTGCAGATTATGCAATAAGAGTGTTCGACACCTGCGCAACGGGAACTCCGGCTTTTGTCGGAAAGATACAGGAGGACTTTGAAGATGGCCAAATTGCGATTCTTCTCCGCCGATTCGCACCTGATGGAACCGGGCGATCTGTGGGAGAAGCGGCTCGACAGGAAATTCCGCGACACCTCACCGCGCGTGGTTCCCAATCCAAAGGGGGGATTCCTGTTCACCGCGCCCGAGATCAGCCCCTTCCCGGTCTCGGCAGGCTTCGCCGCCGGCCACAGCATCGATGAGATGGTGGAATTCCGCAAGAAGGGTTATGAAGCCTGCCGCCCCAGCGGATGGGATCCGGTGGAGCGCCTGAAGGACCAGGATATCGATGGCGTGATGGGCGAGGTGCTCTATCCAACGCTCGGAATGCCGCTGTTTCAGCTTCAGGACTCCGAACTGCAGCTTGCGTGCTTCAAGGTTTTCAACGACTTCAGCGCCGAGTTCTGTTCCCATGACCGCAAACGGCTGATCGGCGCTGCGCTGATCCCGCTGGCGGATGTGAGCGAGGGCGTCAAGGAACTGCAGCGGGCCGCTAAAATCGGCTTGCGCGGCGCGATGATTTCCGGCAGCCCAACCATTCCTTATTACGACAATCGCTATGACCCCTTTTGGGAAGCGGCCTCCGAGATCGGACTGCCGCTGTCGCTCCATGTGATCACCGGTTCGAGCAAGTCGAGCACCGGCGCGATGTCGGGGGTAGGTGAGGCGGCGGCGCGGGCGGTGGGCGCGGAATTTTATATGTCGATGGTATTCGAGGTGCAGCGTTCGATCGTGCACCTGGTCTCAGGTCGCGTGCTGGAGCGCTTTCCCAGGCTCAAATTCGTTTCGGCCGAGAACGACGTGGGCTGGATTCCCCATTTCATGTTCCGCATGGACCACGCCTACGAAAAGCTGACCCCGCCCTCGGAGCGAGCGATACCTAAATTGCCGAGCGAATACATCAAGCGGCAAATCTTCGCGACCTTTCTGGAAGACCCGGTGGCGCCCGTGGCGGTCAAATTGTTCGGCGAAGATAACTATTTGTGGGGCAGCGACTTCCCTCATACCGACTCGACCTGGCCCAAGTCGCGCGAAACCATCGAGCGGGTCTTTGCCGGCGTCGACCCGGATATCACGGACAAGATTTTGTACCGCAACGCGGCCAAAGTGTACGGGCTGGAACTCTGAACCGCCGGGAATTGGCCGGGGCGCGCCGACCGCTCCGGCTTTGAGATGTCGGGGCATTAAAGGGGCGTCTCATGAAGCGCAGTACGGGCGGATTCTGACTACCCACACCGGCAGTCTGCCGCGGCCCGCCAAGCTGCTGGAGATGTCGGTCAGCGCGAAGACATCGGCGAAGCGGTGATGTTTCTGGTCTCCGACGCCGCCAGTTACATCACGGGAGCGACTTTGCAGGTCAGCGGCGGCACCGATCTGAAAGTCTTCAATAGTTGAGGAGCCAAATCCTGCCGAAAATATTGATGCGGGCGGCGCCGTTGTCCCCAAAGCACCTGCTGGAGTCCGGATAAATAACACGCACTGTTTAATGTCTTTGCTGCGCGCGGTAGGCGGCGGGCGTGGTGCCGACCAGCTTGCGAAAGACGGCGGTGAAATGACTTTGGCTGTCGAACCCCAGGCTCGCCGAAATTTCTGAAAGCGGAGCGGAACCTGCCTCCAGCAGCGCACGCGCCCGCGCGATGCGTTTGCGCAGCACGAACTGATGGGGCGGCAAACCCATCGATTCTCTGAAGGCACGCGCGAAGCGGCACGGACTCATCGCCGCCACCACTGCAAGTTCAGCCAGGGAAAGATCGCAGGCGAGATTTTCCTCGATGTGATCCAGCACCAGGCGCAGGCGCCGCGGCGCGATTGCACCCTTGTATGAATCGGCTGGCAGACCGCGGTCAGAATAACCCGCCAGCAAATGCGTGATCAGGGCGGTTGCCAGCGATTCGCCGTAAAGTCTGCCGCCTGGATAGCCCTGTTCGATTTCGGCACTGAGGGCCATCCCGATGTGAAAGAAATGGGGATCGCGCACCCCATAGGCGTTGCGCAGTCGGGGCTCCTCGAGGCTCAGCAGATCGGATGCTGATTGCGCGAGCATCCACGGCCGCACACTGATAAACAGGCTGGTGACCGGCCCGCCTACGTGCGTTGGCGGCACAGGGCCCGCGCCCAGCACGCAAACGCTGCCGGGGCCCATCGCAAGGTGGTCCGTTCTGCCTTCGCGCCTGAGGTCGACTCCGCTGTCCCCCTCCACCGTTATGGTGAGAAACGGCTCGAGCAGCGTCACTTCGGGCGCCTTAAAGGAGGGCAGGCGATGGCGCTCCACGCGCAGGCCGTCCCACGGCGCCTGGCTGCTCGACATCTGAGGCGTGGCCGGAAACGCCTCACGGATCATGCCGTCTCGGCAGTCGATAAGACAGATGCGATCCACGTCTTTTACCTCATGGCCTCTCAAAGGCGCAGGCGGGCTGCCGGTTGAGCTGATTTCATCACCACGCCCTTGAAAGATTCGGAAGAATACGGGCCAGCCCCAGGAATGTAATATTGTCCCCTCACGCTACACCTGGTCAACGCCTCGAGCCAATGTTGCGGTGGTGGCATACCCAAGCGGTGCTTGTTTGAAGAAGTGCGGCAGAGCTGCTTAGACTGATGGCAATCCGGAGCATTGGCAGGTTTCGGAAAAAGGATTTGCCGCAGCCAATTGACATTGCGTTCGTGGTGCCGGACTACGACTCCCTGACCCGCCCGTTCGCATTCGACCCGAGTTCCCCCGCTTAAAGAGATTCATGTACGGGGCAGGGTGCATTCGAGTTATTTCGACTGTAGTCGTGAGGAAGTGGGCACTATCGGGGTCTACGAAACCGGTCGACACGTGTGAGTATTGCTCCTTCACAGCTCCACGATGTCCAGTAAAAGTCAGGGTTCGCTCTTCCGATCGAAGCGGTACCTGCGAATCTTCCATCCATTTTGGGTTCTGACCAGGTTGAAAGTATGGGTTCCACTGTCCCGTCAGTATGCTCGTCGTTTGGTCTTCGGGCTGGATCAGGCCGGCTTTTTGGCGCCGGGCAGGAAGTCGTCCAGCGGGACGCCAAAGCTGTTAAGCGCCCACGAAACCAGGTTGTACTGGCCGATGGTGAACACAAGGTCCATCATCTGCTGGGTGTTGTAATGCTGCGCCAGCCGCTGCCAGGTGGCGTCGGAGATCACGGAATTCTCATACAGTTCGTCGCACGCCTGGATGATTGCCTGTTCGTGTCCGGTCCATCCCGCTCCGGCTCCCTGCTTGATGTTCTCGATTTCCGCTGGCGAGATCCCTGAACGCTGGCCGATCAGCACGTGCTG